>NZ_JBWKRI010000004.1:0-595689 GCF_059419205.1 Variovorax sp. GW821-FHT06D12 | reverse complement strand
AATCAAGGAGGAGGGGCGAAGCCCCGGGGGACATTCGCGGAGCAAGGTACCGCGTCGGCGGGAGCGTCGCCCTGAACTACGCCCTTATGGCAGCGGCCCTGTGTTCGCCATGCTCAGCGGCAGCTGGGACACCTCGGCCAGCAGCAGCGCCAACTGCTGCGCGGCCGCATCGATCACCGCCTGACCCTTCGCTGCCGTGGCCGCTGCGGCATTGCCCGCCGCCCCCTGCGCGTTGTAGTCCTCCATGGCCCAGCCGAGCTTGGCGCTCTTGCCGTTGCCGAGGATCGCGCAGTCGGCCGCGCGCTGCTCCGAGGTGGAACTGAAATCCTTCGCCTCGCCCATGCGCACCAGTGCGGGCGTCAGCGCCAGCATCATCGAGGTCTCGATCTCGCCCGCATGCACGCCGAAGCGGTGCTCCCGGGCGCTGAACTGCGCGTTCGCATCGCCCAGCGGCAGGTTGAACCAGCTCACGCTGTAGACGATCAGGCCGTGCGCGGCACGCAGCTCGCGCGCCACGATGTCCATCGCGCCCACATGGCCGCCGTGGGCGTTGAACAGCACCAGCTTCTTCACGCCGGCGCGCGCCACGCCCGCGCCGATCTCGTTCCACATGCGGATCAGCGTCTCGGCCGAGAAGGTGAGCGTGCCCGCGAAGCGCGCGTGCTCGGGGCTCAGGCCGATCTGCTGGGTCGGCAGGAACAGCGCCGGCAGTTCCGGCGGCAGCAGCGGCAGCGCGGCGGCCACGATGCCGTCGGCCAGCACGGTGTCCACGCCCAGCGGCAGGTGCGGGCCGTGCTGCTCGGTCGCGCCCAGCGGCAGCACCGCCACCGTGGTCGCCGCGTCGAGCGCGGCAAAGTCGCGCGTCGTCAACTGGGACCAGAAACGGGGCCAACGGGGCGAAGAGACCGGAAGTGCGTTCATGCCGCGATCTTAGGACGGGGCCATGGGCGACGCATGGGCAACACTTGCATACAACTTGCCAACATCGGATGAATTGATCGCGAATCTGTTCACGATTAGTTCTCATCTTTCCCGATGTTCGGTCCTATTGTTTACAAATTGGCCTAGAGTCCCTTTTCACGAACTTTCCGCCACGGCTTGTCACGGCCCAGGAGAGTTCACGCAAAAGGGAGTAGCGTGTCCATCCATCCACAAAAAAATGGAGGCACCGTCGTTGCCGGGCGCAAAGTCGCGCCCTTCAAGGCATTGCCTCACCATCTCGCACGAGCCGTGCGGGGTTTGCCGCCGATCGTGTGCGTGCTGGTCTTCGGAAGCAGCACCGCGTACGCGGATTCCACTGTCGCGCCCTCGCCGGCCGCCCCCCTGGGCAGCGCGCTGGCGTATGACGCCTCGCAGCACGACGCCCTCATCGTCGCGCGCCGTGCCGGTCGCATCACGCCGGCCCAAGCCCTGCAGCAGCTGCGCCAATGGCTGGCGGCGCCCCTGGCCGACGACCAGCGCCGGCGCGTGGCGTCCGACGCCATCGCGATCGCGGTGGCCGACGGCCAGTTCGCCGACGCGGTGGCCGTGGGCCGCCAGGTGCCGCCGGACGCGCTGGGCGATTACGCGCTCGGCCCGCTGGCCGGCGCTGCGCGACGCACGGGCGACATCGCGCTGCAAGGCGACACCGTCAAGGTCTGGCGCGCGCGCCAGCCGGCGGCCCGCGAACCGCGCATCCATGAAGCCTTCTGGCGGCTGGCCAGCGGCGACACGGCGGGCGCGCAAACCCTCTACCGCGCACTCGCACAGCCCGCGCCCACCGAGGTCGCCGACCGCGTCGCGCTGCTCGATCTGCGCGCCGCGCTGGCGCGTGCCCAGGGCCAGCCGTTCCAAGCGCTCACGGCTTACGGCGAGATCACCGCACTGCAGCCCCAGCGCCGCGATGCACAGCGCGACGCCGACTTCCTGCTGGCCGAGTACGGCGGCGCCACGGCCGCGTTCGAGGACGCGCAGGCGGCCGAACGCAAGCAGCCCGGCAGCCTCGCGCCGCTGACGCTCGCACTGCTCGAACAGCAGGCGCTGGCGCAGCAACTGCGCTGGGCCGTGAAGGCGCGCGACCAGCGCCTGGGCGCGGCGCGCGTCACCGACCTCGACAAGGTGCTGGCCGCCCAGAGCGCCGCGCTGGCCCGCGTCGACGCCGCGCTCGCGCAGGCCGCCCCGCCGGACGCCGACACCTGGCGCACGCTGCGCATGCGACTGCAGTCCGACCGCATGGCGGCGCTGCTGGAGCGCGGGCGTCCCGCCGACACCATCGCGCTGTACGACAGCCTGCGCGCCGACGGCACCGCGCTGCCGCCCTACGCGCTGGGCACCGCCGCCCGCGCGCTGGCGCAGGAGCGCCGCTCGGCCGATGCCGTGCCGCTGCTCGAGAAAGCGGTCGTCGACCTGCCGATGCCCGACCCCCTGCATTTCAGCCTGGTCTACGCCTACCTCGACACCGGCCGCTTCGACGAGGCCGAAGCGCTGCTCCAGCGCATCGAAAGCGCCACGCCCGTGCTGATGCGGCTCGCGCCGGAAGCCGGCCGCCCCAACGACCAGTTCTCCGAAGTGAGCGGCCTGGGCGCATTGCTGCAGCTCTACGGCGACCGCCCGAAGATCGCGCAGCCGCGCTTCAACACGCTCACGCAGGAAGCCCCGCTCAATGCGGGCTACGCCTACGGTGCCGCGCTCACCGAGCGGCTGCGCGAGCATCCCGAGGCGGCCGTGGCGCGCTTCGAGGCGCTGAGCGCCGACCACCCCGACGACCTGAGCGTGCGCACCGGCCATGTCGAGGCGCTGCTCGACGCCGACGAATTTCGCGCCGCGCGGCTGCGCGCCGAAGCACTCGAGGCCGATGCGCCCGACGCCGCCGAAGTGCGCGAGATGGCGCGCAAGCGCCGCTCGCTGGTCGGCCCGCAGCTCGAGATCGACGCCGAAGGTTCGCGCGGCGGCGGCACGCTGGCCAGCCGCGAATGGCGCGTCGACAGCCGGCTCAGCTCCGGCCTCATCGGCGACGCGTGGCGCGTGTTCTACGCGCAGACGCTGGGCCGCGGCTACACCTCCGAAGGCACGGCCCAGTGGGCGCGCGGCGGCCTCGGCGCGAGCTGGCAACAAGGCCGCTGGCTGGCCGAAGGCGTGCTGCAGCATGCGAACAGCGGGCGCTACCGCAACAGCATGGCCGGCCGCGTCGACTACCGCGCCAGCGATGCCTGGCGCCTGTCGGCCACCTACGACGGCGACAGCAAGGAGCTGCCCTGGAAGGCGCGCGCCGTGCCCTTCGGCGCGCAGGCCATCGGCGCGCGCGAGTTCGGTGCCAGCGCGGCCTACGTCGTCAACGAGTCGCGCCGCTTCGACCTGCAATGGCGCCGGCTCGACTTCAGCGACGGCAACCTGCGCGACGGCCTCGACTTCGGTTGGCGCGAGCGCTGGGTCAGCACGCCGCGCTTCCAGATCGAGACGCAGCTGGGCGTCGATGCCAGCCGCAGCCGCCTGCAGGACGTGCGCTACTTCAGCCCCTCGCGCGACGCCAGCGCGCAGCTGTCGGTGCGCGGCCAGTGGCTCACCTGGAAAAGTGACGACCGCCAGTTCTTCCAGGTGCTGGAACTCGGCGGTGGCAGCTACCAGCAGGCCGGCTTCGGCAGCGGCCCGCTGTGGAACGTGCGCTACGAGCACCGCTGGGCCCTGGGCCAGAAGCTCACGCTGCGCTACGGACTGACCTTCGGCAGCCACCCCTACGACGGCGTGCGCGAGAAACAGCGCGGCGTGTTCCTGAACCTTTCGATGCCCCTGCAGTGATGTCCGTGATGCAAGCCCCCACCTTCTTCCTCCGGCTGCGCGCGGCCCTGCTCGGGCTGCTGCTGGCGGCGTCGTTGCCCGCACTGGCGGCGCCGGTGCTGCCCGCCGACCCCGACAACGGCGTCGACTTCCGCGTGATCTCGTTCCACGACGTGCGTCCCAACGTGCGCGCCAGCTTCGAGACCTCGCCCGACGAAACCGCCATCGACGAGCGCACCCTCGCCGAAGTGTTCGCCTGGCTGCGCCACAGCGGCTACCACCCGGTCAGCCTGCAGCAGATCATCGATGCGCGCAAAGGCGGCAAGCCGCTGCCCTCGCAGCCCGTGCTGCTGACCTTCGACGACGGCTACCGCAGCGCCTACACGCACGTGTTCCCGCTGCTGCAGCGGTTCAACTACCCCGCGCTGTTCGCGCTCGTGACGAGCTGGCTCGAGGTGCCCGAAGGCCAGCCCGTGCACTGGGGCGACAAGCCCGCGCCGCGCGAGAACTTCCTGCTGTGGCGCGAGGCCGCCGAGATGGCGCGCTCGCCGCTGGTCGAGTTCGCGAGCCACACCGACGCGATGCATACCGGGATCCAGGCCAACCCGCAGGGCAACATGCTGCCCGCCGCGGCCACGCACCGCTACGACCCGGCCACCGGCCGCTACGAAGACGACGCCGCCTACCTGCGCCGCATCGAGACCGACCTGCGCCGCAGCCGCGAGCTGATCGAAAAGCGCACCGGCGCCAAGGTGCGCGCCACCGTGTGGCCCTACGGCGCCTACAACACGCCCGCGCTGGAAGCCTCGGCGCGCGTGGGCATGCCGATCACCTTCACGCTCGACGACGGCGCGAACACGAAGGAGATTCCGCTCAGCCGCATCCGCCGCGCGCTGGCCGCCTACGACAACGAGGCGCCCGACTACGTGCAGATGCTGCGCAGCCCCGTGGGCGGCGAGGTGCGCCCGATCAACCGCGTGATGCACGTCGACCTGGACTACGTGTACGACGCCGACCCGGCCCAGCAGGAGCGCAACCTCTCGGCGCTGATCGAGCGCGTGGCCGCCGTGCGCCCGCGCTCGGTGTTCCTGCAGGCCTATGCCGACCCCGACGGCGACGGCGTGGCCGATGCGCTGTACTTTCCCAACCGCCACCTGCCGATGCGCGCCGACCTGTTCGCCCGCGCCGCCTGGCAACTGCGCAGCCGCACCGGCGTGAAGGTCTACGCCTGGATGCCCGTCACCGCCTACCGGCTGCCGGCGTCGAACCCGCTGGCCACGCACACGGTGCGCACGCTCAAGGGCGACGCGCCGGCCGACCGCTACCACCGGCTCTCGCCCTTCGACCCGGCCGTGCGCACGCTGGTCGGCGACCTGTACGAAGACCTGGGCCGCCACACCTTCTTCGAAGGCCTGCTGTTCCACGACGACGCCATGCTCTCGGACGACGAGGACGCGAGCCCCGCCGCGCTCGACACCTACCGCCGCTGGGGCCTGCCGGCCGACGTGGCCGCGCTGCGCGCCGACCCCGCGCTCATGGCGCGCTGGACCACCGCCAAGACCCGCTACCTGATCGACTTCACGCACGAACTCGCGGCGCGCGTGGGCACCTGGCGCCCCGCGCTGGAAACGGCGCGCAACCTCTATGCGCGGCCGGTGCTCGAACCCGCGGCCGAGCAATGGTTTGCCCAAAACTATGAAGCCTCGCTTGCCGCCTATGACTACGTCGGCCTGATGGCCATGCCGCGCATGGAGCAGGAGGCCCGCACCCCGGCCGACAGCGACGCCTGGCTGGGCCGCCTGGCGCAGCGCGCGGCCGCCGCGCCGCACGGCCTGGACCGCACCGTGTTCGAGCTGCAGGCGCGCGACTGGCGCACCGGGAAACCCGTGGCCGACGCCGAGCTCACTCGCCAGTGGACCCTGCTGCAGCGCGCCGGCGTGCGCCACCTGGGCTACTACCCCGACGACTTCCTGAACAACCAGCCCTCGCTGGAGACCGTGCGCCGCGCGATCTCGGTGCGTTCGCTGCTGTCGCGCGCCCCCCGGCGCAACCACGACGCCGCCACGCTGCCGCCTGAAGGAGGGAAGCCCCGATGAACACGCTCCAGATGCTGGTGGACCTGATTCCGCCGGTGCTCTTCGGCTTCGTCTTCTACTACCCGTTCTTCATGGCGTGGGTGTGGATCGCGGGCGGCCTCTCGCACGCGTGGTCGTTCGAGCGCAAGCGCGACGTCGAGGCCGACCCGCTGCCGCTGCTGCCCTCGCAGCCGCTCGTGACCGTGGTGGTGCCCTGCTTCAACGAGGCGCCGCACCTGCGCGAGGTGATCGAGCAGCTGATGCGCACGCGCTACCCGAACTACGAGGTGATCGCCGTCAACGACGGCAGCACCGACGGCACCGGCGAGCTGCTCGACGAGATGACGCAGGAGTTCAGCCGCCTGCGCGTGATCCACAACGCCAGCAACCAGGGCAAGGCCGTGGGCCTGAACACCGCCTGCCAGCTGGCGCGCGGCGAGTACATCCTGGGCATCGACGGCGACGCGCTGGTCGACCCCAACGCCATCGCCTGGATGCTCAAGCGCATGCTGGCCTCGGATCGCATCGGCGCCGTCACCGGCAACCCGCGCATCCGCACGCGCACCACGCTGCTGGGGCGCATGCAGGTGGGCGAGTTCTCGTCGATCATCGGCCTCATCAAGCGCTCGCAGCAGCTCATCGGTACGCTGTTCACGGTGTCGGGCGTGCTGGCCATGTTCCGTCGCCGCGCCGTGCTCGAGGTCGGCTTCTGGAGCCCCGACGTGCTCACCGAGGACATCGACATGAGCTGGAAGCTCCAGCTCGCCGGCTGGCGCCTGCGCTTCGAGCCGCGCGCGCTGTGCTGGATCCTCATGCCCGAGACCCTGCGCGGCCTGTGGAAGCAGCGCCTGCGCTGGGCCGTCGGCGGCATCCAGACCATGCTGCGCATCACGCCGTCCATCCTGCGCCTGCGCAGCTGGCGCCTGTGGCTCATCTACAGCGAGTACATGGTGAGCGTGGTGTGGGCCTATGCGATGGCGTTGGTGCTGGTGATCAGCTTCATCCGCCCCTTCCTGCCGCACGAGTCGGCCTGGCATTCGGCGCTGCTGCCGCACTGGCAGGGCACGCTGCTGGCCATGACCTGCATCCTGCAGATGCTGCTGAGCCTGTGGATCGACCGTCGCTACGACCGCGACCTCATGCGCTATTTCGCCGGAACGATCTGGTACCCGATCGCGTTCTGGACGATCACGATGGCCACCACGGTGGTCGCCCTTCCCAACGCTCTGATGCGTCGTCGCGGCAAGCGCGCGGTGTGGACGAGCCCTGACCGAGGAGTTTCTTCTGATGCATCCTGAGAACCCGCTCTCTTCGCCGGCGCTGCACGAAGCCCCGCCGCCCCGCACCCGTTCGTGGGGCCAACCCGCGGTGGACGAACCCATCATCGACGCCGCGCGCATCCCGCTGCACGCCTTCGGCAACGGCCGTTCGCCGGCGCGCACCCTGGCCATGTACCTGTGGCTGCGCGTGCTGCGCCCCGCGATCACCGTCGCGATCTGGTTCTGCGCCATCTGGTACGCCTGGCCCTACGTGATGGGTGCGCGCTCCCAGCCCGAGGTGCTGCAGCTGCTGGGCCTGTACGCCATCGTCATCGGCGTGATCCTTGCCTCGATGCTGATCATGGGCCCGCTGCGCCGCCGCCAGCACCGCAGCGAGACGCCGCCGGAGAAGGAACAGTCGTCGCTGTTCGCGCTGGCGTCGTACATCGAGGTCGCGCCCGCGCGCCTGTCGACCTGGCAGCGCACGCGCCAGCTGCTGGCGCACCACGACCACCACGGCCAGTTGCGCGACGCCACCGACACCGCGCCGGCCGCGCTGGAAGAAGAAACGCCAGCGAAGCGCCGCAAGGCCTGACGCGCACAGGGCAACCGACGCGGCCTTTCGGCCGCGTCGCTGCAGGGGTTTCGGGGCGGTGATTCAATCGCGCGGCGGCAGCGCCGCAGACAGATTCACCTTCTTCCAAGGACCCCCGACATGGACCTCCAGCTCCAGGACCAGCACGTTCTCATCACCGGCGGCAGCAAGGGCATCGGCCTGGCCTGCGCGCTGGGCTTCCTGCGCGAAGGCGCGCGCGTGAGCCTGGTCTCGCGCGACCTGCAGAACCTGCAGCAGGGCCAGCAGTCGCTGATCGCCGCGTTCCCGCAAGCCGAAGGCCGCATCTCCCTGCACGCCGCCGACCTCAAGCACCCCGCCAGTGCCGTCGCCGCCCTCGACGCCGCCGAGCACGCCTTCGGCCCTGTCGACGTGCTCGTCAACTCGGCAGGCGCCGCGCGCCGCACCCCGCCCGACGAGCTCACGCCCGCTGCGTGGCACGACGCGATGGATGCCAAGTACTTCACCTACATCCACATGATCGACCCGGTCGTGAAGCGCATGGGCACGCGCGGCCGCGGCGCTATCGTCAACGTCATCGGCCAGGGCGGCAAGGTCGCCAGCCCCGTCCACATGGCCGGCGGCGCCGCCAACGCCGCGCTCATGCTCGTGAGCGCCGGCATGGCCGCCGCCTACGCCGCGAAAGGCGTGCGCGTGAACGCCGTGAACCCCGGCCTCACGCTGACCGCGCGGCTGCAGGAAGGCATGAAGGCCGACGCGAAGCTGCAGGGCATCGACACCGACGAGGCGCTGGAGCGCGCCACTGCACGCCTGCCGCTGGGCCGCATCGCGACGCCCGAGGAAGTCGCCAACACCGTCCTCTTCCTGGCGTCGCCGAAGGCAAGCTATGTGACCGGCGCGATCGTGGCAATGGATGGCGCAGTGACCCCGATGATCTGACAACGAACAGCACGAGGGAGCGAACGCAGTGAAGCGCCCCCCAGGCCGAGCGCAGCGACGGCCCGCCCGTTCCCCCTCCCCTCTGGCCGCGCCGAGGAGCGCAGCGTTTCGCGGATCAGGGCTCGCCCTTGTTTGAGCGAAGCGAGTTTGGGCGAGACCCCGCGAAACGCGAGCACCGCAGGTTGCCCGCAGCGAAGCGGAGGGACGCGGACAGTGGGGTCGCCTTTTCTTTGCTTACTTTCTTTTGGCGAAGCAAAAGAAAGTGAGTCGCCCGCCGGGGCGAGACCCGGCCCCCGAAAGCAACCCCTCAGCCCAAAGCCAACAACCCCTCGAACTTCAACGCAAGAAAATCAACAAAGCCACGAACCCGAGCCGGCACAAACCGCCCACTAGGCAACAGCGCATGCAACGGATAAGGCTCCGTCTCCCAATCCGGCAGCAGCCGCACCAGACGACCTTCCCGAATGTCATTACGCACATCCAACGCAGACTTCAGCGAAATCCCATACCCCGCCACAGTCCACTCCCGCGCCAGCGAAGCATCATCCACACTCCGATCCCCATTCACCCGCACCTCCGTCCACTGCCCCAACTGCGCAAACCGCCACACCCGGTGCCTTCGCCCACTCCGGTTGAACGTCAGGCAGTTGTGCTGCAGCAGATCCTGCGGAACCCGAGGCAAGGGATGCCGACGCAGATAGTCCGGTGAGGCCGTGAGCACCGGGTTCGTCAGCGCAAACGCCCGCGCCACCAGCCGCGAATCGGCCAGCGCCCCGTAGCGCAGCGCCACATCCACCTCGTCGCGCATCACGTCCAGCGGCCGATCCCCGACGGAGAGCGACAACTGCACCCCCGGATGCAGCGCCAGAAACTCGTCGAACCAGGGCAGCAAGGTGCTGCGCGTCAGGTCCGACGGCGAGGCCACGCGCAAGGTACCGACGAGTTCGCCGCGATCCGCAGTGACCAGCGACTCCCCTTCATCCAACAGTTCAAAAGCACGCACCGCATAGTCGAGCAGCGTCTGCCCCTGCGGCGTGAGGCGCATCGCCCGCGTCGACCGCTCGAACAGCCGCGCCCCCAACTGCGCCTCCAGCCGTTTCAAGGTCGCACTGGCCGCGGCGGGCGTGATCCCCAGCGCATGCCCGGCCGCCGTCAACGTGCCGCCACGCGCCGTCTGCACGAGCACCTGCAGGTCCGATATATTTTCAATCTTCATTTGAAAGTGTTGGTGATTCAGGCCGTCTTATCAAACAGCCGTTGTCATCCTACAGTCCAGCCATCGTTCCAGAAAGAAGGTCTCTTCCCATGAAAGCCGTCGGCTACCACCAGCCCCTCCCCATCGACAACCCCGAATCGCTGCAGGACATCGAGCTCCCCGCCCCCGTGCCGGGCGCGCGCGACCTGCTGGTGCGCGTGAAGGCCGTGTCGGTCAACCCGGTCGACACCAAGGTCCGCAAGAACGCCGCCCCCGAGGCCGGCCAGGCCAAGGTGCTGGGCTGGGACGCGGTCGGCACCGTCGAAGCCATCGGCAGCGACGTGACCGGCTTCAAGGTCGGCGACCGCGTCTACTACGCCGGCTCCATCATTCGCCCCGGCGCCAATTCGGAGCTGCACGCGGTCGACGAGCGCATCGCCGCCCTCGCCCCGAAGAGCCTCGACGATGCGCAGGCCGCCGCCTTGCCGCTGACCACCATCACCGCCTACGAGCTGCTGTTCGACCGCCTCCAGGTGCCCAAGGACGGCGGCGAAGGCCAGACGCTGCTGATCACCGGCGGCGCGGGCGGCGTCGGCTCCATCCTCATCCAGCTCGCGCGCCAGCTCACGAAGCTGCGCGTGGTCGCCACCGCCTCGCGCGCCGAAACGCGCGCCTGGTGCCTGGCGCTGGGCGCGCACGTCGTCATCGACCATTCGAAGCCGCTCGCCGCCGAACTGAAGGCCGCCGGTATCGACGAAGTCGACATGGTCGCCAGCCTCACGCAGACCGACCAGCACTACGCACAGATCATCGAGAGCCTCAAGCCCCAGGGCCAGCTCGCGGTGATCGACGACATGAAGGTGCTCGACGCGATGCCGCTGAAGACCAAGTGCATCTCGCTGCACTGGGAAATGATGTTCACGCGCTCGCGCTTCACCACGCCCGACATCGCCGAGCAGGGCAAGCTGCTGGCCGAAGTGGCCGCGCTGGTCGACGCGGGCCGCATCCGCACCACGGCGAATGCGAGCTTCGGCACCATCAACGCCGCGAACCTGCGCAAGGCGCATGCGCTCATCGAGAGCGGCAAGGCGCAGGGCAAGGTGGTGCTGGCCGGGTTCTGATTTGCGCACAATCGGTCGCATGACCGAAGAAAGCACACATCCGCCCCACCTCATCGAATTCGAGACCCCGCGCCTGCGGGTGCGCCAATGGCGCGAGAGCGATCTCGCGCCATTTTTCGCGCTGGCCTGCGACCCGCAGGTGATGGAGTTCCTCCTGCCCTTGCCCACGCGCGCCGAGAGCGATGCGGCGGCCGGCCGTGCCCGCGCGCTCATCGCGCAGAAGGGCTGGGGCTTCTGGGCCGTCGAGCGCAAGGACACGGGCGAGTTCATCGGCTTCACCGGCCTGAACGTGCCAATGGCCGCGCTGCCTTTCTCGCCCTGCGTGGAGATCGGCTGGCGCCTGTCGCGCGCCAGCTGGGGCCAGGGCTTCGCGACCGAGGCTGCGCGCGGCGCGCTGCAGGTCGGTTTCGAACGGCTCGGGCTCGACGAGATCGTGGCGTTCACCGCCAATGGCAACCTGCGCTCGGCCGCCGTGATGGCGCGCCTGGGCATGCACGAGGACGTGGCCGGCGCCTTCGAGCATCCGGCGGTGCCCGAAGGCGATGCGCTGCGCGGCCACCGGCTGTTCCGGATCGGCAACCCGCGGCGCTGAAACGACCGCGCCGGGCTACTTCGCCTTCGACACGCGCCACACTGCGTTGCCCACGTCGTCCGCCACCAGCAGCGCGCCGTTCTTGTCGAGCGCCACGCCCACCGGCCGGCCGTGCGCCTTTTCGTCGGCGCTCAGGAAGCCCGTGAGAACATCGACCGGCGGCCCGCTCGGCTTGCCGCCGATGAAGGGCACGAACACCACCTTGTAGCCCGACTTGGGCTTACGGTTCCACGAGCCGTGCTCGCCGATGAAGGCGCCGTTCGCGAACTCGGGCGGCATGCCGCGCGCGTGCGAGAACACCAGACCCAACGGCGCGACGTGCGCGCCCAGCGCGTAGTCGGGCGCCAGCGCCTTGGCCACCCGCTCGGGCTGTTGCGGCGTGACGCGCGCATCGACCACGCCGCCCCAGTAGCTCCAGGGCCAGCCGTAGAAGGCGCCCTCTTTCACCGAGGTGAGGTAGTCGGGCACGAGGTCGCTGCCGATCTCGTCGCGCTCGTTCACCACGGTCCACAGCACGTTGGTCTCGGGCTCCCAGCCCAGGCCGTTGGGGTTGCGCAGGCCGCTGGCGAACAGGCGCTTCTCGCCGCTCTTCGCATCGACCTCCCAGATCGCGGCGCGGCCCTCTTCGGCCGCCATGCCGTTCTCGCCGATGTTGCTGTTGGAGCCGACCGTGACGTACAGCTTGCTGCCGTCGGCGCTGGCGATGACGTTCTTGGTCCAGTGGTGGTTCAGGCCGGCGGGCAGCGCCGTCACCACGGTGGGCGTGGCGCTGACCGAGGTCTGGCCCTCGGTGTAGGGCACCTTCACGAGCGCGTCGGCGTTGGCGATGAAGAGCTCGTTGCCGACCAGCGCCATGCCGTAGGGCGAGCTGAGGTTCGCCAGGAACACCTGCTTCACCTCGGCCAGGCCGTCGCCGTCGGCGTCGCGCAGCAAGGTGATGCGGTTGGCGCTGGGCACGCCGGCGCCCGCGCGGCCCATGACCTTGCCCATGACCCAGTTGCGCACCTTGGCGACCGGGCCGCCGGCGCCGCTGCCTTCGGGCTTGGGCGGCTTGTTGCTCTCGGCCACCAGCACGTCGCCGTTGGGCAGGGTGTAGACCCAGCGCGGGTGGTCCAGCCCGCGCGCCAGCGCCGTCACGCGCAGGCCCTCGGCGGGCGTGGGCCCGGCGGTGTCGGTCCAGCCGACGGCGGGCGCCACGTTGACGGTGGGGATCAGCGTCTTGTTCGGATCGGCCAGCTGGGGCCGGGGGCCGGTCGTGAGCTCGGGCGCGAGCTTGGCGGTCTCGCCGCAGCCGGCGACGAGCAGCACGGCGGCCACGGCCGCTGCGGACAAGGCGAGGCGGACGGGAAGGTGCGGCGATGCGTTCATGCGGATTCCTTGCGCGGCAGGCGGCCGCAGACCGCCGGATCATGCGCAATCGCACGGCGCGGGCGTGTCGGTCGTGGGCGCTTTCCGGCGTGCGCGCACCTCCTTCGCGCATCGTCGCTACCATCGCCGCATGACCGACGACCTGTTCCGCGCCGACGCCTACCTGCGCACCTGTGAAGCCCGCATCCTGCGCATCGACGACACCGGCATCGTGCTGGACCGCACCGTGTTCTATCCGCTGGGCGGCGGGCAGGCCGGCGACGCCGGCGTGCTGGTGCTCGTCGACGGCCGCGAAATCGCCATCGCCGACACCCGCAAGGCCAAGGACGCCGAGGGCCAGCCGACCGCCGAATTCGTCCACGTGCCCGCGCCCGACCAGGCCGAATTGCTGGCCGCGCTGACGCCCGGCGACACCGTCACCGCCCGCCTCGACTGGGAGCGCCGCCACCGGCTGATGCGCTTTCACACCGCCAGCCACCTGCTGTGCCACCTCGTGCCGGTGCCGGTGAACGGCTGCTCGATCACGCCCGAGTACGCGCGCATCGACTTCCACATCACCGACCCGCTCGACAAGGAAACGCTCACCGCGGGCCTCGCCAAGCTGGTCGAGGCCGCCCACCCGCTGACCGTGGGCGCCATCACCGACGCCGAGCTCGACGCCAACCCCGCGCTGGTCAAGAGCATGAGCGTGCAGCCGCCGCGCGGCACGGGCACGGTGCGCACCATCCGCATCGGCGGCACGGGCGAAGACGGCGGCGCGCCGTCGATCGATTTCCAGCCCTGCGGCGGCACGCACGTGGCCAACACGGCGGAAATCGGCGCCATGGTCGTCACCAAGATCGAGAAGAAGAGCGCGACCACCCGGCGCGTTGTGCTGGGCTGGCCCGCGGCCTCCGCGGCCTGAGCCTCCGGAAAGACCCGGCCCCCAGGAACTTCGCCCCGCCCTCTGGCTCCGACTGACCGGCATGACCTTTTCGCGCATCTCTTTCGCTACTTTTCTGATAGCTACCGCCGCAGCCTGCATGCCGGCTGCGGCCCAGCTGACCCCGAAGACCGGGGCCGTGGTCACCACCCCCCATGTGCGCGCCGAACTGGTCGCCCATGCGCCCCAGGGCGTGGCGCCCGGCGCGCCGGTCTGGGTCGGGCTGCAGATCACCCACCAGCCCGAGTGGCACACCTACTGGAAGAACGCGGGCGATTCGGGCCTTCCGACGGAATTGAAGTGGACGCTGCCCGCCGGTGTCTCGACCGGCGAGATCGCCTGGCCGGTGCCCAAGAAGATCCCGGTCGGCACGCTCGCCAACTACGGCTACGAGAACACCGTGCTGCTGCCGGTGCCGCTCGAGGTCTCGACGCTCTACAAGCCCGACGTGGCGCTCACCGGTGGCTCGCCGGCCATGGACATCAAGCTGCAGGCCTCCTGGCTGGTCTGCCGCAAGGAATGCATTCCCGAAGAGGGCGAGTTCACGCTCTCGCTGCCCACGCGCGGCTCGACCGCGCTGAACAAGGCGGCCTTTGACACCGCGCAGGCCGCGCAGCCGCAGCCGCTGGGTGCGCCCGGCACCATCGCCGTCGAGGGCCAGCAGCTGAAGGTGCGCCTCGAAGGCCTGCCCGCCGCCGTGCGCGGCAAGACGCTCGAGTTCTTCCCCGAAACGCCCGAGGTGATCCGCACCGCCGCCGTCTCCGGCAAGGACTGGACACAGGCCTGGGACGGCGCGACCTGGACCGCCACCGTGCCGCTGGCCGACCAGCGTAGCGAAAGCCCCACCGCCATGCCGGTGGTGGTGGCGCTGGCCGAGGCCGACCGCCAGGCCGGCCAGCCCGTGGCCTGGCGCGCCGAGGCGCCGGTGTCGGGCACCTGGCCCGCCGCCACCGCCGCACCGCGCGCCGCCGAGGTGTCGCCCGCGCTGCAGGCGGCGCTGGCCGCCAACGCGGCCCAGGCGGCGGCCCCTGGTGCCGCTGCGCAGGCCCAGCCCGCCGGCACCTTCATCGTCGCCCTGCTCAGCGCGCTGTTCGGCGGCCTGCTGCTCAACCTGATGCCCTGCGTGTTCCCGATCCTCGCGATCAAGGTGCTGGGCTTCGCGCGGCAGGCGGGCAACGCCAGCGCGCACCGCAAGGCCGGGCTGGCCTACACGGGCGGCGTGATGCTGTCGTTCCTCGCGCTGGGCGGCGCCATGCTCGCCCTGCGCGCGGCCGGCGCGCAGCTCGGCTGGGGCTTCCAGCTGCAGTCGCCCGGCGTGGTGGCGGCGCTGGCGGCGCTCTTCACCCTGCTCGGGCTGAACCTGGCGGGCGTGTTCGAGTTCGGCCGCGCGGCGCCGCAGTCGGTGTGCAGCGCGCAGGCCAAGCATCCGCTGGCCAACGATTTCCTTTCCGGCGTGCTCGCCGTGGTGATCGCCTCGCCCTGCACCGCGCCGTTCATGGGCGCCTCGCTGGGCTTTGCCATCGGCCTGCCGGCGGCCCAGGCGCTGCTGCTGTTCGCCGCGCTGGGCCTGGGCCTCGCGCTGCCCTACCTGGTGGCGGGCTTCGTGCCGGCCGTGGCGCGCCTGCTGCCCAAGCCGGGCCCGTGGATGCACACGCTGCGCCGCCTGCTCGCCTTCCCGATGTTCGCGACCGTGGCCTGGCTGGTCTGGGTGCTGGGCCAGCAAAGCGGCATCGACGGCGCGGGCACGCTGCTCGCGCTGCTGGTGTGCCTGGCCGCCGTGGTCTGGGCGCTCACGCTGACCGGACGCACGCGCGTCGTCATCGCCACCGTGATGATCGCCTTCACCGCCGTGCTGGCCGGCACCATCGGCCGCAACATCGTGCAGGTGCCTGAACCGACTGCGAAGCTGGCCTCGGCAGCGCCGAACGACGGCGAGCGCTGGCAGCCGTGGTCGGCCCAGCGCGTGAGCGACATGGCGGCCGCGGGCCGGCCCGTGTTCATCGACTTCACCGCCGCCTGGTGCGTGACCTGCCAGTACAACAAGAAGAGCACGCTGGCCGACGCCGAGGTGCTCGCCGACTTCGACACGAAGCAGGTCGCCATGCTGCGCGCCGACTGGACCCGCCGCGACCCCGCCATCACCGCCGCGCTCACCGCGCTGGGCCGCAGTGGCGTGCCGGTGTACGTGCTGCAGGCGCCGGGCAAGGCCCCCGTCGTGCTGACCGAAATCCTCAGCAAAGACGAGGTGCGCGCCGCGTTGGCAGCGCTTTGAGCGCTGATGCGGTGAATTGAAACAAGATGACAACGCCGCTGTCATGGGTTGTCACACGCACTTGAAGAAACCGTTCTAAGCTGCAGTTGTTGTTTGGAATTTTGTTTTTTTGGAGTTCAAGCTGGCCATGACGCTCTCGCCCACTGTCGACTCACGCTCCCTTCGCGCCGCGCGCCAGGCGCGCGCCGCCCTCAGCCGCGCTTCCCGCCGCGCCGTCGTGGCCGCCGCCGTCGCGCTGGGCGCCACCTTCCTCATGGGCACCAACGCCTTCGCCGCGCCCGCCGTGGGCCAGCAGGCGCCCGACTTCGTGGCGGTCGACACCACCGGCGCCAAGCACAAGCTGTCTGACTTCGCGGGCAAGTTCGTGGTGCTCGAATGGACCAACCCCGGCTGCCCCTTCGTGCGCAAGCACTACGGCAGCGGCAACATGCCGGCCACGCAGAAGGCGGCCACCGACAAGGGCGTGGTCTGGCTCGCCATCAACTCCACCGAACGCGCCGCCAGCGACTACCTGAAGGCCGACGCACTCGACGCCTGGATGAAGTCGCAAAAGGCCTCGCCCACCGCCGTGCTGATGGACGAAGACGGCGTGATCGGCCAGGTCTACGGCGCGCGCACCACGCCCCACATCTTCATCATCGATCCCAAGGGCACGCTGGTGTATGCCGGCGGCATCGACAGCATCGCCTCGGCCCGCGTGGACGACATCAAGACCGCCACCAACTACGTGAACCAGGCGCTGGGCGAAGTGACCGGCGGAAAACCGGTGTCGATGGCGAGCACGCGGCCGTACGGGTGTTCGATCAAGTACAAGAGTTGATGCGTGTGCACGCGCCGCCCACTGCGCGGCGCGCCGCATTGACAGCTACCTGACTCCCCTCGTCAGGTGCAGGTCGGGAACCCCGACCTACCCTTGGGCCCACAACACCGCCCCAGGGGACACACCATGACTTCCGCGCCTGCCAACGCGCATTCCTCCTCGAAATTCGCCACCGTCCTGCGCGTGACCGGCGGCAACTTCATGGAGATGTTCGACTTCTTCCTGTTCGGCTTCTACGCCACGCAGATCTCGAAGGCCTTCTTCCCCGCGGGCAACGAGTTCGCGTCGCTGATGCTGACCTTCATGACCTTCGGCGCAGGCTTCCTGATGCGGCCGCTGGGCGCGATCTTTCTCGGTGCGTACGTCGACCGCGTGGGCCGCCGCCAAGGGCTGATCGTCACGCTCGCGCTGATGGCCGTCGGCACCTTGCTCATCGCCTGCGTGCCCAGCTACGCGACCATCGGCGTCATCGCGCCGCTCTTGGTGCTGGTCGGCCGGCTGCTGCAGGGCTTCTCGGCCGGCGTGGAACTGGGCGGCGTGTCGGTGTACCTGTCGGAAATGGCCACGCCGGGGCGCAAGGGCTTCTACGTGAGCTGGCAGTCGGCCAGCCAGCAAGTCGCCATCGTCGTGGCGGCCGCGCTCGGCTACTGGCTCAACGTGACCTTCACGCCCCAGGAGATCGGCGACTTCTACTGGCGCATCCCCTTCTTCGTCGGCTGCCTGATCGTGCCGGTGCTGTTCATCATCCGCCGCTCGCTGCAGGAAACCGAGGAGTTCATGGCGCGCAAGCACCGCCCCGACGCGCGCGAGATCTTCCGCTCGATGGTCGCCAACTGGGGCCTCGTGGTCGCCGGGATGATGCTGGTGTCGATGACCACCGTGTCGTTCTACCTGATCACCGTCTACACGCCCACCTTCGGCAAGGCCGTGCTGCACCTGAGCACGACCGACGCGCTGATCGTCACGCTGTGCGTGGCCATTTCCAACTTCTTCTGGCTGCCGGTCATGGGCTCGCTGTCGGACCGCGTGGGGCGCAAGCCGCTGCTCGTGCTGTTCACCGTGCTGACCATCCTCACGGCCTACCCGTCGCTCAAGTGGCTGGTCGGTGCGCCGAGCTTCGCGCGCATGCTCGAGGTGGAGCTGTGGCTGTCGTTCCTGTACGCCAGCTACAACGGCGCGATGGTGGTGGCGCTCACCGAGGTGATGCCGGTCAGCGTGCGCACCGCCGGCTTCTCGCTGGCCTACAGCCTCGCCACGGCGCTGTTCGGCGGCTTCACGCCGGCGATTGCCACGGGCCTGATCGAGATGACCGGCGACAAAGGCGCGCCCGGCCTGTGGATGACGGCCGCGGCGGCCTGCGGGCTGATCGCGACGCTCATGCTGTACCGCCGCAATGTCGACCCGGCCGACGCGGGCCGCGTGCCCGTCGTCTGATCCCCGGGCATTGACCCAGCGCGCACCGGCCGTTGACCGGGAGCGCATCGCCCCTGCCGCCCCGGGTGGAAGTACCGATGATGGCGCGCGCCGACCTGCCTATCCTGCACCAGCGCTTCCGGCGCCCCCAGGGAACCACGGCATGAACGCACACCACTTCAGCACCCGGCTCGAACACCCGGCCGACCGGCAGGCCTGCTGGGGCCGCATCAACGAGTCGTACTTCGGCGCGCTGCGCGTGCAGTGCCTCGACCCCGGCCCGTTCGACGCGCGCATGGACGCCTACGAACTCGGCCCGCTGGGCATGTTCATGATCGAGGCGCCTTCGCACCGCGTGGCGCGGCCCGACACGCACCGCGAGATCGCGCTCGACGAGCACTACAAGCTGGTGCTGCAGCTCGAAGGCCACGGCCACATCTCGCAGCGCGACCGCGAGTTCCACCTGCACCCGGGCGACTGGAGCCTGTACGACCCGCGCGTGCCCTACGCCATCACCAACCCCGAGCGCTCGCGCCTGCTGGCCATCACGATCCCGCGCCAGCAGTTCAAGGGCATGAAGATGCCCGACCTGCACACCTGCGAGGCCCACACGCCCGCCATGCAGGGGCTGTACGCGGTGCTCGGCTCCTTCCTCACCTCGCTGGCCGACCAGCTGCCGTCGCTGCCCAATGCCGTCGGCCGCTCGGTCAGCGACACCGTGCTGGGCCTGCTGGCCTCCACGCTCGCCACGCACGCCGACGAGCAGTTCGGCGCGCAGCCGCTGCCGGGCGTGCTGAAGGCGCGCGTGAAGCAGTTCGTGCACGCGCACCTGGCCGACCCGGCCCTGTCGCTCGATCTCATCGCGCAGCAGCTGCGCTGCTCCAAGCGCTACCTGCACCGCGTGTTCGAAGACGAAGACCAGACGCTCGACCGCTTCATCTGGCAGATGCGCCTGGAGCGCTGCAGCGAGGCGCTGCGCCAGGCCGCGGGCGGGCGCACCTCGGTGTCGGAGATCGCCTTCGCCTGGGGTTTCAACAGCAGCGCGCATTTCTGCCGCGTGTTCAAGGCGCAGTACGGCGTGTCGCCGCGCGAGTTCCAGCGGCGCGAGGCGCAGCGGGCGGCGTCGCCGGCGCTCACGCACTAGGCGGCAACGCCTTTCAGGGGCTGCCCACGATCCCCGACACGTCGACGATGTACATCTGCCGCTGCGATTCGTGCACGGAGTCGATGCACACCTGCAGCCCGTCGCGGCGCCAGCGCGGGTGCAGGTCGCACCGGTTCTCCTTGCTCAGGTCCGGCGTGGCGTAGAAGCTGCCCAGGTCGTGGCGGCGGCCGGTGGCCATGTCGAACAGGAACAGCACGCGCTCGTGCGTGCGTGCGTCGGGGTAGGTGTCGCTCAACAGCCAGCGCGTGTTGACCGGCGAGAAGGTCATGTGGCCGTTCTCCACCAGCACGCCGTCGCCGATCACGCGGACCTCGCCGCCCACGCGGTCGTGGTACAGGTGGTAGTGGATCTTCCCGGCGTGCGGGCCCCACACGATGATGTGCTCGTCGTCCTGCCACAACGGGTGCGAGATCTGGTACTCGGACTTCTCGTAGTCGAAGGTGCCCACGGCCGTCGGGTCGAAGTCGTCCGCCAGCTGCGGCAGCGGATGGTCGGAGCACTCCAGCAGGCGCAGGTCGGAGCCGTCGGGGTTCATCGTGAGCAGGCGGTGCAGGAAGCAGGTCTCGTCCTCGACGCGCTCGGTCCAGCGGTGCAGGAAGAGCACGCGCGACGACGACGGGTTGACCTCGATGTGGCTCACCCAGTGGATCGCCTTGTCCATCGACGCGCGCGGGTGGAATTGGCGCAGGTCCTCGTAGCTCACCAGCAACCGCGCCGTGCCGGTGGCCAGGTCGGTCGCGTGGATGCCGTCGTCGGCCGGTGCCAGCGGCAGGTCGAACGGCCCGCCAGCCTCGCCGTAGCCGATGGTCCGGTGCGTGATGTACAGGCGCCGGTAGTCCACGCTCAAGGCCCAGCGGCTGTCGGGCGCCACCACGTAGATTGGCAGGGGCAGCAGGCGCTTGGCGCCGGTGTCGACATCGAGCACCGTGGCGCCGAAGCCGGGGTAGAACGCATCGGCATCGCCGGTGCGGCTGTTGTAGACCAACTGGCGCCCCGGCGCGCCGTCGAGCCACTGCAGCTGGCTGCCCATCTGCCAGTTCCATGCGGTGGTGTCGCCCACCGCATGGAAGCGGTCGTTGTCCTGCAGGTCGAAGTAGCCGATGCGTGCTGCCGCCGCCGGCGTGAGTTCGGCGTCCATCCAGGGCACCTGCTGCGCCAGCAGGTAGCGCCCGCTGCGGTCCCAGGCGCTCTTGTTGTAGTAGCCGAAGAAATGGTGCTGCGCGCCATCGCCCACGCGGCGGCAAGGTGTCGGCGCCAGCCGGGGTTGCTCGATAAGTTGGTTCGACGACATGGGCTCACTCCGCGGCAATGCGGCCTTGCTGGATCACCTTGTCCCAGCGCAGCTTCTCGGCGGCGATGAAGCGCGTCGCGGCGTCGCGCGTGTTGGCCACCGGCGTCATGCCCTGCTCCGACAGGCCCCGGCGGAACTCCGGCGCGGCAACGATCTTGCGGATGTCGGCATTGAGCTTGTCGGCAATGGCGTCGGGCACCTTGGCGCTCACCGCCACCGTGGTCCACGAGGTGGCCTCGAAGGCCGGGAAGCCCGACTCGATCGCGGTCGGCACCTCGGGCAGCGCCGGCAGGCGGGTCTTGCCCGTCACGGCCAGCGCCTTGAGCTTGCCGCCGCGGATGTGGGCCAGCGTGGTCGGCGGGTTCTCGAACATCAGCTGGATCTGCCCGGCCAGCAGGTCGTTCAGCGCGGCCGTGCTGCCCTTGTAGGGCACGGGCACGATCGGTGCGTTCGCCGTGAGCTTGAACAGCTCGCCGATCATGTGCACCGACGAGCCCACGCCGGCCGAGCCGAAGTTGATGGTGTCCGGCTGCTTGCGCGCCAGTGCCACCAGCTGCTTCAGGTCGTTGGCCGGCAAGGCGGGGTTGGCGACCACGACGTGCGGCATCTCGGCCAGCACCGTGACCACCTTCAGGTCGGTCGCGGGGTCGTAGCTCAGCTTCTTGAACACGCCGTAGGTCGCGTGCAGCCCAATCGAGCCGAGCAGCAGCGTGTAGCCGTCGGCCGGTGCATCGGCCACGAACTTGCCGCCGATGTGCCCGCCGGCACCGGGCTTGTTGTCGACCACCACCGACTGCTTGTACAGCTTGCCCAGCCGGTCGGCCAGCATGCGGGCCTGCACGTCGGAGCTGCCGCCGGCGGTGAAAGGCACCACGAGCCGGATCATCCGGTCGGGATAGGCCTGCGGCTGCGATGCCTGCGACATCGAAGCGACGCCCAGGGCCAGTGCGAGAAGGCCGAGGCCGGCGGCCCTGCGGGGCCAGTGCTGTGTCATGCGTCTTCCTTGCTGTGCGCCGCGACGGCGCGATGGAGGGGGTGGATAGGGCGCAGTCTAGGAACGCAGCATCATTCTGAAAAATTCATTTTCATTCACAGGCTATGCAGAAAAGATATGCCATGCTTTCCGCCGTACAGCCCAGGAGCCCCCGCATGTCGCGCCCGTTGAACTTCCGCCAGATCGAGGCCTTCCGTGCCGTGATGCAGACCGGCACCACCACCGCCGCGGCGGCGCTGCTGCACACCACGCAGCCCTCCGTGAGCCGCCTGCTCTCGCAGATCCAGCATGCCACCGGGCTCAAGCTGTTCGACATCCACAAGGGGCGGCTGCGCCCCACGCACGAGGCGCGCCAGCTGTTCGACACGGTGCAGCGCCACTTCCTGGGCCTGGACCGCATCGAGCAGAGCGTGGCGGTGCTGCGCAAGTCGGGCGCGGGGTCGCTGCGCGTGGGCTGCACGCCGGCGCTCGGGCTCGGTGTGATGCCGCAGGTGATCCATGCGTTCTCGCGATTGCACCCCGAGGTGCACGTCAACCTGCAGACCGTCGGCACGCACGCCTTGCGCGAAGGCCTGCTCTACGGCCTGTGCGACGTCGCGCTCAGCACCGCAGCCTTCCACGACCCGCAGCTCGACGCGGTCAGCCTGCACAAGGCGAGCGCGGTGTGCGTCGTGCATCCCGGGCACGCGCTGGCGCACCGCGACGCCATCCACGTGCGCGACCTGAAGCAGCAGGTGCTGCTCACGCTGAATGCCGACGACGAGATCCACCAGCAGTTCCAGCGCACGCTGCAGCAGCATCGCATCGAATGCGCCGCCACGGTCGAGACGACCTACTCGGTCACCATCTGCATGATGGCGGCGCAGGGCACCGGCGTCGGCATCGTCAACCCCTACGTGGCTTCGGTGTTCGCGCGCGACCTGAAGATCCTGCCGCTGTCGCCGCGCTGCCCGGTGGAGGTGTCGATGGCGTTCTCGCCGCAGTCGGCGCCTTCGGCCATCGCCGAGGAGTTCACCGCGCGGCTGCGCGACCACTTCCAGGCCTTCGTGATGCCCACCGCACGGAAGGCGCAGAAGGAGCGCGCCTAGGCCGTTGCGAGGTAGCTGCTGTGCAGGATCTCCGGCCGGCTGCGCAGTTCTTCCGACGAGCCCGCAAAGGCCATGCGCCCGCGCTCCAGCACGTAGGCGCGGCTCGACACCGCCAGCGCCACGGTCGTGAACTGCTCGATCAGCAGCACGCCCACGCCCTCGCGCGCGACCTGCTGCACCACCTCGACCAGCCGCTTGACCACCGCGGGTGCGAGCCCCAGCGAGAGTTCGTCGATGGCCAGGTAGCGCGGCTTGCCGATCAGCGCCTGCGCGAGGCAGACCATCTGCTTCTGCCCGCCCGACAGCGAACGCGCGGGCAGCGCGAGCTTCACGCGCAGCTCGGGGAACACACCGAGCACGCGCTCGACCGCATCGGCCACGCTGGCCGCAGGCAGCGCGGTCGCAGAAGCGCGCAGGTTGTCGAGCACCGACAGCTCGCCGAGCACGCGATGCCCCTCGGGCACCACCGCCACGCCCAGCGCGCGCACGCGCTCCGGCCGCTGGCCATGCAGCGCGTGGCCTTCGACCTCGATGCGCCCGCCCGTGAGCGGCAGCACGCCGCCGATGGCCATCACGGTGCTCGACTTGCCCGCGCCGTTGGCGCCCAGCAGCGCCGTCACCTCGCCCGGCGGCACCTGCAGGTCGATGCCGTGCAGCACGGCCTTGCCGCCGCGCTGCAGGCGCAGATCCGTCACGTTCAGCATGGGGTGGTCACTCCGTTCCCAGGTAGGCCTTGCGCACGGCCGGATCGTCGAGCACTTCGCGCGTGGGGCCGAGCGCAAGGCGGCGGCCGAAGTCGAGCACCAGCGTCTGCGTGCAGGTCGCAGCGATCAGGTCGACGTCGTGATCGATGAGCAGCACCTGCGCGCCGCAGAAGGCGTGCACCGCGCCGATCGTGCGGCGCAGCACGCCGGCTTCTTGCTCGGTGAGGCCGGCGCCGGGCTCGTCGAGCAGCAGCAACTTGGGCGCGCCGACCAGTGACTTCGCGAGCTCCAGCATGCGGCGCTGGAACAGGTTGAGGCGGTGCCCCATGACGGTCGCCACGTCGAGCAGGCCCGTGTGCGACAGCGCGCGCGCCACCTGCGACGCGGCCTCGCCGCGCGCGTGCGGCACGTGGTCGAGCAGCGCGCGCACGTTGTCCCACACGCTCAGGTCTTCCACCACCTGCTCGGTCTGGAACGAGCGGCGCAGCCCGAAGCGCACGCGCGCGATGGGCTTCAGGCCCAGCAGGTCGGTGCCGTCCACCGCCACGCGGCCGGCGCTGGGCGACACGAGGCCGCTGAGCACATTGACCAGCGTGGTCTTGCCCGCGCCGTTCGGACCGATGAGGCCGCACACGGGCGCGTCGAGCTGCGCCGTGAGCGCGTCGATGGCCTTGACGCCGCCGAAGGCGACGGTGAGATCGTCGATGCGGATCATGGCGCGGCGTCCTTGTCCTTCGGCGAAGCGAAGCGTTGGCGCACCGCCTCGAACACGCCCATCAGCTGCCCCGCGATGCCGCTCGGCGCGGTGATGAGCGCATGCAGCAGCGCCACGCCGAAGAAGATCATCGCGAGATACCCGTTGACGCCGAAGTCGGTCAGCAGCGCCGGCACCGCGCGCAGCAGCAGCCCCGCGATGAGCGCGCCGGCCCAGTGATACACGCCGCCCACCACCGTGAGCGCGAACAGCATCACCGATTCGCCCGCCGTGAAGGCGCGCCCGTCGAGCTGCCCCACGCCACCCGCGAGCAGCGCGCCGGCCACGCCCGCGCAGAAGCCCGCGAGCCCGAAGGCCCAGGTCTGGTAGCGCAGGATGTTCACGCCGGCCGCCACGGCCGCCGCCTCGCCGCGCCGGATCAGCGCCCACGAGCGGCCCGCGCGCGTGCGCCGGTGCAGCTCGATCAGCGCCAGCACCGCGGCCAGCCACACGGCGACGTAGCGGAAGTACGCGGCGTCCGACAGCGCCAGCGCGGGCCGCGGCATCATCAGCCGCTCGCTGCCGAACACGCGGCCCAGCCAGCCCGCGCCGCCATCGGGAAAGCCCGTCACGTTGACGACCACCTGGAAGCCGCCCGCCATCATCATCGTGACGAGCGCCAGGTACAGCCCCTTGAGCCGCAGCGCCGGCAGCCCCGCGAGCATGCCCACGACGCACGACAGCAGCCCGCCCGCGAGCACCGACAGCTCGAAGGGCCAGCCCAGCCCGTGCCCCGCGCGCAGCGCGACCCAGCCGCCCGCGCCGAGCAGCGCGTACTGGCACAGCGACACCAGCCCGAGCTGGCCATAGAGCAGCGCCACGCCGGCCGCCGCGACCGACAGCGCGAGCGACGACGTGAGCGTCTTGATCCAGTACGCGTTCGCGAACCACGGCACGGCCCAGCCGATCAGCAGCACGCAGGCCACCATGAGCACGAGCGAGCGGCGGGCGCGGCGCGTGGCTTGCGCCAGCGCTGCGGGTGCCGCGTCGGACGCGGGCATGGCGCCTTCGAGGATCGACGCGTTCATGCCGACCGCGTCCCCGCGCGGTAGAAGACGATCATCGCCAGCGCGATGAGGAAGGGCGTGGCCGTGCGAAAGGCCGCGAAGCCCGGCACCGTGATCGCCAGCGCCTCCAGCACGCCGATGGCGATGCCGCCCGCCACGGTGGCCGGCAGCGAATGCAGGCGACCGATGATCGCGGCGGCAAAGGCCGGGATCACGAGAAAGGTCAGCAGCGTGGCCTGCAGCCGCACGATGTTGGCCAACAGCAGCCCGCACACACCCGCGAAGGCGCCGCTCAGGATCCACGCCACGGTGTCGACGCCGAGCACGCGGATGCCGAGCAGCGCGCTCAAGTCGCGGTCGTTGGCCAGCGCGCGCATCTTCAGCCCCACGCGCGTCTTCGACAGCAGCAGGCCGACGCCGCCCATCATCAACACCGCCAGCGCCAGGCCGAGTGCGCGCGTGTGCGTGAGCCGCACCTCGACCTCGCCCAGCACGAACTCGAGCGCGCCGCCGTCGGTCGGCAGCACGAGGCGGCGCGGCTGCTCGCCCCAGGTCCATTCGGTGAAGCCCACCACCACGAGCGCGAATCCCAGCGTGGCGATGCTGCGGATGGTCGGGTCGCGGTGCGACAGGCGCGGCGCCAAGAGGCGCCCGTAGGCCAGCGACAGCGCCATGGCCGCGAGCACCGCCGCGCACCACGCCAGGCCCTGCGGCCAGTCGGCTTCGAGCAGCGTCCAGGCCACGTAGGCACCGAGCGCGCCGATGGCCCCGAAGGCGAAGTTCAGCACGCCCGACGAGCGATAGAGCACCACCAGCCCCACGCCCGAGAGCGCGTAGACCGCGCCCAGGCCCAGGCCCGAGATGACGAAAGGCAGGTAGTCCTCCATGGCCCGGCGCGCTTACTTCAGGCCCATCTTCTGCTCGTCGGCACGGATGTCGACCAGCTCGGGGTCGTCCGCCGTGAGGCAGCCGCCGGGTGCAAAGCGCCAGCCGTTGCCGTCGGGGCTGGCCATGGGCCCGCTGTTGTTCGCGTTGTGGCGGTTGCCGCTGCCCACGTAGAAGGGCTTGCAGAGAATGTCGCTGCGGAAGTCGCTCACCTTGCGCAGCGCATCGGTCACGCCGGCACGGTCGAGCTTCTTCGGGTCCATCTTCAGCATCGCCTGCGTGGCCAGGCGCGCGGCCAGGTAGCCGGCCTGCGAGAAGGTGTCGCGCGGGTCGCTCTTGGCACCGTGCTTGTCCATCACCGCGAGCCAGTTCTTGTTGTCGGGCCCGGCCGATTCGAGCGGGTTGAACTCGAGGTTGACGTCGAAGTTGCCCTTCCAGTACGGCCCGATGGCCTTGGGCACGTCGACGTTGTAGGCCGGCGCGGCCGACACGAAGTGGATCTTCTTGCCCAGGTTCTGCTGCTCGGCCGCGGCCAGCATCGGCACCAGGATGCCCTTGGGCACGTTCATGATGATGGTGTCGGGCTTCTTCGCGGCGGCCTGCAGCATGGTCGAGGTGGCGTCGGCCGAGCCGGGGTCGATGGTGAGGGTCTCGACCGTCACGCCGTTTTTCCGGCCCCATTCCTTGGGCCCCTCGCAGGCCCAGTTGCCCAGGCTCGGGATGTTCGGAATGATGCAGACCATCTTCTTGGCCTTGTACTTCTGCGCGGCGTACATCGCGGCGATGGTGGCCGACACGCGCGGCCCGGCGTTCACCGGCACGTAGTTGCGCGCGTTGAAGCACTCGCGCGGCACGCCGGTGCCGGCGATGACCATCACGCCCTCATCGGCGTACATCTTGGCGTTGGCACCGCACTCCACGAAGCTGGTGCTGCCCACGAGCGCGACCACCTTGCGGTCCTTCACGAGCTTGGAGGCCACCTGCGCGGCGGTCTCGGGGTTCCACTGGTCGTCGAGCACGAGGTAGTCGACCGGCCGGCCGTGGATGCCGCCGTTGGCGTTGACGCACTTGAAGTACGCAGCCGCCGCCTGGCCCGAGGCGCTGAAGTCGTCGGGGCCCGTCTTGCCGACCACGGCGCCGATGGGAATGGGCTCGCCCGTGGCTGGCTTGCCGGTGTTGAGGCCGCAGTCGGGGCTGGCCTGTGCCCAGGCGCCGCTGAAACCGGCGAGGCCCAGCGCGCCTGCAACGGCCGACAGCGCGATTCGTCTTTTGCTTTGCATGAGGTGTCTCCTTCTTTTGGGGTGATCGAAACCGGGGCGGGGCTACACCGCCATGCACACGCTCTTGAGCTCGGTGAAGCTCTCCACCGCCGCACGCCCCAGGTCGCGCCCACTGCCCGACTGCTTCACGCCGCCCAGCGGCAGCGCGTTGTCGAGCACGTTGTGCGCGTTGACCCAGACCACGCCCGCCTGCAGGCGCGGCACGATGCGGTGCACAGCCGAGAGATCGTTCGACCAGACGCTGGCCGCCAGGCCGTAGGCGCTGTCGTTGGCCAGGCGCACCGCGTCGTCCACGTCGTCGAAGGGCACGACCGTCGCGACCGGGCCGAACACTTCTTCGCGCGCGATGCGCATCGACGGCTGCGCGTCGACGAACACGGTGGGCTGCACGAAGCAGCCGCCGTCGAAGGCCTGGCGACCGCCCGTGACCAGCGTGGCGCCCTCGGCCACGGCGCCGTCGATGTGCGCCATCACGCGCGCCAGGTGGCGCTTGGACACCAGCGGCCCGAACTGCGCCTTCGGGTCGAAGCCCGAGCCGATGTGCAGGCCCTCGGCGGCCTGCGCGAGGCGGCGCACCACCTCGTCGAACAGGTTGCGCTGCACGTACACGCGCGAGCCGGCCGTGCACACCTGGCCCTGGTGAAAGAAGATGCCGTTGGCCGCGCCCTGCGCCGCCGCCATCGGGTCGGCATCGCCCAGCACGATGAGCGGCGACTTGCCGCCCAGCTCGAGCGTGAAGCGCGCCATGCTGTCGACGGCCGCGTGGCCGATGTGCCGGCCCACCGCCGTCGATCCGGTGAAGCTGATCTTGCGGACGTCCGGGTGCGCGGCGAGCGCCGCACCGGCCGTGGCGCCGCGCCCGCACACCACGTTGAGCGCGCCCGGCGGAAAGCCCGCCTCCAGCGCCAGCTCGGCCAGCCGCAGTGCGGTGAGCGGCGTTTCTTCCGACGGCTTGAGCACCACGGTGCAGCCAGCCGCGAGCGCGGGCGCCACCTTCCACAGCGCGATGGCGAGCGGGAAGTTCCACGGCACGATGGCCGCGACCACGCCCACCGGTTCGCGCCGCGTGTACGTGACCCACTGCGCGCCGGGGATGCCGATGGAGTTGTCGAGCGTCTGGCCTTCGAGCTTGGTGGCCCAGCCCGCCATGTAGCGCACGAACTCCGCGCCCGCGCCCACGTCGACCATGCGCGCGATGCCGCGCAGCTTGCCGCTTTGCAGGGTTTCGAGCGCACTGAGTTCGTCGGCGTGCGACTCGATGAGCGTCGAGAGCGTGTACAGCATGCGCTCGCGGTCGGCCGGGCGCAGCGACTTCCAGGCGGCGCTCTCGAAGGTGCGGCGCGCGCCGGCGACGGCGGCGTGCACGTCGTCCGCGTCGCTGTCGGGCGCCTCGGCCACGGTCATCTCGGTGGCCGGGTCGACCACCGGCAGGTACTGCCCGTTGCGGGGCACGACCTCGTGGCCG
Source organism: Variovorax sp. GW821-FHT06D12 (assembly GCF_059419205.1). Lineage (NCBI taxonomy): Bacteria > Pseudomonadati > Pseudomonadota > Betaproteobacteria > Burkholderiales > Comamonadaceae > Variovorax > Variovorax sp. GW821-FHT06D12. Next base: position 566,753 of record NZ_JBWKRI010000004.1, on the reverse strand, counting down.
TCGATGTGGTTGCCGCGGCGGCGCTGCGCCAGCAGGCCCACCTGGCCGAGGTGTTCGATCGACAGGTCGCGCAGATTCATGGGCGGGCTCCGGGAAGGGATGCGAGGGATGCGAAAGAAAGCGGTGTCACGGCTGCATGGCGCGCGCGACGAGCAGCGTGTCGGTGAACTGCTCGAAGCGCTGCACCTTTCCGCCCTGCACCTGCCACACGTGCGTGACGCGGGCCTGCATCGGCTTGCCCGTGGTGCGGTGGCGCGCGTGGTAGTCGCCGATGCCGACCACGGTGTCGCCGCCGTCGACCAGCCGCTCGAGCACGAAGCGGTAGCCCTCCCATTCGGCGCCGAGCACCTGGAAGACCTTCTCGACCACCTGCGCGGGGCCGACGTGCGTGCCGGCGCAGGGAAAGCCGGCCATCTCGGTCCACTGCACGTCGTTGGCCACATCGGCGAACATCGCGGCGAGGTCGTGGCGGTCGGAGGCGGCGTAATGGTCGGCCACGATCTGGTAAGGGGTGCGCATGAAAAAAGCTCCTGGACAACGATGAGGTCAGACGGGCCCGAACTCGGGCGGGTAGAAGGTCTGCGAGGCCTTGCGCATGAAGGCGCCGGCGGGGTTGTTGGCGATCGCACCGGCGCCGGTGAGCCCGAGGAACTTGCCGGTCGAGCGGCCGTTCGCGAAGTCGAAGAAGAACACCGACGCGACCGGAATCAGGAACTCGCGGAAGGTGAAGACGTACTGGTCGTCGTCGAACTTCCAGTAGCTCGCCAGGTCCACGTCGCCGTGGCCGCGCTGCACGCCCACAAGGCACTGCCAGGCGTAGCGCTCGGCGCTCAGGTAGGTGTGCTCGTAGGTGTGGTTGGGGCTGTAGGTCTGCCAGGTGCGCAGGCCGATGAGGTCGCGCGTGGCGTGCGGCGCGCTGCCCGTTGCAGTGCCGCCTTCGAGCGTGCCGGGCCAGAAGTCCTGCGGCACGCGCGGCTGGCCCGCGGCCTCGTCGGCGCCGATGATGCGGCAGCGGATGGCGAGCACGCGGCGCGTGCGCGTGTTGACGACGACGGTCAGCGCCTCGCTCGGGCGGCTGGCCTGCGTGATGTCGAGGAAGAAGGTGTCGGGCGCGACCTCGATGGCCTCGTACCAGTCGCCTTGGCCTTGCCCGCCGCGCGCGCCGTCTTCGTGCCAGTCGAGCGTGTGCTGCGCGCGCGGCTGCAGCGTGAGCTGGAAGCCGGGCAGCGCGAGCCGCAGCGTCTGGCCGGCGAGTGCGTCGGTGGCGGGCAGGCGGTTGGTTGCGATGCCGAGGGCGAACTGGTCGTAGGTCTTCCAGTCGGCGGGCTTGGTGGTGTCGGTGCTCATGGTGCGGCCCTTTCAGGCGTCGTGCGCGAAGGCGATGGTGGGGAGGTCGACCGCGGACGCACCGCCATCGACCATCAGCGAACTGCCGCTGACCATCGCGGCCAGCGGCGAGGCGAGGAACAGCACGGCGTTCGCCACGTCGTCGGGGCTGGCGGCGCGGCCCATGGGCACGTCGCGCGTGACGAGGTCGTAGGCCGCGTCGGTGTTCGGCAAGCGGTGCTTGTCGACGAGCACCTGCATCTGTTCGTCGGCCATCTCGGTGCGCACCCAGCCGGGGCACACGGCGTTCACGCGCACGCCCTGTTGTCCGTAGTCGCGCGCCAGCGAACGCACGAGGCCGATGAGTGCGTGCTTCATGGTCACGTAGCCGACCACGCCCGGCCCCGCGAAGTGTCCCGCGAGCGACGAGAGCACGACGATGTTGCCGCGCCGCGCGATGAGCTCGGGCAGCAACTCGCGCGCGCAGACGAAAGCGGTGTCGAGGTTCAGGCGCGTGGACAGCGCCCACGAGGCGTCGTCGGTCGAAAGCGCATCGCCCACGCCGTGGCCGCCCGCGTTGGCGACCAGCACATCGACGCCGCCGAAGCGTTCGCGCGCGGCGGCCAGTGCGCGCTGCACGTCGGAAGTGTTCGCTGCATCGCCCGCCACCGCGAGCCCGCCAAGCTTTGACGCCACCGCTTCGAGTTGCGCGAGGCGACGCCCCATCAGCACCACGCGGCCGCCCGCCGCGACGAACTGCGCGGCCACCGCCGCACCGATGCCGGTGCCGCCGCCGGTGATGAAGGCGACCTTGCCGGCCATGGAATCTGTAGCACTCATTCGCTCTGTCTCCTTGTTGGAAAGGACTCTAGGTTTCAGTGCGCTTCGGCGATTGACCGAGCGCGCAACTTCAGTTGCCTGACAGCGCGAAGTCCGCGCAGCGTTCGGCCAGCATCACGGTGGGCGCGTTGGTGTTGCCGCTGACGAGCGAAGGCATCACCGAGGCGTCGCACACGCGCAGCCTCGCCACGCCGTGCACGCGCATGCGCGCATCGACCACGGCCATGGCGTCGCGGCCCATGCGGCAGGTGCCGCTCGGGTGGTAGACGGTCTTGGCGCGCTCGCGCACGTAGGCCTCGAGGGCCTCGTCGGAAATCTCGTCGGCGGCTGACGGCGCCAGCTCTTCGGACACCACCTCGCGCAGCGCCGGCGCGCGCAGGATGCGGCGCGCCAGCTTCACGCCGCGCACCAGCGTGTCGATGTCGGCCTGCGCCTGCAGGTAGCCGCCGTCGAACAGGATCGGCGCCATCGGGTCGGCGCTGCGCAGCGCCACGCGCCCGCGCGACTGCGGGCGCAAAAAGCAGGGGTTGATCGACAGGCCGTGGCCGGCCAGCGGTTCGCGGTCGACGTCGCCCACGAGCACGGGCAGCACATGGAACTGCAGGTCGGGCCGGCCCTCGCCGGTGGTGTCGACGAAGCCCCCGCTCTCGACCACGTTCGAGGTGAGCAGGCCGGAGCTGAACATCATCCATTGCAGGCCGTGCTTCAGCGCCGCCAGGCCGCGGTCGTTGCCCAGCAGGCTCACGGGTTCGCGCGTGCGGCCGTAGACCGACACCTCCAGGTGGTCCTGGAAGTTCTCGCCCACGCCGGGCAGGTCTTTCACCACCGGCAGGCCCAGCGCCTGCAGCTGCGCGCCGGGGCCGATGCCCGAGAGCAGCAGCAGCTTGGGCGAGGCGAGCGCGCCGGCCGAGAGGATCACTTCATCGCGCGCGGTGGCGATCACCTCTTCGCCGCTGCCGTTGCGGCCCGTGCGGTAGACCACGCCGGTGGCCGCGCCGTCCTGCATCAGCACGCGCAGCACGTGCGCGCCGGTCACCACGGTGAGCTTCGGGTCGTCGCGCACGGCCGCGAGGTAGGTGGCGGCGGTGCTCGCGCGCCGGCCTTCGAAAGTGGTGGTCTGGTAGAAGCCCACGCCGGCCTGCGCGGCGCCGTTGAAGTCGTCGTTGTAGGCCAGCCCGCTTTGCTGCGCGGCGCGCAGGAAGGCCAGGCTCAGCGGATGGCGAAAGCGGGTGTCGCTCACCTTCAGCGGCCCGTTCGTGCCGTGCAGTTCGCAGGCGAAGCGCGCGTTGCCCTCGGCCTTGCGGAACCACGGCAGCACATCGCGCCAGCCCCAGCCTTCGCAGCCCTGCGCCTCCCAGCCGTCGTAATCGGCCGGCGTGCCGCGCACGTAGACCATGGCGTTGACCGAGCTGCCGCCGCCCAGCGTGCGGCCCTGCGGCACGAACATCCTGCGGCCGGCGGCGGCGGGCTGCGGCTCGCTCTCGTAGGCCCAGGTGCGCTCGGTGCCGATCACGCGCACGAAGGTGGCGGGCATGTGGATGAAGCGGTCGTCGTCGGGCGGGCCCGCCTCCAGCAGCAGCACGCGGCGCCCGGCGCGCACCAGCCGATGCGCCAGCACGCAGCCGGCCGAGCCGGCGCCCACCACCACCACATCGAAAACCTGCTGCGCCATGTCCGTTCCAGACTGAAGTTGTTGTCGGGAACGGATGCTCGCGGCTGGCGCGCGCCCTGGCGCATCGGGGCGGGTTGATGCAACGCAAAGTGCGCTGTGGGTCAACTGACGGCGAACGCGGGGGGCCCTGCGACAATCGGGCCATGCCTTTCGCCCCTTTGCAAAACGACACCTTCCTGCGGGCCTGCTGGCGCCAGGCCACCGATCACACGCCCGTCTGGCTCATGCGCCAGGCCGGCCGCTACCTCCCTGAATATGTTGCCACGCGCGCCAAGGCCGGCAGCTTCATGGGGCTGGCCACCAACACCGACTACGCCACCGAGGTCACGCTGCAGCCGCTGGCGCGCTACCCGCTCGACGCCGCCATCCTCTTTTCGGACATCCTCACCGTGCCCGACGCGATGGGCCTGGGCCTGTCGTTCGAGGCCGGCGAAGGCCCGCGCTTTGCGCGCCCGGTGCGCGACGAAGCGGCCGTGGCCGCGCTCGAAGTGCCCGACATGGACAAGCTGCGCTACGTGTTCGACGCCGTGGGCTCGATCCGCAAGGCACTCAACGGCCGCGTGCCGCTCATCGGTTTCTCGGGCAGCCCGTGGACGCTGGCCTGCTACATGGTCGAAGGCGCGGGTTCGAGCGACTACCGCCTCGTCAAAAGCATGCTGTACGGTCGCCCCGACCTGATGCACCGCATCCTCGCGGTCAATGCCGATTCGGTGGCCGCGTACCTCAACGCGCAGATCGACGCCGGCGCGCAGGCCGTGATGATCTTCGACAGCTGGGGCGGCGTGCTCGCCGACGGCGCCTTCCACGAATTCAGTCTGGCCTACACCGCGCGCGTGCTCGCCGGCCTGAAGCGCCACGGCCCCGACGGCCAGCCGGTGCCGCGCATCGTCTTCACCAAGGGCGGCGGCCTGTGGCTGGGCGCCATGCGCGCGCTCGACTGCGAAGTGCTCGGCGTCGACTGGACCGTGAACCTGGCAGCCGCGCGCCGCCTCGTGGCCGAAGGCACCGAGGACAAGGCCAAGGCGATCCAGGGCAACATCGACCCGAACGTGCTGTTCGCCCCGCCCGCGGCCATCGAGGCCGAGGTCGGCAAGGTGCTGCAGGCCTTCGGCAAGCCCCACACCGACCGCACCACGGCGGGCCCGACGCACATCTTCAACCTGGGCCACGGCATCAGCCAGTTCACGCCGCCCGACCATGTCGCGGCGCTGGTCCAGGCGGTGCACGACCAGTCGCGCGCGCTGCGCACTTGAGCTAACAAATGTGAACTGCCGACCGCCCGGTTGGCAGACTCAGCGCCCCCTGAAAGCCAGTCGCCCGGCGTTTGTCAAGCCCTAAAACGGCCCCGGACGCCCGACTTATGCACAAAACGCGTGTTGCACTGCGCAAGATTATCTGAGGGGGCATTGGTTCTGCTCCTAAACCAATAGCGACGCTAAGTGGTTGATTTATATAGGTTTTGATTTTTGCTTTTTTTACAGGCATTCCAGCGGAAGCCTTGAAAATCAAGGCTTCGGCGACTATCCAGCCGTCTTGTCAACAAAGTTATCCACAGAAACTCTGGATGACCGCCAAAGCGCTGTGAAATCAACAACTTAAGCGGTCTTGCTCCAAAACGCATTAACAAACCTTGCCAAAAAGGACGCCCAGCCCCTCCACCGAATCGCCGTCCGAAGCCGGCGCGCCGACGGTCACATCCGCCACAAACGTCTCCTGCCCCTGGCGACTCGACATCGCGGTGCAGACGCCCGCGCATGCGGCGCTCGGTGACCTGCTGAGCTACGCCGGCGCCGAGCCGCTGGTGCCGGGCACGCTGGTGCGGGTGCCGCTGGGCAAGCGCGAGGTGCTGGGCGTGGTCTGGAACGAACCGACCTCGCTGGAGGGCGCCGAGCCCGACATGGCGCTCAAGCCCGTGGGCGCGGCGCTCGACGCGCTGGCGCCGCTGGGCGAGGCCTGGCGCGACCTGGTGGCGTTTGCCGGGCGCTACTACCAGCGCTCGATCGGCGAGATCGCGCTGGCCGCCCTGCCGCCGCAGCTGCGCGACCTGAGCACGACGCAGCTGGCGCGCCGCCTCAAGCGCAAGACCACCGCCGGGCCGGTGGCCGAGACGGCCGAATCCGCGAACCTGATCGCCCTCTCCGACGAACAGACGGCCGCGCTGGCCCGCATCGAGGCCGGCACCGGCACCTTCCTGCTGGTGGGCAGCACGGGCAGCGGCAAGACCGAGGTCTACCTGCGCTGCGTGGCCGACCTGCTGGCGCGCGACCCCGAGGCGCAGGCGCTGGTGATGGTGCCCGAGATCAACCTCACGCCGCAACTCGAGGCCCGCTTCAAGGCGCGCTTCGGCGACGAGGCGGTGGTGTCGCTGCACAGCGGCATGACGAACCCGCAGCGGCTGGCGAGCTGGCTGGCGGCGCACAGCGGCGCCGCGCGCATCGTGCTGGGCACGCGCATGGCGGTGTTCGCGTCGATCCCGGGGCTGAAGCTCATCGTGGTCGACGAGGAGCACGACCCGAGCTACAAGCAGCAGGAAGGCGCGCGCTACTCGGCGCGCGACCTCGCCGTGTGGCGCGGCCAGCGCGAAAAAGCCAAGGTGATCCTGGGCTCGGCCACGCCCTCGCTCGAGAGCTGGCACCAGAGCCGGCCACCCGAAGGCGACGACCCCGGCGGGCGCTATGTGCGGCTGGCCATGCCTTCGCGCATCGGCGCGGGCGCGCTGCCGGCCGTGCGGCTGGTGGACATGAACCTGCAGCCGCCGAAGACGGTGATCTCGGGCGCGCTGCTCGACGCCATCGGCCAGCGCATCGCGCGCGGCGAGCAGAGCATGATCTTCCTGAACCGGCGCGGCTATGCGCCGGTGCTGGCCTGCGGCGACTGCGGCTGGAAGAGCGAATGCCCGCACTGCAGCGCCTACCGCGTGTTCCACAAGATCGACCGCACGCTGCGCTGCCACCACTGCGGCTTCACCGAGCGCGTGCCGCGCGCCTGCCCGGCCTGCGGCAACCCCGACATCGCGCCCGTGGGCCGCGGCACCGAGCGGCTCGAAGAGCACCTGGCCGAGCTGTTCGCCGGCGTGAAGCATGCGGACGGCAGCGCGGTGCGCATCGCGCGCATCGACGCCGACAGCACCAAGAAACAGGGCGCGCTCGAATCGCAGCTCGCGGCCGTGCATGCGGGCGAGGTCGACGTGCTCGTTGGCACGCAGATGATCGCCAAGGGCCACGACTTCCGCCGCATCACGCTGGTGGCCGCGGTGAACCCCGACGGCGCGCTGTTCTCCAGCGACTTCCGCGCGCCCGAGCGCTTGTTCAGCCTCTTGATGCAGTCGGCCGGCCGCGCGGGCCGCGACGCCGCCTACCTCGCGGCGCAAGGCGCCAAGGCCGAGATGTGGATCCAGACGCACCATGCGCCGCACCCGCTGTTCGCGGCTTTGCGCCGGCACGACTACGAAGCCTTCGCCAAGCAGCAGCTCGAAGAACGCCAGGCCGCCGCCATGCCGCCCTTCGCGTTCCAGGCGCTGGTGCGCGCCGACGCGCGCGAGCAGGCGGTGGCGCAGGGCTTCCTGAACCTCGCGGCCGACCAGGCCGAGGCGCTGCCCGGCGCCGACCTGGTCACGCGCTACCCGGCCGTGCCGCTGGCGATCCAGCGCGTGGCGAACGTGGAGCGCGCGCAGATGCTCATCGAAAGCCCCTCACGCGCCGCGCTGCAGCGCCTGCTGGCCGCCTGGCAGCCGCTGCTGCACGAGCTGCGGCGCACGCCCGAGGGCAAGGGCGTGATCCGCTGGCTGGTGGACGTGGACCCGCACAGCATCTGAGCGAGGCGCGCGTGTCTGCGCCTGCTTCAGCGCGGACGCAGGATGCGGTTGCGCAGGCCTTCGGGCTTGTGCAGCAGGGGTGCGGCGGGGCCAGCGGCGGCACGCTTGGCGAGGCGTCCGGCGGGCACGGCGGGGCAGGCCCCCGAAACCTGGTGCGCCAATGCGGCGGCCAGGCGCGCCTCCTGCGGATCGCCGAGCGCACGGCTGAAATCGTCGGGCACGAAGCAGGTGGGCGTAATGCCATCGGGGTAGTCGCCGAAGCCCTTGGCGTTCACGCCCTGGAACTGCACGCTGAAGTAGGTGGTGCCGCAGTTGTCCTCGGGATAGAAGCCGTAGGGCTTGCCGCAGGTGGTGTCGCCGATCTGGACCACGTCGATGTCGATGCCGCGCAGGCCGTTGATGAACGCCTCGCTGGCCGAGCAGGTGTCGGGGCCCGTGAGCACGTAGACGCGTCGCAGATCGAGGCTGGGCAGCGGAAGGGGCGGGTCGATGGGAGAAAGAAAGCCCAGGGTGGTGGCCCAGAACGGCGTGGGCGCGAGCGTGTTGCCAGTCACCGGATCGCGCTCGGTGTGCTTGTTGTTGAACCGCACGGTCTCGAAGGTCTTGCCGCGCGTCTGCGTCTCGCCGGCGACCATGAAGCCCAGTTGACTGGCCAGGTCCAGATAGCCGCCGCCGTTGTAGCGCAGGTCGACGACCAGCTCGGTGGCCCGCTGCGCGCGCAGCCACTCCATGGCGGCCTTCAGTTGCAGTTCCGCCGTGCCGATGTGGTCGTTGAATTGCAGGTAGCCAACCGTGCGGCCCGCGTTCGGGAGCGTCTTGACGTTCTGGACGGGGGTCGAGATCACCGGCGCCGCCGTCAGCGTGATGTCGCGCGGGGTGTTGCTGCCCGCGTCGACGACGGTGAACCGCGTGGACGTCCCCGGCGCAGCGCCAAAGAGCGCCGCGTTGATGACATCGACGCCTTCCTGCGTGGGGTCGTTCACGAAATCGACGCCGTTGACCCCGAGCACCCGGGCGCCGCGCGGCAGGCCGGCGCCCGTCGTGGCCGCGGGAGAGCCGGGCTCCACGTACGCCACGCGCAGATCGCGCGGCGGGGAGAGGGCAAAGAAAGCCCACTGCGCGCCGTATCCGACGGACGAGCCGGCGCCCGAGAGCGCATTCCACTCCTCGGTGGTGTAGGTGAAATGGAACTGGTCCTTGTCCCTGCCCGAAGGCGTCACGGCGTGGGTCTTGAGCAGGTCGAAATAGTCGGCCGTGGCGTACAGCGCCGGGTCCAGGTCCGGCACCTCGTCGTACCAGAGGTAGGTGTCGTTGATCCACGCGCGCAGCCAGTTGTTCTCGTCGAGCGTGCGGCCGGTCTTGTCGGCGAAGGGCTTGCCGTCGGGGTCGGTGCCGGTGCGCGGCGCCGCGCAGCGGTCCTTGTAGAGGCTCGCGGTCCGGAACACGCCCTCGACCCACGGCGCGTTGCGCAAGGCATCGCCGTCGTCGGGCACGTCGGGTGGTGCCGTGGGTGGGGTGGTGGCAGGCGGCGGGGTGGCCGTGCCGCTGTTCGGCCAGAAGCTGACACCCGAGCCCCCGTCTCCCCCGCCACCGCAGGCGACGAGCACGGCCATCGGAACGGACAGCAGCAGAAGACGGGCGAAACGAAAACGCAGAGGAAAAAGAGACACGGCGAGATTCCTGGAGGGCGGGAAGGCGCCGCCATCCTAGGAAGCTCTCCGTCGTTGCGCATTGGACCAAAGTCCTAGGCGCGGCCCGAGCGCGCCGCGTCGGTCGTCAGCCGTCGTCAGTGGTAGCCGGTGGGCTCCTTGCCCATGTCGACGTAGCGCAGCTCGTTGTGCCGTCGCCGCGCAATGCTGTTCGGCCAGGCGAACACGACGAGGCTCAGCGCGGCCAGCGCGAGCGCGGCGCCCGTGCCGATCGTGCCGGCATGCCAGAACCAGCCCACCGCAGCGAGCCAGGCCAACCACATCAGGATGCGAACCAGTATTGCCATCGCGCGCCCCACTTGGACCCTTCACACCTTGGACTCGGAACCACTGTAGCAGTGCAACTGCATACGCAAGCATTCATCTGAAGAGATAACGCACGGTATGCCTTTAGACATGCCCTGGGATTACCCCGAAATAATCTGCAAAAAGAGTTGACGGTACCCCCGCCCTTGCACAAGCTGTGCCTGTGCGGTTCCATCGCTGGGTCCGCGGTCTTTCGTGCCCGCTCGCTTGATGCAAAGGTCGCCGTGAAATCGTCGTCTCTTCTGGCTGGGGTTGCTGTGGCTGTCGCCGTGTCGCTCTCGTACCTTGCCGCTGCGGGGTCCGCGGGCGCGGCGGAACTCGAACTGCAGGGTCGGCGGCTGGTGGTGTCGGGCACGCTCGACGGCAGCAAGGTCAAGGCCTTCACCGAACTCCTGAGCAGCGGCACGGTGCGCACCGTGGTCTTCGAAGACTCGTTCGGCGGCACCGCCGAAGCGGCCGGCGCGTACGCCGACGCGATCCGAGAGAGCGGCGTGCAGACCGAGGTGCGCGGCCACTGCATGGCGGCCTGCGCCTACGCCTTCCTGGCCGGCAAGACGCACCGCTTCGGGCACGGCCTGCAGGTCAACGGCATCCTCGTGCCGGTGGCGACCCGCCCCACGGCGGCCGAGCTGGCGGTGCGCTGGCGCGGCGAGGAAGCCCGCAAGACGCTGGCCGACTTCACGCCCGCCCCTGCCACCACCGACGCGGCACGCCCGATGGAAGCCACCGCCCCCGCCCCCAAGGACAACTGGCAGCCGGACCACGGCGTGCTCTTCACGGCCAGCCCGACGCTGTTCGGCCGCATCTACAACACCTACTACTGCGACGGCACGCAGGGCCGCGACTTCTCGAAGTGCGAGCGGCTCTCCGATGCCGACCCCTACAAGCTGGGCGTGCTGACCGAGTGACGCCCCCGGTCAGCGCAGCGCGCCGACCGCCACCGGGAAGGTGAAGAACGCCGCCACCGTCGTCCACAGGATGATGCGTGCGATGCGGCCGTTGTCGGCGCCGAAGCGCTCGGCCAGCATCGACACGTTGCTCGCGCTCGGCAGCGCCGCGACCAGCACGATCACGGCCAGCGCCGAGGGCGCGAGCGGCAGCCCCAGCGCGATGGCACCACGCCCAAGCGCCCAGACCGCCAGCGGATGCAGCACCAGCTTCACGAGCACCACGGGCAGCACGTCGGCCAGCGGCGCTTTCGGCGTGGGCCCGGCACCGGTGCCCATCGCCGCCGCCACCATGGCGCTGGCGCCGTGCTCGCGTGCCAGCAGCGCCGAACGCGCGAGCACCGCGCCGATGGTGAAGAGCGCCACCGGCGAGGCCGCGTCGGCCAGCATGGCGATGGTGCGTTCGACCGGCCCGGGCAACTGCCAGCGCACCGCCGACAGCAGCACGCCCAGCAGGATCGACCACGGCATCGGGTTCACGAGGATGCCGCGCAGCGCCTTGCGCACGGCCAGTGTGGCGCCGTGGCGTCCTGCGCTGCCGGCCCCGTCGAGCCGCGACAGCGCGATGCACAGCGACGAGGTCACGACCAGGTCGAACGCGATGGTGATGATGATCGGCCCGGCGGCCTGCGCGCCCAGCAGCGCCACCAGCAGCGGAACGCCCATGAAACCGGTGTTCGGAAAGGCCGCCACCAGCGCGCCGAAGGCCGCGTCGTTCCAGCCGATACGCACATTGCGCGTGAACAGCACCACGCCCGCCACCACGGCCAGCGCGCAGACGCCCCAAATCAGTGCAACGCTGCAGTCCAGCAGCTGCGCGATGGGCGTGCCCGCGCCGAAGCGCAGCAGCATGCAGGGCAGCGCGAAATACAGCACGAAGGTGTTGAGCCCCGGGATCGCATCCAGCGGCAGGATGCGGGTGCGGGCGGCGGCGTAGCCGGCCGCGATCAGGGCGAAGAAAGGAAAAGTAACAAGAAAAACAGGCAGCACGCCGGCATTGTCGTCCTCCTTCGTCGCGCGATGCCCGCTGACACGGACGGCCGCAGCCGGGCCCGTATCATTGCCCGCTTTGCGACGGCCGCGCCCTGCGGCCCCTCCTGCCTTTTTCGCGTTCCCGCTTTCCCGGTTCCCCCCTCCCCCATGTCCCACGGTCTCAATCTCGCCCAGCAAGAAGCGGTCAACTACATGCACGGTCCCTGTCTGGTGCTCGCAGGTGCGGGCTCGGGCAAGACGCGCGTGATCACGCACAAGATCGGCCGGCTGATCCAGTCGGGCCTGAAGCCCGAGCGCATCGCGGCCATCACCTTCACGAACAAGGCGGCGGCCGAAATGCGCGAGCGCGCCAAGGACCTGATCGGGCGCGACGCGCGCAAGGTGGTGGTGTGCACCTTCCACGCACTGGGCGTGCGCATGATGCGAGAAGACGGCCACGTGCTGGGCCTGAAGAAGGCCTTCAGCATCCTGGACGCCGACGACGTCACCAAGATATTGAAAGACTGCGGCGGCACCGTCGACATCGCCACCGCGCGCATCTGGCAGTGGACGATCAGCAAGTGGAAGAACATGGGCCTGAACGCTGCGCAGGCCGCGGCCGCCGCGGTGGACGACAACGAGCGCATCACGGCCGAGATCATGGTCCAGTACGAAGAGCGGCTGCAGGCCTACCAGAGCGTGGACTTCGACGACCTCATCGGCATGCCGCTGAAGCTGCTGTACGAGTTCCCCGAGGTGCGCGCGAAGTGGCAGGCCATGCTGGGCCACATCCTGGTCGACGAATACCAGGACACCAACGCCACGCAGTACGAAGTGCTCAAGGCGCTGGCCGGCGAGCGCGGCCAGTTCACGGCGGTGGGCGACGACGACCAGTCGATCTACGGCTGGCGCGGCGCCACGCTGGACAACCTGAAGAAGCTGCCGGTCGACTACCCGACGCTCAAGGTCATCAAGCTGGAGCAGAACTACCGCTCCACCAGCGCCATTCTTCGCGCGGCCAACAACGTGATCGGCCCCAACCCCAAGCTGTTTCCGAAGACGCTGTTCTCCGAACTCGGCGAAGGCGAGCCGGTGCGCATCGTCGATGCCGACACCGAGCTGCACGAGGCCGAGCGCACGGTGGCGCGCATCATCAGCCTGCGCGCGGGCGACACGGTGTCGCAGGGCAAGCAGTACAAGGAGTTCCGCGACTTCGCGATCCTGTACCGCGCCAACCACCAGGCGCGCATCTTCGAACAGGCGCTGCGCAAGGCACAGATTCCCTACAAGGTGTCGGGCGGCCAGAGCTTCTTCGACCGCGCCGAGATCAAGGACCTGTGCGGCTGGTTCCGCCTGTGGGTCAACAACGACGACGACCCGGCGTTCCTGCGCGCCATCACCACGCCCAAGCGCGGCATCGGCCACACCACGCTGGCCAGCCTGGGCAGCTTCGCGAGCCAGTACAAGCTGAGCCTGTTCGCGGCGCTGTTCAGCCCCTCGCTGCCGAGCGTGATCCCCAAGCGCACGCTCGATGGCGTGCACGAGTTCGGCCGCTACATCAACGACCTGGAATACCGCGCGCGCCGCACCATGGGCGCCGAAGCCTCGCGCGCCTTCATGCTTGAGTGGCTCAAGGAGATCGACTACGAGCGCCATCTGTACGAAGGCGAAGACAGCGAGGCCGCGGCCGCCACGCGCTGGACCAACGTACTGGAGTTCGTCGACTGGATGTCGCAACGCGCCGGCGGTTCGCTCGACGACGCCTCGGGCGCCGACGACACGAACCCGAACGAACACAAGAGCCTGCTCGAAGTGGCGCAGACCATCTCGCTGCTGTCGACCATCAGCGAGCGCGAGCAGGACCAGAACGTGGTCACGCTCTCGACGCTGCATGCGTCCAAGGGCCTGGAGTGGCCGCACGTGATGCTCATCGGCGTGACCGAGGGCTTGCTGCCCTTCAAGCTCGACGACGACAACGGTCGCCAGAAGGTGGTGAGCGACGAGACCACGCAGCGCCTGCAGGAAGAGCGCCGCCTCATGTACGTGGGCATCACCCGCGCGCAGCGCAGCCTGGCCGTGAGCTGGACCAAGAAGCGCAAGCAGGGCCGCGACATGGTGCCCTGCATGCCCAGCCGCTTCATCGCCGAGATGGGCCTGGACAAGGCCACGACCAAGGAAGACCCGCGCGAGAAACTGAAGGCGCTGCGCGCCGAGTTCGCACGCAAGGCGCTGGACAGCGCGGCCAAGGCCGCCGCCACGCCATGAGGATGACGGCGACGGTCGCAGTCGCGCTGCTTGCCGCCGCCCTCGCGGCCGGTTGCGCAACGCCCCGCGACCCCAACTGCCCCGCCGACGCACGCGAGCTGCCACTGCAGGCGCTGTACGGCCAGTGGGACGCCCGCTTCGACGACCTGCCCGGCACGGCCGTCGTGCAGCTGGGCAAGCACCCCGAATACGCCGGCGTGCGCGGCACCATCACGCGCCGCGCCGATGCCTCGACGAAGACCACCGTCGCGCAGCTCGCGGGCGACGTCGACGACGAGGGCGCGCTGTCCATCGACGAATCGCTGGACGGCCGCGCCATCAGCGGCGTCTGGTCGGGCACCTTGCAGCCCGGCGCCTGCGGCCGCGAGTTTCGCGGCACATGGCGCGATGCCGCGACCGAGCGCACGCACCCGTTCGTGCTGCGCAAGACCGTCGCACAGGAAGGAAAGCCATGAAGACGACACGACGACACCCTGCTTCTCTGTTCACGCTGCGCACCGTGGCTGCCGTGGCCGCATGCCTCGGCGCCGCATCTGTCGCACAAGCACAAGCCGTCGACAAGCCCGCCAGTCCGCTGGCCGATGCACAACTCACCTGGCAGCAATGCGCCGCGCTCGGCGCGAACAACGAGGCACGCCTGGCCTGCTACGACCGCTGGTCGCAACAACAGACGCTGCCCTCGGTGTCGGTGCCCGTGGCACCGCCCGTGCTCGCGAGCACGCAGCCGCCGGTGGACGGCGCGATTCCGGCCACGCGCGTGGTCTCGGTCGCCACCACCGAAGGCTGCCGCGACCGCCAGTACTCGACGCTGTCGCGCTTCTGGGAACTCGAGAACGCCACCGACTGCGGCACCTTCGGGTTTCGCGGCTACCGCCCGCTCACGGTGTCGGCCTCGGCCGCCACCGACAAGCCCCAGCCGCCGACCTCGCCGTCGGCCGGCCACACGGCCGAGCCCGTGGCCTACCAGGCGAACGAGATGCGCATCGGCCTGTCGGTGCGCACCAAGCTCGCGCAGGGCATGCTCACGCAGAACGACCCGATCAAGAAGGACTCGCTGTGGTTCGCCTACTCGCAGCAGTCGACCTGGCAGCTGTTCAACGGCTCGATCTCGCGGCCCTTCCGCACCACCGACCACGAACCCGAGCTGATGTATGTCTACCCGACCGACGTCCACCTGCCCGGCGGCTGGCGCTGGCGCTATGCGGGCGTGGGCATCGTGCACCAGTCGAACGGCCAGAGCCTGCCGCTGTCGCGCAGCTGGAACCGCGTGTACCTGATGGGCGGCGCCGAGCTCGACGACCGCTTCACCGTCACGGGCCGCATCTGGCAGCGCATGTCCGAAAGCGCCGCGAAGGACGACAACCCCGACATCGCCGACTACATCGGCCGCGCCGAAGTCACGGGCCGCTGGAACCTCAACCACGACAACCAGCTGGGCATCACGGT
Source organism: Variovorax sp. GW821-FHT06D12 (assembly GCF_059419205.1). Taxonomy (NCBI): domain Bacteria; kingdom Pseudomonadati; phylum Pseudomonadota; class Betaproteobacteria; order Burkholderiales; family Comamonadaceae; genus Variovorax; species Variovorax sp. GW821-FHT06D12. The sequence continues at coordinate 551,456 of NZ_JBWKRI010000004.1, read as the reverse complement.
GCGCAACAACCTGCGCGACAGCGGCCGCGGCTCGGTGCGCCTCGAATGGCTGAAGGCCATCGGCGATCCGACCAAGAGCAACCTGCGTTTCCACACGCAGCTGTTCCATGGCTACGGCGACACGCTGGTGGACTACAACCGCAAGCGCACCGTGCTCAGCATCGGCTTGAGCCTCGTGGACTTCTAACTCGCCCCCAGTCTTCGCGCACTTCGTGTCGCTTCGCCAACCCCCTACCGGGGGCAACACCAGCGGCCCGGCAAAGCCGGTTCCGCGGTGTTCCACCGGAAGATCGCAAAGAAGGATCGCCCAATGAATCACGACCTGTCTCCCGTCGATGCCACGCAGCGCGAGATCATCGCGGCTTTGCACGTGGCGCCCGTCTTCGATGCCGCCGCCGAACTCGCGCGGCGCACCGACTTCCTCGCCGACTACCTGCGCAGCACCGGCCTGAAGACGCTGGTGCTGGGCATCAGCGGCGGCGTCGATTCGCTGACCGCCGGCTGCCTCGCGCAGCGCGCGGTCGAGAAGCTGCGCGCCGAAGGCCGCGACGCCACCTTCATCGCGATGCGCCTGCCCTACGGCGTGCAGCGCGATGAGGCCGAGGCGCAGGCCGGGCTGGCGGTGATCCGCCCCGACCGCCTGCTGACGGTGGACATCCGCCCCGCTGCCGATGCGATGCTGGCCGCGCTGCACGCCGGCGGGCAGGCCTTTCGCGATGCGGCGCACGAAGACTTCGTGCTCGGCAACATCAAGGCGCGCCAGCGCATGATTGCGCAGTTCGCGGTGGCCGGTGCGCACGACGGCCTCGTGATCGGCACCGACCACGCGGCCGAAGCGCTCATGGGCTTCTTCACCAAGTTCGGCGACGGCGCCGCCGACATCACGCCGCTCACCGGCCTCAACAAGCGCCGCGTGCGCGCGGTGGCGCAGCTGCTGGGCGCGCCCGATGCGCTGGTCTACAAGGTGCCCACGGCCGACCTCGAGTCGCTGGTGCCGGGCAAGCCCGACGAAGACGCCTTTGGCGTGAGCTACGAGCAGATCGACGATTTCCTCGAAGGCAAGCCGGTGTCGGCCGCGGCGCGCGCGGTGATCCTGTCGACGCATCGCAAGAGCGCCCACAAGCGGGCGCTGCCGGTCGAACCGCCTGTACTGAAGTGACCCATTCCGCGTGACAAACGGATCACATTGAAGTCCCCGAAAGGGATGCTTCGATGCATGTGTAAAGCATCGGACGAAAAAAAGTCGCGAAATACCAGCCTGAGAGGGACTTGATTAACCTTTAGGTATCAATTGGTGCGCTTTTGTCTGCAAGAATTTTGGACGACCGGACACACAGTCCGGCCTTCTGGAACCTCATGCTTGACGTAGTGAAACCCGAAATCCTGGTGGTCGACGACGATCCCGAAGTCTGCGAGACGCTGGTCGACCTGCTGGAGTCGTCGGGCTTTCGCGCACAGGCCGTGCCGGACGGCCTGGCCATGGCCGCCCGGCTCGACCAGCGCGCCTTCTCGCTCGTGATCATCGACCTGCGGCTGAAGAAGGAAGACGGCATCGAGCTCGCACGCCAGCTGCGCACGCGCTCGCGCATCCCGATCATCATCCTCACCGGCCAGGGCACGGCCGCCGACCGCATCCTGGGCCTGGAAACCGCCGTCGACGATTTCATCGCCAAGCCCTTCGACAACCGCGAACTGGTCGCACGCATCCGCGCGCTGCTGCGCCGCTCGGCCGAGACCGGCATGCCGCGATCGCTGCGCACCGACCGCCTGAGCCACGAGCGCTACCTGTTCGGCCCCTGGACCCTCAACATCACCGCGCGCGAACTGCTGCACGGCGACGGCACGCCCTGCGACCTGACGCACGGCGAGTTCGCCCTGCTCGAGGTCTTCGTGCTGCATGCGAACCGCGTCATCGACCGCGAGCAGCTGCTGCTCAAGACGCGCAGCGCCCAGTCGGACGCGGTGAGCCGCACGATCGACGTGCTGGTGTCGCGCCTGCGCCGCAAGATCGAAGAAGACCCGGACCATCCGCGCTTCATCTGCACGGAACGCGGCGCGGGCTACCGCTTTGCAGCGAACGTGGTGCGCTGCTGAGGCAGCAGCGCCCGCACCCGCCCGCCCATGCAAGGCCCCCGCACCTCCTCGAACGCGAACGCGCCTGCGCGCGGGCGCAAGCGCTCGTGCAGCCTGCGCGGGCGATGGCTCTCCGCGTTCGCCGTACTGGCCATCACCACGCTGGTGCTGGCCGCCGTGGCGATGGTGGCGCTGTTCAACGCCAAGGCCGCGATCCAGGGCTTCGACGAGCGCATCCTGCCGTCGGTGGCGAAGTCGCTCGCGCTGTCGGAGCGCGTCACGCACCTGGCGGCGGCAGCGCCGTACGTGGCGGAAATGTCGATATCGGCGCGGCTCAACCAGGAAAAGGCCGATCTGCTGAAGCGACAGGAGGAGGTGCGCGTGCTCGCGGCGCAACTGCCGCCGGCGAGCGGCGCGGCTACCGGTGTGCCGAAGGTGCTGAGCGCCATGCAGGTGGTGCTGGACGATCTGATCGAGTTCAAGCGCCTGGACCTCGCGCTGCGGGAAGAAGGCCGCGGGCGCATTCACGCGCTGAGCCAGATGGAGCACCGCATCGCCGATCTGCCCGAGCGTTCCAGGTTCGTTGCAGACCACACGCTGCATCTGCTGCGGGTTGCCTTGTACGCCCACAACACGCTCGACCTGGACGAGGCCGAGCGGGTCTATCTCGCCTACGCCGGCTCAGCCAACGCCTTGCGCATCGATGCGGCGATCCGCGCCCAGATCGCCGCGCAGGCCGACAGCATCTTCGCGCTGCGCAGGCAGCACCTCGCGCTGCGCGATCGCAAGACCCTGCTGCTGACCTCCACGCGCGTGCTCTCGGAAGAGCTCACGCGCTCGGTCGACCGCCATGTGGCGGCACTCAGCGCCGAGGTGTCCTCGCGCGAACATTCGGTGGGCCTGATCGTGCGCTCGGGGCTGATCGCGGTCACGCTCGCGCTGCTGGTCGCGGCCGCCGCGCTGGTGCTCGGGTACTGGAGCCTGCGCGAATCGCTGCGCGACCTCACGCGGGTCACCTCCGCCATCACCGAGCTGTCGCACGGCAACGCCAGCGCGCCGCCCGATGTCTCGCGGCGCGACGACGAGGTCGGTGCACTCATCCGCGCCTTCAACGTGTTCCGCGACAACACGCTGTCGATGCGGCGGATGGGTGCGGACATTTCGGAGCAACGGCGCCTGCTGCGCACGGTGCTCGACAGCATCGACGACGGCCTGGGCGCGTTCGACGCCGAAGGCCGCCTGGTGGCCTGGAACCCGCGCTTCGCCGCGCTGCTGCGCCTGCCCGCGCAGGCGATCCATACCGGCGCGACGCTCGACACACTGCGCGAAGCGCTGCCGGCGCTGGCCGACGGCCGCCCCGCCGTCGACCTGCTGGGGCCGCCCGATGCGCAGCGGCGGCGCGACGACTACCTGCTCGACAACGGCCAGGTGCTGGCCGTGCGCAACCACCCCATGCCGGCCGGCGGCTTCGTCACGCTGTACAGCGACCAGAGCGAGAGCCGCGCGCTCGAACGTCAGGTGCGGCAGGCGCAGAAGATGGAAGTGCTGGGTCAGCTCACGGGCGGCGTCGCGCACGACTTCAACAACCTGCTGGCGGCGATCTTCAGCAACCTGCAGCTGCTGCAGTCGCGCGACGACCTGTCGCCCGACATGCGCCGGATCGTGGACCGGGCGTTCCGGGCCTCGGAGCGCGGCGCCGTGCTCACGACGCGCCTGCTGGCCTTTGCACGCCGGCAGACGCTGCGCGCCGAAGTGATCGATGTCGACCAGATGCTGGCCGGGTTGCAGGACCTGATCGAGTACTCGCTCGGCCAGGGCATCCGCGTCGAGCTCGACCTGCAGGCCGACGGGGCGTGCGTGCTGGCCGACGGCGGGCAGCTCGAGAACGCGATCCTCAACCTGGCGCTGAACGGGGGCGCTGCGATGCCGCGCGGGGGCGTGCTCACGCTGCACAGCGCGTGGCACGCGGCGGCGGCGGCGCATGGCGTGAACGGCGCGCAGGGCAGCCCCGGCCCGGTGGTCGAGATCCGCATCAGCGACACGGGCCACGGCATGCCGCCGCACGTGCTGGAACACATCTTCGAGCCCTTCTTCTCGACCAAGGAGAACGAAGGCAGCGGACTGGGCCTGAGCATCGTCTACGGCTTCGTCAAGCAGTCGGGCGGCGACCTGCGCGTGCGCAGCACCGTCGGCCAGGGCACCGCGTTCACCCTGGTGCTGCCCGAGGCCGCGCCGTCAGCGGCGCCGGCCTGCGCACCGCCGCCGCCCGCGCTGTCGCTCGAGGCCTTGCAGGTGCTGCTGGTGGACGACGACACCGACGTGCGCGACGCCACCTTCGAATTTTTCAAGGAGCACGGTGCGCGGGTGCAGGCGGTGGCGTCGGCCACCGACGCCACCGCCGCACTCGAACGCCAGGCCTTCGACCTGGTGCTGTCGGACGTCAGCCTGGGGCCCGGCGGTGATGGCCTGCAGCTGATGCGCGACGTGCAGCGCCTCTACCCGCGCACTGCGGTGGTGTTGATCTCGGGACTTCCCTCCGACCTGCTCGCGCACCGCTACGCCGTGCCGCCGCGCACGCGGATCCTGCGCAAGCCCTTCCTCACGGCCGACCTGGTGCGGGCCATTGCGCAGGCCCTGGCCCATCACCGCACCGACGCACCGGCGACCACGGCCCACGCAGCCTGAGTTCCCCAAGCGGGCGCCCCAGGCCGCGGGCGTCCGCATGCGCAGAACACTTGTTTGCATTGCGCGTGTTTCTTTGCGCTTTTGAATTGTTTACTTTTTATTTACAGAGCTACGCCCCAATAGGTCTTGAGCGCCGACCGTTCGCCTGCCGCGAATCCGGACGGCCCGGCAACCGCCACAAGACACACACAAAGGGGAGTACTCGATGCCAGGACGAGGGACACGCAGGAAGACCGCACGGGGCGCCGCCGCGCCGCATCCGCGATGAGGAGCGCCATCAAGCCGCAAGGCGTGCGCCGCAACCCCGCGCCGGAGATCGAGCACAGCTTCATGCACCATCCGCAGACCGGTCCGGTGCCTTCGGGCCAGCGTGGCTTCCTGCACAGCCTGCAGCACGGCAGCCCGTCACCGCAGGAGCGCTGGCACTGCCATGACGCGTACGAGCTGCACCTGATCGCCGACACGGGAGGCTGGGCCTTCGTCGGCGACCATGTCGGGCGCTTCGAGCCGGGTCACCTGGTGCTCACCGGGCCCCGGTTGCCGCACAACTGGGTGTCGCTCAACCTGCCGTCCGAAGGCGTGGAACTTCGCAGCCTCGCCTTGCAGTTTCCGGACGCACCGCTGCGCCAGGGCATGCAGGTGTTCGCCGAGCTCCAAGAGGCGGCTCCGCTGCTCGAAATGGCCCGCTACGGGGTCGAGTTCTTCGGCATCAGCGACGACGTGCGCGAGCACCTCGAGCGCCTGCAGCGCAGCGAAGGGCCCGAACGGTTCTCCGAGTTTCTCGGTCTGCTGAGCCTGCTCACGCGCTGCAGGCAGCATCGCGTGCTCTCGTCGGGCTGGCTGCCGGTCAACGGCAACGCGGAGACGGTCGCTGGCATCGGCAAGGCCGTCGCGTACATCCGGCAGCACCTCGACCAACCGTTGTCACTCTCGGAGGTCTGCGCGCAGACAGGCCTGAGCCAGGGCAGTTTTTCGCGGCTGTTCAGCCAGGCCACGGGCGTGCCGTTCACCGATTTCGTGAACCGGCTGCGCGTCGGCAAGGCGTGCCAGCTGCTGATGGAAAGCGACCAGCAGATCTCGAGCATCTGCTACGCCGCCGGGTACAACAACATCGCCAACTTCAACCGGCGCTTCCTGGAGATCAAGGGCATGACGCCCAAGGAGTTCCGCCTGCGGATGGCCATGCGCCACAGCCAGAGCCAGACGCTGCCGATCTCGCGGCTCGACATGGCGGGCGTCGGCGTCGGTGCGATGGCCGCCACCGACATGGTTCACGCCAGCGTCGCGACGTCGCAGCGTCAGTCGTAGGCGAGCGTCACCAGTGCGGCCGATGGGCCGCCCGCTTGCGGCTGCGCCAACGCAAGCAGTGACAGCGTGCCGCCCTGCTGGCCGATCGCATGCCACTGCGCGGGATCGATGGCCTGCGTGCGCCCCCGGCTGTCCACGAAGCGCGCCGACACCGCCTGCGTGCGCGCCATCTCGACCTTCATTCGCGCGCTGGGCCGGTCCACGGTTTCACGGGAAAAGGCCAGCTCGGCCTGGCGTTCGCCCGTCGATGTCGCCTTCATCCGCTGCGGCTGTTGTCGTTGATGTTGCTGGGGTTGCACCAGGGCCACCTGGTAGGGCGCGGCGACGATGGCGCCGGTGAAATGAATGGTGCCGTCCCCGGCGTGGCTGCCAAGCGCCAGCCCGCCCAGCCAGGAAATGCCAACCATCGCGGCCAGCCGACGAAGAGAAACCGTGCGTCGTTCCATGGGTGCTCCCTCCTTGCCATCTGCCGCCGAAGCGGCACGTTCAAGAGCGCCTTGGGCAAGGCGAAGGAGCCATGTTAAGCGTGCAATGTGACGCGCTTCTCAGTGCATTCACTCCACCCGACGGCGCTGTCTGGGTGCAAGATGGCGTGTTGTGCCGAGGGCATGCGCACCGGATGCGCAAGGGGCGCGTTAAGGGCGTGCTACTGGTAGTTCAACGTGAATGTCATCACGGCATTGGCAGTACCGGGCCCGACCACTGCTCCGGTCTGGTAGTAGGCGGCCTGCAGCTTGACGGAATGGGTGCTACCCGAAGTAACGTTGTAGCCCGTCAGAGGATAGTTCTTTCCGAACTGTAGGACTGCGGACGCGGCATCCTTCAGTTGCACGCCGATCCCCGAGGCGGTCGCCCCCGGAGACAACGCGATCACACCGTTGGATGGCACCAACACACCAGCGGGCGCGGCAAATTGATATCCGATGTTCAGCGGCCGTGAGATGCCGCCGACAGTGACCAGCATGCCCGAAGGGCACGTGACCGTGATCGCGAACGCCTTCGCGGGCCCCGTGGCTCCAATCCTGCTGAAGGCCGAGCTCTTGTGTGATCCCAGGGCAACGGCCACATCCTGCACAGTGCAGGTCGGAGGGCCTTGGATGACAGTGGGTCCCACGGTCACTCCCCATGCTCCCTTGCTGAGAACGCCATTGATGCTGTACCTCGATTCCAGCATCGACGCGGAGGGAGTGACGGTGCCACCGCTGATCGGGCCGGTTTTCACATACTGCATGCGCAGGCCAATCCCCAGCGTGGTCTTGGTCGACGACGCCAGCCCGCACTGGAACCAGACGCCGTATTCAGGCGCCGACTGGACCGTTCCTGCAACGCCTGCCGAAGGCAATCCACCGGGATCCAGCACACCACTCATGCAAGCAAGCCCTTGCACTGAAAGGCCGATGGCAAATGCGACGCCGACCCCTGGAACATTGGTTTCGAAGACACTGACCGCTGCCCCCGAGTAACTGGTCTGAATGCCTGACTTGGACAGTCCTGCGACCCTGATTGCTGCGCCGAAAACGGCATTCCCGGTGCACTCATACATGGAAGTCGTCGCTGAAGGCAGGCCTCGCCAATCCATCAGGATCCCGCCAACCGGCAGGTCACGAGGCACAGCGATCGTGGCTGGCACAACAAGTATCTGATTGGCCATCGGAGCACATTTCGTTTGCGCAAGGGTCATCGAAGGCACCCCCAGCAAGCACATGGCGAGACACACCAGTGCCGCGCGCATGATGCGGCTGCCCGATCTCGATAGCCATCCCTTGCAGTTCATCGCGTGTCCTTGTTTGTCCGTTGTCTTGAGGCAGGCTCGCCCCTCACTGGGCGCACTGAGCGTCCACCACCTGCCACGGCGACGCAGGGGCATCGGTCGGCGCCGCGCCCGACAGAAGCGGCAAGCTGCAGCGCTGCCCCTTCTCCTCGCCCCACGCCAGTTCGTACTGCGCGGCGTCGGCGATCACGCTGCGCAGCAAGAGCCGCCCGTCCTGCGCCACCGTGCCGACCTCCTGCCCCGCCGCGTCCGTCACCCGCGCACCGAACGGCACCGGCGTGCCGTCGGCCAGGGTGACGCGCACGAGCACCGAGCGCCCGCCGCCCGAGGTCTCGAACTTCAGCTTGACCACGGCGCCCGCCGTGGGTGCGACGCGCTGCGTGCTCGACTTCAGCTCCACGCTCATCGGCAGGCCCTTGGGATCGAGCTCGACTTCGTTGCTCGCAAAGGGCGCGAGGTTCGACACCACGGCCTGCCCTCCTAGCCCGACACGCAACCCGCTTGCATTGGCGACGCGCGCACCGTTCGCGCCCGTCGCCTCGACGATGGCGAGTGTTTCGCCCATCGCAGGCGCGAACACCACGCCACCGCCGTGGGCCACCACACCGCCCGACACGCCCATGCCCAGCTGCGAATAGCCTTCGCCGGCCGACGCGCTGCCGCGCCAGGTGGCGACGGGCGAGACATGGGCCACCGTGGCGCCGCCGCCGGTGCGTGACGACGTCGACACCCCGTCGCCCCCGCTGCTGTGGCTCGCGTTGAGGCTGTAGCTCCACGCGTTGTCTTCGCCGAACACGCCGCCTGCGGAGGTGCGCATGTCGATCGCGCCGCTGGAATCGCGCTGCACGCTCGACGTGGTGTAGACCTCGCGCGACCCGGCGTCCAGCGGAATGCCGAAGGTCAGCATGACCGTGTTGTTCCAGCGCTTGCGCAAGGGGTCGAACTGCCGGGCGGCCGAGAGCCCGAGGTTCACGCGACCGAAGCTCTTGCTGTAGCCGGCCTGGAACTGCGTGTCCCGGCCCTCGCGGTTCCAGTAGTCCTGGGTCGAGCCACTCAGGTAGAACGACCCCATGTCGCCCGGCAGGTTCTGGTTGAGCATGAGCTGAAGGCGGCCGCGCAGGTGTCCGCCCGGCAGGCCGCTGCCGTCGCCGCGCGAGGGCCCCGGGGCCTCGCCCAGCGCCACGGCTTCGCGCAGGCCCAGGTAGCCCTTGCTCGAATAGCGGTAGGCCGCAAGCGTGACGTGGGTGTCGGTGGGCGCCAGGATCTTGGTGTAGGCCAGCCGCACGCTGTGGCCGCTTCGGCGCTCCTGCCCGGACAGGCTGGCCGCGGTGCCGGTCAGGTCGACGCCAAAGGCGCCCCAGCTGGTGTTGAGCGCAGCCCCACCCACCAGGGCGCGATAGCCGCGTGCAACCAGCACGCCGCCGTAGCCCGTGAGCATGTTCGTGAAGCCATGCTGCACCGTGCCCTGGAACAACGCGCGCCGGCTGTGCAGCTGTGAATCGCGCAATTGGCCCGCCGTCACGCGGTAACGCGTGATGCCGGGACGCAGCGCGTTCACCGCGGCCGCATAAGGCACCTTCGACACCTGCACGCTGCCGTCGGCTTCAGTGACTTCGACGTCGAGGTCGCCGCCGTAGCCCGTGGGGTACAGGTCGTCGATCACGAAAGCGCCGGCCGCCACCGTGGTCTCGCGCAGCAGGTTGCCGTTCTGCCTGACGCGCACCACCGCATTGCCGCGAGCGATGCCGGTGATGCGCGGCGCATAGCCGCGCTGAGACTCCGGCACCATGCGGTCGTCGGTGGCCAGCTGCACACCGCGAAAGCCGAAGCTGTCGAACAGCGCGCCCTCGGTGAAGGCATCACCCACCACCAGCTGGCTGCCCCAGGGCTCGACGGCGCGCTGCACGTACGTCTGCGTGCCCTGGTAGTGCGTGCCGCGCGCCGAGCCGGTCGTGAGGCTGCCGTGGTGCCGCAGCCGCCAGGGGCCAATGTTGCCGCCCGCCATCAGGCCCACATAGCCTTGGCTGTCCGAGCGTCCTGCGGTCTTCGAGCGGTAGTAGTTGGCGTCGTACTGCAGCAAGGCGGCGGGCACGCCGTCGTCCCATTGGCTCGGGTCCACATGGCCGCGCGCCTGGCGCCGAAGCGCCGCCTGCGGCACGCCGATGTCGAGCCGCTGTTCGCCGTTGTCGAAGAACGCGGTCGCGTCGGGCACCAGTTGGGCCAGTGCCACGCAGTCTTGTTGCGAGGGCGAGGCAACTGGCAACAGGGCCACTGCCTCGGGCGACAGCCGTTGCAGGTCGATGCCCACACGCTCCAGCAGATCGCGGTCGAAGCAGGTCGCAACGTCGCCGCTGCGCGCGCCCACGGCCTTCAGGGTGACAGTGCTGCGCCCGAGCCAGACCTGGTTGACGTAGAGGTCGGCGCGATAGCGCCCCGCCTCAGCGGGGTTGCCCTTGTTGTAGCGGCTCAGGTCCAGCGGCACGCCGTTGCCCAGCCGCAGGAAGTCTTCGTTGAAACGCACTTCCGCAGGCTGCGTTGCGGCGGCCGGCGTGTTGGCCCTGGCCTGCGTGCCGGCCGCCATCGCCAGAAGCGCCGCCACCGCGCAGGGGGACAACCGCCGCACGGTCCGCACAGCGTTCTTCGAGGCCTTCATGCATCGCCATCCGCTAGCGTGCGGCGCCCTTGGGGAGCACGGCGTTGCCTTGTACGGCACCGCCGTAGTCGTTCAGCGTCTGATAGCGAAGCTGGAGGTCTGCGGCCGCACGGCCATCGAGCGAACCCTTCAGCGGGAGCTCCCTGGTTTCGCCCGGCGCCACCATCACGCCGTCGTCGAACCCTGCGCGCTTGCCATCGCCTTCGAGCTCCACCGAGACGAGGTTCACGTGATAGGGCGTCGGGTTGCGCACCTCGATCGCCGGCGCGCCCTCGCGCCCGACCAGCCGCCAGACCGCCTGGGCCGCAGCCCCCTCGGCCTTTCCGGCCAGCCCGGCCGGACGGAAGAACAGCTTGATCCGCGAACGGAACGCCAACTGCAGCTTGTTCGCGTCGGCCATGGCCCCCTCGGGACGGGGTGGCACTTCGAGCATGTTGAGCCAGAACACCGACTCGCGGTCGGAAGGCAGCGGCTCCCCCGTGTAGGCGATGCGCAGGGTCTGGCTGCGCGTGGGATCGATGCGGGACACCGGCGGCGTGACCAGGAACGGCGCGCCCTTCGCGGCAGGACCGGCTTCGGCGTTGCCGTCGTCGGTCCAGACCTGCACCAGGGCGGGCGACGCCCCCTCGTTCGAGAGCCTCAGCGTCACCTCGGTTTCTTTCGCGGGATAGATGACGCGGGTGGCGGCGATCACCACGGCCGCCTGCACCCCGCCACACAGGACGAGCGCGCCGACGGCCGCCGTCACGATCCGCATCGCAGCCGATACATGCGCAGTCTTCATGGGTCCTCCCGAAGCGGTCATTCCGGACACGGGCAGCCGCTGGCCGCGGCCGCCCGCGCAACCCATCACTGGTAGGCGATCGAATACACGACGCTCGTCGTGACCTTGCCGACGGTGGCGGCACCGCCGCTGGCCACGTACTCGGCGGTGTAGCGCAGCGAGGCCGCGCCGTTGACGATGTCCGCGGCCCTGGAGTTCTGCGCCGACAGCGCCAGGCCGAGCTTGATGGGGCTGGCGTCGTCTGCGTTGCTCAGGCCGACCTGCACATTGGTGGCTCCACCCGAGCCGGGAATGAGGCGGCCGGTCGTGTTGTCCACGGTGGCGCCCGGTTCGAATTGGACCTGCACCTTGGCGGGTGTGGCGGCGCAGCCGGTCAGTTCGATGCTGAACGGCGTCTTGCCGGCCGTCTTGCCGGTCGCGCTGAGCGTGCTGGCGGCGACGGTCGGCAAGGTCACGACGATGTCTTTGTTGCCGCCGTTGATCACGCAGGTCTGGCCCGTGATCTCGCCGTTGAAAGAGATGTTCCCGTCCGCCGCCGAGGCGGATTGCGAGAGGGTGAGTGCGCCAGTGAAAGCAACGGCGGCAATGAAATGGGTACGCATATCGAGTGAACTCCTGAAGACGTGGGTTTGGATGTTGTGCGCGCGGGGTTTGTCTTCGGAGGCCCTGTCACGCCGGTGCTCCTGCGCCGGTCGCGTGGGAGTCAAGCCAATTTATGAACGGCATGTGTCCCTCAGGCATACGCGTTTGGAGTCGCGTGATATTCCAATGACCTGCGGACATTCAAAGGTGAACTAAATCACTCGAAAATTAACCGTTTGGCCAAGAGCTGACGCCGCCGGCCCAGCTCAAGCGGACTTTTGCAAAGACTCGATCGGCGTGGTGATCTGCATTTTCAATTAACAATTTGGACGCAATTTCTTGAGCACCGACAACCCTCAATCGGCGATCTTCCTTTAAATCACCATATTCATTCGCTATGCGCGGTGAGTTTTTTAATTCCACCAAGCTGCATTTCTCATGAAATATGTCACCATTTCTTCACAAGAACGAACAACCAAACACAACCAAAGTTAATCACTGAAAACTCCGCATTTCATCTAGAAGATTTAAGAAATAGACTCCGCCCGCCTTACAAAGGCAAAGCGTTATTCATTCTTAAAAATTCAGGGAAATCAAATGCAAAAGGGTAGTTTTTTCAAGGCTGCAGCAGTCGCGGTCACCGTGGTTCTCTCGCAAGGCGCGCTGGCCGCCGACGGCACCGTGAACTTCACCGGCGAGATCGTCGACACGCTGTGCTCGATCGCACCGAGCAGCCAGAACCTGACCGTGCCGCTGGGCAAGGTGTCGCGGGCCACCTTCTATGACAGCAACCCGATCGCTGTCGGTGCGGCTGCCAGCGTCGGCAAGAAGGCCACGCCCGCCAAGTTCGCCATCGACCTGATCGGCTGCGGTGCCACGGCCACCGGTGCCTTCGTGACCTTCAACGGCGTGGCCGCCGCGGGCAACCCGGACCTGCTGGGCCTGGCGAACGCCGGCCAGGTCGGCACGGCAACCGCCACGGGCGTGGCTATCGAACTCGGCGACTCCGCCGGCACCCGCATCAAGCTCGGCGAGAAGTCGCAGGAATACATCCTCGGCAAGGGTGACAACTCGCTGAAGTTCCAGGCCGCCTACATCGCGACCGCAACGGCCGTCACGGCCGGCCCCGCCAACGCGGTGGCGCAGTTCACGGTCGCCTACAAGTAACCGCCGCACCGCGATCCTCGCACGCCGACCGAAGCCCTTCGCATCGCGTCGGCGCGATACCGCCCCGGCCTCACGGCACCACCGCCCGATCGACACACGGCGGCAGGTGCCACCTCCCGTTTTCTTTTCTTGCCCGCACGCCGGGCGCACTGCGTGGTGCGCCGGCACGGTCGGGTGCGCGCGGTTCATGTGTCGGAAACGCGCCGAGGAATTTTTTCTATGTTCAGCAAGAACCGCTTCCGATGGACCTTGGCCGTCCTGCTGGCGTTGAGCCTTCCGTGGCCGGCCGGTGCGGGCATCACGCTCAGCGGCACGCGCGTGATCCTGGGCGAGAAGGACCGCGAAGCCTCCATCCCGGTGAAGAACACCAGCACCTCGCCCTACGTGGTCCAGACCTGGATCGACGCCGGCGAAGGCCAGAACAAGACCCCGCTGCTCGTCACGCCGCCGCTGTCGCGGCTCGATCCGGGCATGGAGAACATCCTGCGCATCATGCGCGTGGCCGGCGACCTGCCGGCCGACCGCGAGTCGGTGTTCTGGCTCAACGTCAAGGAGATCCCCGAGCGTTCGAAGGAGGAGAACGTGCTCCAGATCGCGGTGCGCAGCCGCATCAAGCTGTTCTACCGGCCGGCGCGGCTGGCGGGCAAGCCGGAAGAGTCGCGCGCGCAATTGCAGTGGGTGGTGAGCCCCGGCCCCGAGGGGCGTGGCGCGGTGCTGCGGGTGGCCAATCCGTCGGCCTATCACGTGACGTTCACGGCACTGGATATCAACAACGGCCAGCAGAAGATCAACGCGGACATGGTGCCGCCCTTCGGCGAAGCCAGCTACCCGCTGACCGCCGTGAAGACGCCCGAAGCGATCCGGGTGAGCTTCACCACGCTCAACGACTACGGCGGCGAGACGCCCGGGGAGCAGGTCCGTGTTCCTCAGGGCGCCACGCCCGTGGCGGTGAAGGCCGAGCCGCTGCCGCCGCCCGCCGCCCCGGCGGACGGCAGCAAGCAGTGACGACGCCGCGTCCGGGACGAATCGCCATGCGTCACTCCTGCATCTTTCGCGCACCGGCCCGATCGGCACTCCACGCCGCGATGCTGGGTGCACTCGGCATGCTGAGCGTGCCCGCCCTCGCACAACAACCCGCGCCACGGCCGCCGTCGGGCAGTGCCGACTTCAATGCGGAATTTCTCAGCATCGGCGGCGACCAGCCGCATGCAGACCTGTCCCTGTTCTCCACGGGCAATCGCGTGCTGCCAGGGACGTACCTCGTCGATGTCTCGCTCAACGAGCGCAGCACCGGCCAGACCGACATCCGCTTCACCGCGGTGGAGGGCCAGCTCGACGCCACGCCCTGCCTCACACGCGGCATGTTCGACACGTGGGGCCTGAACGTGCCGGTGTTTCCCGGCCTGGCGAACCTCCCCGACGACGCCTGCGTCGACCTGGCCTCCACCATTCCCGAATCCGCCGTCACCTACGACGGCAGCAAGCAGCGCCTGACGCTCAGCATCCCGCAAGCGGCCTTGAAGCGATCGGCACGCGGCGCCGTCGGCCCCGAAAAATGGGACCGCGGCATCACCGCCGCGATGCTGGACTACCAGCTGAACTTCGCACGCTACAGCGGCAACAGCACGCGCGACGCTGCGCCGATGCCGACGGCGCCACAGAACATCTTCGACGGCAATCCGTTTGCCGACAACGCGCGCAAGCCGCAGCGCAACACGCTTTTCGCGGGACTGCGCGCGGGCTTCAATGTCGGCGACTGGCGCTTTCGTCATTTCTCGACCTACAACCGCGGCCTCGACGGCCACAGCCGCTGGCAAAGCGTGAGCACGTATGCGCAACGCGACCTGGCATCGATCAACGCCTACCTGCGCATCGGCGACGGCAACACGCCCGGCAACTTCTTCGACAGCCTGCCATTCCGGGGCGTGCAGCTGGCCTCCGACGACGCGATGCTGCCCGACAGCCAGCAGGGCTACGCCCCCACCATCCGCGGCGTCGCCCAGACCAACGCGCGGGTCACGGTGCGCCAGAACGGCTACATCATCTACAGCACCTACGTCGCGCCCGGGCCGTTCGTCATCGACGACCTCTACCCCACCTCGTCGAGCGGCGACCTCGAAGTGAGCATCGCCGAGGCCGACGGCCGGCAGACGCGCTACACGCAGGCCTTCTCGGCCGTGCCCACGCTGCTGCGCGAAGGCACGTGGCGCTTCTCGGCCGCCGTCGGCAGGTACCGCAATGGCGAAGGCGTCGAGACCTCGCCGACCACGCCTGCGGCGGAACGACCGGCCTTCCTGCAGGCCACGCTGGCGCGCGGGCTGGGCAACGAGCTCTCGCTGTACGGCGGACTGATGGGGGCGAACATGTACCAGTCGCTGCTCGTGGGGGTTGGCAAGAACCTGCGCGATTTCGGTGCCGTCTCGGTCGACCTGACGCACGCGCGAACCACCGATCGCACGCCCCTGAACGGCGCGTCGGTCTACAACGGGCAGTCGCTGCGCTTCCTGTATTCGAAATCCTTCTTGGACGCCGGCACCAGCTTTCGCGTGGCGGGCTACCGCTATTCGACCAGCGGCTACCGCACCTTCCAGGAGGCGGTGCAGATGCAAGACCTGCAGCCGCAGGAGTCGTTCCACAGTCGGCGCAACGAGCTGCGCTTCGAGCTGTCGCAGCAGCTCGGCGAGTGGGGATCGGTGTACGCCTCGGCGCGCCAGCAGAGCTACTGGGGCACCTCCGCCCAGGACCGGCTGGTGCAAATCGGCTACTCGGGCAGCTACAGGCAGTTCGGCTACAGCCTCTTCTACAACCACAGCACCAGCCTGAACCGCGCGCCGAACCGGCAGATCATGTTCACGCTGACCATTCCCCTGGGCGACACGCGCGCCCACGCGCAGTACGCCGCCACGCGGGAGATCGGTGGCCGGCTGGTGCAGCAGGCGAGCGTCTACGGCGCGGCGTTCGACGACAGCCGCCTGACCTACAACCTGACCGCGGCGCATGCCAACCAGGGTGGCGACAGCAGCGGCAGCGCAAGCGCCAGCTACCTCTCGCCCGTGGGCCGCTTCGACCTCGGGCATTCGCGCGGCCCGGGCTACGGCCAGACCACGGTCGGCGTGGCCGGCGGCCTGCTGGCGCATGCGAGCGGCGTGACGCTGTCGCAACCTCTGGGCGAAACCGTGGCCTTGGTGCAGGCGCCCAAGGCGCAGGGCGTCGGCCTCGAATCGCGTCCGGGCGTGAGCACCGATTGGGCGGGCGACGCTGTCATTCCGAACCTCAGCCCGTACCGGCTCAACCGCGTCGCGCTTCGCACCGGCGACCTGGGTGACACCGTGGAAGTCAAGAACGCCGCCATGGACGTGGTGCCCACGCGCGGCGCCGTGGTGGCCGCGCGGTTCGAGACCTCGGTGGGCTACCGGCTGCTGATCACCCTGACCAACGGCAAGGGACGCGCACTGCCGCTGGGCGCGCGGATCGAGAGCGAGAGCGGCCAGGAAGTCGGCGTCGTCGGACCGGACGGCCAGGCCTTCGTCACGGGCGCGGGCGACAGCGGCCGGCTCACCGTGCGCTGGGGCCAGGACGCAACGGACCAGTGCGACGTGCCCTACCGCCTGCCGGTCGACCCCAGCCCACCGCCCATCCGCGAACTGACCGCGCAATGCCAGGCGACAGACAGCGTGCCACCGAAGGGAATGAAATGAGCAGACGCCCCCTGTTGAATGCCTGCACGGCCGCCTCGACCCTGGGCCTGCTGCTGTGCGCCTCGCCGGCGCAGGCCGCGTGCTACGTGACCAGCGGCTATGTGGAAAAGGTGGTCAACATGACCATCGGCCGTGTCGTCATTCCCAACGACGCCGCCGTGGGCACGGTCTTCAAGCAGCAGCTCTTTCCCCTGCCGCTGTCCGGCACGAACAACAAGCCATGGACCTGCAAGAAAGGCGGCGTCGTGAAAGGCGTGATGCTGCAGGGCACCCCCGTGCCGGGCTACGAGCATGTGTTCACTACCGCGGTCCCCGGGGTGGGCATCCGTCTGTCGCGCTACTTCGACCAGAGCTCGGTCACCTACTACCCGCACGAACGCACGACCGACAGCGACTTCACCGACTTCAACGCGGCGTCCCGCTTCCAGGTGGAGCTGCTCAAGACCGCCCCCGTCACCGGCAACGGCCCGCTCGCGCAGGGCACCTACACCCAGTACTACAGCGTCGCCGACACCAAGTCGGTTCTCACGACGAACCTGCTGGGCGAAGGCATCACCATCATCACGCCCTCGTGTTCGGTCGACCTGGGCTCGCGCAACATCCTGGTGCAATTCGGCAAGGTGCCCAAGGACGGCTTCAAGGGCCGCGGCAGCACCACGGCCGAACGCAAGTTCAGCATCAAGCTCAACTGCAAGGCGGGACAGAACGCGCAGAACACGGTGTACCTGCGCATGGATGCGCCACAGGACCCGTCGAACGAAGCCGGCGTGCTGCGACCCACGCGAGGCACGCCGAGCCTGGCGACCGGCGTGGGCATCCAGGTGATCGACGCGAAGAACGTGCCCGTGAAGTTCGGGGAAGAAGCGCTGGTCGGCACCTCGATGAACGGCGACTACGTACTGAACTACACCGCGCGCTACTTCCAGACCGGCAACCAGGTGACGCCGGGTCGGGCCGACGGCACCGCCACGTTCAGCATCGAATACAAGTAAGAGCCCATGGAGAGGCTCGCTCCGTACCAAGAAGCGGGCAAGGAAGGATCACCCAGCGGCAGGATCGGATCAAGAAAAGCACACCCCCTGACCAGAATCAAGATTCTTCGCGCACCGCGGAGGCAGCTTCGGCGCCTTGCAAGCAGGTTCAAGGTCGCTGGCTGATTCCGCTGTGAGTTACCGCCGTCTTTTGGAATCGACCCATCCCATGACCCTCGAGGGAAAACTGTCCCTGGCCCTGCTGGACAACAGCAGCTCGCGCAGCACCTTGCTCCAGGAGCGCCTGCGCACCATGGGTCACCGGCCCGTGATGTTCAGCACCATCGGCGAGCTGCTGTCCACCTTGAGCCGCGGCAGCCGCTTCGACCTGCTGCTGGCCGCGCCCGATGCCATGGGCAGCGAGAGCCTGCTCACCGTGTGCTGGGTACTGGGCATGCCCGCGCTGCCCATCACCGCGCAGGGCGAGCCCGACGTCGTCGCGCTGCCCTCTTATTTCGACGACATGCCCCTGCTGGGCAGCGGCACCAACTTCGACCTGCGCCGCATCTCGAACGAGGCGCTGGTGCAGCACATGCACACGCTCTACACGGAGCAGGACACGAGCGCCGCCACGCGCCAGGCCCCCTCCACGGACCGTTGGACCTGGGGCGAGTACCGCTTCGTCGACGGCAACAACACGGTGCTGCACCGCGACCGCGAGATCGCGCTCCAGCCGCGGCAGTTCTCCTTCGCACTCGAGCTGTTCCGCAACCTCGGCAACGTGCTGACGCGCTCCTGGCTCATGAGTTCGGTGTGGAAGCTCCCGCCCGAACGCCCCGTCACGCGCTCGCTCGACGCCTGCGCCACAAACGTGCGGCGCAAGCTGTCGCTGCAGCGCGAAAACGGGTACGTGCTGCGCGCGGTCTACGGGCAGGGCTACCAGCTGGTGCCTGTCTCGTCGCCTGCGCCGTCGTATCGCATGTGAGATCCGGGGTGCGACGGCACCCTCGCGCATCCAAAGAAAAGCGACCGCTTCAGACGGTCGCTTTTTCTTTCTGGGGGCAACTTCTTGCGGGTCCGAGGTCTGCGAAGAAGATCGCAAGACCGCCCAAGCTCAGGGTCGCGGCGTCCCGCCCTCGCGCTGCCGCATGCGCCACTCTCCGACGAAGTAGTCGGCGCGAAACTTCAGCCGTTCGATCACGGCTTCGCGGGTCGGCTGCTGCGCAATGACCAGCACGCACCGCGGCTCGTTGCCCTCGCGAAGTTCCGCCTTGCCCGAACAGGCGCCTTCGGCGGATTGCTGCAGTTCGAACCAGCAACTCCACCCTTCGGGCAGATCGAGATCGATGCGTGTGGCGGTCATGGCGACCGGAGGATAAGTCGGCGCGGCGCATCCACTCAATACCCTGGCATTGACCCTGCTGGCCATGGGTGGGATGCCCCGGTCGTCGGTCGCGATGTCGGCGTCGACCGACATCGCTGCGCGCCGTCTGTCCTCATGACCGCCGCGTCGCCCGATCTAGGCTGACGCCCACGAATTGAAGGCGCTGCGTCGTGCATGACGCACGGCAGCCCTCTCTTTCAAACACTCCCGACCCCGCACAACCACCCCAAGGACATCAACCCGTTGACGACCGCCACCGCCCCCGTTCCCACCGGCCTTCCCGGCACCCACACGCCAGGCCCGACGCCGCACCGCTGGCAGTTCATCCGTGCGGGCGGTGTGGACCAGGTGGTGTTCCGCAGCGGCGAGGACATCGCACGCATCGCCGAGCTCGACCAGAAACTGTGGGTCGCACTCGCCTGCCCCACGCGCGGCATCGACTTCGATGCGCGCACGCTCGACCTCATCGACACCGACGGCGACGGCCGCGTGCGACCGCCCGAGGTCATCGCGGCCTGCCAGTGGGCCTGCGAGCGACTGCGCAGCGCCGACGTGCTGCTCGCGGGCGGCGGCACGCTGTCGCTGGACGACCTCGACGACACGCGTGCGCCGGGCGCCGACCTCGCGAAGGAAGGCCGACGCATCCTCGACCTGCTCGGCAAGCAGGACACGCACACGCTGACCCTCGCCGACATCGCCGACCGCGGCGAATGGCTGGCAGCGATGCGCTTCAACGGCGACGGTGTGGTCACGCCGGCCACGGCCGGCACCGACGACGCGCTGCGCGCCACCATCGAGGAAGCGATGCGCACGCACGGCAGCACGCCCGACCGGCACGAACAGACGCCCGGCCTCGATCGCGCACGCGCCGAAGCCTTCATGGCCGAGGCGCAAGCGGTCCGCAACTGGCATGCGCAGGGTGACGCAGAGGCGCTGCTGCCGCTGGGCGGACGCACACTGGCTGCGGCCGAGGCCCTGCGCGCGGTCGCGGCCAAGGTCGACGACTTCTTCGCGCGCTGCCGCGTGGCCGCCTATGACGTGCAGGCGGTGGTGGCGCTCAACCCCTCGCCCGAAGCCTACGACGCGCTCGCGGGGCACACCTTCGATGCGAACGTGCAGCCCGTGGCCGAGTTGCCGCTGGCGCCGGTGACGCCCCATCGCGCATTGCCACTGAGCGGTGCGAGCCTCAATCCCGCCTGGGCCGAGGCCATGGCCGCGTTCGCGCGCGATGCGGTGGCGCCGCTGCTCGGCGAACGCGACACACTCGAAGAAGCCCAGTGGCAAGTGCTGCGCGAGCGGCTCGCGCCTTGCGACGCGTGGATCGCCGCACGCCCTGACAACGCGCTCGCGGGCCTGCCGCGCGAACGCCTCGACGCCCTGCTCGCGACACGCGATGCGTTGTTCGCGCTCATTGCCGAAGACGAGGCCGCCGAGCACCACAACCGGTCGCTGACCGACCTCGAGAAGCTGCTGCGGCTGCAGCGCGACCTGCGCGTGCTGCTGCACAACTTCGTGTCGTTCAAGGCGTTCTACCGGCGCGAGGGCGCGATCTTCCAGGCGGGCACGCTCTACCTCGACGGGCGCAGCTGCGAGCTCACGGTGCAGGTGCAGGACACCGCGCGCCACGCCGCGCTGGCCGGCCTGGCCAAGACCTGCCTCGCGTACTGCGACTGCACGCGCCAGGGAGAAAAGATGAGCATCGTCGCCGCCTTCACGGCCGGCGACGTCGACTTCCTTTTCGCCGGGCGCAACGGCGTGTTCTACGACCGCCAGGGCCGCGACTGGGACGCCACCGTCACCAAGCTGATCGAAAACCCCACGAGCGTGGCGCAGGCCTTCTTCGCGCCGTACAAGAAATTCGTGCGGTTGATCGAAGAGCAGGTGGCGAAACGCGCGGCCGCCAGCGAGGCCGGCTCGCAGAGCGCGTTGCAGACGCTGGCCGGACGCGTCGCCACCGCCGACCAACCGACCGACGCAGCGGCCTCGTCAACGAAGACGCCGGCCAAGCCGGGGCCGATCCTGCCCACCGCCAGCCGCATCGACGTGGGCACCGTGGCCGCCATCGGCGTGGCGCTGGGCAGCATCAGTGCCGTGCTGGTCGGCATCTTCGGCAAGTTCGTCGACCTGGGGCAATGGATACCGGTGGCCCTCGTCGGCATCGTGATCGCGATCTCGGGACCGAGCATGCTGATCGCGTGGCTCAAGCTGCGCCAGCGCAGCCTGGGTCCGATCCTCGATGCGAGCGGATGGGCCATCAACGGGCGCATGAAGGTCAATGTGCGCCTGGGCGGCATGCTGTCGCAGACGGCGCGCGTGCCACCGGGTGCCCAGCGCATCGCGCCCGATCCGTACCGCCAGCGGCACGGCCTCGCGGGCGCGCTGGCCGTCACCTGCGTGGTCGGCGCGGTGCTGCTGCTGGCCTGGCGCATGGACTGGCTCGACCCTCGGTTGCCGCCGCGGTTGCAGCATGATCGAGCGACCGCAACCACACCGGGCGCTTGACACAGATGACCATCGACTGGCACCTCGAACGCTTCGTGGCGGCGCAAGAGCCCGTGTACGCACAGGTCTGCGCGGAACTCGCGGCGGGACGCAAGCGCACGCACTGGATGTGGTTCGTGTTTCCGCAACTGAAGGCGCTGGGCCGCAGCGCGACCGCGCAGTTCTTCGGCCTCGACGGTATCGCCGAGGCGACGGCGTACTGGCAGCACGCTGTGCTCGGTGAGCGACTGCGCCACTGCGCAGGGCTGGTGCGCGCCCTGCCCGGCACCGATGCGCATCAGGTCTTCGGCTCGCCGGACGACCTCAAGCTGCGCTCCTGCATGACGCTGTTCGAGATCGTGGCGCCTGAATCCCCCGTGTTCGGCGATGTGCTGGCGCAGTACTTCAACGACGCGCGGGACGACGCGACGATCGCACTCGTTCGAGCTGCGTAGTCAGAACCGGCCCTGGCCGTCGCCCGTGCGGTCATGCGCCCAGCGAATGGCTTGCTGCTCGGCGTGGCGCAGCGCCTCGGCTTCGCTGCCGTACGCGACGTTGTCCGTGTCGGGCGGCAGGCGCTGCTCCGCGCCTTCGACCTCGCCGCCCCCATGGGCGCGGCAAAAGACCACAGGCCTGAAGGTCTGATCGTCCACCTGCTGCGCGGCGCACGAAAACCACCAACCGAGGTAGCTGAAGGTGAGAAGGCGCTCGCCGACGCCGTCCGCAACTTCCGTCGCGGACGGCGCAGGGGGCATGGCTGGCGCGTGGCGGTCACCGGTCATGGTGGAAGGCATCCCGAGGGTGCCGGCCGGTCAGCCCTCGGCGCTGCGGAATTGATCGCGCAGGCCCTTGATCTGGTCATGGTTGGCTTGCGCACCGTCGGCCTGGCGCTGCACCAGCATGCGCACCTCGGCCGGCAGGTCGGTCTTGAGGGCCTTGCGGTAACGCGCGAGTGCCGCGTCTTCGCCGCGCTCGCATTCCTCGAGCATCGACAGCGCGCTGTTCGCGCCGAACGCGCCCTTCACATGCACCCAGCCGCGATGCATCGCACCGCTGACCGTGCCGCCGTCGTCGGGTTTGCCGCCGAGCTGGCGGATGAGTGCGACGAGTTCGGATGCCGCGCTGGCGCATTGCGAGGCGCGGCTTTCGAACACCGGCTTCAGTTGCGCCGAGTCGACTTCCTTCGCGCAGGCGCGAAAGCCGTACTCGCCGTCGTGCGCGTTCTCCAGCAGGTCGTTCAGAACGTCGATCACCTGATCGTTGGACACCGCGTCCGCGGTGGTTGCCTGGGTATCGTTGGCCATGGGTGGTTGCTCCTTGAAGGCCGGTCGCCGAAGCGAGGGCCGGGTTGAGAAAGAAAGACTGCAATGAGCCTTCATGGTCGACACGGTGCGGGAAGCGCCCTGTCGTCTCGACCCGACGACGCGTGTAAGCCGTGTCCGAGGCCATGGCCGCGCGCCGTTATGCGCCGACAGCCTCAGGGGAATTGCGATGCCATGCGAGGCGGGCCTCGGCTGACGCGCTCGCGCGCACCGCCGCGGCAGCATCGCCCCGACTGGAGGACACGCGCATGGAGCGACTCTTTGATTCCTTCGCCAACACCGTCGCACGCTGGACGGGCAGCCCGGCGGCCTTCCTGGTCTGCCTGGTCGTCGTCGTGGCCTGGGCGGTCGCGGGGCCGTTCTTCGGCTTTTCCGAAACGTGGCAACTGGTGATCAACACCGGCACCACCATCGTCACCTTCCTCATGGTGTTCCTGATCCAGAACACGCAGAACCGCGACAGCGTCGCCCTGCAGACCAAGCTCGACGAGCTGATCCGCACCTCCGACGCGGAGGACGACTTCATCGGCATCGAGAAGCTCACGGACAAGGAGCTGATCGCACTGCACGCGCGCTGCGAGGCGGCGGCCAGGCAGAGCCAGGCGACGCTGGCGAAAACGCGGGCCGAACGCAGGCGCCGCGGGCATGACGACATCAACGGGGATCGGGCCGGATAGCGGGAACGTGATTCCCCAAACACGGCGCCAGAATGCAAAAAGCCCAACCTCGGAAGGTCGGGCTTTTTGACTGAATTTGGTGGCCTGGGGCGGAATCGAACCACCGACACGCGGATTTTCAATCCGCTGCTCTACCAACTGAGCTACCGGGCCATTGTGTGCAGCCTCAAATTATACAGCGCTTCTGCGGCCCCGGGAAAGATCCACACCCAATTGTTTGAGTTTTCTGTACAGGTGGGTGCGTTCGAGCCCGGTTTTCTCGGCCACGCGGGTCATCGAACCGTTCTCCATCGCCAGATGGAACTCGAAGTAGGCCTTCTCGAAACCGTCGCGTGCGTCGCGCAGCGGGCGGTCCAGGTCGAAGCTCTGGGTCGACTGCGGACCCGCGTCGGCCACCGGCACGGCCGCCAGCGACGCCATCAGCAGGCTGTCGCCCGTGGTCGTGATGGCGGCCGCCTGGTGGGCGCCCGTGGGCGGCGGCACCACGCCGGCGGCGGTGCGGCGGGCGCTCTCGCGCGCCAGCCCCTGCTCCACCGCCTTGAGCAGCTTCTGCAGCGTGATGGGTTTTTCGAGGAACGCGAAGGCGCCGATGCGCGTGGCATCGACCGCGGTGTCGATGGTGGCGTGCCCGCTCATCATGATGACCGGCATGCTCAGCAGGCCCGCGGTGGACCACTCCTTGAGCAAGGTGACGCCGTCGGTGTCCGGCATCCAGATGTCGAGCAGCACGAGATCGGGCCGGGCGCGTTGTCGGGCCGCGCGGGCTTCGGCGGCGTTTTCCGCGAGCTCCACGTTGTGGCCTTCGTCATTGAGAATTTCGAAGAGCAGGTCCCTGATGCCCAGCTCGTCATCGACCACGAGAATGTTTGCCATGAGTGCTGCTTGTTGTATGCGCTGGTGTGTATTGATCCGCTCCCGATCCAGCCCCTATGCGCTGGATTCGCCGGTACTCAGGCGGACGAAGATTTCGAATCTTCGGTGTGAGCGACCGCTGCCCGCGGTTCGCCTGCCAGCGCGAATGATAGCGAGACTTGCGCCCCCGCCACAGCCCCGTCGACGACACGGTTGGAAAGCTCGATGCGCGCGCCGTGTTCGTCGGCGATCTTCTTGACGACGGCCAGGCCCAAACCGGTACCTTTTGTTTTCGTCGTGACGTAGGGCTCGAAGGCGCGCTTGAGGATGTTTTCGGCAAAGCCGGGCCCGCTGTCCTGCACGGTGAGGCGCACGCGCTGGCCCGAATCGCCCAGCCGGGTGCGGATGACGACCTCGCCCACCCGGCCCGTGCCACTGGCGGCGGCCTCGGCGGCGTCCTGCGCGTTCTGCAACAGGTTGTGCACGACCTGGCGGAGCTGCTGTTCATCGCCGCGCACGGGCGGGCAGCGCTCGTCGAGCTCCGAACGCAGCGTGATCGGCAGGTTCTCGGCGTGATACAGCTGCAGCACGTCGGCCAGCAGCGCATTGAGGTCGACCGGCTTGAGGTCGGCCGCGGGCAGTCGCGCGTAGTCGCGGAATTCGTTCACCAGCCGCTTCATCGCATCGACCTGGTCGACGATGGTCTTGACCGACTTCACCAGGATGGCCTGCTCGGGCGGCTCGACTTTGCCCGAGAGCTTCATCTCGAGCCGCTCGGCCGACAGCTGGATCGGCGTGAGCGGGTTCTTGATCTCGTGCGCGAGGCGGCGCGCCACCTCGCCCCAGGCCTGCGCGCGCTGGGCCGAGACGATTTCGGAGATGTCGTCGAACACCAGCAGCCGCGCGTCGCCCGGCAGCTCGGCGCCGCGCGCGACGATGTTGATGGCGTCGTCCTGCTGCGGCAGATCGTTGCCGGTGGCGTGCAGCTCGAAGGCGTGCTGCCAGTGATCGAGGCCGTGCTGCATGCGCTCGACCAGGAACTCGTCGAACTGCTGCTGCACCTTGGCGCCGAAATCGGCCAGCCCCGGCACATCGACCAGCGCCTTGCCTTCATAGGCGGCGAGCGGCGCGCGCAGCACGCGGGTGGCGCCCGGGTTGGTGGACAGGACGGTGCCCTTGGCGTCGAGCACGATCACGCCCGAGGTCAGGTTGTCCAGGATGGTCTGCAGGTTGCCGCGGGCGGCGTCGAGCTGGTCCATGGTCTTCTCGACCGCGCCGCGCGCGTCGGCCAGCTGCTGGGTCATGACGGCGAAGGAGCGCGTGAGGCCGCCCAGCTCGTCCTTGCCCTGCAGCACGGCGGTGGGCCGCAGGTCGCCGGCGGCCACCTGGCGCACGCCGTCGGCCAGCACGAGCAGCGGCCGTGCGAGCTGATTGCCGAACAGCACGGCCAGCAGCACGGCGCCGAACACGGCGAGGAACAGGCTCAGCGTGAGCGTGCCGATGTACATGCGCCGCAACCCCTCGCGCGCGAGCGCGCGCTCCTGGTACTCGCGGTTGGCCTCCTGCACGGCCAGGGCGTTGGCGACCACGGCCGGCGGCAGCGGCCGCGTGACCTGCAGGTAGCGCGGCGCGGTGTCGAAGTCGAAGCCCGGGCGCTGCACCATGGCCAGTGCGCGCACGCTGGCGCTCGACGGCGTGGCGCTGGGCAAGGCGGTTTCTTCCAGGCCCTCGACGTGCGCGACGGCGCGGTCGGGCCGCACCTGGCGGAACTGCTGCGCCGTCGGCCGCTCGGGGTTGAGCTGGAAGCGCGATGCGCCGGCGCTGGCCACGAGCTGGCCCGAACCGGTCCAGAGGATCACGTCGCTGGCTTCGAGCTGGTCGCGGATGCGCTCCAGCAGCAGCCCCGCGCTCGCGTCGGGCACCTGCGACAGCTGGGCGCTGGCGGTGCGGGTCTTGGCGGCGAGGTCGTCGGACAGCGAATCGAGCGTGGCCCGGCCCAGGTTCAGGCCGGCATCGAGCGCGCCCTCGACCTTGACGTCGAACCAGCTCTCGATCGAGCGCGCAACGAACTGGTAAGACACCACGTAGACCAGCGCCCCGGGCACCACCCCCACGAGCGCGAAGATGGCCGCGAGCTTGATCAGCAGCCGGCTGCCGAACTTGCCCTGGCGCAGCCGCCGCAGCAGCCGGAACGCGACCCAGCCGATCACCAGCACCAGCAGCACGGCCACCACCACGTTGATGCCGAACAGGCGCACGTAGTAGCGCTCGTACAGCGCGCGGTTGTTGGTGGCCTGCGCGAGCAGGAACATCAGCACCAGGCCGATGGCCGTGACCATCGCGGCGCCGACGCCCACGGCCCAGCGCAGCGCGCGCGAGCGGCGGGCGGCAGGCGTGGCCGCGGCGCCGCTGCGCGGCTTGCTGCTCACCGCTGCTTCTCCAACGGCAGCCGGGCGGTGCGCTCGGCGGCGATGTTCCACTCGGCCTGCCCGACCATGCCGATCTGGAAAGGACGCGGCAGCTGCGAGGTGTCGAGCCGGAAACGGAAGGTGACCTGGTGCAGCGGCTCGTCGCCGATCTCGGCGGCGTCGCCCAGCCGCAGCCGGCCAATGCGCTTGATGGCCTCGAGCGCGTCGCCGAGGCTGTCGAAGTTCTGGTTCAGCGAGATGCCGAAGCCGGCGGCACCGGTGATCGGCACCGGCGACACATTCAGCCGCCAGCGGCGCGTGAGGGGCTGGTAGGCCAGCCGCATGTGGCGCGCCACCTGGGCGACCTTGCGGTCGGTCCAGTACCAGCGCTCCTGGAAGACCTCGGCCTCGGCCACGAAATAGATGGCGATGCCCTTGTCGAGCACGTCTTCCACCAGCGTGGGCAGCTCGAACTGCACGGCGGCACTCAGGTAGACGCCGTCGTCGGCCTGCTCCAGGCGCATCTGGGTGATGGTGGCGCCGCCGGGCCTGCCCTGGGCGGTGGCGGCGGCCGGAAACAGGGCCATCCACAGGGCCCAGGCCAGCCACAGGCCGGCCAGCAGGATCGACCGGCGGCCGTCAGTGCGGCGCGGGTTTTTCAAGCAGGGCGTAGAAGAAGCCGTCGTGGTCACCAGAGAGATTGTCCGGGACGCCACGGGCATTCGCCCCACTTTGAGGCAGCAAGTGTCCCGGGGACGGCAGCAAACGGGCGTCGGTGTTGCGTACAAGAAACGCATCAATTTGTTGCGCGCCTTCTTCGCGGAACACGGAACAGGTGCAATAAAGCAGCCGGCCGCCGGGCCGCACGAGCGGCCACAGCGCGGCCAGCAGCATCGCCTGCTGGGTCGCCAGCTGGGCCGTGTCGCTCTCGCGGCGCAGCCAGCGCACGTCGGGATGGCGCCGCACGATCCCCGAAGCGGTGCACGGGGCGTCCAGCAGGATGGCGTCGAACAGGGCGCCGTCCCACCAGTCGGCGGTGCGGCCGGCGTCGGCCACCACCACCTTGGCCTTCAGGCCGAGGCGCGCGAGCGTCTCGTCGATGCGGCGGCTGCGCACGGCGTCGACCTCCAGCGCGGTCACCTCGACGGCGCCGGGGCCGGCCCGTTCGATCAGGTGCGCGGTCTTGCCGCCGGGGGCGGCGCAGGCGTCGAGCACGCGCAGCGGCGCGGTGCCGGGCTTGGCCGGCAGCAGGCCGTCGAGCAGCAAGGGGGCGGCGAGCTGCGCGGCGGCGTCCTGCACCGAGCAGGCGCCGTCGGCGAAACCGGGCAGTTGCTGCACCGGGCGGGCGCGCGCGAGCTGCAGGCCGTCAGCGCCGACGCGCGTGGCCGCGAGGCCCACCGCTTCCAGTTCCAGCAGGTACGCGGCCGGCGTCGATTGCAGCGCGTTGACGCGCAAGGTCATCGGCGCCTGGGCGTTGTCGGCCGACAGCACGCGCTGCCAGTCGCGCGGGTGGTCGCGCTTGAGGCGTTCGATCCACCAGCGCGGGTGGTTCCATTGCGCGACCGGTTCGGTGTCGGTGGCGGCCACGAGCTCGTCGCGCTCGCGCAGGAACCGGCGCAGGCAGGCGTTGATGAAGCTGGCCTGCGCCCGCGTCGCCGGGTTGCGCTTGGCGGCTTCCACGGCCTGGTCGACCAGCGTGAAGGGTTCGTAGGGGGCGTGGTCGCTGTGCCAGGCCAGCGCGAGCGCGGTGCACAGCAAGGCGTCGGGCAGCGGCGGCGGCGTGCGCTTGGCCAGGTGGCGGCGCAGCGCCTCGGCGCGGCCGAGCCAGCGCAGCACCTGGAAGCCGAGCGCCTGCACGCCGGGGCGCAGCGCGGGCTCGACGGCCTCGAACGCGACGGTGCCCGAGGTGCCGGCGCGAATCGACGCCAGCGCCCCTGCGGTCAGTTGCAGTTGGCGCCAGAGCGGCGGTTGTTGCGGCGCCGAGGTGGCGCTGCCCGAAGAGGGGTCGGAGGAAAGATCTGCTGGCAAGTTGGGGCCGATGGTAACGGGCGAGAAAGACAGCACGCCGCGCGGTGGGAATGGAAACGAAGGCGTTACCCGCCTGTCGTCGGGTCGAGGCCGGTCAGAGCAAGGGCGCCGCCGGCCGCAGTCGCACGATCCAGGCCACCAGCAGCGCCGGGAACTGGGCGATGCCGGCGTTGTACTGCGCCACGGCCAGGTTGAACTGGCCGCGTGCGATTTCCGCCGCCGCCGACGGCTCGGGCCAGGCGATGGGCGCAGCCGGATCGGACGCGCCGCCCAGGCCGGGCATCAGCGGCGCAGGCCGCGACAGCGTGCCGTCCGCATCGAACACCGTGACCGCACCCGGGTACTGGCGCCGCCATGCCGCAATGAGCACCTGCAGTGCGGTGGCCAGCGCCGCCATGCTGCCCGGGTCGAGCGGGCGCACCCGCGTCGCGCCGAGCAGGGTCGCGAGCTGCGTCGTGGCGGCCTGCAGCGGCGCCACGGTGGGCGCGCCTTCGGGCGGCGTCTCGGGCCGCGGTGCGGCGGTGATGCTGGCCTGGACGAAATCGAGTTGCTTGCGCAACGCCACGTCGAGCACGGCGTAGGCCTGCAGCACGGCGGCGCGCAAACGCACCAGCCGGTTGTACGCGCCCACGAACCAGAAGAGCAGCAGCGCGACAACGAGCCAGCCGGCCAGCGAATCGGGCAGGACGCTCATCGGAAACAGAACCTCTTGGTCATCGGTCGGAACCCAGGAAACACAAAGAAAAACGCCCCCCGACCGGAGCGGTCGGAGGGCGTGGGCAACCGGTCATGCCGGTGATGCTAACCAGTTATTCGGTCGCAGCGCCTTCGTTGGCGTCCACCGTGCTGGTCGCTGCATCGCTGTCGCCGGAGCCGGCCAGTTCGGCGGCTTCCGACTCGGCGATGGCGCGGCGCTCGGCCTCGTCCATGGCGTCCTTGACCTTGCGGGCCTGGTGGTACGCCATGCCGGTGCCTGCGGGAATCAGGCGGCCGACGATGACGTTTTCCTTCAGACCGCGCAGCTCGTCGCGCTTGCCCATGATCGCGGCTTCGGTCAGCACGCGCGTCGTTTCCTGGAACGAAGCGGCCGAGATGAACGAGTCGGTCGACAGCGACGCCTTCGTGATACCCAGCAGCAGGTTGGTGAACGTAGCGGGGATCTTGCCTTCGGCGCGCAGGGCGTCGTTGGTGTTGAGCATTTCGCTGCGTTCGACCTGTTCACCGGAGATGTAGCTCGTGTCGCCGATGTTGTCGACCACGACGCGGCGCAGCATCTGGCGAACGATCACCTCGATGTGCTTGTCGTTGATCTTCACACCCTGCAAACGGTACACGTCCTGCACTTCGTCCACGATGTAGCGCGCGAGTTCTTCCGAACCCAGCAGGCGCAGGATGTCCTGCGGGTCCGCCGGACCGTCGACCACGCTTTCGCCCTTGTTCACCACCTGGCCTTCGTGCACCAGGATGTTCTTTTCCTTCGGCACGAGGTCTTCGTAGACGCCGCCTTCGGGATCGGTGATCTGCAGGCGGATCTTGCCCTTGGTCTCTTTACCGAACGACACGGTACCGGTCATTTCGGCCAGCATGCCCTTGTCCTTCGGCGAACGGGCTTCGAACAGCTCGGCCACGCGCGGCAGACCGCCGGTGATGTCTCGGGTCTTCTGACCTTCGACCGGGATGCGTGCCAGCACTTCGCCGGGGCCCACGTCCTGGCCGTCGCGGATCTGCACCAGGGCGCCGATCGGGAAGCCGATCGTCACCGAGTGGTCGGTGCCGGGGATCTTCACTTCGAGGCCTTGGGCGTCGATCAGCTTGACCTGCGGACGCACGACCTTGGCAGCGCCGCGGCGCTTCGGGTCGATCACGACCAGGGTCGACAGACCGGTCACTTCGTCCACCTGCTTGGCGACCGTCAGGCCTTCCTCGACGTTCTCGAACTGCGCCTTGCCGGCGAACTCGGTAATGATCGGGCGGGTCAGCGGGTCCCAGTTGGCGAGCACGTGGCCGGCCTTGATCTGCTGGTCGGCCTTGACCGTCAGCGTGGCGCCGTACGGCACCTTGTGACGCTCGCGCTCGCGGCCGTGCTCGTCATGGATGACGATCTCGCCCGAACGCGAAATCACGACCAGCTCGCCCTTGCTGTTGGTCACGTAGCGCATCGTGGCGTTGAAGCCGATCGAGCCGTTCGACTTGGCTTCCACGCTCGAGGCGATGGCAGCGCGCGAAGCGGCACCACCGATGTGGAAGGTACGCATCGTCAGCTGCGTGCCGGGTTCGCCGATGGACTGGGCAGCGATCACACCGACGGCTTCGCCGATGTTGATCAGGCCGCCGCGGCCCAGGTCGCGGCCGTAGCAGGTCGCGCAGATGCCGAAACGCGTTTCGCAGGTCAGCGCAGTGCGGACCTTGACTTCGTCGACGCCCTGGGCTTCCAGTGCTTCGATGTTGTCTTCGTCGAACATCTCGCCGGCCTTGAGCAGCACCGAACGGTTTTCCGGGTGCAGCACGTCGTCCGCCGCCGAGCGGCCCAGGATACGGTCGCGCAGCGACTCGATCACTTCACCGCCTTCGACGATGGCGCGCATCAGGTAACCGCCGTGCGTGCCGCAGTCCTGCTCGGTAACCACCAAGTCTTGCGTCACGTCGACCAGACGACGGGTCAGGTAACCCGAGTTCGCCGTCTTCAGCGCCGTGTCGGCCAGACCCTTACGGGCACCGTGGGTGGAGATGAAGTACTCCAACACGTTCAGGCCTTCGCGGAAGTTCGCGGTAATGGGCGTCTCGATGATCGAGCCGTCCGGCTTGGCCATCAGGCCCCGCATACCGGCCACCTGGCGAATCTGCGCTGCGGAACCGCGGGCGCCGGAGTCGGCCATCATGTAGATGGAGTTGAAGGACTCCTGCTCGACTTCCTTGCCGTGGCGGTCGATGACCTTCTGCTTGGACAGCTTGGCCATCATGACCTTCGACACTTCGTCGCCCGCCTTGCCCCAGATGTCCACCACCTTGTTGTAGCGCTCGCCGGAGGTCACGAGACCGGAGACGTACTGCTGTTCGATCTCCTTCACTTCCTTGGCCGAGCGCTCGATGATGCCGTGCTTCTCAGCGGGCACCAGCATGTCGTCGATCGCGATCGAGATGCCGGCCTTGGTCGCCAGACGGAAGCCGTTTTGCAGCAGCTTGTCGGCGAACACGACGGTCTCTTTCAGGCCGCACTTGCGGAACGAGACGTTGATGAGCTTGGAGATTTCCTTCTTCTTCAGCGCCTTGTTGATGTTCGAGAACGGCAGGCCCTTGGGCAGGATCTCGGACAGCAGGGCACGGCCCACGGTGGTGTCCACGAGCGAGGTCGACGGCGTGAACACGCCGGTTTCCTTGTCCTTGGTGTACTCCGTGATACGCACCGCGACCTTGGCGGTGAGTTCGACTTCGTTGGCGTCCAGCGCGCGCTGCACTTCACCGATGTCGGAGAAGATCAGGCCCTCGCCCTTGCCGTTGATGCGGTCGCGGGTCGTGTAGTACAGACCCAGCACCACGTCCTGCGAAGGAACGATCGACGGTTCGCCCGAAGCCGGGAACAGCACGTTGTTGGAGGCCAGCATCAGCGTGCGGGCTTCCATCTGCGCTTCCACCGACAGCGGCACGTGGACAGCCATCTGGTCGCCGTCGAAGTCGGCGTTGAAGGCCGCGCAAACGAGCGGGTGCAGCTGGATGGCCTTGCCTTCGATCAGGATCGGTTCGAACGCCTGGATGCCCAAACGGTGCAGCGTAGGCGCACGGTTCAGCATGACCGGGTGTTCCTTGATCACTTCTTCCAGGATGTCCCAGACCACCGGCGTGCCCGATTCGACTTCCTTCTTGGCAGCCTTGATCGTCGTCGCGATGCCCATGGCTTCGAGGCGCGAGAAGATGAAGGGCTTGAACAGCTCGAGCGCCATCAGCTTGGGCAGGCCGCACTGGTGCAGCTTGAGCGTCGGGCCCACCACGATGACCGAACGGCCCGAGTAGTCCACGCGCTTGCCCAGCAAGTTCTGGCGGAAACGACCGCTCTTGCCCTTGATCATGTCGGCCAGCGACTTCAGCGCGCGCTTGTTGGCGCCCGTCATGGCCTTGCCACGGCGGCCGTTGTCCAGCAGCGAGTCGACAGCCTCTTGCAGCATCCGCTTTTCGTTGCGCGCGATGATTTCCGGAGCCTTCAGCTCCAGCAGGCGGCGCAGACGCGAGTTGCGGTTGATGACGCGGCGGTACAGGTCGTTCAGGTCGGAGGTCGCGAAGCGGCCGCCGTCCAGCGGCACCAGCGGACGCAGGTCCGGCGGCAGCACGGGCAGCACTTCGAGCACCATCCACTGGGGCTTGATGCCCGACTTGCGGAAGGCCTCGAGCACCTTCAGGCGCTTGGAGTTCTTCTTGACCTTGACTTCGGAGCCGGTCAGGTCGCCGCGCAGGCGTTCGATCTCGCTGTCGAGTTCGATGCCTTCGAGCAGGTCCTTGATGCCTTCGGCGCCCATCTTGGCGATGAACTCGTCACCGTATTCCTTGCGCTTGGCGTCGTAGTCGTCCTCGGACATGATGCCGAACTTCTTCAGCGGGGTCATGCCGGGGTCGGTGATCACGTACGCTTCGAAATACAGCACGCGTTCGATGTCGCGCAGCGTCATGTCGAGCACGAGGCCCAGACGCGACGGCAGCGACTTCAGGAACCAGATGTGGGCGCAGGGCGCGGCCAGGTCGATGTGACCCATGCGCTCGCGACGCACCTTGGTCTGCGTGACTTCAACGCCGCACTTCTCGCAGATCACGCCGCGGTGCTTCAGGCGCTTGTACTTGCCGCACAGGCACTCGTAGTCCTTGATGGGGCCGAAGATCTTGGCGCAGAACAGACCGTCGCGCTCGGGCTTGAACGTGCGGTAGTTGATCGTCTCAGGCTTCTTCACCTCGCCGAAAGACCACGAACGGATCTTCTCGGGCGAAGCCATGCCGATCTTGATGGCATCGAAATGCTCATCGGGCGTGAATTGCTTGAACAGGTCGAGTAGCGATTTCATAAGACTCTTTCCCTTTTCAACTTAGGAACGCTCGAGCTCGATGTCGAGACCCAGCGAACGAATTTCCTTGACCAGCACGTTGAACGATTCCGGCATGCCGGCTTCGATCGAGTGCTCGCCCTTGACGATGCTTTCGTACACCTTGGTACGGCCTTGCACGTCGTCGGACTTCACGGTCAGCATTTCCTGCAGGACGTAGGCGGCGCCGTAAGCTTCCAGCGCCCACACTTCCATTTCACCGAAACGCTGGCCGCCGAACTGCGCCTTGCCGCCCAACGGTTGCTGCGTGACGAGCGAGTACGGACCGGTCGAACGGGCGTGCATCTTGTCGTCCACCAAGTGGTGCAGCTTCAAGAAGTGCATGTAGCCGACGGTGACGGGACGCTCGAACTGGTCGCCGGTGCGGCCGTCGTACAGGTACGCCTGCGTGCGCGTCTCGGTCAGGCCCTTGAGCTTGGCGATGTCGTCCGGGTAGGCGAGCTTCAGCATGCCGCGGATTTCTTCTTCCGAAGCGCCGTCGAACACCGGCGTCGCGAAGGTCGCGCCGCTTTGCAGGTTGGCCGCCATGGCGAGCAGCTCGGTGTCGCTCAGCTGGTCGAGCTCTTCCTTGCGGCCCGAGCCGTTGTACAGCTGCTCCATGAACTTGCGCAGCTCGGCCACCTTGGCCTCTTGCTGCAGCAGGTCACCGATGCGCTGGCCAATGCCCTTGCCGGCCCAGCCCAGATGCACTTCGAGCACCTGGCCCACGTTCATCCGCGAGGGCACGCCCAGCGGGTTCAGGCAGATGTCGCACGGCGTGCCGTCGGCCATGTGGGGCATGTCTTCGACCGGAACGATCTTGGACACCACACCCTTGTTGCCGTGACGGCCGGCCATCTTGTCGCCGGGTTGCAGGCGGCGCTTGACGGCCAGGTAGACCTTGACCATCTTGAGCACGCCCGCGGGCAGCTCGTCGCCCTGCGTGAGCTTCTTGCGCTTTTCTTCGAACGCGAGGTCGAAGCTGTGGCGCGTCTGCTCGAGCGAGTTCTTGATCGACTCGAGCTGCGAGGCCACGTCGTCTTCCGCCGGGCGGATGTCGAACCAGTGGAACTTCTCAACCGACGACAGGTAGGCCTTGTCGAGCTTGGAGCCCTTG
This sequence comes from Variovorax sp. GW821-FHT06D12, assembly GCF_059419205.1. Taxonomy (NCBI): domain Bacteria; kingdom Pseudomonadati; phylum Pseudomonadota; class Betaproteobacteria; order Burkholderiales; family Comamonadaceae; genus Variovorax; species Variovorax sp. GW821-FHT06D12. The sequence goes on along the minus strand of NZ_JBWKRI010000004.1, from coordinate 516,432 downwards.
GCCAGCTTGTTCGGGCCGCCGTTGGCGACCTTGCCGGTCAAGAGCTTCTCGATACGGTCGAACGCGTCGGCTTCGACGATGCGCAGCTGGTCGTTCAGGTCGAGGCGGAAGCGCTTCAGCTCGTCGTCGATGATCTGCTGGGCGCGCTTGTCGCGCTGGATGCCTTCGCGGGTGAACACCTGCACGTCGATCACAGTGCCTTGCGAGCCCTGGTCCACGCGCAGCGAGGTGTCCTTCACGTCGGAAGCCTTCTCGCCGAAGATGGCGCGAAGCAGCTTCTCTTCCGGCGTCAGCGTGGTCTCGCCCTTCGGCGTGACCTTGCCCACCAGCGTGTCGCCCGGCTGCACTTCGGCGCCGACATAAATGATGCCGGATTCGTCGAGGCGGTTGAGCTGCTGCTCGGCCAGGTTCGGGATGTCGCGCGTGATTTCTTCGGCGCCCAGCTTGGTGTCGCGAGCCATCACCACCAGTTCCTCGATGTGGATCGAGGTGTAGCGGTCTTCGGCGACGACGCGTTCCGAGATCAGGATCGAGTCTTCGAAGTTGTAGCCGTTCCAGGGCATGAACGCGATCAGCATGTTCTGGCCGAGGGCCAGTTCGCCGAGGTCGGTCGATGCGCCGTCGGCCACCACGTCGCCCTTGGCGATCTTGTCGCCGCGCTTGACGATGGGGCGCTGGTGGATGTTGGTGTTCTGGTTCGAACGCTGATACTTGATCAGGTTGTAGATGTCCACACCGACTTCACCGGCAGCCGCTTCGGCGTCGTTCACACGCACCACGACACGGGTCGCATCGACGTAGTCGACGATACCGCCGCGGGTGGCCGTGACCACGGTGCCCGAGTCGACCGCGGAGACGCGCTCGATGCCGGTACCGACCATCGGCTTTTCGGGACGCAGCACAGGCACGGCCTGACGCTGCATGTTGGCGCCCATCAACGCGCGGTTCGCATCGTCGTGCTCCAGGAACGGCACGAGCGAGGCAGCCACCGAAACGATCTGCGCGGGCGACACGTCCATGTACTGGATGCGCTCGGCACCGACCAGGATCGATTCGCCGGCTTCACGCGCGGAGACCAGGTCGCCGGTCAGCTTGCCGTCCTTGTCCAGGACCGCGTTGGCCTGGGCGATGACGTACTTGCCTTCTTCGATGGCCGACAGGTAGTCGATGTCCATCGTGACCTTGCTGTCGACCACGCGGCGGTACGGCGTCTCGATGAAGCCGTATTCGTTCAGGCGGGCGTACAGGGCCAGCGAGTTGATCAGACCGATGTTCGGGCCTTCAGGCGTTTCGATCGGGCACACGCGGCCGTAGTGGGTCACGTGCACGTCGCGCACTTCGAAACCTGCACGTTCACGCGTCAGACCGCCCGGGCCAAGGGCCGACACGCGGCGCTTGTGGGTGATTTCGGACAGCGGGTTCGTCTGGTCCATGAACTGCGACAGCTGCGACGCACCGAAGAATTCCTTCAGCGCGGCCGAGATCGGCTTGCTGTTGATCAGGTCGTGCGGCATCAGCGGCTCTTGCTCGGCCTGACCCAGACGTTCCTTCACGGCCTTCTCGATACGTGCCAGACCGGTGCGGTACTGGTTTTCGGCCAGTTCGCCGACGCAACGCACGCGGCGGTTGCCCAGGTGGTCGATGTCGTCGACTTCGCCGTTGCCGTTGCGCAGGTCCACGAGGATCTTGACCACGGCCAGGATGTCTTCGTTGGTCAGCACCATCGGGCCGGTCGATTCGTCGCGGCCGACCTTGGCGTTGAACTTCATGCGGCCCACGCGCGACAGGTCGTACGTGTCCGGGTTGTAGAACAGGCGCTGGAACAGGGCCTGCACCGCGTCTTCCGTCGGCGGCTCGCCGGGGCGCATCATGCGGTAGATGGCCACGCGCGCGGCGAACTCATCGACGGTTTCGTCGATGCGCAGCGTTTGCGAGATGTACGCGCCCTGGTCCAGTTCGTTCGTGTAGATGACCTGGATGTCCTGCACGCCAGCCGTGCGCAGCTTCTTCAGCAGCGCTTCGGTCAGCTCGTCGTTGGCCTTGGCCAGGATTTCGCCGGAGTCGGCGTCGACGATGTTGCGGGCGATGACGCGGCCGACCAGGAAGTCTTCCGGCACGCTGATGTGCGTGGTGCCGCCCTGCTCGAGTTCACGCGTGTGGCGCGCGGTGACGCGCTTGTCCTTGGCGACCACGACCTTGCCCGACTTGTCGGTGATGTCGAAGCGCGCGACTTCGCCGCGCAGGCGCTCGGAGACGAACTCCATCTGCGCGCCGCTGTCCATCAGGCGGAAGTTGTCGTTCACGAAGAAGTTCGCGAGGATCGATTCCGGGTTCAGACCGATGGCCTTCAGCAGGATCGTGACCGGCATCTTGCGGCGACGGTCCACGCGGAAGTACAGCATGTCCTTCGGGTCGAATTCGAAGTCGAGCCACGAACCGCGGTAGGGAATCACGCGGGCCGAGAACAGCAGCTTGCCCGAGCTGTGCGTCTTGCCCTTGTCGTGTTCGAAGAACACGCCGGGCGAACGGTGCAGCTGCGAGACGATCACGCGCTCGGTGCCGTTGATGATGAACGAACCCTTGTCGGTCATGAGCGGCACTTCGCCCATGTAGACCTCTTGTTCCTTCACTTCCTTGACCACCTTCGACTGCGAGGTCGACGACTCGCGGTCATAGATGATGAGCTGCACCTTGGCGCGCACGGCCGAGGCGAAGGTCAGACCACGGGTCTGGCACTCACGCACATCGAACGCCGGCTTCGCCAGGTTGTACTCGAGGAACTTCATCTCGACAAAACCGTTGTGCGAGACGATCGGGAAGGCAGCGTCGAACGCGGCCTGCAGGCCTTCGACGGTGCGGTGCTTGGGGGCGATGCCGGCTTGCAGGAACGCGGTGTACGCGTCTTTCTGCATCTGCAGCAGGTAGGGGATTTCGACGACGCTGTCGCGGTTACCGAAACTTTTTCGGATGCGCTTGCGTTCGGTGTAACTGTACGCGGACGATTGGGCCATGAGAGCTCCGGTGCTTGAGATCTTCAGCGACTTGTCAGCAGTGCCGGGCGAACGGCACCACTGCTTGGCGGCTGGCCACTACCAGCCGTTGGCGGACGGCGATGCATTGCACATCGCCCGAACCAAGGGGTCTTCTGCAGTCGGGTTCAGAAGACACTCAAAAATCGTCTTGGCTTTTGCTATTCCATCGACCTTTCGGCCTCTGAAAGAACCGGCGCCAAGCCGGCTTTTGGGTGCGCTCTGAAAGCGGCAAAGGCTGGAGGGCCTTTTCAGGCACCTCCAGCCCTCTAGGGGGTCTGAATTACTTCAGTTCCACCTTGGCGCCGGCATCTTCCAGCTTCTTCTTGGCGGCTTCAGCGTCAGCCTTCGACAGGCCTTCCTTGACAGCCTTGGGAGCGGCTTCCACCAGGTCCTTGGCTTCCTTGAGGCCCAGGCCGGTGATTTCGCGCACGGCCTTGATCGCCGACACCTTGTTCGCGCCAGCATCCATCAGCATGACGTTGAATTCGGTTTGCTCTTCAGCGACTGCAGCAGCAGCGCCACCGCCGGCAGCGGGTGCCGACATAGCTGCGGCGCTCACGCCAAACTTCTCTTCGATGGCCTTCACCAGGTCGTTGAGTTCCAGGACCGTCATTGCGTCGAGCGCGGTCAGAAATGCGTCTTTATCGAATGCCATTTTTGTTTCCTAACAATTGGGTTGAATATTCAAAAACGAGGGCGCGCTCAGGCGGCCTGCGCTTCTTCTGCCGGTGCATCGGCGACGGGTGCAGCTTCGCCACCACCACGCTTCTCGGCCAGCGCCGCGAGCACGCGGGCGGTACGAGAAATCGGGGATTGCATCAAGCCCAGCAGTTGCGCCAGCAGCACTTCCTTGGAAGGGATGTTGGCCAGTTGCTTCACGCCTTCGACGTCCAGGGCCTTGCCACCGAATGCGCCACCGCGAATCACCAACTTGTCGTTGGTCTTCGCGAAATTGGCCACCACCTTTGCGGCAGCCACAGCGTCTTCGGAGAAGCCATAGATCAGCGGACCGGTCATCTGGTCGCCGACGATCTCAAACGGGCTGCCAGCGACAGCACGGCGAGCCAGCGTGTTCTTCAGAACACTCAGGGTCACACCGTTGCTGCGCGCTTCGCTGCGCAGTTTGGTCATATCGGCCACCGTGATGCCACGGTATTCCGCCATCACGAGCGTTTGAGCTTTTGCGGCGAGGCTGGTCACATCACTGATGACCGCTTCTTTCTCACTGCGATTCAGACTCAAGGTCTACTCCTTTTAATGCGACCTTCGGCCGGGGCCTCGGATCGCGCTTCATGCAGCGACCAACTGTTTCGGAACAAAAATCAAATTCCTTGCAGTGGGGTCGCCATCTGCGCTGGATACCGGAAGGATCGATCCGGCCATTAAGTGCAGCGCCCTGCACACCAGCGGTCTTGGATGGCTCGCGGCAACCGAAGCTGCCGCGACCCACCACATCTGCCCTCTCCTTGCGGGATCGGGCAAATCTCTTTAGCTCGCCGAGATGGTTTGCGTGTCCACGCGGACACCCAGACCCATCGTCGACGACACAGCCACCTTGCGCAGGTACACGCCCTTGCTGGTCGCCGGCTTGGCCTTGACCAGAGCGTCGATCAGCGCAGCGAGGTTGCCTTGCAGCTTGTCGTTGTCGAACGAGCGACGGCCGATCGTGCCGTGGATGATGCCGGCCTTGTCGACGCGGAACTGGACCTGGCCAGCCTTGGCGTTCTTGACAGCGGTGGCGACGTCAGGCGTCACGGTGCCAACCTTGGGGTTGGGCATCAGGCCACGCGGGCCGAGGATCTGGCCGAGCGTACCGACGACGCGCATGGCATCGGGGGCAGCAATCACGACGTCGAAAGGCATGTCGCCAGCCTTGACCATCGCAGCCAGGTCGTCCATGCCGACGATGTCGGCACCGGCGGCCTTGGCTTCTTCAGCCTTGGCGCCTTGGGCGAACACGGCGACGCGCTTGGTCTTGCCGGTGCCGTTGGGCAGCACGACAGCACCGCGAACCACCTGGTCCGACTTCTTCGCGTCGATGCCCAGTTGCACGGCCACGTCGATCGATTCGTCGAACTTGGCGGTGGCAGCATCCTTGACGATGACGATGGCGTCGGCCAGGGGGTACAGCTTGTTGCTGTCGACCTTGCCTTGCAGCGACTTTTGCTTCTTGGTGATCTTGGACATTTACACGCCCTCCACATTCACGCCCATCGAGCGGGCCGAGCCGGCGATGGTGCGAACTGCTGCGTCGAGGTCGGCGGCAGTCAGGTCCTTCATCTTGGCCTTGGCGATTTCTTCGAGCTGAGCGCGCGTGATCTTGCCGACCTTGTCGGTGTGCGGACGGGCCGAGCCCTTGTCCAGCTTGATGGCCTTCTTGATCAAGGTGATCGCCGGAGGCGTCTTGATGATGAAGGTGAAGCTCTTGTCAGCGAACGCGGTGATGACCACCGGCAGCGGCAGACCCGGCTCAACGCCTTGGGTTTGCGCGTTGAACGCCTTGCAGAACTCCATGATGTTCAGACCGCGCTGACCCAGTGCGGGACCGATCGGCGGGGACGGGTTGGCCTTACCAGCTGGCACTTGCAGCTTGATGAAGCCGACGATTTTTTTCGCCATGCTTTGCTCCTTGCGGGTGATATCGCCTTGGCTCTCGCCGCGGCTCCCCGGGGTTAAACGACTCTTCGATCAAGGCCGCGCGCCGAGTCGGACAACGCGCAGCCGGAAACTGGCAGGCCCGCCCGAAGACAGGCCATGGGATCAGGTCTTCTCGACCTGACCGAATTCGAGCTCCACAGGGGTGGCGCGGCCGAAAATCATGACCGACACGCTGACCTTGCTCTTCTCGTAGTTGACGTCTTCCACCGTGCCATTGAAGTCGGTGAACGGGCCTTCCTTGACGCGCACGAACTCACCCACGGTGAACTCGACCTTGTGGCGCGGCTTCTCGGTGCCCTGCTGCATCTGGTTGACGATGTCCTCGACCTCTTTCTGCGAGATCGGGGCCGGACGGTTCTTGGCGCCGCCCACGAAACCCGTCACCTTGTTGGTGTGCTTCACCAGGTGCCAGCTCTCGTCGTCCATGATCATTTCGACCAGCACGTAGCCCGGGAAGAAACGGCGCTCGGTGGTGCGCTTCTGGCCGTTCTTGATCTCGACCACTTCTTCGGTCGGAACCAGGATGCGGCCGAACTTGTCCTGCATGCCGGCGCGGGTGATGCGCTCGGTGATGTTGCGCTCGACAGCCTTTTCCATGCCCGAGTAGGCATGCACCACGTACCAACGCAGATCAGGGTTGGCAGCGGGGGTCAGGAGAGGGTTCTGCTCCTCTTCCGGCGTGCTCTGCGTGGTTTCAACTGCGTCGTCGGTCATTATTTTCTCCAGCCCAGAATGAGGTCAAAGAACACCCATTCGAGCGTCTTGTCGGTGAGCCAGAGGAAGACGGACATGATCGCCACGAAGGCGAACACATAGGCCGTCATCTGCATCGATTCCTTGCGGGTCGGCCACACGACCTTCTTGACCTCGCGCCACGAGTCACGACCGAAAGCCCACAGCTGACGGCCATTCTCGGAGCTGCCGAAGGCGCCCACGGCCGCAGCCAGGCCGACCAGCAGCGCAGCCCATTGCACCAGCGAGCCTTGGCGCGACAGCAGGTAGAACGCGACGATCGCGCCCACTGCCAGCACCACCGCCGCAGCCAGCTTGGCTTTGTCGGCACCCGTGCTCACGGTTTCGATTTGAGAAGTGGCCATGTCGGCTGATTTCCTGTGGCCTCGCGGCCTTCAATTCAATGCGTCTCTTGAGACGCCGAAGCCCATCGGATCGCGATGGGCTTGTCGGGGTGCCACCTAGGTGGCAGGGGCAGTAGGAATCGAACCTACAACCTTCGGTTTTGGAGACCGACGCTCTGCCAATTGAGCTATACCCCTCCGGTACTCTTTACGCTCGGCTTAGATGTCGAGGATCTTGGCCACGACGCCCGAACCCACGGTACGGCCGCCTTCACGGATGGCGAAGCGCAGGCCTTCTTCCATCGCGATCGGGTTGATCAGCTTCACGGTGATGCTGACGTTGTCGCCAGGCACGACCATTTCCTTGTCCGCGGGCAGCTCGATCGCGCCGGTCACGTCCGTCGTGCGGAAGTAGAACTGCGGACGGTAGTTGTTGAAGAACGGCGTGTGACGGCCGCCTTCGTCCTTGGACAGGACATACACCTCGGCGGTGAAGTGCACGTGCGGCTTGATCGAGCCGGGCTTGCACAGCACTTGGCCGCGCTCGACTTCTTCGCGCTTCGTGCCGCGCAGCAGCACGCCGACGTTGTCGCCGGCTTGACCCTGGTCCAGCAGCTTGCGGAACATTTCCACGCCGGTGCAGGTGGTCTTGACGGTGGGGCGGATACCGACGATTTCGATTTCTTCGCCGACCTTGATCACGCCGCGCTCGACAGCGCCGGTCACCACGGTGCCGCGACCCGAGATCGAGAACACGTCTTCCACGGGCATCAGGAACGTGCCGTCCACAGCGCGCTCAGGCGTGGGGATGTACGTGTCCAGGGCTTCTGCCAGCTTCATGATGGCGCCTTCGCCCAGGTCGCCCTTGTCGCCTTCCAGGGCAAGCTTGGCCGAGCCGTGGATGATGGGGGTGTCGTCGCCGGGGAATTCGTACTTGTCGAGGAGTTCGCGAACTTCCATTTCGACCAGCTCGAGCAGTTCCTTGTCGTCGACCATGTCGCACTTGTTCAGGAACACGATGATGTAGCCCACGCCCACCTGGCGAGCCAGCAGGATGTGTTCACGGGTCTGGGGCATCGGGCCGTCGGCGGCCGAGCACACCAGGATGGCGCCGTCCATCTGGGCAGCGCCGGTGATCATGTTCTTCACGTAGTCGGCGTGGCCGGGGCAGTCGACGTGTGCGTAGTGGCGGTTGGCCGTTTCGTACTCGACGTGCGCGGTGTTGATCGTGATGCCGCGGGCCTTTTCTTCAGGCGCTGCGTCGATCTGGTCGTAAGCCTTGGCTTCGCCGCCGAACTTGGCCGACAGCACGGTGGCGATCGCAGCCGTCAGCGTGGTCTTGCCGTGGTCAACGTGACCGATCGTGCCCACGTTCACGTGCGGCTTGGTGCGGGTGAATTTACCTTTTGCCATTTTTCGACTCCGAAAAAAACGATTTCAACGCATGCAGATGGGTCGCAAGCCTGTCGTTGCAACCCCAGAAAACTGGTGCCCTTTGCGGGAATCGGACCCGCGACCTCTCCCTTACCAAGGGAGTGCTCTACCACTGAGCCAAAAGGGCTTTTGTTCTAACCAAATCGCTTCCGGCGCCGAACCGGGTCTCTGGAGCGGGAGACGGGAATCGAACCCGCGTCATCAGCTTGGAAGGCTGGGGTTCTACCATTGAACTACTCCCGCATCGGGGGCACTTCAAGGCACCCAAAGCGCTAGATCCAATCGCTCTTAGAAACCAAATTCATCGCTGGTGGAGAGGGCTGGATTCGAACCAGCGTACTCGTAAGAGGGCAGATTTACAGTCTGCTGCCATTAACCACTCGGCCACCTCTCCGGCGAACCTCGAAATATAGCACGATTTTGTGACTACACAGGTTTCCCAGCAAAAGATGAAGCGTGGAAACCTGCTCGAGGTGTGAAGCCTCTGATTATGAGCGAAGTTCGGAGCCTCCCGACTGCTGCGCCTCACGCCATGCACGGGCTTGGCCAAAATGACCGCAGCCGATGAACGGAACCGGCGGCCGGAGCGCAGACAGCGGCGAGGGATGATTCGACATCAGCACCTTATGGCGCCCAACATCGATCAACGCACGCTTACTTTGCGCGTGCGAGCCCCATAGCATAAAAACAACAGGTCGTTCGCCCTGCGCCACATGGCGAATCACGGCGTCGGTCAGCACTTCCCAGCCGCGGCCTGCATGGCTGGCCGGCTGGGCTTCCTCGACCGTCAGACAGGTGTTGAGCAACAGCACGCCGTGCGTCGCCCATTTCACGAGGCTGCCGCCCGGGTTCGGAAACGCCGGCGGCGGCGTGCCCAGGTCGCGCTGGAGCTCCTTGAAGATGTTGCGCAGCGACGGCGGCAGCGCCACGCCCGACGCCACCGAGAAGGCCAACCCCTCGGCCTGCCCGCGCCCGTGGTACGGGTCCTGGCCCAGGATCACCACGCGCACGTCTTCCGGCGGCGTGAGTTCCAGCGCTCGCAGCGGCTGCGGCGGAAAGATCACCGCCCCGGCGTCGAGGCGCTCGCGCAGGAAACCCTGCAACTTCTGGCCGACCGCGCCGGCAAAGAAATCGTCGACCAGCGGCTGCCAGCCCGGCGCCACCGGCCAGTCGGCAGGATCGCTGCTCGACAGCTGGTCCGGCCGCGTCATTTGAACAATGCGGCGAGCGCCTCGCCGGGTTCCTTGGCGCGCATGAAGGCTTCGCCGACGAGGAAGGCGTTGACGCCCGCGCCGCGCAGCGTGGCGACGTCCTCGCGCGTGGCGATGCCCGACTCGGTCACCGGCAGGCGATCCGCCGGCAGCCTGGGCAGCAGATCGATGGTGGCCTGGATCGACACCTCGAAGTTGCGCAGGTTGCGGTTGTTGACGCCGATGAGCGGCGTCTTGAGCTTCAGTGCGCGATCGAGTTCGCCCGCGTCGTGCACCTCGACCAGCACCGCCATGCCCAGCCCGCGCGCGATGGCTTCGTAGTCCTTCATCTGCGCGTCGTCGAGGCAGGCGGCGATCAGCAGGATGGCGTCGGCGCCCATCGCGCGCGACTCGTACACCTGGTAGGCGTCGACGATGAAGTCCTTGCGCAGCACCGGCAGGTCGCACGAGGCGCGCGCCTGCTTCAGGTAGTCGACGCCGCCCTGGAAGAACTGCTTGTCGGTCAGCACCGAGAGGCAGGCCGCGCTCACCACGCCGTCGCCCTCGGCATAGCTTTGCGCGATGTCGGCCGGAATGAAGTCTTCGCGCAGCACGCCCTTGCTCGGACTGGCCTTCTTGACTTCGGCGATCACCGCCGCCTGGCCGGCCGCGATCTTGGCGCGCAAGGCGGCCTCGAAGTCGCGCGTGAGCACACGGCTTTCGGCGTCGAAGCGCACGACCTCGAGCGGGGCGCGCTTCAGCGCGGCGGCGACTTCCTGGCGTTTGACGGCGACGATCTTGTCGAGAATGTCTGACATGGCTTGCTCTGCTTTCGGTGGCACGACGGCCTGATTCTCAGAAGGAGGTGGAGGCCTTGACCAGCTCAGTGAGCTTGGCCTTCGCCGCACCGGATGCGATGGCCTGGCGCGAACGCTCCACGCCCGCCGGCACCGAGTCGACCACGTTGGCCGCATACAGCGCCGCGCCCGCGTTGAGCAGCACGATGTCCAGCGCCGGGCCGGCCTGGTTGTCCAGCACGCCGATCAGCATGGCCTTCGACTGCTCGGGCGTCTCGACGCGCAGCGAACGGTTGCTCGCCATCTGGAAGCCGAAGTCTTCCGGGTGCAGTTCGTACTCGCGGATCTCGCCGTCCTTGAGCTCGCCGATCATGGTGGCCGCGCCCAGCGAGATCTCGTCCATGCCGTCGCGGCCGTAGACCACCACCGCATGCTCGGCACCGAGGCGCTGCAGCGCGCGCACCTGGATGCCCACGAGGTCGGGGTGGAACACGCCCATCAGGATGTTCGGCGCACCGGCCGGGTTGGTCAGCGGGCCGAGGATGTTGAAGATCGTCTTGATGCCGAGCTCCTTGCGCACCGGCGCCACGTTCTTCATCGCCGGATGGTGGTTCGGCGCGAACATGAAGCCGATGCCGACCTGCGCGATGCACTGCGCGATCTGCTCGGGCTTGAGGTTGATGTTGACGCCCAGCGACTCCAGCACGTCGGCACTGCCCGACTTGCTCGACACGCTGCGCCCGCCATGCTTGCTCACCTTGGCGCCGGCCGCGGCCGCGACGAACATCGAGCAGGTCGAGATGTTGAAGGTGTGCGAGCCGTCGCCGCCGGTGCCGACGATGTCCACGAGGTTCGTGGTGTCGGCCACGGGCACCTTGGTCGACACCTCGCGCATCACCTGCGCGGCGGCGGTGATTTCGCCGATGGTTTCCTTCTTCACGCGCAGGCCGGTGATCAGCGCGGCCATCATCACGGGCGAACACTCGCCGCTCATGATGAGCCGCACGATGTGCAGCATCTCGTCGTGGAAGACTTCGCGGTGTTCGATGGTGCGCTGCAGCGCTTCCTGGGGGGTGATCATGAAGGGTCTCCTCGGTGTGTGCGTGTAGCCAGGCTTCAGAAGGTGTGAATGAATCCGGCGTGGCCGAGCAGCCCGCCCAGGCGCGCCCCCTCAAGGCGCAAAGCGCAGCCATAGCTCGGGCTATGGCGAGCATTTGCAACGCCGAGGGGGCGTGTCTGGGCGGGATGAGCGGACATGGCGGGTTCGTTCACACCTTCTCAAGCCTTGAAGAAGCCGCGGATCGCCGCGACGGCGCGGTCGACGCCCGCGGCATCGACATCCAGGTGCGTCACGAAGCGCAGGCGGTACAGCCCGGTCGCGAGGATGCCCTGCTGGTTGAGGCTGGCGAGCAGTTCCGCGGAACGCGCCTGCGCCGCCCCCGTGAGATCAACGAACACGATGTTCGTTTCCGGCGCCTCGACCTTCAGGCCTTCGATGCCCTCGAGCCCCTGTGCCAGGCGCTGCGCCAGCGCATGATCGTCGGCCAGGCGGTCGATGTGGTGGTCGAGCGCATGTGAGGCCGCGGCCGCCAGCAGGCCGGCCTGCCGCATGCCGCCGCCCGCCATCTTGCGGATGCGGTGGGCGCGCGCGATGAACTCGCGCGAACCGACCAGCGTCGAACCGATGGGTGCGCCCAGGCCCTTGCTGAAGCACACCGACACGCTGTCGAAGCACTGCGCGATACGGCGGGCTTCGGCGCGGATGTCGGTTCGCTTGTTCAGCGCAGCCTGTGCGGTGGCGGCATTGAAAAGCCGCGCGCCATCGAGGTGCCGCTGCAGCCCCTTGCTTTTCGCCAGGTCGGTCGCGGCCTGCACGTACTCGAAGGGCAGCAGCTTGCCGCCCAGCGTGTTTTCCAGCGCCAGCAGCTTCGTGCGCGCAAAGTGCGCGTCATCGGGCTTGATGGCCGCCTCGATCTGCGCGAGCGGCAGCGTGCCGTCGGGCGCGTGGTCCAGCGGCTGCGGCTGCACGCTGCCGAACACCGCGGCGCCGCCGCCTTCCCAGCGGTAGGCGTGCGCCTGCTGGCCGACGATGTACTCGTCGCCGCGGCCGCAGTGCGACAGGATCGCGCACAGGTTGCTCTGCGTGCCGGTGGGCACGAACAGCGCCGCCTCGAAGCCCAGCAGCGCGGCGATCTTCTCCTGCAGCGCATTGACGCTCGGGTCGGTGCCGAAGACGTCGTCGCCCAGCGGCGCAGCCGCCATGGCCTCGCGCATCGCGGGCGTGGGCTGCGTGACGGTGTCGCTGCGCAGGTCGACGATGGGAGTGCGTTCGGTCATGGTGGGTCAGTCCAGAAAGTTCTTGAGCATGGCGTGACCGTGCTCGGTGAGGATCGATTCAGGATGGAACTGCACGCCTTCGATGCGCACGTCGTGCGCAAAGCCGGTGTGCCGCACACCCATGATCTCGCCGTCGTCGGTCCAGGCGGTGACAGCCAGCTCTTTCGGGCAGCTCTCGCGCTCGATCGAGAGCGAGTGGTAGCGGTTGACGATGAACTTCTGCGGCAGCCCCGCGAACACGCCCTCTTGCGTGGTCGTGATCTCGCTGGTCTTGCCGTGCATGAGCTGCTGCGCGCGCACGATCTTGCCGCCGAAGGCCGCGCCGATGGCCTGGTGGCCCAGGCACACGCCCAGGATGGGCAGCTTGCCCGCGAAGGCCTCGATGGCCGCCACCGACACGCCTGCCTCGGCCGGCGAACACGGACCCGGCGACACCACCAGCCGCGTCACGCCCGAAGCGATCAGCGCGCCAATCTGCTCGAGGGTGATCTCGTCGTTGCGGTGCACCTGCACGTCCGCCCCTAGCTCGCCGAAGTACTGGACGATGTTGTAGGTGAACGAATCGTAGTTGTCGATCATCAGCAGTTTCATGGCTTGCTCACAATCCGGTGCACGCCCTTGACAACGGGGAACACGTTGAAGTTGATCAGGAGGCCCAGCTTGAGGCCCGACAGGCGCAGTGCGGCGAGCACCTGCGCGCGGTGCAGGTCGGTCAGCACGTCGACGGCGCGCAGCTCGACGATGACCGACTGCTCGATCACGAAGCCCGCGCGGTACACCTCGCCCAGCGACCGGCCCTTGTAGCTGGCCGACAGCGCCACGTCGCGCGCGAAGCCGATCTCGCGTTCGGCGAGTTCGATGGCCAGTGCCGCGGCGTAGGCGCCCTCGTCGAGCCCCGTGCCGAGCACGCGCTGCACTTCGACGGCGGCGCCGATGATCTCGTGCGAGAAGTCGTTCTGGATGTCCGGTGCGTTGCTCATTCCAGGCCTTCCTCGACCAGTTCGGCGGCACGCAGGAGTGCGCGCGCCTTGGCTTCTGTTTCCTTCCACTCCAGCTCGGGCACCGAGTCGGCCACCACGCCGGCCGCGGCCTGCACGTGCAGCATCTGGTCCTTCACGATGCCGGTGCGGATCGCGATGGCCACGTCCATGTCTCCGGCGTAGCTGATATAGCCGCAGGCGCCGCCGTACAGGCCGCGCTTGGTGGGCTCCAGCTGGTCGATGAGCTCCATCGCATGCACCTTGGGCGCGCCGGTCAGCGTGCCGGCGGGGAACGTGGCCTTGAGCACGTCGATGGCGGTCATGCCGTCCTTCAGCGTGCCTTCGACGTTGCTCACGATGTGCATCACGTGGCTGTAGCGCTCCACCGCGAAGGCTTCGGTCACCTTCACGGTGCCGGTCTTGGCGATGCGGCCGATGTCGTTGCGCGCCAGGTCGATCAGCATCACGTGCTCGGCGCGCTCCTTCGGGTCGTTGATGAGCTCCACCTCGGCCGCCTTGTCGAGCTCGAGCGACGCGCCGCGCGGGCGCGTGCCGGCCAGCGGGCGGATGGTGATCTTCTGCTCGCCGTCGCCCGTGTTCTCCTGGCGCACCAGGATCTCGGGCGAGGCGCCCACCACGTGGAAGTCGCCCAGGTTGTAGTAGTACATGTAGGGCGACGGGTTCAACGAACGCAGCGCGCGGTACAGCGACAGCGGCGATTCGGTGTAGCGCTTGCTGATGCGCTGGCCCACCTGCACCTGCATGAAGTCGCCGGCGGCGATCATCTCCTTGGCGCGCTCCACGGCCGCGAGGTAGTCGGCCTTGGCGAAGCTGCGCTCGGGCGGATGCGCCTGCGTGGGCTTCACGACGGGCGCGCTCACCGAGTACTTGAGCTTGTCCTTCAGCTCGCGCAGGCGGCGCTTGCCCACGGCGTAGGCCTCGGGCTGCTTCGGGTCGGCGTAGACGATGAGGTAGAGCTTGCCCGACAGGTTGTCGATGACCGCGAGTTCTTCGCACTGCAGCAGCAGGATGTCGGGGCAGCCCAGCGCATCGGGCGGGCAGCTCTTTTCGAGCTTGCGCTCGATGTGGCGCACGGTGTCGTAGCCAAAGTAGCCGGCCAGGCCGCCACAGAAACGCGGCAGGCCGGGCCGCAGCGCGACCTTGAAGCGCTTCTGGTAGTCGGCCACGAAGTCCAGCGGATTGCCCTTGGCGGTCTCGACGACCTGGCCGTCGGTCACGACTTCGGTGACGGCCTCGTCGCCGAAGCCCGAGGCGCGCAGCAAGGTGCGCGCCGGCAGGCCGATGAAGCTGTAGCGCCCGAAGCGCTCGCCGCCCACCACCGATTCGAGCAGGAAGCTGTGCTTGCCGCCGCCCTGCGAATGGGCGAGCTTGAGGTACAGGGAAAGCGGGGTTTCGAGGTCGGCAAAGGCCTCGGCCATCAGCGGGATGCGGTTGTAGCCCTGGGCGCTGAGGCTCTTGAATTCAAGTTCGGTGATCACGGATCGTTCTCCAGTTGCCTGCCGACGCTCCTTTGGCCGGTGGCAAGGTCATTCACGAGAGTGGCCCGGTGCCGGCATGCGTGCCGGCTCGGAACCGCGGGCGCACGGCGTGCGCCGCGCAATCAAACAGTCAGCGATGTATGGCGACGCCAGGGCCAGGCTCCCCGGCTGCCTTCACCTGTTTGAATGATGTGATGAACGAACATGGAGCGCCGAGTTTAGCCCACGAAAACCAGGCCTTGTGCAACCGCAGGCTTCAGGGTTCCCCCGGAGCCTCTCGGATAAAACGAAAAGATACATTCGCACGACCGTTCGCAAATTCAAGGAGACTCACTTGCTCGCACCCCTGCTCCCGGCCGTGTTCTCCCGCCTCGCGGCGCTCGCTGTCCTCTCGGCCGCGCTCTGCGGCAGTGCCTTCGCGGCGCAGGTCGAGGTGGCGGGCGTCAGGCTCGACGACCAGATGGACCTGCGCGGCGCCCCGCTGGTGCTCAATGGCGCGGGCATCCGCTACAAGACCATCATCAAGGTCTACACAGCCGGGCTGTACCTGGGCAAGAAGGCCTCGACCACCGAAGAGGCACTGGCCGTGCCGGGGCCCAAGCGCGTGGCGATCACGATGCTGCGCGACATCGACGCCAACGAGCTCGGCAAGCTCTTCGTGAAGGGCGTGGAAGACAACTCGCCCAAGAGCGAAATGGTCAATCTGATCCCCGGCCTGCTGCGCATGGGCCAGATGTTCGCGGACCAGAAGCAGCTCAAGGCCGGCGACACCTTCACCATCGACTGGGTGCCCGGCACGGGCACGCTGATCACGGTGCGCGGCGTGCCCCAGCCCGACCCGGTGAAGGAAGTGGCGTTCTTCAATGCGCTGATGCGCATCTGGCTCGGCCCGAACCCGGCCGACTGGAAGCTGAAGGACGCGCTGCTCGGAAAGCAGTAAGTAGCCGGGCGGCCCGTCAGGCCGCCGCGAGGTCGGCCAGCGATTCCACGAACCCGTCCGCATCCACGCCGCGCACCGGCTCGCCGTGGTTGTAGCCGTAGGTCACGAGCACCACGGGGCAGCCGGCGGCGCGCGCGGCACGCGCGTCGTTGCTTGAGTCGCCCACCATCAGCGTGCGCGCGGGC
Organism: Variovorax sp. GW821-FHT06D12; assembly: GCF_059419205.1. Taxonomy (NCBI): domain Bacteria; kingdom Pseudomonadati; phylum Pseudomonadota; class Betaproteobacteria; order Burkholderiales; family Comamonadaceae; genus Variovorax; species Variovorax sp. GW821-FHT06D12. Next base: position 500,304 of record NZ_JBWKRI010000004.1, on the reverse strand, counting down.
ACCGTGCCCAGCGCCTCGCAGGTCTTCAACAGCGGCAGCGGGTCGGGCTTCTTGCGCTCGAAGGCGTCGCCGCCGAACACCTGTTCGAAGAAGCCGTCGAGCCCCTTCGCGGCCAGCAGCGGCTTGGCGAAGGAGGTCGGCTTGTTCGTCAGGCAGGCCAGCCGCAGTCCGCGCGCGCGCAGCGCCTTCAGGCCCTCGACCACGCCAGGGTAGGTAGCCGAATACCGGCCGTTGATCTCGAGGTAGTGGTGCTGGTAGCGCTCCCACGCACGATCGAACAGCGCCGCCGGGGCCGGCGCGCCCACGTGCGCCAGCGCCGACAGGATCAGGTGCTCCGACCCCTTGCCCACCATGCGCTCGATGGCGGCGGGCGCCACCGGCGGCAGGTCGAGGTCGCGCAGCATGCGGTTCAGGGCCTCGGCAAAGTCGCCGAGCGTGTCGACCATGGTGCCGTCGAGGTCGACGATGGCGGCGTCGAAGCGGGAGAGATCGGTGCGAAGAGTGTCCAAGACAGGCGGCTCCCGGGGAGCGAAGTGGGTGGTGGATGCGCGAGGCACGCATTGTCCCCCGGCCGCAAAATAGGCGCCCATGACCCCCACGACGCCCCCGCCCTCCGCCCCTCGCCCCATCCGCACCGCCGCCACGCTCGTCGTCCTGCGCGACGGCCCCGAAGGCCTCGAGGTGCTGATGCTGCGGCGGGCCGAGAAGGCCAACGACCAGAACAGCGGCGCCAGCGTCTTTCCAGGCGGCATGGTCGATGCGCACGACCGCCTGCTGCACCCGCTGTGCGCGGGCCTGGACGACGCCGCCGCGAGCGCGCGGCTGGGCCTGCCCGAAGGCGGGCTCGACTTCCACGCGGCGGCGATCCGCGAATGCTTCGAAGAGGCCGGGCTGCTGCTCGCGAACGATGCGCAGGGCCGGCCGGTCGAGCTGCTCGCGCTCACGTCGGGCGAGCTCGACGCGATGCGCGCCGCCGCCGAACGCAGCACCGACGCCCTGCTCGCCCTGTGCGCCGAGCGCGGCTGGTGCCTTGCCGTCGACCGCATCGCGTACTTCAGCCACTGGCTGACCCCGCCCGGCATGCCGCGCCGCTTCGACACGCGCTTCTTCGCGGCCGCGATGCCCGCCGGCCAGGACGTGCGCCCCGACGGCCGCGAGACCGTCGAGCACCTGTGGCTGAAGCCCGCCGACGCGGTCAGCCCCGAACGCGGCCTCAAGCTGCTGAACGTGACGCGGCGCGTGCTCGAGCACCTGACCACCTTCGCCCGCGTCGACGACTTCATGGCCCATGCGCGCGCGCTGCGCCGCATCCCGCTGACCATGCCGCGCCTGGCCGACGGCCCCAAGGGCCGACGCCCGGTGAACATGGAAGAGCCCGCCTACGACGAGATCGGGCACCTCGATCCCGACGGCCAGGGCGGCGGTCGCTATGCGCTCGAAGCGGGCCTGGTCACGCCGCTGTCCGCGCGCGTGGTGCGCGTCGTGCACGACAGCGGCCTCAACAGCTTTCTCATCGGCGGCACCGAAGGCTGGGCGCTGATCAACCGTGCGCCCGGCGACGCGGCGCACGAGGCCGCGCTGCGGGCAGCGGCGCCCGGGCCGGTGCGGTGGGTGCTGTTGGCTGACGCTGCGCCGCAATCCCTGGACCTCGGCGGCGCCACGCTCCAGGTGCTGGGCGCACAGCGCTTCCTGCTGGCCGAGGAGCGCATGCTGTTCACGGACGACACGACGACCACCGCCGTCGAGACGGATCACCGCGTCGAATGGATCGTGCCCGCGCGCGGCTTCATGCGCCGCCCGGCCTCGGCCGTCTCCGACTGAGCCGCGTCAGGCCTGCTGCGCTTCCGTCAGCGCCTGCGCCGCCACCACCGCCTCGGTGCGGTTGCGCACGTTGAGCGCCCGGAAGATGGCGGCCAGGTGGATCTTCACCGTGCCCTCGCTGATGCCCAGGCTGCGCCCGATCAGCTTATTCGGCTTGCCTTGCGACAGCAGCTGCAGCACCTCGACCTGCCGCTCGGTGAGCACGCTGCGCAGGTGTTCGAGGGTCTGGGTGCCGCCACCGCCGTTGCCGCCACCGCGCGCAAAAGGTTCGCCCGCCGCGGCAGACGATGGCGACACGCCGGCCACGATGCCCGGCGGCAGCGCCGTGAGCATCATCGGCGGCACGTACACGCCGCCCGCCAGCACCAGGCGCACCGCCGACAGCATGACGTCGGGCGAGTAGGCCTTGGGAATGAAGCCGAGCACGCCGCGTTCGAGCGCGCTGCGCATGATGGACGGGTCTTCGTAGCCCGACAGCACGATCACGGGCACGGCCGGGTGTCGTCGCCGGATCTCGTCGATGTGGGCCTGCCCGTCCGCACCGGGCATGTTGAGGTCGATCAGGGCCAGGTCGAGATCGTCGGTCGCGCCGGCAAGCAGTTCGTCGACGCTCAGCGCCAGGACGAACTCGATGCCAGCTCCCAGCTCCGACAACTTGGCTTTGACCGCCTCGATGACGAGCCGGTGGTCGTCGGCGATCAGAATTTTCATGGCATACCCCAGTGTCCCAACGTCAATGTGCATTGGATTCTTCTGCGACTGCGAAGATAACGGCGATTGCCCCGTCCAGCAAGGCCGCCGCGCCCCACCAACGGCATAGACCCCAAGCGGTATGGCGGCCCCGTGGGCCCGTTGAAAAAATGAACGCCCACTCCAACGACCGGGGACATGGGCATGTGCGATCGCTGCAGACGCCGGTGCAAGGCATGCTTCGCAATGCACGCTTGAGAAGCGGGCATCCCTCATGGCCCGCCTGCTCGACTGCTTCTCGCCCTTCATTGCCTTCGGTCTCGGCCTGGACGCATCGATCGCGGCCGGCCACCCCACCCTCACCCACGGCGACGCCCAGCGCGAGGCCCTGCGCCTGCTGGACATCGCACGCGCCGACGCCGACGTGGCCGGCGCCACCGCCACGCAGATCGAGTCGGCCGCCTTTGCCATGGTCGCGTGGCTCGACGAGATCCTGGCGCGCCACCCCGACGCCGTGGACGGCGCGGCGCCGCTGCAGGTGCAGCTGTTCAACTCCAACAACGCGCACAGCGAGTTCTTCCACCACCTCTCGGCCCTCGGCGCGCAGGACCACGCGGTGCGCGAGGTCTACTGGCACGCGCTGGCGCACGGCTTCAAGGGCCAGTACTACTTCGAGTCGGGCGACGAGGGCGAGCTCGGCAAGCTGAAGGACCTGCACGGCCGGCAGCTGCAACCGCCGCCGCTCGAGCTCGGCAGCCTCGCGCAGGACCACATCACGCCCCAGCCCTACGGCGTGCCCGATCCGCGCGGCCCGGCCGACATGCGCCGGCGCGACCGCACCGTGCTGCGCACCGGCACCGCGCTCGCCGTGCTCGTGCCCGCGCTTTTCCTGCTGTGGCACTGGCTGGCGGGGCCGCCGGCCGCCGGCACGGCGCTCACGCAGCGCATCGACCGGCAGCTCGCCAGCTACGCCTGCGCCGACCTCGAAGCCTCGATCGACCCCGACGGCCGCCCGCGCGTGACCGGCTTCGTCTCGCAGCGCGACGACCTGCTGAAAGTGGCGGAAGACGTCGCCGCCATTCCCGGCGTGCGCGCGCCGCAGTTCGACATCGGGCTGCGCGTGTGGCCGCACTGCGAGGTGTTCGCCATCCTCAAGCCCTCGCAGGCGCGCAACCGCCAGAAGAACCACGGGCTGAGCGTGAGCGCGCCGTCCGCGCGCGACGGCCGGCTGCGCGAAGGCGACGCGGTGCGCGTGCAGGTGGTGGCGCCGCGCCACGAGAGCTACATCTGGGTCGACTACTACACCGCCGATGGCTCCGTGATGCACCTGAACACCGGGCCGGCCCCGACACGGCTGCGCGCGGGCGAGTCGCTGGAACTCGGGTCCGACATCCCCTCGAGCTGGCTCGTGAGTCCGCCCTTCGGCAACGTGCTGATCACCGTGCTGTCGGCGCCGATGCCGTTCAGCGAAACCTCCGACCGCCCGCCGTACGAGATGGCCTCGGCCTACCTGCTTCGCCTGCGCGAGGCGCTGGCGGCCAGCAGGAACAGCGAGCGGCTGATCGCCGACTTCATCTCCCTCGAAACCGTGGCGCGCTGACCTCGCCCTTCCCCACCATGTTCGACACGCTGTCACCCGTGCACCTCTTCTGGCCGCTGCTCGCGGTCTGCCTCGCCGGCCTGGCGCTGCTGTACGCCGCCGTGCGCGACGCCGGCCGGGGCGCGCGGCGACGAGGACTGCTGCGGCGCGTCGACGCCCTCGGCGCGCCCGCCGACCACGCCGCCGTCGACGCGCTGAAGGAGGCCATGGCGCAGGCGCGCACCTCGCTGCGGCAGGCGCCGCGCACGCGCGCGACGGCGCCGTGGTTCCTCTTCATCGGCGGTCCGGCCACCGGGCTGCCGGGGCTGCTCTCGGCCGCCCGTGCCGAGTGCGTGGCGCCGCCGCCGCACGAGGCACCCGGCACGCCCTGGTGGCGCTGGTGGACCACCGGCGCGCTGACGGCCATCGAGCTGCATCCCGACGCCATCGGCGACCAGGCCGGCACGGCGCCCGCGCGCGGGCTCTGGCTGCAGTCGCTGCTGGCGCTTGCCGAGCGGCGCGAACGCCTGCCGCTGCACGGCGTGGTGGTGTGCGTGGCGGCCGGCGACCTGCTGCACGGCGACCCCGCCCTGCGCAAGCGCGCCACCGCGAACATGCGCCGCCTGCTCGACGAGGCCAGCGACACGCTGCGCCTGCAGCTGCCGGTCTACCTCGTCGTGACGGGCCTCGAACGCCTGAAGGGCTATGCCACGCTGCGCGCCGCACTGCCGCCCGAGGTGCTCGCGCAAGCGCTCGGCCACCGTGTGGAGCACCCGTTCGCGGCGCACGCAGCGCGCGCCGCCGACCGGCTCGATGCGCTGTTCGATCCGCTCGTGGCGCAGCTGCACGGCCTGCGCATGGCCCTGCTGCGCGAGCAGCCGGGCCCCGCGGGGCGGCTCGCGCTGCATGGCTTCGTGGAGAGCGTGCGCACCTTGCAGCCGGCCTTGCGGCAGGTGGCGCAGGGGCTGTTCGAGGGGCACGGCAAAGGGGTGCGCGCGCCGCGCTGGCGCGGGCTGTACCTCACGGCGACGGCGTCGGAGAACGGCACGGGCGCCGCGTTCGTGAGCGACCTGTTCGGCCGCTTCCTGCCGGCGGACCAGCCGCTGGTGCGGCCGGGGCGCTTTGCGCCCACGGTGCCGGCGGAACTGCGCTGAAGCCGCAGTGCAGCTGGCGTTACTTGGCGGCGTCCACCCGGATCTGCCGCGCGCCAAAGGTCACGTTGAGCACCTGCGCCTGGCCCGGCACGACCGCACGCACCTCGCGCCAGCGCGCGCGGTCGAGGTCGCGGAACGCGGCCATCACGCCGATGGCCTTGGCATCGGCCGGCAGGGTGAGGTCGAGCTTTTTGCTCTCGCCAGGGCGCAGCAGCATTTCTTCGCGCTGCACCAGTTCGGCGCCGAGCGTGGCCTGGTCTTTCTCGAACAGCGAGAAGAAGTCGGCGCCTTCGAAGGGCCCCGGTGTCTTGAGCGCGTAGACGCGCACCGTGAGCGGCGAGGCGCGCCCGCGCGCATCGGGGTTGGCATCGGCGCCGGCCGTGAGCGTGATCGACACCGGCGTGACCACCGGTTTGCTCGCGCAGCCCGCCATCAGAAGACCCGCTGCAGCAAGGCCAAGGGCTGCGATACGGCGTCGCGATGCGACAGCAAGGAGGCCCTCATAGGACGAATGGTGTGTACCCAGCGTGCGCATGCTATTCCCTTCGTTGCATTGACCGGTCCTGACGCATCTTTGATTATCACCAGCGAACTCGAACAGGCAACATGCTGACTCCCCAACTCGTCGACGCACTGCTCACGCCCATCGGCGAGGCCTCGCCTTGCGGGGACGACCTGGAGTACGACGCGGACTTCATGGCCCTCACGACTGCGGCGCAAGGCAAGGCCGAGCAGCAGTTCGGCGACACCGTGATCCCCGCCGTCGAACCCGACTGGCGCGACGTGGCCGAACGCGCCGATGCGCAGCTGCGCCGCAGCAAGGACGTGCGCGCCGCCGTGCTGCTGCTGCGCGCCGCGACGCGCCTGCAGGGCGTGGCCGGCTTCACGGCGGGCCTGCAATTGCTCACCTCGCTGCTCGACACCTTCTGGGACGGCATACATCCAAAGCTGGATGCGGACGACGACAACGACCCCACCATGCGCCTGAACGCGCTCGCGCCATTGAGCGACGACAGCATGGTGCCGCGCGACCTGTACGACGCCGCGGTGGGCAACGCGCCCGGCGTGGGCCCGATCCGCGTGCGCGACATCGCCATCGCGCACGGCGTGCTCAATGCCGTCGGCGGCGAGGCCTCGTATTCGCCCGCGCAGGTGCATGGCGGGCTCGAGGCCCTGCACGCCGCGCACCCCGAACAACTGCAGGCGGCCATCGGCCTTCCCGCGCTGCTCGATCGCCTGCAGAAGCTGCTGGGCGAGCGCACCGGCCGCACCGATGCGGTGGACCTGGGCACGCTGCGCACCGTGTCGCGCGCGGTCGCCAAGGCCTGCACGGCGGCAGCCGGCGCACCGGAAGCATCTACCGACGAGGGTGCAACCGCCGACAGCGACGCCCCCTCCGGCAATGCAGCCCGCCCGGCCGCGCCGCGCGGCGAGATCCAGAACCGCCAGGACGCGGTGCAGATGCTCGACCGCGTCATCCGCTACCTCGAACAGGCCGAGCCCGGCAACCCCGCGCCGCTCCTGATCGAACGCGCCAAGAAGCTCATCGGCGTGAGCTTCCTGGACATCATGGCCAACCTCGCGCCCAACGCGATGGACACCATCGAGACCGTGACGGGCAAACGCCAGTCCGAATGACCGCCGCCGTTTCCACCCGTCCCCTTTCATTCCCGCAAGGAGCATCGCCATGGCCAAGAGCAGTCAGAAATTCATCGCACGCAACCGCGCGCCCCGGGTCCAGATCGAATACGACGTGGAGCTCTACGGCGCCGAGAAAAAGATCCAGCTGCCCTTCGTGATGGGCGTGCTGGCCGACCTGTCGGGCAAGCCCGCCGACCCGCTCGCGCCCGTGGTCGACCGCAAGTTCCTCGAGTTCGACGTCGACAACTTCGACGCCCGCATGAAGGCCATGAAGCCGCGCGCCGCCTTCGCGGTGGAGAACTCGCTCACCGGCGAGGGCGACCTGAAGGTCGAGCTCACCTTCGACAGCATGGACGACTTCTCGCCCGCCGCCGTGGCCCGCAAGGTGGGCGCGCTGAACAAGCTGCTCGAAGCGCGCACGCAGCTGTCGAACCTCGTGACCTACATGGACGGCAAGGGCGGTGCCGAAGACCTGCTGGCCAAGGTGCTCGAAGACCCGGCCCTGCTGCAGACGCTGGCCGCCAGCAAGAAGCCCGGGGACGGCGAAGCCGCCGCCTGAGCCTCACCCAGCCCCGATTCCTGACAGACACACACCGGTACACGAGGAGAAACCATCATGGCCGACGCACTCGAGCAGAGCGCACTGAAAGACGTTGCGTACGCGGGAAGCGACTTTTCGTCGCTGCTGCAGAAAGAATTCAAACCGCGCAGCGACGAAGCCAAGAGCGCCGTCGAAGCCGCCGTGCTCACGCTGGCGCAGCAGGCGCTGAGCAACAGCACCGTCATCGGCAAGGACGTGACCAAGTCGATCCAGGCCATGATCGCCGCGATCGACGCCAAGCTCACCGACCAGGTGAACAAGATCATCCACCACCCCGACTACCAGAAGCTCGAGAGTGCGTGGCGCGGCCTGCACTACATGGTGAACAACACCGAGACCGACGAGAACCTGAAGATCCGGGTGATGGACATCTCCAAGCAGGAGCTGGCCAAGAACCTCAAGAAGTTCAAGGGCGCGGCCTGGGACCAGAGCCCGATGTTCAAGAAGATCTACGAGGAGGAGTACGGCCAGTTCGGCGGCGAGCCCTTTGGCGCGCTGGTGGGCGACTACCACTTCGACCAGAGCCCGCCCGACGTCGAGATGCTCGGCGAGATGGCCAAGATCGCCGCCTCGGCCCACGCGCCCTTCATCACGGGCGCGAGCCCCAACCTCATGCAGATGGAGTCGTGGCAGGAGCTGGCCAACCCGCGCGACCTGACCAAGATCTTCTCCACGCCCGAGTACGCCGGCTGGCGCTCGCTGCGCGAGTCGGACGACTCCAAGTACCTGGGCATGTGCATGCCGCGCTTCCTGGCGCGCACGCCCTACGGCGCCAACACCAACCCGGTGGAAGAGTTCGACTTCGAGGAGGACACCGCCGGCGCCGACCACAGCAAGTACGCCTGGGCCAACGCCGCCTATGCGATGGCGACCAACATCAACCGCTCGTACAAGCTGTACGGCTGGGGTTCGCGCATCCGCGGCATCGAGTCGGGCGGCGCGGTGGAAAACCTGCCGCTGCACACCTTCCCCAGCGACGACGGCGGCGTGGACCAGAAGTGCCCCACCGAGATCGCCATCAGCGATCGGCGCGAAGCCGAGCTCTCGAAGGCCGGCCTGCTGTCGATGATCCACCGCAAGAACTCCGACTTCGCCGCCTTCATCGGCGCCCAGTCGCTGAACAAGCCGGCCGAGTACGACGACCCCGACGCCACGGCCAACGCCAACCTGGCGGCGCGCCTGCCCTACCTCTTTGCCTGCAACCGCTTTGCGCACTACCTGAAGTGCATCGTGCGCGACAAGGTCGGCAGCTTCAAGGAGCGCGAGGACATGCAGCGCTGGCTCAACAAATGGATCATGAACTACGTGGACGGCGACCCCGCCAACTCGTCGGAAACCACCAAGGCCCAGAAGCCGCTGGCCGCCGCCGAGGTGATCGTGGAGGAAGTCGAGGGCAACCCGGGCTACTACACGTCCAAGTTCTTCCTGCGCCCGCACTACCAGCTCGAAGGCCTCACGGTCTCGCTGCGGCTGGTGTCGAAGCTGCCGACGGCCAAGGGCGCCGGTTGAAAAAAATCTGCGGATTTTTCTTGAATTCCCGGTTCCGTTTCGTTCTATGAGTAGCTGCCGGGCATCGGAACTTTTCTCCCACCGCCGGCAGCCATTTTTTTCGTTTCGATCATCAACCGCCCGAATGCAATCGGGTTCCAAGGAGTAGGAACATGTCATCTGACTTTCACATCAAGCTCGACGGCGTCAAGGGCGAGTCTTCTCACAAGGACCACAAGGACGAGATCGAGATTTCGTCGTGGTCCTGGAACGTGAGCAACGCATCGGGCGCGGGATCGGGCGGCGGTTCGGGCAAGGGCAAGGCCTCACCGGGTGAATTCAACTTCACGCACGTCTACGACAAGGCATCGCCCGTGCTCGCCAAGAACTGCGTGAGCGGCAAGCACTTCAAGGACATGGTCATGACCTGCCGCAAGTCGGGCGAAGGCCAGCAGGAGTACCTGAAGGTCACGCTCAAGGAAGTCTTCATCTCCAGCGTGGGCCCCGGCGGCGCACAGGGCGGCGACGTGCACGAGCAGGTGTCCTGCAGCTTCAAGGACATCGAGTTCGCCTACAAGGGCCAGGACGACAAGGGCGCCGGCGGCGGCGAGGTGAAGTTCGGCTGGAACGTGGCCACCACCGAAACCCGCTGACGGGCGACGGACTCGTCAGCCCAGTCCGCCCCTGGCACCCCACGGTGCCGGGGCCGGTCCCTGCCCGTGTCCTCACCGGAGCAATGCCATGGCATTCAGCACCACACTCATCGGTACCAGCGGCAAGCTGCACACGACCTACAACTCCGATTGGTCGGTCGGACGGATCGGCTCCAACACGCGTGAAGACGTGATGCTGGTGCAGGCCCTGTTCAAGATCTTCTACTACGAGCTGCTCGGCTTCAACCACGACTTCGACCCGCCCCCCGGCGCGACCGAGGTGATCGTGGTGGACGGCTACTACGGGCCGGTCACGCAGAAGCACATCACGCACTTCCAGGAACAGGCGATCGCACGCGGGCGCAAGGTCCTGCCGGACGGCATCTTCGATCCGTTCCGCGAGCCCGGTGCGCCCAGCACGATCAGCAAGACGCGCTACGCGCTCGACCTGCTGAACAACGGCTGTGCCAACAGCTGCGAAGAGCAGAACATCGACAACTACAGCAACCTGCCGAACCGGGAAGACATGCCCGCGTTGCTGCGCAGCGCGCTGAAGAAAGTCAAGAAGAAGGCCAGCAAGTACAGCTGAACCATCTCAGCGGCCCCAGGGCAAAACGCCCATCCATCGGATGGGCGTTTTGCTTGAAAGATGGCGCCACGCTCAGGGGTCTGTCGACGCGACGTTCTCGGGCAGCAGCCGCGTCAGATCGTCGTCGGCGTCCTCGATCACCCACAGCGTGAGCGCCGTGTAGTTGTCGTGGCCCGGCTTGGCGTTGGCCTTGATCTGCGCGTCGAGCAGTTCGGTCCACTGGCTGGGCGTGCGCGACGCGTGCAGCGTGTCGACCAGGCACTCGTCGCCCAGCGGCTCCCACACGCCGTCGCTGCACAGCAGCAGCACGTCGCCGGGCAAGAGGCGCATGCGGTCGGACACCGCGATGTCCGGCGCCTCCTCGATCGAGCCCAGCGCCGACAGCAGCATGTTGCGCTGCGGATGCAGGCGCGCGCCCTCCTCGTCGAGCATGCCGCCCGCGACCATCTGCTGCACCAGGCTGTGGTCGGTGGTGCGCGCCACGATGGCGCCGCCGCGAAACAGGTAGGCGCGGCTGTCGCCGCTGTGCACCCACGCCAGCACCTCGCGCTCCAGGTCGATCACCGCGAACACCACCGTGGAGCGCATGCCGGCGAGCTTGCCGCCTTCGGCCTGACGCGCCACCACGTCCAGGTTGGCGCGCTCGATCAGCGCGCGCAGCGCGGCCTCGTCCAGCGAGGGCGCCCCCGAGAAGCCGCCGAGCACGCTGGCGCGCACCGTGGCCGCCGCCACGTCGCCGCCGCCGTGGCCACCCGCGCCGTCGGCCACCAGGCAGGCGACGTAGCGCTCGTCGTGCCAGTGGCCGTGCACGTCCTCGTTGTAGGTGCGCCCGCCCTGCCGGGAGAGCGTGACGATTTCGATTTCCAAGCGGGGTGCCTCGCGAGTGCTGGGGGTTGTTCTGGTTGTCTTCTCAGGTGTCGGACTTCAGGCGCGCCATCTGCTCTTCGTAGGCCGCGAGGAAGGCCTTGCCGAAGAGGCTGTGGAAGTCGTCCTCGGCCTCGCTCGCGATGCCGCCGTACAGCGCCACGAACTGGTCCCAGAGCTTGGCCTTGCGGTTGGCGGCAAAGAGCGCGTCGAGCGCGGTCTTTGCGCTGATCTTCTTCTCGAGCTCGGCCGGCTCGAAGCGCCCGATGACATGGGCCAGCGCCGCGCGCATGCCCACCATCACGCCGAACTGGTGCGCGCGCAGGTCGTCGAAGGCGTCGCGCATCGCGGCCTCGGGCGGCATGAAGCCGCGCACGCCGGGCCCCAGCAGGTGCGCCAGCGCGACCTCGACCGTGGGCGAGAACTTCAGCGGGTTGTTGGCTTGCGACGCGATCATCGTGACCTCGGCGCGCACCTCGCGCTTGAACTCCTGGCGCGTGAGCAGCAGCTGCAGCGTGCCTTCGGTGGACGTACGCAGCATCGCGCCGATGCGCTCCATGAGGCCGGGCGTGAGCATCTCGGGCGGCTGGTGCGTGCTGGCCAGGCCGCGCAGGAAGGCGACGAGCAGCTCGTCGTCGGAGGCGGCGCGCGGGGGCGAGGCTGCTGCGGTGGCTGCCGGCGGCGCGACGTACACGGGCGGCGGCGGTGGCGGAGGGGGCGGCGGCTCGGCCACGCGGCCGGCGTTCTCGGGCCCGCTGATGCGGATCGGCTGGCCGGTCACGTCGTCGAACTTCGCGAGCGGGGCCACGGGTGCTGGCGCGGGCGCAGGGGGCGGCGGCGGCAGTGGCGGCGTGATGGCCTTCGGCGGCTCGAAGCCGAACTGGTCGATCGGCAGATGATCGGAGCGCGGCACCGGCGTGGCGGGCGCCGCGCGCTGCAGTGCGGCCAGCGGGTCGGCGTCCGACGCGGTGTTGGGCTGCAGCAGCGGATCGGCCAGCGGCGACAGCGCAAGCGGATCGCCGCCGATGCCGCCGGCGCCCGGCGAACCGCCGAACAGGTCGTCGATGCTCGCGGCCTTGCCGTGCGCGGGCGGCGCGCCCAGGTCGGAAAAATCGTCGAGCGCGCCAAGCCCTGCAGAAGGTGCGGCCGACGGCGTGGGGCCCAGCAGGTTCGCGAACGGGTCGACCTGGTCGGCCTGCGCATTGCGCGAGCCACTGGCCATGGGGTCGGGAAAGAGCAGCGACTCGGCGGGCGCGGCGGCGGCGCGGGCCGCAGCAGGCGCCGGCGCGGGAGCGGCCGGCGACCCCAGTCCCGCAAGCAGGTCGGCGAACGGATCGTCGCTGCTGGCGGCAGGCGCGGCGGCCGGCGCCGACATCACGGTGTTGGGGATGACCGGCGCGCGTGGCGCCGCCGCAGCCGCCATCACGCGCACCGAGAGTTCGAAGCTGCCGATGACGAGCCGCGCGCCGTCCGTCAGCGCCGCTTCCTTGCCCGCGCCCAGCGACACGCCATTGCATTGCATCGCGTTGCTGCCGCGATCGACGATGAAGTACTGCCCGTCGCGGCACAGCACCTGTGCGTGCACGCGCGAGACGGTGCGGTCGGGGTCGTCGAGCACCAGCGTGTTGGTGTCGGCACGCCCGATCGTGCCCCCGCTGGGACCGAAATCGGCGGCAATGGCCGGCCCTGCCGGGGCGCCTTGCCGTGTGATGACAGCGATATGGATCATGAGTCGGCCCCCGGGGCGGTTACGCCCGAACACGGCCCGCGCGTGCGCGGGCGAAGTCCAAAGGAGTATTCATTCCGGGGGGCGGGTTGGCAATCTCGCCGGAAGAGGTATGCCGTAGCGGCGCGGTGATGCCAAGGTGCGCACGGCATGCACCTCAGGGCGCCAGCAGGAGCACCAGCGTCTGGCTCGGCACCGTGCGCACGCCGGGGCAGTTGGTGCTGTTCTGCAGCGAGGTGCTGGTCAGGCGCGTGGCGGGCATGCTGTTCAGCAGCACCGTGAAGGCGCCTGTCAGATGGCGGCTGGGCCCCATGACCGTGCCGGACGCCACCCCCAGCAACACGCCCGGGTTGTCGCCGTTGGTCATGGGAATGACCGTGCCGAGGTTGTGGGCCGGCGTGCACATGAACAGGATCGTTGGGCAGTTCGGAATGGCCATCGGCCCCATCGCGATGTTCGGATAGGGCACCGGGATCGGCGAGGGCGCGGCGGGCGTGATGCAGACATCGGGAAACCCCATGTCCGTTCCCATCATCTGGCAGTTGGCGAACATGGTGCTGCCTCAGCCAAAGTGGATTTGCGCGCCGCGCGTCTTCACCAGCTTGGCGCCGTTGATCAGCGCATGCTCGCCGCGCAGGTGCAGCAGCTCGGTTGCATCGCATTCGATGTGGGCCGCATTCACGCGGTCCAGCCCCTTGGTCGTGCGCAGGTAGTGCTGGCTGAAGTGGTTGACGCGGTCCACCACCGTGCTCAGCAGGCTGCCCACGAGCTTGACCGTGCCGGCGATCATGCGCACCCGTTCGCCGATGAACTCGGTCGAATCGAGCGACACGGTGGCGGTGGCGGCGCGCACGCCCAGGCGGTGCGACGCCAGGTGCAGTTGATCGGCCTCGAGCGCGAGCTGTCCGCCCTCCACCACGAGCCGCGTGTCGCCGCTGCACCGGAGCACGCGCTCCTGCGTGCCGGCGCAGCGCTCCAGCACCGAGAGCACCCAGATGTCGCCCGGTGCCGTGCCGAAGCACAGCACGGTGTCGCCGGCCGCCGGCACCAGCAGGCAGCCCGCGGCCGTTCGCACGGCCGCGACCTGCGCGCCCTGCCGGACACACAGCGTGCCGTTGCGTCCCGCCTCCAGCAGCGCGGTCCAGCAACGCTCGGGGGGTCCCGCGGGCGGCGCCGGGTCGGCGTCGATCGGCCTGGCGCTGCGCGGCGCGGCGGTGGCGCGGCGGACGGGGTGGTGGGCGGTGGTTTTCATGGCAGGGCTTCCAATGGAAAGAAGGGGCATCGGCCGGTGGCGCCTCAGGCCGACAGGGGGCGCCAGTCTTCGGCCTGGGCCAACTCGGGATCGGTTTCGATCGCACGGGTGCGATCCTCGATCTGCGCCTCGTCGGTCAGGGCCCGGTGCAGGCAGGTGCGCGCGAGGGTCGCACCGCGCAGGTCGGCCTGGTGCAAGTGCGCGTGGCGCAGGTCGGCGTACGTGAGGTCCGCCCCGTTGAAGCGCGCCCGGTCCAGCACGGCGCCGGCGAAATGGGCCTGGTGCAGGCGTGCGCCACTGAAGTTCGCCTGCGGCAGCCTGGCGCCGGTGAACAGTGCCTGCGTCAGCACGGCACTGGAGAAATCGACACCGGCCCCTTCGGCCTCGCAGAACAGGGCCAGGGGCGCGTCGATGCGGTCGAAGCGCGCCTCATCGAGCGTGGCGCCCTGAAAGTTGCACTGGCGCAGCGGCGCCCCGCTGAACTGGGCACCGCGCAGGTCGGCGTTCGCGAACTGGCAGCTCTCGAGCGCGACGCCGTCGAACGACACGCCGGCCAGCTGCGTGGTGGAGAACGCCACGCGCAGCAGGTGGGCGCCGCGCCACGCCACATGGCGCAGATCGCAGCCGGCCACGGTCACGTGTGTCCAGCGCGTCGATTCGGCCCCCAGGTCGATCAGGCTGCTCTCGGTCAGCACGCAGGCGTCCAGCAGCGCACCGCACAACATCGCGTGATCGAGGCGGGTCTTGGTGCAGGCGAGCATGCTCAGGTCGGCATCCGACAGGTTCGCATGCGGCGCCTGGCATTCGCTGAACACGGCCGCGTGCAGGCCGGCTCCGTGCAGGTCGACGTGGTCCATCAGGCACTGGTTGAAAACGGCGCGCTGCAGCCGCGCCCCGCCCAGCAGCGCGCCGCGCAGGTCGCACTGGTTGAACACGACCTCGCGCAGGTCGGCCCCGCGCAGATCGGCCTTGGCGAAGTTCACCCGGTCGAACAGCCCCCCCGCCAGCTGTGCATTCGAGAAATGACCGCCCGACAGGTCGAGCCCGGCAATCGACTCGCCGAGCAGCACGGCCAGGGTCAGCGTGGTGGTGTTCATCATGGCGCCGTCCTCCTCATGCGCCTGCGGCCTGCTGCTCGGGCGTGAGCCGCGGCCATGTGCGCGCGCGCTGCAGCAGGGCCCCATCGAAGCGTACGTCGCCGTCGAGCCGGGCGCGCGACAGGTCGGCAGCGAACAGGTTGCTGTTGCGCAAGTCGCAGCCGCGCAGGTCGGCGTGCTGCAGGATCGCCTCGCTGAAGTTCACGCCCGCCAGCCTGGCGCCCCGCAGCACGGTCCGGCGCAGCAACGCGCCCTTGGCCGAAGCCAGCCGCCAGTCGCTGTCGGGCAGCCGGGCCTCGCACAGGTTGGCGCCGTCGAGCACGCTGCCGAGCAGCCGCGCGCGCGACATGTCCGCAGCGCCGAAGTTGGCACCCTGCATCCGCGCCCCGGAAAAATCCGCGTCGGCCAGGTCGCAGTGCTGGGCGAACACCATGCCCATGCCGCGTGCACCGCCGAAGCGGGCCCCCGTCAGCTTGCAGGTGATCAGGTTGGCCTGGGCCAGGTGGGCTTCGCGGAAGTCGGCCTCCGTGAGGTCGCATTCGACGAACTGGCAGCCCGCGAGATCGGCCTCGGCGAGCGAGAGACCCGGCAGCGACAGCCGGTAGAAAAGCTGCTCGGGCGCCTGCAGCCCGTGCGCATCGGTGCCGTCCCAGCGCGTGCCGATCAGCATGGCGCCCTTCATCTTGGCGCGTCGCAGCGAGAGGCCCCCCAGGTCGGCATGCGACAGCTGCGTCGCGCTGAAATCGGCCTCGTCGAACACTGCGCCTTGCCAGCGCGTGCAACCCAGGTTGGCGCCCTGAAGGATGGCCCGGATGCCGATCGCGCCGTCGAGGTTCGCATGCGCCAGCACCGCCGCCGTGAAGTTCGCGCCCGACACGTTGGCTTTTCCGAAGTCCACGCTCTCGAGCCACGCGCCGGCGAAGTTGACATCGCGCAGGTCCAGCCCCGAGAAGTCGGCGCCGGTGAAGTCCATGCCGCCGAAGAACCGCAGTCCGCCGGCCAGTGCCTGCTTCATGCCGTCCTTCAGTGTCTGGGCCTGCGCCGCCTGCATCGCGGGTGCGGGCTGCTGCGCGTGTGCGCCCTGCAGATAGCCAAGCCGCTCCATCGCTTCCTGCTGCAGCAACTGGCCATGCACGGCCGCGAGGTCGAACGCACCGGTCGCGCCGGCGTTCGCGCCCTGGAGCTGCGCCAGCGCCACGTCTGCATTGAAGAGCGGCGGCCCCCGATGCTCGATGGGCTTCATGGCCGGGTTCGCCTTGCGCGCCGCCACCGCCTGCTCGAGGGCATCGAGCGCATCGTCGACGGCCGCCAGCTTCTGCGCTTCGGCCTCCTGCAGCTTCTGCTTCAGGTGGGCCACGCGCTGCGCCGGCGCTGGGGGCGCTTCGCGCGACGGCATGACGATGCCCATGGCATCCGGGTCGCGGCCGCTGGCGCGCACCTCTTCCCGCGCGAGGGCCACGTCGATCTCGGCGCGGCGGTACTGCGCCTGCGCCTGCAGGCCCTGGCTCGCGAAGGCCTCTGCGGCTCGCTCGGCCTCGGGGTCCACCGCGTCCAGCCCCTCGGGCAGCAGGTCGCTGTCGTCCAGGCATTCGACCCCGCCCCATCGCGGGTCGGCGCGTCGCGCCAGCGCATCGAGGTAGTGGGTGTCGGGCCGCGACGCATCGACGCGCTCGACGGCGCCGAGCAGCCCGTGCACGTCGGAGCCGTCGTCGGTGGCCACCTCGGCCAGCCCCTGGAACAGCAGCAGCGCCCGCTCGGCATGCGGAAAGAACCAGACCGTCGTCAGGCGCAGCGGCACTTCGCGCAGGCGCGGCTCGGCGGCGCCGACGGCTCGGTAGTCGGCGAACACGCGCGCACGCAGGCCGGGCAGCCGGCCTTCGAGCCGCGGCTTCTGCGGATGCATGTGATCGAACTGGAAAGGCTCGTCGCCGCGCAACGGGGCGTCGAACCACTGGTCCTCGGGGGCGAGATTGAAATAGCGCCAGTCCAGGTCGGGCGCGAAGCCCGGCGCATGCGCCTTGAGGTAGTCCGCGTCGTAGGTGCCGCGAAAACGCGCGCGCTCCGGATGCATCGGCCCCCGCAGGCCGAAGCCGGCGGGCGCCACGGGCTGTGCCGGATCGCGCAGGGGCTGATCGGGCCGCTCGATGTTGGGCAGCCGATGGAACCCGCCTTCGGGCACCGCGCCGATGCCCTCGGGGTTGGCCGGCACCGCGGCGCCCCCGTAGGCATGCGTGGCGTGGATGGGCATCGCGTCGAACGGCAGCGGCGCACTGGCCTTCGTGCCCTCCCAGTGGCGATCGCCGAAGACGAGCAGGGTCTTGCTGCGGCTGCCCAGCCGCGCGCGCACCGCGCAGGCGCTCGGGCTTTCAGCGGGAGGAAAGGCTTGGCCGTGCACGAGGAACTCGGGCGTGAGCTTGGCCACGCCCTCGTCGACCAGCGGCACCGCCATCTCGCGTCCGATGAAGTTCCAGGCCGACTGCTCGCCCCACAGCGTGCCGCCCTCGGCCTGCTCGAACGGCACGTGCAGCATGGCCGTCACGCACAGGCCGAAGCGCTTGCGGTACTCGATCGGCCGGGTGCTCAGGCAGACAGCCTGGGGTTTGACGACTTGCATGATGATTCGCGCGCTGGCCTTCTTCCCGATCAGCCGTTGGGATGGGTGGGGTTGCCGGCGTCATCGCGGCCGAGCAGCTCGCCGGCGCCGCGTTCGCTGCCCACGGCGTCGACGCCGGGGATCATGCCCAGCAGTGCCAGCACCGCGCCGCCGGTGCCCACCGTCGCGACCGTGAGGGCGCCGTCGTTGAGATTGGTGCTCACCAGATTGCGCATGCGCTCCAGCCGTCCGCGCATGCCGGGGATGCGGTCGATGTCGCTGCTCGAGAGAATTTCGTTCATCAACTTCCTCGCGTCGGCGTACTGGGAACCCAGGGACGCCGCGCCGCTGATCATGGAAACGGCACCGTACGCAAGGCTCGCGACTGCCCCCACCGTCCCGGCGGTGGCCATGGCGCCCGTCGCGGCGGTGCCCGCCCCGGCCCCGGCGCCCGGCATGATCGAATGCAGCGGGGCCTGCCGCACCGAGGTGCCGTCCCGCTCGATCTTGAGGCCGGCCACCGATTCCATGCTGATGGCCAAGGTGTTGTCGACCTTCAACCCGAGGAAGTTCGACATCGCGATGCCCAGCGCGTTGTCCATGCTCAGCCCCATGAAGGTCGAGCGGGCGACGCCGAGATTGAAGTCGGTGTTGTTGCCGATGTAGCCGCTGGTGTTGGGGCCGAGCACCGTGGTGTTCGAGCCCACCGACACGGTGTTAATGTTGCCGATGGCCACCATGTTGAGCTCGGTGTTGCTCACCAGCGTGTACTTCTGGAACGCCGCGGCATACGGTGCGGCATTGGCATCGATCTTCATCGAGTTGCCGCCGGTCACCTTGAACTCCATGTGCCCGGCCTCGAAAAGCATGGTCGGGGCCTTGTACTTCACCCCGCCCTTCACCGTGACGGTCTGCGTGCCCGTGACCGTGCGCGTCTCGTTGCCGCCCGTGATGTCGGTGCGGTTGCCGTCGGACTGGATCTTGTGATGGCCCTTCACCAGCAACGCATGGTCGATGTCGACATTCGTGGTCTGGTAGCCCACCACATGGTTGTCCTGGTTCTTGCCGACCGTGAGCTTCTGGAACTTCTGGATGATCGTGGTGTCGTTGTTCTCCACGGTCGTCTTGCGGTCCCGCACGACCGTGGAGGTCTGGTCGCGCTTCACGGTCACGGTCTGGTCGCGGTCCACCGTGGTGGAGTCGTCCAGCTCCACGCTGCGGCTCATGTTCTTCTCGGCGTGGATGTTGATGTTCTCCTCGCCCTTCTTGTCCTCGAACATGATCTCGTTGTAGTTGTTCACGCCGCCGCCCGGCGTGGACCGGGTCCGGAAGCCGCTCTGCGTGGGCGACTTGTACGGAATGGGCTGGTCGTCGTTGTAGACGCGGCCCACGATCACCGGGCGGTCGGGGTCGCCGTTGAGGAAGTCGACGATCACCTCCTGGCCGATGCGCGGCGCGAAGTAGCCGCCCCAGCCCTTGCCGCCCCAGGGCTGCGACACGCGCACCCAGCAGGTCGACTTCTCGTTGCTCTCGTCGTAGCGGTCCCAGTGAAAGTGCACCTTCACGCGGCCGTGGTCGTCCACGTGCAACTCGTCGCCCTTGGGGCCGACCACGATCGCGGTCTGCGGGCCGGGCATGGTCACGCGCGGCGTGAGGCGCGGCGCGCGGAAGGGCCGGTCGACCGGCATCACGGTGAGCAGGAACAGGCTGCTGCCGGTCTGCGCGGCGGCCAGCGCGGGCGTGGCGGCGATCAGCTCTTCCAGCACCGGCAGGGTGTCGGCGTTCACGGCATCGTCGCGCAGCACCTCGGCCAGCGCGCGCTGCACGGGCTGGGCCGGCGCGCTGGCGCTCACGCCCTCGTAGCCGCGGTGGCTGGCGATGAAGGTGCAGGCGGCGATCACGTAGTCGCCGTTGCGCGTGCCGTCGGGGTCGTCCTCGAACTTGAAGCTGCGCCCGGCCGCCACGTCGGGCCACGGCGTGAGCGCCCAGTGGCGGTCGCGGCGCGCATTGAGTTCGTCGCCGCGCAGCTTGGCGCGCGTCTCGGCGTCGTCGCCGCTGAAGTAGCCGCCGGGGAACTCGAACATCTCGAACTCGGCGAGCTCGTGCTGGTCGGAGCTGTCGATGTCGGCACCCAGCTTCTTCTTGATGGCCTTGAAGTCGCTGTCGCGCGACGAATGCTTGCCGGTGTCGAACTGCCGCGCGCTGACCCAGCGCGAGATCTCGTTGAAGCGCGGCTCGGCCGCGTGGACGGCCATGTGGCGCAGCGTGTCGGTCGCGGGCAGCTTGTCGTGCGCCAGGTCGCTGGCGTCCGACAGGTGCATGGTGCCGGGCGCGTCGTGCGCGTCGAACCAGTAGTAGATGCCCTCGTCCTCCAGCAGGCGCGAGAGGAACTGGTAGTCGCTCTCCTGGTGCTGCACGCAGTAGCGGCGCGGGTTGTGCGTGCCGATGACGTTGGTGGCCTTGGTCTTCTTGAAGCGCTTGATCGGGCTGTCCTCGAACACCGCGTCGAGCACCTCGAGCACCTTCTTTTCCTGGTGGATGCGCGAGTTGGCGCGCTTGGTGAGCAGCCAGAACCACGAGCGCAGCGCGATGCGGTACTCGTAGTGCCGTCCGATGTGGCCCGCGCGCACGAAGCGCACCGCGTGGCCCTGGCAATGCCGCTCGTGCGCGCCGCCGTCGGCGTCCTTGAACTCGATGACCACGTCGAAGGCGTGGCCCAGGATGTCCTTGGCGGCGAGGTCCTTGTTCTTGGACAGCACGGTGAGCTCGTAGGCCGCGGGGCGCGCCAGCGCCTCGTGCCCGACGATGCGCCAGAACATCAGGTCGTCCTTGGCGGGCGAATCGCTCTCGATGCGGAACTCGTGGTCGGCCATCTTGGGTCTCTCGGAAGTGGGGCGTCGCGCAGCGGGGGGCTCAGTCGAACGCGTAGGTGAAGTCGGCGTCCTTCACGTCGAGCGCCACGCGGCGGATCTCGCCACCCGAGGCCAGGCGTTGCAGGTACTCGACCGAAATGGTGGGCAGCACGGTGTTGGTGAGGATCGCGTCGATCACGCGCCCGCCCGACTCCGGGTCCTGGCAGCGCGCGACCACCTGCTCGATCACCGCCTCGGTGTATTCGAAGGGCACGCCGTGGTTGGTTTCCACGCGCTTCTTGATGCGGCCCAGCTGCAGCCGCACGATCTTCTTCATCATCTCGGGCGACAGCGGGTAGTAGGGAATGGTGACGATGCGGCCCAAGAGCGCGGGCGGGAACACCTTCATGAGCGGCGCCTTGAGCGCATCGGCCAGCGCGTTCGAATCGGGCAGCAACTCGGGGTCGCGGCACATGCTCATCACGAGCTCGCTGCCGGCGTTGGTGGTCAGCAGGATGATCGTGTTCTTGAAATCGATCATGCGGCCCTCGCCGTCTTCCATCCAGCCCTTGTCGAAGACCTGGAAGAAGATCTCGTGCACGTCGGGGTGGGCCTTCTCCACTTCGTCGAGCAGCACCACGCTGTAGGGACGGCGGCGCACGGCCTCGGTCAGGATGCCGCCCTCGCCGTAGCCCACGTAGCCGGGCGGCGCGCCCTTGAGCGTGGAGACGGTGTGCGCCTCCTGGAACTCGCTCATGTTGATGGTGATGATGTTCTGCTCACCGCCGTACAGCGCCTCGGCCAGCGCCAGCGCGGTCTCGGTCTTGCCCACGCCCGAGGTGCCGCAGAGCATGAAGACACCGATGGGTTTCTGCGGGTTGTCCAGCCGCGCGCGCGAGGTCTGGATGCGGCGCGCGATCATCTCCAGGCCGTGCTTCTGGCCGATGACGCGCTGGTTGAGCGTGTCGGCGAGCTTGAGCACCGCCTCCACTTCGTTCTTCACCATGCGGCCGACGGGAATGCCGGTCCAGTCGGCGACGACGGAGGCCACGGCCTGCTCGTCGACCGACGGCAGGATGAGCGGCGACTCGCCCTGCACCGCGTGGATCTTCGCCTGCAGTTCGTGCAGCTCGGCCAGCAGCGTGGCGCGGTCGGGGGCGGCCTCGGCGGCGGCTTCACCGGCCGCCGGTTCATCGACCGGCTTGTTGCCCGCGCGCAGCTTGCTGCGCAACTCGAGCAGGCGATCGACCAGCCCCTTCTCTTCCTGCCAGCGCGCATTCAACGCTTCGAGCTGCACCTTCGATTCGGCCAACAGCGTGGCCACCAACGCGGCGCGCTTGGTCACGTCGATGCCGATGGCTTCTTCGCGGCCGATGATCTCCTGCTCGACCGTGAGGCCTTCGATGCGGCGCATGCAGTCTTCCACCTCGGGCGGCGTCGCGTGCTGCGACACGGCCACGCGTGCGCAGGCGGTGTCGAGCAGGCTCACGGCCTTGTCGGGCAGCTGGCGCGCGGGAATGTAGCGGTGCGAGAGCTTCACGGCCGCTTCGATGGCCTCGTCGAGCAGCTGCACGCGGTGGTGCTTCTCGAGCACGCTGGCCACGCCGCGCAGCATGAGGATCGCCTTGGTCTCGTCGGGCTCGGGCACCTGCACGACCTGGAAGCGCCGCGTGAGCGCCGGGTCTTTCTCGATGTACTTCTTGTACTCGGCCCAGGTGGTGGCGCCGATGGTGCGCAGGTTGCCGCGCGCCAGCGCCGGCTTGAGCAGGTTGGCCGCATCGCCGGTACCGGCCGCACCGCCCGCACCGACCAGGGTGTGGATCTCGTCGATGAACAGGATGATCGGCGTGGGCGAACTCTGCACCTCGTCGATCACCTGGCGCAGGCGCTGCTCGAACTCGCCCTTCATGCTCGCACCGGCCTGCAAGAGGCCGATGTCGAGCGTGAGCAGCTTCACGTCCTTCAGCTGCGGCGGCACATCGCCGCGCGCCAGGCGCTGCGCGAAGCCTTCCACCACCGCGGTCTTGCCCACACCCGCCTCACCCGTCAGCAGCGGGTTGTTCTGGCGGCGGCGCATGAGGATGTCGACGATCTGGCGGATTTCCTCGTCCCGCCCGGTCACCGGATCCATCTCTCCCTTCTTGGCTTTCTCCGTGAGGTCGACAGCAAATTTCTTGAGGGCATCGCCCTTGCCCATGGCGGCCGGCGCCATGGCGCCCGAGTCTTCGCCGGGTGCACCGCTGCCCATGCCGGTGCCGTCCTGGGCGCGCATCTGCGCTTCGGGCGAGGCGTCGCAAATCTTGGGGAAGTTGTCGGCCAGGTCTTCGACCTTGATCTTCTCGAACTGCTTCGACAAGCCGAACAGCGGGTTGCGCAGGCTCTGCGTCTTCAGCATGCCCACCAGGATGTAGCCGGTGCGCACCTGCGCTTCGCCGAACTGCAGGGTGGCGTAGGTCCAGGCGCGTTCGATGGCGTTCTCGATGTGCGGCGAGAAGTCGCTGATGGCGGTGGCGCCGCGCGGCAGGCGGTCGAGCGCGGCCGTCATGTCTTTGGCGATCACCGACACGTCGAGGCTGTAGTGCTGGATCACGCGGTGCAGGTCGGAGTCCTGCGCCTGCAGCAGCTGGGCGAACCAGTGCTCCAGCTCCACATACGGATTGCCGCGCATCTTGCAGAAGACGGTGGCGCCCTCGATGGCCTTGTAGGCCAGCGAGTTGAGTTTGCCGAAGAGGGCGGTGCGGCTGATTTCACTCATGGAGGACTCCGTATCTCTTCTGAACGAATGAAGATGGGTTTATTGAAAAGAGGCGGACTGCTTCGGCAGGCGCGCCCTCGACGGCTGGCTGGCAATGCGCACGTCGGCCGCATCGCGCGTGCGCGGGCGTTCGCCGAGCCACGAGACCCAGCCCAGGCGCGGGCCGTTGCCCCGGGCCTGGCCCAGGCGCGTGGGCGGCACCTGTACTTTCTCGAGCACCAGCTGGGCGTCCCATTCGAGGGTGTCGCCGAGCAGCTGCTGCATCCAGCGCTGCAGCACGGGCTGCGCGTCGCCGGTGGGAAGGAACATGCGGTACTGGTCGATCGTGAGCGGCCCCAGGTGCAGCCGCACGCGGTGCTGGCGGTCCCACGCGCGCGTGCCGAGCATCGCGCCCATGCCCATCGCGCGCGAACTCTCGCCCTGCCCCAGCCGCGTGACCTCGTCCGTGGGCACGCGCATCCAGTGGCCGACCCAGCGCTCCAGCTTCACCGGCACGCCGAAATAACTGCACAGCACCGACTCCACGCTTTCCGCGTTGTGCACGCGGCGCGCGAGCCAGCCCGAGAAGTGCAGGCGCGCGTCGTCGTGGATCTCGTCGCGGTCGATGCGCCCCGGCGTGCCGATGCCGACCAGCGCGCCGACCTGCAGGCGGAAGCGGTCTTCGCCGGGCCGGTCGAGCGCCACGGCCGGGCGCGACTGCGCCCACGCGCGGTAGAAGTGCAGCGAGAAGCGGTGCGAGAAGGTGTCGAGAAAGGCCAGCCAGGTCGGGTCGCCGTGGTTCAGGCTGCGCTCGCGGATGAAGTCGCTCAGGTGCACCGGCAGCGGGCCGTTCGGGCCGATGTAGCCGAAGAAGTGCTGGCGCAGGCGCGGCGGCGAATGCGCGGTGGCCGGCTCGAAGCGGCTGAAGCTGGCGGGCGCGAACGACAGCGAGGGCTCCTGCCCCACGCGCACCGGTTCGGCGCTGGGCAGCAAGGCGCGGCCCCAGCGCGGCGTGGTCTTCGCGACGGACTCGATACGCCGCATCACGGCGAAGTAGTCGAAGTCCCACGGCTGCGCCGACCACCCGCGCAGCGCCTGGTCCACCCGCGTGCTTACAGAATCTGGCGTGTCCCGCACAGCGGCCTCCAGCGCATGGCTTCGCCCTTGCCCGCGATGCGCAGCACGGTCTCGACGAAGTGGTTCACCTCGACATGGCGCGCGAGAAACTGCGCCAGCACGGCGCCGAACAGGAAGGCGCTGTGGCCGTGGAAGGCGTCCTTGTCGACCTCCAGCGTCACCTCGAGCCCGCGCCCGAAGGCGATCGGGCCCGCGAGCGGCAGGCGCCGCGCCACGGGTTTGCTCTTGACCGACAGCAGGCCGCGCACCTGGCCCTGGCGCATCTCGTCGGCATGCACGGCGTAGAGCATGAGCGTCTCGCGCAGCGCGGCGGCGCCCTGCTCCGGCGTGCTGTCGGACAGCGACAGGTAATTGAGCGCCAGGTGGTCGATGACGCGCCAGCCCAGCCCCTGACTCACGACCGGCGACACCGGCCGCGACGGCCCGCGCACCATGCGCACGCGCTGCACGGGAAAGGAGTCGACGCAGTCGAAGTCGTTGTCGCGCCCCAGCGGCATCAAGAGCGGCAGGTCGCGGTTGGTGCACAGCGCGGTCACGGCGAGCTGGCGCAGCGTGGCGGCGTACGGCGCCTGCTGCGGGTCGACGATCTGCATGTAGACCTCGGAGCCGATGTGGCTGCTGCGGTGGCCTTCGGTGCGCTGGCGCACCGAGAGCATGCGCGGCTCGCGCGTGGTCGTGAAGTAGGCCGGGTGGCTGTTGCGGCTGCCGTGGAAGGCCGAGTAGAACGGCCGGAACGGCTGCTCGGCCACCGCGGCGTCGGCCCCCGGTGCGCCGTGACCGATGACCTCGGTGACGGTGTGCACCTCGAAGTCCTGCGGGCGCGTGCGGTCGGGCACCAGGTGGAACTGGCTCACGCCTTCGGTCACCGGCACGCGGTCGAGCCGCTTGGTGAACAGGTTGACGGCGGGCACGCAGTGCAGCTGCACGTTGTCGACGCTCACCAGCTTCTCGAGCGCCGCATCGCCGCGCGAAAACAGCAGCACGATCTCCAGCTCGGTCACCGGCATCGTCGCGAGCAGCGCCTGCAGCCCGCCGATGCGCACGAACTGGAAGCGCTGCGGGAACGCGAAGTACTCCTGCAGAAGCCGGAAGCCCGAGAAGCCCGTGGCCGTGACCGGCAGCAGCGCCTCGTCGTCCCCGAAGCCGACCGCGCCGATGGCGCTGCCCGGCAGGCTGCGCATGGCGCCTTGCAAGGCACCACTGGCCGTGAGCGGTCGCACCCACACGCCGATGGGCTGGCCCAGCGCGCATTCGTGCAGCTGCCAGGCCACGTCTTCCGCGCCGCCGAAGTGCAGCACCAGCTCGTCGAGCGCGATCTGGCTGAAGTCCAGCCCCGCCGTGGCGCGCAGTGCGATGCGCAGGCCGCCGCGGATGGCGCGCGACTGCGGGTGGGTGTTCAGCGGCAGGTCAGGCGCGTAGGTGAAGTACTGGGCGCGCTGCACCTCGATCGGCCAGATGCGCAGCGCGGCGGCGGTGCGGAACTCGCAGTGCGTGTTCTGCCCCACGGCCTGGCGCGCGCGCAGGCCGGCGCCGCGCGGCAACGTGGGGCCGGCCGCGAGGTTGGCGTCTTCCGGGTCGGGCACGAACGACACCACCGTCATCGCCGGCGTGGGCGCCAGGAAGTGCGGGTAGACGATGTCGAGCAGGTGGCCCGTGAAGCGCGGGTATTCGGCATCGAGCTTCAGGCCCACGCGCGCCGAGAGAAAGGCCGTGGCCTCGATCAGCCGCTCCACGTACGGGTCGGCGACTTCCTGGCCCTCGATGCCCAGCCGGTGCGCGATCTTCGGGAACGCACGGGCGAACTCCGAGGCGCTTTCGCGGAAGTAGCGCAGCTCCTGCTCGTACAGGCTCAGCAGCCGAGGGTCCATGTGGACTTACCTTGGGTTTTGCGCCATGTCCACGATCTCTATGCGGCCCTCTTCCAGATCGACGCGGCTTCGCATGAGGAACTCGAGCGGCACGGGCTGCGCCCACAGCATGCCGCGGATCTGCAGGCCGATGCTGTTGTGGGACTCCAGGGCCGGGCCTTCCATGACGAGTTCGACTTCGAGTGTGCGGGACAAAATGCGCGGCTCGAACTGCAGGATTGCGTTCTTCAAAGCCTGTTCCATGCTGACACGCTGCACCGACGAGGTGAACTGGCCAGACAGCATAGGCAATCCGTAGTTGATGACGGAGCGCGCGGCATTCGGGTGCTGCTTGTCGTCCATCGACAGGCCGTGCCCCGTGGCATTGAAGAGCCAGCCGAGGTCGCGCAGCACGGCCTGGCGCAGCGCCTGCTTGGTGAGCGTGCGCTTGTCGTCGCCCTCGCGCTTCTCGTCGGGCGCGTGGTCGACGAGGCGGTCGAGCAGCGAAGGCTGCAGCCGCTCCTGCGCGGTGAGTTCAGCCACCGCCGCTGCTTTCGCCGCCTTCGGCCGCATCGGCGGCGGCGGGCGTGAAGAGGATCTCGCGCACGTCCATCAGCGCGTACTCGCCCGCGTCGCTGCCGAGCACGCGCTGGCCGTAGCCGGCCCAGACCTCGGGGCGCAGCTCGCGCCACTCGGTCTTGCGCGCCAGGCGCAGCTCGCCGTCCTCCTGCGCCTCGGTGCCTTCGTAGCGCGTGGGTATGAGCGCCAGCGTTTCGCCGCCGTTCTCGAACTGCAGGTGCGCGGGCATCCAGACGCAGTCGCGCAGGTCTTCGGGCGGCTCGATCTTGATGTGTGCCAGGCGCGCGTAGGGAATCCAGTAGTACTTGCCGTTGACGAAGGCCTCGAGCACCGGGCCCAGGCGCATGTCGGCGTCGGCCAGCCATTCGAAGGGTGCGCCGTCGATGGTGCCGGCGATGGCGGGCGCGCCGTCGAAGGCGCGCTGGCGCAGGTCTTCGGCCAGCCCGCTCTCGCCGCGGCCTTGCCGCAGCAGCGATTCGATGAGCAGTGCCAGCCATTCATCGGGCTGGCCGAAGATCATCGGCGTGCGCGTGCCGGCGAACACGTCGGCGCGCAGGCCTTCGCAGCGCACGGCCTCGCCGTACACCTGCTTCATGGGCACGGCGAGCGCGTCGAGCTCGGCCGCAACGGTGAGCTGGTTGAGCGCGCGCTCCCACTGCCCGAGCACGCACAAGAGCTGCGCCATGAAGACGCGGTGCTTGGAGTCGGAGGGCTTGGCGCGCACGTCGTCGCTCAGGGCCTTGAGGGCGGCCACCGGGTCGGCGGCCTTGAGGAAGTCTGCGGCGGTCGTCGTCATGGCGGTGTGCTCCTGGGGGCGTTCGGATTCAGGTCCGGGTGAACTGGCATTCGCGCACCGCGCCGCGCGCGCCGCTGGTCTTCTGCGGGGCCGACTTGATCTTCACCGTGCGGTAGCTGATGGAGACCAGCTCCGAGGGCACGCCCCAGTGGCCGCCGGAGTTGAGCACCAGCCGGCAGATGCGCGCGTTCTCCAGCGAGATCTCGAAGGTCGCCTGCGCCTCGGGCGACTGCGGATCGCCGCCGGCCTTGTAGGCGCTGATGACGACCTTCAGGTCTTTTTCCTGCGCGCGCAGCAGGCTGGCGAGCGTGGCCGTGGCCGCGTCGCTGCGGCGCGCGACGACCAGGTTGTGGGGCACGACCTGGTTCTGCGCGGACGACTCGGGCACCTGCACCGACCAGTAGTAGCCGCCGATGTTCAGGCGCGCCTTGCCGTCGTCGAAGACGCGTTCGAGTTCGCCTTCGACGGGCGAGCCCTTGCTCTCGATCATCATGACCAGGTCGGTCTCGGCCGAGCCGGTGCCGATCAGTTCGTAGAACTGCCGTGCGTCTTCGGGGCTCCAGGAGCCGTCTTCGAGAAATGCCATGTCAACCTCCGGATTCGGACAAAGAAAACTGGACCGGGACCACGCGCAACCGCTTCATGGCCGTGCACCACCGTCTGCCGTGCCAGCGCTCCTGCGCAGCAAGGCCGCGAACACCTGGCGCTCGCCGCCGGCGGCCGGCGGCTGGCCGCCACGCACGCGCACTTCCGACACATCGGCCTGCGCCGCGGTGGCCACGCCGAACAGGCGCGGCGCGCTGTGGGGCGCGGCCGGCACCGCCATGACGAGCAGGCGCGCCTCGCCGGCCGCATCGAGCCAGGGCAGGTCGAAACGCTTGACCGCCGGCTGCTCGGGCGTGCCGCGCTTGAAGCGGTTGGTTTCGCCGGCCCCGTCGGGGTACACCGCCTGCAGCGCGCCGCGCGCGTCGATGCCGGTGATGACGAGGTCGAGCGAACGGCCGCTGGTGTTGCGCACGTTCAGGCGCACGCGCTCGCCGGTCCGCAGCGCAGGCAGCACGCTCGCGGCCTCGGCGACCGGCACGCTACGCAGCAGCCGGTCGGCGCTCCAGACTTCGAGCGCCGCATCGAAACCGTCGAGCTGGCCGCCCCTGGCATGGGCCTGCAGCTGGGCCAGCCACTTGAGCTGCGCCATCGCCTGCAGGCGGCGGCGCAGCGCGCCCACGTCGGGCACCACGACGGTCGAGGCGGCGGCGCCGAACACGGGCGCGAGCGCTTCGAGGCGATGGCCGGCGGGGCCGAGGTCGGTCCAGCGCACGTCGGCGCTCGCGGGGTCGTCGGCCAGGCGGATCGCGGCCGGGTAGTCGAGGCTCAGGCCGGCAGGCAGCGGCTTGTCGGCGCGCACGCGCAAGGCTGTCGCGGCCGGCTCGGCAATGGGCGTGACGCTCCAGAACGCGCTGCCCGGCAGGTCTTTCAAGGCGGCCGGCACGGCGAGCCAGGCGCCGCCGAGCTTGATCTGCGCGATGGCGGCCGGCGCGCGGCGCACGGTGCCGTCGTCGAGCGTGGCGAGCACGCGCACCTCCTGCTGCGGCGCCAGGCCGTCGAGCAGGCCGGCCTTGACGGCCAGGCTGTCGCCGCTGCGCTGCGCGCCCCACACCGGGCGCGTGGACGCGGGCGCGCCGCTGTTGGCGAACAGCGGCGCATCGAGGTTGCCCTCGGCCACGGGCGACGGCAGCTCGCGGGTGGGAAAGCGCTGCGCGAGTTCGTCGATGACCGGCGGGTACAGCGCGAGCACGCCATCGAACAGGTCGCGCCAGGTGGCGGGCTTGCGCGCCAGCGACTCGACCACGGCCCAGGTCAGGAGGCCCTGCGGCCGGGCGCTGCGCGCCTTGCGCGGCAGGCGCAGCTCGGGCGTGATCTGGTGGCTCTCGGACGCGAACAGCGCCACGTAGCGGGCGCGCGGTACGGCGTCGGTCGCAGCCGGCGCAGACAGGGACCGCGCGGGCGACGCACCGCCCGCAAGCTGCGTCGTGCGCAGGCCGCGCCAGCGCACCTCGTCGTCGGCCGGGCCCTCGGCGGTCGCGGGCGCATCGCCCGTGCCGCGTGTCATGGAGTTGGCGGAGCAGGTGTCGAACACCGAGGCGACGAACACGTTCTTCGCCAGGAAGGCCTGGATCCAGGCGTCGAAGTCGACGTCGCGCAGGTCGCCGCTCAACGCGGCATCGGCGCCGAGCGTGCCGCGCACGTCGCGCGCGAGAAAGTTCTCGGACAGGCCGTCGGGCTCCTGGTAGCGCTTGGCCACGTCGCGCAGGCGCGTGCCGTGGCCGGAGAAGTACAGCAGCACGAAGTCGCCGCTGGCCGACTGCGCGAGCAGCCGCGCCAGGGCCTCGTGGATGGCCTGCGATTCGGGCAGCGCAGCGCCGGGCACGCCGTCGGCGAGCACGGCGATGTCGGGCGCGGTGAAGCCCTGCTTCAGCAAGGCGTCGCGCATGAGCATCACGTCGTTGCGCGGCGCCTGCAGCCACAGGGCCTGCGGCTGGTTGACGAGTTCGGAGACGCCGACGAGCAGCGCGCGCTGCGCGGCCTGCGCGGCGACACCGCCCGCGCCCCACACCACCAGCGCGAGCAGGAACCGCAGGCTGCACGCGCGCCAGTTCATGGCGGCTCCGAAGCCGGCCCGGCCGACGCAACCAACGGCGACGTCGCGAGCACCGACAAAGCACCGACCGGATCGGCCACGCGCAGGCGCCAGACGCCATTGGGCCCCGGCCCGCCGACCACTTCGGCCGACATCGTGCGCAGCAGGCGATCGGCCTCGTCGATGCGAACGCCGTCCTTCCAGCGCACGATCAGGTTGGCCTGCGCCGCGACCGGTGCCGTGGGCACCGAGCGGAAGCGCACGTCGTCGTCTTCGGCGGTGCCGCGCCCGCCGATGAGCCCCACGTTCTGGATCACCGCGAACAGCGCCACCGCCGCGAAGGCCGGGCGCGCCCAGCCTTCGGCGCCGAACCAGCGGCGGATGCTGCCCCACCAGCCGTCCTCGGGCCGCGGCAGCGGCCGGGCGGGCGATGGCGGCGGCGCGGCTGCCGGCGCCTCGTCCTGCGGCTGCGCCAGCGCACGGCCCAGTTGCAGGCCGGCATCGCGGTACAGCGCCTGGTAGTCGGTGCGCGGGTCCTGCGGGCCCAGCGGCGTGCCCGAGAGCACCGAGAACGCGCCGGCCACGCCGCGCAGCGCGATGCGCCCGGGCTCGGGCGCGATGTCGGGCGCCGCGTGCGCGGCCCATTCGTCGTGCACCGCGCGGATCGCCGCGAGCCGCGTGGCCGACACCTCGCCGAGCACGCGCGCGGCCAGCTGCGGGCTGGGCTCGAGCGTGAGCACGTTCCAGGCCTGGACCACGCCGAACATGGGCTCGAAGGGCTCGTCGTCGGGTTCCAGCAGCACGTCGAAGGGGCCGGCCCAGTCGGGCTCGCCGGCAGCCATCCAGCCTTGCCAGAGGTCGCCGTGGATGCAGCGGTCGAGCAGCACGCCGAGCAGGCGCCCGTCGTGCACCACGCTCACGAGGCGGCCCGGCGCCCAGCGCGCGGTGAAGGCGCGCCGGGCGACAGCCTCGCGGCGCCGGGCCAATTCGGTCAAAGGGAGCAGCAGGTCCGACACCACCGGCGTGCCCGCGCCCGCGCCGCTGCCGTGCGGCATCGCGACGGGTGCGGCGTCCGGCGCGGCATCGCCGGGCGGCGCGCCGGTTTCGAACGCATGGCGGATCACGCTGAGCGGGGGCCAGAGGTCGGTGGTCATGGCGTCTGTTCCTGAATGGCTATGTCTTCAGACATAAGACGCTTCAGCCCCGAGGATTTTGAAAACCTGCAGGATCGCCGCCATGTTGTCGGCCTCGATGGCGATGCCCAGGGTCTGGCCGATCCAACTGCCGATGCGGGTCTGCACATAGCCGGCGCCCAGCCCTTCGCGCTTGTGCACGAGGCCCAGCCGGCCGGCGCGGTAGTGGTACGAGGCGATGGCGTGGCGCGAAGCCACGCCCGACAACCCGCCCTCGGCCTCCTGCCCGAAGCCCTCGCACAGCAGGATGCGCTCGGGTTCGGGCAGCCCGGCGATGAAGGCGCGCGCCGCCAGCTGCACGGCCTGCGCGCTGAGGCCGTGCTCGGCCAGGCAGCCGTCGAGGTCTTCGCCCGGCCCGAGTTCGTCTTCGAGCTGGGCCTCGGTGATCTGGTCGCCGATGGAGACCTTGCGGCGAAACGAACTGGCGCGCGTGCAGTCGATGAGGTAGCGGCGGAAGTACGCGCACAGCGCGAAGGCGGTGGACGGTGCGCTGTGGCCGGCGCGCTCTTCCGACTCGTCGGGGTCGGCATCGAGCCGCAGCACCTTCACGTAGATGAACTGCGCCACCAGCTCCTGCCGCCCCTCGCCCAGCACCTGCAGCTCGGGCGGATTGCAGGCCACGAGCGCATCGCCCACGATGCGGTACATGGTGCCCATGTCGTCCGAGGACAGCGTCTGCCGGCGCCGCCAGAGGCGGACGAGTTCAGAGCTCTCGGCGGACGAAAGGGTTTCCTGCATGAAGGGCCAAGGGGTCGAAAGAAAAGAGGTCAGTCGTCGACGCAGACGCCTTCCGTGGGCACGAGGCACTGCGGAAGATTGGCACCGACCGGGCCGCCGCGCGTGCGGATCGCACCCGACACCGCCGCCTGCGCCACGGCGAGGCCGCGCGGCAGAAGAATCCACAGCTGGCCGCGTTCCTTCATGCGGCGCGCGTTGGTGGCGGCCTGCTGGCCGTTGCCGAAGAAGTAGTCGGCCCGCACCGCGCCGCGGATGGCGCCGCCGGTGTCCTGCGCAATGGTCAGGCGCTGCATGGGTGCGCCGCTGCCGGGCGTGCGCGTCGACACGAACACCGGGTAGCCCAGCGGCGTGCTGCGGGGATCGACCGCGATCGAGCGGCCGGCCGACAGCGGCACGCCGAAGGCGCCCACCGGGCCGCCCGCGGGCGAGGTCGATTCCTTGAAGAACACGTAGCTCGGGTCCTTGATGCCGGAGCCGGTCACCGCGCCGGCCGTGCGACGGCCCGGCACCACCACCGCGCCGCTGGCCGTGGGCCGCGCCAGCGTGAAGCCGCGCGTGCGGATCACGCTGTTGTCGATGGCGCCCGTGTCTTCGTCGTCGCCGTCGTCCAGCGTCAGCTCGAGCGAGCCGCCGCGCACCTTCACGGCGCTGCGCGGCTTGCCGTTGGCGGCCTGCGCGATGGTCGGGCGGAAGGGCTGGCCGTTCTGCTCGGCGTAGGCCACGCGCACGACTTCGCCGCTGGGCAGCTTGATGCGGCCCGAGCCCTGGATCTGCATCTCGTACAGCGCCGTGGCGCTGCTCACGAAGGCCAGCACCTTGGCGTTGGGCGCGCCCTTGGTCTCGATCTCTTCGCGCGTGTAGTACGGCAGCAGGCGCTTGCCGTCGATGCGCAGGCGCACCTTGCGGTCGAGCGTGTCGCGGGTGATGGCCGACAGGTCGAGCGCGTACAGGCCCGGCGCGCCCATGTCGCGCGTGCTCAGGCCGCTTTGCACGATCACGTTGCGACCTTCGACCTTCGCGGCCACCGTGCCGCTGCCGGCCGGGAGTTTGCGCGCATCGACGAACAGCATGTCCTCGGGCTGGCCGTAGACCGGGTAGATGAACGGCGCGACGTAGGTGCGGCTGCCGGCGATCTCGGGCTCGAAGTAGCCGGTGACCACGCCGTCGGGCTTGCGGTCGTCGTCGCGGATCTGGTACGCCGAGAACTCGCTCTCGAAGAAGCCGCGAATGGCCTGCGTGCTCTTGCCGTCGACCTTCAGCGCGCGTTCGCACACCTCTTTCCACTCGGCGCCGCGGCCGTTGAGCACCTTGCAGCTGCCCAGGAAGGCCGGCCAGCTTTCCGAGAAGTCGTCGCGCGCCCAGCCCGGCACGGCGTCGAAGCCGACCGAGGTGTAGGTGGCGAGCTGGGTCGAGAAGGTGCGCGCCTGCCCGGCGACGCTGCCGCCGGTGGGGCGGGCCGGTGCGGTCGCAGGGTCGGTTGTGGTGGGCGCAGTGGCGGCCGAACCCGTGGCGGTCGGCGGCGTGTTGGCGCAAGCGGCCAGCAGCACCAGCGCGACCACGGCGGCCGTTCGGCAAAGGGGAAGCGCGAAGTGCGGCGACGGTGACGTGTGCATGAAAGTCTCCTGGTCGTGGTCGTGGAAAGGGGGCCGAAAGCGGCCGACGCTCTACAGACGATTACTTCTCGACGATTTTGAAATTCGCGACGCCATAGACGTCGTTGCACGGCGGGGCGCCCGGCGCGCAGACCGGTTTGCCCAACAGCGGCGACGGCCCGGTGCCGCGCGTGGCTTCGAGTGCCGCGAGCACCGGCAGCGGGAACTGCGGGAACACGCCTTCGTTCTGCACGCCCGAGGCGCCGAAGTCGCGCTCGTGCTCGCTCACGAGCACCGCGAACTGGTTGGTGCCGGCCGGCCCGCCGGCGTCCATCGGCCAGGAGGCGCGCGGCAGCGCCAGCGCGGCGTTGGCGGTGATCTTGTTGTACTTGTCGAGCAGGTTCGGGAACAGCAGGAACATCTCGCCGCCGCTGGACAGCAGGAACACATAGACGAAACCGTCGCGCTTGCTGCGCACCTCGAAGGCCAGCTTGTCCTTGCCGATGGCGACCTCGGCCTTCTTCGGCGTGGCCGTGACTTCGAAGCCCGGGGCGGCGCCGGCCGCTAGCGATTGCAGGGATTCGGCGGGGGTGCGCGGCTTGGGCGGTGGCGGAGGTGGCGGCGGTGGGGGGGCCTCGGCGACCTGGGTGGGGGTGTCGGGTGGGGGCGCGGGCGTGGCGGTTTGCGCCGTCTTGCCGGCATCGCCTTCGCTGCCCGAGCGGCCGAGGAACCACCAGCCGCCACCCGCTGCGGCGACCAGCACGGCGGCGGCGACGGCGCCGAGGACGGCCTTGTTGCTGCCGCTGCTGCCCTTGCTGTTGTTGTTCGCGGCAGGTGCCTTGGCGGCGATGGGCTTCGGCATGTGGGCCGTGCCGATCACGGTCGGTGCATCGGCACCCGACTGACTGCTGCTTCGTGCGCCCGACGGCGGCACGGTGCGCGGCGTGGGCGCGATGCTGTGGCCGACCTCGAGGCCCAGGGCCGCGCGCAGCTCGGCCATCGATTGCGGCCGCGCCTCGGGCCGCACGCCCAGGCCCGCGTCGATCGCTGCGAGCAGCCGGTCGCTGTAGCGCTGGCGCAGGATGTCGTTGCCCGCGAGCGGCACGTAGCTGTCGGACAGCAGCCGTGCCACCGAGGGCGGCGGTGCGCGGCCGCACACGGCGACGTGCATCACGGCGGCGAGCGCGTAGACGTCGGTCCATGCGCCCTGCGACATGTCGGGCATCTCGGCGTACTGCTCGATGGGCGCGTAGCCGGGCTTGAGGATGACGGTGATCGCCTGCGTCTTGTCGGTGATCACGCGGCGCGCGGCGCCGAAGTCGAGCACGACGGGGCGGCCGGAGCCTTCGAGCAGGATGATGTTGTCGGGGGCGATGTCGCGGTGGTAGCAGTGGGCGTTGTGCATCACGGCGAGGGCTTGCGTGACGCCGTCCATGATGCGGGTGAGCCAGGCTTCGTCGACGCCTGCGGGGATCGCTACGAGTGCCTCTCGCAAGGTGTCGCCCTTGTAGAAGGGCATGACCATGTAGGTGGTGCCCTTTTCTTGCCAGAAGCGGTAGACCTTGAGTAGCGAGGGGTGGTCGAACTGGGCGAGGAGGCGGGCTTCGTTGATGAAGCTGCGCATGCCCAGGTCGAAGGTTTCTCTGTGTCTTTCTGACAGGGGGACTACGGTGCCGTCTTGCTGTCTTGTCGATAGCGATGTCGGCAGGTATTCCTTGATGGCTACTACGCGCTCCAGCGTGTGGTCCCAGGCTTCGTAGACGACGCCGAAGCCGCCTTGGCCGACTACTCGGGTGACTTCGAATTCGGCGAGGCGGCTGCCTACGGGGAGGAGGCCTGCGTCGTGGGTTGCGGTTGCTGGGCTGGTGACGGGGACGCCCGAAGCCGTGGTGAAACCACCGCCGGTGATGACTGTGGCGCCTGTGTCAGCTTCGCTGGTGGATGGCGCGGGCCGTGAGACGACTCGGGTGCGGTCGTCTTCCGGGGGAAGGGCGTTGTCGGTCATTGACCTGCTCCTGCTAGGTGAACGCCGTTTTGGGTTTGCTTCCCGAGGCCGGGTCTCGGCCCGGCGGCCGACCTACTTTTCTTTGCTTCGCCAAAGAAACGTAGGCAAAAGAAAGGCGACCCTGCTGTCTGCGTCCCTCCGCTTCGCTGCGGGCAACCTGCGGTGCTCACGTTTCGCGGGGTCTCGCCCAAACTCGCTTCGCTCAAACAAGGGCGAGCCCTGATCCGCGAAACGCTGCGCTCCTCGGCGCATACAGAAGGGCTTTGGATACCAGCGGGCCATCGCTTCGCTCGGCCAGTGGGCTGCAGCAGGCGCTTCGCGCCTGCTGCAGCTGGGATTGGTAGGTGCGTTGGCGTTGGTGTTCGTGTTGCCGTTGGCAAAGAACGGCGCGCAGGCGAAGCCGCGCGCATGGCCATTGGATTCGGCTGTTGGTACTGCAGGGCCGAGCAACGCGACGGCCCGAAGCTCCCCTCCCCTCTGGCTGCGCCGAGGAGCGCAGCGTTTCGCGGATCAGGGCTCGCAGCTGTTTGAGCGAAGCGAGTTCTGCGAGACCCCGCGAAACGCGAGCACCGCAGGTTGCCCCGTAGCGAAGCGCAGGGGTCGCAGACAGTGGGGTCGCCTTTTCTTTGCTTACTTTCTTTTGGCGAAGCAAAAGAAAGTAAGTCCGCCGCCGGGCGGAACTCCCGGCCTCGGAAAGGAAAAGAAAGCACCGCCCTCATTCCCCACCCCCAAGAAACAAAGCCTCAAACTGCAAATCCCGAGGAAGCCCAGTAGCCAACATCCGAACCCCGCCTTCCAAACCAGGCGTCTCCATCCAAAGCGAGGTTCCAGCCAAAGGCAGCTCGAGCGATCGGCCCTCAACAGCGGCCTCATCGGCAGCAGAAGTCACAAACAACTGACTCAGCACCGCATCAAACCGCAGCGCATCCAAATCATCCTCAAGCCCTTCAAGCACAGCCTGCGTTCCCACCGCCCACCACCGAAGCGCAGCAACAAGCGCCTCTCCATGCAGCGCACCAGGTACGCCTTCATCCAATTCAACGGCGAGAGTGAACGGAAAGTACCGCCCCACCCCATCCACCGAAGGCATCAACACCCCCATCCATCCTCGTTCCCCCACCACCTGCGCCCCCAGCGCAAAGCACCACACAGGCGCCTCCAGGTAGTGAGAAGTCCAATCCGCATGCCGATCCCGCAGCCGTGCCAGCCCGCGTTGCAACCACGGGTCCCACACCGAGCGAAACGCCTCCGGCAACCGCCGATGCGCAAAGTCCCCCATCCCCGGCAGCTTGCCAAACCACCCCGGCAACTCAGAGGAGACGAAGAGAGAAGAAGAAGAGGCCAGACTCACAACCCCTCCGGACAAGAAAACTCCCGCAACTCCTTCAACCGAATCGGATGCTGCACGCTGTTCGTAGTCACCTCGAACCGCGTCTTCCGCGCCCCCACCTGGAAGGTAATGAAGAACTTCTCCGGCGCATCCCCAGCTTCGAGTTGCCCATCGTCCAACGTACGAAACAAAGCCCAAGGCCCATCCATCGCCGACCCCGAACTCCCCGTCGTCGACGGCGGACTCACCTGAACGCGCACCTGGTTGCTCCCCTTCGGCCCCGGCCACTGCACCGCCATCGGCACCACCGGCCCGTGCGCGTACTTCACCAGCTGCCCGTCCACGTCGAGGATGAACTGCGTGATGCCCGCGTCCATCTCCACCGGCTTGAAGTCCAGCCGCATCGACGGCCCGCGACCGCCGCCGCGGAAGAAGATGTCCTTGATGCGCGCCGCACGTTCGAACTGCGCCAGCGCCTGCGTGGTGATCGCGCCGCGCTCGGCCACAGGCTTGTAGCGCCACGGCCGGGTGCTGGTGTCGACCAGCGCGGCCAGGCGCTTCTGGAAGAAGTCGTCCATCAAGCCGCCAGCACCGAACATCTGGCCGAAGTCTTCGGGCAGCACGTCGCGCTTGCTGCTTTGCACGAACGGGTAGCGGCCCGCGATGGCGCGGTTGCAGAACTCGGTCACGGGGCGCAGGTCCTGGCTCAGGTTGCCGCGCTCGGCCACCTGCGCCTGCGCGGCGCCGGTCTGGCTCAGGTTCTCGATCATGCTGCGCACCGGCTCGGGCAGGCGGCCCGCGTCCGACTTGAGCTTGCCGGCCACGTCGCCGGGCGGCGGCGAGGTGCGGCCCTTCACGGCCGTGTCGACGGCGTTGAGGTACACGTACACCTCGTTGAAGAGCTTGAGCGCATCGTCGATCGGCGCGGGCTGGTTCGGGCCGCCCGCGGTGACCAGGCGGCGCAGCGACTCGAAACGGTCGTCCACGATGCTCTCGATGCGCTTGCCCGGCGCCACCTGCTTGCCGGGGTCGCTGCCGAACAGGTCTTCCAGGCCCTTGCGCGTGTTGCGCACGGTCTCGGTGGCCTTGCTGACCACGTCCTTGTTGGCATCGGCCGCGGGAATCAGCGTGGTCTGCTTGACCACCGCGCGCAGGAAGTTCGCGAGCGGCGAATCGACGCCCGAGAGAATCCGCGCGGTCTCGATGTTCTTCTCCAGGCCGCTGACGCGGATCAGCCGCACGTCGGCCAGCAGCGCCTCCCACTGCTTGACGTACTCCTCGAGGTACAGGCGGCGCACGCGGTCGGTCAGCGCGCCGAGCGCCGCGGCGTCGCGCAGGCGCTCGCTGGCGTTGCGGTCCTGCCCGAGCACCCACGGGTCTTCGGCGGCGAGCAAACCGGTGAGCACCACGACCTCGTTCTGGAAGCGCTTGTGGTACCCGTCGTAGGTGAACATGCCCGGCACGCCCTCGCTCAGCGGCTTGCCGCTGATGCGCTCGAACACCAGCGGGCCCGACGGGCCGGTGGCCTGCGCCACGCTGAAGCCCGGGATGTCCTTGGTGGCACGCTGGCGCTTGAGGCGGCTGAACACGCGCTGCTCCAGCGGGTAGCTCGCGAGCACTGCGCGCACGCTGCGCACCAGGTTTTCGTCCATCTTCAGCGGCGAGCGCGGCGGGCCCTGGGCAATGAGCACATCGAGCTGGTCCTCGAGCGCCTTGCGCTGGTCTTCGGGAATGCCGCGGTCGAGGTTGCGCGCCCAGTCGAGCGTGATCCACGCCTTCAGCGCCTCGGGGTCGAAGCGCTCGGGCTGGTAGAGCATCAGATAGCTCTTGAGGGCTTCATAAGTGAACTCGAGGTTGTCCTTCTGCGCGGTGCGCAGCTGGTCCTCGATGCGCTTGGCGATCTGCGGCAGGAAGGCGTCGTTGAGCGCGCGCTGGTGGGTGAGCATGGCGGCGGCGTCGAGCTTGTCGCCCTGGTACAGGCCCAGCGTCATCGACAGCGGCTCGTCGCCCTGGCGGTTGTCGGGCGTCTTCCAGATGTCGCGCAGGCCCTGCAGCACGGGCGCGACCTCGACCAGGTTCTGCACGCGCGTCGGCAGTGCGGCCAAGGTTTTCTGCGCGGGCTCGACGCGGGCCTCGACCGACTTCAGGTAGTTGTTGTTCTGCCAGGTGCTGTAGCCCCAGGCCGCGAGCAGGCCGACGGTGACCAGCGTCATCGCGGCCACGCCCGCCAGGCGCAGCGTGTTGCGGCGGCGCTCCAGCTTCACGTCGGCGCCCGCGAGGCGCTGCTCGGGGAACACCACCTCGCGCAGCAGCGCGGTGAGGAAGTAGCTGCGCCCGCTCGACTTCTGCGGCGCGAGCATGGCGCGCTCGATGCCGAAGCTGCGCGCCAGGCTGCCCATCACGCGATCGATCGGGCTGCCCTCTTGCGTGCCGCTGGTGAAGTACACGCCGCGCACCCACGGCGGCTGCGCAAAGCGCGAGCCGGTGAACACCTGTTCGAGCAGATCGGAGAGCAGCGGGCCGACCGAACCGAACTGCGCCGGAAAACCGAAGATCGCCGCGCGGCGCGTGCCGTCGGTCTCGCGCTGCATGCGCGCGATGAGGCCGTCGTTGACGCGGTTGTGCAGCAAGGCGAACTCGCGCTGGAAGGCGGCCGACAGGCCCTTCTCTTCCAGCTGCACGTTCTCATCCGCCGGCAGCGTGAAGCCGAAGACCTGCGCGCGCTGTTCCTTGCCGAGGTCGTCGAAGTAATCGGTGAAGCCGTAGAGCAGGTCGCTCTTCGTCACAAGCACGTACACCGGCAGGCGCGTGGTGAGCTTGCTGTCGAGTTCGAGCAGCCGCGCGCGGATCGAGGCCGCGAGCTGGGTGCGCGCCTCGGGGCCCTGGCTCAGCAGGTCGCCCACGCTCACGGTGAGGAACACGCCATTCAGCGGTCGGCGCGGGCGCGCCTTCTTAAGCAGGCCCAGGAAGCCTTCCCAGGCGCTCTTGTCTTCCGACTGGTGGCTGTCCTGCGTGGTGTAGCGCCCGGCCGTGTCGATGAGCACGGCCTCGTCGGTGAACCACCAGTCGCAGTTGCGCGTGCCGCCCACGCCGCGGATCGCGCCGGGGCCGAACTTCTCGGCCAGCGGGAACGAGAGGCCCGAGTTGACGAGCGCCGTGGTCTTGCCTGCGCCCGGTGCGCCGATGAAGACGTACCACGGCAGGTCGTACAGGTAGCTGCCGCCCGAGATCGACAGCCAGTCGCGCCAGCCCGGCTTCTTGCCGGCGGCATGCAGGCGCATCTGCTTGAGCGTGGCGACGGCTTCGCTGAAGCGCGTGTCGAGGATCTTCTGTTCGCCGTCGACCGGCGCGCCGGTCTTGGTGGCGGCCGGCGCCTTCATGAGGCCGTCGGTCAGGTGCTGGCTTGCGCGGCGCGCGCGCCAGCGGCGGTACAGCGCGCGCAGCACCACGACGAGCACGATGACGCCGATGACGATGGCCCGCGTCATCTCGCCTTCGAGCGGCGCGAGCGAGCCGATCTTCACCAACGGGCCGATCCACCAGATCAGCAGCGCGACGACGATCAGCGCGAGCAGCGTCAGCAGCAGCGGGCTGAACAGGAAGCCGAAGATTTTCTTGATCATTTCGTCGCTCCTGGAACGGGAGCAGCCGGTGCAGCAGCAAGGCGCTCGGGTTCGGTCAGCAGCACGATGTCGACGCGGCGGTTGCGCGCGCGGTTGGCCGGCGTGTCGTTGGCCACCACGGGCTCGGCGTCGGCCTTGCCGTCGGAGCGCATGCGCGCGGGCTCGACCAGCGTGGAGAGCGCGCCCTTCACCGCATCGGCGCGCGCGGCCGAGAGGTGCCAGTTCGACGGGTAGCGCAGCGAGCGGATCGGCTGGTTGTCGGAGTGGCCGGTGATGAGCACCTCGCCCTTCACCTCGGCCAGCGCCTGGCCGATGCGACGCAGCACCGGCAACGAGGCCGCCATCGGCTCGGCGCTGCCCGAGCCGAAGAACGAATCACCGCGCAGCCGCACCACGCTGCGGTCGGCCTCGTCGGTCACGGTGACCAGGCCCTGCTTGATCTCGGGCTCAAGAAAACGCGCGAGCCGCGGCGACTTGGCCGGCGCGGCGGGCGGTGCGATCTGGATGTTGGGCACGCGCAGGCTCGACACGGCCGCGTAGGTGGTGTCCGAGCGGTGGTTGAGCGTGAGCCGCAGGCCGAACCACGCCAGCGCCAGCAGCAGCGCGAAGCCGGCCGCGAACACCCACAGCGGCAGCGACTCGCGCAGCCGCACCGTGCCCGCGCCCTGCCCGCGCCAGTGCGGCGACAGCTCGGGTTCGACGGCCGGACGGTCCTTCGCAATGAGATCGGCCAGGCGCTGGCGCACCGAGTCGAGCTGCGCACGGCCGTTGTCGACCACGCGATAGCGGCCCTCGAAGCCGAGCGCGAGCACGCTGTAGATCAGCTCCAGCAGCTGGCGGTGCGTGGGCACATCTTGTGCGAGCTTGGCCAGCAGCTGGAACACCTTTTCGCCGCCCCAGGTCTCGTTGTGGAACTGCACCAGCAGGCTCTGCTTGTTCCAGCCGGCCTGCACGCCCCAGGGCGTGTTGGCCACGGCTTCGTCGAGCGCGGTGCACAACACATAACGCGCGGCCAGCACCGATTCGTTGCCCACGCCCGCACGGCGTGCCGCGGCATCGAACTGGTTCACCGCATCGGCGGTGGACGCGCGCAGCGCCGGCACGTTGGGCGGCTGCGCGAGGTTGCGCAGCTTGCCGATCAGCACCAGCAGCTTGCCCGCGGCCGAGACCAACGGATTGAGCAGGCCGATCTCGCCCACCTCGGCCACGGGCGTCGGATCGGCGCCGCCGAAGAACGGCGCGGGCGCAGCAGCAGCCGGCGGCGCGCCGCCCGGCGTGCGCGGCTTGGGCTTGATGACCGTGCGCTCGGACTCGAAGGCGGCAAAGGGGTCGGGAGGGGTACTCATGAGAACTCCACGCAGGTGACGTCCCTTCGGGAGACGCCGCGGAACCGGCTTTGCCGGGCCGCAGGTGTCGCCCCCGGCGAGGGGGTTGGCGAAGCGACACGAAGTGCGCGAAGCCTGGGGGTGGTCATGATCTGATGGCCCAGAACGCCAAGTCGAGGCCGGGGAAATCGCCCGCGATGTGCATCGCGATGCCGCCCGATTGCTCCAGCTGGCGCCACAGGTCGCTGTTGCGCGTTTCGAGTTCGAAGTAGTTGGCGCCCGTGTGGAAGGGAATCTGGCGCGGCGCCACCGGCATCGGCGTCAGCGTGACGCCCGGCAACGCGAGGTTCACGAGATCGCGGATGCGCTCGACCGGGCCGATCTTCACCTGCGTGGGGAAGCGCGCGCGCAATGCCTCGCTCGGCATGTTCGCGTTCACCGCGAGCACGAAGGTCGCCTTGCGCTGCAGCTCCACGTCGGTCACCACCGCCACGCGCACGCCGTGCTTGCGGTCGTGCAGGTCGATGCGGATGGCCGACTGCTCGAACACCATCGACAGGCTGCGGCGCAGGTCGTCCATCACCGGGCGGAAACTCAGCGCCAGGTCGTCATGGATGTAGGGCCCGAAGCGCGTCACGCGGCGCGTGTCGCGGAAGCTCGCAAGGTCGCCGGCCAGCCCGAGCGCGTGTTCGAAGAAATGCTGCGGGTGCAGCATCGCGCTCTTGGCCAGGTGCGCAAAGATGGCTTCGTTGCGGTTCACCGCCTGCAGCAGCATGAAGTCGGCGATCTCGGCCACGCCGCCGGTGCCGCCTTGCGTCATGCGCCCGGCCAGCGCCTCGCCGCGCTGGCGCAGCAGGCCCAGCAGCTCGTCGAGCCAGGCGCGGATCACCGCGTGGCCGGCCACGTCGAGCAGCGGCGGCAGCATCGCGCGATCGAGCTGCACCTGGTTGTCGACCCGGCGCTCGACCACGCGGGCCACGCCCAGGGTCGCCCAGGCATCGGTCGCTTCGCTGGCGCGCATCAGGCGCGTGTGAAGCTGGCCCAGCTGCAGCATCGCGGTGCGCTCGCCGGCCGTGTTGGAGTCGGGCACATCCGACTCCAACACGCGGTGGCGCACCAGCTCTTCGTATTCTTCAGCGTCGGCCTCGCGCGCCCCGGCGCGGCGCAGCGGCAGCGCCAGCACCACGGCCTCGTCGCGCATGGACGCAGGAATGTCGATGGGCTCGGGCAGCGGATCGACCGCCGGCATGTCGAACACCGTGCCATCGCCGAAGATGCCCACCGCCCGCACCAGCGCCAGCTTGCCCAGCGTGAGTGCCGCCGCGTCGATCTCGACCTCGGCGAATCCCCAGGCGTAGGGCGTGGTGGTGCGCAACAGCACATGCCGCGCATGATCGGCATGGCGCTCGCTCTGCTGCAGGTGCTGAGGCTGCAACAGCATCCCCTCGCTCCAGACCACTTTGGTTCGCCAACTCATCCGCACTCCGTCAACGGCAAGGGTGCCGGGAAGTAAGAAGAAACACGAAGTTTCCGGCGCGGGGGGCGGGAGGCAAATCCGCCTTAAGGCCTAGCTAATGGCCTAGGTGGCGGGTGCGAGGTACGGCGAAGGGAGTAGATGGAAATTCGGCGAACGCCAACCGGTTGGCCTTCCCGCAGTCTGGTCAGCCGCGAAGCTCGCGGGCCAAAGGCATTCCGGCTCCGAGACCGCGCTCGTGGATCGACAGCGCAATCTCCGCATTCGAGGCCGCAACGGTATCGACGCATGCGTATCCCTCGCTGGCCTGCCGGTCCGCGCGCAGCAGATTGCCGACGCACCCGAGGGTGACGGCGTTCAGAACACCGAAGAGGACGATCAACCCGCCCCCTGCGCTGTCTCCCATCCCACGTGCCACGATGCCGGCCAGAACGCCAGCCACGAGAACCCCGAGCGCCAACGACCACAGGCCATGACGCAACGCCCATATCCAGCCCAGGAAGAAGGCTGGCCAACTCCAGCCTTTCTTGATCACTCGCATGTCGCCGCTAGGGTGCTTGAATATCTTGTAGTTCTTCATTCTTTTCCAAGCGATGAGGCTCTACGCTGACGCTCACCATGCGTGGGATTTGTCATGCCGCAAGCCGGTTCTCAGCGCGTCCCGGGCTTCATTGCCGCTGCCGCATGCCCCTGAATCAGCGCCATCTCTACGTTGGCGGCTTGCACCACCGCAATCTCCTCATAGCCCCTGCGAATCTGTTGTCCCACGCGCAAGGCGTTCCCGCCCATGCCGAACCCCACTGACACGATGACAGAAAGCACGTTGAGCAACCCGTCCGTGGCTGCCGTTCCTATGCTGTCTTCTCCGAGGATGATGAGCATCGCCAAGCCCATAAGGCCCAGCCCCACCCACCACATGCGATGGAAAAGGGCCCAGAACGCCCCGAAGAAAAACCCCGGCCAGCTCCAACCGTCCTTGATGGCCTGCACACTGCCGAGGGGGTCCTTGAATATCTTGTAGGTCTTCATTGCGTGACTGCCTTCC
Organism: Variovorax sp. GW821-FHT06D12; assembly: GCF_059419205.1. Lineage (NCBI taxonomy): Bacteria > Pseudomonadati > Pseudomonadota > Betaproteobacteria > Burkholderiales > Comamonadaceae > Variovorax > Variovorax sp. GW821-FHT06D12. The sequence continues at coordinate 455,648 of NZ_JBWKRI010000004.1, read as the reverse complement.
CGATAGAGATCGTTGTTGTCGGATGTGGGCTCTCGCCCCGTCCTCTCTCCGACGCGCAACGCACACCGCGCAAAGCCGTTCGCAAGAACGCCTTCGACGACAACAGCCTTCACCCGGAAAGAGGTCGCGCAGTGTGGAAGCCACCACGCGTTTGCATTGACAACAATGGTCGCCCGCCGCGACGTGTCTTCAGATACCCGCGCAAAGCGAGTGATTTGTCATGGGCGCGGCCTGCGCGGGCCGTGCCTCAGCGCGAAGCGCTCGACGCCTTCAGCGCCTCCACCTGCGCCGCATACGCCTTCTCGATGCGCTGCAGCCGCTGCTCCCGCGCCGCATCGTTGACCCACGCCGCCGACAACGCGCGCTGGCGCCCCAGCTGGTATTCCAGCTTGGCTTCCGGCAGCAGCGCGCTGTCGTCCGCCGCGACGTAGCCGTACGCCGCGCGCAGGTTCTTCAGCACCTCGCGCTCGGCGTCGGCACGCGGGCCCTTGCCCTTGCCGTAGCCGACGAGGAAGGCCTGCAGCTTCGCCTGGAACTCGGGCGGGTAGTCGCGGCGCACCACCATCGGTGCGCCGGGCGGTGGTTCGGACTCCCAGATCACCTGCAGCCGTGCGGCCTCGACCGGGAACTGCTGGCGGAAGCGCTCGAAGTCGGTGGTGTTGTTGGTGGCCACGTCGGCGTCGCCGTTGGCCACGGCCAGCGCGGTGGCCTGGTGGGTGCCGACGAACTCGCTGCGAAAGCGGGTTTCCATCTCGATCTGGTTGGGCAGAAAGAGCTGGCTCTGCGGCACGATGAAGCCGGTGACCGAGCGGCTGTCGCCGCGCGCGAGCCGCCAGCGTTCGGGCTGGGCCAGCAGGCCCTCGAGCGTGTTGAGCGGCCCGGTCTTGCGCGCGAGCAGCACGGCGCGGTGCTCGGGCATGCCGTCGCGCCGCGCGATCTGCGCCACCACTTTCATGCGCCGCTGCATGACGGCGTCGAGCGCCATCTTGGCCGAGAGAAAGGCCATGTCGATCTCGTCGCGGCCGATGGCGCGGTCGAGCTCTTCGTACGACGGCACCGAGTACGCGCTGACGGGCAGGCCCAGCGCGCGGCTCATGTCGGCCATGAGCGGCGTCCACAAGGCACGCGACTCGACGGTGCCGCCCAGCGGCAGCACGCCGAAGCGCACTTCCTTGATCACCGGCACGCCCTTGACGGCGGGCGTCGGCGCGGGCTGCGCGCCCGCCGGCCATGGCGCCATCAGCGACGACGACAGGGCCAGCGCAAGCAGGGTCCGGCGGTTCAAGGGCTCACGTCCTTCAACACGGCGAGCTGCTCGGCGTAGCCGCTCTCCAGGCGCTGCAGCCGCGCCTGGCGCGCCGCGTCGTTGACCCACTGCGCGGTCTTCGCGTTCTGCATGGCGAGCTGGTAGGCCAGCTTGGCGGCGGGCAGCAGCGAGCTGTTGTCGGCGGCCACGAAGCCGGCCAGGTCGTGCAGCGACTTGAGCACCACGCGCTCGGCGTCGCCGCGCGCTCCCTTGCCGCGGCCGTAGGCGACCAGGAAGGCCTGCACGCGCAGGCGCAGCTCGGGCGGGTATTCGCGGCGCACGACGATCTGCGCGTGCGGGATCAGCTCCGACTCCCACAGCACCTGCAGCCGCTGCGCCTCGGCCGGAAAGCGCAGCTTGAAGCGCTCGAAATCGGCCGAGTTGTTGGTCGCCACGTCGGCCTCGTTGTTGGCCACGGCCAGCGCGTTGGCCTGGTGCGTGCCGACCACCTCGCTCAGGAAGCGCGTCTCCATGACGATGTGGTTCGGCAGAAAGAACTGCAGCTGCGGCACGATGAAGCCCGACACCGACTGCCGCTCGCCGCGCGCCAGGCGCCAGCGCTCGGGCTGGTCGACGAGGTTTTTCAGCGTGTTGAAGGGCGGCGCCTTGCGCGTGAGCAGCAGCCCGCGGTAGCCGGGCAGGCCGTCGTGCCGCACGACCTGGGCCACGACCTTCATGCGCTTCTGGCTCACGGCATCGAGCGCCATCTTTCCCGACAGGAACGCCATGTCGACTTCGCCGCGCTGGATGGCCTGCTCCAGCGCTTCGTACGAATTGACCGAGAGCACGCTCACCGGCCGCTGGATGGCGCGGCTGAGTTCGGCCAGCAGCGGGTCCCAGTCGCTGCGCGACTCGAAGGCACCGCCCAGCGGCAGGATGCCGAAGCGCACCGGCGCGTCCGCGGCGGGCGCCGCAGCCTGCGCCGCCGCCAGCAGCGGCAGCAGCAAGAGCCCCATGGCCAGCGCCAGGGCCGCACGGCGGCCGGTGCCGGGAAAACTGCCGAAACGACGCAAGAAGGCGTGCATGGAAGGAGCGGAAGACACAGGGCCCGCGGCGAGCCGGCGGGGTCTAACATGGGCGACGCGGACGCCATTACATCCCAAATGCGAGTCTTTCTCGTGATGTTTTTCCGGTCTTCCCTGTTCGGGGCCGTGGCCCTAAGCTCGCGCCCCATGCGTTCAAGGCCTTCATGAACTGGAACTTCCGCCTCCTGCGCGGGCTGGCCCGCCTCACCTTCGCCCAGCAGCTGATCCTGCTGGCGCTGGTGCCGGCCACGGCGGCCACGCTGGTGGCCATCGCGGTGCTCACGCGCCAGCACCTGGGCAACCTCACCGAGCTGATGCGCGCCAACGCGCAGACGGTGGCGCTGCAGGTGGCCACGGTGGCGCAGGCGCCGCTGGCACGCATGGACCGCCGCGCGCTGGCGCGCACCGCGCAGACCGGCACCTACCAGCCGCACGTGCAGCAGGTGCAGATCTGGACGGAAGACGGCGAGATCGTCGCCAACTCCGAAACCGTCGACCGCCGGCGCGGCGAAGGCCTGCAGGTGGTGGTGCCGATCGTCAGCGACGACGGCCGGCACAACGGCAAGGTGATGGTCGAGATCGGGCTGGACGCGGTGCAGAGCGCGCGCCGCTCGGTCTGGCTCAACGTGGCGCTGGTGCTGGCCATGAGCCTGCTGGGCGTGGGGCTGGCGGGCTGGTGGGCGGCGCGCCGCATCAGCGAGCCGATCCGCGCGCTGGGCGAGGCGGTCGACCGGCTCGGCGCGGGCGAGGCCGCCAGCGTGGCGATCGAAGGCACCTCCGAGGTGCGCCACCTGCAGCACGGCTTCAACCAGGCGGCGCGCGCGCTCGCCGAAAGCCACCGGCTGCTGCAAAGCCGCATCAACGAGGCCACGGCCGAGCTGGCGCGCAAGAACCAGCTGCTCGAAGTGGCCAGCCAGGCCAAGACGCGGCTGCTGGCCGCCGCCAGCCACGACCTGCGCCAGCCGCTGCATGCGCTCACGCTGTTCTCCGACGGGCTGGCCAACGGCGAGACCGACCCGGTGAAGCTGCAGCGCATCGGCCACATCCGCGAATGCGTGGATTCGCTCGACCGGCTGTTCTCGGAGCTGCTGAACCTGTCGCAGCTCGACGCCGGCGTGCTGCAGCCGCAGTGGGCCGACTTTCCACTCGACCGGCTGTTCGACGAGATCAGCCGCAACTTCCGCCCCGTGGCCGAGCAGCAGGGCCTGCGGCTGGTGGTGCGCAAGACCGAGCTGTGGGTGCGCTGCGACTACGTGATGCTCTCGCGCATCCTCAACAACCTGGTGTCGAACTCGCTGCGCCACACGGTCGAGGGCGGCGTGCTGATCGGCGCGCGCGCCCGCGGCAAGGGCGTGCGCATCGACGTGGTCGACACCGGCGTGGGCATTGCCGCGCACCACCAGGCGCGGGTGTTCGAGGAGTTCTACCAGGTCGAGCCGACCAGCCGCAGCAACGCGCCCGGCGGGGCGCGCGGCATGGGACTGGGGCTGGCCACGGTGCAGCGGCTGGCCGAGCTGCTGAACACGCGCGTCGAGCTCAGCTCGCGCCTGAACAAGGGCACCTGCGTGCGCGTGCAGGTGCGCGCGGCGCCGGTCGCTTTGCCGGCGCCGGTGGCGCAGGCACCCGCGGCGGCCACCGCCGACGACGACAACCACGGCGAGAGCCTGGCGGACCTGCGCATCCTGGTCATCGACGACGAGCGCACGATCCTCGAAGGCCTGAGCGTGGTGCTGTCCAACTGGGGCGCCACGGTGCTGGCCGCGCAGACGCGCGCCGAGGCGCTGGCGCTGGCCGACCACTGGGACACGCCGCCCGACGTGGTGGTGAGCGACCTGCTGCTGCAGGGCGGCGACAACGGCCTCGACGTGATCGCCGCGCTCGAGCGCCACCCCAACGGCATCGGCGCCGGCACCGCGCGCCTGCTGGTCACCGGCGAGACCAAGCCCGACCGGCTGCGCGAAGTGGCCGCCGCCGGCATCGCCGTGCTCTACAAGCCGGTGTCGCCGCGTGTGCTGCGCCAGGCGATCCAGGCGCAGCGCGCGGCCGCGCTGATGGTGGCCGCGGGCCTCTGACACGGTACCTTCCCGGTAGGCGCCGGGTAGTCCGTCGGACATAGACCAAGCAGCCGCCGCGGTGTGATCTTCCTCACACGCGCAGGCCCTCGCGCATGCGGGCATAAGCCCTCCGCCTTATCGCGGGAAACAGGGCGCGTCCTTACATTGGACCATTGCCTCTCGCTGCACAAAGCAGTCCATGTCCGTCGCTGTGAACCCTCCCATTCCGCTTTTCTCCGGAAGAGTGCACCGTGCTGTCCACGCGCTGCTGGCCTTCGGCCTCGTGCTGTCCCTGGCCGCCGCGCCGCGCGTGGCATCGGCGGCCACGCTGACGGTGCTCGTCGGCGACGACCAGGCCGCATCGGCCGAGTTCGTGCAGCAGCTGCGCACCGGCCAACCGGCCTCCGGCAAGTTCGAACTCGTGCGCATCGGACCGGGCGCCCCGGCCGCGGAGCCGGCCAGCGCCGACACCGAGCCCGCCGCCAACACCGGCGTGCGCACGCGCAGCCTGCGCACCGCGAGCGACGCGGGCCTCACTGTGGCGGTGGGCACCGCCGCCGCGCGCGCCGCCCTCGAACGGCCCGGCGCCGAGCCGCTGGTGCTCGCGATGCTGAGCCGTCTCGACTACGAGACCCTGAAGGCCGCCAGCCCCACTGCCCTGCGGCGCGGCGACCGGCGCGTGGGCGTGCTGCTGCGCGACCCGGCCATGGCCGACCAGCTCGCGCTGGTGAACGCCGTGCTGCCGCAGAAGCGCCGCCTGGGCGTCATCGCCACGCCCGAATCCGAACCGCTGGTGCGCGAACTGCAGCGCGCCGCGCAGAACGCCAACCCGGCCTGGGACCTGCAGGTCGAGATCGCGCCCGACGCGCGTTCGCTGGCCGCCGCGCTGCGCGCCCTCGTGCCGCGCAGCGACGCCCTCATGGTGCTGCCCGACCTCATCGGCGACAGCCAGGCCGCCACGCTCTCGGTGCTGCATGCCGGCGCCGGCGCGGGCCTGCCGGTGTTCGGCGCCAGCGAGGGCCTGGTGCGCTCGGGTGGCCTGGCGGCGGCGGTCTCCACGCCCGGCCAGCTGGCCCAGCAGGCGCGCCAGCTCGGCCAGAAGGTGACCAGCGCAGGCAGCACCGGCAACAACAGCCCGCTGGTGGAGGCGGCCACGCCGGCCACCGTGCGGATCAACGCGACCGTGGCACGCGGGCTCGGCCTGCGTCCGCCGGAGGAACGGGAGCTCACCGAACGACTCGCAGCCCCGCGATGAGCACCACGCCGGTCCCCCCGAGCCCGCTGGTCCACCCGACGGCGGCGGGAGCGGTCGCGGCGACGGAAGCGCCATCGCCCCCTCCCCCACCGGCCGCCACGTCGCTGGTGGTGCGCGGCAACCTGCAGCGCGACCTGTTCCGTCTGGGCGTCGTGCCCTGCGCGGCGGTGGCGCTGGCGCTCACCGGCTGGTTCACGCACAACCGGCTGCAGACGCTCGAAGCCGCCTTCGATGCCGAAGGCCAAGCCGTGGCGAAGCAAGTGGCGGCGATGTCCGACCTGAGCCTCTACGCAGGCGACCTTCCCGCGCTGCAGAACGTGGCTTCGGCGGCGCTGCGCGGCGGGCAGGTGACGCGCGTGGAGATCAGCAACAGCGCGGGCGTGTACGTCACGGCCGGGCCCAAGAACGAATCGCTCGCGCAGCTGCGCATGTTCAGCGCGCCGGTCACCTTGCGGGAGGCCTCGCGCGCCAGCGCCTTCGCGCCGGCGGGCTCCACCACAGCGGGCGACACGCCCATCGGGCTGGTGCAGACCTTCCGCGACACCACCGCCTACACGCACGAGCGCAGCCGCTCGCTCATCGCCGGCATTGGCATCGCGCTGGTCGCGCTGCTGGCGGCCTGGGCCTCGGTGCGCCACATGGCGCGCACGGTGGCGCGGCCGCTGCGGCGCGTGTCGCGCACGGTGGCGGCACTGGAGGCCGGCCACTTCGAGGTGCGCTGCGACGTGGTCGAAGGCGGCACGCGCGGCACGCACGAGCTGGCCGTGCTCGCACACGACATCGACCGCCTCGCCGAGCGCCTGCAATACAACCGCCAGGTGAGCGAGGAGCGCGTGCGCGAAGCCACCGCCGTCGCGCTGCAGCGCATGGCCGAGGCCGAGCAGGCCGCCCTGTCGCGCGCGCGCTTCCTGGCCGCCGCGAGCCACGACCTGCGCCAGCCGCTGCATGCGATGGGTCTCTTTATCGACGGCCTGCTGCCCAGCGCCACCGAGGCGCAGCGCCCGGCCGTGCTGCGGCTGCAGGAGAGCACCGGCTTCATGGGCGTGCTGCTGGACGATCTGCTGGAAATTTCGCGGCTCGACGCGCAGGTGCTCACGCCCGCCATCGCGCGCGTCTCGCTGGCCTCGCTGTTCGACCAGCTCGATGCGCAGCACGCGCCCGCCGCCAGCGCGGCGCAGGTGCGGCTGCACTGGCGCGACCGCGGCCTGGCGGTGCGCAGCGACGCGGCGATGGTGCAGCGCATCGTCGGCAACCTGGTGGCCAACGCGTTGCGCCACGCACCCGAGGGCGGCACCGTGCTGGTGGCCGCGCGGCGCAGCCGGGCCGGCGTGCGCATCGAGGTGCGCGACAACGGCGTGGGCATCGCGCCCATCCACCAGGGCCGCATCTTCGAAGAGTTCTACCAGGTGGCCAACACCGAGCGCGACCGGCGCCGCGGCTTCGGCCTGGGCCTGGCGATCTGCGCGCGCATCGCCACCCTGCTGGGCACCCGCATCACCGTGCGCTCGGCGCTGCAGGCCGGCAGCACCTTCGCCTTCACGCTGCCGCCCGCGCGCAAGGCCGACGTCGCGCCGCCCGAGCCCGCCCCGGTCGCGCCCGCGCCGCTGGCGGGCCTGCGCTGCCTCGTGGTCGATGACGACCCCGCCATCCTCGACGGCACGCACGCGCTGCTCACGCAATGGGGGTGCGAGGTCGAATGCGTCACGACCGGCGCCGAGGCCCTCGCGCGGCTGGGCACCGGCGACATCGTCTACGACGCCGTGCTGTGCGACCTGCAGCTGGCCGGCGACGCCGACGGCGTGGAAGTGATCGATGCCGCCCGCCGCCTGCAGCCCGGCGCGCTCGCCGTGCTGGTGTCGGGCGCCACCGGGCCCGAGGTGCTGCAGCGGCTGCGCCACGGCGGCGTGACGCTGTTGACCAAACCGGTGGCGCCGGCCAAGCTGCGCGCACTGCTCACCACGCGGCGCCACGCGCCCGGCGCCTGACCCTGCATGTCCACCGCCATCGACCTGAAAGACGTCCGCCCCTTCGTCGCCACGCCCTGCCACGGCGGCGCGGTCGGCACCGAGTGCGCGCGCAGCCTGCTCGGCCTGGTGAACCTCGCCTGGACCCACGGCTTTGCGATGCAGACGCGCTTTCTCGACGGCGACAGCCTCGTCACGCGCGCGCGCAACCGGCTGGCCGCCGAGTTCCTGGCCGACACGCGCTGGACGCACCTGTTCTGGATCGATGCCGACATCGGCTTCGAGCCCGAGGCCGCGCTGCGGCTGCTGGGCGCGGGCCGCGACGTGGTGGCCGGCGTGTACCCGCACAAGAGCGACGGCTGGCCCGAAGGCGGCCTGCGCGCGCCGCTGCCGGCCGGCACCACGCGCGCCGACTTCGAGGCGCTGCATGCGGCGTTTCCGGTCAACGTGAACGACGCGGGCGCGCGCTTGGACGCCGACGGTTTTCTCGAAGTGCTGGACGCGCCCACCGGCTTCATGCTGATCGCGCGCCGCGTGCTCGAGCAGATGGCGCAGGCGCTGCCCGAGCTGCGCTACACGCCCGACCGCATGGACGACCCGATCGCCGCGGCGCGGCCGCACTACCGCTTCTTCGACGTGTTCGCCGAACCGAACAACGGGCGCTACCTCAGCGAGGACTACGGCTTCTGCCGGCGCTGGCAATCGATCGGCGGGCGCGTGCACGTCGACACGCGCTCGCGGCTGTCGCACCAGGGCCTGCGCACCTACCGCGGCGACTTCGCGAGGACGCTGGGGCTGAGCGGCTGAGCCGCTTGCAGGTCGGGCGGCAAGGTGTTGCGGTCGTAGTCGCGGTCGGGCTCGATGCGCATCAGCTGCAGCCCCGGCCCTTCTTCCGCGAGGTAGTCGTACCCGATGGCCTGGAACTGCCGCGCCGGATCGAGCCGCGTGTAGAGGTCGCGCCGCGCCACGCGGTCCGCGTGCCGAATGCTTTTGAGGTGATAGAGCCGGTAGCGGCTGTAGAACATCAGGCCGTGGCGCTGCGCATCGTCGGGCAGCCAAGGGCCGTGCAGTTCCGAACTCGATTCAAACAAGATCCGCTGCGGCAACCGGAGCAGCCGTGCGCGCGACTTGCGGCCCCACGGGCCGTCGCTGCGCCAGGCGTCGGGCGAGTTCCAAAGCTCGCAGGACACGAGCGACAGGCTGGCGAGCTGGTGGTCCGGCAGCGAATCGACGGTCGCGTGCAGGTGGCGCAGGAACAGCGCTTCGTAGCGCTCGTCGGCATCGCACACCAGCACCCAGCCCGCGCCGTGGCGGCTCGCCGCTTCGAGCAGGCGGCGCTTGTTCTCGTTCTCGCGCCAGACGTGCGTGCCGTCATCGCGCGGCGGGTTCGACAGCAGTTCCAGCAACATGGGTTCGCGCCGCAGGATGTCGGCGGTGCCGTCGGTCGAACCGTCGTCGAGCGCGACGATGCCGTCCACGTGGCCGCGCAGGTGGTCGAGGCAGCCGGGGAGATAGCGCGCTTCGTTGCGCAGCTGCAGCACGCAGACGATGCGCAGCCGCGACGTGAGACGCGGTGCGCTCGGCGGGGGCGCGCACCGCGGGCAATGAAAGGCGCTGGGCTCGTGGTGCAGCAGGCGCGCGCAGACCTCGCACTGGCGGCGCGAGCCCATCGGCACCACCGGTGCGGCGGCGAGCCAGGCCGGCGCTTCGGCGGGCCATGCGCGGGCACCGTCGTCGCGCGCGATGCGGTCGAAGTCGCGGCCCCATCCGGCATCGCCCGCGCGCGCCTCGTGCGGTGTGCACTTGATCCAGTCGACGTCGCGGTCGAACTGTTCGCCGCCCGTGCGCGTTTCGTCCGACAGGTGCAGCAGGTGCGCGCCCGGGCAGGCCAGCAGCTGCCAGCCCGCCATCTCCAGGCGCACGCGCAGGTTGTCGTCGTCGCCGCCCCATTCTTCGAACGATTCGTCGTAGCCATGCACGGCATCGAAGGCTTCGCGCGCGCAGCACAGTGAGCCGTAGAAGGTCTGCAGCAGCAGCTCGGGCGGCACCTGGCGCGCGAAGACGGTGTCGAGCGTGTCCGTGAGTTCGTCGAAGCGCGCGAAGCCGACGCGGCCGACCGCCACGCCGCGCGCGTCGCCCATCGCGGCGTGCAGCAACAGGGCCGGCGCATCGCCGGCGTAGGCGGACTCGGGCGAATGGACGAGCACGAAGCGCCCAGCGCTGCCGCGCACGCCGGCGTTGATGGCCTTGCAGGGCGGGCGCCATGCATGCGCCACGTCGTTGACGAGCACCCTCCAGCGGATCTGCGGAAAACGTGCGACCAGCGCCAGCACGCCGGCTTCCTCGCCGGATTCGTCGAGCGCGAGCACGACCTCGATGCCGGGCCGCGCCCAATACCCCGCATTCATCGGCAGCACGCGCTCGAACTCGGCGAGCTTGCGGTAGAAAGGCAGCACGACGCTGAGCCACGGACGGTTCGTGTCAGCCTCTCGACCGTCCGACGTCATGATGTTCACTGCATCGCTCCTTCAGCGATGACGCACCGGAGATGCCCATGCAAGGCTGCTACATCAACCTCGAGCGAAGCACCGAGCGCCGCACCGCGATGGACGCGCAGCTGCTGCGGCTCGGGCTGACGGATGTCCGGCGGCACGCAGCCATCGATGCGCAGACGCTCGCGCCAGGCAACACGGCGATCACGCCCGGCGAGCGCGCCTGTTTCCTCTCGCACACCGAAGCCCTCACCCGTGCGAACCCCGGCGAAGCGCTGCTGGTGCTCGAAGACGACGCGCAGCTCAGCGAGGCCCTGCCGGCCGTGCTGCGCAGCGGCGTGCTCGCGCAACTGGAAGCGGAAGGCTGCGACATCGCGTTCCTCGAATGCCAGCCCGTGAGCTCGACGCAGCACCTGCTCGCGCTGTGGAACAGCCTGCAGCAGCGCCTGCCGCCACGGGACAGCGGTGCGCCGCGTCACGCGCTGTCGGGCATCGATTTCCTCGACGCACGCACGCTCTACAACTGGGGCGCGGTCGCCTACGTCGTCACGCCGAAGGGCCTGCGCGTGCTGCCCGCGCTGCTGCAGGAAGCGCTCGCGCACGGACCATCGCAACCCTACGACCTGACGCTGGGCAGCTTCCTGCGCGATGGCCGCCTGCAAGGCGTGGTGCTCTCGCCCTTCCTCGCCACGCCGGCATGGGGCAGCCATGCCGACAGCACCCTCGGCAGCCCCGCGGAATCGGCCGCGCACGACGTGCTCGGCGGTGCGCTGCGGCGCCTGTTCTTCGCCGGACCGCTCGACGGCCTCGAGGCCCATGCCGCGCCGTGGCGCCACGCCCCGCTCACCGACGACCCGCAGCTGCGGCTGCTCGCGGACCTGATGGCGCAGCTCTTCGTGCTCACGGCCCGCGATCACGCGCCGCGCTGACACGCGTGCGGTCTCAAAAGTCCGAACAGCCGTTGCGCCGCTCGGTGTTCACGCAGCTCAGCAGGTTGGGCCGCGAGCGCACGCGCGACCATTCGCGCGCCAGCACGTCGGCACCCTGCTGCGCGCGGTCGCCGTCCAGCGGGCCGGTGGCCAGGCAGATCGGCGCCTGGCCGATGTTCCGGTCGTACAGGTACGAGGTCAGCGGCTCGCGCACCACGTCCACCGAAGGCAAGAGCGGCAGGCCACTCACGCGCAGCTGGCCCGGCACCACGCGCACCGCATAGCCCTCGGCCGAGGTGAAGCTGCCGTTGATCGGGTACAGGCCCGTCGGGCTGCCCGGCAGCGCCGGCGAAAACATCGAGCCGCTGAAGCCCGCCCCGGTGTCGCCCAGGATCAGCCCCGTGATGCTGTAGATGAAGAACGGGTTGGGCGCGCCCACGGTGCGCGACGCGTCGGCGATCACGATGGTCGCGGTTGGCTGCTGCGCGTAGATGAAGTGGTTGTCGCCCGGCGTCACGGTCACGGTGCACAGGCCCAGGTAGGCGCAGTGATAGAAGTTCGGCAGCGGGCCCGAGCCGGCCAGGCCGCCGCGCGTTTCGCCCACCCAGGTGTCGGCCCACACGCGCCACAGCGCGCCCGAGATGCCATGGCCGCCCGGGTTCTGGAAGCGCGCCGCGGCCACGAGGTCGGTGCCGCTGGTGCTGCTGACCGGTGCGCCGAGCGTGAGGTCGCCGCTCAGCGTGCGCACGAACACGGTGTTGGCGGCCATCGAATCGGCCGACGTGACCTGCGGCAGGTTGCCCGCCGCATCGAAGCCCGTGACCGACACCGGCCCGATGGTGACCGCGTTCGCATCCACGTAGGCAAAGCCGCCCGCCGCGCCACCGCCCACCGTGGCCACGTCGTTGCCCGGGTTGCGCAGATCGACGCTGCCGTTGCGCGAGCGCGCGAGCAGCGCACCCGCCGTGATCGTGCCCGCGCCCGACTGGCTCACGTTGCCGCCCGACAGCAGCCCCAGCGTCGCGGCCGAGACAGGCGCATTGAGCGCGATGCCGCCGCCACCGCCTTCGTTCTGCAGGGTGAGCGCGCCCGAGGTGGTGAGCGCGCCGGCCACGGTGATGGCGCCCGCGTGCGTGGTGCTGCCCGCGACGATGGTCGGCGCCGACAGCTGCGCGAACTCCGCGCCCGACACCGAGAAGCCGTTGACCGTCGGCCCGCCCAGCACGATGGGCGTGGCCGTGTCGTCCGACGCGACCATGTTGACATCGACCCCGCCCGGGCGCAGGTCGATGGTGCCGGCCGCGACCACCGGCGCCTCGATCACGATCGAATCGCCGCTGCCGTCGTTGCTGGCGCGCAGCAGCACGTTGCCGCTGCTGCGGATGCCGGGCAGCGCGCCCGGCGCGGTCGGCGAGCCGCCGGCCTGCAGCACGACGCCGCGCCCGCCGTTCTGCGAACGGCCCGTGACCTCGATGTGGCCGCCGCCCGTGGTGACGAGCTGCGCACCGTTTTCCAGCCGCACGCCGCTGTCTTCGGTCACGCCCGGCGCCGAGGGGTCGTTGTTGAAGTTGTAGCCGCGCACCACGATGTTGCCGCTGCCGGTGGTGATGCTGCTGCCGCCGTTGATCAGCACGCCGTGCGCCGCCGCGAAAGTGGACGAGGCCTGGCGCCGCGCCACGCCCTGCACCGTGACGTTGCCGCTGGTGGTGCTGATGGTGCTCGGCCCGAGCTGGCCGCTGGTGATGACCACGCCGCTGTCCCAGGTGGTCGAGGTGCCGCGGATGTCGACGTTGCCGGTGGCGCTGGCGATGCGCGCGCCCTGCAGCAGCACGTCGCCGCCTTCGATGCGCACGTTGCCGCCCGCGCCCGCGTTGCTCTGGCCGACGCGCGTGTCGACCTGCACGTCCTGCGTGAGGATCACGGTGCCGGTGGGTGCACCGGGCTGGCCGCTGAGCAGCGACACGTTGCCGCCGTCGGTGATGACCTGCCCGCCGTTCAACCGGATGAAGCCGCTGCCGGGCGTGCCCGTTCCCAGTGCGTTCATCGTCACGCTGCCGCCCTGCGTGAGGATGTTGCCCCCGAAGTCGATGAAGCCGCTGTTGCCCGAGGGCGTGCCGTCGGGGTTGACGCCCGCGTTCATCACCACGTTCAGGTCGTCGCCGCCGGTCGCGCGGATGGTGGTGCCCGGCGTGCGCGTCTGGATGCCGCTGGCGGCGTCCAGCTGCAGCGTGAGCGGGCCCTTGGAGCCGGTGTAGTTGATGTCGACGTCGGCATCGAGCGTGATGACGCCGCCACCGCCCGTGCCGGTGCCCGTCGTGATCTTCACGCTGGTGCCGCCGTTGAGCGCGGTGTTGATGTCGCCGTCCTGGATGGTCGAGTTGGCGACCGCGTCGTAGGGGTTGGTCGGCAGCGTGCCCGCGGCCGTGCCGTGGGCGATGGTGAGGTCGAAGGGGTCGATGAACCACTGCCCCGCCGCGCCCACCGGTGCCGACGCGTCGACGCGCGCGCCGCGCAGGTCGAAGCGCCCGGCCGAGGTCTCGATGCGCCCGCCGTCGCCGCCGGCCGCGCCGCCGCGCGCCGAGAGCTGGCCGTGCGCGCGCAGCGACTCGGTCGCCACCACCTGGATGCTGCCGCCGTTGCCCGCGCCCGTGCCCGCGTTGGCTTCCAGGCGCGTGTTGCCGCCGACGGCGATGGCGTTGGTGGCCGCGATGTCGATGCTGCCGCCGCCGGTCGCGCCGCTGGCGTCCAGGCGCGCCACCGCGGGCGAGCCGTCGGAGTTCGTGGCGCCGTCGATCAGCACGTTGCGCCCCTGCACCGAGATGCTGCCGCCCTTGCCGCTGTCGCTGGCCACCGAGGCCAGCGTGCCGACGCTGGTGCCCACGCCGGAGATGAAGGTGACCATGCGCATCGAGATGTCGGTGCCCTGGGCGTCGATGGCGATGGTGCCGCCGTCGGTGCGCAGCGCCGTCGGATGGTCGGCGTCGGCCGTGACGGCCACGCCGTAGGTCGGCGTGGTGGACGGCGTGATGATGATGTCGGGGCTGCCGAGCGTGGCGCTGAAGCCTTCGCTGCCTGCGTGGCCGATCACGTCGATGCGCCGGCCCGCGCCGGCCGAGACCGCGCCGCGGATGGCCACGCCGTTGCCGCCACCGGCCGACATGTTCCCCGCCGCGAAGCCCGTGTCGGTGCGCAGGCCGTCGAGGTTCGCGCCCTGGCCTTCGATGCGCACGTCGCGCTCGCCGGCGACGGTGGCGTCGTCGATGACGACCGCCGTGCTGGCGCCCACCGCGGCGCCGCCGATGTTGGAAGTCCAGGTCGGGCCCTGGCCCTTGATGCCGATGTCGCCCACCGACTTCAGCACCGCGCCGCTGCCGATGGCCACGCCGCTGCGCCCGTAGCCCGCGAGGCCGTCGAGCTGCAGGCCGCCGGCGCCGGCTTCGACCGTGCCGCCCGTGATCGACACGCCGTTGCTGCCGCGGAAGATGAAGTCGCTGTTGTTCTGGTCGTCGATCCAGGTGCGGCCCTGGCCGCGCATCGCGATGCGGCCTTCGCCGCGGGTGGTGACCTGGCTGCCGGCGAGCGTCACGCCGTCGCGCCACACGAAATCGCCGGTGTCGCCGCCGAGCGGGACGATGCCGCCGATGGCGCGGCCGTTCTGCGCGTCGCCCTGGCCGAAGAAGCGCACGTCGCCGCCGTTGGCCGCGATGGTCGCGCCGGTCAGCACGATGGCGCCGGCATAGTCGGTCTCCGCAGAAGGGTTGCCGCTGCTGTTGTTGATGTTCTTCGCGTTGGTGGCGACACGGCCGGTCGCGTCGGCGTTGAAGTCGACGTGCAGCGCGCCTTGCTGCGATGTGATGGCCGAGCCCTCGTTCATCACGATGCTGCCGGCCGAGTCGACGCGCAGCCGCGCCGTGCCGCCCTCGCTCTTGACGACCTGCACACCGGGCGCAAAGGTCACGCCCGCGCCGAGACCGGTGCGCCCGCTCGCCAGCGTCACGTCGGTGCCGCGGCCCAGCGTGTCGCCGATGCTGCCGGCGCTCACGGAGCCGCCGGTGAAGGCCGGCAATTTGCTGTCATACGCCGGCACGTTGCCGGCCTCGACGATGCCGAGGTCGGACTGCTTCGCGTTCACCGTCCAGCTGCCGTTGGCGCCGCCCTGCGCGCCACCGCCTGCGTCCACACGCACGGCCTGTACACGCACCGCATCGGCTTCGTTGGAGATCGCACCGCCCTTGCCGGCACCCGCGCCGCGCGCGGTCATCTCACCGTAGGCCTGCAGCCGCGACTCGCGCTCGGGCGCCGGATCGGCCTCGCCGACCAGGGCCTGGCCCTGGGCACTGGCCGTGGTGATCGTGCCGCCCGCGCCGCCCGTGGTGGCGTCGGCGCGCAGCACCGAGGTAGACGACAGCGCCACGTCGTAGCCGTGCACCGACACGCTGCCGCCGCCGGCCTGGCCGCTGGCGTCGATCACCGCGCGCTGGTCGCCACCGCCGGTGCCTTCGATACGCACCTGCCCCGCCGCGATGCGGATGGTGCCGCCGTGCTGCCCCGCGCCCATGCCGGTGGCGTCGAGCGTGCCGCCGTTCATCTCGATGCGGTTGTTGCTGCCGGCGCCGAGCACGATCTCGCCGTTGACGTTCTCCAGCGTGCGCGCGCGCACCGTGCCCGACTGGTTCACCACCAGCTCGCCCGCCGTGGTGGAACTGCCGATGAGCATCACGCGCCCGCCGTCGGCCTGCAAGGTGGCGCCCGCGGCGTTCACCACCTTGGCGCTGGTGGCGGCCATGGCATCGGCCGCGACCACGAGGTTGGTGAGCCCGTCGTTGCCCAGGTCGAAGCTGATCCTGCGGCCCGAGGCCAGCGCTACGGTGCTGCGGTCGGCGACGATGCGGCCGGTGTTGGTCACCTCGGCGCCCATCAGCACCACGGGGCCGCCCACGGCGGTGAGCACACCGGCGTTGCTCACGACCGTGCTCTTGTTGTCGTCGCGCAGGAAATCGAGCTTGGTGCTGGCAGCAGTGAGGAAGTCGTTGTCGGTGGTGTTCAGTGCCAGCGTGGAGGCCACGAGGCCGCCCACGTTGACCGTCGCGCCCTGGCTGAACACCACGCCGTTCGGGTTCACGAGGAACACGCGCCCGTTGGCCGTGAGCTGGCCGGCGATGGTCGAGAGCTCGTTGCCCGTCACGCGGTTGAGCAGGATGCTGGACACGCCCATCGACTGGTTGATGTTGACCGCGTCCTTGGCACCGATCGAGAAGCTGTTCCAGTTGATGATCGCGCGCAGCGACGACTGCGAGATGCCCAGTGCCTGCCCGCCCGCACTGGAGGCCGACGTGGTGGTGCCCACGGTCACGCCGCCCTGCGTGGTGTAGCCGTTCGGCCCGAAGCTCGGCAGGATGGTTTGTGCCAGCGCCGGGGCCAGGCCCATGCAGGCAATCGAAAGCGCCAGCGGACGCAGCGGATGCCGGGGTTGGAAGGTGGTGCGGGGCTTCATGGTCAGAACGCCTTCTGCAGCTGCACGTACAGCCGCGGGTTGCGCCCGCCGCCGTCGGTCTGCGCGGGCGGTGTGCCGGCGCGCCAGGCGAGCGTGGCGTTGATCGAGAAGTTGCCCGGGCGCGACCAGCTCAGGCCGATGCCGTAGCCGCGCAGGCTGTGGGTGTTCTCGCCGTCGAAGGGCGAGGGATGGCGCGCGATGCGTCCGCGCGCCGCGTCGTAGAACAGGTAGGGCGTGATCTCGTCGGTGGCGGCCCAGCGGTATTCGAAGGTGCCGATCAGGCCCTGGTCCACCAGCAGTTCGCCCGAGGGGTAGGCGCGCACCGCGCGCGCGCCGCCGAGCGCGAGTTTTTCCGAGGCGTCGAGGTTCTTGCTGGCCCACTGCCCGCCGACCGAGAAGTACAGCGAGTGGCGCGGCACGATGGCCTGCAGCCGCGACACCTGGAAGCTCAGCTTGGTGAAGCCGCCTTCGGTGTGGCGCCCGCCGAACTGCTGGTCGGACTGGAAGCTCTGCGCGTCGCGGATCGACAGGTCGCCGTGGTACAGCGTGCCCGAGCTGGCCCAGTAGCCACCGCCCAGCACCTCGTCGCGCCGCTCCCAGGCCCAGCCGATGCCGAAGCCCTGCACGCGTTTCTTGGCCGTGAAGTCGACGCCGCGCAGCTCGTCGGTGAGGTCCTTGACGTCGGCCGTGAGGCGCAGGAACAGGTTCTGCTGGCGCTGGCGGATCAGCGGGTAGTTGAGCGACACGTCGAGCACGTCGGCACGGCCGCGCGCGTCGAGGTCGACGAACTTGCCGCCCAGGTCGTAGCTCACGCGCGAGATGCCGATGCCCGCGCGCAGGCCGCTGGTGCCCAGCGGTGCCTCGTAGGCCACGCGGCCGTACTGCAGCGCGTTGCTGTTGGACAGCAGCAGGCGCGCATCGAGGTTGTCGCCGATGCCGAAGGGGCTGAGCCAGCGCGCCGTGCCGCCCACGCGGTAGCGCCCCGCCTCCTTGGTGCCGTGGTTGTCGGCCTCGGCCGAGAACGCCCAGCGCGCGCCGGCCTCGACCTCGACCGACAGGTCGGTGGTGCCGGCCTGCGCGCCTTCCTGCAGGCTGGACGACACCTTGAGGCCGGGCTGGTCCGACAGCAGCAGCATCGCGCGCTCGTAGGCCGGCGCGTTCACCGCCTCGCCCGGCTGCAGCGCCGCCAGGAAGCCGCGCACGCGCGCCTCGCTGATCGGCGCCTCGGGCGCGACCAGCACGTCGACCTTGCCGAGCCGGCCTTCGATGATGCTGATCTCGACGATGCCGTCACGCACGGTCTGCACCGGCACCACCGCCTGCGCGAGGAAGTAGCCGCGCTCCTTGTAGCGCGTGGTGATGGCCTGCGCGAGGCCCTCGAGGTCGCCGAGCGTGACGTCGCGGCCGATGTAGGGCGCGGTGATGGTCTGCAGCTCTTCGTTGCTCAGCGCCTTCACGCCGTTCAGGCGCAAGTCGGTGAGCTTGAAGCTGCCCGCGGCGGCGCGCTGTGGCGGCGCGGGCAGGGTTTGCGGCGCGACGGCGCCGGTGGCCTGCGCCACGGGGCGGTCGCAACTGCCACACGGGTCCTTGGTGGGCAGCAAGGTGGTGGCTTCCTGCGCATGGGCGCGGGGCATGGCGACCCACAGCGTGGCGCCGACGAGTGCAGTCGCCGCGATGGCGATCGGCGTCGGCCGAGGACGAAGGCGGATCGCAGGGGCCATGGCAGTGCTTCTTTGCAGGAGGGAGCGTGGCGAAGACATGGTCAGCTCCCCACCGTGAGGCGCCAGTTGCCGATGAGGTTGAACGGCGCCCAGAAGAAGGGGTGGGACATCTTGGGGTCCTTCAGCACGGCCAATTGCCCGGCCTGCATCGCCTTCTGGATGTCGCGCCCTTTGGCGAGCTCGCCATAGAGCGTGCCCATGAGCACGGCGGTGGCGTCGTCCGACACGGGCCACAGCGAGGCGATGAGGCTGGAGCTGCCGGCCGAGAGGAACGAGCGCGTGAAGCCCAGCACCTCGTCGCCCTGCGCGATGCGCCCCAGGCCCGACTCGCAGGCCGAGAGCGTGACCAGCGCCGTGCCGTCCATCGGCAGCGCCAGGATCTCGTGCGCCTCGAGAAAGTTCTGCTTGCCGCCTTCGTTGGCCAGCAGGATGCGCGAGTACAGCGGATCGACCTCGTCGGCCTCCGCGTGCGCCGCCACGTGCATCAGCGGCGAGCGCGAGGCCACGTCACGGAACTGCGTCTTGGTGGCGGCCGCGCCCATGTACACCGTGTTGCGCGGGAAGAGCTGCGCGAGCTGCTTCACCTCGGTCTCGGCGCCCGGCAGGTCGTACTTGTCCTCGATGCGCGGATTGCCGAAGGCCGTGAGCGACGCGTTCACGCGCGGCGTGCGCTGCGCCAGCTGCACCGCGATGCTGATCGACGGCGCCACCGACACCGGGTGCGTCTCGATGAGGTAGCGCCCATCCAGGCGCAGCGCCTGGAACGGCAGGTAGTGCAGCGGCCCGTGCGGCACCACCACCACACGCTGGCCCGGTGCCAGACCCAACGGGCCGAGCAGCGCGGCACCGAGCTTGTCGGCGTTCGTGATGGCCGCGCGGCGACCGCGCACGATCGAGTTGCGAAAGGTCTCGACGAGTTCGGTGAGTTCGTCGCGCTTCACCGCGATGCGCTTTTCGACGATGCTGTCCGGCCCGACGACCCAGACCATCAGGCGGTCGGGCAGCGCGTGGTACTGCACCACACGCTCGTCGGCCGCCAGCGTGCGCTGCAGCGCCGCCACGCCGACCGTGCCGGCCGACGACTCGCTGAGCTTGGCGCGGCCGCGCACCGCATCGAGCAGCGCGCGCGAGCGGCTGTGCTCGCTGACCTCGAAGGCGCGCTGCGGATCGCCCGCTTCGCTGTACACCGCCACGCCACGTTCGAACACCGACTGCAGGTCGGAGAACAGGCCCATCTTCACTTCTTCGCTTCGAAAGCGCGCGCGCACCTGGTCGACGTCGGCCAGCGCGCGGCCCGCGGCCTCGGCGGCGGCCTGCTTCTGGCCCAGCGCGAGTTCGCTGCGCGCCACGCCGTCCCAGGCCCAGAGCCGGTAGTAGGCGGTGTCGGTGCCGACCTGGCGCGTGGTGAGCGCGCGGTACTTGTCGCGTGCCTCGGCCGGCTTGTTCTCGGCCAGCAGCAGGCGGGCGCGTGTGCGTTCGAGCTGCGCGGCCAGCGGCGCTTCGCGCGGCTCGGCCATGTCGCCGAGCACCTGGCGTGCGCGTGCCGCGTCACCCGATTCGATGAGCGCGTTGACCAGCGAGGCCTGCACCAGCGGCGCATAGCGCGGCGAGCTGTTGGCCAGTGCCTCGTCGTAGCTGAGCACCGCGCCGGCGAAGTCGCCGCGCCGCGTGCGCACGTCGCCGATCACCTTCTGCACCGGGCCGACCACCAGCTTGGGGTCGCGCGCGGGGTGGCGCAGCGCTTCGCGTGCGAACTCCTCGGCCTTCTCGAGCTGGCCCGAGTAGCTGTAGACGATCGCCAGGTCGCGGTTGGCCACGGCGCGCAGGTTCGGGTCGCTGGTGGCGTTGGCCAGGTGCAGCGCCTTGCTCGCGGCGCGCACGCTCTGGCGGAACTCGCCCGCCTCGGCCAGCGCGACCGCCTGGCTGCAGTACTGATAGCCCGAGAGCTTGACCGCGTCCTGCCCATAGAGCACCGCGCCTTCGCTGGTCAGGGCAAGCAGCGTGTCGGTGTCGGCCAGCCGCGCCTGCGCCATGCGGTCGGCCGCGGCCTCGGCATTCGGGCCGCCCGCCGCAGCGGCGGGAGTTGCAGGTGGTGGCGCGGGACGTTGTGCCAGCGCCGAAGGACCGCCGGGGCCCAGAAGCAGCACACCCACCAGGCCGACCGCACCGGCAAGACCGGCACGGCGACGCGCCGGATGCGCACATCCCCATCTCGAAAACCACGCCATTGAACCCCCTCGACCCATGCACTCGCTGCCGCGAACGCTCGACGCCGCGGGAGTGCGCGCCGTTCAGGCCTCGTGGGAAAGTCTAGGAGCGGGTGTTCACCTCGCCTATTCGCAATACGGTCTAGCGCAAATGGACTAGCGAGCGTGCCTCCCTGGGAGAAAGCTCAAATGCCAAGTCCGTCACCTATTGCGCATCCGCGTCGATTTCGCAAAACGGGGCGATGGTTTGGATGACCATTGTTATCAGTGTGATCGCGAGGCGACTCGCAAACTGCGCGACCTGTTTTCCTCCCAAGGAAGTCGCCGATGCCGCGCACGCTGTCTGTCTCTTCTGCTGCGATCCCTGTTGTTCTTGGTCAGGCTGCACTGGAGCCCGTGCGACTGTCGGGGCATGAGGGCTTGAATGGTCTCTTTGCATACGACCTGTTCCTCAAGACCCCTGACGCCCTGAATCTGGGTGCGAGCGAGGCAGCCGATTTTGATCTCGACAGCTTCATCGGCCGCGAGATCTCCTGCAACATTCAGCTCGACGGCGCGGGTCAATTCATTGCCGGCGCTGTCGGTGCCTCGGTCGATCACGTCGGGGCTGGTGCGCGCCAGATCAACGCCCTTATCACCGACGCGGCCCTGTGGGGCGAAGAAGGCCGCCATGTGCAATACAAGCTCACGCTGCGCCCGTGGCTGCACCTTGCCACCCTGTCCGTCGATTGCAAGATCTACCAGGACAAGACTGTTGTCCAGATCCTGGATGAACTCCTTGCCGACTACGACTTCCCCGTCGACAAACGCCTGATCGAAGCCTACCCGCCACGCGATTTCCAGACCCAGTACAACGAGAGCGACTTCGACTTCTTCAGCCGCCTGTGCCAGGAGTGGGGCATCAGCTACTTCTTCGAGCACAGCGCTGACAAGCACCGCCTTGTGCTCATCGACAACATGGGCGCCTACAAGAAGAACGACAGCGCCGCGTACCAAGAGGTCGAATACCACGCATCGGGCTGGAAGGTCGATGCCGAGTACATCCACAGCTTCGTGCCTCACCACCAGCTCACGAGTGGGCGGTATGCGAGCCGAGACTACGACTACACGCGCCCGAAGGCCGACCTGAGCATCGGGCGCAGCGAGCCGCGTGCGACCGGGCAGGCGGACGGGGAGGTGTATCAATGGCACGAGGGCAGCGCGGGCGGAAGCCACTACGTGCAGCCTCGTGCCGGCCCGGCTGGCACGAACGACCCGCAAGGTGAAGGACGCCAGCTGGCACTCCTGCGCATGCAGGCCCTGCGCACCCATGGATCGAGGGCTCGGGCCAGCGGCAATCTGCGCGGCATGGTGCCCGGCTGCTCCTTTCAATTGGTCAAGCACCCGCGCCAGAAGGCCAATGCCGAGTACCTGATCCTGGAGACCCGCTTCCTGGTCGAAGACGTCGCGCAGGACAGCCAGGTCCCGGATGCCATACCTGGCCGGAAGCAGCACTGGAAGGTGGAGGTTGACTTCACGGCGCACCCGATGGCCGAGCCGCTGCGCCCTGTGCTCACCCAAGCCAAGCCCTTCACGCGTGGCCCGCAGTCCGCGTTGGTGGTCGGTCCCACCGGCCAGAACATCTGGACCGATGAGTTGGGTCGCATCAAGGTGCAGTTTCCGTGGGATCGCATCGGAAACAAGGACCAACACAGCACCTGCTGGATCCGCGTCAGCTCGCCGTGGGCGGGCAATCAACTGGGCGGCATCCAGCTTCCGCGCATCGGTCAGGAGGTCATCGTTGACTTCCTGGGCGGCGATCCCGATTTGCCGATCTGTACCGGGCGGGCTTACAACCAGGCAAACCTGCCGCCGTGGGCCTTGCCCGGTCAGCAGGCCCTCTCAGGATTCAGGAGCCGGGAGTTGACCGAGGAGGGCGGCAACAGCGCAGCCGGGCGCAGCAACCACCTGGCCCTGGACGACACGGCTGGGAAGATCCAGGCGCAGCTCAAGAGCGATCATCAGCATAGCCAACTGAGCCTTGGGTTCATCACCCGCATCGAAGACAACGCCGGACGCAAGGACCCGAGGGGAGAGGGTTTTGAACTGCGCACCGACGGCCACGGCGTCCTGCGGGCACAGGATGGCTTGCTCATCACCACCGAGCCGCGCGGCAACGCCGCTGAACACGCCAAGGACCTTGGGGAGACCCTGGCCCGACTCACTACCGGGCGCGATCAGCACGAGAGCCTGTCCGAATCGGCTCAGCAAGCCCAGGCGCACGTCAAGGGCGATCAGGATGAGGTCACCAAGGCCCTCAAGGCACAGAACGACGCCATCAAAGGCTCGGGCTCGGTGGGCAACGGCAACTTCCCGGAGTTGGCCGAGCCGCATCTGGTGCTTGCCAGCCCGGCTGGCATCCAGACCAGCACGGCGCAATCCACGCACATCGCCAGCTTCGAGCACAACGCGCTCACCAGTGGTGGGCACACCAGCATCGCAGCTGCAAAGAGTTTCCTGGTGAGTGTCAAGGAGGCGATCCGGCTTTATGCCTACGACTCGGTCATCAAGCTGGTGGCGGCCAAGAACAACATCGACGTCGTTGCGTTGGAGAAGAACATCAACGTCCTGGCCAAGCTCGATATCAAGCTGAGCGCCAACACGATCAGCATCATGGCCAAGGAGCAGCTGGAACTGGGCGGCGGAGGCAGCTACAGCGTCTACACCAGTGCAGGCGTCACGCACAAGACGCCCGGTACATGGGTTGAGCACGCGAGCGTGCACTCGTATCAAGGGCCAGCCTCCAAGAAAGCCGAAGGTCAGCTTCCGACTTCAACGTATCAAGGCTGCGACCCCTCCGTCAGATTCGCCGCCGCCAATCAGCGCGGCGCCGTAGCGCTCGACTGAGGCTGCTTTCAATGTCTGATACCTCGACGCAAGACGCCTCCATCCGGTCGGCGCACGAGCTGCTGCAAGACCTTTCGACCAAGAGCGCTGACTCCCAGTGCTTCTTGTTGCTCGACCCGACGCTGCGTCCCGTGGACACCGACGAAACGCCTTGGGAGCGCTATGCGGAAGGTCCGCACCATCCAGTGCCCATCGCGCATCCCAATGTCGATCCGGTGCACTACCCAGTACTCACTGGGCTCGACCCCAATGTCAACGCCGACGCGTTGCTCCTGGCCCACAGCGTACGAGATGCGTACATCGAGCTGCCCCCCCATGTGCTCCAACAAGGCGACGGGCGTCGCATCGGTGGCTGGCTGGCCAGCAATGCATCGCCGGACGACGTGGCCTTGCACCTCGGGAGGATCATGGTTCAGCACCACCCGTCGGGCCGCGACATGTGGCTTCGCCTGCAAGACCCGGCGGTGCTCTGGCACGTGTGGCGATGGCTGCATCTCGCGCAGCGGACAGCGTTGCTTGGCCCTATCGAGTGCTTCTATCTGCTGAACCCGGCGGGAGAGCTTCAGCGTCTGGCCACCAACGAGCAAGCAATCAGCTCAGACCTTGATCTGAGCACCGAACAGTGGGCGGCCATCGATTGCATCGAGTCCTTGAATCTGGCTTTGCGTGAATGGGGCGAAGTGCGTCATCCGAATCAACTTCGCCCCGCTTGCAACACCGCACTCGCGGCCATTCAGCGGGGCAAGAGATTGGGGTTCGACGATGCCGCCGACCTGGCGTCCTACGGTCTCTGTGCGCTCGCCGTGCATCCCCGTTTCGACTTTCATTCGCTGCTGACCACCCGACTCCGCATGCGCAAGCCGGGGGACTACTTCGGCGACGTGGTGGCCGACCTCCAACCAGGGGACTGGCGGCGCATCGCCAGGGAAGCGCCTGCGCCCGAGGCCTCCTGAAGTCGGTTGCCCAAGCAATGCCCGTCGAAAACACAGAGAAAGAGAGAGGTTCCGCGATATGTCCGTTGCCCCTGGTTCATGCAATCAATGCAAGATGACCGGCTTGCCCATCTTGCCAGTGCGCTACACGGTGGTGCCTGAGAAAGTGAATCCCGGTCTGCCTTCATGGGCAAACGGGGATCGCGTCAAGTCGGTCGATGTCGGAACAGATTTCAAGTATGCGATGCGCACCGTACGCACCGGCTTCATCTACCTGTTCTACGAAAAGCACGCACGCGGAAAAAAATACTGGGAGTGCTACAGCGTCTGCCAGGATGGCAGCCTGACGCTGCAACCGTCCACGCTGGCCGCCAAGCCTTATCTGGGCCCCCGGCTGCTGTGCGCAAACCACTCCCATGTCGCCGTAGGCGTGCATTACCTCGTCATCGAGAAGCCCGAAAAATGCGGCCCCACCTGGATCGCCTTCAGTCAGGACAAATGGAGCGAGGAGACCGTCGACGAATACACCCGCAACACCAAGCTGCGCAATGCGCGGATGCAGACGATCCATCCGGCCCAGATGATCGAGGGAGCCAAGCATGGCCATGGGGCCATCGCGGCGGCAGATGCTCTGGAGAAGGTGCTCGAATACGCCCCGGCCATGAACACCCACGTGCTGCCGCATGCGGGAGACTGGAACGTAGCCAAAGGTCTGCATGACATCAGCACCGGCGAGGACGGCGGCTACCAAGCCTACCAGCTGGTGCAGATGAGCACGCGCTACCCGTGGGCCTTCCGCTTCGATGAGAAGACACACGTCAGCTTGGCCGAGACAACGGTCAACCACATGCAGGGCCGCGCCCGAGCCGCGAGCGGCAAGCCCGGCATGCCGCATGTCCTTGCGCTGTGGGATGCCATTGGCATCGCGCACGAGCTCAATGGGTTTCGAAATGACGCGGCGGGGTGGATCAAGAAATATGGGGATGAGCGAGAGCTGCAAATCTCCGCACTCAACACCTATGACGGTCTTCAGAAAGCACTGGAGCAACAGGCGACCGACTTCTCCGAGCAGCGAATTGCACAAGTTCGCAGTTTGCCTCCCACCAGCGCTCGCGAAGACCGTGCCCGCGCCTTGCTCCATGCCAACCCCAACGACGCGTGGGCGCGCAAGGAACTGGCCGAAGCCCTGGCGGAACGCCAGCAACAGGTTGCCACGAGCGACTTGGGAGCCCAGGATTTCAAGAAATCGCATATTGCGGCGGCCTGGCCCAAGTACAGGCCCCGGCTCGACACCCGCGCACTCGACCTCTTCAAAGGCAAGCTCGACGCATTCCAGATCGAGGCCGCTGCAGTGGTCGAGCGGCGCACCCAACCCCTCATCCATTGGCTGGAAGCCAGGCTTTTTCTCGACACGCTGAACGACTATCACGGCCAGAACGTGGAAGACGGTTTCCTGTTCGAGGAGGCCATCGCCGAATCGATCTTCGGCATCGGATCCTGCAAGGTGGGCAAGAAGAAAATCGAGGAATGGGTCAAGGAAGCCAAGTCCAGCATGGAGACGAACCTGTTGTGGCGGGTCGTGGCTTTGAATCAGGACATAGCCCGCACCGATCTCGATGCCACGCTGGCTGAAGCCGAGCGACACAAGTCCCAACAGACTCAGGCAAACGCACTGGTGGTCACAGGCTACATGGCCAAAAGCCTTAAGGCCTTTGCCGATACTTATAAGAAAGCGCAGGGCGTCTTAGACGGGAACACCAAGGCTGCCTCGGAAGCAGGCTCTTTCGCTTTTGGCGCAAGAATCAAATCGCTGAACATGCGCAGCACCGACAAGTTTGCAATCACCGTAGGCGATGCGGTTTTCAGCCACTTTCGCATCGACAAACTTGCCGACTATGCGAGCGAAAAGATCATCCAGCACATCTTCGGCATCCGAGCCTTCGTGAATCCCGCGGACTCGGCCAATCTGATCATGGCGCAGGCCCAGGGAGATGAACTGAAGCGCGCTGAAACTCTGAAACGCTTGCGGATCGGACGCACCTTCATGGCGGCAGATACGCCTGCCATCCGGACCGCGCAGTCCGAGAACATGGAGGCTGCGTGGCAAAAGTTCAAAGCCGACACAAGTACGCCAGGGAAAGCCGCGGCAGTGGCCAGTGCAAACAAGGACGCGAGGCTGGCGCTGGTGGTGGGCCTGATCGAGGGTGTGAACTTCGCAAAGCTCATCGCGGACTGCAAGGCTAAGAACGATGCCAAGAGCTGGTTGAGTTTGCTGGCTTCAGGTATGTCGATCACCAGTGCATTGTTTGATATTGCTACCGTGGCAGCCAAGAACATGGCGGGAATGGGAGCGGCCTCTTGGACCTATCAGGGGTTGAAGCTATGGGGTGGGCTGTTGAGTGGAGGGGCGACGTTCATTGGCGGGGGAATCGATTTGTACGAGGCCTCTAACAACAGGGAAAAGGGGTATTACTTGTTGTCGAATATGTATTTATTCAAGGGAGGCACTGGATTGATTGCAGGCGCCTTGTCCCTATCGGTCACCTTCACCTATTCGGCACCGCTGGTTAAACGCCTGATTACCCGCGCCGGCGGCGGCACAACGGTGAAAGCAGTTGGCACCCGCAGTGCAGCCTTCATCGGACTTCGCATTTTGGGCATGGCCATCGGCTGGAAATTCACCATGGTGCTTTTCGGCATGCAAATCATCATCTGGTGGATCACTCCTGATGCGTTGGAGGAATGGATCGACCATTCGGCTTTCGGGAGAAAGCGAAGTACAGGTGGGTACAGAACAGCAGAGGAGCAAGACAGAAAACTTCGTGAGAGCTTGATTGAGATGGGTCTGCAATGAACGCAGCAATGCAATCACGGCTCGTGAAGCTGACGGGCGTTATCAGCAACTACAAAGTGACTCGTGCTGAGGCCTGCTTCGTCTTTACCGACAGTGACCAAAACGCGATGGGTGTGACCGCCATTGCGGCGGCCGTTGTTGGCTTAAGCGGTCCTGCAATCGCAACTGCGAGCAGTGCGATGAGCACCACAGAAGACGCAGATTACGTCGAATTCGATCTATCCGAGCAACCCGTAAAGGGCTGGGTATGGCGCAGCCCGTTTGAACAAGGCGACGAAGTAGAGGTCATTGCCGAGTGGAAAGGCGATCACTACGAAGCCGCGGGAATTGCGCGCCCATCAGACCGCATCATCGCGCTCTACCCGCACTGCTCTCGAGGGCGTACCAAGCATGTGAAGAATGCCCTCAAGTGGTGGCTCATCTGCTCGACATTTTTTGGAATCTTCATACTGCTACTCGCCTATCCAGTGGTCGGATTTCGCGACTATCTACGCGCACTGAGCGAGGGAATAGGCTATGGCATTGCCATTTCATATTTCGTCATCGGCATTTTGACGTTCGATTTGGCACGCAAATGGATGCCGTTCGCTCGATTGGCCGAAAGAATTTTCACGACGCTCGGCTGGCTCAATCCGAGCAGCATTGACTTGATCAGATCAACGAAAATTCAACGCAAAAGCAATGATTCCGGTGAGTTGGGCACGTTCTTTTTTCACTACTGATCCGCGCGGTTGATGGGCCATCGGGTGCGGTAGCTTCGGGGATTGGGTAGTGCCGGATTTTGTGTCGCTCAACAAAGAGAAGGAAGCTGGTGACTGCCACCGGATGGCCACACTCATCTTGATAGGTGGGGTGTTTCAACCAACGAGCGCGCTACATGGGAACTGGAGTTGATTCCCGACAAAACGACGATCCTGAGCTCCCGCCATTTGCTGGAGACCAGCAACCTGGCCAAGGTCATCTTCAGGCAAGTCAACGCCCATCTGGCTAACGAAGGACAGCTTCGCAAGAAGGGCCCACCGAGGACGCCACGATCATCGCAGTGTCCAGTTCGACCAAGGACGACAGCGGCGCGCAAAAAGCGAAGCGGTAAGTGCAATGGCATGGTTCTGACAGGCCCAGCGACATGACGAAGATGTCGCGGATAGAGCCAAGGTCAGAGGCAGATGCCCAATACAAGGCTCGCGAACACAGGAGGCGAACGCGCACCTCCTGCCATCCAACCAATTTACGATTCGATCAGACGGTCCTAAGCCCCCTGATACCCAACACATCAGGGCCGCGCCGAGAATCCTTACGCCGGCACCACATCGATATTGGCGCGATCCCAATGCCGGTGCTTCGCGATCGCCGCAATGAAGTCGTGCGCGATCTGCGTCGCCGCCGTGGCGTCGCCCAGGTTCGTGACAGGCGTTTCGGCCACCACCACGCCGGCCGGTGCCTCGCCCTCGGGCGTGACGCCGAGCGTCGACAGCAGCTGCACACCCTCGCCCACCGCGCAGATCGCCTTGCAATGTTTGTAGGCCTCGAGCACAAAGTGCACGGCATCGCCCTGCGCCGCGAGCGCGGCGGCGCCCTCGGCGCCTGCAGGCACGAGCACGGCGTCGAACAGCACCGAGGCGGTGTTCGTGAAGGTCATGTCGACGTCGATCTGGCGCTTCGACGCACTGGCCACGGTGCCGAGCTTCGGGCCCACCACCTTGCACAGCACGCCCACCTGTTCGAGCGCGTCGCGGATGGGCTTCAGCGAGGCCGAGTCGACGCCGTCGGCCACGAGGATCGCGACCTTGCGCGTGCGCACCACACCGTCGGCGCTGCCGTCGCTCATGCGCAGCGCGGGCGATTCGTCGATGGGCAGTTCGATGCGGTGTTCGCGAAAGCCCGAGTACCCCGCCGCCGCTTTCGCGTCGGGCTCGCCGATGCCCAGCGGCTCGGCCACGCGGCGCGCGAGCTTTTCATCCACGTGCGCGAGGTTGTCGACCATGCGCTGGCGGATCGCGGGCACTTCGAGCTTCGAGAGTTCGAAGCGGAAGGCCGCGACGATGTGCTCCTTCTCGGCCATGCTCTGGCTGTTGAAGAACAGGCGCGCCTGCGTGAAGTGGTCGTCGAACGACGGGCTGCGGCGCCGCACCTTCGGCGACTCGATCTCTTCGGGGAACGACTGGAAGCCGTGGCTGCCGCCGTCCACGCGGAACTCGGTGCCGCTGCCCAGCGTGTTGGGCTCGTAGGCGACCTGGCCGCGCGCGATGGTCTGGCGGTGCATGCCGTCGCGCTGCATGTTGTGGAACGGGCACACGGCCTTGTTGATCGGCAGCTCGTGGAAGTTGGCGCCGCCCAGGCGCGAGATCTGCGTGTCGGTGTAGCTGAACAGGCGCCCCTGCAGCAGCGGGTCGTTGCTGAAGTCGATGCCGGGCACGACGTGGCCCGGGTGGAAGGCCACCTGCTCGGTCTCGGCGAAGAAGTTGTCGGGGTTGCGGTTGAGCACCAGCTTGCCGATGCGCTGCACGGGCACCATCTCTTCGGGGATCAGCTTGGTCGGGTCGAGCAGGTCGAAGCCCAGCGACTCGGCCTTGTCGGGCGCGATGAGCTGCACGCCGAGTTCCCACTCGGGAAAGTGGCCCTGCTCGATGGCCTCCCAGAGGTCGCGGCGGTGGAAGTCGGGGTCCTTGCCGGCGATCTTCTGTGCCTCGTCCCACACGAGGCCGTGCACGCCGAGCTTGGGCTTCCAGTGGAACTTCACGAAGTGGCTCTCGCCGCGCGCATTGACGAAGCGGAAGGTGTGGACGCCGAAGCCTTCCATCATGCGAAGGCTGCGCGGAATGGCGCGGTCGCTCATGGCCCACATCAGCATGTGGGTGCTCTCGGGCATGAGCGAGACGAAGTCCCAGAAGGTGTCGTGCGCACTCGCGGCCTGCGGCATCTCGTGGTGCGGCTCGGGCTTCACGGCGTGGATGAGGTCGGGGAACTTCATCGCGTCCTGGATGAAGAACACGGGGATGTTGTTGCCCACGAGGTCGTAGTTGCCCTCGCGCGTGTAGAACTTGACGGCGAAGCCGCGCACGTCGCGCACGGTGTCGGCCGAGCCGCGCGAGCCGGCCACGGTGGAAAAGCGCACGAACACGGGCGTCTTCGCATCGGGGTCCTGCAGGAAGTCGGCGCAGGTGTACTGCGACATCGACTGGTAGACCTGGAAGTAGCCGTGCGCCGCCGAGCCGCGCGCATGCACGGCGCGCTCGGGAATGCGCTCGTGGTCGAAGTGCGTGATCTTCTCGCGCAGGATGAAGTCTTCGAGCAGCGTCGGCCCGCGCACGCCCGCCTTGAGCGAGTTGTGGTTGTCGGGAACCTGCAGGCCCTGGTTGGTCGTCAGGTGCGTGGGGTGCTCGGTGGTGAAACCTTCGAGCTGCAGCTGCTTGGCGTTGGCGCCGTCACCGGTCTTGGCGGTGCTGGCGCGGCGGCCTGCGGCGGCCTTGTTCTGGGGGGACATCGGGGTTCTGGGCATCGATGCGGGTCGGCTCAGCCGGCCTCGTTGCTGTTGCCGCTGCCGATGAAGATGTCGAGCACGTTCACCACGGCGATCAGGCCGATGCAGGCGGTCACGGCAGCCACCGCCCAGATCAGGATGTCGTCGCCCCAGGTGCCCATGAGCGAATCGAACAGTGCCGAGATTTCCATGATGTTTTTCCCTCCGAGAGAAGCGGGGCCGCGCGCCGGAAAATCCGCAAAGGGGAAGCTTAGGTGGGGCCCGGTGCGCGGGCCGTAGTGGCCGCCCCTCCCCGTCTGTGGGAGAAGGTGGGCGTCCCCGGTAGGAGGGCGCCGACAGGCGCGAGCCTCAGGCGCCCGGGTCGAGCACGCGCTCGCTGGGCCGCGCGAAGTAGAACCACTCGGCGCCCGGCAGCGCCATCGCGTTCGGGAACACGATGAAGCCGTCGTCGGGCGCGCTGACCAGCGTGCCGTCGTGCCGCATGCCCACGGGTTCGCCGCGCTGCACGGGGTCGAAGGTGGCCCAGTCGCGCACGAAGCTGTCGTCCTCGTGCAGGCGGTCGGTCACGCTCGCCAGGCGCAGCAACTGGGGCGGCTGCGGAGGCGCGGCCGACAGGCCCGGCGGCAGCGCCGCCATGCCCAGCAGCGCGAGCATGCGGCGGATGGCCGCCCACGCCACCTCGGGCGCCTGCGGGTCCTGGTGCTGACCGCATTCGAGCGTGACGCCGTAGCCGCCGCAGCTGCGGATGTACTCGTTGGTGCCGCGGCCGAAGTCGATGGCGGCCTCGTCGACGGCGGCGCCGCGCTGCGCGAGGCCGGCGGCGTAGATGTCGAGCCAGCCCTCGACGACGATGGGCGTGCCGATGTGCAGCGCGAGCCGGCCTTCTTCCTGCGCGCGCGCAAAGGGTTCGAGGCTGCCGCTGTTGTCGCGCGGGCCGATCATGGCGAAGGCCTCGCCCTCGCTCTGGAAGGAATGCAGGTCGAGCAGCACGTCGTGGCGCGCGATGACGGGGGCCAGCCGGTTGGTGATGCGGGCCTCGTAGTCGGCCGGCGTCTCGCTCGGCCGGAACAGGCGGTTGAGGTTGCGCTGGCCCTCGCGCTGCAGGCGCCGCCGTGCGAGCGGGTTGGCCACGGGCACGAGCGTGAGTTCGCCGCGCAGCAGGCGCAAGTCGCCGGCATCGAACTCGGCCAGCACGCGCGCGATGCCCTCGGTGCCGCAGGTCTCGTCGCCGTGCACCCCGCCGATCACGAGCAGGCGCGGGCCCGGGTTCAGCGACGCGAACGCATGCAGGCGCAGGCTGTCGGTGGCGGTCGCGGCGTCGTCGAAAAGCGGGGTGGACATGCGGGCGATTATGCGGAGGCGACTGTGGCCACGCAAAAGGCAAGACCCTGTGGCTTGGCGGGCGCGCAGCGCAAACCTACAGCCGCGCCCTGGCCTGTCCTACCGCCCCGTGGCGGGGCGCCGCGCAAGCTGGCGCCAGACCCGAACTTTGAAGGAGCACACGATGGCCCAGCAGCCGCGCAAGGACAAGAAGGACACCACCCGCGTCGCACAGGACGGCGAATCGGCGCCGCGCCTGCCGCACGAGCGCGACCAGTCGTCGGACAGCCAGGTGATGCAGGACGGCCAGCCGCCCGAGAAGGGCCGGCGTGGCTACGAGGACGTGGAACGCGGCGTGGTCGACACCGACCGCGGGCTCACGCCCGAGCGCACCGCCGACGGCAAGGTCAGGCCTTGACGGTGGCCAGCTGCTGGCGCATGTCGCCGATCACCGCGCCATAGTCCTTGGCGTTGAAGATCGCGCTGCCCGCCACGAAGGTGTCGGCGCCGGCCGAGGCCACGCGGGCGATGTTGTCGGCCTTGATGCCGCCGTCCACCTCGAGGCGGATGTCGCGCCCGCTCTGCTCGATGCGCTTGCGCGCCTGCTCGATCTTGCGCAGCGCCGAGTCGATGAAGCTCTGGCCGCCGAAGCCGGGGTTCACGCTCATGATGAGGATCAGGTCGATGTCGTCGATGGCCCAGTCCAGCGCCTCGAGGCCGGCGCCGGGGTTGAACACCAGGCCGGGCTTGCAGCCCGCGGCCTTGATGGCCTGGATGCTGCGGTGCACATGGGTCGATGCGTCGGGGTGGAAGCTGATGTAGTCAGCGCCCGCTTGCGCAAAAGACGCGGCCAGCGCGTCGACCGGCTGGATCATCAGGTGCACGTCGATGGGCACGGGCGTGCCGTCGGCGGTCTTGGCGTAGGGCTTGAGGGCCTGGCAGATCATGGGGCCGAAGGTCAGGTTCGGCACGTAATGGTTGTCCATCACGTCGAAGTGGATCCAGTCGGCGCCGGCCGCGATCACGTCGGTCAGTTCCTGGCCGAGGTGCGCGAAGTCGGCGGAAAGAATGGAGGGCGCAATGCGGAACGGGGTGCTGCTCATAACCCTGGATTCTCGCAGCCGACGGAAGTCCGAGGAAAGGCCTCCGTTACCATGCGCCCCATGTCACACAGCCCCTTCAGCGTACAGGTCGAACCGCGTTACCTGGCCGACCAGTCCTCGCCCAAGGACAACGTCTACACCTTCTCCTACACGATCACCGTCACCAATGTGGGCACGGTGGGCGCGCAATTGATCGCGCGCCACTGGCTCATCAACGACGCCTCGGGCCATGCGCAGGAGGTCAAGGGCCTCGGCGTGATCGGCCAGCAGCCGCTGCTGGCGCCCGGCGAATCGTTCCGCTACACCAGCGGCTGCCGCCTGCAGGCGGCCAGCGGCACGATGCACGGCAGCTTCTTCGTGGTGACCGAAGAAGGCGAGCGTTTCGACGTGCCCGTTCCCATGTTCGTGCTCGAAGCCGACATTGGCGGCGCCCCGGTCTCCCGGGTGCTGCACTAGGTACTCCCCCAGGCTTCGCGCACTTCGTGTCGCTTCTCCTTCCCCCTCGCCGGGGGCAACACCAGCGGCCCGGCTGAGCCGGTTCCGCGGTGTTCCCCGCACTGATCCGTTACGAATTCATCATGGCTGCTGCATCTCGCGACTTGCAGGGGCTGCTTGCCGGCCTCGACCCCACGGCCGATGTGGCGCAGCGCCACATCTGGCTCATCAACCTCTTCGACTGGCTGCGCGGCGACCGTGCCTCGCCGCAGGCCGCCATCGGCCGCGTGCAGTTGCTGCTCGACGCCGTCGAGGCACGCCCCGAGCTGTGCGACCGGCTGCGCGCCTGGTGGCGCGCGTTCACGCAGTCGGTCGACCTCACGGCGCTGCTGGCCGACTACGGTTTTGCGCCGCGCACCGCCTTCCTGAGCGAGTTCGGCGAACGCATGCGCCGCAAGATACTGCCGGGCACGCCCGAGACCACCGACGCCTCGGACCTGTTCCGGCTGGTGCTGCCCGGCGTGTTCGACGCCGGCTGGATCGCGCTGCTCGACGACACCCAGCTCGCGCGCATCGGCGCGCTGCTGGCCGACGCCGCGCCCATGCCCGACGGCTCGGCGCGCTGGCGCCACACGGTGATGGACGCCGTCACCTACTGCTGCAGCCAGGTGGTGGCCACGGGCTTTTCGCCCGAGCTGCGGCTGCGCATCAGCCCCGAAGCGGGCGAGGCGCGCCCTTTCCACGCCCTCATGGCCGACCTGGACGCGCTGCGCGAGCAGATGTTCGCCCTGCCGCGCGACGAAGAATCCCTGCAGGCCGCCTTCGTGGCCTTCCGCGACCGGCTCGATGCCTGCCGCTCCAGCGCCTCGTCGGTCTACACGCACCTGGAAGACAACGGCATCTCGGTCGGCCTGGTGTTCCGGCTGCGCCAGCTGCGCGAGCGCGTGCTGCGCATCCGCGAGCTGCTCGACTGCCTGATGTCGCCCGTGCCGGGGCCGAGCATGGCGCGGCTGGTCGGCAAGCTGGTGCTGGCGGGCGGCGAGCGCAACAGCATCCGCGCGCTGATCGCCTCCAACTCGTCGATGCTCGCGGCCAAGGTGACCGAGCGCAGCGCCGAGACGGGCGAGCACTACATCACCCGCGACCGCCGCAGCTACCTGCAGATGGTGAAGAAGGCCGCCGGCGGCGGCGCCTTCACGGCGCTGACGGTGCTGGCCAAGTTCGGCATCTACGCGCTGGCCCTGTCGGCCTTCTGGAGCGGGCTGGCCGCGGGCCTCATGTATGCGGCCAGCTTCGTGGCGATCCAGCTGCTGCACCTCACGCTGGCCACCAAGCAGCCGGCCATGACCGCGCCCGCCATGGCGGCGCGGCTGCGCGACATCAAGTCGGACGACGCCGTGGACCAGTTCGTCGACGAGGTGGCCAACCTCGTGCGCTCGCAGGTGGCGGCCGTGCTGGGCAACGTGCTCCTGGTGGTGCCGGCGGTGGGCCTGCTGGTGCTGGGCTGGCAGGCCGCGCTGGGCCGGCCGCTGCTGGACGCGGCGCATGCGGCCTCCACGCTGCATTCGCTGTCGCTGCTCGGACCGACCGTGCTTTTCGCGGCAATCACCGGCATCCTGCTGTTTTCGTCCAGCATCATCGCCGGATGGACAGAAAACGCCTTTGTCCTGCATCGCCTGGACTCCGCCATGCGTTACAACCCTCGCATCGGCGCCTTTCTCGGTGCCGCCCGGGCCCGTCGCTGGGCCGCCTTCATGCGCACACACATCTCAGGCTTCGCCTCCAACATCTCGCTGGGACTCATGCTCGGACTGCTGCCCGCGTTCGCGGGCTTCTTCGGGCTCGGGCTGGATGTGCGCCATGTCACGCTGTCGGCCGGCCAGATCGCGGCCGCGGCGGCATCCATCGGGCTGCCGGCACTGCACCAGCCGGCCCTGTGGTGGGCGGTTGCGGCGATCCCGGTGATCGGCGCGCTCAATGTGAGCGTGAGTTTCTACTTCGCTTTCCGGCTGGCGCTGCGCGCGCACAGCGTGAGCCTCGGTGACCGCGCCCGCATCCGCAGCGCGATCTGGGCCCGCTGGCGCAGCCGGCCGGTGAGCTTCTTCCTGCCTACATGAACCTGACCGCACTCCTCGCCGAACTCCAGGGCTTCTGGGCCGAATGGGCGCGCCCCTCGGCCGGCCTGCCCACCGTGCTCTGGGCCCTGCTGGTGGCCGCCGCCGCGGCCTCCGGCCACCTGGTGCAGCGCTACCTGGGAATGCCGAAGGTCATCGGCTATTCGGTGGTGGGCGCGGTGGTGGGCTTTGCCGGCTTCGAGGGCGCGATCTGGCCGCTGCGCGGCATCAGCCTGTTCCTGCTGGAGCTGGGCGCGGCCGTGGTGCTGTTTGAAGCGGGCGGGCGGCTGCCGCTGCGCTGGTTCCGCCACAACCCGATGGTGCTGGTGCAGAGCCTGCTGGAGGCGGGGCTGACCTACTTCGGCGTGTACTGGATTCTGATTCTTCTGGGCCTGCCCGAGCCGGTGGCCAACCCCATCGCGCTGATGGCGATCGTCGCCTCGCCCGCCGTGCTCAGCCGCGTGATCATGGACACCCGCGCTGCCGGCCCGGTGACCGAACGCGCCATGACGCTGGCCACGCTCAACACCTTCTACGCCCTCACGCTGGGCTACGCGCAGGCCGGCCTGATCGAGCGCGCGCCGCAGTCGCTGATGCTCAAGCTCTACCCGGTGGCGGTGGTGCTGGGCATGTCGTTCGTGGTCGGCGCCATCATGGCGCTGGCGCTGCGCTCGGCGCTGCGCGTGATGAGCCCGAACAGCGAGAACACCTCGATCCTGCTGCTGGCGATCATCGCGGCGGGCGCGGCGCTCACGGCCCACATCGGCGGCTCGGCGCCGCTGGCGGCGCTGATCGGCGGCGTGCTGCTCAAGACGCTCAACCCCAAGCCCTGGGCCTGGCAGCGCCAGCTCGGCACCGCCTCGTCGCTGCTGACCATGCTGATGTTCGTGCTGGTGTCGATGGTGGCGGCGCAGGCCGACTGGACGCTGCCCGTGGCCAGCGTGGTGCTGGCCGTGATCGGCGTGCGCCTGGTCACCAAGATCTCGGGCGTGGCCATTGCCAACCCGGGCAGCGGCGCCAGCTGGAAGCAGGCCTTCTGGGTCGGCTGCGCGATGACGCCGCTGTCGTCCATCGCCCTGCTGATCGCCTCCAATTTCGCCTCGGCCTCGCCGCTTCTGGGCACCATGATCACGCAGGTCGCCCTGCCCTCGATTTTGCTGATGGAAGTGATGGGCGCCGTGCTCGCCACCGTGGCGATCCACGCCGTGGGCGAGAGTTCGGTCCCCTGGACGCCACAGGCCTTCAGCACCACGGAAGACACGCAGCGATGAGCAGCAACAGCAACCCCACCTCCGTCCTCCCGATCGACCCGGACAGCGACGACGTCCGCTCTGCGCCGCTGCCCGCCGATCCGGCCAGCCGCGCCGTCAAGCTCGAGCCCTTCAACAAGTCGGAGGCGCTGTCGCTGGGCGTGGAGCTCGAGCTGCAGCTCGTGAACACGCACGACTACGACCTCGCGCCGTATGCCGAAGACATGCTGCGCCTGATGGCGCAGACGCCGCTGCCCGGCAGCGTGGTGCCCGAGATGACCTCGAGCATGATCGAGATCTCGACCGACATCTGCCACTCGGCGCAGGACGTGATCACGCAGCTGTCGCCGATCCGCGAGGCGCTGATCAAGAACGCCGACAAGCTCAACATCGCCGTGGTCGGCGGCGGCACGCATGCGTTCCAGCAATGGCACGAACGGCGCATCTACGACAAGCCGCGCTTTCGCGAGCTGTCGGAGCTGTACGGCTACCTGAGCAAGCAGTTCACCATCTTCGGCCAGCACGTGCACATCGGCTGCCCCGACGCCGACTCGGCGCTGCTCATGCTGCACCGCATGTC
The DNA here is from genome assembly GCF_059419205.1 of Variovorax sp. GW821-FHT06D12. Lineage (NCBI taxonomy): Bacteria > Pseudomonadati > Pseudomonadota > Betaproteobacteria > Burkholderiales > Comamonadaceae > Variovorax > Variovorax sp. GW821-FHT06D12. The sequence continues at coordinate 418,246 of NZ_JBWKRI010000004.1, read as the reverse complement.
GCGCTACATCCCGCACTTCATCGCGCTGTCGGCCTCGTCGCCCTTCGTGCAGGGGCAGGACACGCAGTTCGACTCGGCGCGCCTGAATTCCGTGTTCGCGTTCCCGCTCTCGGGCCGCGCGCCCTTCACCACGAGCTGGAAGGAATTCGAGGCCTACTTCGAGCGCATGACCCGCACCGGCGTCGTGCGCAGCATGAAAGACTTTTATTGGGACATCCGTCCCAAGCCCGAGTTCGGCACCATCGAGATCCGCGTGTTCGACACGCCGCTCACCATCGAGCGCGCCGCCGCGCTCGCGGGCTACGTGCAGTCGCTGGCCGCGTGGTTCCTGCAGGAGCAGCCCTTCGAGCCGAGCGAGGACGATTACCTCGTCTACACCTACAACCGTTTCCAGGCCTGCCGCTTCGGCCTGGACGCGGTGTACGTCGACCCGGCCAGCGGCCAGCACATGCCGCTGCGCGATCACATCCTGATGACCATGACCCAGCTCGAATGGCACAGCGAGGCGCTCAACGCCACGCAGGCGCTGGGCGAGCTGCGCACCAGCGTCGAGGCCAACCGCAACGACGCACGCTGGCTGCGCGAGAAGCAGGGCAAGGAGCGGCTGCTGGCGGAAGTGGTGCGCCAGGCTTCGCTGCGCTTTCGCGGCGCGGCCTGACGTTGTTCAGGCGGCCACGGCCTCCTGGGAGAACTGCCGGCGGTACACCGTCGGCGACACCTTGAACGCCGTGGCGAAGTGCTTGCGCAGCAGCACCGCCGAGCCGAAGCCCGCATCGGCCGCCACGCGCTCCACGGAGCGGTCGGTCGTTTCGAGCAGCCGCTGCGCCAGCGCCAGCCGCTGGTTCTGCAGCCACTGGCCGACCGTCGTGCCCGTCGATTCGCGAAAGCGCCGCGTGAAGGTGCGCCGGCTCATGAGCGCGCGGCGCGCGAGTTCGTCGAGTTCATGCGGCGTCTGCAGATGCCGCCCCAGCCATTCGAGCAACGGCGTGAGCCGGTCGCGTTCCGCCGCCGCCGGCACGGGCTGCTGGATGTACTGCGCCTGACCGCCCTGCCGGTGCGGCGCAACGACCATGCGCCGCGCGGCGCGGTTGGCGGTGTCGGCGCCGTAGCGCACGCGCAGCAGATGCAGGCAGCAGTCGATGCCGGCGGCCGTGCCCGCCGACGTGAGCACGTTGCCGTCGTCCACGTACAGCACCTCGGGCTGCAGCACGACCTGCGGGTATTGCTTGGCGAACGCCGCGGCCAGGTGCCAGTGCGTGGTGGCGGGCCGGCCGTCGAGCAGGCCCGCCTCGGCCAGCACGAAAGCACCCAGGCACAGCCCGACCACGGTGGCGCCGCGTCGGTGCGCCGCCTGCAGCGCGCGGATGAGCGCGGGCGGTGCGGGCCGGCCGTCGTCGCGCCAGGACGGCACCACCACGATCTGCGCGCGGCGGATCGCCTCCAGGCCGTGCGGCACCACGAGCGTGAAGCCCGCGTTGGTGGCCAGCGGCCCGGGCTCGGGCGCGCAGACCTGCACGCGAAAACGCGGCGCGCCGGTGTCGGTGCGGTCTTCGCCGAACACCATGCAGGGCACGGAAAGGTGGAAGGGGCTGATGCCGTCGAAGGCCACGACAGCGATGGTTTCAACGGCAGATGAGCGCATGGCCCGATCTTATCGATGAATGGCTTTCGGGCCACTGTCGCAAAACCCGCGGTGCGCGAAGAATCGAGCCATTCCAGACACACAACCACCGAAGGAGATACCCATGAGCCAGTCCGCACCGCGCCGCGCCCTCGTCGTCATCGACGTGCAGAACGAATACTTCGAAGGCGGCGGCCTGCCCATCGAATACCCGCCGGTCGAGAGTTCGCTGCCGAAGATCGCGCAGGCCATGGACGCGGCCCGCGCGGCCGGCGTGCCGGTGGTGGTGGTGCAGCATCACGCGCCGAAGGGCGCGCCGGTGTTCCAGGCCGACAAGTTCCACGGCCAGCTGCACCCCGAGATCGCCCAGCGCCCGCGCGACCACCTCGTCACCAAGGCCTTCCCGAGCGTCTTCACCGGCACCGACTTCGCCGACTGGCTCGCGCGCCACGAGATCGACACGCTGAGCGTGACCGGCTACATGACGCAGAACTGCGACGCCTCCACCGTGTTCGAAGCCATGCACCGCGGGCTGAACGTGGAGTTCCTGTCGGACGCCACCGGCGCACTGCCCTACGAGAACGCAGCCGGCCGCGTGAGCGCCGAGGAAATCCACCGCGTCTTCAGCGTCGTGTTCCACAGCAACTTCGCCGCCGTGGCGACGACCGACGCGTGGATTGCTGCACTGACGAGCGGTACAGCGATCGAGAAGGACAACGTGGTCATGTCCAACCGCCGCGCGCGCGGCGTCTGAACTTCACAAGAGTTCAGGCCAGGTTCAGCGGCTGCAGCACGGGCTGCCAGCGCTGAACCGCGATCTTCTTGAAGCCGCGGCCGTTGGGATGCAGCTCGTTGGCCCAGTCGGTCGGGCCCAGCGTGCCCCGGCTGTCCACCACGTGCAGGTGCTGCGGGTCGCCCGCGGCGATGTTCTGCAGCATGCCGTGGAAGCCGTCGATCAGGTGGTCGACGCAGGGCTTGAACAACTCGGGCGCCACGCCCGCGTCGACCAGCGCCGGACGCAGCCAGCCTTCGCGCCCGAACAGCGCCTTGCCCGTGGGCGGCGCGTAGTCGTAGCTGTGCATGACGATGTGGCAGTCGACGCTCGTTCGGGTGTAGATGAGGCCGATGAGCGCACGGTACTGCTCGTCCATGTCGACAAGGAACTGGTCGAAGCCGCCCTTGCCGTTGCGAAAGCACTGCGCGGCCTGGGTCTCGCCCGCGCAATCGGACTTGAGCAGCGGGCGCAGGTCGTTGAAGCCCGCGAAGTCGTTGCCGCCGCCGCTGATGAACACCGCCGACAGCGTCGGGCCGTACAGGCGCAGCGACTCGCGCACGGCGTTGCGGTACTTGCCCTCCACATAGTCCTGGGCTTCCGCGCCGTTCATGCCCTTGGCCAGGATCACGTGGCCGCGCGCGCCGACCACGTCGCCCAGGAAGTTCAGCAGGCTGCCGCCCGGCAGCGGGTACCAGAACCACGAATCGCCGAAGGCGAGGATGGTCGCGGTGCCGTGCGGGCCCATCTGCATCTTGGTCTCGTCCCAGTAGACAGCCATGGCGAACTCCTCGTGTAGAGGGCGCCATGGTTCTCGCAACCGCCGCGCGGCGCCATCCCCCGTTCGCAGTAGAACCTGCTGCTCAGTCCCGCAGCGACTGCACCAGCAGCACCAGTTCCGCCTGCCGGTGGCAGTCGGTCTTGCGCATCACGTTGCGCAGGTGGCTGCGCGCCGTGTGTTCGGAGCAGTGCTGCGCGGCGGCGAAGTCCTTCACGGTCTTGCCGCTCGCCAGCAGCAGCGCGAGCCGCGCCTCGGTCGGGCTCAGGCCGAGCAGGCTTTCCAGCTGCCGCGGCTCCACGGGCGCCGCCTCGGCCGGATGGGCGAAGACCACGAGCGCGCGGTGGCGCTGGCGCAGCACGGCCAGCGGGTGCGAGGGTTTGAGCGGCAGCACCGTGATGCGGACCACGCTGCCGGCCACGGGCAGGTGCAGTACGCCGGCCCGCGCGCCGCCGGCCGGGGCGCAGGCCTCGCGCACCCGCTGCTCGAAGGCCGATTGCAGCGCGGACGACGCGAGCCGCAATCGCCCCTGCGCGCTGTCGAACAGGCCGCGGCGGCCCGCGCACGCCGCCGCGCGGGTGTTCAGGTGGTCGATGCGGCAGGCCTCGTCGACCACGGCGATGCCCTGCGGCAGCGCGTCGAGCGCCGACAGCCCGGTGGCCGCGTGCTCGCCCAGCTGCGCCATGCGGGCGCGCAGTTCGCTGGCGCGCACGAGGTGCGGCGACAGGCGCCGGCAGAAGGCCTCGCTCTCGGGACCGTAGGGCGCCTCGGCCCGGGGGCGGATGAAGCCGAGCACTTCGCGCGTGTCGTCGTCGGTGCGCAGCCCCATGGCCAGCGTGTGGCGCAGGCCGAGCGGCGCCAGCCAGTCGACGTAGATCGCGCTGCGCGACAGCGTGCGCGCGCCGAAGTAGGTGTGGTCGGTCACCGGCGTGCCCAGCGGGGCGTTCACCGGCATCTGCATGCGGATGTCGTCGCGCGCCAGGTGCTGCTCGTACTCGCGCACCTTGTCGGGCGGGCTCTCCAGGTTGGCGAGCCCCGCGCCCACCACCGAGCAGTCGGCGCGGCGCACCGTGAGCGTGTGAAAGCAGGCGGCGCCGAGCACCTCGCGCATGGCATCGAGCGCGTCGTACCAGTCGCCGGGACAGGTGATCCCGTCGTACAGCAAGGCAACGATCCGGTCGGTGTCGGCCTCGGCGGACACGCCTCCCTGCACGATGGCTGTCATGGCGGCCTCCTCCTGTTTGGACTTTCGGTGTATCCGCTTGCATGACGGTATTACAAAATGCTTCCAGTGTCAGCCCCTCTTTCCCGTGGGCGCCGCGGCGAGCGGCCCCGCGCCAGGTCGTTATGCTCTCGCACCCATGGGTGAATTCGACCTGATCACACGCTATTTCAAACGTCCCGCCACGCGCTCGCCGCTGGGCGTGGGCGACGACTGCGCCTTGCTCGCGCCGGCCGCGGGCATGCAGCTCGCCGTGTCCTCCGACATGCTGGTGGAGGGGCGGCACTTTCTCTCGACCGTGGAGCCGGCCCGGCTCGGCCACAAGGCGCTGGCCGTGAACCTCAGCGACCTGGCCGCCTGCGGCGCGAAGCCGCTGGCCTTCACGCTGGCGCTGGCATTGCCCGGCGTGGACGAGCCCTGGCTCGAAGGTTTTTCGCGCGGCCTGTTCGCGCTGGCCGACACCCACGGCTGCGAGCTGGTGGGCGGCGACACCACGCGCGGCCCGCTCAACATCTGCATCACCGTGTTCGGCGAAGTGCCGGCCGGCGCCGCGCTGCTGCGCTCGGGCGCGCGCGCGGGCGACGACCTGTGGGTGAGCGGCTCGCTGGGCGATGCGCGGCTGGCGCTCGAGGTGTTCCGCGGCACGCTGAGCCTGCCCGCCGAGGCCTTCGCACAGGCCCGCGCGCGCATGGAACAGCCCACGCCGCGCGTGGCACTGGGCCAGGCGCTGCGCGGCATCGCCACCTCGGCGGTGGACGTGAGCGACGGCCTGATCGGCGACCTGAGCCACATCCTCGCGGCCAGCGGCGTGGGCGCCACGCTCGATGCCGACGCCACCACCGCGCTGATCGCGGTCGACACGGCCGGCCTGCCCACCGAGGCGCTGCGCACCTGCGCGCTCTCGGGCGGTGACGACTACGAGCTGGTGTTCACTGCGCCGGCCTCGGCCCGCGATGCAGTCCTGCAGGCCGGCGTGAACAGCGCCACGCGCGTGACGCGCATCGGCCGCATCGAGGCGGACGCGGGGCTGCGCATCGTCGATGCGAGCGGCGCGCCGGTGTCACAGCGCTTCGGCTCGTTCGACCACTTCGTCTAGGGCCTGTTCAAGCGCCGCGCAGCATCGCGCGCATCTTGTCCTGCGCGGTGTTGATGGCGGCCGACTGGCGGCCCAGCTGCTGCACCATCTTGTCGAGCTCGGCCCTCACCGCGGGGTCGGTCACAGTGAGCGAAGCGCCGGAGACCTGCAGCTTCGACTTGTTCTTCTCCATGAAATCGCCGATGGCCAGCGCGCTGTCGAACACGGCGTCGAGCGCAGGGAACACCTCCTTGAAGGTGGCGGCGGGCGTCGTCACCGTCTTCTCGTAGGCCTTGCCATAGACCTGCTTCAGGTCGTCGGGCTGCTTGAGTTGCGCGCGCGCCGCGTCGGCCTTGGCCAGCTGCTGGTCGAGCGCGGAGCGCAAGCCGCCCAGGCCCTCCTTGGCGGCCTTGAGATCGTCACGGCGTGCCGGCAGATCGACGAACGAGCGCAGCGCGCCCTTGTTCATGACCTGCGTCATCGGCTGGCTCACCGACTTGTTCATGCCTTCGTTGAAATCGGTGATCACCGCGTAGTGCTGCGCGTAGTCGCCGAACGATGCTTTTTCTTCGGCGGTGGGCGTGGGCACGCGCAAGCCGGGCTTGTCGAGCACGCGGGTCTGCAGGTAGGCGATGAAGGCGCTGCGCTGCTCGGCCTCCTTGTTGCCGCAGGCCACGAGCAGCATCGACAGCATCAGGCCGAATGCCAGGACCAGCCATGCGGAAGAGAAACGGGACCGTGTGGTGGTTGTCATGGGGCACCTGCTTTCGCGCGAAGAAAAAGACCGGCCAGCATACGACCGGCCCGCCCCCACGGCTACTGCAGGCTCTGCTTCAGCGCCTCGATGAACGCCCGCGCCGCCGCCGACAGCGAATGGCCGCGCTTGGTGACGATCGAGATGTCGCGCACCACGCGCGGCGCGCTGAGCACCTTCACCACGAGCACCGGGTTCTTCTCGGCGCGCGCAAAGGCCGACGGCATGATCGACGCGCCCATGCCGGCCGCCGTCATCCACAGCGCGGTGGACAGGAAGGACACCTCGTTCACCACATCGAGCGTCACGCCCGCCTCGGCCGCCGTGCCGTCGATCAGCGGACGCACGCCGTAGCCGGGGCGCACGGTGATGACGGGGTGGCGGCCCAGGTCCGACCAGCGCACCACGCGTGCCTTGGCCAGCGGGTGGTCGGTGCGGCACACCACGGCGAGGTGGTCGCGCATGAGGCGCTGCACCTCGACCTCGGGACCGGGCCGCTCGGGCGTGCCGATGCCGAAGTCGACGTGCTCGCCGAGGATGCGCGACAGGAACTGGTCGGGCGCGCAGTCGTTCACCAGCACGCGAACTTTCGGGTGCTGCTCGCCGAAGGCGCGCAGCGCATCGGGCAATAAAAACCCTGCCAGCGTGGGCGTGATGGCCAGCGTCACGCGACCGCGCTCCAGCGTGGCGAGTTCGCGGAAATCGGCCGAGAGCGAATCGACGTCGCGCAGCACGCGCTCGACGGTGGAAATCATCTGTTCGGCTGCGGCCGTGGGCTTGAGCGCGCGCGTGGTGCGGTCGAACAGGCGCGTGCCCAGGCCCTCTTCGAGTTGGCGGATCAGCATGCTCACGGCCGACTGCGTGACGAACAGCCGCGTGGCCGCGGCGCCGAGCTTGCGCAGCTGGTAGACCGCGAGGAACGCACGCAGCTGGCGGATCGTAGGACTGAAGTTCGTATTCATCAGAAAATTTGAAAAATCATTCGGAATTTCTTGATTTACGAATGAATGCTGCCATCGTTCAATCTCCGATCAAAGCACCGAATTCAAGGAGAGGCCCGAATGACAGCACCCATCGCCCGCGGCATGCACGCATTTCGTGGGCGACGCAGGCAACTGCTGTGGGCCGTGGCCGGTGCGCTGGTGGCCGGCTCTGCCCTCGCGCAAGCCCCGGCGGGCGATTTCCCCACCAAGCCGATCCGCATGGTCGTGACCTTCCCGCCCGGCGGCAGCGCCGACGGCGTGGTGCGCATGCTGGTGCCGCGCCTGAACGAGAAGCTGGGCCAGCAGGTGGTGGTCGACAACCGCCCCGGCGCCGGCGGCAACGTGGGGCTGACGCTGGTGGCCAAGGCGCCGGGCGACGGCTACACGCTGGGCGTGGGCGCGGCGGGTGCGCTGGCGGCCAACGTGAGCCTGTACCCGCAGATGCCCTTCGATCCGCAGAAAGACCTCAAGCCCGTGGGCATGCTGGCGGCCATTCCCTTCGTGCTGGTGGGCCACCCGTCGGTGGCCGCGAAGACGCAGCGCGAACTCGTCGCGCTGGCCAAGGCGAAGCCGGGCACGCTGTCGATCGGCCACGGCGGCAACGGCACGGCCATGCACCTGTCGGCGGCGCTGTTCAACCAGATGGCGGGCACGCGGCTGGTCGAGGTGCCCTACCGCGGCTCGGGCCCGGCGGCGCTCGACGTGCTGGGCGGGCAGATTCCGCTGGCGGTGGTCGACCTGCCCTCGTCGCTGCAACAGATCCGCGCCGGCAAGCTGATCGCCTTCGCCGTGACCAGCCCGCAGCGCCTGCCGATGCTGCCCGAGGTGCCGACGGTGGCCGAGGCCGGCCTGCCGGGCTACGACTCGACCGGCTGGTTCGGCGTGGTCGCGCCGGCCGGCACGCCCGCGCCGGTGGTGGCGCGGCTCAATGCCGAGCTCAACGCCGCGCTCGGCGACGAGCAGGTGAAGACCGCCATGCGCGCGCTCGGCGTGGAGCCGGCGCCGGGCTCGGTCGAATCCTTCGACAGCTACATCCGCGCCGAGACGAAGAAGTGGGCCCAGGTGATCCAGGACGCCCACATCAAGCTCGATTGAACGACAAGCCGATAGAGACATGACGAAGACCGCCGACACCTCGATGCAAGCCGACGTGCTGATCGTCGGCGCCGGCCCCGTGGGCCTCACGCTGGCGATGGACCTGGCCTCGCGCGGCGTGACCGTGATCCTGTGCGAGACGCGCCGCTTCGCCGAGCCGCCGAACGTGAAGTGCAACCACGTGGCCTCGCGCACCATGGAGCAGTTCCGCCGCCTGGGCGTGGCGCAGCAACTGCGCGATGCCGGGCTGCCGGCCGACCACCCGAACGACGTGGTGTTTCGCACCACGGTGACGGGCACCGAGCTCACGCGCATTCCCATTCCGTGCCGGCGCGACCGCTACACCGAGACCGAGGGCCCCGACGCATGGTGGCCCACGCCCGAGCCGCCGCACCGCATCAACCAGATCTACCTCGAGCCGATTCTGCTGAAGCACACGGCCGCGCTGCCGGGCGTGTCGCTGCTCAACCGCACGCGCTTCGAGCGCTTCACGCAGGACGCCGACGGCGTGAGCGCCATCGCCACCGACATGGACAGCGGCGCCACACGCAGCATCCGCTGCCGCTACATGGTCGGTTGCGACGGCGGCAGCTCGCCGGTGCGCAAGCAGATCGGCGCCAAGCTCGAAGGCACGGCCGTGATCCAGCGCGTGCAGTCGACCTTCATCCGCGCGCCGCAGCTGCGCGACATGATTCCGGGCAAGCCCGCGTGGTCGTACTACGCGATGAACCCACGCCGCTGCGGCACGATGTTCGCCATCGACGGCCACGAGACCTGGCTGGTGCACAACCACCTGAACGCCGAAGAGCCCGAATTCGACTCGGTCGACCGCGACACCTCGATCCGAGAGATCCTGGGCGTGGGCCCCGACTTCCATTACGACATCATCAGCAAGGAAGACTGGATCGGCCGGCGCCTCGTGGCCACGCGCTTTCGCGACGGCCGCGTGTTCCTCGCGGGCGACGCCGCGCACCTGTGGGTGCCCTACGCGGGCTACGGCATGAACGCCGGCATCGCCGACGCGCTCAACCTCTCGTGGCTGCTGGGCGCCTGCGTGCAGGGCTGGGCCGACGAGGCCATCCTCGACGCCTACGAGGCCGAGCGGCTGCCGATCACCGAGCAGGTGTCGCAGTTCGCGATGGACCATGCGCAGAAGATGATCCGCGCGCGCCGCGCCGTGCCGCCCGACATCGAGGCGCCCGGCCCGGCGGGCGACGCGCAGCGCGCCGAGATCGGCCGCGAGGCCTACGCGCTCAACGTGCAGCAGTTCTGCTGCGGCGGGCTCAACTTCGGCTACTTCTACACCGGCTCGCCGATCATCGTGCCCGACGGCGAGCACCGCGCGCCGCCGTACTCGATGGGCGAGTTCACGCCCTCCACCGTGCCCGGCTGCCGCGCGCCGCACTTCTGGCTGGCCGACGGGCGCTCGCTGTACGACGCCTTCGGCCCGGGCTACACGCTGCTGCGCTTCGACCGCAGCGTGGACGTGCGGCCGCTGGAGCGCGCGGCCGCCGCGTACCGCATGCCGCTCACGGTGCTCGACATCGAGACCGCGAGCCTGCCCAAGGCCTATGCGCACCGCCTCGTGATGTGCCGCGCCGACCAGCACATCGCGTGGCGCGGCGCACACCTGCCGGCGGATGTGTACGACCTCGTCGCCACCTTGCGCGGCGAAACGCGCCGCGAACGTGGCCGCCGGCGCGCGCTGGCCTGGGAAGGCGTGCTCGCTTAACGCTGGCGCCGCACCACCGCGCGCCACGCCAGCCAGGCGGCGATGGCAGGCGCCAGCGCGAAGACCGTGAACAGCCAGATCGCGGCCGATCGCGCACCGTCGACGCCGCCGGGCACCGTGAGCCCCGCCGCATTCGCCACCAGCCCGGCCACGGCCGCGCCGACGGCCATGCCGTACAGCTGCACGGTGGTGATCGAGGCGGAGGCCAGCCCCTCTTCGCCGCGCGGCGCCAACGCCATCACGCGCGTCAGCAGGTGCGGCCAGCCGATGCCCACGCCGAAGCCGACCGCGGCCAGCGCCACAGCCACGAGCGCGGTCTCGACATTGGCGTCAAGCGCACCCGGCGTCGGCAGCAGCCACGCGAGCGCCAGCAGGCCTGCGGTGCAGACCACCGGCCCGGCGCGCAGCATGCGGTCGGCGCCTGCGCCAGTGCGGCCCGACGAGGTCAGCGAGCCGATGCTCCAGCCGCCCGCCATCGCCGCCGTGAGGTAGCCCGCCATGAGCGGCGAGTGGCCGTGCAGCAGCTGCAGGAAGTAAGGCACGAAGATCTCGGTGGTGGTGCCGATCAGCAGCAGCGCCACGCTCGCGTAGATGGCACCCAGCGGCGTGCCAAGCGCATAGGCGCCGGTCGGCAGCAGGCGCACGGCGCCGGCGCGGCGGTCGATGCGGGTGGCGGCGAAGCCGATGGCCAGGCCCAGCGCCACGCCCACGGCCTGCCCCGCCAGGCCGGGCCAGAAGCCGCTGGCGGCGATCACCAAGACCGACAGCGCCAGCAGCGCGATCTGCGGCGCCGGCACGCGCGGCATCTGCGCCGGGCGGTCATGCCGGATGCCGGCCGCGGGCCGCAGTTGCACCGTCACCAGCAGGGCCTGCGCCGCCGCCACCGGCAGCAGCGCCCAGAAGGCCCAGCGCCAGTGGCCGGCCTGCGCGAACAGCCCGCCCACGGCCGGCCCGCACAGCGTGGCCACGCCCCACATGCCCGACACCAGCGCCACCGCGCGCGGCCACAGCCGGGGTTCGAACACGCGCTGGATCAGCCCGTAGCTCAGCGCCGCCAGCAGGCCGCCGCCCAGGCCCTGCACCGTGCGCCCTGTGAGCAGCCACGGCATGGCCGGCGCCAGCGCGCAGCCGACCGAGCCGGCGGTGAACACGGCCAGCGCCGTGAGGCAGGCGCCGCGCGGCCCGCGCGCGGCCAAGAGCCGCACCGACAGCGTGGCGCCGAGGATCGAGCCGACCACGAACAAGGTCGTGCTCCAGGCGTACCAGTCGAGCCCGCCGATCTCGCGCACCACCGAGGGCAGCACGGTGGTCACGATGTGGACGTTGACCGCGTGCAGCGCGACGCCGCCGGTCAGCGCCAGCGCGCGCCAGCCGTTGCGCCCGCTGAACAGCTCGCGCCAGGCGGCGGTGGGCGGCGGCGCGCCAACGGCGGCGGCATCGAGGGAAGAGGAGGAGGACGACATGAGAACGAAGGGGAACGCCAAAGGAGCCTGGATACTAGGCGGCGCCCCTCAATTAAACAAGCTATTGCTTTGATAAATAGAAACTTCGGCGCGCTGCCGTCGCACAGGATGCGCGACACTTCGAAACCGATGCACGCCGTTTCTTCTTCCCCTTCTTCCTCGATGGATTCCTCTTCCGCCACCACCGGCGCCCTGCCCCGTCCCCCGATGCGTCGCCCCACCCTGCGTTTCCTGCTCTCGCACCCCGCGCACTTCATCGCGCTGGGCTTCGGCTCGGGGCTGTCGCCCTTCGCGCCGGGCACCGTGGGCACGCTGTGGGCCTGGGCCGCGTTCGTGGTGATGCAGCTGTGGTTCACGCCCGCGACCATCGGCTGGATCATTCTGGCCGGCCTGCCGATCGGCTGGTGGGCCTGCACGGTCGCTGCGCGCAACATGAACGTGTCCGACCCCGGCGCCATCGTGTGGGACGAGGTGGTCGCCTTCTGGCTCGTGCTCTGGCTGGTGACGCCGGCCGGCCTGTGGGCGCAGGTCGTGGCCTTTGCGCTGTTCCGTTATTTCGACGCCGCCAAGCCTGGCCCCGTGGGCTGGGCCGACGCCGCCTTCAAGCCGCACGACCCCGCGCGGGTGCAGTGGTGGCGCGCCGGCTTCGGCATTCTTCTGGACGACCTGGTGGCGGCCTTCTGCACGCTGCTGGTCATTGCGCTGTGGCGCGCATGGTGAACCCGATGCAACCTTCCGCTTCCCCCGCCTTGGCCGAACAGGACGTCCCCGCGCTCGTCGCGACGCTGGCCGAACGACTGCAGGCCCGGGGCTGGATGATGGCCACCGCCGAAAGCTGCACCGGTGGCCTGATCGCCGGCGCCTGCACCGACCTGGCGGGCTCCAGCATGTGGTTCGAGCGCGGCTTCGTCACCTACTCGAACGCCGCCAAGACCGAGATGCTGGGCGTGGACGCCGCGCTCATCGAGGCCCACGGCGCCGTGAGCGAGCCCGTGGCGCGCGCGATGGCCGAAGGCGCCATTGCCCGCGGCGCCCCGGCGCGCGCGGCCGTGGCCGTGACCGGCGTGGCCGGCCCCGCGGGTGGCTCGCCCGACAAGCCGGTGGGCACCGTGTGGTTCGGCTGGTCGGTCGACGGGCAGGTGCGCACCGAGCGCCGCCGCTTCGATGGCGACCGCGCCACGGTGCGCGCGGCCACGGTGCACTACGCGCTGCAGACGCTGATCCAGCTGCTGCCGCGCTGATCGCACGCGGGCTGTTCAGGCCTGCATGAAATCGCCGACCGGCCGGCGCGGCGCGGGCGGCACCGGCGCCGTCGGAAAGCCCAGGCGGCACATCATCTGCACGGTCGGGCTGCGCGCATGGCGCGACGGCGCGGCGCCGATCAGCATGTCGTGCACCGCCGCGTGGTGCGGCGCCATCTCCGCAAACTCCTCGAGCGGCTGGCTCATCGGCTGCATGCCCAGGCCCAGGTCGGTGGCGCGCAGCTGCTGGCGCACGTAGGCCCGGCCCGCGGCGATCTGCTCGCTGCGGCTGTTGCCGCCGGTGCTGATCCAGACGAAGCCCATCGCCGTGTGGGCCTGGTCCTCGAACATCCGCAGCGTCTGCCGGAACGACAGGCTGTCTTCGGCGGCCGGCACCTCGCGGTCGAAGCGCCCCAGCGCGACCGCCATGCGCAGCGCCGGGTCGTTGAGCGAGAAGCCGTCGCGGTGCGCCAGGATTTCCTGCGGCCCGATGCGCAGCAGGCGCAGGTTCTCGCGCGCGGTGTGGGGCGTGACCAGCTCCACGCGCGCCGCCGCCGCGCACAGCTTGCGCAGCGGCAGCACGCGGGCCATGTCGACCGTGCCGGCCGATTGCACGCCCCCGCTTGAAGCCGAAGCCACGGCCGCGGTGAGCCCCTGCAGCATGTCGGCCGACACCCTGCGCCCGGTGTCGAAGCGCTGCTTGGGCGTGCGCCGCCGCAGCACCTGCGCGAACAGCGGATCGGGCGTGCCGCCGCGCGACAGCGTGAGACGCGCCACCGGCAGGTCGGGCCACTGCTGCGGCGCATCGCCCACCAGCTCGCCCTGCGGCCACAGCTGCACGCGCGCCTGCACGCCCTGCTGGGCCAGCGCCATCACCAGCAGCTCGATGAACGCGCCGTGGCCGATCATGAGCTGGCGGCCGAAGGGGTCGGTGGCGGGCTGCACGCGGGCGCGGTCGGCGTGCAGCACGATGGCGTCGGGCTCGCGCAGGTCGACCCGCCACGGCTGGCCGTTGTAGGCCGTGGGCGCGGTGACGGCATAGGCGACAGCGCGCTTGCGCACGTCGGTCTCGTCGCCCGGGCCGTTCCAGATCTCGAAGGCGGCGGCCGGCACGTCGGCGTGGAGCCACCAGGTGGCCAGGGCCGTCGCGCCCGCCGCCACCGCGAGGCCGCCGCCCAGCAGGCGCACGAAATTTCTGCGTTCTCTCATGGGCTCGATCGGTTGAAGCATCGGGCGCGTGACACACGGCCTGCCCGTGGCCGATTGCAGCACCGCGGCGCGCGGCGCTACGCAGCCCCCTGTCGTTTCCGACAGGGGCAGGTCGGGCCGGCTCAGGGCGTGAGCAGGCCCAGCGCCAGGGCCCGCGCGCAGGTGGCGGTACGGCCCTGCGTGTCGAGCTTGCGGGCGGCGCCCACGAGGTGGAAGTACACGGTGCGCTCGCTGATGTGCAGGATCTCGGAGATCTCCCAGGTCGACTTGCCGACGGCCACCCAGTGCAGCACCTCGCGCTGGCGCGCGCTCAGGAGCGGCACCTTGGCGTCGCCCTGCAGCCGGCGCACGGTCGAATGCAGGCAGGAGGCGAAGTAGTTCATCGGCGCCAAGGTGGCGCGCAGTTCGCGCAGGTCGGCGGTGGCGTCGGTGGTCAGGGTCATGAAGGCCCAGTCGATGCCGGGCGTCCACAGCGGCACGGTCAGCCCCGCCTTCAGCCCGTGCTCGCCGGCGCTGCGCAGCAGGCCGCGGGCGCGCTGCCCGATGTCGGCGCGCGTGTGGCTCACCTGACCGAGCCAGCTCCATGCGGTGGCCGGCATGCCGGCGCGCACATGCTGCACGCGGGCGTCGGCCTGCTCGCCGGCGCTGCTGCGCAGCGACTCGTAGCGGGTGCGGGCCCACGCCGGGGGCAGGTCGTGGAAGAACACCAGCGCGTCCTGCGCGGGCGCGTCGGCACGGGGCGCGGGCACCGGGCGCTTGAGCACGTAGGCGCCGTGGTTGAAGCCCATCGCCCGCATCGCGCGGCGGTTGACCTGCGCGACCTCCTCGAGCGTGCGGGCGGCCATGACGGCCTCGACGAACTGCCAGTCGTTGATCACCTCGGCCATGGATGCGTCCCCTCGGGTTGTGTACGGCGGGCGCAGCGACTGTGGTTCTGGTTTTTCTGCGCCACCGCCAGGGCGCCGGCCCTGCAAGGGCCGGCATCGGGGCGCATGTTAATGCGGGACACCCGGAATCACCCATGCGCTTCCTTGCGCGCCGCATCCCGGCGATGATCCGGCACCACCCATCCCGAGGCCCCATGACCGCAGCCACCCACGCCCCGACCATCGAGCGCTTCTACAGCGCGTTCTCGCAACTCGACGCCGCCACCATGGCCGCCTGCTACGCGCCCGACGCGGTGTTCGACGACGAGGCCTTTTCGTTGCGCGGCCGGCGCGAGATCGGCGGCATGTGGCGCATGCTCTGCGAGGCCACCAAGGCCAAGGGCGCCGACGTGTGGCGCCTGAGCTGGCGCGACGTGCAGGCCGACGGCCGCACGGGCAGCGCGCACTGGGACGCGCACTACCGCTTCAGCGCCACCGGCCGCCTGGTCGACAACAGCATCGACGCGCGCTTCACCTTCACGCCCGACGGCCTGATCGCCACGCACCGCGACAGCTTTCCGTTCTGGACCTGGTCGCGGCAGGCGCTGGGCACGCCGGGCCTGCTGCTGGGCTGGACGCCGATGCTGCGCAACAAGGTGCGCGCCACCGCCGCCGCCAACCTCGCCACTTTTCTTGCACGCCAACCTTCATGACCACTTCTTCCTCGACCGCCCTCACCTTCACGAACAACGAAGCGCAGCACCGCTACGAAGCCGCGCTCGACGGCAAGCTCGCGGCCTACGCCGAGTACAACCTGCTGACCGACGCGATCATGTTCACGCACACCGAGGTGCTGCCCGAGCATGAAGGCAAGGGCGTGGGCTCGGGCATTGCGAGGCACGTGCTCGACGAGGCGCGCGCCGCCGGGCGGCATGTGATTCCGGTGTGCCAGTTCATCGCGGGCTACATCCGCAAGCACCGCGAGTACGCCGACCTCGTGCGGCCGGACATCCAGCGCGCCTTCAAGATCTGACGGAGGTCGCCTTCGGCGCGGGCAGCCACGCGAAGGCCGCGATGCCGATCACCAGCAACGCGGCAATGACCGCCAGCACGGCGGTCAGCGGATCGCCGCCGTGCGCCGCCGCCACCGAGGCCGCCACGCCCGTGCCCCACTGCATGAACGCGACGCCCAGGAACATCGCCATGGTGAAGACGGCCATCGCGCGGCCCGTGAGCGCGGCCGGGTAGGCCACGCGCACGTCGGCGTACTGCCAGACGATGAAGCCCGAGAGCACGCCGATGAGCACCATGCCCGCGATGTCCAGCCACGCGGAATGCACCACGGCGATGAGCGCGAACAGGCCGGCGTAGAAAAGGCCGCAGGCCACGATCCAGCGGCGGCGCGCGGCGCCGTCGCGATCGAAGCGGCCGAACAGCGGCGAGCCGAACAGCGCGATCACCGACACCGCGAGCGCGACGTTGCCGCTTTGCACCAGCGAGTAGCCGTGGCGCTCCATCATCAGCGGGCCCAGCCACAGCCCGCGCAGCGAAATGAAGGCCGCATAGGTCACCGCGCCCAGCACCATGATGCCGAGCGTGTGCGGCATCGCGAACAGCGCGCCGAACTGGCGCACGGCTTCGGGAATCGACTCCTTCTTCTGCGGCACGGCCGACGCGGGCTCGTGCACCCAGCGCCAGATCGCGAGCCAGGCCAACGCAGACGCCAGTGCAAGCACCAGGAAGCCCGCGCGCCACGAATACGCCTGCACCAGCCACGCGAGCGGCGTGCCGGTGGCCAGCATGCCCAGGCCGCCGATGGCCAGCACCAGGCCCGACACGGTGGCGAAACGCGCCGCCGGAAAGTGCCGCGCGATGAACACGGTGCACACCAGGAAGGCCGGCGCACAGCCGACGCCGATCAGCGCCTGCCCGGCCACCAGCACGAGGTAGTTCTGCGACACGGCCGACAGCAGCGCACCCGCGATCGCGACCGGGAAGGCCACGAGCACGGTGCGGCGCACGCCGTGCAGGTCGATGCCGATGCCCATGAAGAGCTGCATCGCGCCGAACGCGAAGTGGAAGGCACCCGAGAAGATGCCGAGGGCCTGGGCGGAGAGATGAAAGTCCGACTGCAGCGGGCTTGCCATGATGGCGCCGACGGTACGGAAGGCCTGGCTGAGCGCAACCCCTGCGCAGAGGGCGAGGACCATGACCCAGGCGGCTCGGGGTGTCAGGGGCTGTGCTGCAGGCGCGGGGCTCATGGGGGCGTCAGTGTTCTTGTTGTGATTCAGGGCGCGTGCACAGGCCACCGGGTACTTCCCTCCGCGAATGTCCCCCGGCCTGCGGCCTCCTCCTTAATTTCGCTGCGGGAAGCACCCAGTGTCCTGCGCACGATGGGCGCGGTCGTTGTGTGCCCGATCAACAGCTGCACTGCCCAACGCTCACGCCGATGGGGTGCCTTGCGCAGCGAAATCAAGGAGGAGGCCGAAGGCCGGGGGACATTCGCGGAGCAAGGTACCCCGTCGGCGGGAGCGCGCCCCGAATGGCAAGCCGTCCGTGACGCCTGGGACTCAACCCAGTCACTCACCGTGGCACTTCTTGTACTTCTTGCCGCTGCCGCAAGGGCAGGGATCGTTGCGACCGGGCGTGGCTTCCTTGCGGATCGTCTCGACCTTCGGGCCCAGGCTCTTCCAGAGCTGGCGCAGGTCGTACACCGCCCAGATCGCGGCGCCGAAGTCGTCCAGGCGCTGCTGGCTCACGCTGGGCGGGCCGTTCTCGTCGTACATCGACAGCGTGGGCTTGGCGGTGTCGTCCTCGGTCAGCGCGACGATGTTGTCGAGCGCGTCGTCGAGCATCTGCGCGGCTTCCTTGTCGCGGGGCGCAGCCCAGTCTTCGGGCCAGTTCTCGACCGCGTACATGAAGCCCAGCGCCCAGACCTGGGCGAACGAAGGGATCTCTTCGGCGGCCATCTCGGCACGCTCTTCCTCGGGCAGCGAGGCGATGGCGCCTCGGGTGTCGAGCACTTCGGGCTGCCAGCTGCGCTCGTCCTCGAGCGATTCGACCGGAGCGTCGAGGCCTTCCTCGATCTCGCGCCAGCGGCGCTTCCAGTTCCAGACGAACTCCATGTGCTGGGCCGGCACGAAGTGGTCGCCCAGCAGCACGGGCCAGTATTCGGTGGGGTCGATGGGGCGGCGCGTGCAGATCAGCGCGGCCATGAAGCCTTCGCAGAACTCCCACTGGGGAATTTCCTCGTCGTGCTCGCGCATGGCGTCGAGCGCGCTGTCGAGGGCGTCGAAATCGTCGGGGCCCAGGGCTTGCGAGGAGGCGGCCAGGGCGGTGTCAGGGGTATCGGGGGTGTCGGGTGTGGTCGTCATGGCAGCAGTCATGGCAGGTTGGGGGCAGCCCTCTATGATGCAGCAGGCTCCAGCCGACATCTGATGACTATGCCCACGATTATTCCGTTTCCCGCACGCTACAGCGCGTTCGCCCTGTGTGTGCTGGGTCTGGTCGCCTGCCTGGCGCTGGTTCTGGCCTCGCCGCACCTGTGGCTCGCGTGGATCGGCGTGGCCGCTTTCGCGGTGCTCACCGGCACCGGCGTGCACGACCTGCGCCAGGCGCGCCACGCCATCCTGCGCAACTACCCGGTCATCGGGCACCTGCGCTTTCTGCTCGAATTCATCCGCCCCGAGATCCGCCAGTATTTCATCGAGAGCGACGCCGAGGCCGCGCCGTTCTCGCGCGCCCAGCGCTCGCTGGTGTACCAGCGCGCCAAGGGCGAGCCCGACAACCGGCCCTTCGGCACGCAGCTGAACGTGTCGGCCGCGGGCTACGAGTGGATCAACCACTCGATGCAGCCCACCAAGCTGGCCGGGCACGATTTCCGCATCGTGATCGGCGGCACGCCGCAGCCGGCCGATGCGAACCTGGCGCAGGTCTGCACGCAGCCGTACAGCGCGAGCGTGTTCAATATTTCGGCGATGAGCTTCGGCGCCTTGTCGGCCAACGCCATCCTCGCGCTCAACCAGGGCGCGCAGATGGGCGGCTTTGCACACGACACCGGCGAGGGTTCGATCTCGCAGCACCACCGCGTGCACGGAGGCGACCTGATCTGGGAAATCGGCTCGGGCTACTTCGGCTGCCGCAACGACGACGGCACCTTCAATGCCGAGCGCTTCACCGCCAACGCGCGCGACCCGCAGGTGAAGATGATCGAGATCAAGCTCAGCCAGGGCGCCAAGCCGGGCCACGGCGGCGTGCTGCCGGCGGCCAAGGTCACGCCCGAGATCGCGGCGGCGCGCGGCGTGCCGGTGGGCGTGGACTGCGTCTCGCCCTCGTCGCACAGCGCGTTCTCCACGCCGACCGAGATGATGCATTTCGTCGCGAAGCTGCGCGAGTTGTCGGGCGGCAAGCCGACCGGCTTCAAGTTCTGCCTGGGCCACCCGTGGGAATGGTTCGGCATCGTCAAGGCGATGCAGGCCACCGGCATCACGCCCGATTTCATCGTGGTCGACGGTGCCGAGGGCGGCACCGGCGCGGCACCGGTCGAGTTCAGCGACCACGTCGGCGCGCCGCTGCAGGAGGGCCTGCTGCTGGTGCACAACACGCTCATCGGCGTGAACCTGCGCCACCGCATCAAGATCGGCTGCGCCGCCAAGGTGATCACCGCCTTCGACGTGGCGCGCATGATGGCGCTGGGCGCCGACTGGTGCAACGCGGCGCGCGGTTTCATGATGGCGCTGGGCTGCATCCAGGCGCAGAGCTGCCACACCGGCCACTGCCCCACCGGCGTGACCACGCAGGACCCGGTGCGCCAGCAGGCGCTGGTGGTGCCGACCAAGGCCGACCGCGTGCGCAACTTCCACCGCAGCACGCTGCATGCGCTGCAGGAGCTGGTGCAGGCTGCGGGCCTCGACCACCCGCAGCAGATCACCGCGCACCACATCGTGCGCCGCATCTCCGACACCGAGGTGCGCCTGCTGAGCAACCTGGTGATGCAGGTGCAGCCCGGCGCGCTGCTCGGGCCGCTGGACAACCAGCACACCGTTTTCCGCACCTACTGGCCGCTGGCCAGTGCACAGAGTTTCCAGCCCGTGACGCAGGGCCCGCACGGGCTGCTGGCGCCGGGCTTCGCCATGGCCGCATGAATCCACTGAGACGAGGAGGCGCCGCGACGCGCCTGTACAGCCAACGGGGCGCCGCGTCGGCGCCCGCGCCGCTCGACGACGCCCCGGGCTCGGCGCCCGGCGACTACGCCGAGTTCCTGCGCGTCACCCTGCCCAGGCAGGCCAAGAACGTGGCCAGCCACCGCTTCGGCAGCGAGCGCGTCTGGCTCAAGAAGGCCGGTCCGCGCCACGGCAAATGGGGCTACCGCGTGATGGCGCTGGCCGCGCGGCTGGCCGGCCTCGACGTGATCAAGCCCGTGCCCAACCCGGGCGGCGAGGCCGCCATCGCCACCGAGGCCCGGCGCCTGAAGCAACTGGCCGCCGCGGGCCTGCGCGTGCCGATCGTGCTGGCGCAGCAGGCCGACGGGCTGCTGATTTCCGACCTTGGCGAAAGCGGCCGTGCCACCGTGGTGCTGCAGGAGCGCATCGACCAGGCCGCCGCCGCCGGCCCCGCCGCCCTGCTCGCCGTGTGGCGCGAGGGCCTGGCCGCCATCGCCGCCGTGCACCTGTGCGGCCAGCACCTGAGCCAGGCCTTCGACCGCAACCTCGTGCAGTGCCCCGACGGCGTGATCGGCTACATCGATTTCGAGGACGACCCCTCCGAGGTCATGACCCTGGCCGAATGCCAGGCCCGCGACTGGCTGAGCTACCTGCACTCCACGGCCATGATGCTCGAGGCCGCCGCGCCGCAGGCCGCGGGGCAGCATTGGCACGCGGCGCTGGCGGAAGTGGACGAAGAAGTGCGCGAGCGCATCGCGAACGCGGCGCGGCGCATGAAGTGGGCGCAGAAGCTGCCGGCCAGCCGGCGCTGGGGGCGGGATACGCAGCGCGTGCGGGCCGTCGCGCGCTTGCTGGGGCAGTGGTACGAGCTGAACAAGGCCTGAGACGGACCGGCGTGGCCTACGCCAGCGCCGACCGCACCGCCACCCCGCGCAGCGCCAGCCGCTTCTTCATCGACAGCACCGCCTTGTCCTTGCTGAACAGCTGCGCCCCGTGCGCCACGGACAGGTCGATGAACACCTGGTCGTCCGGATCGCTGCACACGCAGGGCGCGCGCGCCGGCACCTCGGTCACCAGCTGCACGCGCGCATCGAAATCCGCGAGCACCACGGGAATCGTCAGCTCGCGCTGCGCCATGCGCCGGGCGATCAGCGGGTAGCCCAGCACGCGTTCCAGTTCGCTGCGCATCGCGGGCGTGGCCAGCCAGCGCAGCGCGCCGCGCGCGAGGTCGTCGACCAGCGGCGCCCAGGCCGGGTCTTCGAAGACCAGCAGATCGAGGGCGATGTTGGTGTCGATGACGACGAGGTCGGAGGCAGGCAAGGTCATGGGGGGCGTGAAAACGGTCGAGCGCCGATGTTGCACCATGCGGGCGCCACGACCGCTGGCTAGCGCGCCGCCGGCCGTCCCGCAGGCATGGCCAGCACCTTCGCGTCGGCGACGAGCCGGGCGTAGGCAAAGTCGGTGAAGGCCTTGATCCGCGCCACCTCCTTCAGGTCAGGATGCGTCAGCACCCAGACCTGCGTGTCGAGCGCTTCTCTCGGCGGCTCGACCTGCACCAGCTCGTCTTCCGCGTCGGCCAGCATGCACAGGAGCATGCCCAGGCCCAGGCCGCGCTTCACCAGCTGCGTCATGCCCACGAGGCTGTCGACGCGCGCCGCGATCCGCGCCGGCGGCACCTGTTCGCGCAGCCACTTGGCTTGCAGCAGGTGCGACAGGCCTTCGTCGGGCGCGACCCAGTCGTGCGCAGCCAGCGGGGTCGTCGCCGGGTGCTTCGCAAGGTACGCCTTCGACGCGTACACCGCCGTCTGCAGGCGCCCCGCGCGGCGCCCGACCAGGTGGTCCGGCGGGGCGTTGGTCGGGCGGATCGCCACATCGGCCTCGCGCTTGGTCAGGCTCAGGAAGAGGTTGTTCATCACCACCTGCAGCTCGATGCCCGGGTGCAGCGCCCGGAAGTCCGCCAGGATCGGCCCGAGCAGCCCGGCCATGAAGGTGTCGGTGCTGGTGATGCGGATGACGCCGGTCAGCCGCAGGTCGAGCCCCATGAGGTGGCGCTGCGCGGCGTCGATCTGCTCGCCCACGCCCTGCAGGCGCTCGCGCAGCGCCTCGCCGGCCAGCGTCATCGCGTAGCCGGCGGGCAGGCGGTCGAACAGGCGCACCGCCATGCGTGCCTCGAGCGCGCCCAGGCGCCGCAGCACGGTGGAGTGGTTCACGCCCAGCTGGCGCGCGGCGCCGGAGAGCGAGCCGGCCTGGCCGACGGCCAGGAACACGCGAAAGTCGTCCCAGTCTGTGTCCTGCATTTATGCATACCCCGGATGCGATTTTTTCGAATGGCTTTGCAAACGTGCCGATCCTACATTCGTCCGCAAGGGGGCGCGATTCGCCTGCCCCGCATCCACACCACACGGAGGTCGAACCACCATGGACGCGTTTTTCATTCCCGCCTCGCTCGTCGCCGGGGGCCTGCTCGCGGTGCAGGCCGGCGCCAACGCCCAGCTCTCCAAGGCCACGGGCAGCCCTTTCACCGCCACGACCTTGCAGCTGTCGGTCGGCACGCTGGCGCTGCTGGCGGTGGCGCTCGCCACGGGCACGCTGACGGCGCTGGCCGGCCTGCCGGGCGTGCCGTGGTGGCATGTGATCGGCGGCACGGCCAGCGCCTTCTATGTGGTCTCGACCATCCTGCTGTTTCCGCGCCTGGGCGCGGTGGTGGCGGTCGGCCTGTTCATCGCGGGGCAGATGCTGGCCTCGTTCGCGCTCGACACCTTCGGCCTGCTCGGCGTGGCACCCAAGGCGCTGACAACGGCCATGGCCGGTGGCACGCTGGCGGTGCTGCTCGGGGCCGGGGCCATCGTCGCCGGGCAGGCCGGCAGCCTGCGCCAGGCGCTGGCGGGCAAGGCCGGCTGGATCGTGCTGGCGCTGCTGGCCGGCGCGGTGCTGCCGGTGCAGGGCGTGGTCAACGGCCTGCTGCGACAGGACCTGGGCGCGCCCTTCGCGGTGGGCGCGGTGAGCTTCTTCGTGGCGACGCTGGCAATGGCCCTGGCGCTGCTGCTGGTCACGCTGTTCCGGCGTGCGCCTGCGGCCACGGCACCGCAAGGCACCGCGCTGCGCGGCATGCCGTGGTGGGGCTGGCTCGGCGGCTTTGCGGGGGCGGCCTATGTGACGACGGTGTTCACGGCGATCCCGGCCATCGGCGCCGCGGCCGCGGTCGGGCTGACGGTGGCGGGGCAGCAGGTGGCGTCGGTGTTCGTCGACCGCTACGGCTGGTTCCGGCTGCCGCAGCGCCCGGTGTCGGGGCTGCGCATGGCGGGCGTGGCCGTGCTGCTGCTCGGCGTGGCCATCATCAAGCTGCTGTGAAAGGAGCGAACCCCATGGCCTGGCTTCTTCTGCTTGCCGCCGGACTGGTGGAGATCGTGATGGCCCTCGCGCTGAAGGCCGCAGCGGGCTGGGAGCGCCCCGGCGCCGGCGCGCTGGGCCTGGGCGCCGCGCTGGCGAGCATCGTGCTGCTCACCGCCGCGATGAAGACGCTGCCGGTCGGGACGGCCTACGCGATCTGGACCGGCATCGGCGCCATCGGCGTCACGCTGATCGGCATCTTCTTTTTCCAGGAGAGCGCGGCGCCGCTGCGGCTGGTGTGCATCGCGCTGATCTTCCTGGGCATTGCAGGCCTGAAGCTGCAGAGCTAGTTCAGGCGGGCGCGTCTTGCGGCGCTGCCCGGTTCGAGCCCCGCACCATGTCGAAACGGAACAGCCGGCATTCGATCGGGCCGTTCCACATCGGCACGCGGCGCGACTCCTTCAGGCGCATCTGCTTGGGCAGCTTCAGGTCGGGCGTGAGCACCCAGGCGGTCCAGCCCGCGTAGTTCTTCTTCCAGTGGGTGGCGAGCTGCGGAAAGAAGTCGCCGCCGTCGCCGCCTTCGCCATCGCCCGGGGTCTGGGCGGCCTCGCGGGCGCCGAAGCGCGCCACGCCGCCGACCTCGATGCGCTCGCCGTACGGCGGGTTGAGCATGATCACGCCGCCCTCGGCCGGCGGCATGCGCTGCAGGGCGTCGCCGCCGCGGAACTCGATGGCGCCCGCCACGCCCGCGCGTTCGGCGTTGCGCTCGGCGAAGTCGACCATGCGGTGCGACACGTCGGAGCCGAAGACGGCGATGGCGCTCGCATGCTGCGCGTTGGCGGCTTCATTCTTGATCGCCGCCCAGACGTGCGCCTGGAACGGCAGCAGCTTCTCGAAGCCGAAGCGCCGCAGCGAGCCCGCCGCGATGCCGCTGGCGATCTGCGCGGCCTCGATGGCGATGGTGCCGCTGCCGCAGCAGGGGTCGTACAGCGGGGCCTTCGCGACCTCGCCGGTCTCGGGGTTCCACCAGCCGCTGGCGGCCAGCATGGCGGCGGCCAGGGTTTCCTTCAGCGGGGCATCGCCCTTGTCCTGGCGCCAGCCGCGCTTGAACAGCGGCTCGCCCGAGGTGTCGATGTACAGCGTGCAGCTGTCGGTGGTCAGGTGCGCAAAGATGCGGCAGTCGGGCCACTGGGTCTCGATGCTCGGGCGCACGCCGTTGGCCTTGGCGCGGAAGCGGTCGGCCACGGCGTCCTTGATGCGCAGGGTGGCGAAGTTCAGGCTCTGCAGCGGGCTGTGCTGGGCCGTGGTCTCGATCTTGAAAGTCTGCTTGGGCGTGAACCAGATCTCCCAGGCCACGCCGTTGGCGATGGCGTACAGGTCGTTCTCGTTGCGGTAGGGCCCATGGGCCAGTTCGACCAGCACGCGCTGCGCGAGCCGGCTGTGCAGGTTGAGCTTGAGGCCGTCGCGCCAGTCGGCGCGCACGCGCACGCCGCCGCGCAGGGTGAGCAGGTCCTGCCCGGCACGGCCGGTCAGGGCATGCACCTCCTGGGCAAGGAATTCCTCGACGCCGGCGGCGCAAGGCAGGAAAAATGAGAGATCGTTCACGGAAAGTCGGCCATCGGGAAGCCCGCTAAGGGCCCCCATTGTCGCCGGGGCTGGGGCCTTCTCTATATAGTCGATTTGCCCATGACGCCCACCCCCGCCTCCGCGGCCCCCCCGGCAGACGCCCGCGACGGCGACCACCGCTTCGCGATCCAGTGCGAAGTGCTGCGGTTGTCGATCCGCCCGCTCGGGCCGGTGCTGCTGGTGCAGTACCTGCTCAACTGCGGCGTGGCGGCGCTGTTCGCCTGGCAGTTCTCGCCGGTGCGCGCGCTGGTGTGGCTGGCGCTGGTCACCGGCGTCACGGTGATGCGCGGCTTCTTTCCGCAGCGCCTGCCAGAGCCGTTCACGCCCACGAATCTGCGCGAGGCCCAGCGCCAGCACACGCTGCGCACGGCCATCTGGGAGCTGGCGCACGGCCTGGCGGGCGTGCTGCTGTTCAACCCCGAGCGGCCCGACCTGCAGCTGCTGCTGGGTCTCATCCTCATGGGCATGACGCTGTCGTCGGCGTTCTCGGTGTCGTTCTACACGCCGGCCACGCAGCTGGCCATCACGCTGCTGCTGGCGCCGGTGATCGTCACGGGCCTGTGGCTCGGGGCGCCGGTGATGATGGCGGTCGCGGTGATCGGCATCGGCCTGACCGCGATGATGTGGAAGCTGGTGGCCGACCATTCGCGCCAGCTCGAGGAGAACATCGGCCTGCGCCTGAACGAGCGCACGCTGCGCGAACAGGCGCTGGCCGGCCTGCGCGCCTCCGAGCAGGCCCAGGCCGAGCGGCTGCGCTTCTTCTCGGCGGCCAACCACGACCTGCGCCAGCCGGTGATGGCCATCGGGCTGCAGGCCGAGGTGCTGCGCCAGCAGCTGCAGCACGGCACCGACAGCGCCGCGGTGCAGCATACGGTGGCCTCGCTCTCGCGCGCGCAGCAGGCGCTCGAGGGCCTGACCAACCAGCTGCTCGAGATCGGCCGCATCGAGGCCGCGGTCGATCCGCTGCGCCCGGCGGCGGTGGCGCTGGCGCCGCTGCTGAACGAGCTGGCGCGCCAGGCCGGCGAAGGCCGCGTCGCGGTGCGCTGCCCGACCGATGCGGTGGCCTGGACCGACGCCGTGGCGCTGCGCCGCGTGCTCTCCAACCTGCTGGACAACGCCCTCAAGTTCACGCCGCGCGGGCGCGTGTTGCTGGCCGTGCGGGCGCGCCGCCGGCCCGGCACCGACACCGGGCGCGCGTGGCGCGTCGAGGTGCGCGACAGCGGCATCGGCATCGCCGCCGAGTCGCAGACCCGCGTGTTCGACGACTTCGAGCAGGTCGGCAACGTGGAGCGCAACCTGCAGCACGGCCACGGCCTGGGGCTGGCGATCGTGCGGCGGCTGGCGGGGCAACTGGGCATCGAGGTCGCGCTGCGTTCGGCGCCGGGCAAGGGCTCGGTCTTCAGCTTCGAGCTGCCGGCCGCCCGCCCCGGTGCGGCGGCCGTGCCGGCGCCCGCGCCCTCCGTGGCGCGGGACGAGCCCGATGCCGACGCCGTGCTGCGCCCCGGCCTCGCCGTGCTGGTGGTCGAAGACAACATCGTGGTGGCCGACAGCCTCTCGGCGCTGCTGCGGCACTGGCACGTGGCGCCGCGCATCTACGCCAGCGCCGCCGAGGCGCTCGCGCTGGCCGACCTGGACGCGCTCGACGTGGCGCTGTGCGACATCCGCCTGCCCGGCGCGTTCAACGGCATCGCGCTGGCCGAGCGGCTGGCGCAGCGCAAGCCCACGCTGACGATCGCACTGATCTCGGCCGACATCACCGAAGCCACGCAGCAGCTGGCCGCCACGCGCGGCTGGCACGCACTGCGCAAGCCGGTGCAGCCGGACGCGCTGCGGCGCGTGCTGCTGCGGGCCCAGCAGCAGCAGCAACAACCGCCGGCGTCGACGTAGCGCGCGGTGCCTTCCGGCGGGGGCCGGCCCCGCTGCGGTGTCATCGCTTCCGAGCTATGCTCCGCGCACAGGCCGCCGCCGCCCCTGCCCCGATGCCCGTCGAACCACTTTCCGCCCCTGCCGTTGGCGCCGCCGCCCTGCGCGAGCCCCGCTATGGGCGGGTCGCGATGACCTTGCACTGGCTGCTCGCGGCGATGATCGTCGGCTCGCTCGGCGTCGGGCTCTACATGACGGGCCTGCCCTTCTCGCCGCAGCGCCTGAAGCTCTACAGCTGGCACAAGTGGGCCGGCATCACCATCCTCCTGCTGTCGGCGCTGCGGCTGCTGTGGCGCCTCACGCACCGCCCGCCGCCGCTGTCGGCGCGGGTGCTGGCGGCCATGCCGACCTGGCAGCGGGCCGCCCACCGCATCAGCCATGCGCTGATGTACCTGCTGTTCTTCGCGGTCCCGCTGTTCGGCTGGGCCTACAGCTCGGGCATGGGCGTGCCGGTCGTGTGGTTCGGCCTGCTGCCGCTGCCCGACCTGGTGACGGTCGACAAGGACTTCGCCGAAGCCGTGCTCAAGCCGCTGCACCAGCGCAGCGCCTTCCTGCTGGCCGGCGTCACGCTGCTGCACGTGGCGGCGGCGCTCAAGCACCACTGGATCGACCACGACGGTCTGTTGCAACGCATGTGGCCCGCGCCACGCAAGGAATCCGCCGGATGACGACCCGTCTTTTGTGGGGCACCGCCGCCCTCTTCGGCTTTGCGCTGCACGCCGCGGCCGAGCCCCTGCCGGCCACCACCGCCAAGCTGGTGCCCGAGAAGAGCCAGATCGCCTTCGTCAGCAAGCAGATGGGCGTGCCGGTGGAGGGCAGCTTCAAGCGCTTCGACGCACAGGTCGCCTTCGACCCGAAGAAGCCCGAGGGCGGCTCGGTCGTGCTGCAGATCGACACCGCCAGCGCCGGCTTCGGCGTGCCCATGAGCGATGCCGAGCTGCCCAAGCCGACCTGGTTCGACACCGCGCACTTCCCGCAGGCCAGCTTCCGCTCGAGCGCCATCAAGGCGCTGGGCGAAGGCCGCTTCGAGATGGCCGGCAAGCTCACCATCAAGGGCGTCAGCAAGTACGTGACGGTGCCCGTGAGCATCGTGTCGTCGGGCGGCGCGTATTCGGTCGCCACGGGCACCCTCACGATCCAGCGGCTCGACTACAAGGTGGGCGACGGCGAATGGACCGACACCTCGGTGGTCGGCAACGAGGTGCAGGTGCGCTTCAAGCTGACGCTCGCGGGCCTCGGGCCGCTGTGACGACGATTTCATTTCCCATGCATCTCTCTTCCTTTGCCATGAACAAGCTCTTCTTCGCCGCGGCCCTTTGCGCGGGCGCGGCCCTGCCGCTGGCCGCCACGGCCCAGGAATACACGGCGCCGCCGCTGGCCGCCAAGCCCGCGGGCGGGCCGGCCAAAAATGCGAGCTACGTGATCGACCCGACCCACACCTTCGTCATGTACGAGATGGGCCACTACGGCACCACCACCAACCGCGGCCGCTTCAGCACCAAGGACGGTTCGGTGCAGATCGACGGCACCGGCGCCAGCGGCAAGGTCGACATCACGATGGACATCAGCTCCATCAACACCGGCGTCGACCTGCTCAACCGCCACGTGCAGAGCAAGGACTTCTTCAACGTCGCCGAATTCCCCACCGGCCGCTTCGTGGCCGAGCGCATCGACTTCAGCGGCGACAAGGTGACCGACGTGCCCGGCACGCTCACGCTCATGGGCCAGACCAAGCCGGTGACGCTGAAGGCCGTGCGCTTCAACTGCTACCTGAACCCGCTGATCAACCGCCAGGTCTGCGGCGGCGACTTTGAGGCCACCGTGCAGCGCAGCGACTGGGGCATCACCTGGGGCCTGAACTTCGGCTTCGAGAACAAGGTGAAGCTGCTGGTGCAGGTCGAAGCCGTGAACGTGCAATGAACCCATCCCCCACCGGAGCCCACTCATGACCGACGCCCACCTCCTGTCCCTGCTCGGCATTGCCGGCGCCATGGCCGTGGGCGCGATGAGCCCGGGCCCGAGCTTCGTGATGGTGGCACGCACGGCCGTGGCCTCGCGCAGCGACGGGCTCGCGGCGGCACTGGGCATGGGCGCCGGCGGGCTGGCGTTCTCCATCGCGGCGCTGGCCGGGCTGCAGGCAGCGTTTCTCGCGGTGCCGGCGCTGTACCTCGCGATCAAGGCCTTCGGCGGCGCCTACCTGATCTACCTGGGCTTTCGCATCTGGCGCGGCGCGCGGCAGCCGCTCGCGATCACGCCCGACACGGACGCCTCGCCCCGCAGCCAGGGCCGCAGCGGACGCACCTTCCTGCTCGGCCTGGCCACGCAGATCAGCAACCCGAAGACGGCGGTGGTGTACGCGAGCATCTTCGCGGCTTTCCTGCCGCGCGAGGTGCCGCTGGTGCTGGCGCTCGCAGTGCCGGCCGTGATCTTCTGCATCGAGACGGGCTGGTACGCGATCGTCGCGCTGGCGCTGTCCTCGGCCGCGCCGCGCGCGGCCTACCTGCGCTACAAGACCTGGATCGACCGCGCCGCCGGCGGCGTGATGGGCCTGCTGGGCCTGCGGCTGGTGTGGTCGGCGGTGCGCGGCACCTGATCGATCAGGTTCGACCGGCGATGCCGGCTCCGGGCAACGCACCCGGGGGAAGCCGCGTCTTTCTTCACGCGGTCTGGATTTCTTGAGGGGATGTGCGCGGCAGCCGGGTTGTTTTCAATCGGCAACGGCTATGGTCCCGCTTCCAGGTCCAGCTTCGTCATCAAGCCCATCGCATGCCATTCGTCCACCAACTCCTGATCGCCGCCGCTCTCACGGTTGTTGCAACACAGTCCTCTTCCGCGACGCTACAGGACGAAGATCTGAACAGGGCCCTGCAGGGCGTGTGGTGCAACTCCGATGACGGTGGAAAAACGTGCCATGGGTATGACGAATACGTCGACGGCACAAGCTCCTTTTGTGGGGCTTTTCCTGAAAGCAAGGAGCCCTACACCGCGGCAATGCGCTACAAGATTCAGGGCAATCGCATCTGCGCCGTGATCACTGCGAGCAGCAACCCGATCATTGGGCCCGGCTTTTCATTCTGCGATGAGATTCTTGAGATCGACGAACACTCCGTGCGCTCTTACATGGCCTGGTTCGATACGGTCGAGACGAGATTTCGTGTCCCGAAGTCTCAAATGACCTGCGCGACTCCCGAAAAGCCACCGCTCCCGCGTTGAGGCTCGCCGCCAGCGACCATCTGCGGCAGCGCCATGCTTGCAAAGCCTTTCGCGAAGCACCGCTGCGCTACAGCAAGCTCTCGGGCGTGAGCGGCGCCAGCAGCTCGAGCATGGTGCGGTCCCAGAAGCCCGAGTCGGGTTCTTCGTGCAGCACGGTGGTCTTGCCGCCTTCCTCGCTGACCCATTCGATGCGCCGCGAGCCGACTGCGCCCGCATCGGCGCCTTCGGCAAAGCGCAGCCGGTAGGCGCCCTGCTGCTTGAGCACGTCGAGCAGCTTCAGGGTCTGCTGCGCCATCTCGGGGCTGCGGATGAACAGGCCGATCTCGGTGTTGTGGATCTCGGAGCGCGGATCGAAATTCATCGAGCCGACGAACAGGATGCGCTGGTCGATCACCGCCGACTTGGCGTGCAGCCGCCCCACCGACGTGCCGAACAAACCCAGCCGCACGCTGCGCCGCGTGCGCGCGGAACTCAGCTCGTGCAGCTCGGCGCCCAGCGCCAGCATGTCGGCGCGGTAGCGGCGGTAGGCGGTGTGCACCAGCGGTTCGTCGGTGGCAGCGAGCGAATTCGTGACCACGCTGATCTTCACGTTGCGCCCGCGGATCTCGCGCATCACCTCGAGCCCCGACGCGCCCGGAATCAGGTAGGGCGAGACCAGCGTCACCTCGCTGCGCGCGCGGCGCATCTGCTCGACCACGTTGTAGCGCACGCTGTCCACGTCGAGCAGCGGCACGCCGCCATACGACGCGGTCTTGCCGATCACGCGGTCGGGTGAATCGGCATAAGCCTCGGCGGTGGTCCAGATCAGGCCGAGCTTGCCGGCGTCGAGGTCGTCGGCCACCGGGCTGTAGCCGAGCAGGTCGTTGGGCGCAGGCCTGGGCGGCGGCGGCGTGGTGTCGGGGCCGGTGGCGGCGTCGAAACGGCGCTGCAGCTCTTCGCGCGGCAGGTCGGTGTGCACGACCGCGCCGATCGGACGCACGTGCGGGCTGTTCCAGTACTGGTCGAACAGCACGCCCAGGCGCGGGATCAGCGCGCCCGTGACGAAGGTGTCGAGGTCGATGAAGTTCGGGCCGGTGGTGCGGCGGAAGTACTGGTTGCCGATGTTGCGCCCGCCCGCCACCGCCATCGCGCCGTCGGCGATGAAGAGCTTGTTGTGCATGCGGCGGTTGACGCGGCTGAAGTCGAACAGCGACGCGGTGAAGCGCTTGAGCAGGCTGCCGCGCCCGGCCGGGAACGGGTTGAACAGGCGCAGCTCCACGTTCGGCGTGGCGGCCAGGCCGAGCAGCAGCTCGTCTTCGCCGGAGGTGTACAGGTCGTCCATCAACAGGCGCACGCGCACGCCGCGTTGCGCCGCATCGCGCAGGGTGCGCAGCAGGTAGCGGCCGGTCTCGTCGTTCTCGATCTGGTAGTACTGCACGTCGAGCGTGCGCTGGGCGCGGCGCGCGAGCTGGATGCGGGTGTCGAAGGCGAAGTCGCCGCCGGGCATCAGGCGAAAGCCGCTCAGGTCGGGGTCGGGCTGCGAGGCCAGCGCGATGCGGCCGAGCGCGGTGTCGTTCGAGACGGCGATGGCCTTGGTGGGCGGGCGCGGCGCCTCGTCGGGCAAGGTGGCGCAGCCGGCGAACAGCGATGCAGCCACGATGGCGAAGACCCAATGCCCACAACGCGACAGCAGGCGACGGGTCATCGGTGGCTTTCTACAGGGCCTTGCGAAGGTTGGCCGGCGCGATGCGAAGCGCTTCGCGGTATTTGGCCACGGTACGGCGTGCGCACTCGATGCCCTGCTCTTTCAGCATCTCGGAGATCTGGCTGTCCGACAGCGGCTTCTTGATGCTCTCGGAGCTCACGAACTGCTTGATGAGCGCGCGCACCGCGGTGCTCGATGCGTTGCCGCCAGTCTCGGTGCCGAGCGCCGAGCCGAAGAAGTACTTGAGCTCGACCGTGCCGAACGGCGTGGCCATGTACTTGGCGGTGGTCACGCGCGAGATGGTCGATTCGTGCAGGCCCAGCTCGTCGGCGATCTCTCGCAGCACCAGCGGGCGCATCGCGAGTTCGCCGTGCACGAAGTAGCTCTTCTGCCGCTCGACGATGGCGTTGCTCACGCGCAGGATGGTGTCGAAGCGCTGCTGGATGTTCTTGATGAACCAGCGCGCCTCCTGCAGCCGCTGCGACAGCGCCTGGCTGCCCTCGCCCTTGTGCGACTTGAGCGCACCGGCGTAGATGTCGTGCACGCGCAGGCGCGGCATGACCTCGGGGTTGAGCATGACGCGGAACTTCACGTTGGTGCCGCGCCCGGTCTTGGTGACGATCACGTCGGGAATGACGATGTTGCGCTCGACGTCGACGAAACGGCGGCCCGGCTTGGGTTCGAGCCGCGCAATGATCTGCAGCGCCGAGCGCACCAGCTCTTCGTTGGTGCGCGTGAGCGTGGCCAGGCGCTTGAAGTCGCGCCGCGCGAGCAGCTCCATCGGCTGCTTGCAGATCGCGATGGCGGTCTTGCGCACGAGCGCGTCGGCCTCGGTCTCGTCTTCGCTGGCGAGCGCCTTCAGCTGGATGCTCAGGCATTCGCCGAGGTCGCGCGCGCCGACGCCGGCCGGCTCCAGGCTCTGCAGCAGGCCCAGCGCCACCTGGAAGTGGTGCACGAGGTCGTCGAACTGGTCGTTGTCGTCGCCCGCCAGGCCCGAGGCCAATGCGGGCAGCGAGTCTTCGAGGTAGCCGTCGTCGTTGAGCGACTCGATCAAAAAGCGCAGCGCGGCGCAGTCGTTTTCATTGAGCCGCAGGCTCAGCGCCTGGCGGTGCAGGAACGACTGCAGCGACTCCTGGCTGCGCGCGAGTTCGGTGGCGTCGGCACGCTCGTCGTCGCCCAGGTTGTTCTGGCGCGCGGGCGCGTCGCTGCCCCACTCGCTGTCGTCGGGCGCCATGTCGACGGTGCCGTCGCCTTCCCAGTCGGGCTCGCGCTCGGCGATCTCGGCGGCGGGGCCGTCGGTGTCGGGGGTCGAGGTGGTGGTGTCGCTGGACGTGGAGGAAGTGCTGGCGGCGGACGGCGTGAACTCGGCCTCGCCCTCGCCCGCGTCGTCGCGCGGCACCGGCGCGTCGGCCGTGTCCAGCCCGAACTCCTCGCGCGCCGCTTCTTCCGCGGTGCGTTCGAGGAACGGGTTCTCGTCCAGCATCTGCTCGACCTCCTGGCTCAACTCGAGCGTGGAGAGCTGCAGAAGCCGGATCGACTGCTGCAGCTGAGGCGTCAAGGCCAGATGCTGCGAGACGCGAAGGGACAGCCCTTGCTTCATGGAGACCCGACCCTCCCTTACATGCGGAAGTGCTCGCCCAGGTACACCCTGCGTACCTCGGCGTTGTCGACGATCTCCGAGGGTGTGCCTTGTGCCAGCACGTGCCCGTCGCTGATGATGAACGCGTGATCGCAGATGCCCAGCGTCTCACGCACGTTGTGGTCGGTGATGAGCACGCCGATGCCGCGCTCTTTCAGGAAGCTGATGATCCGCTGGATCTCGATCACCGCGATCGGGTCGATGCCGGCGAAGGGCTCGTCCAGCAGGATGAAGCGCGGCTGGGTGGCCAGCGCGCGCGCGATCTCGACGCGGCGGCGTTCGCCGCCCGACAGCGCGAGCGCGGGCGAATCGCGCAGGTGGTCCACGCGCAGGTCGGCCAGCAGGTCGGCCAGGCGCTCTTCGGTGTGCTGCTTGGTCAGCGGCATCATGCGGCCGTTGGCGTCGGGCTCGCGCTGCAGCTCGAGCACGGCGCGCACGTTTTCCTCGACCGTGAGCTTGCGGAAGATCGAGGCTTCCTGCGGCAGGTAGCTCAGGCCCATGCGCGCGCGGCGGTGAATGGGCATGTGGGCGATGGGCTCGCCGTCGATGGTGATCTCGCCGGCGTCGGCGCGCACCAGCCCGACGATCATGTAGAACGAGGTGGTCTTGCCCGCGCCGTTGGGGCCGAGCAGTCCGACGACCTCGCCCTTTTGCACGTCGAGCGAGACGTCTTTCACGACCGTGCGGCTGCCGTAGCTCTTCTTGAGGCCGCGCGCCACGAGGCGGCTGCCCGGAATGCCGTCGGCGGTCTGGGTTCCTGCGGTTTCGATCACTTGCGCCCTTCCCCTTCGGTGCCGCCCAGCGTGGTGCTCGGGCGCAGCCCGGCGCCGGGCGCGGGGGTGGGTGCCGGGGCCGCAGGCTTCTTGCCGCCCGCTGCCGGTGCGGAGCCGGGCGCCGCTGGGGCCGGCGTGGCCTTCGGCGTGAGGATGGCCTTCACGCGGCCGCCACCGCCCGCCGAGACGCCGGCGTTCGGCGGCACGAGGGAGCCGTTGACGGTGTAGGTGTCGTTGCTCTGGTCGTAGACGATCAGCGCGCCGCTGCTCTCATCGTTGGCCGTGGCGCCGATCAGCCGACGCATGACGGCGCGGCGGATGAACTTGACGTTGTCGGCGCGGCTGTCGTACTCGATGACTTCCGACTCGCCCTCGATCCACTCGTCGCCGGCGTTGCGCTTCTGCTTGTAATAGGCCAGCTTGCCGGGCGCCGCCGTGACCACGCCGTACTGGTAGCCCTCGGCGTCCTGGCGCACGTCCAGCCGCGCGCCGCGGATGATGATCGTGCCCTTCGTGACCAGCACGTTGCCGGTGAACACGCTGGTCTGTTTCAGGTCGTCGTAGCGCATCGAGTCGGACTCGATGTTCATCGGCTTGGTGCGGTCGGCGGTCTCGGCCAGGGCGCCCGAGGCGGCACCGGCCAGCAACAGCGCACCGAAAGCCAGGCGGCCGAGGCGACGAAGGGTGGGGAATGTGGGGATGGAGGGCAATGTCATAAAGGCACGAAACTTGCTCTGAAACATTGTATGCGTGGGATGGCAATTGCCCACCGCCGCCAATGAAAAAGCCCGCCGAAGCGGGCCTTGCATTCGACCAAGAAAGCAGGTCGCCGGGTCGGTCAGCCCTTCTTGGCTTCGCCGATGAGGAAGGTCGCGACCTGCAGCACCTTGGACATGCTGCCGGCGGTTTCGCCGTCCACATACCAGCGGCCCGCCACGGCCAGGGCCGGCACGCCGGCGACCTTGTAGGCCTCGGTCTGTTGCGCCGCGCGGCGGGCCTTGCTGGCCACGCCGAAGGACGCAAAGGTTTCCTTGAACTTGGCGCCGTCGAGGCCGGCACGCTCGGCCCAGGCCTGGATGTTGGCGTCGCCGTTCAGGTTCTGGCGCTGCGCGTGGATCGCGGCGAAGACCTTCGGGTGGTATTCCTCCAGCTTGCCCATGGCTTCGAGCGTGAAGTACAGGCGCTGCTTGGCTTCGACGTCGTTGCCCACGAAA
Organism: Variovorax sp. GW821-FHT06D12; assembly: GCF_059419205.1. NCBI lineage: Bacteria > Pseudomonadati > Pseudomonadota > Betaproteobacteria > Burkholderiales > Comamonadaceae > Variovorax > Variovorax sp. GW821-FHT06D12. Next base: position 382,871 of record NZ_JBWKRI010000004.1, on the reverse strand, counting down.
GGCACCGGGATGCGGCGGAACGCCACTTCCTTCGGGGCTGCCTTGACCCAGGCTTCGAGCGAGGGCTCGAAGTCGTTGCAATGCGGGCAGTTGTACGAGAAGAACTCGACCACCTCGACCTTGCCGGCGGGTGCATCGACGGGCACGCGCTTGTCGAGCACGAGGAAATCGGTGCCGGCCTTGGGGGCGCGCTGGGCGTGTGCCGGAACGGCAGCCAGCGAAAGCAGCCCGATCGAAGTGGCGGCCAGCGAAAAGTCACGACGTTTCATGGAAAAGATTCTCCTGTGGGTACCGCAGTACAGAGCCGGCGCGCCGCCGGGAGTTCCCCGTGGGCGGCGCGACCGAGGCGCTGGAATTGACAAACGCGTGCGGCAGATGCCGCGCGGGCGAGAGCTTAAAGGCTGTTCAAGAAAGGCGTCGGTCAGCGCTGCACGCGCACCAGCGCCGATTCGAGACCGCCGCCGTCGAGCCGTTCCTTGAGCCGGTCGGCGTCGTCCTTCTTGTTGAACGGGCCGGCGCGCACGCGGTAGACCGTGCGACCGGCCTGCTCGCGTTCGGTGACCTTGGCCTCGACGCCCATGAGCGACAGCTTGGCGCGTTGCGCCTCGGCGTCGTCGGTGGTGCGGAAGGCGCCGGCCTGCACGAAGTACATGAAGGGATCGGCACCCGACGGCGACGGTGCGGCGGCCGTGTGGCTCGGCGCAGCGGACGCGGTGGTCGTGCTGCCGCCTGCGCGGGCCCGGGCGAGGTCGCCCAGCGGGTCGTTCGACGGCGGCAGCGCGTTGGCTTCGGCCGGCACCGGTGCGGGACGCGCCGGCTTGGGCGCCACCACCACGGGGGCCGGGGCGGTGACCGGCGCGGTGGCGACCGGCGGCGTGCCGGGTGCCACGGTGGCGGGGGCGCCGGTGATCGGGTTCACCGGGCCGGTGGCCGTGGCGGCCGGCGGCGTGGCGGCCGGCTTGGGCGCGCCGGCCTTGCCAGCCAGCGGCGCGTTCGGGTCCCAGTCGCGGTTCTTGCGGGCTTCGGCTTCGTCCTGCTCGGCACCGCCGCGTTGCGTCTTGTTGACGAACGGGATCGGCACCTTGGTGACGTAGACCGCGATGCCCAGGGCGACGCCCAGACCGAGCACCAGGCCGATGATCAGCCCGATGACGATGTTGCCGCGTTGTCTGCTTGTCTTCTTCATGTTCAGAGGGTGATTCACATCTTGCTCGGCGCACTGACGCCGAGGATCGCGAGGCCATTGTGCAGCACCTGCGCGGCCGCTGCGACGAGTGCGAGACGCGCCAGCTTGACCGGCTCGTCGTCCACCAGGATGCGCTCGGCATCGTAGTAGCTGTGGTAGCTGGCCGCGAGTTCGCGCAGGTAGAAAGTCACGTCGTGTGGGGCGAAATCCTTCGCCGCCGCCGTCAGCATGGCCGGGTACTTGGCCAGCAGCAGCATCAGCGCCTGGGCCGCCGGGCTGTCCAGCGGCGACAGGTCGACCGCCTTGAGCGCGGCCACGTCGCCGCCCCAGGCCGCGAGCACCGAGCAGATGCGCGCGTGGGCGTACTGCACGTAGTACACGGGGTTGTCGTTGTTCTTGGTGACCGCCAGGTCGACGTCGAAGGTGTATTCGGTGTCGGGCTTGCGGCTGAGCAGGAAGAAGCGCACGGCATCGGTGCTGGTCCACTCGATCAGGTCGCGCAGCGTGACGTAGCTGCCGGCGCGCTTGCTGATCTTGACCTCTTCGCCGCCCTTCATGACGCGCACCATGGTGTGCAGCACGTAGTCGGGGTAGCCCTCGGGAATGCCTTCGCCCGCGGCCTGCAGGCCGGCGCGCACGCGCGCGATGGTGCCGTGGTGGTCGGTGCCCTGGATGTTCACGACCTTGTGGAAACCGCGCTCCCACTTGGCGATGTGGTACGCGACGTCGGGCACGAAGTAGGTGTACGTGCCGTCCTGCTTCTTCATCACGCGGTCTTTGTCGTCGCCGTAGTCGGTCGACTTCAGCCACAGCGCGCCGTCCTGCTCGTAGGTCTTGCCGGCGGCCACGAGCTTGGCCACGGCGGCTTCGACGCGCCCGCTCGTGTAGAGGCTGGACTCGAGGTAGTAGTTGTCGAAGCGCACGCGGAAGGCCTGCAGATCGAGGTCCTGCTCGCGGCGCAGGTAGGCCACGGCGAACTCGCGAATGCTGTCCAGGTCGTCGATGTCGCCGCTGGCGGTGTACTCGCGGTCGTCCGACTTGACGGTCTTCTTGGCCTTGAAGTCTTCGGCGATGTCGGCGATGTAGTCGCCGTTGTAGGCCGGGGCCTTTTCGCCGCTGGGCCACTCGGGGTCGCCGGGCTTGAAGCCCTTGGCGCGCAGCTGCGTGCTGTTGGCCAGCGTCTGGATCTGCACGCCGGCGTCGTTGTAATAGAACTCGCGCCACACGCTCTGACCCTGCGAGGCCTGCAGGTTGCAGATGGCGTCGCCCAGCGCGGCCTGGCGGCCGTGGCCGACGTGCAGCGGGCCGGTCGGGTTGGCCGAGACGAACTCGACCAGCACCTTTTCGCCGGTGGCGGGCTGCTGGCCGAAGGTTTCGCCGGCGGCCAGCACCTCGCGCACGATCTGCTGCTTGGCGGCAGCCTTCAGGCGGATGTTGAGGAAGCCGGGGCCGGCGATCTCGATCGCCTCGACCCATTGGCCGAAAGCGGGGGTGGCGAGCAGCGCAGCGCTCAGTTCCTCGGCCAGTTCGCGGGGCTTGCGCCCCAGCGGCTTGGCGAGTTGCATGGCAGCGGTGCTGGCGAAATCGCCGTGCGCCGCCACCTTGGGCGACTCGAACGCGGCTTTGGCGCCGGCGCCGGGAGAGAGGGTTTCGAGCGTGTTCGCGAGCGCCGCGAGCAGCTCCTGTTTGACCAATAGCATCTGTGAATTTTACCGGGGGCAAACCCGGACCCAGTTAACGATCGTCATCCGATGGGCGATGTCGCCCGTTAGGATGGTCGGCCCCGAGGCGGGGCGTCTGTCACAACACAACCTTGCAAGGACATATCCACCATGAAGAAGCTCCTTTCCCTGGTCGCCTCCACCGTCGCGCTCGGCGCCTGCCTGTCGTTCAGCGCCTACGCGCAGGACAAGGCACCCGCCCCGGTCGTGGCCCCCGCTGCCGCCGCCGCACCTGCGGCAGCCCCTGCCGCCGCGGCCGCACCCGCCGGTGGCGCCAGCTGCGATGCCAAGGCCATCGACAAGAACGGCAAGCCCCTGGCCGGCGCTGCCAAGAACAGCTTCATGAAGAAGTGCACCAAGGCCGCCGCCGGACCCGCCTGCGCCGCCAAGGCCCTCGACAAGAACGGCAAGGCCCTGGCCGGTGCCGCCAAGAACAGCTTCATGAAGAAGTGCGAAGCCGACGCGGCCAAGGCCTGATCCGGCGCGGCGGCGCCGTGTGGCGCTGACATTTGTTACTCCCGAAGGGCCCGCTCATGCGGGCCTTTTCTTTTGTCTTTTGTGTTGATTACTTGCCGAAGCCGCGCGCCAGGAACACCGCCACCAGCGGGATCAGTGCGATCAGGTGCGCCTGGATCATCACCAGCTTGCGCGTCTTCAGGATGTCGGCCTCCGCCGGCAGCTTGCCCGTGGCGCGCAGCGTCTTGCGCCAGCGGAAGTAGGTCAGCGTCGGGAAGATCGACAGCACGCCCACGATGATGAACAGCGTGAGCTTCACGTGCAGCAGCGGGTTGGTCCAGTACCAGGCCGTGCCCTTCACGCCCCACCAGGTGCGCGCGATGCCGGTGGCCAGCACGGCGATGGCGGCGATGCCGTAGACCATGTCGACCTTGGCCAGCCGCTCGACCACGGCGGCATTGAGCCATTGCACGCGGCACAGCGCGGCTTCACTGGAGATGAACACGACCATCGTGAGGATGGCCAACAGATGCAGGTAGGCGAGGATGGCTTCGAGGGTCATCGGAAACTTTCTTCATCGGGGTTGCAAGCAAATGCAAAAAGCATTGTGCCGCCCGGTCACGATTTCAGGACCGCCCGCCCCAGAATTCCGGCTGCCCGTACTGCGCTTTGAGGAAATCAAGCCACAGTCGCACGCGCAGCGGCAGGTGCTTGGTGCCCGTGAACACCGCATAGATGCCGTTGGGCGGCGCGGCGAAGTCGTCGAGCAGGGGCACGAGCAGGCCGGCGTCGATCTCGGCCTCGACCTCCCAGGTGCTGCGCCAGGCGATGCCGTGACCGGCCAGGCACCAGTCGTGCAGCACCTGGCCGTCGGAACAGTCGAGCGGGCCGCTGGGGCGCAGGTGGATCAGCTCCTGCACGCCCTCCTCGCTGGTAATGCGAAAGGCCCAGCCGCGCGTCTGCGAGGCGTCGCTCGACAGCGTGAGGCAGGCGAAGCGCGACAGCTCGCCGGGGTGCTTGGGCGCGCCGTGGCGGCGCAGGAACTCGGGCGTGGCGACGCAGCGGCGGCGGTTGTCGGCCAGGCGCACGCTCACGAGCGACGAGTCGGGCAGGTCGCCCACGCGCACGGCGCAGTCGAAGCTCTCGCCCGTGACGTCGACCACGCGGTCGCTGAGGTTCAGCGAAATCGTCACCTCGGGATGCAGCGCATGAAAGCGCGGCACCAGCGGCGCGACGTGGCGGCGGCCGAAGCCGGCCGGCGCGGTCACGCGCAGGTGGCCGCTGGCCTTCACGCCGCCGGCGCTCACGCTGGCCTCGGCGTTCGCGAACTCGGTCAGGAGGCGCTGGCAGTCTTCGAGAAAGGCGCTGCCTTCGTGCGTGAGCGCGATGCGGCGCGTGGTGCGCACCAGCAGCTTGACGCCCAGGCGCTCTTCGAGCGCGTCGATGCGCCGGCCCATGATCGCGGGCGCCACGCCTTCCGCCTTGGCCGCCGCGGTGAGGCTGCCGCGGGTCGCGACCGAGACAAAGGATTCGAGCTGCTTGAGGCGGTCCATGGCGCGGGAACTATATCGCCCGCCACCGAAGATCAGTCGCCGGCCGTGACGCCTTGCGCCCGCAGCGCGGCGATGTCGCCGTCGCTGTAGCCCACTTCCTTCAGCAGCGCCGCGCTGTGCTCGCCGATGTGCGGCGGCTGCAGCCGGATGCCGGGGCGTTCGCCGCCGAGCGTGAACGGCGCGAGCGGCACCTTGGCCATGTGGCCGTCGTTCATGCGCACGGGCGCGAGGCCGCCGGTGGCGTTGAGGTGCGGGTCGTCGAACAGCTCCTGCGGCTTGGTGATGGGCGCGAAGGGCAGCTCGTTCTGCTCGAACACCGCGCTCAGTTCGGCCGCGCTGTGGTTCGCGAGGTGCGAGCGCAGGATCGGCATCATCCACTCGCGTGCGCGCACGCGGTCGTTGTTGGTCTTCAGGCGCGGGTCGGCCAGCATCTCCTCGAGGCCGAAGGCCTTGCAGAAGATGGCCCACTGCTTGTCGCTCACCGCCGCCAGGAAGATCTGCTCGCCGTCCTTCACGGTGAACACGTCGTACACGGCCCAGGCCGAGATGCGGCTGGGCATCGGGTCGGCCGCCTTGCCGGTCGCGGCGAACTGCATCATGTGCTGCGCGACCAGGAACACGTTGTTCTCGAACAGCGCCGACTGCACCTCGCAGCCCTTGCCCGTGAGCTCGCGCTGGCGCAGCGCGGCCATCGCGCCGATGGCGCCGAACATGCCGCCCATGATGTCGTTCACGCTGGTGCCCGCGCGCAGCGGGTCGCCGGCGCGGCCGGTCATGTAGGCCAGACCGCCCATCATCTGCACCACCTCGTCGAGGGCCGTGCGGTGGTCGTAGGGGCCGGGCAGGAAGCCCTTGTGGCTCACGTAGATGAGGCGCGGGTTGAGCTTGGCGAGCGTGTCGTAATCGAGCCCCAGCTTCTTCATCGTGCCGGGCTTGAAGTTCTCGCTCACGATGTCGGCGGTGGCGATCAGGCGCAGCGCGGCCTCCACGCCCTCGGGCTTCTTCAGGTCGAGCGCGATGCTCTTCTTGTTGCGGTTGAAGGTCGGAAAGAACCCCGAGCCCGAGCCCAGCAGGCGGCGTGTGTTGTCGCCCTCGATGGGCTCGACCTTGATGACTTCGGCGCCCAGGTCGGCCAGCAGCAGGCCGCAGGTCGGGCCCATGACCATGTGGGTGAACTCGACGACGCGCACGCCCGCGTAGGGCAAGGGATTGGCTTCAGACATGAGAGAGGGTTTCCTGGGCAAAGCCCTTGGGCAGGCCGGCTTCGGGCGTCATGCCGTAGACCGGCTCGCCGGGCAGGCCGGCCTTGAGCGGTGCACGCGCCGCGATGAGTTTGTCGATGTCGATGCCGGTGCGCACGCCCATGGCCTCGAACATGAAGACGAGGTCTTCGGTGACGGCATTGCCCGACGCGCCCGGCGCATACGGGCAGCCGCCGAGGCCGCCGAGCGAGGCGTCGAAGGTGCGCACGCCCTCGTCCCACGCGGCCAGGCAGTTGGCAATGCCCAGGCCGCGCGTGTTGTGCATGTGGGCGGCGCCGGCGTGCACGCCGAGTTCGGCGCGCAGCCGCTTGAAGAGGCGGCGCACCTGCGCGGGGTTGGCGTAGCCCACGGTGTCCGACAGGCCGACCTCCTGCGCGCCGGCCTCGACGCACTGCACGGCCAGGCGGATCACGTCGTCTTCCGGCACCAAGCCCTGCAGCGTGCAGCCGAAGGCGGTGGAAATGCCCGCTTCGAGCTTCACCTGCGGCGCGAGGGCGCCGCGCAGCTCGGCGATGACGCGCACCTCCTCGACCATCTCGGTCGGCGTCTTGCGCACGTTGGCCAGCGAATGCGCCACGCTGGCCGACACCGGCATCGTGAGCTTGTGCACGCCCGCCTCGAGCGCGGCCTGCGCGCCCTTGCGGTTGGGCACCAGCACCATCACCACGAGGCCGGGCAGCGTGACGGCGTGGCGCACCACCTCGGCGGCGTCGGCCATCTGCGGCAGCAGCTTCGCGGGCACGAAGGAGGCGACCTCGATCTCGCGCAGGCCGGCGGCATGCAGCGCGTCGATCCAGCGCAGCTTGTCGGCCGTGGGCATGGTGGCCTTCACGGACTGCAGGCCGTCGCGCGGACCGACCTCGCTGATGAGAACGTCGGGGGAGGTCATCGGGTGCTTTCTTGACTGTTCTATCTTGCAGAACTATATTCTGTTAAACAGAATTAAATCGGCAAGCCCGCCGACTGTCAAGCCACGCCATGCCCCGCAAAGCCCAGACCGAATCGGTGTCCGACCTCAACGCCGCCCCCGGCGGCGCCGCCGCGGTCGACCGCGCGCTGAGCCTGCTGTCGGCCTTCCGGCCTGGCGACGAGGCGCTGTCGCTCGCCCAGTTCGCCGAGCGCACGCAGCTCTACAAGAGCACGGTGCTGCGCCTGCTGGCCTCGCTCGAACATGCGCGGCTGATCCGCCGGCAGGACGACGGGCGCTATGCGCTGGGGCTGGAGATCGCGCGGCTGCACGGGCTGTACGCCGCGTCGCAGTCGCTCGACCGCCTCGTGCTGCCGGTGCTGCGCACGCTCGCCGCCGCCACCGGCGAAAGCGCGGCGTACCACGTGCGGCAGGACCAGGGCGACAGCTGGGTGCGGCTGTGCCAGTTCCGCGTCGATTCCTCGCACGTCGTGCGCGACCACGTGCGCGCGGGCGACCTGCTGCCCAACGACCGGGGCGCGGGCGCGCGCGTGCTGATCGCCTTCGGGCCTGAAGGCGAGCGGCCGCGCGGCGCCAAGGAACGCAAGCTGTACGACGCGATCCGCGCGCAAGGCTATTGCGCGCTGGTGGGCGACCGCACGGCCGAGCTGGCGGGCATCTCGGCGCCGGTGTTCCATGCGGATGGCGGCCTGGCCGCGGCGGTCACGCTGACGATGCCGACGCACCGCTATGACGCAGCCTACATCGAGCCCGTGCGCGCGGCGGCGAAAGCGCTCAGCGGGCAGGTCTGAGCATCAGGATTCAGCCTTGAAGCCTGAATTCTTGATCGGCAGTTCCCATCGCTTCAGGTGCGTCGCCTGGATGCTCGCCAGCTCCGCCGGCCCCGCATGCGCCGGCACGAGGCCCAGCGCGTAGATCTTTTCCTGCACGTCGGACAGGCGCAACGCGTCGGCCACGGCCTTGTCGATGCGCGCGACCAGCTCGGGCGACATGCCCGGCGGGCCATACAGCCCGAAGAAGGCATCGGCCGTCACGTTGATGCCGGCTTCCTTCAGCGTCGGCACATCGGGCAGCGCGCGGCTGCGCTTTTCGCCCGTCACCGCGAGGATGCGGACCTTGCCCGCGCGGTGGTGCTCGATGGTTTCCGAGGCGGTGTCCACCATCAGCGGCACCTGTCCGCCGATGAGGTCCTGCGCGGCCGGCGCGCCGCCGCGGTAGGCGACGTGCGTCATCGGCACGCCCGAGGCCTGCGCCAGCAGCTGGCCCGCGAAGTGCGGCACCGTGCCGGCGCCCGAGGTCGCGTAGTTGGCTTTGCCCGGGTTGGCCTTCATCCAGGCCAGCACCGCCTTCAGGTCGCCCGCCGGCGCGCCCGGTCCGGCCGTGACCGCGAAGTCGAAGGTGCTGCCGAGCGCGATCGGCGTGAAGTCCTTCACCGTGTCGTAGCCGAGGTTCGAATACAGCCACGGGTGGATCACCATCGCGCCGCTGGGCGAGAAGATGAGCACGCTGCCGTCCGGCGGCGAGCGCTTGAGTTCGGCCAGCGCGAGCCGGCCCGCCGCGCCGGGCTTGTTGTCGACGATGACGTTCTGTCCCAGCGACACGCGCATCTTGTCGGCCAGGATGCGCGCGACCACGTCGGCCGACCCGCCCGGCGGAAAGCCGATCAGGATGCGCACCGTGCGCTCCTGCGCGAACGCCATCGGCGCGAGCGCCGTGGCGGTGATGACGGCAGCGGCCTGCGCTGCGAACTGGCGGCGTTGCATGGGGCGGTCTCCTCGGGGTGGTTGTTCTTCGGTGTGCGTGGGGTCTTCAGCGCAGCGCGGCCAGCAGCGCCTCGTTCTGCGCCGGCAGGCCGACGCTCACGCGCAGCCATTGCGGCAGGCCATAAGGGCCGAGCAGCGAGACCTCGATGCCGGCGGCCAGCAGGCGCGCGTGCACGGCGGGCGCATCACCGACCTGCACCATCACGAAGTTGCCCGACGACGGCACGTGCGGCAGGCCCAGCGCGGCGAAGCCCGCGGCAAGCTGCTCGCGCCCGGCGGTGTTGAGTTCGTAGGTGCGCGCCAGAAAGTCGGCGTCGCCCAGCGCCGCCACGGCCGCAGCCTGGGCCGGCGTCGTCACGTTGAAGCGCGGGCGGTGCGCGTTCATGCGCGCCGTGAGCGCCGGCTGCGACACGCCGTAGCCGATGCGCAGCCCCGCCAGGCCGAAGGCCTTGGAGAAGGTGCGCGCCACGATCAGGTTGGGCAGGCGGCGCACCCATTCGATGCTGTCGTAGCGCTGCGCGGGCGACAGGTACTCGGTGTAGGCCTCGTCGAGCAGCACCGTCACGTGCGCGGGCACCGATTGCAGAAACTCGCGCAGCGGCGCAGCATCGATGAAGGTGCCGGTCGGGTTGTTCGGGTTGGCGACGAAGACCAGCTTCGTGTCGTCGCCGATGGCGGCGCGCATCGCGTCCAGGTCGTGGCCGAAATCGCGCGAAGGCACGACGGTGGCGCGCGCGTGGGCGTGCGCCGTGGCCGCCGCATAGACGATGAAGCCGTACTGCGAATAGACGACGTTCTCGCCGGGCTTGAGGCTGACCTGCGCCGCGAGCTCGAGGATTTCGCTCGACCCGCTGCCCAGCGTGAGCCACTCGGGCGGCACGTCGAGCCGCGCGGCCAGCGCCTGCTTGAGCGCGGTGCCGTTGCTGTCGGGGTAGTTGCCCGCACCTTCGAGGGCGGCGGCGGCGGCGCGGCGGGCCGACTCGGGCATGCCGAGCGGGTTTTCGTTGGAAGCCAGGAGGATCATTGCGGCGGGAGCTGATTATTTAAGAAGTTAAATATATACAGCTGCCACCGGCCCGGCCTCAGGGCCTACCCTTTGAAGCGGGGCCTGGCCCGTGGTCGATTACCTTCATTTTTGTCACAGATAAATCTCACTTTCGGCTCTTACTGGCCCGCAAAGTATCGAATACAGTTCTCCCATGGCTTCACCTGGGGCAAGTGCGCCCCACTGCTGCGCCGCCCCCGATTTCCTGTTTTTTGCATTGCGTTCCCCAAGGAGAAACACATGACCGACCGCACCACCGCCCACCGACTCCAGGTCGCGACCGAACTGCACCGCTTCGTCGAAGAGAAGGTCCTGCCCGCCAGCGGCGTGGCCAGCGACGTGTTCTGGAAGGGCTTCGACGCCATCGTCCATGACCTGGCGCCCAAGAACGTCGCCCTGCTCGCCGAGCGCGACCGCCTGCAGAGCGAACTCGACGCCTGGCACAAGAAGAACCCCGGCCCGATCGCCGACATGCCGGCCTATCGCGCCTTCCTGGAAAAGATCGGCTACCTGCTGCCGCAGCCCAAGGGCGTGAAGGCCACCACGGCCAACGTCGACTCCGAACTCGCGCTGCAGGCCGGCCCGCAGCTGGTGGTGCCGATCCTGAACGCGCGCTACGCCCTGAACGCCGCCAACGCGCGCTGGGGTTCGCTGTACGACGCGCTGTACGGCACCGACGCCATTCCCGAAACCGGCGGCGCCGAAAAGGGCAAGGGCTACAACCCGGTGCGCGGCGCCAAGGTCATCGAGTTCGCGCGCAACGTGCTCGACCAGGCCGCACCGCTGGCCAACGGCTCGCACAAGAACGCCACCGGCTACAGCGTGAAGGACGGCCAGCTGGTCGTCGCGCTGCAGGGCAGCACCACCGGCCTGGCCGATGCATCGCAGTTCGTCGGCTACCAGGGCGACGCCGCCGCGCCGTCGTCGGTGCTGCTCAAGCACAACGGCATCCACCTGGACATCCGCATCGACCGCAGCACCGCCATCGGCAAGAGCGATGCGGCCGGCGTGAGCGACCTCGTGCTCGAAGCCGCGCTCTCGACCATCCTCGACCTGGAAGACTCGGTGGCCGTGGTCGACGCGGCCGACAAGGTCGTCGCGTACGCCAACTGGCTGGGCATCGTGCAGGGCACGCTGACCGAAGAAGTCGCCAAGGGCGGCAAGACCTTCACGCGCGGCCTGAACGCCGACCGCGAGTACACCGGCGCCAACGGCCAGCCGCTGAAGCTGCACGGCCGCTCGCTCATGTTCCTGCGCAACGTGGGCCACCTGATGACCAACCCGGCCATCCTGTACGAAGGCGGCAAGGAAATCCCTGAAGGCATCCTGGACGCCGTGGTCACCACCACCATCGCCATGATCGACGTCAAGCGCAAGGGCAACTCGCGCACCGGCAGCATCTACATCGTCAAGCCCAAGATGCACGGCCCGGCCGAAGTCGCCTTTGCCAGCGAGCTGTTCGGCCGCGTCGAGCAGTTGCTCGGCCTGCCCGCCAACACCGTCAAGCTCGGCATCATGGACGAGGAGCGCCGCACCAGCGTGAACCTGCAGGCCTGCATCGCCGAAGCCGCCGCGCGCGTGGCCTTCATCAACACCGGCTTCCTGGACCGCACCGGCGACGAGATGCACACCGCCATGCAGGGCGGCCCGATGATCCGCAAGGGCGACATGAAGTCCAGCGCCTGGATCGGCGCCTACGAAAAGAACAACGTGCTCGTCGGCCTGAACTGCGGCCTGCGCGGCAAGGCGCAGATCGGCAAGGGCATGTGGGCCATGCCCGACCTGATGGCCGCCATGCTCGAGCAGAAGATCGCCCACCCCAAGGCCGGCGCCAACACCGCCTGGGTGCCCTCGCCCACCGCCGCCACGCTGCACGCGTTGCACTACCACCAGGTCAGCGTGACCGCCGTGCAGCAGGAGCTCGAGAAGATCGACGCCGACGGCGAGCGCGAGAACATCCTGAACGCGCTGCTGCAGGTGCCGATCGCTGCGCAAGCGAAGTGGACCGACGCCGAGAAGCAGCAGGAAATCGACAACAACGTGCAGGGCATCCTGGGCTACGTGGTGCGTTGGGTCGACCAGGGCGTGGGCTGCTCGAAGGTGCCCGACATCCACAACGTCGGCCTCATGGAAGACCGCGCCACGCTGCGCATCTCGAGCCAGCACATCGCCAACTGGCTGCTGCACGGCGTGGTCACCAAGGCGCAGGTCGACGAGGCCTTCCAGCGCATGGCCAAGGTGGTCGACGAGCAGAACGCCGGCGACGCGCTGTACCAGCCGATGGCCGGCCACTTCGACACCTCGGCCGCCTACAAGGCCGCGCAAGACCTCGTGTTCAAGGGCATCGAGCAGCCCAGCGGCTACACCGAGCCGCTGCTGCACGCCTGGCGCCTGAAGGTCAAGGCCGCGGCCTGACGCGCGCCTTGCGCAGTGTCGGCCACCGCCGGCACTGACGCCTCGGAGACACGCAACGAACGGCGCCCTCGGGCGCCGTTCTGCATGGGGCGCGACATGCCGGTAGCATCGACGCCGCCCTCTTCTCTCTCTCCGGTCTCCGTTTCTCTCGATGAACAAGCACGCGGCTACGCCGCCCCCGACCCGCGGGTCGACCTCGGCCGCGGCCATGCTGGTCGCACTGGCCACCGCCTTCGCGCTGAGCCAGGCCTTTCGCACCGTCGGCGCCATGATGGCCACGCCGCTCACACAGCACTTCGGCCTCACGCCGCAGGCGCTGGGCACCTGGGCCGGCACCTTCCATTTCACCTTCGGCATCATGCAGCTCGCGATGGGCGTGTCGATCGACCACTTCGGCGTGCGCCGCACCGTGCTCACCGCCTTTCCGCTGGCCATCGCGGGCGCCGCGCTGTGCACCGTGGCGCCGGGCTTCGGCGCGCTGCTGCTGGGGCAGGCACTGATCGGCGTGGGCTGCGCGCCGGCCTTCCTGGCCTGCACCGTGTTCATCGCGCGGCACTTCGACGCCGCGCGCTTCACCGCCATGTCGGGTCTGGTGATGAGCCTCGCGGGCATGGGCATCCTGTTCACCGGCACGCCGCTGGCGCTGCTGATCGAGGCCGCCTCGTGGCGCGCCGGCTATGCCGCGCTGACCGCCTTCGCCGTGCTCTCGTGGATCGTCATCTTCTGGCGCGTGCACGAGCCCGCGCGCACCACGATCGCATCGGACGACCCCGCACCCGAGCGCCAGTCGCTGCGCCAGGCCGTGCGCGACCTGCTGCCGCTGTTCGCCATGCCGCACACGCTCGGGCTGCTGTGTTTCGCCTGCGTGTCGTATGCGGCCTTCATCACGCTGCGCGGCCTGTGGCTCGGCCCCGTGCTGCACGACCGCCACGGCCTCTCGCTCGTGGCCAGCGGCAACGTGGCGCTGGTGATGACCGTCGCCGGCATGGCCAGCCCCATGCTGTTCGGCCGCCTCGACCCCGGCGGCGCGCGCCGCACGCGCTGGATGATGCGCTGCGCCTTCGCCGGCGCGGCGATGTTCGCCGCCATGGCCCTCACGCAGTCGCGCGCCATCGACATCGGCCTGCCGATCGTCTACGGCATGCTCTCGGGCTACAGCGTGCTGCTGTACGCGTACACCAAGAACGCCTACCCGGCGGCCGTCACGGGCCGCGCGATGGCGCTGCTCAACATGGCGATGTTCCTGGGCGTCTCGCTGATGCAATGGACCACCGGCGTCGCCGCCTCCTGGGCCGTGGCCCAGGGCAGCGAGCCGTTTCGCGCGGTGTTCCTCACGGTGAGCGGGATGCTGGCGGCGGGGACGCTGGCGTTTCTGCTGCTGCCGCGGGCGAAGGTGCCAGTGCGTCCCACGCCCTGATCGCCGACACGCGGCCTCACGCCGCATCCCCCAACCGCGCCCGCACCTCGCGCCGGCTCAACTGTCGCTTGGCGACGGCATAAACGTCGTGACGCCCATACATGTCGACGTGCGTAGGCAGGCCCGGCGCTGAACGTCGCGCCGCGCCGCAGCGCGTGACCATGCAACGGCGCAGCACGTCGTAGCACCTGGGCTCCGGCTGTGCCATGCTTGCGCGCTCGGGAAACTTCGCGAGCATGACCTCGAACCAGCAGCCCTCGACGCAGTGCCACTGCGTGGTCTCGTCGATCACGTGGTAGACCGCATACGGCGTGTCGCCGCGCCGCCCGGCCCGGTCCGCACGGCGCGCCGCACGCGCCTCGCGCAGGCGCCGGTTCGGCAGCAGGATGCCGGTGACCGGGTGCACGAACAGCTCGACGCCCGGCGCTTCGTGCAGCGGCACGCCGTCGCGGGTGCCCCAGCGGTGAGGCCGCACCCGCACCTCGCCGTCGCACAGCACCGCGTCGCGCGCCACGAAATCGTCGACGTGCAAAAAGATGTGCGCCTGCACCGTGCTGCGGCGATCGATGCCGCTGCACAGCTCGGCGTACACCTTGTCCCACGGCCGGTGCACCTGCTTGTGCAGCCAGCGCTTGAGCGGCTGGAGGTTTTCGCTCAGCCACTTCGGATGCTGCAGCCCGCGCTTCATGCCCAGGTGCGAACCGCGTTCGGGGCTGTTGCGCCACGGGCGGCCATCACCCTGCACGCGCCAGCCGCCGCGCGGACGCTCGACGATCACCTTGTCCATGTCGTCACGCATCGTCGGCCCTCCGCCCGAAATCGCGCGCGGCCTTCTGCAGCGCCACCTTCTGCGCGCGCCGCTCGGCGCGGTGGGTGCGCAGGTGGCGGCCTGCGCCCTGGCTGGATTCGCGGCGGGCCATCGCGGCCACCACGGGATTGCGCGGTGCCGACGCGGGCACCGCAAAGTAGAACCGGCCCAGACGCTTGTCGTCGTCGCGGGCCTTTCGTTGAGCACTCATGTGCACACACTCCGAAAAAACAAAAAGGCCCCGGCGAATGCAGTTGCGCGCGGGGCCCTTGTCGATTCGGCCGCGGCGGATGCGAAGGTGCACATCCGGCCGGGGCGGTCGGTGTGCGTCAGGTGTTCAGTGAACGGTTCATTGAATGGTGTTCTCGCCCGGGAGGTTGATCGTCGCCGTGCGCGGTGTCTGGAAAAACGGTCGCTGAAAAAGGAAGGGCGGATTCTGGCGAGGGCCTTCGCCGTGCGCAAGCCCGGCGCGGCGCGCTGTGGCGCAAAGCTGACAGCACACGTCGGTTGAATCCGCTTCGCACATCGCGCCGTATGGCATCTCAAGCGCATCGCGCCTCCGAGCTGCTGGCGGTTTCCACAGAGCCTTTCCTTCCAGGAGACATCCATGAAAAAACTCGTGATCGCCCTCGGCGTGTCGGTCCTGCTCGGCGCGTGCGCCGGCAGTGGCATGAGCAACGCCAGCGGCAGCAGCAGTGCCGCCACCCCCATGGTCGGCGGCGCGCCGATGTACCCGACGAAGGACATCGTCGACAACGCGGTGAATTCGAAGGACCACACGACGCTGGTCGCCGCGGTGAAGGCGGCCGACCTCGTGGCCACGCTCAAGAGCCCGGGCCCGTTCACGGTGTTCGCGCCCACCAACGCCTCGTTCGCGGCGCTGCCGGCCGGCACGGTCGACACGCTGCTCAAGCCCGAGAACAAGGCCACGCTCACCAAGGTGCTGACCTACCACGTGGTGCCCGGTCGCATGGACAGCGCGGCGCTGACGAGCGCGATCAACGCGGGCGGCGGCAAGGCGATGCTGAAGACCGCCAGCGGCGGCACGCTCACGGCGACGATGAGCGGCGGCACGGTGTGGGTGACCGACGCCAAGGGCGGCACGGCGGCGGTGACGATCGCCAATGTCTACCAGTCGAACGGCGTGATCCACGTCGTCAACAAGGTGCTGCTGCCAGGTTGAGTCAGCTCCGCTGCGCGGCCTCCGCCTCGTCGCGCAGCCATTGCGCGAAGTCCTGCGCGTCGCGGTTGCCCGCGGCGCGCCGCGACATCTCGATGAAGTAGCCGCGGTGCGATGCCACGCCCTGGCCGAGCGGCGCCACGAGCCGGCCGTCGCGCACCAGTTCGCGCAGCAGCGGCAGGCGCCCGATGACCACGCCCTGCCCCGCCACCGCGGCGGCCACCGCATCGGCGTACTGCGAGAAGCGCAGCGTGCTCTTCATGCGCAGGTCTTCCAGCACCATCACCTTGAGCCACGGCTCCCAGTCGGCGGTCGGGGCTTCGCTGTGGTCCGGGTACTCGATGGTCAGCAGCGTGAGCTTGGAAAAATCGGACAGCTCGCGCAGCGACGCGGCCACCTGCGGCGCGCACAGCGGGATCACCGATTCCTCGAACAGCGCCGGGCCCACGCCGCGCCCGATGGGAACGAAGCGCACCGCAAGGTCCAGCCGGCTCACGTCCAGGTCGAGCACGTCGAGCGTGGCCGACACGCGCACGTCGACCTGCGGATGCGTGCTGGTGAAGCGCGCCAGTTTCGGAATGAGCCACAGCGACGCGAAGCCCGGTGTGGTGGTGATCGACACCTGCCGCGGCGCGGCGCTGGCGCGCACGCGGGCGGTGGCGTCGCGCAGGCGCTCCAGGCTGTCGGTGACGGCGCGCTGCAGCACGCCGCCGGCCTCGGTGAGCGCGAGCGCACGGTGGCGGCGCTCGAACAGCAGCACGCCCAGGCTGGCTTCGAGCTGCTGGATCTGCCGGCTCACGGCCGACTGCGTGAGGTGCAGCTCGCCCGCCGCCAAGGTGAAGCTGAGCCGGCGCGCGGCGGCCTCGAAGCTGCGCAGCAGTTCGAGCGGCGGGAGCTCGCCGACAGGGGTTTTCACATTCTCTGGAGGCATGCAACGAGTTCCGAATGACCGCGTGTAAGAGGGGGTTCGGCTCACTATATTCATTCGTATCACGAATGCAATGGAGGTTCCCATGAGCACCACCGACCGGTCCCCTTCCACCTTTTTCTCCTCGTCGAGCTCGCGCTTCCACGTGAGCCTGCCCAGCCGCGCCGTCTTCGCCGTGCCCGACGGCGCGGGCGTGGGCATCGAATGCCGCAGCGGCGCGGTGTGGATCACGCTCGACCGCGACCCGCGCGACATCGTGCTCGGGCCGGGCGAGCGCTTCGAAAGCACCGAGCACCGGCGCGTGCTGGTGTCGGCGCTGGAGTCGTCGTGCATCTCGGTGTCGGACGCGCAGCCCGCCGCGCTGCCGAACCCGGCCTCGCGCGCACAGGCTCGCGTGCGGTCGCCTTGGCGACTGGCACTGCACGGGTTGTCCCCGGCTTGACCGCGGGCGCCGTGGCATCGAACCTCGATGCCATGGACCGCCCCCGCAGGGAGCAGCACCGCGCGCCGCCGTGACGACAGGCGGCTTTTTGCTTTGGGCGTCCGTTTTCCTTCTTTGCCTTGAAAGGGACACGCCCATGACCACCCCGACTTCCGGCGGAGCGCTCGCATGACCGCGCCGCAACAACCTCAGCAAGAGCCCTGCGTGCTGTGCGAGCAGGCCGACGGCATCGCCACGCTCACGCTGAACCTGCCGCACAAGCTGAACCCGATCGCGAAAGACCTGCAGGTCGAACTGCGCGACGCGCTCGAGCGCATCCGCGACGACCGCACGGTGCGCGCCGTGATCCTCACGGGCGCCGGCAAGGCCTTCTGCGTGGGCGCCGACCTGAGCGCGATGGCACCGCCCGGCGAGCCCGGCCAGACGCTCGGCGACCAGACCGCCGAGTGGATGCAGAAGCTCAGCAACCCGCTCATCGAGACGCTGCGCACGCTGCCAGTGCCGGTGGTGGCAGCGGTCAATGGCCCGGCGGCCGGTGCGGGCGTGGGCCTGGCACTCGCGGCCGACGTGACCATCGCCGCGCGCAGCGCCTACTTCTACCTCCCGTTCCTGCCCAAGCTGGGCATCGTGCCCGACCTGGGCTGCACCTGGGCCATTCCACGCCGCGCCGGTCGTGCACGCGCGATGGGCATGGCGCTGCTCGACGAGCGCCTGAGCGCCGGACGCGCCGTCCAGTGGGGCCTGATCTGGGCCTGCGCCGACGACGAGCAGCTGATGGACGAGGCCCGCGCCATCGCGCAGCGCCTGGCGCGCCTGCCGGCGCACGCGGTGCTCGAAGCGCGCGAGGCCTTCGAGGCCTCGGAGCACCACACGCTGAAGGAACAACTGCACTACGAGAGCGAGCGCCAGCGCGCGCTCATCGACCACCCCAGCTTCCGTGAAGGCGTGAGCGCCTTCCTGCAGAAGCGCCCCCCTGTTTTCGAAACCCGCTGACGCTCCCATGACCATCGAACGCACCCTTTTCACCGCCGACCACGAGGCCTTCCGCGACAGCTTCCGCCGCTTCATGGACAAGGAGATCGCACCCTTCCACGACGACTGGGAAGAGCAGGGCTACGTCGACCGCGCCGTCTGGTCCAAGGCCGGCGAGAACGGTTTTCTGTGCATGGCGCTGCCCGACACCTACGGCGGCGCGGGCGCCGACCTGCTGTATTCGGTGATCCAGTTCGAGGAGCTGTGGGCGCGCGGCTTCACGGGCATCGGCTTCGGCCTGCACAACGAGATCGTGGCGCCTTACATCCTGCGCTACGGCACCGAGGCGCAGAAGCAGCACTACCTGCCCAAGCTCGCCAGCGGCGAGATGGTCGGCGCCATCGCCATGAGCGAGCCCGGCGCGGGCAGCGACCTGCAGGCCGTGAAGACCAGCGCCATCCGCCAGGCCGACGGCAGCTACCTGCTCAACGGCAGCAAGACCTTCATCACCAACGGCTGGCACGCCGACCTGGTGATCGTGGTCGCCAAGACCGACCCGGCCGCGGGCGCGAAGGGCACGAGCCTGTTCCTCGTCGAGCGCGGCATGCCGGGCTTCGAGAAGGGCAAGCGCCTGAAGAAGCTGGGCCTGAAGGCGCAGGACACCTCGGAGCTGTTCTTCAACGACGTGCGCCTGCCCGCCGAGGCGCTGCTGGGCGAGGTCAACCGCGGCTTCGTCTGTCTGATGGAGCAGCTGCCCTGGGAGCGGCTGCAGATCGCGATCAGCGCGGTGGCCGCGTCGCAGGCCGCCATCGACCACACCGTGGCCTACGTGAAGGAGCGCAAGGTGTTCGGCCAGCCCGTGGGCAACTACCAGAACACGCGCTACACGCTGGCCGAGCTGCAGACCGAGGTGCAGGTGGCGCAGGTGTTCGTCGACAAGTGCATCGAGCTGCTCATGGCCGAGAAGCTCGACACCGCCACCGCGAGCATGGCCAAGTACTGGACCAGCGACCTGCAGTGCAAGGTGATGGACGAGTGCGTGCAGCTGCACGGCGGCTACGGCTTCATGTGGGAGTACCCGATCACCCGCGCGTACGCCGACGCGCGCGTGCAGCGCATCTACGGCGGCACCAACGAGATCATGAAAGAGGTGATCACGCGCGCGATGGGCCTCGGCGGGCGCTGAAGCGCCCCGCATTTGGCACCACTGGCGCCATGGAAAGGGCTGCGGGAGAATGCCGCGCATGCCCATCCTCAACGCCTTCTACGCCCAGTCGGGCGGCGTCACCTCGGTCATCAACGCCTCGGCCTGCGGCGTGATCGAGACGGCGCGCCAGCACCCGGACCGCATCGGCACGCTCTATGCCGGGCGCAACGGCATCCTCGGCGCGCTCACCGAGGACCTGATCGACACCAGCGCCGAGCCGGCCGAAGCGATCGCGGCGCTGCGCAGCACGCCCTCGGGCGCGTTCGGCTCGTGCCGCTACAAGCTCAAGTCGCTCGAAAAAAACCGCCGCGAGTACGAGCGCCTGATCGAGGTGTTCAAGGCGCACGGCATCGGCTACTTCTTCTACAACGGCGGCGGCGACTCGGCCGACACCTGCTTCAAGGTGAGCCAGCTGTCGCAGTCGATGGGCTACCCGCTGCAGGCCATCCACGTGCCCAAGACCATCGACAACGACCTGCCGCTGACCGACTGCTGCCCGGGCTTCGGCTCGGTGGCGAAGTACGTGGCGGTGTCCACGCTCGAAGCCTCGTTCGACGTGCGCTCGATGGCCGCCACCTCCACCAAGGTGTTCGTGCTCGAGGTGATGGGCCGCCACGCGGGCTGGATCGCCGCGGCCGGCGGGCTGGTGGCCGACCATGGCATTCCGGTGGTGGTGCTGTTCCCCGAGATCGAGTTCGACGCGGCCCGCTTCCTGGCGCGCGTCGACGCCATGGTGCAGCAGCACGGCTACTGCTCGGTGGTGGTGTCCGAAGGCTGCCACCACCCCGACGGCACCTTCCTGGCCGAACAGGGCGCGCGCGATGCCTTCGGCCACGCGCAACTCGGCGGCGCGGCGCCGGTGGTGGCGCAGATGGTGAAGGAGGCGCTGGGCCACAAGTTCCACTGGGCGGTGGCCGACTACCTGCAGCGCGCGGCGCGCCACATCGCCTCGGCCACCGACGTGAAGCAGGCCTACGAGCTGGGCCAGCGCGCGGTCGAGTTGGCGCTCGAAGGCCGCAACGCGGTGATGCCGACCATCGAGCGCACGAGCGACGTGCCCTATGCCTACACGCTGGGCGCGGCGCCGCTCGAGGCGGTGGCCAATGTCGAGAAGCCGATGCCGCGCGATTTCATTTCGGACGACGGCTACGGCATCACCGAGAAGTGCCGCCGCTACCTGCTGCCGCTGATCGCGGGCGAGGACTACCCTGCCTACCGCGACGGCCTGCCGGTGTACGCGACGCTGCGCAACGTGGCGGTGCCTAAGAAGCTGCCGGCCTTCGCGCTCGCATGACGGTGGTCATCGACACCGCGCGCTGTCCGCTGTGCGGCGAGGCGAACCGCTGCGCGATGGAGGTCGAGCGCGAGACCGGGCAGGCGCAGCCGCCCTGCTGGTGCATGACCGCCGATTTTTCGCTGGCGCCGCTCGACACGCTGTCGCCGGCGCTGCGCGGCCAGGCCTGCATCTGCGCGCGCTGCGCCGCAGGAAAGCCGCCGCCTCAGGACTGAGCGACGTCGCCCTGCGACTGGGATTGCGACTGCCCCTGTGCAGGCTCGGCAGCTTCCGTCGCGGCCTCCGCCACATCCCCCGCCGTCACCATCGTCGGCGCCGTGCCGCTGCGCTGCGCGGTGACCACGCCGTGGATGAACTGCAGCTTGCCCACCGCCGCGCGCGGCAGCACGAAGGGGTAGTAGTCGGGCTGGCCCATGCTGCGCGACAGCTCGTTGAGCATGCTGGTCAGCAGCACCCAGCCGTTGATGAAGTCGAGGAATTTCGCGGCGTCGGGATGCTCGGGCTGCCACAGATCGGCGGCGGTGAAGAGGTCGCTCGTGAGCTCCACGTTGCTCGCGTCGATGCCGAAGCTCATCGCCGTGTCGGCCGTGTCGGCCATGTGCAGGTAGTGGGCCCAGGTCTCGGCCCAGTCTTCCCACGGGTGCATGCTCGCGTAGCTGCTGACGAAGCGCTGCGCCCAGTCGGGCGGCGGGCCCTGTTCGTAGTGCTGCTGCAGCGCGGCGCCGTAGTCGGCGCGCTCGTCGCCGAAGAGCACGCGGTAGTCGTCGATCCAGCGCGTGGGCAGCACCAGCAGGTCCCAGTAGTAGTGGCCGATCTCGTGGCGGAAGTGGCCCAGCAGCGTGCGGTAGGGCTCATGCATCTCGGCGCGGATGCGCTCGCGCACGGCGTCTTCGGCCTCCTCGGCGTTGAGCGTGATCAGGCCGTGCTCGTGGCCCGTCATCACGTGCGGGGCGCCCGGCATGTTGCTGAGGAAATCGAAGGCCAGCCCGTGCACCGGATCGGCGTGGCGGCTCACCACCGGCAGGCCGAGCGCGAGCAGCTGCGAGATCAGGCGGCGCTTGGGCATTTCGAGCTTGCGCCAGAGTTCGCCGTTGGCCTCCACCGACAGGTCGGGGATGGTGCGCGTGACGCTGCAGGCCAGGCAGTAGCCGGGCGCCAGGCCCTGCGTGTCGGCGGGAATGGTTTCGCCCTCGCGCGGCTGCGCCACCATCCAGTTGCAAGCGGCCGGCGTCATGAGGTTGGCGCAGCGGCGGTAGGTGGCGCCGTGCGGATCGCCGAAGACGGTGAAGGTGTCGGGCAGCGCGCCCTCGCCTTCGGCCGGCGCCAGCGGCACCACGCCGAGCCGGTCGATCACGTAGCCCAGCGGCGTGTGGCAGGCCAGGCACTCGCTGTTGCGCAGGAACACGGGGCGCCCGCACTGGCAGCGGTAGGCGCGGCTGACGGTGGGGGCAGCGAGTTCGGCCGCGAGCGTGGGGGTGGCGTCGGGCACAGCGGGGTCGGCCGAGTCGTGGCCGGAATCGGAGGTCGATGGATGCATGGCTTGTTCTTTGGAGGCTTGACGCACAGGGGACAGCCGCCGCATTGTGCGACCGGCCCGCGCGCGGTCGACGCCGCAAACACCGATATGCTTGTAGGACGACGGACCCGCGACCGTCCCTGCGCCGCCCCATGACCTCCCCACAAACCCCTGACACGCCGCCCTCCATGGGTGTCCTGCGCGCCCGCTACGGCGAGCGCTACCGCTGGTACCTGCTGCTGTCGGTCATGGTGGGGACGATGGCGTCCATCATGTCCTCGACCATCGTCAACGTGGCGATCCCCGACATGAGCCACCACTTCGCGCTGGGCCAGGAACGCGCGCAGTGGGTCAGCTCGGGCTTCATGGTGGCGATGACGGTGTCGATGCTCACCACGCCGTGGCTGCTGTCGCGCTACGGCTACCGGCGCACCTACGTCGGCACCATGCTCCTGCTGCTGGCCGGCGGCATCGTCGGCGGGCTGGCCAACCACTACCCGCTGGTGCTGCTGGCGCGCGTGGCCGAAGGGTTGGCGGCGGGCGTGGTGCAGCCCATTCCGGCCATCATCATCCTGCGCGCCTTCGAGCCGCACGAGCAGGGCCGCGCCAGCGGCATCTTCGGCATGGGCGTGGTGCTGGCGCCGGCCATCGGGCCGAGCATCGGCGGCGTGCTGGTCGACCTGTTCGGCTGGCGCTCGATCTTCTTTATGGTGGTGCCCTTCTGCCTGGCCTCGATCTGGCTGGCCTACAAGTTCGTGCCCAAGACCGCGCCCGGCGGCGTGGCCGCGACGCGCGGCAGCGGGCTCGATGCGCGCGGCCTGGCGCTGGGCACCGTGGGCACGCTGTGCCTGCTGAACGGGCTGGTCGAGCTGCGCGGCGATTCGCCGCTGCAGGCCGTGCTGCTGCTGGCCGGCGCGCTCGTCGCCTTCGCCGCCTTCGTGTGGTGGCAGCGCCGGCTCATGGCCTCGGGCGGCGCGCCGCTCATGAACCTCGCGCTCTTTCGCTACCGCCAGTTCGCCATGGGCAGCCTGGTCGCCTTCATCTACGGCACCGCGCTGTTCGGCTCGACCTACCTGCTGCCGGTGTACATGCAGGTGGGGCTGCACCTGTCGGCCTCGCACGTGGGCACTACCCTGCTGCCGGCCGGCATCGTGCTGGCCTTCACCATCGCGGGCGTGGGCCGGCTGGCCGACAAGCAGCCGACCTGGCTGCTGGTGAGCATCGGCCTGGCGCTGCTGGCGGTGTCGTTCGCGCTCATGGCCGTGCTGCGGCTGGACAGCCCGCTGTGGCTGCTGGTGGTGTTCGCGATCGTCGGGCGCATCGGGCTGGGCTTCATCCTGCCTTCGCTCAACCTCGGGTCGATGCGCCCGCTGGCCAAGCCGCTCATCCCGCAGGGCGCGAGCGCGATCAGCTTCGTGCGCATGCTCGGCGGCGCCGTGGGCGTGAGCCTGTGCGCCATCATTCTCGAATGGCGCCTGGCGGCGCACGGCGACTCGCTCGCCAACCCGGTGAGCACGCCGGCGCGGCTGGCCGCCTTCGACGAGGTGTTCCTCATGCTCGCCGGCCTGTGCGCGCTGGCCGTCTGCGCGGCCTGGCAGTTGCGCGAGCCGCCCGGCGAGGACACGGCGCAACACAGGGGGTAAACCCCGGCGGCGCGGGGACTCGCTTTCGCTTTCAATTGTTATCAGTTGTATCTAAAAGCGGAATCGGTTCCATGCATCGCAGACGTTTTCTCGCCGCCTCGGCCGCGGCGACGGCCGGACTCGGCCCTCTCCTTTCCTTGCCTTCCACCGTCCTGGCCGCCGAGAACGGCGTCAGCGACGGCGAGATCGTCCTGGGCCACACCGGCATCCTGAGCGGGCCGCTGGGCGCGCCGATCAAGGTCGTGATGGCCGGCGCCGGACTGGCCTTCGACGCGGTCAATGCGCAGGGCGGGCTCGCGGGCCGCAAGCTCAGGCTGGTCTCGCTCGACGACGAGCTCAAGCCCGAGAAGGCCGTCGCCAACTACGAGAAGCTGCTCGCCGAGCACCGCGCCTTCGCCTTCTTCGGCTGCGTGGGCTCGGGCACCACGGCCGCCGCGGCCAAGGTGCTGGGGCAGAGCGGCGCGCCGATGGTGGGCGGCTACGCGGTGTCGGACTCGGCGCGCGAGAAGGTCGCCGGCGCGGGCTACTTCGTGCGCGCCACCTTCGCGCGCGAGGCGCAGGCGCTGGTGCAGCACCTGAGCACCATCGGCGTCTCGCGCATTGCCGTGGCCTACCTGGACAACCCCGGCGGCGCCGAAGTGGCGCGGCTGGTCGAGGCGGCGCTCGACGCGCTCAAGCTCAAACCCGTGGCCGCGGTGCCCGTCAAAGGCGACGGCACGACCAACGAGGCCGCGGGCAAGGCGCTGGCCGACAGCCAGGCGCAGGCCGTGCTCATGTACCTGGGTGGCGGCATCGGCGGCGAGGTCATGAAGAGCGCCTGGACCGCCGGCGGGCGCCAGATGTTCTACGGCATGTCGATCGTGCCGGGCGACGTCACGGCGAAGCTCGTCGGCGACAAGACCAGCGGCCTGGCCATCTCGCAGATCGTGCCCTACCCCTGGAGCGAGGTCGACGCCACCGCGCGCGAGTTCCGCCAGCTGGCCGAGCGCGCCAAGGTCGACATCGGCTACCTCAGCTACGAAGGCTATGTGAACGCGCTCGTGATGATCGAGGCCCTGCGCCGCACCGGCCGCGACCTCACGCGCGCCAAGCTGCATGCCACGCTGAAGGCGATGAAGCTGCGCATCGGCAACATGGAGATCGACTTCACGGGTGCGAGCAACACAGGCTCGCGCTTCATCGAGATGGTGCGGGTGACGAAGGAAGGGCGGTTCCTGCGATAGAGACAGAGGCCGGCCCCGCTCACAACCCCAGCTGCGTGAGCGCCCAGGCCACCGTGCCCAGCTGCATCACGTTGAGCACCATGCCCGCGATGTGGAGCTTGCGGAACTGCACGATCGACGTGTCCGTGGCCGGGATCGTGTGGCGCAGCAGGTCCATGCGCGGAATGATGAGCCAGCGGCGCAGCGCGAAGGCCAGGCCGGCGATGAAGGCCATGCCGACCGCGAAGAAAGGCTTGCCGCACCACGCATAGCTGAGCGCCGCCGCGCTCGCGGTGAGCACCACGGCCACGTAGTACACGTTGAACAGGCCGCGGATGAAGCGCGAATCCAGCGGGGTGTCGTGCGAGAGCACGAGCAAGGGCAGCGAGCCCATCATGAAGAACCCCATCCAGACCAGCAGGATGACGGTCGCCATGAGCGCAACGACGATGGGAAGCATCTTTGAAAACCCTCCGCGGCGCGCAAGCATACGCCCGGGCGGGCGACGCGTCTCCTACACCGCGCGTGCGGCCGCAGGCACTCGCGCCCCGCCATCGGCCACCAGCGCCGCGCCGGTCACGAAGGAGGCTTCGTCGCTGGCCAAGAACAGGCAGGCGGCGGCCATCTCCTCGGGCGTGGCCATGCGGCCCAGCGCGATGCGCGCCACCGTCTGCGCGCGCGCGGCGTCCTCGTCGATGCCGCGTTCGGCGGCCAGGTCGCGCATCTCCTGGCGGCTCATGGGCGTGTCGACCCAGCCGGGGCACAGCGCGTTCACGCGCACACCCTTCGGGCCATAGGCCTGCGCGGCCGAGCGCGTGAGCGCGACCACGCCGGCCTTGCTGGACGCGTAGCTCGCCATGCCGGCGCCGGCATTGAAGGCCGCGACCGAGGCGATGTTGACGATGGCGCCACCGCCTTGCGCGACCATGCCGGGCAGCACGGCGCGCTGGCAGCGCATGGTGCCGCCGAGGTTGACCTCGTGCAGGCGGTGCCAGTCGCCGTCGTCGATGTCGGCCGCGTCGTCGTTGCGGACGATGCCGGCGCAGTTCACCAGCACGTCGATGCGCCCGAACGCGGCCTGCACCGCGGCCACGGTGGCGCGCACGGCCGCGTCGTCGGTCACGTCGCAATCGAAGGCCGGCCCCTCGCCCACCGGCTGCGGATGTGGCCAGCCGGCCACCGCGACGCGCGCGCCTTCGGCCGCGAAGCGCGCGGCCACGGCGGCACCGATGCCGGTCGCCGCGCCGACGACGAGGCAGGCCTTGCCATGCAGGCGCGCGGTCACTCCGATGCCTCCGCGAAGAACGGGCTTTCAGGCAGCGTCGAGCCGCCATCGACCACGATCGTCTGCCCCGTGATGTAGCGCGCCGCAGGGCTCGCCAGGAAGCGCATCGCGTAGGCGATGTCTTCGGGCCGGCCCAGTTCGCCGGTCGGAATGTGGCGCGCGATGCGCGCGGCCTTGGCCGGGTCGGACAGCAGCGAGCCGCCCTGCTTGGCGATGTAGCCCGGCTCCACGCCGTTCACTGTGATGCCCTCGCGGGCGTACTCCAGCGCCGCGGTGCGGATGAAGCCGTTCACGCCGGCCTTGCTGGCCGCGTAGTGCGCGCTGCCCGGCATGGCCACGCGCGGCCCGGTCACCGACGAGGTGACGAGCAGCCGCCCGCCGCCGCGCGCGCGCAGGTGCGGCACAGCGGCCTGCGTGAGCCAGAAGCAGGCCTTGAGGTTGACGGCCAGCGTGTGCTCGAGCTGCTCGTCGGTCATGGCGTCGATGGCGGCCCATGGGTTGACGGCCGCGTTGTGGACCACGATGTCGAGCGCGCCGAACGCGCGCACCGCCTCGGCCACCGCGCGCTCGGCCTCGTCGCGCCGGCCGATGTCGCAGGCCAGCGCCTGCGCCGCGAAGCCGCGTGCGCGCAATTCAGCCGCCACGGCCTCGCCCGCACTGCCGGTGCGGTTGGCGATGAGCACCGAGGCACCGGCTTCGGCGAACACCTGCGCGATGGCCGCGCCGATGCCGCGCCCGCCACCGGTGACCAGCGCGACCTTGCCCTGCAGGCCGAAGAGATCGGGCGTGCTCATCCCTTGCACTCCCGCACGAACTCGGCGAAGGCCGCGTTGTGCTCGTCCACCTCGCGCTCGGTGGTGCCGGGGCAGCACAGCATCATGTTGTGGAAGGGCGTGATGAGCACGCCGCGGTTCATCATGAAAAGGTGCAGCAGCGCTTCGAGTTCGCCGTCGCGCGTGCGGCGCACGTCGCTCGCGTTGCGCGGTGCGTCGGCGCAAAAGAGCGTCTCCACGCGCGCGCCGACCTGCGTCGCATGCCACGGCAATCCCGCCGCGGCGATGCTGGCGTTGACACCTTCGGCCAGGCGCTGCGCGAGCACCAGCATGCGATCGAAGGCCTCGGGCGTGAGCACCTGCGAGAGCACCGCGCGCATCACGGCCACGGTGAGCGCGTTGCCCGCCAGCGTGCCGCCGAAGCCGGCGTGCGCCGACTGGCGCTTCGTCGGGTGCAGCTTGGGCAGCACCTGCCAGACGCGCTCGGCGGTCTCGGCGCTGAGGCCGAAGGCGGCGGCGGGAATGCCGCCGGCGATGGCCTTGCCGATCACGAACATGTCGGGCTCTAGGCCATGCTGCCGCGTGTAGCCGCCGGGGCCGCTCGAGATGGTGTGCGTCTCGTCGATGACCAGCAGCGTGCCGGTCTCGCGCGTGAGGCGGCGCAGCGCATCGTGAAAGCCGGGCGCGGGCGCGATCATTCCGTAGTTGGTCATGGCCGGCTCGGCCAGCACGCAGGCCACGTCGCCCGCGCGCAGCGCGCGCTCCAGCGCGGGCACGTCGTTGAACTCGACCACGGCCGACAGCTGGTCGTGCGGAAAGCCGTTGGGGTGGATGTCGTTGCGCATCGCGACGGCGCCGTCGCGCAGCTCCACATGCGCCTCTTCCACCGAGCCGTGGTAGCAGCCCGAGAACACCAGCACGCGCGGCCGGCCCGTGACCATGCGCGCCAGGCGGATGCAGGCGCGGTTGGCGTCCGAGGCCGAGGTCGTGAGGTTCCAGTACGGCAGGCCGAAGCGGCGCGACAGCTCTTCGCCGACCCAGGCCGCGTCGTCGGTGGGCAGCATCAGCGAGCTGCCCACGCGCGCCTGCCGCGTCAGTGCCTCCACCACCGCCGGGTGGCCGTGGCCGCACATGCCGCCGGTGTCGCCGAGGCAGAAGTCGGCGTAGCCGTTGCCGTCCACGTCGACGAAGCGCGCGCCGTAGGGCAGCTGTGCGTCCTGCACGTACAGGGGCCAGCCGCCGATCCAGCGGCGCATCCAGTGCGAGGGCGCGCCGTAGAGCCAGGCCTGCTGGCCCTGGGCAAAGCGTTCGCCGCTGCGCGCGTGGGTGCGCGCGTAGCGATCTTGTTCGGCCTGCATCAGGGCCTGCACGCGCTCGCGCGGCACGGTGGGTTCGAAGGTCGGGGTCATCGGGAACTCGGTCAGGAAGAAAGAGAGGAAGAAACGCCCAGCATCGAGAGTGCCTGCGCGTAGCTCGCGCCCGGATGCATCACGTCGAAGTGCACCGTGCGCAGGCCCACGCGCTGCGCGCCGGCGATGTTGCGCAGCTGGTCGTCGACGAACACGCAGGCGTCGGCGGGCAGGCCGAGCTGGTCCAGGCACTGCTGGTAGGCGCGCGCATCGGGCTTGAGGATGCCGGTGTGCGTGGCGTCCACCACCACGTCGAAGGCGCTCATGAAGGGCAGGCGCTGGCGAAAGCCCGCGCCATAGAACAGGTCGAGCTCGTTCGACAGGATGGCGAGCCGGCAACCGGCGCGCCGCGCCGCCTCGATGGCCGCGAGCGCCTCGGGGCGGATGGCGGCCTCGGGGTCGGCGCCGCGTGCGCGCTGCACGAAGGTCTCCATGCGGTCCCAGCGTTCGCCGACCAGCGCGCCCACTTCGCGCGTGCGGGCCATCCAGTAGTCGCGCTCCGAGAGCTTGTCGGCCTGCATGTCGCGCCACAGCAGATCGCTCGCGAGGTCGAAAGGGCCGCGCCAGGTGAGCGTGCCGCGCGGCAGCGACAGCGCCTCTTCGGTCAGAGCGTGGGTCTCGAACAGCGTGCGGCTGATGACGCCGCCGAAGTCGAGCACGAGGGCTTGCGCGGCGGGGCTCATGCGAGCCTCCCTGCGGGCACGGTGCCATCGGCCACCCAGGCGTCGAACACGCGCAGTGCGGCGTCACAGAAGGCGCCGTCGTTGATGTGCGCATCGAGCTCGACGAGCCGCGCCGGGTCCACGCTGCCGCGCAGTGCCTCGGTGAAGGCCGCGAGGCCTTCGGGGTCGTGCAGCGGCTCGCCGGGGCGGTCCCAGCCTTCGATGCCCTGCAGCGGCATCAGCAGGCAGGTGGCACCCTCGGCGCGTGCGAGGCGGCGCGCGATCTCGGCGGCCACGCCACGTCGGAACGCGGGCGCGCTCAGTGCCGAGGCCAGCAGCCGGTTGTGGATGTGCGTGGGCCGGCCTTCCAGGCCTTCGGGCGTGGACTGCCAGGCCGGGTAGTCGAGCATGTCGATGGCGCCGGGCGCGACGATCTGCGGCGTGCCCGCGCGGCCGGCGCCGAGCAGGCGATCGGGCCCGGCCGTCACGCACGAGCCGCCGAGCTGGTTGGCCAGCTCCTGCAGGCTGAAGTCCATCACCGCGCAGAAGCGGCCTTCGGCGGCCAGTGCTTCGAAGGCGCGTCCGCCCATGCCGGTGGTGTGGAACACGGCGACCTCGTAGCCACGCGCCTCGAGCGCGGGCTTGAGCGTCTTCATGTAGGTGAGCGCGCTGGAGCCCAGCGAGGTCATGCCCACCAGCGGCTTCTGGAAGGCCGGCACGCAGGCCTGGCGGCAGGCGCCGAGCACCGCGCCCGCGGCCTGGCTCAGGGCCGAGCGGCACAGGCTGTTGAGGCCATAAAGCCCGCCGGCCCACAGCACCATGATGAGGTCGGGCGGAATGCGTTCGGGCGGCAGCAGGTGCGAGTAGGCGATGGTCGACACCAGCACCTTCGGCACGCCCAGCGGCAGCGCCTGCGCCACGTCGAGCGCGAGGTCGGTGCCCATGGTGCCGCCCAGCGCGAGCAGGCCGTCGATGCGGCCCTCGGCCTGCCAGCGCGCGGCGAGCTTGGCGGCGCCGCGTGCCATCAATGTCATGGCGCTGTTCTCGTCGCCACTGGCTGCCACTTCGGCCACGGTCTTGCCGGCGGCCGCAGCCACTTCGGTGTTGGGAATGTCGGGCGTGAAGGGCGCGCCGTCGAGCACGCCCACGTCCATCACGACGACCCGGCCGCCGCCGGCCTCGATGCATTCGCGCATGAACAGCAGCTCGGCGCTCTTGGTGTCGGCGGTGCCGATCAGCAGGATCGTGGGCGATGCACTCACAGCGTCGCTTCCACGTCGGCCTGTACGTCGGAAAATGCGCCTTCGAGCGCATCGACCATGAAGTCCACCTCCTCGCGCGTGATGACCAGCGGCGGCGAGAGGATGAGGTTCGGGCCCGAGATGCGCACCATCAGCCCGCGCTGGTAGGCCGCCTGCGCCACCTTCGCGGCGATCGGGTTGCCGCGCGGCAGCGTGGTGCGCGTGGCCTTGTCGGCCACCATCTCGATGCCCAGCATGAGGCCCATGCCGCGCACGTCGCCGACGAAGCTGAACTTGTCGACGAAGGGCCGCACGCGCGCCTGGAAATGCGCGCCCACGCGCGCCGCGTTGCCGGGCACGTCGAGCGCCTCGATCTGGTCCAGCGTGGCGAGCGCGGCGGCGGCCGCCACCGGGTGCGCGCTGTAGGTGTAGCCGTGGCCCACCGCGGCCTGGCCCGTGGGGTCGTTGAGGAAGACCTCGGCCACCTTGCTGCCGATGGCGGTGGCGCCCAGCGGCACGTAGCCCGACGAGATGCCCTTGGCCAGGCACCACAGGTCGGCCTTCACGTTCCACAGCCGCGTGCCGAACATCGCGCCGCCACGGCCGAAGCCGGTGACGACCTCGTCGGCGATGAGCAGCACGCCGTACTTGTCGCAAATTTCGCGCACGCGCGGCCAGTAGTTGGGCGGCGGCACGATCACGCCGCCCGCGCCCTGGATCGGCTCGGCGATGAAGGCGGCCACGGTGTCGGGGCCCTGGAACTGGATCTCGCGCTCCAGCTGCATGGCGCAGATCTCGCCGAGTTCTTCCGGGTCCTGCGTGTAGGGGTTGCGGTACAGCCACGGCGTGTCGACGTGGAAGCAGCCCGGCAGCAGCGGCTCGTAGGCACGGCGGAAGTTCAGGTTGCCGTTCACGCTCATGCCGCCGAAGTGCACGCCGTGGTAGCCCTGGCGCAGCGCGATGAACTTGAAGCGGTCGGCCTGGCCCTTGAGCTTCCAGTACTGGCGCGCGAGCTTGAGCGCACCTTCCACCGCGTCGGAGCCGCCGTTGCTGAAGAACACGGCGGCCACGCCGTCGGGTTCCATGGTCTTGACCAGGCGCGCCGACAGCTCGATGGCGCGCGGGTGCGTGGTGCCGCGGAACACGTTGTAGAAGGGCAGCTCGTCCAGCTGCGCCACGATGGCGTCGCGCACGGGCTTGTTGCTGTGGCCCAGGTTCGCGGCCCACAGGCCGCCGACGCCGTCGAGCATCTTGTGGCCGTCGACGTCCCAGATCCAGCAGCCCTGGCCGCGCGCAATGATGTCGGGCTTCGTCTTGAGCATGGCCTGCGGATGCGCCATGGGGTGCCACAGGTACTGGGCGTTGTCTTGCTTGAGCGCCGCCACGGCGGCGGCTTCGGTCGTTGTCATGCAGGTCTCCGGAAGTGTTCGATGTGTGCTCATGCTCAGGACGGCACGCCGACGGTGAGGGTCTTGACCTCGGTGTAGTGCAGCAGGCCTTCGGCGCCCATCTCCTGGCCGATGCCGCTTTCCTTCCAGCCGCCGAAGGGCATCTCGGGCTGCGAGACGCCGAAGTGGTTGATGCCGACCATGCCGGCCTCGAGCGCGTCGCCCAGGCGGTGCGCGGTGTGCAGGTCGCGCGTGAAGGCGTAGGCGCCCAGGCCGTAGGGCAAGGCGTTGGCCTGCGCGATGGCTTCGTCCAGCGTGTCGTACGGTTGCAGCACAGCGATGGGGCCGAAGGGCTCCTGGCGCATCACGCGGCTGTCGGCGGGTGCGTTCGCGATCACGGTGGGCTCGAAGAAGAAGCCGGGGCGCTGCACGCGGTGGCCGCCGCACAGCAGCTGCGCGCCGCGCTCCACGGCGTCGTCGACGAAGCGCTGCATGTCCTCGATGCGGCGTGCGTGCGCGAGCGGGCCCATCTGCGTGGCGGGGTCGGTGCCGTCGCCCAGGCGCAGTGCGCGCGCGGCCTGCACGAAGGCCTCGCTCCATTCGCCGAAGCGGGCGCGCGGCACGTAGAAGCGGATCGGCGACGCGCACACCTGGCCCGCGTTGCGGAACTTGGCGGCCAGCGACTGCTTGAGCGCGAACGGAAAGTCGGCGTCGTCGCAGACGATCACCGGCGCGTGGCCGCCGAGTTCGCCGGTGAAGCGCTTCACATGCCGCGCCGCCTGCTCGCCCAGCAGCTTGCCCACGGCCACCGAACCGGTGAACGACACCTTGGCGATCGCCGGATGGTCGATGAGGAAGGACGACACCTCGGCCGGATCGCCGCACACCATGTTCAGTGCATCGGGCGGCACGCCGGCGTCGAGAAAGGCGCGCACCAGCAGCATGCAGGTGCCCGGCGTTTCTTCCGCCGGCTTGATGACCACGCTGCAGCCCGCGGCCAGCGCGCTCGCGAGCTTGCGCGCCGGCAGGTTGGCCGGAAAGTTCCACGGCGTGAAGGCCGCCACCGGCCCCACCGGCTGGCGCATCACCGACTGCGAGAGGATGCCCTCGACGCGCGGTGGCACGAGGCGCCCGTACAGGCGCTTGGCCTCTTCGGCTTGGAAGTCGATGATGTCGGCCGACAGCGTGACCTCGCGCAGCGACTCGGCCAGCGGCTTGCCTTGCTCGAGCGTGAGCACCTGCGCGATGGTCTTCGCCTGTTCGCGGATGTTCTGCGCGGCAGCACGCAGGATGTTGCAGCGTTCGAGTGCGCTCTTGCCGCGCCACTGCACGAAGCCGCGGCGCGCGGACGCGGCCGCTTCGGCGAGTTCGTCGCGGCCGGCCAGCGGCAGCTGCGCGATCGTTTCTTCAGTGGCAGGGTTGACGACCGCGCGGCGGCCGCCGGCGGTCTGCGTGCGCCATTGGCCGGCGATGTGCAGTGCGAGTTCAGGGTAGTCCATGCCCTGCACGATAGGGAGCGAGCCCCTTGCCGCGTTATCGAAAACTGGCAAACCTCGCGCAGCCTTGTGCGTCGCGTGCAAAGGCCTTCCTATACTGTCCGCGCCGATCTTCTTTCACGACGCCTCCACGCCACGACCTCACCGTGCCCCGTTCACGCACCCCTTCCCGACCGAGCGCCAAGGCCCTTCCCAAGGCACGCAGCAATGCCGCGAGCGCCCCGGCCTTCGACCTCGAGACCTTCCTGCCCTTCCAGCTCTCGGTGGTCGCCAACCGCGTGAGCCAGACGGTGGGCCAGTCGATCGCGAGCCGCTTCTCGCTGCAGATTCCGGAGTGGCGCATCGTCGTGGTGCTGGGCAAGTACGGTGCACTGTCGGCACTCGAAATCGCACAGAAGACGAGCATGGACAAGGCCCGCGTGAGCCGCGCGCAGCACCGGCTGGTGGACCTGGGCCTGGCCAACATGCACCCCTCGGCCGACGACCGCCGCAAGGTCATCGTGTCGCTCGAGGAAGAAGGCCTGGCCCTGTACCGCGACAT
Organism: Variovorax sp. GW821-FHT06D12; assembly: GCF_059419205.1. Lineage (NCBI taxonomy): Bacteria > Pseudomonadati > Pseudomonadota > Betaproteobacteria > Burkholderiales > Comamonadaceae > Variovorax > Variovorax sp. GW821-FHT06D12. The sequence continues at coordinate 349,138 of NZ_JBWKRI010000004.1, read as the reverse complement.
GGTGCCGCTGGCGCACGACACCGCGCAGCGCCTGTTTTCGCAGCTCACGGCGGACGAGCGCCAGGTGCTGCAGACCATCGTGCAGAAGCTGTTCGACAGCACCACCGGCTTCGAGCCCAGCGGCGAGCTCGAATAGGGCGCGGTCGGGTGGCTTAGGGGTTTGCCCTGTCACTTTAAGATCGTTGTCAACGAAACAATCTGGTCTGGAGATTGCTTCCGGCACGGGTCTTCGCACCCCTGCCACCGCTTCGCCGGACCGCCATGACCAGCCAGACCGCCTCCGTTCTTCCTGCCTCCGCCCCCACCGTCGCGACGCGCTGGACCCTGTCCACGCACGACATCGACGCCTACGCCAGCGGCCAGAACGGCTGGCACCTGGCGTGCGACATGCTCTCGGGCGGCAGCTTCGCCGGCTTTCTCGACCACGTGCAACTGCCCGGCCTGCGGCTGGTGCGCGAGACCACCAACCGCGCGCTGCGCCAGCACGGCGAGATGAACCCCGACTGCTGCGGCTTCGCCCTCACCTGCCGGCAGGACGGCGAGGCGCGCTTCTCGGGCCAGCGGCTGGACACCGAATCGGTGATGGTCGGGCGTTGCGACGAGCTCGATCTGTGCAGCCCGCCGGGCTTCGAGCTGACGGGCATCGTGGTCGACAACGCGCTGCTGCAGTCGCTCACCGAACGCCTGAATGACCGCGCGCCGCCGGCCTGGCTCGAACGGCGCGTGGTGCTGCACTTCGACGACCCCACCATGCAGTCGCTGCGCGGCACCTTGCGCGGCGCCTTCGGTGCGCTCGACGCGATGCCCGGCCTGCTCGACGACCCCGTTGCCACGGAACAGTTGCGCGATGACGTGCTGCTGGCCTGGCTCAACGCGCTGCCCGAAGACGTCGACCTGCGCGAGCTGCGCTCCACCGAGGCGCACCGCCGCGTGGTGCGCCGCGCCTGCGAGCTGATGATGTCGCGGCCCGACGAGCCGCTGTCGATGCTGCAGGTGTGCAGCCGCATCGGCGCGAGCCAGCGCAAGCTGAACTACTGCTTCCAGGAAACGCTGGGCCTGAGCCCCGCGCGCTACCTGCGGGCGCTGCGCCTGAACGGCGTGCGCCGCGCACTCAAGCGGCCCGAGTCGCGTTCGGTGCAGGACATCGCGGCGCACTGGGGCTTCTGGCACCTGAGTCAGTTCGCGACGGACTACCGGCGCCAGTTCGGCGAGCTGCCCTCGCAGACGCTGCGCGGCGCAGCGCTCACGAGGCACTGATCCGGTGCACGGGCCGAGGGGAATCCCTCGGTTTTCGGGGCGCCAGTTTTGCCGTTTTTTGATACCTGCTTGCGGAGGCGGTCGCTATCGTTGACCGCCATATGTCCGCCACGCTGCCACCCCTTCCCAGCGCCCGTTCGCTCGCCGCCGCCCTGCAACGCCGCGAGCTCTCGTGCCGCGAGCTGATGCAGACCTGCCTCGCGCGCATCGAGCGCCTCAACCCGCAGGTCAACGCGCTCGTGTCGCTGCAAGCACCCGAAGAGATGCTGCGCCAGGCCGATGCCTGCGATGCACAGCGCGCGCGTGGCGACGCGGTGGGCCGGCTGCACGGCTTCCCGATGGCGCCGAAGGACTTCGTCGCCACCGCCGGCCTGCCCACCACCATGGGCAGCCCGGTGTTCGCCAAACAGGTCACGCCGCACGACGCGATCATGGTCGAGCGCCTGCGCCGCGCGGGCGCGCTCTTCGTGGGGCGCAGCAACACGCCCGAGTTCGGCCTGGGCTCACACACCTACAACACGGTGTTCGGCACCACGCGCAACGCATGGAACCTCGACCACGCGGCCGGCGGCAGCAGTGGCGGCGCCGCGGTGGCGCTCGCGCTGCACATGCTGCCGGTGGCCGACGGCAGCGACATGATGGGTTCGCTGCGCAACCCCGCGGCCTGGAACCATGTCTACGGCCTGCGCCCCTCGCTGGGCCGCGTGCCCACCGGGCCGGGGCCGGAGCTGTTCTTCCAGCAGTTGGGCTGCGAAGGGCCGATGGGCCGCACGCCCGAGGACGTGGCCTGGCTGCTCTCGGTGCAGGCCGGTTACGACGCGCGCTCTCCGCTGAGCCTGGCGGGCGACGGCGAGGCCTTCGCGCAACCGCTCGATGCGGAACTGCGCGGCCAGCGCATCGCGTGGCTCGGCGACCTCGGCGGTCACCTGCCGATGGACCCGGGCGTGATGGCGCTGTGCGAATCGGCGCTGCGGCATTTCGACACGCTGGGCTGCAGCGTTGCGCCCGCCGTGCCCGCCTTCGATTTCAACGCCCTGTGGACCGCCTGGCTGCGCCTGCGCGGCTTCATCGTCGCCGGTGCGCTGCGCGGGCTGCATGCCGACCCGGCCACGCGCGCGCAGCTCAAGCCCGAGGCCTGCTGGGAGATCGAGCAGGGCGAGCGCCTGAGTGCCGCCGCGCTGCATGAGGCGGCCGTCACGCGCACGCAGTGGCATGCAGCGCTGCTGCAGCTCTTCGAACGCTTCGACTTCCTGGTGCTGCCGGCCGCGCAGGTGTTCCCGCTGCCGGTCGACACGCACTGGCCGCGCGAAGTCGGCGGCCGCGCCATGGACACCTACCACCGCTGGATGGAAGTGACCATCGGCCCTTCGCTCGCCGGCCTGCCCGCGATGGCGATCCCGGCCGGCTTCTCGCAAGCCGAGGGCACGCGCGGCCTGCCGATGGGCCTGCAACTCATCGGCCGCCCCGGCGCGGACCTCGACGTGCTGCGCATGGCGCACGGCTGGCACCAGGCCGTGCCCTTCGCGAACGTGCAGTCGCCACTGCTGCAGCCGTAGCAGCAACAAGCCCCCCTGTTTCCCGTACTCCGACACATCTCACACAACCCGAGGAGAGAACCCATGCGCAGACGTTCGCTGATTGCTGCCGGCCTGGCCGCCGGCCTGTCCCCCATCGCCCTGCCCGCCCTGGCGCAGGGCCTGGGGGGCAAGACCCTGAACCTGATCGTGCCCTACCCCGCAGGCGGCGGCTCCGACATCAACGCGCGCCTGGCCGCGCCCGAGCTGTCGCGGCTGCTGGGCCAGCCGGCGATCGTCGACAACGTGCCCGGCGCCAGCGGCTCGCTCGGCGTGATGAAGGCGGCCAACGCGCCGGCCGACGGCACGGCCCTGCTCGTGGGTTCGCCGATGGAGCTGATGCTCACGCCGCTCACGCTCAGCAGCGCGCGCTACAAGGCCGAAGACTTCCGTCCCATCGGCGTGATGGCCGTCACCTCGATGGTGCTGCTGGCGCGCAGGGACCTGGGCGCGGGCAGCGTCGACGAACTCATCGCGCTCTTGCGCCGGCCCGACACGAAAGAGCTGAGCTACGGCAGCATCGGCCCCGGCTCGCTCTACCACCTGCTGGGCGAGCGCTTCATGCAGCAGACGGGCACCAAGATGCTGCATGTGCCCTACAAGGGCTTCGCGCCGCTGGTGAACGACCTGCTGGGCGGGCAGATCGACCTGGTGTTTGCGCCGCTGGCCGGCAACGTGCCCGACCTGCTGGACGCCGGCAAGGTCAAGGCGCTGGGCATCGCGGCCTCGGCGCCGCACGAACGCTTCACGGCCATTCCGCTGATCCGCAACAGCAAGGGGCTGGACGACTTCGTCTACAGCCTGTGGGCGGGCATCCAGGTGTCGCACCGCGTGCCCGAGGAAGCGCAGCAGCGGCTGCACACGGCCTTCAACCAGATGATGCTCAAGCCCGAGCTGCGCCGTGCGCTGGAACTCGGCGGCAGCAAGGTGGCGCCCGAACAGACGCTGGCCGAGCTGCGCCGCGGCTACCAGGCCGACATGGAGCGCTACCGCGCCATCGCCAAGTCGGTGAACCTGCGGCCCGAATGACATCCGCGGGCACGGGCCCGCGTTTTGCCAGTTTTCGATAACGCCGCGGCGGCGCGCAGAGAGAGGATGCGGACCTGTCCATCCTTCATCCGCCAAGGAGAACCTCCATGTCCGCCGACACGCCCGCCGCTCTCTCCTCCGACCTTTTCCGTGCAGCCTCCGGCGCCCTCACGCGCCGCCAACTCGTCATCGGCGGCGGCGCGGCCGCGCTGGCCGGCGTGCCCGCGCTGGCGCATGCGCAATCGAAGACCATCAAGATCGGCTACCTCACCACGCTGTCGGGCGTTCGCGCCAACTTCGGCGAGGCCGACCCCTGGAGCCTGGAGCGCGTGCGCGCCGCGCTGAAGGACGGCCTGACCATCGGCGGCACGACCTACAAGGTGGAGATCGTGGTGCGCGACACGCAGTCCGACGCCAACCGCGGCGCCACCATGTCCAGCGAACTGCTGCTGCGCGAGAAGGTCGACCTGCTGCTGGTGCAGGACAGCGACGCCGCACTGGCCGCCGGCCAGCTGTGCGACGTCAACGGCGTGCCGATGGTGTCGACCATGGGCCCGTGGCAGGCCATCACCTTCGGGCGCGGCTCCACGCCGCAAAAAGGTTTTCCGTTCTCGTTCCATTTCTTCTGGGGCGCCGACGACGTGCTGAAGAACTTCTTCGGCATGTGGGAGCCGCTGAAGGTGGAGCGCACGCTGGGCACGCTGTACATCGACAACGGCCCGGGCCACGCCTTCGCCGATCCGGCCACGGGCATCCCGGGCGGCGCCAAGCAGCGCGGCTACAAGGAGACCAACGGCGGCTTCTTCAAGATCGCGACCGACGACTTCAGCAACCAGGTGTCGAGCTTCAAGGCGGCGCGCGCGAACATCGTCTCGGGCTTTGCCTACGCCAACCACTTCGCCACCTTCTGGAAGCAGGCGCAGCAGGCGGGCTACCGGCCCGAGGTGGTGACGATGGCCGCGTCGTTCCTGTTCCCCAGCGCAGTGGAGTCGCTGGGCGCCGCGGGCAACGGCATGTCGACCGAGGTCTGGTGGACGCCCAACTTCCCGTTCAAGTCGTCGCTGACGGGCCAGAGCGCCAAGGCGCTCGCGGCCGACTGGGAGGCCACCACCGGCAAGCAGTGGACGCAGCCCATCGGCTACGGCCACGCGCTGTTCGAGGTCGGCATCGCCGCGCTGAAGAACGCCACGAACCCGAAGGACAAGAAGGCCGTGCGCGACGCGCTGGCCAACCTGCAGCTCGATTCGGTGGTGGGGCGCATCGACTTCAAGGGCAGCCCGATCAAGAGCGTGGCCGTCACGCCGATGGTGGCGGGCCAGTGGCGCAAGACCAAGGCGGGCAGCAAGTTCCCGTACGAACTGGTCATCACGCACAACAGCACCGCGAAGCAGATTCCGGTGGAAGACGAGCTCAAGCTGCTGTCGCAGCTCAAGGCTGCATGAGCGATTGCCTCGTCATCGACGGCCTGTGCAAGCGCTACGGCGAGATCGTCGTGGCCGACCAGGTGGCGCTCTCGCTCGCGCGCGGCGAGTGCCTGGGCGTGGTCGGGCCGAACGGCGCGGGCAAGAGCTCGCTGTTCAACCTGATCACCGGCGTGGCCGTGCCCGATGCCGGCAGCATCCGGCTCGAAGGCCGCGAGCTGGTCGGGCTGCGCGCCGATGCGCGGGCGCGGCTGGGCGTGGCGCGCGCCTTCCAGATCCCGCAGCCCTTCGCGCACCTGAGCGCCTACGAGAACGCACTGGCCGCCGCCACCTTCGCCGCGCGGCTGCCGCGCGCGCAGGCCGCGCGCCAGGCCTGGGCCGTGCTGGAGCGCACCGGGCTGGCCGACCGCGCCGACGTGCCGGCCGGCCGCCTGCCGCTGCTGGACCGCAAGCGGCTCGAGCTGGCCAAGGGCCTGGCGGCGCGGCCGCACCTGCTGCTGCTCGACGAGATCGCCGGCGGCCTCACCGAGGCCGAGGTGCAGGTGCTGGTGGCGCTGGTGCTTGAACTGAAGCAGGACGTGGCGATGATCTGGATCGAGCACATCGCGCAAGCATTGATGGCCGTGGCCGACCGCATCATGGTGCTGAACTTCGGCCGCAAGCTGCTGGAAGACACACCCGCCGCCGCCATGGCCAGCCGTGAGGTGCGCGAGGTCTACATGGGCGTGGGCGACGAAGACGCGCAAGAGGAGCACACCCATGCCGCTGCTTGAAGTGCGCGAGCTGTGCAGCCACTACGGCGACCTGCAGGCGCTGTTCGACCTCTCGCTCGACGTGGCGGAAGGCGAAGCCACCGCACTCATCGGCGCCAACGGCGCGGGCAAGTCGACGCTGATCCGCGCCATTGCCGGGCTGGGCTCGCGCAGCCGTGGCGCCATCCGCTTCGACGGCCAGGCCATCGAGGCCGAGCCGGCCGAGCGCATCGCGCGCCGGGGCATCGCGCTGGTGCCCGAGGGACGGATGCTGTTCCCCTCGCTCACCGTCGAAGAGAACCTGCGCATGGGCGCGCTGTGCGGCCGAACCGGCCACTGGACGCTGCCCACCGTGTACGCGCTGTTCCCGATCCTGCAGGAGTTCCGCCACCGGCCGGCTACGCAGCTGTCGGGCGGGCAGCAGCAGATGGTGAGCATCGGCCGCGCCCTCATGGCCAACCCGCGCCTGATGCTGTGCGACGAGATCTCGCTGGGCCTGGCACCCGTGGTCATCGAGCAGATCTACCGCGCCTTCGGCGACATCCGCGCGCAGGGCACGGCGCTGCTGGTGGTGGAGCAGGACGTGACGCGCGCCTGCCGCATCGCGCAGCGCGTGTACTGCCTGCTCAAGGGCCGCGTCACGCTGGCCGGCCGCGCCACGGACTTCAGCGCCGCGCAGATCGCCAACGCCTACTTCGGACACTGAACACATCTCCCCATGGCCTGGCTCGAAACCCTCATCAACGGCGTGCTGCTCGGCGGCCTCTACGCGCTCTTCGGCCTCGGGCTGGCGCTGGTCTTCGGCGTGATGCGCATGGTCAACCTCGCGCATGGCGAGTTCGTGGTGCTGGCGGCGTACTTCGCGGTCTTCCTGGCCACGCAGTTTCCCGGCGTGTCGCCGCTCTTCTTCATCGTGCCGGTGGCGCTGGCGGCCTTCGGCATGGGCTACCTGCTGCAGCGGTTGCTGCTGAACCGCGCGGTGGCCACCGACGATCCGCTCACGCCGGTGCTGGTCACCTTCGGCATCGCGGTGGTGCTGCGCAACCTGATGGTCGAGCTGTTCGGCGCCGACCCTCGCGCGCTCGACGGCGGCGCGCTGGCCACGGCGGGCTTCGAGATCGGCGGGCTGCGCATCGGCTGGTACCCGGTGCTGGTGCTGGTGCTCGCGGTGCTGGCCTTCGGCGCGCTGCAGTGGCTGCTGCAGCACTCGCGCTTCGGCCTCGTGGTGCGCGCCACCTCGGACCACCGCGAGATCGTGCGCACGATGGGCGTGCGCCCGCGCCATGTGTATGCGGTGGTGATGGGGCTGTCGCTGGCCTTCGCGTCGGTGGCGGGGCTGCTGCTGGCGCTGCGCACCTCGTTCACGCCGTTCTCGGGCGTGGAGCGGCTGCTGGGCGCGTTCGAGGTCGTGATCATCGGCGGCATGGGCTCGTTCCGCTGGGCGCTGGTCGGCGGCATCGCGCTGGGCGTGGCGCAGCTCGTGGGCCAGCGGCTCGATTCCAACGCGGGCGCGCTGTACGCCCACCTGCTGTTCTTCGCGGTCCTGATGGTGCGCCCCAACGGCATCGCAGGTTCCCGCACCTGAGATCACTGACTTCGATGCGCCATCCGTCCCTCGCCCCCTGGATCGGCTTCACCGCCGCGGCCCTTGCCATCGCCTTCGCGCCCACCGTGGCCGACGGCGGCCTGCTGCGCCTGCTCAGCGAGGTGCTGATCACGCTGGCCATGGCCCAGATGTGGAACCTGCTGGCCGGCTACACCGGGCTGGTGTCGATGGGCCACCAGGCCTTTGCCGGCATCGGCGCCTACCTGCTGTTCGTGGCCTCCGACCGGCTGGGCATCTCGCCCTACTGGATGGTGCCGGTGGCAGGCCTGGGCGGCGCGCTGCTGGCCGCCGTGGTGGCGCCGCTGATGTTCCGCCTGCGCGATGCCTACTTCTCGATCGGCATGTGGGTGCTGGCCGAGATCGTGCGGCTCTTGGTCGCCAAGTTCCCGCTGTTCGGCGGCGAGTCGGGCGTGCCGCTGCAGGCGGTGCGGCTGGTGGAGGCCGAGACCTTCCAGCAGAACGCGTTCTGGATCTCGGGCGCCATCGGCCTGGCAGCGGTGGCCGGCGTGTACCTGCTGATGCGCTCGCCCTTCGGCCTGGGTCTGATGGCGGTGCGCGACAACGAACTGGCCGCCACCAGCATCGGCGTGAACGTGTGGCGAAACCGCTTCATCGCCTTCGTGCTGTCAGGGCTGGGCTTCGGGCTGGCCGGCGGGGCGCACTTCATGGGCACGATGTTCGTCTCGCCCGACTCGGCCTTCGACATCAACTGGGTGGTGACGGCGATGTTCATCGTGATCATCGGCGGCATCGGCACCATCGAGGGGCCGCTGATCGGCACCGTCATCTACTTCGGGCTGCGCGAGCTGTTCAACACCTGGTTCGCGATGTCGGGCGGCTGGTACCTGATTGCGATGGGCTGCATCGCGATTGCGGTCATGCTGCTGGCACCGCGCGGCCTGTGGGGCCTGGCGCGCGAACGCTGGGGCTGGCGCGGCCTGAGCGTGCAGCGCCATCCGCCGCCGCGCGACGAAGCCTCGCTTTCCGCACCTCTTCCTCCCTCCACACAAGGACGCACCGCATGAAGACCACCGCCTTCTTTCACGACGAACGCACCTTCTGGCACGTGCCCGGCGGGCTGCATGCCCTGTTCCTGCCGGTGGGCGGCTGGGTGCAGCCCATGGCCGGCAGCGGCATGGCCGAGTCGCCCGACTCCAAGCGCCGCATCAAGTCGCTGATGGACGTGTCGGGCCTGAGCGCGCAGCTCGACGTGCTGAGCGCGCCGATGGCCAGCGAAGAAGACCTGCAGCGCGTGCACCCCGCCAGCTACCTGCAGAAGTTCAAGGCCGCCAGCGACGCCGGCGGCGGCGACCTGGGCGAGGTGGCGCCCTTCGGCCCGGGCAGCTACGAGATCGCGAAGCTCTCGAGTGGCCTGGCCATTGCCGCGATGGACAGCGTGCTGCAGGGCCGCCACCGCAACGCTTTTGCACTCACGCGCCCGCCGGGCCACCACTGCCTGCGCGAGCACAGCATGGGTTTTTGCCTGTTCAACAACATCGCGGTGGCCATCGAGACCATGAAGGCGCGCCACGGCCTGGGCCGCGTGGCCGTGATCGACTGGGACGTGCACCACGGCAACGGCACGCAGGAGATCTTCTACGACCGCCCCGACGTGCTCACGCTGTCGCTGCACCAGGAGAACTGCTTCCCGCCCGGCTACAGCGGCGCCGAAGACCGCGGCACGGGCGCGGGGCTGGGCTTCAACGTCAACATTCCGCTGCAGCCCGGCGGCGGGCACGCGGCCTACATGCATGCCTTCGAGCGCATCGTGACGCCGGTGATCGACCGCTATCGCCCCGAGCTGATCGTGGTGGCGAGCGGGCTGGACGCCAACGGCGTCGATCCGCTGGCGCGCATGCAGCTGCACCCCGAGTCGTTCCGCCAGATGATGCGGCAGGTCAACGCACTGGCCGCGAAGCACTGCGACGGGCGCGTGGTGGTGGTGCACGAAGGCGGCTACTCGGAAGCCTGCGTGCCCTTCTGCGGACTGGCGGTGGTGGAAGAACTGTCGGGCCACCGCACCGAGGTGGAAGACCCGTTCAGCGACTTCTTCGGGCTGCAGCAGCCGTCGGCGCGCTTCGATGCGTTCCAGCGTGAATTGATTGGCGAGATGGCGGCGTTGCACGGACTCTGAGGCGGCGGCATGGACTAAGCTCGTCGCTGCCGGCCCGTGGCCGCGCGTCCTGCTTCACCGTCCATGCCCCGTTTCATCAACCGCCGCACCGTCGTCGTTCTCTCTGCACTCGTCCTCGCCGCCCTGCTCGGCCTGTGGGGCGCGAGCCGCTTCAACGTCAACCCGGCGCACGCGCCCGGCGAAGTGATCGACCAGTTCGAGGGCGTGCCGGTGTACTACAACGGCGCCATCAACCACGTCGACGGGCGCAGCGTGGCGCCCGACGGCTACAACATCGGCCTGCGCTGGCAGTGCGTGGAGTTCGTCAAGCGCTACTACTACGAGCGTCACCAGCACCGCATGCCCGAGGCGCGCGGCCATGCCAAGGCCTTCTTCGACGCGGCTGTGGCCGATGGCGCGCTGAACACGGCGCGCAACCTGGTGCAGCACCGCAACGGCGGCGCGAGTGCGCCTGCGGTGGGCGACATCGTCGTGTTCGCGCCGTGGCTGTTCAATCCCTACGGCCACGTGGCGATCGTGTCGCGCGTGGACGCCGACGCGGTCGAGATCGTGCAGCAGAACCCCGGGCCCTTCGGCACCTCGCGCGAGCGCCTGCCGCTGGCGCTCACCGCCGACGGGCGCACGCAACTGGGCACCGCGCGCGTGCTCGGCTGGCTGCGGCTGCCCGCAGCTACCGCCGCCTCCCCGAAACCCTGAATCGCGGTCTAATCACAGCCATGTGCCAATTGCTAGGGATGAACTGCAACACGCCGACCGACGTGACCTTCAGCTTCACGGGGTTCGCGCAGCGCGGTGGCCGCACCGACCACCATGCCGACGGCTGGGGCATCGCGTTCTTCGAGGACCGCGGGCTGCGCCACTTCGTCGACCACCAGCCGGCCTGCGAGTCGCCGGTGGCGGAGCTGATCCGGCGCTACCCCATTCAAAGCCGCAACGTCATCGCGCACATCCGCAAGGCAACGCAGGGCGAGGTCAACCTGCAGAACTGCCACCCCTTCGTGCGCGAGCTGTGGGGCCGCTACTGGGTGTTCGCCCACAACGGCGACCTGAAGGACTTCCGCCCGCGCCTGCACGGCAACTTCCACCCGGTGGGCAACACCGACAGCGAGCACGCCTTCTGCTGGATCATGCAGGAGCTGGCCAAGTCGCACGCGGGCGTGCCCAGCGTCGAGGAGCTCACGCTCACGCTGCGCGAACTGGCGCCGCAGCTGGCGGCGCACGGCACCTTCAACTTCATGCTGTCGAACGGGCAGGCGCTGTGGGCGCATGCCTCCACCAACCTCTGGTACGTGGAGCGCCGCCACCCCTTCGTGACGGCGCAGCTCTCCGATGAAGACCTGGAGATCGACTTCGCCCAGCACACCACGCCCACCGACCGCGTGGCCGTGGTGGTGACGGCGCCGCTGACCACCAACGAGACCTGGACGCCCTTCGCCTCGGGCGAGTTGCATGTGTTCGTGGACGGCCAACGGATGCCGCGCTGAGGCCTGACATTCAGTCTTTTGGCTGACACTTTTTTGCAACAACGCAAGAAAGTATCGATGAGTGAGTGCAAACAATGAACAATAACCGTTCTCATTTGCATCCGGTCGATCTTTCATGCCCGCTCCTCGTTTCTTTCTCCGCCCGACCGTGGCCGCCTCGCTGCTGGCCCTTCACGCCCTGACGGCCCTGGCGCAGACGCCGCCAGCTGAACCTGCCAGCGGCACGCTGAGCACCGTCACCGTCGAAGCCAGCGCCGACGCCTCGGCCGAAGGCCTGACCAAGCCCTTCGCGGGCGGGCAGGTGGCGCGCGGCGGGCGCGTGGGCATCCTGGGCAACCAGGACATGATGGATTCGCCCTTCTCCAGCACCAGCTACACGCACGAGCTGATTCAGAACCAGCAGGCCAAGAGCGTGGCCGACGTGCTGCAGAACGACCCCTCGGTGCGTGTGGCGCGCGGCTTCGGCAACTTCCAGGAGTCGTACTTCATCCGCGGCTTCGTGGTGAATTCGGACGACATCGCCTACAACGGCCTGTACGGCCTGCTGCCGCGCCAGTACATCTCGTCGGAGCTGTTCGAGCGCGTCGAGGTGCTGCGCGGCGCGAGCGCCTTCCTGAACGGCGCCACGCCCACGGGCGGCGGCATCGGCGGCAACATCAACCTGCTGCCCAAGCGCGCGCCGAACGACCCGCTGACGCAGGTCACGCTGGGCACGGCCAGCGGCTCGCAGAGCTATGTGTCGACCGACATCGCGCGCCGCTTCGGGCCCGACCAGAGCCTGGGCGTGCGCCTGAACGCGGCCCACCGCGACGGCGGCACCGGCGTGAACGCCGAGCAGGTCAAGCTCGACGTGGCCTCGGTCGGCTTCGACTGGCGCAGCCGCAACGCGCGCATCTCGGCCGACATCGGCCACCAGGAACACCGCCTGACGCGCACGCGCCCGAACGTGACGCTCGGCGCCGGCGTGACGCGCGTGCCCTCGGCCCCCGACAACCAGCTCAACTACGCGCAGCCCTGGACCTACTCCAACGAGCGCGACACCTTCGGCTCGCTGCGCGGCGAGTACGACCTCACCGACAACGTGACGGCCTGGATCGCCGGCGGCGCGCGCAAGAGCCACGAGGGCAATGCGCTGGCCGGCCTCACGCTCACGAACAACCTCGGCATGGGCAACATGTCGCGCTTCGAGAACCAGCGCCAGGACAGCACCCGCACGGCCGAAGCCGGCGTGCGCGGCAAGTTCGCGACCGGCCCGGTGAACCACACGGTGGTGGCCTCGTACTCCTACTACCAGCTCAAGGAGAAGAACGCCTACAAGTGGGACTTCTTCAACCCCCTGAAGACCCACCTGTATGCGCCCATCGGCTACCCGATCCCGGCCTACACGGCGAGCGCGTTCCGTGGCAACGACATGGACAACCCCGCGCTGCTGACGCAGACGCGCCTGAGCAGCCTGGCGATCGGCGACACGCTGTCGTTCCTGGACGACCGCGCGCAGCTCACGCTCGGCGTGCGGCGCCAGAAGCTGGAAAGCACCGACTTCGCCTACGACACCGGCAAGCCCACCGCGTACGAGAAAAGCCGCACCAGCCCGATGGCCGGCTTCGTGTTCAAGCTGCAGCCGCAGGTGTCGCTGTACGCGAACTACATCGAGGGCCTGAGCAAGGGCGACACCGCACCCACGGTGTCGACCGGCGGCGCCGTGCGCAACGCGGGCACGCAGCTGTCGCCCTATGTGTCCAAGCAGAAGGAGGTCGGCATCAAGTTCGACGGCGGCCGCATCGGCGGCGGCCTGGCCTTCTTCACGACCGACAAGCCGCGCGCCCTCGTCAACAGCGCCGGCTACTACGTGGCCGAAGGCCGCGACCGCCACCAGGGCCTGGAGCTGACCGCGTTCGGCGAAGCGGCCAAGGGCGTGCGCCTGATGGGCGGCATCACTTTCCTGGACGCCAAGCAGCGCGCCACGGGCGACGCCACGACCGACGGCCGCCGCGTCATCGGCATCGCGAAGACGCTGGGCACCCTGGGTGTGGAATGGGACGTGCCGGGCGTGCGCGGCCTGTCGCTGGACGGCCGCGTGGTGTCCACGGGCCCGAGCTACGCCGACGCCGCCAACACGCTGCGCGTGCCCGGCTGGACGCGCTTCGATGTCGGCGCGCGCTACCTCACCGAGGTGGCCGGCAAGCTGGTGACGCTGCGCGCGCGCATCGACAACCTGACCAACCGCAACTACTGGGCCTCGGTGGGCGGCTACCCGAACAACGGCTACCTGGTGCTCGGCGCGCCGCGCGCCTTCACGCTGTCGGCGTCGGTCGACTTCTGATCAGGCCGAGGCCAGGTGCGCCTCGAGCGCATCGATGAACATCTTCGGCACGTCGAAGCCGGTCTGTTCGGTGATCTCCTGAAAGCACGTGGGGCTGGTCACGTTGATCTCGGTGACCGAGTCGCCGATCACGTCGAGCCCGATCAGCAGCAGCCCGCGCGGCGCGAGCACCTTGCCGATGGCTTCGGCGATCTCGCGGTTGCGCGCCGTGAGCGGCTGGGCCACGCCCTTGCCGCCGGCCGCGAGGTTGCCGCGCACCTCGGTGCCCTGCGGAATGCGCGCCAGCACGAAGGGCGCCGGCTCGCCCGCGATGATCAGGATGCGCTTGTCGCCTTGCGTCACCTCGGGCACGAAGCGCTGCACCATGATGGTTTCGGCGCCGTCCTTGTTGAGCGTCTCGACGATGGAGCCGAGGTTCAGCGCGTCCTGCTTCACGCGGAAGATGCCCATGCCGCCCATGCCGTCGAGCGGCTTGAGGATGATGTCGCCGTGCTCCGCATGGAAGTCGCGCACGGCCTGCGCGCTGCGCGTGACCAGCGTGGGCGTGACGAACTGCGGAAACTCCATGATCGCGAGCTTCTCGGGATGGTCGCGCAGCGCACGCGGCGAGTTGACCACCTTCGCGCCCTCGCGCTCGGCCTGCTGCAGCAGGTGCGTCGAGTAGATGTACTCGGCGTCGAAGGGCGGGTCCTTGCGCATGAGCACGGCATCGAAGTCCTTCAGCGCCTTCGACTCGACGATGTCGACGCGGTACCAGTCCTTCGGGTCACCCGTCAGCGTGATCTGCTGCACCACGGCCGAGACGCGCCCGCCGGAGGTCCACTGGATGTCCTGCGGCAGGCAGGCCGCGATGCGGTGGCCGCGGCGCTGGGCCTCGCGCATCATCGAGAAGGTCGTGTCCTTGTAGATCTTGAAGTGATCGAGCGGGTCGGCGACGAAGAGGATGTTTTTCATCAGGCGTTCTTTCCGGCGCCGGGAGCGGCGGCTGTGGAGGGGGTTTCTGGCGGCATGTTGCCGGAAGCGGCGATGTCCTTGCCGGCCGGGGCTTTTTCAACGGGCACGTGCACCCGTGCGCGGCCGACCTGCTGCACCGCCAGCGCCACCGCGCCGGCCACCACGCCCCAGAAGGCGGAGCCGATGCCGGCCAGCGTCACGCCCGAGAGCGTGACCAGGAAGGTGATGAGCGCGGCCTCGCGGTGCGCCTCGTCGCGCACCGCCGCCGCCAGCCCGCCGCCGATGGTGCCCAGCAGCGCCAAGCCGGCGATGGCCGCGACCAGCTCCTTGGGAAAGGCCGTGAGCAGGCCCGTGACGGCCGCGCCGAACAGGCCGATCACCACGTAGATGGCGCCGCAGCTCACGGCCGCCGTGTAGCGCCGCGCCGGGTCTTCGTGCGCCTCGCGGCCCATGCACATGGCGGCCGTGATCGCGCTCAGGTTGAGCGCGAAGGCGCCGAAGGGCGCGAGCACCAGCGTGGCGAGGCCGCTGATGGTGATGAGCTTGCTGACCGGCAGGTCGCTGTAGCCGCTGGCGCGGATCGCCGCCACGCCGGGCAGGTTCTGCGAGGCCATGGTCACGACGAACAGCGGCAGCGCCAGGCTCACGATGGCCTGCCAGGTGAACACCGGCACCGTGAACACCGGCCAGGTGAGCGAGAAGTGCACGGAGGACCATGCCAGCTCGCCGCGCGCGGCCGTGAAGGCGATGGCCACCAGCAGCGTGAGCGGCACCGCGTAGCGCGGCAGCAGGCGCTTGCCCACGAGGTAGGTGCCGAGCATCAGCAGCACCAGCGGCAGTGCGGTCTGCGCCGCCGTGAAGGCCGAAATGCCGAAGCGCGCGAGCACGCCGGCCAGCAGCGCCGAGGCGATGGCCATCGGGATCTTGTTCATCACGCGCTCGAACCAGCCCGTGGCGCCCGCGAGCACGATCAGCACCGCGCAGACGATGAAGGCGCCCACCGCCTCGCCCATGCCGTAACCCGCACCGGCCACGGCCAGCACGGCCGCGCCGGGGGTGCTCCAGGCAATCATGACGGGCTTGCGCCACCATAGCGAGGGCAGCGCCGAAGCCAGCCCCATGCCGATGCCCAGCGCCCACATCCACGAGGCCACCATCTCGGGCGTGGCGCCGAAGGCCTGGGCGGCCTGGAACACGATGGCCACCGAACTCGTGAAACCCACGAGCACGGCGACGAAGCCCGCGGTGAAGGCTGAAAGGCTCAGGTCCTTGAAGAATCGCATGCCGCGATTCTGCCGGGGCGCGCGGCCTGGCGCCGCGGGCCTCAGATCTCGATCTTGGAGCCGAGCTCGACCACGGCGTTGTTCGGCAGGCCCAGGAAGGCCGCCGCGCCGCTCGCGTTGTGGTGCATCTGCGCGAACAGCTTCTCGCGCCAGGGCGCCATGCCGCTGCCCAGCGTGGGGATCACGACGTCGCGCGAGAGGAAGTAGCTGGTCGTCATCGGCTCGAGCTGGCAGCCGCGCATGCGCGCGTTGTCGAGCGCGCGTGGCAGGTCGATGTCGTTCTTGAAGCCGTAGTGCACGATCACCTGCCAGCAGTGGTTGCCCAGCGCTTCGATCTCGATGCGCTTGTCCATCGGAATCCAGGGCACCTCGTGGTTGCGCACGGTGACGAACATGTTCTGCTCGTGCAGCACCTTGTTGTGCTTGAGGTTGTGCAGCAGCGCGTTGGGCACCACGCCCGGTTCGGCCGTGAGGAACACGGCCGTGCCGTCCACGCGCGCGGGCGGGCTCATGAACACCGAGCCGAGGAAGGACTTCAGGTCGATCGCGTCGGCATGCTGCGCCTCGCCCATGAGGCGGCGGCCTTCCTTCCAGGTGACCATCAGCGTGAACACGGCACCGCCGATCAGCAGCGGGAACCAGCCGCCTTCGAACAGCTTGAGCAGGTTCGAGGCGAAGAACAGGAAGTCGACCACGAAGAAGATCGCGGTCGAGGCGATGCACAGCGCCAGCGGCAGCTTCCAGGCGTAGCGGATCACGAAGAAGGTGAGGATCGTGGTGATCAGCATGTCGGTGGTCACGGCGATGCCGTAGGCCGCCGCCAGGCTGCTCGAGGTGCGGAACATCACGACCGCCATCACGATGGCCACGAACAAGCCCCAGTTGACCAGCGGAATGTAGATCTGGCCCGCGGTGCGCACGCTGGTGTGCTCGATGTTCAGGCGCGGCAGGTAGCCCAGCTGGATCACCTGGCGCGTGACGCTGAAGGCGCCGGTGATGAGCGCCTGCGAGGCGATCACCGTCGAGAGCGTGGCCAGCAGCACCAGCGGAATGAGGGCCCATTCAGGCGCCATCATGAAGAACGGGTTCTTCACGGCCTCGGGGTTCTCCAGCAGCAGCGCGCCCTGGCCCAGGTAGTTGAGCGTGAGCGCCGGCATGACGACCGAGAACCACGCGATGCGGATCGGCTTCTTGCCGAAGTGGCCCAGGTCGGCGTACAGCGCCTCGGCGCCGGTCACGCACAGCACCATGGCGCCCAGCAGGATGAAGCTGGTGCCCGGGTTGTCCCAGATGAACTTCAGCGCGTACCAGGGGTTCAGCGCCTTGATGATCTCGGGGTGGTGCGCGATCTGCCACACGCCCAGCACGGCGATGGCCGCGAACCACGCCAGCGTGACCGGGCCGAAGAACTTGCCGATGCCCGCCGTGCCGCGCTTTTGCACCGCGAACAGGCAGAACAGCACGACCAGCGTGATCGGGATCACGTAATGCTTGAAGTGCGGCGACACCACCTCCAGGCCCTCGACCGCCGACAGCACCGAGATGGCCGGCGTGATCACACCGTCGCCATAGAACAGCGAGGTGCCGAAGATGCCGACGATCAAGAGCAGCTGGCGCAGCCTCGGCTTGTCGGCCACGGCCTGGGAGGCCAGCGCGAGCATCGCGACCAGGCCGCCCTCGCCTTCGTTGTCGGCGCGCAGCACGAGCACGACGTACTTGATCGAGACGATGACCGTGAGGGTCCAGAAGAACATCGACAGGATGCCGTAGACGTTCTCCACGGTGAACGGCACATGGCCGTGACCGAAGACTTCCTTGACCGCATAGAGAACGCTGGTGCCGATGTCGCCGTAGACGACGCCGATGGCGCCGACGATGAGGCCGGCAGAGATGTTTTTGGGGGCTGACACGGGGGTCGATGGGAAAAGGTTGGCTCGCAATGATCGACGCGTCAGTCACGCCGGGGTGCCGCGGCCGTGCCGCGCATCCCTCCGCCCTTTTGGTTCCGTTGCTGTGGGGCCGCTATTTTGCCGTTGCCCGCTGACGCCGCAACCCGCCCCCGCCGCTCATTCGTAGATTTCGGCGTCCGGGTCGGTCGCTTCCATCTCGTAACTGGCCGCGACCATGGCCAAACGGCCCACCACGCCATACATGTAAAAACGGTTGGGGGCGCTGGCGCCGGGCTTGGCGCCCGGCTGTGGCAGCTGCGCGCTTTCCGAGAAGGCCAGCGGCACGTAGCTGGCGCCCGGCTGCTTGAGGTTCTCATCGGCGGCGCGCTCGGCGTGCACGCGGTAGAAACCGCCCACCACGTAGCGGTCCATCATGTAGACCACCGGCTCGGCCACGCCGTTGTGCACGCGCTCGTTGGTCAGCACGCCTTCCTGCACGATCAGCTCGGTGGGCTCGCGCAGGTCGCGCCCGGCGCTGGTCTTGGCGGGCGACGAGGTGGCGGTGCGCGACTTGCCGATCAGCGCCTCGACCTCCTTCGCGTCGCGCACGGTCACGACGCCCGGGCTGCCGCTGCCGCTGTGGCCGCCCTTGACGACCACGAAGGGCTTCTCGTTGATGCCGTATTCCTTGTACTTGCGGCGCACCTTGGTGAGCACCGCGTCGACATGGCTGGTGAGCACGTCGATGCCGCGGCCCTCGGCCACGTCGACGCCTTCGGCGCGCGCGTAGATCGGGTTGATCAGCCAGGGGTCGATGCCAAGCAGCTTGCCGAAGCGCTTGCACAGCTCTTCGTAGCTGTGCAGGTGGTTGCTCTTGCGGCGCACCGACCAGCCCGCGTGCAGCGGCGGCAGCAGGTACTGCTCGTGCAGGTCTTCGAGGATGCCGGGCGTTCCTGCAGAAAGCTCGTTGTTGAGAAGAATTGTGCAGGGATCGAAGTTCTTCAAGCCCAGGCGGCGCTTGGAACGCACCACCGGTTCGAGCGTCACGGTCTCGCCGTTGGGCAGCTCGATCTTCTTGGGCGACTTGATGGCCGGATCGATCGAGCCGATGCGCACATTCAGGCCCGCCATGTGGAAGATGCGCACCAGTTGCGCGACGTTGGCGAGATAAAAGGTGTTTTTCGAGTGATTTTCAGGAATGACGAGCAGGTTGCGCGCCTCCGGACAGATCTTCTCGATGGCCGCCTGCGCGGCCTGCACCGCCAGCGGCAGCATTTCCTTGGTGAGGTTGTTCCAGCCGCCCGGGAACAGGTTGGTGTCGACCGGGGCGAGCTTGAAGCCCGCGTTGCGGATGTCGACGGCGCTGTAGAACGGCGGCGTGTGCTCCATCCACTCGAGGCGGAACCAGCGCTCGATGGCGGGCATCGAGTCGAGCACCCGCTGCTCCAGTTCGTTGATCGGGCCGGTCAGGGCAGTGACGAGATGCGGAACCATGCAGCGGCCTTGTTGGTTTTGTGCTTAAAGGTGGAGTGGAATTGTAGGATTTGGGGATGGCGCGCCCGATGACAAGCAGCCAAAGAGAACAAAGCACCCCAATCCACAACACACGTTGCAAGAACACCGCGGCACGGGCCTCGCCGCGCCGCCGGCCCGATGGCCCCGGCCCTTCGGACCCCGATTAACCGCGGACTTCGCCCTGCCCCAGCACCACGTACTTGAGCGAGGTCAGGCCTTCGATGCCGACCGGGCCGCGCGCGTGGAACTTGTCGGTGCTGATGCCGATTTCGGCGCCCAGCCCGTACTCGAAACCGTCCGCGAAGCGCGTGCTCGCATTCACCATCACGCTGGCCGAATCGACCTCGCGCAGGAAGCGCTGGGCGTTGATGTGGTCGCGCGTGACGATGGCGTCGGTGTGGTGGCTCGAGTAGCGGTTGATGTGCGCAATGGCCTCGTCCAGCCCCGCCACCACCTTGATGCTGATGACGGCGGCCAGGTACTCCTCGGACCAGTCGGACTCGACCGCATCGATCACCTTGGCCTGCGGATGGTGCGCCTCGCTGGCGCGCAGGATCGCGGCGGCGGCCGGGTCGCAGCGCATCTCGACGCCCTTGGCGGCGAAGATGGCGGCGATCTCGGGCAGGAAGTGGTCGGCCACCGAAGCCGCCACCAGCAGGCCTTCGGCGGCGTTGCAGGGGCTGTACTTCTGGGTCTTGGCGTTGTCGACGATGCGCAGCGCCATGTCGAACTCGGCCGTGTCGTCCACGTAGACGTGGCAGTTGCCGTCCAGGTGCTTGATGACGGGCACCTTGGCGTCGCGGCTGATGCGCTCGATCAGGCCCTTGCCGCCACGCGGAATGATCACGTCGACGAACTCGGGCATGGCGATCAGCTGGCCCACGGCCTCGCGGTCGGTGGTCTGCACCAGCTGCACCGCATCGACCGGCAGGCCGGCTTCGGCCAGTGCCTCGGACACCAGCAGCGCCAGCGCCTTGTTCGAGTCGATGGCTTCCGAGCCGCCGCGCAGGATGGCGGCGTTGCCGCTCTTGATCGCCAGGCTCGCGGCCTCGATGGTCACGTTGGGGCGGCTCTCGTAGATCATGCCGAAGACACCGATCGGCACGCGCATCTGGCCCACGCGGATGCCGCTGGGCTGCTGCTTCATGCCGATGATCTCGCCGATCACGTCGGCCATGCCGGCCAGCTGCTCGCAGCCCTCGGCCACGGTCTCCAGGACCTTGGGCGTGAGCTTGAGCCGGTCGACCATCGGGGCCGACAGGCCGGCGGCCGTGGCGCGCTCCAGGTCCTTTTGATTGGCGACGGCCAGCGCGGGGCCGGCATCGCGCAGGCGCCGGGCCAGCGCTTTCAGTGCTCTGTTTTTGGTAGCTGCATCCGCACGGGCCATGAGGAATGCAGCGGCTTTGGCTTGCAGACCGAGGGTCTGCATGTGCTCGCTGACGTTGAACGCGTTCATAGCGGACATTTTCCCACGCGGACCTTCGGCCCGGCTGACGCGGGCCTTTTGATGGCGATCGACGGCGGGAGCGTCAGGCCCGGCGCGGCGCCGCGGCCGTGCTGCAGGCGCGGCACAGCATCAGCGCCAGCCGCTGCAGCGCCTGCCAGCCGCTGGCGGGCCAGTCGGGCTGCTTCAGGCCCTTGCAGATGCCGTCGACCAGGTGGGCCGCGCGCAGCAGCCGGGTCAGCATGCGGTCGTCCAGGCGCGGCAGCACGCGCTCGAAGGCGCGCTCGCGCGGGCCCCAGATGCGGTTCTCGCGCAGCGCCATCGGCAGCGGACGGCCGGCGGCCATGGCGTCCTT
This sequence comes from Variovorax sp. GW821-FHT06D12, assembly GCF_059419205.1. Classification (NCBI taxonomy): domain Bacteria; kingdom Pseudomonadati; phylum Pseudomonadota; class Betaproteobacteria; order Burkholderiales; family Comamonadaceae; genus Variovorax; species Variovorax sp. GW821-FHT06D12. The sequence goes on along the minus strand of NZ_JBWKRI010000004.1, from coordinate 328,118 downwards.
CACGCGCTTGAGGGCGCGGATGTCCTCGGCGATCGTGTAGTGCACCAGCACCTCGGCCTCGCCCTCGGCCTGCAGGCCGTCGAGCATGCGCGCCACGCGCTGCGGGTTGCCGGCCAGCACGGCCTCGGAGAGCTTGAACACGTCGTAGCGCGCCACGTTGTTGACGGCGCCCTCGACCTGCTCCCAGCTCAGCTCGCCCGCCGGGTGCAGCAGCGCGAGCTTCTGGATTTCCTGGTGCGCGGCGAGCAGGTTGCCTTCGACACGGTCGGCAAAGAACTGCAGCGTGCGCTGGCCTTCGTCGCCGGGCATCACGCGCTGGTTCTGCAGCCCCAGACGCTGGGCGATCCATTGCGGCAGCGCGGCGCGCTCGATCGGGTCGACCTGGATGCTCACGCCGTTGTTCTCCAGCGCCGAGAACCATGCGCCGGTGCGCGTGGCCTTGTCCAGGCGCGGCAGCATCACCAGCGTGAGCGTGCTGTCGTTGCCGGGCGCGCCCTCGGCCAGCTGCTGCAGGGCGACGCTGCCGTCCTTGCCGGGCTTGCCCGAAGGAATGCGGATCTCGACGATCTGCTTGTCAGCGAACAGCGAGAGCGAGCCCCCGGCCGCCAGCACTGCGCTCCAGTCGAAGTGCGCGCCGGCCACGGTGTACGAGCTGCGCTCGGTGTGGCCCTGGGCGCGCGCGGCGGCGCGGATGGCGTCGGCCGCCTCCTGCGCGAGCAGCGGCTCGTCGCCGTGGATCGTGTAAAGCGGCTTCAGGCCCTTTTGCAGGTGGGCGCCGAGCTGGGCACTGGCAAGTTGCATTGAAAAAAGAACGGAAGCGACGCTTACAGGGACTGCACCGCGGCCAGCCGGCGCATCAGTTGCTGCGCGATGTCGGCCTGCATGTCGCGGAACAGCAGGTCGGCCTCGCCTTCCTTGGCCAGCGCGTTGGTCTCGTTGAAGCTCAGGTCGCGCGTCTGCGAGACCTCGGACGCGGGCAGCAATTCCTTGCCGCCCGGCGTGCGCAGGCTGAAGCGCACGCGCAGGCGCAGCTGCAATTCGCGCAGCAGGCCGGCGGAGTTGGTCGAGATCACGAAGCGGTCGCGGTCCTCGCCCAGCACCACGAGCACGGCGTCGGCGGTGCTGGCCTCTTCCTTGGGCACCAGCGTCACGTTGCCGGCCGCGCGCAGCTCGCGCCGCAGCTGGTTGATGAGCGCCGTATTGCCTTCGAGCGACAGCGTCTTGAACGCGAAGTTCGGCGCCTTGCGCAGCGCGAAGCCGCAGCCGGACAAGGCCAGCGAAGCGCCTGCCACGCCGAGGCCCAGGAGAAAGCCGCGGCGCGGCTGCGAGGCATTGCGAATGTTCATGCGTCTGTCGTTTCCGTCGTTCTGCAGTGTCGGGTTCAGATGACCACGTTGACCAGGCGCCCGGGCACCACGATCACGCGCTTGGGCGGCGCGCCTTCGGCGAAGTTGACGAAGTCGTCGCAGGCGAGCGCCAGCCGCTCGATCTCGTCCTTCGAAGCACCGGCGGGCACCAGCAGCTTGCCGCGCAGCTTGCCGTTGACCTGCAGCATGAGCTCGACCTCGTCCTGCGCCAGCGCGGCCACGTCGACCACGGGCCAGGGGGCGTCGAGCAGGTCGCCCGATGCCTTGTCGTAGCCGAGCTGTTGCCACAGCTGGTGCGCGATGTGCGGCGTTGCCGGGTAGAGGCAGCGCAGCAGGATGCCGAAGCCCTCGCGCGCGGCGGCCGCGTCGCCCGCGCTGCCGTCGGGCTTGAAGCCCTCGAGCGCATTGAGCAGCTTCATCGCGCCCGACACCACCGTGTTGTATTGCATGCGCTGGTAGTCGTAGTCGATCTGGCGCAGCACGGTGTGCACCTCGCGGCGCAGGGCCTGGGCGGGCTTGCCGAAGCTCTGGCCGGCGAGCGCCACCGGCGCCACGTCGGCCTGGGCCACGCCGTAGTTCCACACGCGGCGCAGGAAGCGGTAGCTGCCTTCGACGGCCGCGTCGTTCCACTCGAGCGTGGCTTCGGGCGGCGCGGTGAACATGGTGTACAGGCGCGCGGTGTCGGCGCCGTACTTCTCGATCAGGTCCTGCGGGTCGACGCCGTTGCGTTCGCTCTTGCCCATCTTGCCCACGCCGCCGTACTCGACCTTGGTGCCATCGGCCAGCGTGCCGCCGGTGATGCGGCCCTGCGCGTCGAGCACCGCCGTGACTTCGAGCGGCGGGAAGTAGTCCTTGCCGCCCTTCTCGTTGCGCTTGTAGAAGATGTGGTTGAGCACCATGCCCTGCGTGAGCAGCTTGGCGAAGGGCTCGTCGGCCTTCACCAGGCCCAGGTCGCGCATGACCTTGGTCCAGAAGCGCGCGTACAGCAGGTGAAGAATCGCGTGCTCGATGCCACCGATGTACTGGTCCATCGGCATCCAGTAGTCGGCGCCCTCGGCGACCATGGCCTTGTCGTTGGTCGGGTCGCAGTAGCGCATGAAGTACCACGACGAATCGACGAAGGTGTCCATCGTGTCGGTCTCGCGCCGCGCGGCCTTGCCGCACACCGGGCACACCACGCCGGCGTGGAAGCCTTCGTGCTTGGCCAGCGGGTTGCCCGAGCCGTCGGGCACGCAGTCGGTCGGCAGCACCACGGGCAGGTCTTTTTCGGGGACCGGCACCGCGCCGTGTTCTTCGCAATGGATGATCGGGATCGGCGTGCCCCAGTAGCGCTGGCGGCTCACGCCCCAGTCGCGCAGGCGCCAGGTGGTCTGCAGCTCGCCCAGGTCCTTCTGGCCGAGCGCATGCGCCACGGCGGCCACGGCCTCCTTGTAGGTCATGCCGCTGAAGTTGTCGGAGTTGATGGTCACGCCGCGCTGCTTGTCGCCGTACCAGTCCTGCCACTTGTGATAGTCGAAGTGCGGCTCGTCGTCGACCAGCACGACCTGGATGATCTCGATGCCGTACTTGTTGGCGAAGGCGAAGTCGCGCTCGTCGTGCGCGGGCACGCCCATCACGGCGCCGTCGCCGTAGCCGATGAGCACGTAGTTGCCGACCCACACCGGCACCTGCTCCTCGGTGATCGGGTGCTTGACGGTCAGGCCCGTGGGCACGCCCTTCTTCTCTTGCGTGGCGAGCTCGGCCTCGGTCGTGCCGCCACCCTTGCATTCCTCGATGAAGGCCGCGACCTTCGGGTCGAGCGTGGCGGCGTGCGCGGCCAGCGGGTGCTCGGGCGCGACGGCGCAGAAGGTGACGCCCATGATGGTGTCGGCGCGCGTGGTGAACACGTACATGCGGCCGTCCTGAATGAGCTTGCCGCTCGCGTCCCGGATGTCATGCGTGAAGGCGAAGCGCAGGCCTTCGCTCTTGCCGATCCAGTTTTCCTGCATCAGCTTGACGCGCTCGGGCCAGCCCGGCAGCTTGTGCTGGGTGTGCTCGAGCAGTTCTTCGGCGTAATCGCTGATCTTCAGGTAGTAGCCGGGGATCTCGCGGCGCTCGACCGTGGCGCCGGTGCGCCAGCCCTTGCCGTCGATCACCTGCTCGTTGGCCAGCACGGTCTGGTCGACCGGGTCCCAGTTCACGACCTGGGTCTTGCGGTAGGCGATGCCCTTTTCGAGCATCTTCAGGAACAGCCACTGGTTCCACTTGTAGTAGCTCGGATCGCAGGTGGCGATCTCGCGGCTCCAGTCGATGGCCAGGCCCATGGCCTGGAGCTGGCCCTTCATGTAGGCGATGTTCTCGTAGGTCCACTTGGCCGGCGGCACGCCGTTCTTCAGCGCCGCGTTCTCGGCCGGCAGGCCGAAGGCATCCCAGCCCATGGGCATCAGCACGTTGTAGCCGCTCATGCGCAGGTAGCGCGTGAGCATGTCGTTGATCGTGTAGTTGCGCACGTGGCCCATGTGCAGCTTGCCGCTCGGGTACGGCAGCATCGAGCAGGCGTAGTACTTCTTGCGGCTCGCGTCCTCGGTGACACGGTAGACATCGGCGGCGCGCCATTGCGCCTGGGCAGCGGACTCGACGTCGCTGGGTTTGTAGCTGGGGTTCATGACATCTCGGCAGGGCCCGGCTCGACGGCGGCCGGGAAGGCGGATTATCGCGCCGTGCGTGATCGTCCCCCGGGCTCCATGCCGGAATCAGGCCCTTTCCTGCGGCGGCGGGGCGGGCGTCCACTCGTCGCCGAACAGTTCCGGCTCGCTGTAGGCCTCCAGATTCGCCCAGTGGTGGGCCGCGTCTTCCCGGTAGAACAGGCTGGCAAGCCCCGCCGCCAGGCGCCGCGCGCCGTCGCTGATGGCCGGGATGTCGCCCGACACCGTGCCGTGGGACAGCGCCGCCGGGTAGCAGAAGCAGTGGATGCGATCCAGCCCCGGGCAGGCACCCGGCGCTTTTTCCTGGAATTCGAAGGCCGGCCCGAGGTCGGGCGAATCGGTCAGTTCGCGGTCTTCGTCGCCGGGCGCGGGCGTGAAACGGTTTTTCCAGGTACGAATGTGCGCGGAAATGCCCGCGAATTCGGGGCGGGCGGCCCAGTCGACCTGGAAACCGGTCGACACGATCAGGAAGTCGAATTCGAAATCGCCTTTCGGCGTGGTCACGCGCAGCGCCTCGCCCTGCGGCGCCACGGCCAGGATGGGGCAGCCGAAGTTGAAAAAAGCATTGGCGTGCCGCGACACCCGCAGCGTGCTGCCGTGCGGCGGCGGCACGTTCAGCACGTTGATGTAGTGGCGGATGCGCCACTTCAGCTCGTCAGGCAGGTCGTAGTGCCCCTGCGTGAGCCCCGGCACGCCGGCGCCCTTGCCCTTGTTGACGCGCGGCAGGTCGGGCCGGCGGATCAGCAGCTCGACGCTGTGCGCGCCGGCTTCGAGCGCGGTGGCGGCGCTGTCCATGGCCGAGGAGCCCGCGCCGACCACGCCCACGCGCAGGCCTTTCAGGCGGCCGTAGTCCATCTCGTCGGAGGAATGCGCCCACCTGGCACGCGGCAGGCCGTCCACGAACGCCGGCACGGCCGGGCCGCCCAGGCCGTCGCGGCCGGTGGCCAGCACGACGCGGCGCGCCAGCACGCGGCGCTCGCCGTCCGGCGTGCACAGGTCCAGGCGCACGGCGCTGGCGTCGGGCAGCGGTTGCAAGCCCGTAACAGCGGTGTCGTTGCGCACATCCACGCCCATCACGCGGCGGTACCAGACCAGGTAGTCCATCCATTGCAGGCGCGGGATCTTGTCCATCGCGGCCCAGGCCTCGGTGCCGAACTGGGCCTCGAACCAGGCGCGGAAGGTCAGCGAGGGCAGCCCCAGCGCCGGGCCCGTGAGCTCCTTGGGCGAGCGCAGGGTTTCCATGCGCGCCGTGGTGGCCCAGGGGCCTTCGCGCCCGGCCGGCGCGCGGTCGAAGATCACCGCGCGGATGCCCTGCTGCGCCAGCGCGCCCGCCGCGGCCAGCCCGGCCTGGCCGCCGCCGATGATGGCCACGTCGAGCACGGGTTCGCCGTCGACCTGGCGCGGCGGCACCCAGGCGCGGGCGGGCCAGCCGAGGTAGTCGAGGTCCTGGGCGAGCCGGCGTTCGAGCGCGGCGAGGCCGATGGGTGGGGCAGAGGGGGAGAAGGCGGTGTCGTCGGTGGTCATCGGTCGGGGGTCGGGGCGGCAGCGCCCCGCCCTGCTGAATTTACCCACTTCCGCGCGGCGCCCGCCTGCCACAGCGTACCGCTGGCCCGGATTTCGCATGCCACAATGAATTTCGACCACAGGGGCAGGCATGAGCGGCAGCAACGGCGAATGGTGGCGGGGCGCGGTGATCTACCAGATCTACCCGCGCAGCTTCATGGACAGCAACGGCGACGGCGTCGGCGACCTGCCCGGCATCACGTCGAAGCTCGACCACGTCGCCCGCCTGGGCGTCGACGCGGTCTGGGTCTCGCCCTTCTTCCGCTCCCCCATGAAGGACTTCGGCTACGACGTGGCCGACTACCGCGCGGTCGATCCGCTGTTCGGCACGCTGGCCGACTTCGACGCGATGCGCGCACGCATGCATGCGCTGGGCCTGAAGCTGATCATCGACCAGGTGCTCTCGCACACCTCCGACCAGCACGCCTGGTTCGCCGAAAGCCGCAGCTCGCGCGACAACCCGAAGGCCGACTGGTACGTCTGGGCCGACCCCAGGCCCGACGGCACGCCGCCCACCAACTGGCTCTCGGTCTTCGGCGGCTCGGCCTGGCAGTGGGACTCGCGCCGCAGGCAGTACTACCTGCACAGCTTTCTCACGGAGCAGCCCGATCTCAACTTCCATTGCGCCGAAGTGCAGGACGCCCTGCTCGGCGAAGTGCGCTTCTGGTGCGAACGCGGCGTGGACGGCTTCCGCTTCGACGCCTGCAACCACCAGTTCCACGACGCGCTGCTGCGCGACAACCCGCCGGCCACGACCGCGTCGATCGACGAGGTCAGCACCGTGCGCGCCGACAACCCCTACGCGATGCAGCAGCACCTGTACGACAAGAGCCAGCCCGAGAACCTCGTGTTCCTCGAGCGCCTGCGCCGGCTGCTCGACGGTTACGGCGCGGTCGCGCTGGGCGAGGTCGGCGACGAGAACGCGCCGCCTGTCATGGCGCAGTACACCGAACTCGGCAAGCGCCTGCACCTGGCCTACAGCTTCAGCCTGCTCACGGCCGACCACAGCCCGAAGCACCTGCGCCACCAGGTCGAATCGCTCGACACCGCACTGGCCGTGACGGGCGGCTGGGGCTGCTGGGCGGTGTCGAACCACGACGTGCCGCGCGTCGCCACGCGCTGGAGCGACGGCGCCGCGCCCGACACCCGCCGCGACCGGCTCTGGCTCGCGCTGCTGCTCGCGCTGCGCGGCAGCGCCAGCCTCTACCAGGGCGAAGAGCTGGGCCTGCCCGAGGCCGACGTGCCCTTCGAACTGCTGCAAGACCCCTACGGCCGCGCCTTCTGGCCCGAGTTCAAGGGCCGCGACGGCTGCCGCACGCCGATGCCCTGGACCACCGACGCGCCCAACGCCGGCTTCAGCACCGGCACGCCCTGGCTGCCGGTGGACGGCGCCCACCTGCCGCTGGCCGTCGACCAGCAGGAAGCCGACCCCGGCTCGATGCTCGCCTTCAGCCGCGCGCTGCTGCACTGGCGCCGCACCCAGCCGCTGCTGCGCACGGGCGCGCTGGCGTTCGTCGATGCGCCCGCGCCGCTGCTGCACATCGTGCGAAGCGACGGCGACGCGGTGCTGCATGCGATCTTCAATACGGGGAGCGAACCGGTGTCGATTCCGTTGCCCGCGCCGCTGGTGCCGCTGGCCGGCCACCCGCTCGCGCCGACCGCGACCGTCATCGCCGATCCAAAGCCCCTGCTGACGTTGGCGCCTTATGGCGTGTGCTTCGGCACGACTGCCGAAGCAGGAGGACGCTGAACCCCATGCCCCCTTCTCCCTTCCTCCAAGCTGCCGACATCCACGCGCTGATGCGCGCCGAGCACGGCGACCCGTTCGCCGTGCTCGGCCCCCACGAGACCGCCGACGGCCTCGAGGTGCGCGCGCTGATGCCCGGCGCGCGGCAGGTGGCCGTGGTGCATTCGCGCACCGGCTGGCCGCTGTCGATCCTTGCGCGGCACGAGGGCTCCGACCTGTTCAGCGGCCTCGTGCCCGCGGCCGAGGCGCGCATGGGCTACTCGTTCCAGGTCGACTGGGAGACCGGGCACGCCTCGCGGCTCGAAGACCCCTACCGCTTTCCGTTCGTGCTCGGCGAGACCGACGTGTGGCTGCTGGCCGAGGGCACGCACCTGCGGCCGTGGGAGCGGCTGGGCGCGCACCTGCGCGAGATCGACGGCGTGAAGGGCGTGGCCTTTGCCGTGTGGGCGCCGAATGCGCGGCGCGTGTCGGTGGTCGGCGACTTCAACAACTGGGACGGCCGGCGCCACATGATGCGGCTGCGCCGCGAGTGCGGCGTGTGGGAGATCTTCGCGCCGCACGTGGCGACCGGCGACAGCTACGAATTCGAGATCCTGTCGTCGCGCGGCGAGGTGCTGCGCAAGGCCGACCCCTTCGCGTTCTCGTCGCAGCTGCGCCCCGGCACCGCCTGCGTCGTGGCGCCGCTGCCCGCGCCCGTGCCGATGCCCGCCGGGCGCGCCGAAGCCAATGCGCGCGAGGCTCCGATCAGCATCTACGAAGTGCACCTGGGCTCGTGGCGCCGCAAGCACCATGGGCAGGAATGGCTGGACTACCGCGAGCTGGCCGACACGCTCGTGCCCTATGTGCGCGACCTGGGCTTCACGCACATCGAGCTGCTGCCCATCACCGAGCATCCCTTCGACGGCTCGTGGGGCTACCAGCCCATCGGCCTGTATGCCCCGACCTCGCGCTTCGGCACGCCCGGCGACTTCCGCCATTTCGTCGAAGCCGCGCATGCCGCGGGGCTGGGCGTGATCCTCGACTGGGTGCCCGCGCACTTTCCGACCGACGCGCACGGTTTGGGCAACTTCGACGGCACCGCGCTGTACGAATACGCCGACCCGCGCGAGGGCTTTCACAACGACTGGCAGACGCTGATCTTCAACTACGCCCGCACGGAGGTGCGCAACTACCTCGTCGGCAACGCGCTGTACTGGCTGGAGCGCTACGGCGTGGACGGCCTGCGCGTGGATGCGGTGGCCTCGATGCTGTACCGCGACTACAGCCGCAAGGCCGGCGAGTGGGTGCCGAATGCACAGGGCGGGCGTGAGAACCTGGAGGCCATCGATTTCCTTCGCCGCATGAACCGCGTGGTGGGCGTGGAGCGTCCGGGGGCCGTGACCATTGCGGAAGAGTCGACGAGCTTTCCCGGCGTGACGCGGCCGCCGGAAGACGGCGGGCTGGGGTTTCACTACAAGTGGAACATGGGGTGGATGAACGACACGCTGGCGTATGCCGGGACCGATCCGGTCTACCGCAAGCACCATCACCAGCAGATCACTTTTGGCCTGATGTACGCGCACAGCGAGAACTTCGTGTTGCCGCTGTCGCATGACGAAGTGGTGCACGGCAAGGGGTCGATGATCGGGCGCATGCCCGGGGATGAATGGCAGAAGTTTGCGGGGTTGCGCAACCTGTATGGGTACCTCTGGGCTTATCCGGGGAAGAAGCTGCTGTTCATGGGGGGGGAGTTTGCGCAGTACGCGGAGTGGAATGCGGATCGCGGGCTGGACTGGCACTTGCTCGAACATGCGGGGCATCAAGGGGTGCGGCGGTTGGTGCGCGATCTGAACAACGTGTATCGGCACTTTCCTGCTTTGCATGAGCTGGACCACGAGGGGGCTGGGTTCGAGTGGTTGGTGCATGACGATGTGGCGCAGTCGGTGTTTGCGTTTGTTCGGCGGGCTCGGGATGGGGGGGTTGTTGTGGTGGTTTGCAACTTCACGCCTGTGCCTCGGGATGGCTATCGATTGGGGGTGCCTTGTGCGGGTTCGTACCGGGAGGTCATCAATACCGATGGGGTGGTTTACGGTGGGAGCGGTGTGGGGAATGGGGTGGTTGAGAGTTCTCCGGTGGGATGGCATGGGAAGAGCGATTCGATCGTGATCAGCGTGCCGCCACTCGCTACTTTGATGTGGGTGGTGGCTTGAAACGCTCTGTGTTCGTTTGGGTTCCGGGGCCGGGTCTCGGCCCGGCGGCCGACCTACTTTTCTTTGCTTCGCCAAAGAAACGTAGGCAAAAGAAAGGCGACCCTGCTGTCTGCGTCCCTCCGCTTCGCTGCGGGCAACCTGCGGTGCTCACGTTTCGCGGGGTCTCGCCCAAACTCGCTTCGCTCAAACAAGGGCGAGCCCTGATCCGCGAAACGCTCCGCTCCTCGGCGCATACAGAAGGGGGTTGGATACCAACGGGCCATCGCTTCGCTCGGCCAGTGGGCCGCAGCAGGCGCTTCGCGCCTGCTGCGGCGAGGATGGGTAGCGATGTTGGTTGGAACATGAACGCAAGCTCGGACACGGGCGCAGATGTGCCTCCAAGCACCAGCACCACGAGCACAAACGCAGGCTTCGGCTGTTGGAAATTCCCGGGCCGAGCGAAGCGACGGCCCGCCCGGTATCAAAGCACCTCTGGCTGCGCCGAGGAGCGCAGCGTTTCGCGGATCAGGGCTCGCCCTTGTTTGAGCGAAGCGAGTTCTGCGAGACCCCGCGAAACGCGAGCACCGCAGGTTGCCCGCAGCGAAGCGGAGGGACGCAGACAGTGGGGTCGCCTTTCTTTGCTTACTTTCTTTGGCGAAGCAAAGAAAGTGAGTCGCCCGCCGGGGCGAGTCCCGGCCTCGGAAAGCAAACGCCGCCAGGGGTTCAAAGCATGCTGAGCCCAGGCCACCCCTACCCCCTAGGCGCAACGCTCACTGGGCAAGGCGTCAACTTCGCCCTCACAGCGCCATCCGCCAGCAAAGTAGAACTCTGCCTCTTCGACAGCACAGGCAAAAGCGAACAACAGCGCCTACCGCTCCCAGAGTGCACAGACGGCATCTGGCACGGCCACCTCCCCACCGCCCGCCCCGGCCTGATCTACGGCTACCGAGTCCACGGCCCCTGGTCCCCCCAAGAGGGCAAGCGCTTCAACCCCGCCAAGCTCCTCCTCGACCCTTACGCCCGAGAAATCCTAGGCCACTACAACGGCAGCGACCTCTTCCTGGGCCACGCCCCCACAGACCCGACCCAACGCGACCACAGAGACAACGCCCCCATCGCCCTCACGGCCCGCGTCACAGCACCCAGCAACGCACCCCAAACAACGGGCCAGGCTCACATCCCCCCCACCGACCGCGTCCTCTACGAACTCCACATCCGCAGCCTCACCCACCAGCACCCCGGCGTGCCCGAACCGCTAAGAGGCACCTACGCAGGCCTGGCAGAACCCGCAGTGCTAGACCACCTGCAACGCCTGGGCATCACCACCCTCAGCCTCATGCCCGTGCAGCACCGCGCCGACGAACAGCGCCTGCTCGCCAAGGGCCTGACCAACCACTGGGGCTACAACACCATCGGCTGGTTCGCCCCCGAAGCGCGCTTCTGGAGCGGCCGCCCCGGCACCACGCCCGCCAGCGAGTTCCGCGCCATGGCCGATGCGGTGCATGCGCGCGGCATGGAACTGGTGATCGACGTGGTCTACAACCACAGCGCCGAAAGCGACGAGCTCGGCCCCACGCTCTCGCTGCGCGGCATCGACAACGCCCTGTACTACCACCTGCGCCCCGACGACCGCGCCCTGTACGAGAACTGGGCCGGCACCGGCAACTGCCTCAACCTCGGCGAGCCGCGCGTGCTGCAGCTGGTGATGGACAGCCTGCGCTTCTGGGCCTGCGAGATGGGCGTCGACGGCTTCCGCTTCGACCTCGCCCCGGTGCTGGGCCGCGACGCACAACGCGGCTTCGATGCGCGCGCGCCCTTCTTCGCGGCGATGGCGCAAGACCCGGTGCTGTCGCGCACGCTGCGCATCGCCGAGCCCTGGGACCTCGGTCCCGGCGGCTACCGGCTCGGCGAGTTCCCGCCCGGCTGGCTCGAATGGAACGACCGCTTCCGCGACACGCAACGCGGCTTCTGGCTGCGCCAGGGGCGCGAGGGCGCCGCCGACCTGGGCGACTTCGCGCACCGCTTCACGGCCTCCAGCGCAAGCTTCGCGCACGACGGCCGCGCACCGACCGCGAGCGTCAACTTCATCACCGCGCACGACGGCTTCACGCTGCGCGACCTCGTGAGCTACGAACAGCGCCACAACCTGGCCAACGGCGAAGACAACCGCGACGGCCATGCGCACAACCTGAGCACCAACTGCGGCGTCGAAGGCCCGAGCGACGACCCCGCCGTGCGTGCGATGCGCGCGCGCCTGCAGCGCACGCTGCTCGCCACGCTGCTGCTGTCCCAGGGCACGCCGATGCTGCTGGCCGGCGACGAGCTCGGCCACAGCCAGGGCGGCAACAACAACGCCTACTGCCAGGACAACGAGACCACCTGGCTCGGCTGGATCGGGCTGTCCGACCCGGCCAGCGAACGCGCGCGCCTGACAGCCTTCGTCGCGCGGCTCACCGCGCTGCGGCGCGAGGCGCCGGCGCTGCGCAGCGGGCGCTGGTGGCCGGCCGAGCCGCCGGCCGACGGCGCACCGCCGGGCCTGCGCTGGCTGCGGCCCGACGGCCAGCCGATGGCCCCGGCCGACTGGCACGCGGGCACGGCCCTTGCGATCCTGTTCGGGCATGCCGAGGACGCCTGGCTGGTGCTGGTGAATGCGGGCCCGGGCCCCGTCACCTTCACGCTGCCGAATGGAGACTGGCGCTGCTGCCTGGCGACCGATGCCGAAGACCCCGACGCCTTGCGCGCCGCGCCCCGCCCGCTGGGCCGCGCGGTGGAGGTGCCGGTTTCGAGCCTCTGGCTTGCAAGAACGTAGGAGCCAAGCCCACGGCGCAGTGCCAGACTCGGTGCGGACACTCTGAAGACGACGACGAATTCAACAAGCGAACGAACGAACGGAGACACAGATGGACAAGCTCAACACCCAGGGAACCCAGGCCCCGCAGCCCCCCCTGCAGGCCCATCAACTGGTCCGCCGCACCATCGCGCTGGTGCTGGCCGGCGGCCGGGGCTCCCGCCTCAAGCAGCTCACCGACCGGCGCGCCAAGCCGGCCGTGTACTTCGGCGGCAAGTTCCGCATCATCGACTTCGCGCTGTCCAACTGCCTGAACTCCGGCATCCGGCGCATGGCGGTGGTCACGCAGTACAAGTCGCACTCGCTCATGCGCCACCTGCAGCGCGGCTGGAGCTTTTTGCGCGCCGAGCTCAACGAGATGGTCGACGTGCTGCCCGCGCAGCAGCGCATGGGCGACGAGCACTGGTACCGCGGCACGGCCGACGCGGTGTTCCAGAACCTGGACATCATCCAGACCCGCTCCACGCCGCACGACTACGTGGTGGTGCTGGCCGGCGACCACATCTACAAGATGGACTACTCCATCATGCTCAAGGACCACGCCGAGCGCGGCCTGGGCTGCACGGTCGGCTGCATCGAGGTGCCGCGCCACGAAGCCACGGCCTTCGGCGTGATGGCGGTGGACGACGGCCGCCAGATCACCAGCTTCCTGGAGAAGCCCGCCGACCCGCCCGCCATGCCCGGCCACCCCGACCTGGCGCTGGCCAGCATGGGCATCTACATCTTCGACTCGGCCTACCTGTACCAGCTGCTCGAGGAAGACAACGCCAACCCCGATTCGAGCCACGACTTCGGCAAGGACATCATTCCGCGCGCCGTGGCCGAGGGCCGCGCGCTGGCGCACCCGTTCAGCATGTCGTGCGTCACGCGCGCCTCGCGCGGGCCCGACGCCAAGGCCTACTGGCGCGACGTGGGCACGATTGATGCATTCTGGGCAGCCAACCTCGACCTGGCCTCGATCACCCCGGAGCTCGACATCTATGACACGGACTGGCCCATCTGGACCTACCAGCGGCAGCTGCCGCCGGCCAAGTTCGTGCTCGACCGCGAGGGCCGCCACGGCATGACGGTCAACACCATCGTCTCGGGCGGCTGCATCGTCTCGGGCTCGAAGGTGAGCAGCTCGGTGTTGTTCTCGGGCGTGCGCATCCACTCCTTCTGCGAGATCAACGAGGCCGTGCTGCTGCCCGACGTCGAAGTGGGCCGCGGCTGCCGGCTCAACCGCGTGGTGATCGACCGCGCCTGCGTGATCCCCGACGACACGGTGATCGGCGAAGACGCCGAGGCCGACGCCGCGCGCTTCGAGCGCACGGAAACGGGCGTGGTGCTGGTCACGCGCGAAATGCTCAAGCGGCTCGCGCCGGACCCCGCGCCCGCGGCCGCTGCCTGATCGACCGCACCACCATGCGCATCCTCCAGGTCAGCGCCGAGCTGTTTCCCCTCCTGAAGACCGGCGGCCTGGCGGACATCGCCGGCGCCCTGCCCCTGGCGCTCATGGCCGCGGGGCAGGAGGCGCGCGCGCTGCTGCCGGGCTTTCCCGCCATCGTGGCCGGCGTGCGCGACCTGACGCCGGTGGCCGAGTTCACCGCGCCCTGGGGCGAGCGCTTCGGCCTGCGCGCCGGGCACGTCGCCATCGCCGGCGCGCCGCCGATTCCCACCTACGTGATCGACGCGCCCGCGCTCTACGACCGACCCGGCAATCCGTACGAAGACACCACGCGCCAGCCCTACAGCGACAACCACCGGCGCTTCGCGCTGCTGGGCTGGGCGGCGGCGCAGCTCGCGCAAGGGCTCGACCCCGGCTGGCGGCCCGACATCGTGCACGCGCACGACTGGCACGCGGCGCTCGCGCCCGCCTACCTGGCCTTCGCGCGGCGCGCGGGCGGCCCGCGCACGGGCAGCGTGTTCACGGTGCACAACCTGGCCTACCAGGGCGTGTTCGCGCCCTGGCACTTCGCCGAACTCGGCCTGCCGGCACCGGCCTTCCACATGAACGGGCTGGAGTACCACGGCCAGATCTCCTTCATGAAGGGGGGCCTGTACTTCGCCGACCAGCTCACCACCGTGAGCCCGACCTACGCGCTCGAGATCCAGACGCCCGAGCAGGGCTGCGGCCTCGACGGCCTGCTGCGCCAGCGCGCCGGCGTGCTCAGCGGCATCCTCAACGCGGTCGACGACCAGGTCTGGAACCCGTCCACCGACGCCGCGCTGGTGCAGGGCTACCAGGCGCCCGAGGGCCGCCACATGGCCGGCAAGGCGCGCTGCAAGTCGGTGCTGCAGCGCCAGCTGGGACTGGCCGAGCGCCCCGACGCGCCGCTGTTCATCGTGGTGAGCCGGCTCACCGAACAGAAGGGCCTGCACCTCGTGCTCGGCGGCCTCGACACGCTGCTCGCGCAGGGCGGCCAGCTCGCGCTGCTGGGCAGCGGCGAAGGCTGGCTCGAAGAGGCCTTCCGCCAGCGCGCGGCGGCGGCGCCCGCCTCGGTGAGCGTCACCATCGGCTACGACGAGACGCTGGCGCACCAGCTCTTCGGCGCGGGCGACGTGACGATCGTGCCTTCGCTGTTCGAGCCCTGCGGCCTCACGCAGATGTACGGCCTGAAGTACGGCAGCCTGCCGCTGGTGCGCCGCGTCGGCGGGCTGGCCGACACCGTCGTCGACTGCACGCTGGAAGACATGGCCAGCGGCGCCGCCACCGGCTTCGTGTTCGACCGCTTCGAGGACGCCGACTACGACCGCGCCCTGCGCCGCGCCTTCGCGCTGTACGAGCGCGCCCCCGACTGGCGCCGCGTGCGCGGCAACGCCATGCGGCGCCCGGCCGACTGGGGCACGGCGGCCGCGCAGTACATCGATGTGTACCAACGGGCGCTGGCCTGAAGCCCCCGCCCCACACCCCACCACCCACTCCGGGAACGCCTCCATGACGATCAAGGACTTCGCCTACGACCACCCCGACCGCGACGTTGCCGCCTTCAAGCGCGCGGTGGCCAACAAGCTGATCTACGCCGTCGGCAAGGACCCCGTGGCCGCCAGCCCCGACGACTGGCTGCACGCCACCGCGCTGGCCGTGCGCGACCAGCTCGTCGAGCGCTGGATGACGACCACGCGCGCCAACTACGCGCAGGACCTCAAGCGCGTGTATTACCTCTCGATGGAGTTCCTCATCGGGCGCACCTTCACCAACGCGCTGCTCGCCGTCGACCTGTACGGCACCGTGCGCGAGGCGCTGGCCGACTTCGGCGTCGACATGGCGGCGCTGGCCGAGCGCGAGCCCGATGCGGCGCTCGGCAACGGCGGCCTCGGGCGGCTCGCGGCCTGCTTTCTCGATTCGATGGCCACGCTCGGCGTGCCCGGCATGGGCTACGGCATCCGCTACGAGTACGGCATGTTCCGCCAGCGCATCGTCGACGGCCAACAGGTCGAAACGCCCGACTACTGGCTCACGCGCGGCAACCCGTGGGAGTTCCAGCGGCCCGAGGTGAACTACCGCGTGCGCTTCGGCGGCCACGTGCAAAAGCGCGAAGGCAAGAACGCGCCCTACGGCGCGGCCGACTGGGTCGACACGCACGACGTGCTCGCCGTGGCCTACGACACCATCATTCCCGGCTACGGCACGCAGGCCACCAACACCTTGCGGCTGTGGTCGGCGCGCGCCACCGAGGAGATCGACCTGTCGGCCTTCAACCGCGGCAACTACATGGCGGCGGTGGAGAGCAAGAACCACTCCGAGAACGTCTCGCGCGTGCTCTACCCCGACGACTCCACGCCCTCGGGCCGCGAGCTGCGGCTGCACCAGGAGTACTTCTTCTGCAGCGCCAGCGTGCAAGACCTGCTGCGGCGTTACCTGCGCAACCACACGAGCTTCGACCAGCTGTCTGACAAGGTCAGCATCCACCAGAACGACACGCACCCGGTGCTGGCCGTGCCCGAACTCATGCGCCTGCTGCTCGACGAGCACGGCCTGGCCTGGGACGTGGCCTGGGGCCACACGCAGAAGGTGTTCAGCTACACCAACCACACGCTGATGCACGAGGCATTGGAAACCTGGCCGGTCGAGATGCTCGGGCGCATCCTGCCGCGCCACCTGCAGATCCTGTACGACATCAACGCGAAGTTCCTGGCCGCCGTGACGCAGACGCACGGCCAGGACGTCGAGCTGGTGCGCCGCCTCTCGCTGATCGACGAGACCGGCGAGCGCCGCGTGCGCATGGCCTACGTGGCGGTGCTCGCGAGCCATTCGGTGAACGGCGTGTCGGGGCTGCACTCGGAGCTGATGAAGCAGTCGATCTTTGCCGACTTCGCGAAGATCTTTCCCGAGCGCTTCAACAACAAGACCAACGGCGTCACGCCGCGCCGCTGGCTCGCACAGGCCAACCCGCCGCTGGCCGCGCTGCTCGACCAGCGCATCGGCAAGGGCTGGCG
Organism: Variovorax sp. GW821-FHT06D12; assembly: GCF_059419205.1. Taxonomy (NCBI): domain Bacteria; kingdom Pseudomonadati; phylum Pseudomonadota; class Betaproteobacteria; order Burkholderiales; family Comamonadaceae; genus Variovorax; species Variovorax sp. GW821-FHT06D12. The sequence continues at coordinate 311,322 of NZ_JBWKRI010000004.1, read as the reverse complement.
GCGCGACCTGTCGCAGCTCGAGGCATTGCGCCCGATGGTCGCGCAGCCCGCCTTCGTGCGCGCCTTTCGCCATGCCAAGCGCGAGAACAAGCTGCGGCTGGCCAACTGGGTCGGCGAGCACCTGAAACTCGACCTGGACACCGACGCGATGTTCGACGTGCAGGTCAAGCGCATCCACGAGTACAAGCGGCAGCTGCTCAACGTGCTGCACGTGATCGCGCGGTACCACCGCATCCTCGATGCGCAGGCCAGCGGCACGCCGGTCGACATCGCGCCGCGCGTGGTCGTGTTCGCGGGCAAGGCGGCGTCGGCCTATGCGATGGCCAAGCAGGTGATCCGGCTCATCAACGACGTGGCGACCACCGTGAACGCCGACGCGCGCGTCGGCAAGCTGCTGAAGGTGGTGTTCCTGCCGAACTACAGCGTGAGCCTGGCTGAAATCATCATGCCGGCGGCCGACCTGTCGGAGCAGATTTCCACCGCGGGCACCGAGGCCTCGGGCACCGGCAACATGAAGTTCGCGCTCAACGGCGCGCTCACCATCGGCACGCTCGATGGCGCCAATGTCGAGATGCGCGAGAACGTCGGCCCCGAGAACATCTTCATCTTCGGCCACACCACGCCCGAGGTGGCCGACATCCGCGCCCGCGGCTACCAGCCGCGCGAGATCTACGAGGAGAACGCCGAACTCAAGCGCGTGCTCGATGCCATTCGCGACGGCGCGTTCTCGCCAGGCGAGCCGGCGCGCTACCAGGGCATCTACGACGCGCTCGTGAACTGGGGCGACCACTACCTGCTGCTGGCCGACTACGCAAGCTATGTCGCGAAGCAGGCCGAGGTCGATGCGCTGTACCGCGACGCGGAGGCGTGGACGCGCATGGCGATCCTCAACGTGGCGGGGATGGGCGCGTTCTCGTCTGACCGGACGATCGCGGAGTACGCGCATGAGATCTGGCATACGAAGCCAGTGATGCTCGGCTGAGGCGAGCGGGCCGGGCCCGCAAGCTCAGCGCGGTTTGGCGGGGGCCGCCTCGGCCTCGGTGACAAAGCCGATGCGGCTCAGCCCGGCCTTGTTCGCGATGCCCATGAGCGCCACCACCTTGCCGTAGGGCACGGTCTGGTCGGCGCGCAACTGCACCTCGGTGTCCTTGCTGTCGGCGGCGGCCTTTTCGAGCTGGGCGGTCAGTTCCTCATCGGTCACGGGCTTGTCGTTCAGGAAGACCTTGCCCGACGCATCGACCGACAGGCTCACGAACTTCGGCGTGTCGTTGGGCTGGCCCGCGTCGGTCTGCGGCAGGTCGAGCTTGATCGAGCTGGCCATCAGCGGCGCGGTGATGATGAAGATCACCAGCAGCACCAGCATCACGTCGACCAGCGGTGTGACGTTGATGTCGGACAGCGGCCGCTGCCCGCCCGCGCCCATGGCCCGCCCGCCGCCTGCGGCGCTGCTGCCCAGTGAGGTGCGTCCGAAGGCCATGGTGTGCGTGGTGCCTTAAACGGGCATCGGCCGCGCGGGCGGCGGTGCGGCAGGTGCCGGCGCTTCGCCGAAGCTGCCGAGCAGGTCGTGCGCGAAGCCTTCGAGCTCGGCCTCGACGCGGCCCACGACGCGGCCGAACACGTTGTAGGCCAGCACGGCCGGAATGGCGACCGCGAGGCCGAAGGCCGTCATGACGAGCGCCTCGCCGACCGGCCCGGCCACCTTGTCGATGGTGAAACCGCCGGTCTGGCCCGCGATGCCCGCGAGCGCGCCATAGATGCCCCAGACGGTGCCGAGCAGGCCGACGAAGGGCGCGGTGGCACCCACGGTGGCCAGCAGGATCTGCCCGGCCTGCAGGCGCCGCAGCGCGCCGTGCAGCGCGCCGCGCAGCACGCGCGTGAGGCGCTGGTTGCGGTCGACCGTGGCGCCCAGCGTGCCGCCGGGGGCTTCGGTGGCGGCCTGGCGCAACGCGGCCACGGCGGGGCGCACGAGTTCGGCGCGGTCGAAGGCTTGCAGCTTCTGCTCGGCTTCGACCAGGGTGGCCGACTGCCAGAACGCCGCGATGCTGCGCAGCACGTCGCGCGTGCCGCCGCGCAGCAGCCAGGCTTTCCAGAGGATCACGACCCAGCTGGCGATCGACATCGCGAGCAGCAGCGCGGCCACCGAACGGCTGACGCCGTCACCGTGGGTCAGCAGTTCGAGCACGCTCATTCGCGTCCTTGGTTGTGGTGCGCCTGGCTTAGCGCAGGCCGAGTACGTCGAACATGTCGAACAGGCCGCTGCGCTGGCCGCTCAGGAAGCGCACCGCACGCAGCGCGCCCTGCGCGTAGGTCACGCGGCTGGACGACTTGTGGGAGATCTCGATGCGCTCGCCGATGCCCGCGAACAGCACGGTGTGGTCGCCCACGATGTCGCCGCCGCGGATGGTGGCGAAGCCGATGGTCGACGGGTCGCGCTCGCCCGTGATGCCTTCGCGGCCGTACACGGCGCAGTCCTTGAGGTCGCGGCCCAGCGCGTCGGCGATCACCTCGCCCATCTTGAGCGCGGTGCCCGAGGGCGCGTCGACCTTGAAGCGGTGGTGGGCCTCGACGATCTCGATGTCGTAGCCGGTGGCCATCGCGCGGGCGGCCATGTCGAGCAGCTTGAGCGTGACGTTGACGCCCACGCTCATGTTGGGCGCCATCATGATGGCGATGTCTTGGGCGATCTCGGCGATCTCGGCCTTCTGCGCATCGCTGAAGCCGGTGGTGCCGATCACGGCCTGTACGCCCAGCTCGCGGCACACGGCCAGGTGCGCCATCGTGCCTTCGGGTCGGGTGAAGTCGATCAGCACCTGCGCGTCCTGCAAGCCGGTGCGCAGGTCGGCCACGATGGGCACGCCGCTGGTGAAGCCCAGGAAGGCCGCGGCATCGGCGCCGAGGGCGGCGCTGCCGGCGATGTCGAGCGCGCCGGCCAGGCGGCAGTCGGGCGCGTTGCGCACGGCTTCGATGAGCATGTGGCCCATGCGGCCCGAGGCGCCGGCGATCGCCACCCGGCGCAGCGCGGGAGCGGAGGAAGAAGAATCGGAGGTGGGGGTGGTGGTCGGTTCAGTCACGGGGATTCGGTCGTTGAAAAGTCCCTACGGGAGCCATGGACACCGACGAAAGCCGCCCCACCGGTCCGGCGGGCACCGCCCGCAGGAGGGGTGGCCGCCGCCGGAGCCCTGCCGCGCACGCTCAGCGCGCGGCTTCGAGCGGGGGGTAGGCGGCCGGCAGCGCGGGCATGGGGGCTGCCGGGGTGCCGGTGGTGTCGGCTTTCTTGTCGGCCTTGGGCGCGAATTTCTTGAGCTCTTCTTCGGTGGCCTCGAGCTGCGGCACCTTGCCGCTCTTGCGGCGGGTGTCGAGCGTGGCGACGAATTCTTCTTCGCTGGGCATTTCGTCGCCCTCGAAGCGGTCCATGAGTTCGCCGTTGAAGAACACGGTCAGGCGGCGCTCCTGCGGATCGACGCCCTGGCGGCGGATCGTGAAGACGTAGTCCCAGCGGTTGGCGTGGAAGACGTCGTTCAGCAGCGAGGTGCCGAGGATCTCGCGCACCTGTTGGCGCGACATGCCGGGCTTGAGTGCCGCGACCTGTTCCTTCGACACGAAATTGCCCTGCACCACTTCGACTTTGTAGGGGGTGACGGCAGACAGCGCGCCACGCGTGCGTTCGCTGAAACCGCTGCAGGCACCGAGGGCGAGCGTCGCCGCAATGGCAGCAACCAGCAACCAGGGCCGGCGTTGGAGGATGGCAGGCATGGGAGAAGAGGGGGTAGCGATATGATCGAACATTGTAGCGGTCGAGCCTGAAGGCCCGGCCTCAGCCCAGGGCGCAGGAACCATCATGGCCAACATCGACGAACTCAAGAACACCGGCCTCAAGGCCACCTTGCCGCGGCTGAAGATCCTCGAGATCTTCCAGACCGGCAGCCAGCGGCACATGACCGCGGAAGACGTCTTCCGCGTGCTGCTCAACGAACACTCCGACATCGGCCTGGCCACCGTGTACCGCGTGCTCACGCAGTTCGAGCAGGCCGGCATCCTGGAGCGCAGCCACTTCGAAAGCGGCAAGGCGGTCTACGAACTGAACGAAGGCACGCACCACGACCACCTGGTCTGCACCTCGTGCGGCAAGGTCGAGGAGTTCTACGACGCCGAGATCGAGCGCCGCCAGCAGATGATCGCCAAGGACAAGGGCTGGGTCCTGCAGGACCACGCCATGTCGCTGTACGGCCTGTGCGGCGACTGCGTCAAGAAGCGCTGACGCTGAAGACCTGCTGAAGCAGAAAGCGGCCCTTCACTTTGAAGGGCTTTTTTCTTTGCTCAGTCCGGGTCGCGCCCGCTTTCCATCGCCTTGTGGTGGCGCGCCACGAAGTCGGCATAGGTGTCGATGCCGCGCAGCTGCAGGATCGAGTTGCGCACTGCCGCCTCCACCAGCACGGCGATGTTGCGCCCGGCCACCACCTGGATGATGACCTTGCGCACCGGGATGCCCAGTACGTCCTGCGTGAGCGGCGCCGAGGGCATGCGCTCGTAGTCGCGCTCGAAGCTGTCGCGCCGCACGAGGTGCACGATGAGCTTCAGCCGCATCTTCCGGCGCACGGCCGTCTCGCCGAAGATCGCGCGGATGTCCAAGAGGCCGATGCCGCGCACTTCCAGCAGGTTCAGCAGCAGGTCGGGGCAGCGGCCCTCGATGGTGTTCTGGTTGATGCGGTACAGGTCGACCGCGTCGTCGGCCACCAGGCCGTTGCCGCGCGAGATCAGCTCCAGGCCGAGCTCGCTTTTGCCCAGGCCCGACTCGCCCGTGATCATCACGCCCATGCCCAGGATGTCCATGAACACGCCGTGCATCGAGGTGCGCTCGGCGAAGTGCTTGGACAGGTAGGCGCGCAGCAGGTCGATCACGAAGGCCGACGACTCGCGCGTGGCAAACAGCGGCAACTGGGCGCGTTCGCAGATCGACAGCAGCTCGTCGGGCGCGGCCTGGCCGTCGGCCAGCACCAGCATCGGCGGTTCCAGCGTGACGATGCGCCCGATGCGGCGCACACAGTCTTCCTTGCTGCCGCGCGTGAGGTAGGCCACCTCGCGCGCGCCGAGGATCTGCACGCGGTACGGGTGGATGTAGTTCAGGTAGCCGACCAGGTCGGCGGCCGACTGCGCGCGGCTGATGACGTCGGGGTCGAACTGGCGCTCCGAGGCACCCAGGCCCGCGAGCCATTCCCAGCGGAGCGACCCGCGGAACTCCTCGAACATGGCATCGGCGCTGATGACGGTCGGCTTCATGCGTGCGGCGGCCGGCGCGGGGCGCCGGCATTCTGGTCAGGATGGAGGGAGAGAAAAGCGTCGCCGCAGCTTATCAGCAGCAGCGGCAGGCCCGGCACGGGCGCTCAGGCGACCTGGGTCGATTGCCAGCCGGCAATGAGGCCGTGCAGCGCGGCGGCATCGGTGCTGGACTTGATCTGCTCGCGCAGGCCGGCGTCGCTCAGCAACTCGGCAATTTCGGACAGGATTTCGAGGTGCTTCTGCGTGGCCGCTTCGGGCACCAGCAGGAAGATCAGCAGCGCCACGGGCTGCTCGTCGGGAGCGTCGAAGCCGATGGGGTTCGCCAGCTGGAACACCGCGGCCATCGGCGCCTTGAGGCCCTTGATGCGGCCATGCGGAATGGCGACGCCGTGGCCCAGGCCGGTGGAGCCGAGGCGCTCGCGCGCAAACAGGCTGTCGGTGATGAGGGCACGGCCCAGACCGTGAAGGCTCTCGAACAGCAGGCCGGCTTCTTCGAAAGCACGTTTCTTGCTGGTGGCGTCAACGCTCACGAGCACTTGAGCGGGCGGCAGGATGGACGCGAGGCGATTCATGGTGGGGTCAGAGCGGGGGCGATTATGCACCTCCTCGGTAAAAACCCCCAGTCCCCCTAATTACTTTCGTCTACATGTGTTGCCGTGAGGCGTCGCTTCCTCTGGAGGCCCTTGCAAAGCCCCACCAATGTGGTCGGACAAACAAAAGGCCGCCCGAAGGCGGCCTGAGATGCGGGGCGCGGGGCCCGGCGTTTACATCACGCGCTTGGGCGCCACGTGATGGTGGTCCTGCAGGCGATCCTTGTGGCGGACCACCTGGCGGTCGAGCTTGTCGACCAGCTCATCAACCGCGGCGTACAGATCAGCGTGGCTCGATTCCGCGAACATGTCATTGCCCTTGACGTGAATGTTGCACTCCGCCCTTTGGCGGCGTTCCTTTTCCTTCTGCTTTTCCACCGTGAGGATCACCTTGACATCGACCACCTGGTCGAAATGTCGCGTGATCCGGTCCAGCTTGCTCGTGACGTAGGTGCGCAAGGCAGGTGTGACGTCGAGGTGATGACCGCTGATCGTCAAATTCATGAATGACCTCCTGAGAATTGACGGTTGGGGAAATGACCGCGCTCCGGGATGAAGCGTGGCCGGCGAAACAGGTGAGGTTGGGAGAGAGGGAGAAGAGGAAGGGAGATGAAGAAAGGGGGGCGGTCGGATTCACTATGCCCAAGCTGTCACGGTATTGCAATACCGGGGCTTGCCCGAGTGACGGGCCGGTGTATTGCATGCCCTAATCCGCTATTGATTCCATAGCTGCCCCCGTGCAGTGGCATGCCGTTGCGGCACATTGGAAGCAAGTGTTTCCATGTGCAGCGCGCAGTGCCCCTCCCGCCCGAAGGGCCGGCCCGTTCAGCGCCAGGCGACGCGCATGCGGTTGCGCAGGTCGATCACCGCGGCCGGCGGCGGCACAGCGGGCGGCAGCACCGGCGGCGGCGGCCAGGTCTGCAGCTCGAAGCCCGCGAGGTCGGACTCGGTGATGAAACGGGTGCGGTTGGCGTACAGGTGCCGGTCGCCGCGCGCCGCCTGCTGCGTGATGTGGAAGCGCTGCGGCATCACCAGGTGCAGGTGGTCGCGGGCCCGCGTCATCGCGACGTAGAGCAGGCGCCGCTCTTCCTCGAGTTCATGCGCACCCTGTGCCACGTCGGCCGGCATGCAGCCGTCGACCACGTTGATGACGTGCACCGAGTTCCACTCCTGGCCCTTGGCCGAATGGATGGTCGACAGGATCAGGTAGTCCTCGTCGAGCGAAGGCGGGCCGGGCCGGTCGCTGGTGGCCTCGGGCGGGTCGAGCGTGAGTTCGGTGAGAAAGCGCTCGCGCGAGCCATAGCCGGCCGCCAGCCGCGCCAGCTGTTCGACGTCGGCACGCCGCACGCCCGAGGTGTCTTCGTACAGCCGCTCCAGGTGCGGCTGGTACCACTGCATCGCCACCTCCACGTCGGCCGGCCACTGCAGCGACGGCGCGCGCAAGGCGGCGTAGGCCTGGGCGAAGTCGGCCCACTGTTCACGCGCGGCCGACGGCGGTACGAAGTCGCGCACGGCCGCGGCCGGGTCGGCCGCCTGGTCCATCGCGTCGAGCAGGCGCGTGCCGGTGGCCGGGCCCACGCCGGGGATGAGCTGCGTGACCCGGAAGCCCGCCATGCGCCCGCGCGGGTTCTGCGCGAAACGCAGCACGGCGAGCAGGTCCTTCACATGCGAGGCCTCGAGGAACTTGAGCCCGCCGAACTTCACGAACGGGATGTTGCGCCGCGCCAGCTCCAGTTCGAGCGCCGCGCTGTGCGACGAGGTGCGAAACAGCACCGCCTGCGACTTCAGCGCCAGCCCGCCCTCGCGGTGCGCCAGGATCTTGTCGGCCACCCAGCGCGCCTGCCCGGCCTCGTCGGGCACGAGCACCAGCACCGGCTTGCCGGCCGAGGGCTTGTCGGTCCACAGCGTCTTGGCGTGCCGCTCGGCGGCCTGCGCGATGACGCGGTTCGACACGTCGAGGATCGGCTGCGTCGAGCGGTAGTTGCGCTCCAGCGTGACGATGCGCGCCTGTTGGCTGAACTGCGAAGGAAAGTCGAGGATGTTGCGCACCGTGGCGCCGCGGAACGAGTAGATCGACTGCGCGTCGTCGCCCACCACCGTCACGCCGCGCCCGTCGGGCTTCATCGCGCGCAGGATCTCGGCCTGCAGCAGGTTGGTGTCCTGGTACTCGTCGACCAGCACGTGGTCGAAGCGTGCGCCGACGTGCGCGGCCAGCGCGGGCTCGGCGACCATCTCGGCCCAGTAGAGCAAGAGGTCGTCGTAGTCGAGCACGTTCTGCTGCTGCTTGGCTTCGACGTAGGCGCCGAAGAGCGCCTTGAGCTGCGCCTCCCACTCGGCGCACCAGGGAAAGCTGTCCTTCAGCACGGTGGCCAGCGGCGCGCGCGTGTTCACGCAGCGCGAGTAGATCGACAGGCAGGTGCCCTTGCGCGGGAAACGATTGACCGTGGACGACAGGCCCAGCTCGTGCCGCACCAGCCCCATCAGGTCTTCGGCGTCGCCGCGGTCGTGGATGGTGAAGTTCTCGTCCAGCCCGATCTGCGCGGCGTACTCGCGCAGCAGCCGTGCGCCGATGCCGTGGAAGGTGCCGGCCCACGGCAGCGCGGGCGGGCGCTCCGACTTCAGGCCCAGCACGCGCGCCAGCACCTGGCCCGCGCGGCGCTCCATTTCCTGCGCGGCGCGGCGCGAGAAGGTGAGCAGCAGCAGGCGCTGCGGATCGACCCCGTCCGCGATCAGGTGCGCCACGCGGTGCGCCAGCGTGCTGGTCTTGCCCGAGCCGGCACCGGCGATCACGAGCAGCGGCCGGTGGTCGGCGCCGACCGCCGCGCCCACGCCGTGCTCGACCGCCGCGCGCTGGTCGTCGTTGAGCGTGGCAAGCGCCGCGGCCAGGCGCTCGGCTTGCGTCTTCGGCGGGGTGGAAAGAACGGGGGACGCAGGGGTCTGCATGGGCACGACTTTACTGTATGTCCGTCCAGTTCGAGTGCCTTGTCGCCCTGTGGCCGGTGACATAATCGCGCCTCGCTGCAACCGGAGACTCCCCTTGGAAACCGCCCCGTCTCGGCAGCTTTCAACTCCCTGGCGACGCTGCGCGTGATGTACTGACGCCGGGTCCGCGGGAATTGAAAGCGCCCCGCCCTCGCCCATCGTTCAGTCACCCCCGGGAGTGAGCCCATGCTCAACATCTTTACGCTCGCCAACGGCCGCCTCGTCCAGGAAGAGATCGAGTCGCTCGAAGAGCTCTCCAAGTTCCAGCCGATCTGGGTCGACCTCGAGTCGCCCACGCTCGAGGAAAAGCGCTGGATCAAGCAGTACTACGGCCTCTCGATTCCCGAAGACGCGATGGACGAGGACATCGAGGAATCGGCCCGCTTCTACGAGGAAGACAACGGCGAGCTGCACATCCGCTCCGACTTCTTGATCGACGACGACGAAGACCCGCGCACGGTGCGCGTCGCCTTCATCCTCAACCAGCACAACACCGACCTGCGCAGCCGCGGCGTGCTGTTCTCGATCCACGACGAAGACGTGCCCGTGTTCCGCTTGCTGCGCATGCGCGCACGCCGCGCGCCGGGGCTGATCGAAGACGCCAAGGAAGTGATGCTCAAGCTCTTCGACGCCGACGCCGAGTACTCGGCCGACACGCTGGAGAACATCTACGACGAGCTCGAAGTGGCGGGCAAGAAAGTGCTGTCGGGCAACGTCAGCGACGAGCTGGCCGGCGAGGTGCTCGGCGCCATCGCACGGCAGGAAGACTTGAACGGCCGCATCCGCCGCAACGTGATGGACACGCGCCGCGCCGTGAGCTTCATGATGCGCAGCAAGATGCTCAACGCCGAGCAGTTCGAAGAGGCGCGGCAGATCCTGCGCGACATCGAATCACTGGACAACCACACGGCCTTCCTCTTCGACAAGATCAACTTCCTGATGGATGCGACCGTCGGTTTCATCAACATCAACCAGAACAAGACCATCAAGATCTTCTCGGTGGCCAGCGTCGCGCTGCTGCCGCCCACGCTGATCGCGAGCATCTACGGCATGAACTTCAAGTTCATGCCCGAGCTCGACTGGGCCATGGGCTACCCCTACGCCATCGCGCTGATGGCCGCGAGCGCGCTGGTGCCGATGTGGTACTTCCGCCGGCGCGGCTGGCTCAAGTAGTTCTTCACACTGGGTGCTAGAGTGGCTGTCGGCAGGCAGCTGCCCCTGGAGAGCCCCGTGCGCAGACTTCGTTTCCTCACCAACCGCCACCGCGCGCCGTCGACGAACACCGCGCTCGGGCTGCTGCTGGCCTTCAACGCCGGCGCCATCAATGCGGGCGGCTTCCTCGTGCTGCACATGTACACCTCGCACATGACCGGCTTCGCCTCGCAGCTGGCGGACGGCATGGTGCTGGGCAACCTCACGCTGCTGCTGAACGCGCTGGGCGCGATCCTGGCGTTCGTGAGCGGCGCCGCGGTCTGCGCGGTGCTGGTGAACTGGGCGCGCCAGCACCGGCTGCATGGCGTGTATGCGCTGCCGCTGCTGCTGGAGGCCGCGCTGATGTTCCCGTTCGGGCTCGCCGGCGCGATCACGCTGACCTGGGCCACGCCGTTCGCGGTGCCGCTCACGGTGCTGCTGCTGTCGTTCATCATGGGCCTGCAGAACGCCGTGGCATCGAAGACCTCGGGCGGCAGCACGCGCACCACCCACATGACCGGCAACATCACCGACGTGGGGATCGAGCTGGGCAAGATGCTCTACTGGAACCGGCGCGCGCCGTCCACGCCGCTGCCGGTGCGCCACGATCGCAGCCGGCTTCGCCGCTGCGGCGGGCTGGTCGCGATGTTCGTGCTCGGCGGCGCCGTGGGTGCGCTGGGCTTCAAGCACGTGGGCTTCATCTGCGTCGTGCCGCTGGCCGCGCTGCTGCTGGCGCTGTCGATCCCGCCGCTGCTGCGCGACCTGCCGCAGCTGCGCCGGCTCGCGCCGTAGGCGGGTTCTTCAGGCCGCGTCGCGCGGCAGGGAGGCGAGCCAGGCGTCGACGAGCGCCAGGCTGTAGCGGCTCGCCACCTCGGCCACGAAGCGCGTGAAGTCGCCGTGCGCGGCATCGTCGGCGCGGTCCGAGATGGTCCGCAGCGCCGCGAAGGGCACGCCGTAGTCGTGGCAGGCCTGCGCCATCGCAGCGCCTTCCATCTCGACCGCGAGTGCGTCGGGCAGCGAACGCTGCAGGGCCCCACACTCCGCGGTGGTCGACACGAAACGGTCGCCGCTGATCAGCAGGCCGCGATGCACCTTCGGTGAACGCAGATGGAACTCATCGACCGCCTTCTGCCCCACCAGGCCCACCGGATCGCGCAGCGTGCCTTCGGCCACCGCCGCCAGCGCATCGCCGATGGCCGCATCGGCCGCGAAGCGCGAACGCCCCATCAGCGGCACCTCGTACTTCGGAAAGATCGGCGAGGCGTCCATGTCGTGCTGCAGCAGCTCGGTCGCCACGACCACGTCGCCGACGTTCACGCCCGGCGCCAGCCCGCCCGCCACGCCCGTGAACACGATCGCCCGCACGCCGAAGCGCTCGAGCAGCACCGTGGCCGTGACCGCCGCCGCGACCTTGCCGATGCGCGACAGCACCGCGACCACGGGCTGACCCTGCAGGTGGCCGACCCAGAAGTCGCGGCCGGCCATGTGCACGCGCTGCTCGTCGGGCATGCGCGCGAGGAGCGCACTGAGCTCCTCGTGCATGGCCGCGACGATGGCGATGGGCGCAGCGACCACGGCTTACTTGATGTCCACGCCGTAGAAGGTGTGGCGGCCGAACGGACTCAATTTGAAGTCGACCACCTCCTTGCGCACCGGCTTCAGCTGCACCGCGTGCGCGATGGTGAACCACGGCGCCTGCTCCTTGAAGATGACCTGCGCCTTCTTGTAGAGCGCGTCGCGCTCCGACTGCTTGGTCGCGCTCTTGGCCTTCACCACGAGGTCTTCGTAGGGCTGGTAGCAGAACTTCGAGATGTTGCTGCCACTGGCCGACTTGGCCGAGGCGCAGCCCAGCAGGGTGTACATGAAGTTGTCCGGGTCGCCGTTGTCGCCGGTCCAGCCCAGCATGCCCATCTGGTGCTCGCCGGCCTGCAGGCGCTTGCGGTACTCGCCCCACTCGAAGCTCTTGATCTCGGCCTTGACGTTGATCTTGGCCAGGTCGGCCTGCATCAGCTCGGCGATGCGCTTGGCGTTCGGGTTGTACGGGCGCTGCACCGGCATGGCCCACAGGTCGGTGCTGAAGCCATCGGGGAAGCCGGCCTGCGCCAGCAGCTTCTTGGCGGCTTCGGGGTCGTACGGGTCGTCCTTGACGGCATCGTTGTAGGACCACAGCGTGGGCGGAATCGGGTTCTTCGCGGCCACGCCGGTCGTGAGGTACACGCCGTCGATGATGGCCTTCTTGTTGATCGCCATGTTGATGGCCTTGCGCACGCGCACGTCGTCGAAGGGCTTCTTCGTCGTGTTGTACGAGAGGTAGCCCACGTTCAGGCCCGGCTGCTCCAGCACCTGCACGTTCGGGTCCTTGCGGATCGCGTCGAGGTCGGCCGGGTTCGGGTACGGCATGACGTGGCACTCGCCCTTTTGCAGCTTGGCCCAGCGCACCGAGGCATCGGGCGTGATTGCGAACACGAGGTCGTCGATCTTGGCCTTGCCGCCCCAGTACTGCGGGAAGGCCTTGAAGCGGATGATCGCGTCCTTCTGGTACTGCACGAGGTAGAACGGCCCGGTGCCGACCGGGTCCTGGTCGACCTTCTCGGGCGTGCCGGCCTTCAGCATCGCGATGGCGTACTCCTTCGACTGGATGCCCGCGTACTGCATCGCCAGGTTGGCCAGGAACGGCGCCTCGGCCTGGTTGAGCGTGATCTTCACCGTGTGGTCGTCGATGCGGTCCACCGACTTCAGCAGCTTGGGCATGCCCATGTCGTTGAAGTAGGAGTGGTTCTGGCTCGTGACCTTGAAGAAGGGATCGCTCTCCTTCCACTGGCGCTCGAGCATGAAGATGAAGTCGTCGGCGTTGAAGTCGCGCGTGGGCTTGAAGCTCTTGCTCGTGGTGTGCCACTTCACGCCCTTGCGCAGGTGGAAGGTGTACACGGTGCCGTCGGCCGAGATGTCCCATTTTTCAGCCAGGCCCGGCATCACCTTGGTGCCGCCGCGCTCGAACTCGACGATGGTGTTGTAGACCTGCGTGGTCACGTCGAAGGACGTGCCGGTGGTGTTCATGCCCGGATAGAAGTTTTCCGGGCTTCCTTCGGAGCAGTACACCAACGTCTTGGCTGACACGGCGCCGCAGGCCAGGGTAAGGGCCGTGAGCGCTGCCGGTGCCAGGAGCGCCAGCTTTTGTGAGCGGCGCGAAACGGAGGACTGGGTCTTCATGGGGACTCCTCGAGACAGGGTTGAAAAAATCGCCACTCCACTCTTCTTCAGGACGCGGCGAGCACGGGACCATCGGCGCGCACGGCGGGCGCGCCATCGAGAAACTGCTCGGCGTAGTGGCAGGCCACCAGCCGTTCGTCGAGCGCGCGCAGCGCGGGGCGCTCTTCGCGGCAGCGCGGCTGCACGTGCGGGCAGCGCGTGCTGAAGACGCAGCCCGAAGGCGGGTCCAGCGGCGACGGCAGCTCGCCCTTGAGCACGATGCGCTGGCTGCTCAGGCCCGGCGTCGAGGCCAGCAGCGCCTGCGTGTAGGGATGCAGCGGCCGCGCGAAGATGCGCGACTTGGGGCCCTGCTCCACCGCGTGGCCCAGGTACATCACGAGCACGTCGTGCGCGATGTGGCGCACCACGCCCAGGTCGTGCGAGATGAAGAGGTAGGCCAGGCCCAGCTCGGCCTGCAGGTCGGCCAGCAGGTTCAGCACCTGGGCCTGGATCGACACGTCGAGCGCCGACACCGGCTCGTCGGCCACCAGCAGGCGCGGCGACAGCATGAGCGCGCGCGCGATGGCGATGCGCTGGCGCTGGCCGCCCGAGAACATGTGCGGGTAGCGGTTGGCGTACTCGGGGCGCAGGCCGACGCGGGCCAGCATCTCGCGCGCGCGCTCGGCGCGCTCCGGCTTGCTCAGCGTGGTGTTGATGGCCAGCGGGTCTTCGAGCACCGCCGAAATCTTCTTGCGCGGGTTGAGCGAGCCATACGGGTTCTGGAACACCAGCTGCACCGCCTGGCGCAGCTCGCGCTTGCGTTCATGCGGCGGGCTCACCGCATCGGCGCCGATCAGCGTCAGCTGCCCGGCCGTGGGCTTCTCGATCAGCGCGACCATGCGCGCGAGCGTCGACTTGCCGCAGCCCGATTCGCCCACCACAGCGAGCGTGCGGCCGCGTTCGAGGCGGAACGAGATGTCGCCCACGGCGCGCAGTTGCGCCGGCGCACGGAACAGCCCGCGCCGCACGTCGTAGGTGCGCTGCAGGTTGCGCGCCTCGGCGACGATCTCCGGCGACACGTCGCTCATGGCAGCACCTCCGCGATGGCAGCGCGCGGCGGGTCTTGCGCGATGGCTTCGGCGCGCCCCGGCTCGCCGAGCGGAAAGTGGCAGCGCACCTCGGCGCCCTGCCACGCACGCAGCGCCGGTCGCACCTGGCAGGCACGCTCGGTGACGTAGCCGCAGCGCGGTGCGAACAGGCAGCCCGCGGGCCGGTCGTGCACACCGGGCACCACGCCGCTGATGGTCGCGAGCCGCCCCTCGGGCGCGGCACGCTCTGGCAGCGCCGCGAGCAAGGCCTCGGTGTAGGGGTGCTGAGGCGACGCGAACAAGCGATCGACGCGCTGGTGCTCCATCACCTGCCCCGCGTACATCACGGCGATGCGCTGCGCCATCTCACTGACCACGCCCATGTTGTGCGTGATGAGCACGAGCGCCATGCCGCGCTCCTTCTGCAGGTCGCGCAGCAGGTCGAGGATCTGCGCCTGGATGGTCACGTCGAGCGCGGTGGTCGGCTCGTCGGCGATCAGCAGGCGCGGGTTGCAGGCGATGGCCATCGCGATCATCACGCGCTGGTTCATGCCGCCCGAGAGCTGATGCGGGTAGCTGCCCAGGCGCGACGATGCGGCGGAAATGCCGACCTGTTCGAGCAGCTCGGTGGCGCGCTTCTTCGCCTCGCGCTTGTCGAGCTTCAGGTGCAGCCGCAGCGTTTCCATCAGCTGGAAGCCGATGGTGAAGCAGGGGTTGAGGCTGGTGGTCGGCTCCTGGAAGATCATCGCGACCTCCTTGCCGACCAGCGTGCGGCGCGCCTTGTCGGAGATGCCGAGCAGCTCCTTGCCCGCAAAGCGCATGTGCTCAGCGCGCACGCGGCCCGGGTAGCCGACGAGGCCCATGAGCGCCATCATCGTGACGCTCTTGCCCGAGCCCGACTCGCCGACGATGCCGAGCACCTCGCCTTCTTCGAGCGTGAGGCTCACGCCGTCGACGGCGTGCAGCACGCCGCCTTGCGTCGGGAACTCGACGTGCAGGTCCTTGATGTCCAGCAAAGGCATCTGTGCTCTCCTTTGCGTCAGCGCTTGAGCTTCGGGTCGAGCGCATCGCGCAGCCCGTCGCCCAGCAGGTTGAAGGCCAGCACGGCCGCAAGGATGGCGAGCCCCGGGAAGGTCACGACCCACCACGCGCGCAGCACGAACTCGCGCGCATCGGCCAGCATCGTTCCCCACTCGGGCGACGGCGGCTGTGCGCCCAGGCCGATGAAGCCGAGCGCCGCCGCATCGAGGATGGCGGTCGAGACGCCCAACGAGGCCTGCACGATCAGCGGTGCCGAACAGTTGGGCAGCACCTCGCGGAACATCAGGCGCAGCGTGCTGGCGCCGCTCACGCGCGCCGCGGTCACGTAGTCGCGCGAAACCTCGGCGATGACCGTGGCGCGCGTGATGCGCACGTAGTGCGGCAGCACCACGATGGCCACCGCGAGCATGGCGTTGACGAGCCCCGGCCCGAGGATCGCGACGATCACGATGGCCATCAGCAGGCTGGGCATCGTGAGGATGATGTCCATCATCCGCATGATCGCGATCTCCAGCGCGCCGCGAAAGAAGCCGGCGACGAGCCCGAGCACCACGCCCACCACCACCGACAGCGCCACCACCGCGACGCCGATCGACAGCGACAGCCGCGCGCCGTGCATGAGCCGCGACAGGATGTCGCGCCCGATGGCGTCCGTTCCCAGCAGGTAGGTCCACGAGCCGCCCTCCTGCCAGGCCGGCGGCTTGAGGAAAGCGGCGGCGTTGGTTTCGTTCGGTGCATGCGGCGCGATCCACGGCGCGAACAGCGCCACCAGCAGCAGCACCACGATGGTGACGAGACCGATGACCGCACCCCGGTTCGCCGAGAAGGCGGTCCAGAACTCGCGCCAGGGACCGGGAGGCGCCGAGGCCTGCGAGCCGGGGGGAACGGCGTGGGTGTTGCTCGTCATCGACTCAATGCCTGATCCGCGGGTTGATGACGCCGTAGGCGATGTCCACCAGCAGGTTGAGCAGCATCACGATGCCGCCCAGCAGCAGCATGCCGCCCTGCAGCACCGGGTAATCGCGCCGCCCGATGGCCTCGATGAGCCACTTGCCGACGCCGGGCCAGGAGAAGATGGTCTCGGTCAGGATCGCGCCGGTGAAGAGCACGCCGATCTGCAGGCCGATCACCGTGACGACCGGGATCAGTGCGTTGCGCAGCGCATGCAGGCCCACCACGCGAAAGCGCGACAGGCCCTTGGCGCGCGCGGTGCGGATGTAGTCCTCGCCCAGCACCTCGAGCATGGCCGAGCGCGTCATGCGCGCAATGACGGCCAGCGGCACGGTGCCCAGCACGATGGCCGGAAGAATGAGGTGGTGCAGCGCCGACCAGAAGGCCTCGGTCTCGCCGGCGCGCAGCGCGTCGATCAGCAGGAAGCCGGTCTGCGGCTCGACGAAGTACTGCACCGAGATGCGGCCCGACACCGGCGTCCAGCCCAGCTGCACCGAGAAGAACAGGATGAGCAGCAGGCCCCACCAGAAGATCGGCATCGAGTAGCCGGTGAGCGACGTGGCCATCACGCCGTGATCGAAGATGGAGTTGCGCCGCACCGCCGCGAGGATGCCGGCCGGCAGCCCGAGCAGCAGCGCGAAGAGAATCGCGCACACGCCGAGCTCGACGGTGGCCGGAAAGAGCGCGAGGAACTCGCTCATCACCGTGTCCTGCGTGATGAGCGACTTGCCCAGGTCGCCCTGCAGCACGCGGCCGATGTAGATGCCGTATTGCACGAGCAGGGGCTTGTCCAGGCCCATGGCGGTGCGCAGCTCGGCATGGCGCGCGGGGTCGATCCCGCGCTCGCCGGCCATCGTCTCGATGGGGTCACCCGGCACCAGCCGGATGAGAAAGAAGGCCAGCAGCGTCATGCCGATGAAGGTCGGCACGAGCAAGCCTAGGCGAACGTAAATGAATCTGAGCATCGACCCGCGAATATGCAAGATCGATGCCCCGGCCCCACCCGGGCGGAACCCTTACTACTTCTTGCTATCCCGCAGCTCGCGCCGCAGGATCTTGCCCACCGGGGTCTTGGGCATGTCGGTGCGGAACTCGATCACGCGCGGCTGCTTGTAGCCCGTGAGGTTGGCGCGGCAGTACTCGCGCACCTGCGCTTCGGTGAGCGACTCGTCCTTCTTGACGATGACGAGCTTCACGGCCTCGCCGGTCTTGTCGTCGGGCACGCCGACCGCGGCGCATTCGAGCACGCCGGGCAGCATCGCCACCACGTCCTCGATCTCGTTCGGGTACACGTTGAAGCCCGACACCAGGATCATGTCCTTCTTGCGGTCGACCACCTTGAAGTAGCCGCGCTCGTCGACCACGCCGATGTCGCCGCTCTTGAAGTAACCGTCGGGCGTCATGACCTTGGCGGTCTCGTCGGGGCGCTGCCAGTAGCCGGCCATGACCTGCGGGCCCTTGATGGCGATCTCGCCGCGCTCGCCGGTCGGCACTTCGTTGCCGTCGTCGTCGAGCAGCTTGAGCCAGGTGCTCGGCAGCGGCAGGCCGATGGTGCCGGTGTAGGCCGTGCTGTTGGTCGGGTTGCAGGTGGTCGAGGGCGAGGTTTCCGAGAGGCCGTAGCCTTCGCAGATGGGGCAGCCGGTTTTCTCGAGCCAGAGCTTGGCCACCGCAGCCTGCACCGCCATGCCGCCGCCGACCGAGACCTTCAGGTTCTTCCAGTTGACGGTGTTGAAGTCGGGGTGGTTCGCCAGCCCGTTGAACAGCGTGTTGACGGCCGGGAAGCTGTGAATGGTGTGCTTGGACAGTTCCTTGAGCACGCCGGGAATGTCGCGCGGGTTCGGGATCAGGATCAGCTTGCCGCCCGTGCGCATGCTCAGCATCATGCCGACCGTGAACGCGAAGATGTGATACAGCGGCAGCGCGCACACGCTGGTGGGCTGCTCGTTGGCCGGCACCTTGGCCATGACGGGCTCGTTCCAGGCCTCGGACTGCAGCACGTTGGCGATCACGTTGCGATGCAGCAGCACCGCGCCCTTGGACACGCCGGTGGTGCCGCCGGTGTACTGCAGCACGGCCACGTCGTCGGGACCGGTGGCCACGGGCTTGAGCGAACCGCCCGCGCCCTTGTCGAGCGCGTCGTTGAAGCGCACGGCGCCCGGCAGGCTGAAGTGCGGCACCAGCTTCTTGACGTTGCGCACCACGTAGTTGACCAGCGCGCCCTTCAGGAAGCCGAGCCGGTCGCCCATGGAGGCCAGCACGATGTGCTTGATCGGCGTGCTCGCGATGCACTGCTGCAGCGTGGTGCCGAAGTTCTCCATGATGACGATCGCCTTGGCGCCCGAGTCCTTGAGCTGGTGCTCGAGTTCGCGCGGCGTGTACAGCGGGTTCACGTTCACCAGGATCAGGCCGGCGCGCAGGATGGCCGCCACCGCGATCGGGTACTGCGGGCAGTTGGGCATCATCGCGGCGACACGGTCGCCCTTCACGAGGCCCAGGCCCTGCAGGTAGGCCGCGAAGGCCTTGCTGAGCTTGTCGGTCTCGCCGTAGCTCACGTCCTTGCCCATGAAGCTGTAGGCCGTGCGGTCGGCGTACTTGGTGAAGCTCTCCTCCATGAGCGCCACCAGCGACGGGTAGTGCGACGCGTCGATGTCGGCGGGCACGCCTTGCGGGTAGCTGCTGAGCCAGGGGCGTTCGGTCATGGATGTGTCTCCTCGGAGTCGGATGAGTTTTTAAAAACGAAAACGGCGCACGTGAGGCGCCGCGACGATCAGGCCCGCATCGCGGGCACGGACCTTCGGCCTATTCGATGGCCTTGCCCATATCTTCCACTACTTTTTTCGCATCGCCAAAGACCATCATGGTCTTGTCCATGTAGAAGAGCTCGTTGTCCAGGCCCGCGTAGCCGGCGGCCATGGAGCGCTTGTTCACGATGACGGTCTTGGCCTTGTAGGCTTCCAGGATCGGCATGCCGTAGATCGGCGTGCCCTTGGTGAGCGCGGCCGGGTTCACCACGTCGTTGGCACCCAGGATGATCGCCACGTCGGCCTGCGCGAACTCGCCATTGATGTCCTCCATCTCGAACACCTGGTCGTAGGGCACCTCGGCCTCGGCCAGCAGCACGTTCATGTGGCCCGGCATGCGGCCGGCCACGGGGTGAATGGCGTACTTCACCTTGACGCCCTTGTGCGTGAGTTTCTCGGCCAGTTCGTTCACGGCGTGCTGGGCGCGCGCCACGGCCAGTCCGTAGCCCGGAACGATGATCACCGTCTCGGCGTTGGACAGCATGTAGGCCGCGTCGTCCGCGCTGCCGCTCTTGACCGGGCGCTGCTCCTTGTCGCCGCTGGAGGCCGTGGTTGCCTCGCCGCCGAAGCCGCCCAGGATCACGTTGAAGAACGAGCGGTTCATGGCCTTGCACATGATGTAGCTCAGGATCGCACCCGAAGAGCCCACCAGCGAACCGGCCACGATCAGCATCGCGTTGTTCAGGCTGAAGCCGATGCCGGCCGCCGCCCAGCCCGAGTAGCTGTTGAGCATCGACACCACCACCGGCATGTCAGCGCCGCCGATCGGGATGATGATGAGCACGCCCATCACGAAGGCCAGCGCCAGCATCGCGAAGAACGCCGGCCAGCTTTCGGTGGCCACGAACACCAGGCCCAGGGCGATGGTCGCCAGGCCCAGCACCAGGTTCAGCATGTGCTGGCCCGAGAACTGCACCGGCGCGCCCTGGAACAGGCGGAACTTGTACTTGCCCGAGAGCTTGCCGAAGGCGATGACCGAACCGCTGAAGGTGATGGCGCCGATGGCCGCACCCAGGAACAGCTCGAGCCGGTTGCCATAAGGAATGGCATGGCGCACGAAGCCCTCGAAGAGGACCGCGCCGTCGGGCGTGCGCGCACCGACGACAGCCGCCACGGGCGCGGCGGTGATGCCGAAGGCCCAGGGCTCGGCCACCGCGGCCACACCGATGAACACCGCGGCCAGGCCGATCATGCTGTGCATGAAGGCGACCAGCTCGGGCATCTTGGTCATCTCGACCTTGTTGGCCATGAAGGCGCCCAGACCGCCACCGACCACGACGGCGGCCAGCACCCAGCCGATGCCGGTGGTGAAGTCGACGTTGAGGGCGCGCGCCTGTCCGTGGACGAGCGCGATGGTGGTCAGCACGGCGATCGCCATGCCGGTCATGCCGAAGATGTTGCCGCGGATCGAGGTGGTGGGATGGGACAGGCCCTTCAGGGCCTGGATGAAGCAGACGCTGGCAACAAGGTACAGCAGCGTGACGAGGTTCATGCTCACTTGGCGGCTCCCTCTGCAGCCTTGGGGGCGGCCTTCTTGTCTTTCTTCTTGAACATCTCGAGCATCCGGCGCGTGACCAGGAAGCCGCCGAAGACGTTCACCGCGGCCAGCGCCACGGCGAGCACGCCCATGGTCTTGCCCAGCGGCGTGGTGGTGAGCGCGGCGGCCAGCATGGCGCCCACGATCACGATGGCCGAGATGGCGTTGGTCACGGCCATGAGCGGCGTGTGCAGCGCGGGCGTGACGGTCCAGACCACGTGGTAGCCGACGTAGATGGCCAGCACGAAGATGGTCAGGTTGATGACGGTGTGCGAAACGATTTCCATGGTGTTGTGTTCTCCTCGTTCGGTCTCTGTCTCTTGGTCCCGGGCTCTGTCAGAGCTTCTTGACTTCGTTGATGCGGTTGGCATCGCCAAGCAGCACCACCTTGGGCTTGTAGTCGGCGGCTTCGGCCTCGGTCATGGGGGCGTAGGTGCAGATGATGAGCAGGTCGCCCACATGCGCCTTGCGCGCCGCCGCGCCGTTGAGCGAGATGGCGCCCGAACCGCGCGCCGCCTTGATGATGTAGGTCGAGAAGCGCTCGCCGTTGTTGACGTTGTACAGCTCGATCTTTTCGTACTCGCGCATGTCGGCCGCGTCGAGCAGGTCTTCGTCGATGCCGCACGAGCCTTCGTAGTGCAGGTCGGCTTCGGTCACGGTGGCGCGATGCAGCTTCGCGCGGAGCATGGTGCGGTTCATGGAAGGCAGCCTGCTCTTACTTGCGCGTGACCTGGCCGTCCTGCGTGACGCGGCAGGCGGCGACGATGTCGTCCTCGAGGTCGATCTTGAGCGCGCCTTCCTTCGTGACGACGAGCTTGAGGAAGTCGAGCACGTTGCGCGCATACAGCGCCGACGCGTCGGCCGCCACCAGCGCCGCGAGATTGGTTTCGCCCACGATGGTCACGCCATGCTTGACCACGGTCTTGTCGGCCTCCGACAGCGGGCAGTTGCCGCCGATGCCGTCGGCGCCCTTGCCGGCCGCGATGTCGACGATCACCGAACCCGGCTTCATCGACTTGACCATGTCCTCGGTGACGAGGGTGGGCGCGGCGCGGCCCGGGATGAGCGCGGTGCTGATGACCACGTCGGCCAGCGCGACGCGCTTGGCGACCTCGGCCTGCTGGCGTGTGAGCCAGCTGGCGGGCATCGGGCGGGCGTAGCCGCCGACGCCTTCGGCCGCGTCTTTCTCTTCCTGCGTCTCGTAGGGCACGTCGATGAACTTGCCGCCCAGCGACTCGATCTGTTCCTTGACGCTCGGACGCACGTCCGAGGCCTCGATGACGGCGCCCAGGCGCTTGGCCGTGGCAATGGCCTGCAGGCCGGCCACGCCGACGCCCAGGATGACGACGCGCGCGGCCTTCACGGTGCCGGCGGCAGTCATGAGCATGGGGAAGAAGCGCTGGTACTTGTCGGCCGCGATCATCACGGCCTTGTAGCCGGCGATGTTGGCCTGCGAGCTGAGCACGTCCATGCTCTGGGCGCGCGTGGTGCGCGGCGCGGCTTCGAGCGCGAAGCCCGTGACGCCCGCGGCGGCCAGGCGCTGCAGGCCGGCCGCGTCGAAAGGATTGAGCATGCCGATGACGACCGCGCCGGCCTTCAGCTGCGCCGCTTCGGCGTCGCTGGGCGTGCGCACCTTGAGCACCATGTCGGCGGAGAGCGCCCCGGCCGCATCGGTGATCTCGGCGCCTGCCGTCTGGTACGCCGCGTCGGTGACGCTGGCTGCAATGCCGGCACCGGCCTGCACACGCACGGTATGCCCGGAGGCCACCAGTTTCTTCACCGTTTCGGGTGTAACGGCCACTCGGGTTTCGCCAGCCGCTGTCTCGGCAGGCACGCCTATCAACATAGAGTTCTCCTCAGGGGGAAGGGGCAGCACGGATTGCGGGCAGAGCTTACAGCAAGATTACAAGCGCACCTGTCGCCAGAATGCCGCGTTCTTTTTGCTGCTCAACGCCCGCAGGCACTGCACATGTAGCTATTTAATTGATAGCAAATTGGCGGCCGGTACGACCCCGGGGGAAACACGGGTGACCGCCGCAGAAGCGCTTGTGGCGCCTTCGCTCGCTCTGGTTCTAGATTGCAATCAACTAACACCAATTGGATTCAATTGGCAATTGAACCACATACATAAAATCAATTTGCGTGAATTAATAGCAATTCACAGCAATGATTTCAGACGCAGATAGATACACTTCGATTCATATTGCGGACACATAGAGGTCCACACAGGGCGGAACAAGGGAATGGAATGCGCATTGCAGTACTCGACACCGAGCCGGACCAACTCCGGTTGATCAACCAATCCATGGCGAGCCTCGGTCACGAGTGCCACACGTACGCTGCCGGCAAGGCGCTGCTGCACGCCATGCGCCGCGAAACCTTCGACCTGCTGGTCCTCGACTGGCGCCTGCCGGACATGAACGGCCCGGACGTCGTCAAGACGATCCGGCAGGACTACAAGAGCCGCATGCCGATCCTGTTCGTGACCGAGCACCACGACGACAGCGACATGGTCGAAGGCCTCAATGTCGGTGCCGACGACTTCATGGCCAAGCCGCTGCGCCCGATCGAGTTCGAAGCCCGCATCAATGCGCTGCTGCGCCGCGCCTACCCCTCGCGCAACGAGCCCGAAATGGTGTTCGGCCCATACCACTTCTTTCCGCCCTCGCGCACCATCCGGGTCCACGGCGAGCTGGTCGAGCTGAAGAACCGCGAATACGAACTCGCGCTCTTCCTGTTCCAGAACCTGGGGCGCCTGCTCTCGCGCGAGCACCTGCACGAGGCGGTCTGGGGGCTGGGCGTCGAGGCGCTGTCGCGCTCGCTCGACACCCACGTGTCACGCCTGCGCACCAAGCTCGAGTTGCGCCCGTCGAACGGCTTCCTGCTGCTGGCCGTGTACGGTCTGGGCTACCGGCTGGAAACCATCGAGGTCGACACACGGCCCGCCGCTGCAGCTTCCAACGCGCGCTGAGCGCACGCCCCGGCAGGCCGGGCGGGGAACCCCTCCTCCCCGTCGGCCTCCAACTTGTTCTGTCCGAACAAGTGCCCTTCCCCATGACCCGGCTCCTCCTGGCCGCACTGCTCCTGCTGTGCAGCGGCCTGTTCCCCGCCCTCGCCGAAGACGTCGAGGCCAGCGACATGGTGCGCGGCGGACTGCAGGCGATCCAGATGATCGACCGCGACCAGGCCGGCGAGCTGTGGGACGGCGCCACGCCCGCCACCCGCAAGCGCATCACCCGCACCGACTTCGCCAGCAAGGTGGCCAGGAGCCGCGCCCCGCTCGGCGGGCCGCAGCAGCGCACCTGGGTGGCCGTGCACCGGCAGGTCGTGACCGACCCGGACGCCGATGCGGCCGGCCAGTACGTCAGCGTCGAGTACGAGACCCGCTTCGGCAACACCCCCGATCGCACGCTGCGCGAACGGGTGAGCTTCCGGCTCGACGCCGACCGCATCTGGCGCTTCAGCGGCTATGTCGTGCGATAGGCGAGATGCCGATAGACTCGCGCCCACGATGCCCACACGCTGGAAACCCAATGTCACCGTGGCCGCGGTGATCGAGCAAGACGGCCGCTTCCTGCTCGTCGAAGAGCAGACCGACGACGGCCTGAAGCTCAACAACCCGGCCGGCCACCTCGACCCCGGCGAGTCGCCCGAGGACGGCTGCATCCGCGAGACGCTCGAGGAAACAGCCCACGCCTTCACGCCGACCGCGCTGCTCGGCGTGTACATGGCGCGCTCGGCCGAGCAGCCCGACGTGACCTACATGCGCTTTGCCTTCACCGGTGAACTGGGCGCACGCGAAGAGGGTCGCGCGCTCGACGAAGGCATCGTGCGCACGCTGTGGATGAGCGTGGACGAGATCCGCGCCAGCGTCGCGCGCCATCGCAGCCCGCTGCTGCTGCGCTGCGTCGAGGACCACCTCGCCGGCAAGCGCCACCCGCTCGCGCTGATCCACACCGAAGACAGCGTGCGGCAGCCCCGCTGAGGCCGGTTCAGACGATGACGCCGCCCCCGAGGCAGCGCTCGCCGTCGTACAGCACGGCCGACTGCCCCGGCGTGACCGCCCATTGCGGCGCACCGAAGCGCAGGCTGAACGCGCCGTTGGCGCCCTCGCCCAATTCGCAGGCTGCGTCGGCCTGCCGGTAGCGCGCCTTCGAACCGTAGGCGCCCGCGGTGGGCGCCTCGCCGGCGACCCAGCTCGCGTCGTCCGCCTTCAGCTCGGACGACAGCAGCCACGGATGGTCGTGCCCCTGCACCACCCACAGCGTGTTCTTCTCGACGTCCTTGCGCGCGACGAACCAGGGCGAATGGTCGCCCGCGCCGCGCTGGGCGCCCTTTTCCTTCACGCCGCCGATGCCCAGCCCCTGGCGCTGGCCCAGCGTGTAGAAGCTCAGGCCCTGGTGCTCGCCGAGCTTGCGGCCGCGGTCGTCCTTGATCGGGCCCGGCTCCTTGGAGATGTAGCGGTTCAGGAAGTCGCGGAACGGCCGCTCGCCGATGAAGCAGATGCCGGTCGAGTCCTTCTTCTTCGCGTTGGGCAGGCCGATTTCTTCCGCGATGCGGCGCACCTCGGTCTTGTGCAGCTCGCCGACCGGGAACAGCGTCTTCGACAGCTGCGCCTGGTTCAGGCGGTGCAGGAAGTAGCTCTGGTCCTTCGAGTTGTCGAGCCCCTTGAGCAGCTCGTGCCGGCCCGTGGCCTCGTTCAGGCGCACGCGGGCGTAGTGGCCGGTGGCGATCTTCTCGGCGCCCAGCCGCATGGCGTGGTCGAGAAAGGCCTTGAACTTGATCTCGGCGTTGCACAGCACGTCGGGGTTGGGCGTGCGGCCGGCCTTGTACTCGCGCAGGAACTCGGCGAACACGCGGTCCTTGTAGTCGGCGGCGAAGTTGACGTGCTCGATCTCGATGCCCAGCACGTCGGCCACGCTGGCGGCGTCCACGAAGTCGATGTTCGACGAGCAGTACTCGCTGTCGTCGTCGTCTTCCCAGTTCTTCATGAAGATGCCGACCACCTCGTGCCCCTGCTGCTTGAGCAGGTGCGCGGTGACCGCGGAGTCCACCCCGCCGCTCAGCCCGACCACGATCCGTTGTTTTGCCATAAGCCCGCCATTGTCCCAGCCCGACGACAGGGGCATCCGGCGTGTGGGAAATCGGGAAAACCCGTGTCGCCGGCTTGTCAGCCGCCACTCCACGATGCGAAAGGCCGGCGCTACAGTGCCCCGAAACACAGCGGAGACAACACGCATGGCGACCCCTTCCCTCTCTGGCGACCCCACCCCCTGGACGCGCAACTACCCGCCCGGCATGCGCTGGGACGCCGACCTGCCCGTCAAGCCGGTGCAGCAGATGCTCGACGAAGCGGTCGCGCGCTGGCCCGACCATTCGGCCGTCGAGTTCATGGGCCAGTCGCTCAGCTACCGCCAGCTTGGTGACGCGGTCGACCGTGCCGCCAAGGGCCTGCAGGACCTGGGCGTGAAGCCGGGCGTGCATGTCGGCCTGTACCTGCCGAACACGCCGCACTACCCGATCGCCTTCTTCGCCGTGCTCAAAGCCGGCGGCACGGTGGTGAACTACTCGCCGCTGGACGCCGAGCGCGTGCTGGCCCACAAGATCGAGGACAGCCGCACCGACATCCTCGTCACGCTCGACCTCGTGAACCTGTACCCGCTGATGGCGCGCCTGCTCGACAGCTCGCGCCTGAAGACGCTGGTGGTCGGCAGCCTCGGCGACTACGGCGCGGCGGGCGACAAGGTGCAGGCCCAGCTGCAGGGGGCCGGCCAGATCGCACCGGTGCCCACCGACGACCGCCACGTGCGCTTCACCGACCTGCTCAAGAGCGAAGGCACGCACCAGACCTACCCGCTGGGCGACCTGGCCGAAGAGATCGTCGTGCTGCAGTACACCGGCGGCACCACCGGCCTGCCCAAGGGCGCGATGCTCACGCACGCCAACCTCACGTCGGCCTCGGCGCAGTACTACGAATCGACGCGCGGCGAGCCGCCGATCCTCGACGAAGGCAAGGAGCGCTTCCTGGTCGTGCTGCCGCTGTTCCACATCTTCGCGCTGAGCGCCGCGATGCTGCTGGGCGTGCGCCTGGGCGCGGCGCTGGTGCTGCACACGCGCTTCGATGTCGACGCGGTGATGAACGAGCTCGCGGCCAGCCGGATCAGCGTGTTCCCCGGCGTGCCGACCATGTACACCGCCATCCTTTCGCACCCCAAGGCCAAAGAGATGGACCTGCGCTCGCTGAAGTTCTGCGGCTCCGGCGGCGCGCCGCTGCCGGTGGAGGTAGAGCAGCGCTTCTTCGAACTCACCGGCTGCCACCTCAACGAAGGCTGGGGCATGACCGAGACCTCGCCCGTGGGCACCTTCACGCCCGCGCGCGGCGTGCGCAAGGCCGGCTCGTGCGGCATGCCGCTGCCGCGCGTGCGCATCAAGCTCGTGAGCCTGGACGACCCGACCAAGGACGTGACCGCGTTCGGCGAACCCGGCGAGCTGTGCGTGCAGGGCCCGAACGTCATGAAGGGCTACTGGAACAACCCGAAGGCCACCGCCGAGTCGATGACGGCCGACGGCTACTTCCGCAGCGGCGACGTCGCGAAGGTGGACGCCGACGGCTACCTGTACATCGTCGACCGCACCAAGGACATGCTGCTGTGCGGCGGCTACAACGTGTACCCGCGCGTGCTCGAGGAGGCGGTGTACGAGCACCCGTCGGTGGCCGAGGTCTGCGTGATCGGCGTGCCCGACGAGTACCGGGGCCAGTCGCCCAAGGCTTTCGTGAAACTGAAGGACGGCGCGGACGATCTCACGCTCGACGCGCTCAAGAGCTTCCTGAAGAACCGCCTGGGCAAGCACGAGATGATCGGCGCGCTAGAGATCCGCGCCGAGCTTCCCAAGACCGCCGTGGGCAAGCTCTCGAAGAAAGACCTCGTGGACGAGGAAGCCCGCAAGCGGGCCTAGCCTCTACGACTTCTTCTGACCGAAGGCCTCGGCCAGCAGCTCGTACGAGCGCAGCCGGGCCGCGTGGTCGAACACCTGCGAGGTGATCATGAGTTCGTCGGCACCCGTGCGCGCCACGAACGCTTCCACGCCCTGCTTCACGGTCTCGACCGAACCCACCGCGGAGCACGACAGCACCGAGTCGAGCAGCGCGTTCTCGGCCGGGCCGACCTTCTGGCGGTAGTTCTCCACCGGCGGCGGCAGGCGCCCCGGGCGGCCGCTGCGCAGGTTCACGAAGGCCTGCTGCCACGAGGTGGCGCGGAACTCGGCCTCCGCGTCGGTGTCGGCCGCGAACACGTTGAAGCCCAGCATCACGTACGGCTTGCTCAGCTGCGCCGAGGGCTTGAAGGTCTCGCGATAGATCTGGATGGCCTGCATGATCTGCTGCGGTGCGAAGTGCGAGGCAAAGGCATACGGCAGGCCCAGGTGCGCCGCCAGCTGCGCGCCGAAGGTGCTCGAGCCCAGGATCCACACCGGCACCTCGAGCCCCGCGCCGGGCACGGCGCGCACGGCCTGCTGCGGGTTCTTCGACATGAAGTCCATGAGCTCCATCACGTCCTGCGGGAACTGGTCGGCGTCCGACTCCAGGTTGCGCCGCAGGGCGCGCGCGGTGCGCTGGTCGGAGCCGGGCGCGCGGCCCAGGCCCAGGTCGACGCGTCCCGGGTACAGCGACTCCAGCGTGCCGAACTGCTCGGCGATCACCAGCGGCGAGTGGTTGGGCAGCATCACGCCGCCGGCGCCGATGCGGATGGTGGAAGTGCCCGCGCCCACGTGCGACAGCAGCACGGCCGTGGCCGCGCTCGCGATGCCCGGCATGCCGTGGTGCTCGGCCAGCCAGTAGCGCGTGTAGCCCAGCTTCTCGCCGTGCTGCGCCAGCGACAGCGAGTTGCGGAACGACTGCGCGGCATCGCTGCCTTCGGTGATCGGGGAAAGGTCGAGGATCGAAAGCGGAATCATGGCGCGATCATGGCGCGAACCGCCCGATGCCGTCACGCGCGGGGCTATTCGGTTTGGTATAGCGTCGCGACGCTCGCGAAATCACGCCCGTGCTGCGTCACATGGACCTGGAAGGGCACGCTCTCGCCCGGCGCGATGGCCGGCAGGTTCTCGATCAGCTTGAAGCCGGTCAGCTGGTCGTTGCGGTCGCGCAGGCTCACCCACAGGCGCACCTTGGCTGCGATGGCCGTGCCGGGGTTCTTCACCGTGCCCGTGACCTCCACGCTCTTGTAGGTGAAGCGCTGGCTGAAGTTGAGCAGCACGCTGCCGGTGCCGGCCTGGGTGCTCGTCACCTGCACCTCCAGCGGCTTGCGCGGGCCAGGCAGTGCGGCGCGGCGCATCGGCTTCCACTCGACGCGGGTCTGCGTGATGCGGTCCACGGCCTTGGGCTCCAGCAGGACCGGAAAGCGCTCGCCCGGGTACAGATAGGCCAGCGCGTCGAGGCGCGTGGTGCCGTCGGCCGTGCTGCCGCCGAAGCGCGAGATCACGGCGCCGGGCGCAATGGCGATGGCGTCGGTGCTGCGGTTCACCAGCTCGGTCATGAACAGCGGCCGCTGGATCGTGCTGCGCCCCGCCACCAGCGGCAGCAGTTCGAGCTGCCGCGGGTCGAAGCGCTCGCTGTCGTCGGCCAGCAGGTCTTCGGTGCCCAACCGCAGGTCGGGGTGGAAGGCCTCCGGCGCGCCGGCCGTGCGGATCACGCGGTCGGCGCTCAGCACCGTCGTGCGCGCGCCCGAGGGCGTGACCGTGCGGTAGCCGATGCGGTAGTCCCACGCCGCGATGGCGGCGCCGCGGCCGAAGCGGCTGAGGTCGACATCGATCGCCGTGCGTGCGCCGGGCGCCAGCTCGGACCCCGGCGCATGGCCGCGCCCGACGCCGATCACCTGGCCCGCGTCGTCGTACACCGTGACCAGCGCCTCGATGCTGCCGAACGCCGGCGCACCCGCGGCGCCCGCATGCACGAGGCGCCCGACCAGGCGCACGCGCTCGCCCTGCTGCACCAGCCGCACGCGCGAGAACGCCAGGCGCGGCCCTTCGGCAGCGCTGCGGGGTTCGGACAGCTTCTCGACCGTCACGTCCTGCCGCGTGACGTTCTGGCCCGAGGGCAGGTCGACCAGCACGGGCGCGGACTCGCCGGGCATCAGCACGTCGATCGGCAGACTTTCGTTGCGCTCGTTCAGCCGCGTGTCGCCGTCGTGGAACACCACCTTCAGGCCGGGCCGCTCGAGCGGCCGGCCGGTCTCGTTGCGCGCCAGCACCAGCAGCTTCGGCCGCTCGCCGACCAGCACCTGGCGCGGCTCGAAGAGCTTCAGGCCGTCGGTCGCGATGGTGCGCTCGACGATCGCGCGCGCCACCGAAGGCGTATCGCTGCGCTTGCCGGAGCCGAACAGCAGCATCGCGACCTGGACGGCCACCGCCACGCCGAGAAAGCCGATCACGACGAAGCCGATCGTGCGCAGCATCTGCTTCTGGCGCAGCGCCTGTTCGGCCGCGATCTGCTGGCCGGCGTGGTGCTTGACCTGCTGCAGCACGCGCTCGAGGCGGTCGGACACGTCGTCTTCCACCAGCGACATCGAGCCGCAGTGCGAACAGGTGTATTCGTTCAGGCCGGTGCGGCGCAGCGCGCTGCTGCCGCACTCGCCGCATTTGAGGGTCTGCAGGTCGATGCTCATGTGTTTTCTTTTTTGTCTTACCAGCCGAACACGTCGACGATGCCTTCGGCCGCCGCCGCACTGCCCAGCAGCGGCACGAGGCGCTCGACCAGGCGCGCGCGGTGCACCGGGTCGACCTCGCAGTCGTCCTCGTCGGTGAAGATGGCGTCGCCCGCTTCGTCCCACACCTGGCCGATGGTGCCCAGGCAGGCGGCCATCTCGAAGATGTCGGCGAAGAGCGGTTCGTCTTCCTCCCAGGCGCCCGTGCCATGCATCGCGAACTGGATCGCGCCGGTGCGCAGGTCGAAGATGAACGGATCGGCGCCCTGGTCGGCCACCACCAGCCAATGGTCGGGCCAGTCGGCAATGCGCTCGCCGGTGATGCCGTGCCAGCGGTAGCCGGCCTGCAGCTGCCACAGGCGCGAGAGCGCGGGAATGCTGAACGGGTTGCCGGTGGTCGGCACCGTGAGGCCCGCGTAGCCCACGCGCTCGTTGACCCACTCGCCGAGCGGGCCGACCTGTTCGTAGAAGGTGGCGAGGGCGGCGGGCAGCGCCAGCTCGCCGTGCCAGTGCTCGGCGGCGGATTGCGGCGCCAGCGCGCCATGGGAAGCCAGGGCCGCGCGGGCCTGTTCGATCGATGCCACGGGGGTTGTTCTCCGTTCAGGTCAGGCGGACGGCTTGCAATGCGGTGCGCAGTGCGTCGATGTCGCCGGGTGCGACCTCGTGCACGCCCGGCACGCCGGCCAGGCCGCAGGCGGTCGATGCCACCACGGGCACGCCGGCCGCCACGGCGCGCAGCAATGCGCGCGGTGCGTGCTCGACATGCGCGGGCAGCACGACAACGCTCGCACCGGCCAGCACGTCGCCTTGCCAGTTCATGTGTTGAGGGGGTTCGATGCCGTGCCAGAGCTGCGCGTCGTCCGACGGTGCGCCGAGCACGCGCAGGCGGCACGGCCAGCCTTGCAGCGCGGCGGCGAGTTCGCGCGCGCCCTTGCGCGCCAGTGCGCTGGCGGCGAACACGACGAGCGGCGGTTCTTCGCGCTTGCTGTGCGAGGCCTTCATCTGCGGCAGCGCCCAGTCGAGCCGCTGCAGCGTGGCCTGCGGCGCGTACTGCGCCATGGCCTGTGCCACCCCTGCATGCGGCGTGACGACGACCGCCGCGCGCGCGAGCGCGAGCGCCTCGTCGCGTACCAGCGACGCATCGGCGCGAAAGTCGCGCAAGGTGGCGTCGTCGGGCCAGCGCTGCGATGCGGCATCGAGCTGCTTTTCAATGTCTGCCATCGGCAGTGCGCTGGCCAGCACGGTGATGCGGCGCCCGTCGAGCGCGCCGAGGCGCTGCAGATGCGGCAGCAGCGACTGCTCGACCACCAGGTGCGTGTGCGCAGGCACCAGCCGCGCGGCAAAGGCCTGCGCGAGCCAGCGCTGGCCGTCGATCAGGCTGGCCTGGCGCCGGCCCGCCTGCCGCGCCCAGAGCCGCTGCCACACGGCACGGCGCAGGCTCGCGGCCCACGCGGTGGTCACCGCTGCGTTCGTCGCGGGCTCGCGATGCCAACCGATGGAAGGCACGCGCCAGAACGCGAGCCGCAGTGGCACGGGCTGCATGCGCTGCGCCTGCGGATGCGCCTCGCGCAGGTGGCGTGCGAACTCCGGCGTCCAGCCATCGACGAGCACGGCGGTGCGCCCTTCGGCGCCGACATCGACCGGCGGACGGTGGCGAAAGCACGCCGTCTGGTCGCAGCTCAGGCAGCCGCGCGCCAGCGGCAGCGCGGTGGGCGTGTCGTCGTTCGTGCGCCGCAGCGTGACGGGCTCGGCCGGCACCGCCCGCGGCGTGCGCGCGCGGATGCGCACCACGAGCTCCGTATCGGTCAGCGCCACTTCGAGCCGCCAGGCGTGCCGGGCGCGCAGCTTGACGTCGACGTAGTTCCAGAACACCGTCGCATCGACGGCGTCGCTGTCCGGCATGTCGGCCTGCTCGATGCGTGCCGTGTGGCCGTGGCGCTCGACCAGTTCAAGCCCCGCGCGCACGGCCACCGTGGCGAGCGCGTTCGACAGCTGGCACAGCCCGCCGGCCAGCGTCGGCACCACGCAACCGCCGCGCACCTCGCGCCCGACCACGAAGCCGCGCCCGGCACCCGGTCGCCCCAGCTGGCGCCAGAAGCTCAGCACCTCGCCGGCCGGCACCTCGATGGCGTCGAAGGCCGGCCGCGCCACGCGCAGGTTGTGCACCTTGCCGGCAACCAAGGGGAATTCATCGGGCCGGCCGTCGGACCACAAGGGGGTTCGGTACTGCGCGAGCACCGGCGCATCGGCCAGTGCGTGTTGGCCTGTGGGCCAGCGCCGGGCCGAGGGCCGCAGGGTTTCGCGCAGGGCGTGGGCCGTGGCGAGCAGCCGCGAGCGCAGCCAGAAGTCGATCGCGTCGATGCGGCGCGGCGGCTGCCAGGCCTGCGCACTCACGCGGTGGGGCCTCGCTTGCGCCATTGGCCGAGGTCGGCTTCGATGCGCTCGTTGATGTTGCCGCTCCATTGCGCGCCGAAGCCGGCGTCGCGCAGCAGCTCGACGATGCGGCGGCCGACCACGACGGTGTTGGCTTCGCGCTGCGCGATCTCGGGGATCATGCCGCCGCTGAAGGCGAGGTACAGGCGGCCGTTGCGCACGGCGCCGTCCAGGTCCTGTGCGTGATAGAAGCAGCAGCCGCGGATGCCGGACTCGAGCCGGCCCGCCGCACGCCACTGCTCGCGCACGTCGTCGTGCCCGTCGGACAGCGTGTTGCCCGCGCGGTGCAGGGCAATGATCTTTTCGCTGCGCAGTTGCGCGAACACGGCCTCGAGCCGGTCGTACTCGGTCTGCGCGGGCCACTGCGCCTCGGCGGCGCGCTTGGCGGCGCAGGCGCGCGTGGTTTCGGCCTTGATCCAGGCGCGGTCCTCGGGCGTGAGCTCATCCGGATCGAGGTACTCGTCGGTGATCATCCAGCCGATGTCGGCATCGGCATGGAAGCCGCTCCACACCAGGTCGTGGATGCGTCCGCGCGTGTCTTCGGGGTCGAGAGTGAGGGCCATGCGTAGTGGGTCGTCGCTTGGTTGGCGACGGATCGTGCTTTCATTTTTCGCGGTCGGAACGACGCTCGATTCTCGCGTGTCCGCACCACGGCGATGCGTTAATGCGAAAGCATGCGCTCTGGCGGCCATCCCTCCCGCGCCCAAATCATGAGGGATGCGCAAGGCCAAGGCAATGTGACTTTCGGCCAAGAATTCACGGTCATGGCCCATGAAAAAAGCCGACCCTGCGTTGGCAGGGCCGGCTTTTCATGAAGACCTGGAACCTTCGCCGATCCCGTCGGCGAAGCGTTCTGGCTGTTGCTTACAGCGGCAGTGCGTCGCCGTGGGCGGCAGCGCGGGCTGCGGCACGAACCGCAGCGCGGTCGACGGTGCTGGCGACGATCGGGGCCACGCCCGACGAAGCGCCTTCGGCGTACGGGTCGGCGCTGTGTGCGGCGGCGACAGCGTCGGCACGCACGGCAGCGCGGCTGGCGGTCGACACGATCACTTGTGCGGGGCCTGCGTTGGCGCCGGTGGCGTAGGGGTTGGCGCTGTGTGCGGCCACGACGGCTTGGGCAGCAACGTCGGCGCGGCTGGCGGCCGAGGTCAGTTGATGCACGCCTTCATAGCTTTCGGCATGGGCGGCGCCGGCAACGGCCATCAGGGCAACAGCAACGGCGGAGAGGATCTTCGAGGCGGTCATTTGGATTTCTTCCTTCTTCAATTCAGTTCAAGTTCTTGCTTCGGATGTCGAACCGGTCTTGGGTGGGTCACCGCCCCTCTGTTCTTTTTCGGAGGGCGGCCACCTCGCTCGGGGCCCTGTTCACCCAGATCAGCTTTGAGGGCTGGTCCGTGAGATGAATTGTGCGCCTCGATCTAGGTAAAAACCCGTAGCAAAACGAACCGCGGTGTTCACGGATTCGAAACAATTGAAGGGCAGTGAGCGAGCCTCAGGCGTTCGCGACCGCACTGCCGAAGAGCGCCAACGCCGGGGCGATCCGCTCGGCGGGCGTGTTGCCGAACCCGAAGACGAAGCCGGTGCGGACCTGCTCGCTCAGGCAGTAGGCGGAGATCGCGGGCACGTCGATGCGGTGCGCCAGCAGCGCCTGGGAGACCGCCGCATCGTCGATCGGCGTGCGCGAGATGGCCGACAGGTGCAGCCCCGAGCCGGTGGTCGACAGCTCGAAATCGCGCCCCACCAGCGTCCTGAAGCAGTGCTCCATGAGCTGCGCGCGTTCGCGATAGCGCACGCCCATGCGCCGGATGTGGGCCGCCAGTTGCCCGCTCGCCATGAAGTCGGCCACCACGCCCTGGGTCGGCATGGAGGCCTTGAACGAGAAGATCTGCGTGGCGCAGGCGAAAGCGTCCGCCAGGTCGGGCGGGACCACCAGGTAGGCCAGGTTGAGCGCGGGCGAGATGGAACGGTTGAAGTTCCCGATGTAGATCACCCGCCCCCCGTGGTCCAGCGCCGCCAGCGGAGGCAGCGGCCTGCCGCGGAAATGGAAGGCGTTGTTGAAGTCGTACTCGATCACCCAGGCATTGCGCTCGTGCGCCCACTGCAGGAGCGAGAGGCGCCGCTCCAGCGGCATCGTGCTGCCGAAGGGGAACTGGTTAGTGGGTGACGCCACGATCAGCCGCGCGTCGGGCGCATGGCTGTCGAACCGGCTGCTGTCCAGGCCCTGCAGGTCGATGGGCACGGGCACCAGGTCCGCGCCGAAGCCCAACAAGGCGGCAAGCCGCGTGATGTAGCCCGGGTCTTCCACGATGATGCGATCGCCGTGGTCGGTCAGCACCTGGCCTGCCAGCACGAAGCCCTGCGTCGTGCCGTCGACCACGAGCACCTGGTCCGGCAGGCAGGAAATGCCGTGTGCCTCGCCCACATAGTCCGCGATCTGCTGGCGCAGTTCGGGCAGCCCCATCGGCGAGCCGTAGCCCAGCTCCGCGGCCGGCGCCGAGCGCCAGTACTGCGAGGAGACCTTGGCGAACTGCTCGAAGGGCAGCTGGTCGAGCGCGGGCACGGTCGGGCTGAGGTCGAACGTGGCATTGCGCTCGGGCGGCAGCGCCAGTTCGGACATCGCCTGCGCGCGCCGCGAGATGTGCCGGGGTGCCGGCGCGGCGACAGGGGCGTTCGACGGTGCCCCGGCCGGCGCGCTGCGCTCCTCGGGCAGCACGGCGGCAATGTAGGTGCCCGCCCCGACGCGGCCGCTGACATAGCCCTCGGCCAGCAGCCGTTCGTAGACCAGGACCACGGTGTTGCGCGACACGCCGAGTTCCGCGGCCAGCTGGCGGGTGGGCGGCAGCCGCGAGTTCTTGGAGATCCGCCCCTGCACGATGGCCTGGCGGATCTGCTCGAACACCTGGACGTGCAGCGGATCGGAGCCGCTGCGGTCCAGCGAGAGCGAACTCCAGGTCGGGTAGTTGAAGTGCCGCGGCATACGAGATCTCCATGCCGCCCATGCCGGACAGGGCTGCGGCGGCCTTCGAATATACGGCCCGTTCGCCCGCGCTAGGCGCCCGCAAGCATGCGCAGGACCTCCTCGTGGCGGCGGGGGTTGCCCGACGCGACCAGCCGATTGCCGGAATGGATGGTGAGCGGACGCCCCTCCCAATCGGTGATGACGCCGCCGGCGCCCTCGATCACCGGCACCAGCGCGCAGTAGTCGACCTCGCGGTGGCGGCCGCAGTCGATGCCGATGTCGATCGTTCCGTTGGCGATGCAGCCGTACGCATAGCAGCTCGATCCGTACACGCACCATTTGGCGGCGCTGCGCAGCGTCTCGAACGCCTCGCGCTCGCGCGGCCCGAAGGGCTCCGGGTTGCTGCACGACACCAGCGCATCGGCCAGCGACGGGCACTCGCGGCTGCGGATGCGCTGGCCATTGAAGGTGGACGGCTGGCCCTGCGCCCCGGCCCATCGGTCGTTGGTGATGGGGTGGTCGATCACGCCGATGATCGGCGTGCCGTGGCGCGCCAGCGAAATCAGCGTCCCGTAGATGGGAATGCCCGTGATGAAGGCCTTGGTGCCGTCGATCGGGTCGAGCACCCAGACGTACTCGGCATCGAGGTCCTGGCCCTCGAACTCCTCACCGAGGATGCCGTGCGAGGGATAGCGGTGGCGGATCAGCGTGCGCAGCGTCTGCTCGACATGCTTGTCCACGACAGTGACGGGGCTGTCGTCCTCCTTGGACTCGAAGCCCCTGCGGCTGTACAGGTTCTCGCGCAGGATGGCGCCGCTGGCGTCGGCCAGCCCATGGGCGAAGGCGAGGAATTCGGCCATCGCCGACTCTGGAACGGAAGAAGTGGACACGCGGTCTCCTGGATCAAGTGGGCATGGGCCCGGTGCCGTGCTGCGCCGGCAAGTGGCGAAGATGGCGAGACATGCGGTGCTCCAGCCGCCGCACCAGGTGGTTGGCGGCGAACGCGAAGGCAAGGTAGATCAACCCGGCCGCAATGAAGATCTCGTAGGGGGCGAAGGTGCGCGCCACCAGGGTGTTGGCCACGCCCGTCAGCTCCGAGAGCGTGATGGCGCTGGCCAGCGAGGTGCGCTTGATCGTCTTGATCACCTCGTTGCCGTAGGCCGGCAGCGCCAGCAGCATCGCCCGCGGCAGGATGACGTGGCGGTACAGCGCACCGAAAGACAGCCCGAAGGCCTGCCCGGCCTCGACCTCCCCGTGCGGCACCGCCTGGATCGCCCCGCGGAAGATGTGCACGGCGTAGGCCGTCGTGTTCAGCACGAAGGTGATGACGGCGCACCAGTACGGCTTGCGCAGGTAGGGCCAGGCCCAGCTGTCGCGCACCGCATCGATCTGGGCAATGCCGTAGTACACGATGAAGATCTGCACCAGCAGCGGCGTGCCCCGGAAGACCTGCGAGAACACCTCGACGGGCCAGCGCAGCCACCAGGCCTTCTGGACGCGCACGATGGCCAGCGGCACCGCCAGCAGCGTCGCGAGCACCATCGTGATCGCGAAGAGTTCCAGCGTGAGCAGCGCGCCCTGCCAGAGCACCGGAAGGCTCTCGACAATGAGTTCGACATCCATGGTCAGGCCGTCCTTTCGCCACGGGCGCCGCGGCGCTCGAGCTGATGCAGCACGAGCGAACTCAGCACGGTCAGCGTGAGGTAGATGGCGCCGGCGCTGAGGTAGAAGAACAGGGCGCGGCGCGTGTCGCTGGTGGCCAGTTCGGAGGCCTTCATCAGCTCGCTCAGTCCCACGATGGAGATCAGCGAGGTGTCCTTGAGCGTCGAGATCCAGATGTTGCCCAGGCCCGGCAGCGCCAGCCGCAGCATCTGCGGGCACTGGATCACGAAGAAGATCTGCAGGGTGCCCATGCCCACGGCCATGCCGGCCTCCACCTGCCCGCGGGGAATGGCCGTGAGCGCGCCGCGAAACACCTCCGAGGCGTAGCCGCCGAAGATCAGTGCCAGTGCAAACACACCCGCCGGATACGGCGGGATCTCGACCATGCCCGCGTCGGGCCTGACCAGCGCGAGCAGCCGGCTCAAGACCACCGTGCTGCCGAAGTACACCATCAGGATCAGCAGCAGTTGCGGGATGCCCCGTATCGCCGTGATGTAGGCCTCGGCCAGCCAGCGCACCGCCTTGAAGCGGGACAGGCACGCCGCCGCGCCCAGAAGCCCCAGCGCGATGCCGAACACCGACGACACCAGCGCCACCTCCACGGTCGTCCAGGCGCCCTGCGCGATGGTCGGCCCCCAGCCGTTGAACATGTCCATGGTGTCGTCAGAAATCGGTGAGCGGATTCGGTGGCGCGACGGCGTCAGTGCCAGACCGCGGGCAGCACACTGAAGCTCCAGTACTTCTGGTTGATCGCCTTGAAGGTCCCGTCGGCAAACATGCCCTTGAGCGCCGCGTTGATCTCGTCGCGCAGCGCCGTGGCCCCCTTGGGCAAGCCGACGGCCACGCCTTCGCCCAGGTACTTAGGCGCCTCGATCTCAGGACTGACGAACTCGTAGTTGCGCCCTTCCGGCTTCTCCAGGAAGTCGGTGCGAACCTTCATCGGACTCACGAGCATGAGGTCGATGCGGCCGGCCACGAGGTCCAGCAGCATGTTCTCGGCCGAGTCGTAGCGCGTGATCTCGACGCCGGAGAACTCGCCCGCAAGGTAGCTGTCGTTCGTGGTGGCCCGCTGCACGCCCACCACCTTGCCCTTGAGCGCGCCCGCGTTGGGCGTGTTGTCGGGCTTCATTGGGAGCAGCCCCCCGTTCTTGCGGCCCACGAAGCGCGCCGTGGAGGCCCGGTACGGAACGGAGAAGTCGATGCTCTTCTTGCGCGCCTCGGTGATCGACAGGCTCGACGTGACGACGTCGATCTTCCTGGAAAGCAGCGCGGGAATCAGGCCGTCGAACCCCAGGCAGACGAACTGCACGTTGGCGTTCATCCGCCGCCCGATCTCGCGGGCGATGTCGATCTCGAAGCCCTTCAGCTCGCCCGACGCATCGCGGTAGTTGAAGGGCGGATAGGTGCACTGCACCCCGGCCTTGATCTCGCGGCCCATGGCGGCGACGGAGCACGCGGCCAGCAGGCCTGCGAACAACCATTTTTTCATTTCGTCTCCAGTTCTTGGTTCGTGATGTCGTGGCTACAGAACGCTGTCGAGGAACTTGCGGCAGCGCTCGCTGCGCGGGTTGCCGAACACGTCGGCAGGCGCCCCGCGTTCCTCGATCTTTCCCTTGTGCAGGAAGGCGACCTCGGTCGAGACCTCGCGTGCGAACGCCATCTCGTGGGTGACCATCACCATGGTGCGCCCCTCCTCGGCCAGCAGGCGGATCACCTTCAGCACCTCGCCCACGAGCTCGGGGTCGAGCGCGGACGTGGGCTCGTCGAACAGCAGCAGCTTGGGCTCCATGGCCAGCGCGCGGGCGATCGCGCAGCGCTGCTGCTGGCCGCCGGAGATGTGGGCCGGATAGTGCCGAAGCCGGTCGCCGAGCCCGACCTTCGCCAGCAGCGCTTCGGCCCGCTCCGTCGCTTCGCGGCGCGACAACCCCAGCACCTTCATGGGCGGCATGGCCACGTTCTCCAGCACGGTCATGTGGCTCCACAGGTTGAAGTTCTGGAACACCATGCCGATGCCCGCGCGCAACCGGTTCACCTGGCTCTTGCTGGCAGGGCTCGCCTGCCCTGCCGACGACCGGCGCATGCGGATCTCCTCGCCATCGATGGCGACGGTGCCGGCGTCGGGCACTTCGAGCAGGTTGAGGCAGCGCAGGAAGGTGCTCTTGCCCGAACCGCTGGCACCGATGAGGGTGACCACGTCGTGCTCGTGGGCGCACAGGTCGATGCCGCGCAGCACGTCCAGCGCGCCGAAGCGTTTCTCGATGCCGGTGGCAGACACGATCTGCCTGCCCTGTTGTCGTTGGGGGTCGCTCAAGTGAGTTCCTTTTGAACGGTGCTGGCGCTTCGCCTAGAAGGTGCCGGGATAGGCCCCGCCGTCAAGCAGCAGATTCTGTGCGTTGATGTAGCCGGCATGGGCGCTGCACAGGAAGGCGCAGGCACGGCCGAACTCCATCGGATCGCCGAAGCGCGCGGCCGGGCTGCGGCCCTGCCATTCGGTCTGCTCGGCCTCGAACGATCGCCCCGACCCGGCCGCGGCAGCCTCCACCGTGGCGCGCAGGCGGTCGGTGGCGAACGAACCGGGCAACAGGTTGTTGATGGTGACGTTGCGATGCGCCGTGCGCCGCGCCAGGCCTGCCACGAAACCGGTGAGCCCGCTGCGCGCGCCGTTGGACAGGCCCAGGATGTCGATGGGCGCCTTCACCGAGGACGAGGTGATGTTGACGATGCGGCCGAAGCCGCGATCCATCATGCCGTCCACCGTCGCCTTGATCAGCTCGATGGGCGTCAGCATGTTGGCGTTGAGCGCCACCATCCAGTCGTCGCACGTCCATTGGCGGAAGTCGCCCGGCTTGGGGCCTGCGGCATTGGTCACCAGGATGTCCGGCGCGGGGCAGGCCTCGAGGACGAGCGCCCGCCCCTGCACCGTGGTGACGTCGGCGGCCACCGTGCGCACGTGCACGCCGGTGGCTTCGCGAATTTCATTGGCGGTGGCCTCGAGCGCCTGCGCGCCGCGCGCCACGATGGTGAGCGATGCGCCGTCTTCCGCCAGCGCGAACGCGCACGCCCGGCCCAGCCCCTTGCTCGCGGCGCACACCAGCGCCGTCTTGCCCTTGATACCCAGATCCATGGAGACCCCTTGCCTCAGATGAAGTTCGCGGCGACCGTGCCGAAGCGGTCGAACGAGGAATGCACCCGCATGCCCTGCGAGGCGCGGTACTGCCGTGTGAAGGACCCGGACATCACCTGCATCCCCGCCTCCAGCGCCAGGCCGAATTCGGCCAGCTTGTTCGCCAGCCACAGCACCGAGAGCAGCCCGCCGCCCTGCATGACCGCCGAGCCGGAGGCCGTCTCGCTGACGGCGCCATCGACCTGCACCGTCACGTTGGCGCCGGCCAGGTCGCGGTTGTCTGCCGTCAGCGGCACGGCCGCCCCCGTCACATAGGCCTTCTGCTGCGCGTTGTCCGCCATGGCCAGCGCCAGGTTGCCGGCGAACGGACCGCGGACCTCCACGATCTCCAGGGCCGGTGCCGCATGCGTCACGGCGGCAGCGACGTCCTCCAGGCTCACGCCGGGTCCGCGCAGCGTCTTGCCGATGGTCAGGCACAGCTCGTTCTCGAAGCCCGGCGCGATCAGCTCGGAAAAGCGATAGGCCTGGCCGCTCGCATGCCGGCCGCTTTCCAGCAGGTAGCCGAAGCAGGGCTCGTGCACCTGCTGCTGCACGCGCATGGCCTCGGCGGTGAGGCCGACCTTCCAGCCCGTCTGCCGCTCGCCCCTGGCCAGGCGCTTGTGCAACAGGGCCAGCTGCACTTCGTAGCCCTGCTGCAGGGAGAACTTCCCGGCCCATTCCGACGGCATGTGGCGTCCGTCCTCCATGGCTTGCCAAAGGGCGCCCGCAATGTCTTGGGTGTTCATCGCATCCTCATCGTGTGGTTGGGTGGTGTTCCAGGTAGGCGGCCAGGCGGCGAACGCCGTCGTCCAGGCGCGCCGTGCCGCTCGCGTAGCACCAGCGCAGGTAGCCTTCGCCCTCGGGGCCGAAGGCCACGCCGGGCGCCAGCCCCAGCCCGGCTTCGGCCACGAGCTGCTTGCAGAACGCGAGGCTGTCCGTCACGCCTTCGACACGGAAGAAGGTGTACATCGCGCCGCGGGCGGGCGCGGCGAGCTCGACCCCCGGCACGCTCCCCAGGCTCGCCGCCAGGTGGTCCCTGCCCTGGCGCAACCGCTCGACGGTGCGGGCAATGGTGTCCTCCCCGCGCGCCAGGGCGACCACCCCCGCCGCCTGCACGAAGGGCGGCGCGCAGGTGCTGCTGTACTCGATCAGCTTGCCGATGTCGCCCAGCATCGCGGGCGGCACGACGATCCAGCCCAGGCGCCATCCCGTCATGCGCCAGGCCTTGGAAAAGGAGTTGCAGCTGATGACCCGGTCCTCGGGCGTCGCGATGTCCAGGAAGGACGGCGCGCACGGCGCATCGAAGCTGATGCGCTGGTAGACATCGTCGCTGACGATCCAGATGCCCAGGCGCCGGCAGTGCGCGAGGATGGCTTCCTGCGACTCGCGCGAAAGGGTCCAGCCCGTCGGGTTGTTGGGCGCGTTCAGCAGCAGCGCGCGGGTGCCCGGCCGAAGCGCTTCCAGAAGGCGCTGCTCGTCGAGCACCCAGCCCGCCGCGGTGAACTGCAACGCGACGGTCTCGACGTGCGCGCCCAGCACCTTGGGCATCTCGACCAGGTTGGGCCACAGCGGCGTCACGGCCACGACGCGGTCGCCGGGGTTCAGCAGCGCCTGCAGGGCCAGCATCAGCGCATGCGTGCCCGAACTCGTCACCGCCACCCGTTCGACGCCGATCGGGCCATGCCAGCGCGACAGGTACCGGGCGATCTCCTCGCGCAACGCGGGCTCGCCCAGCGTCTGGACGTAGAAGGTGCGCCTGTTCTCGAGGGCTGCGATCGCAGCGCCGCAGATCTCGTCCGGCGTCTCCTCGTCGGGCTCGCCGAACCAGAAAGGCAGGATGTCCTTGCGGTCCATGCCCGCATTGGCGACCTCGCGGATCTTCGAGGACCGCAGGGCCTGGACTTCGGCGCGTGCGACGGTCGATGGCGGGCAGTGGGAGGCGGCGCTCTGCATGTCGTGCTTGTCTCGGTGTTCTATGGCCTGCATGCTCCGACGCCGCACGGTGCGGGACAAGGACCAATTCCGTGCGCCGAAGCGGACCAATCGCGGCGAACCGGCCGACAGCGATCCGTGCGGCCCCTGCGGCCACCCCGACGTCCGCAGACAGCGTGGCCGTGCGACGCCCTGCTTCTTCGCGACGGCCGACCATCTCCGGCGATGCGCTGCTGAACGGCGCTATTCAGCAAAACGGCCGGAGCCAACAGCACTTTCCCGGGCACGACCGCCCATGGAGAGAATTCGAAATAAAAAGGGCAAAAAAAAGCCTGCCTTCGAAAAGGCAGGCCTTCATTGAAAAGCTCGAGGAGCCGGTTTCAGAACGGAATGTCGTCGTCCATGTCGTCGAAGCCCGACGACGACTTGGCCGGAGCCTGGCGCGGCGCCGGTGCCGGGGCACGCGGTGCGGCTGCGGGCGCACGCGGGGCGTAACCGCCACCGCCACCACCTTGCGAGTAACCACCGCCGCCGCCCCCGCCTTGCGAGTAGCCGCCGTCGTCTTCCGGACCGCCCGACGGGCCGCCCTGGCCCTGGCGGCTGCCCAGCATCTGCATCTGGTCGGCGCGGATTTCGGTGGTGTATTTTTCGATGCCGTCCTTGTCGGTCCACTTGCGCGTGCGCAGCGAACCTTCAACGTACACCTGCGAGCCCTTGCGCAGGTACTGGCCGGCGATTTCGGCCAGGCGGCCGTTGAACACGATGCGGTGCCATTCGGTGGCTTCGCGCATCTCACCGCTTTGCTTGTCTTTCCAGCGATCGGTGGTGGCCACGGTGACGTTTGCGACCTGATCGCCGCTCGGGAATGTCCGCATTTCGGGGTCGCGCCCCAGGTTGCCGACGAC
Source organism: Variovorax sp. GW821-FHT06D12 (assembly GCF_059419205.1). NCBI lineage: Bacteria > Pseudomonadati > Pseudomonadota > Betaproteobacteria > Burkholderiales > Comamonadaceae > Variovorax > Variovorax sp. GW821-FHT06D12. Next base: position 267,920 of record NZ_JBWKRI010000004.1, on the reverse strand, counting down.
GATGACTTTATTGACCGATGCCATATGCACTGCCCCTGATAAGTAGATGAAGGAGGAGGTTGAGAGGAACCCTCCATTCTGCCTGAGCCGAAATCGGCCCGGCGCTGGCCGGCCTGGGCGGGGGCGTCCGCCGCCGTCCATCCCCTGGTCATGACAGGCGAAGCCAGCCCCTCTATCATGTCCGGTTGCCCTCGGACGACCGCACCCCTTGAATTCACCCACCACTGAAGACACCCCGGAGCGTGACGCCTACCTTGGCGCCCTGCTCGCCCAGCAGCGCATCAGCATCCGCGGCGCGCGCACCCACAACCTGAAGAACGTCGATCTCGACATCCCGCGCAACAAGCTGGTGGTGATCACCGGCCTGTCGGGCTCGGGCAAGTCGAGCCTGGCGTTCGACACGCTGTATGCCGAGGGGCAGCGGCGCTACGTGGAAAGCCTCTCGGCCTATGCGCGGCAGTTCCTGCAGCTCATGGACAAGCCCGATGTCGACGTGATCGAGGGCCTGTCGCCCGCCATCAGCATCGAGCAGAAGGCCACCAGCCACAACCCGCGCTCCACCGTGGGCACGGTGACCGAGATCCACGACTACCTGCGCCTCTTGTACGCGCGCGCCGGCACGCCCTTCTGCCCCGACCACCACCTGCCGCTGCAGGCGCAGACGGTGTCGCAGATGGTCGACGCGGTGCTGGCCCTGCCCGACGAGCCCCGGCTGATGATCCTGGCGCCGGTGGCGCGCGAGAAGAAGGGCGAGTTCCTCGAGCTCTTCACCGAGATGCAGGCGGCCGGCTACGTGCGCTTTCGCGTCGACGGGCAGACCTACGAATACAACGACCTGCCCAAGCTCAAGAAGACCGAGAAGCACGACATCGACGTGGTCATCGACCGCCTGCGCGCGCGCCCCGACATGCAGCAGCGCCTGGCCGAGAGCTTCGAGGCCGCGCTGCGCCTGGCCGAGGGCCGCGCCATTGCGCTGGAGTTGGGCGCCGAGGGGTCGCCCGACAAGGAACACCTGTTCAACGCCAAGTTCGCCTGCCCGATCTGCCACTACTCGCTGTCGGAGCTCGAACCGCGCCTGTTCTCGTTCAACTCGCCCGTGGGCGCCTGCCCGAGCTGCGACGGCCTGGGCCACCGCGAGGTGTTCGACCCGGTGCGCGTGGTGGCGTTTCCGTCGCTGTCGATCGCCAGCGGCGCCATCAAGGGCTGGGACCGCCGCAACGGCTACTACTTCAGCATGGTCGAGAGCGTGGCCAAGCACTACAAGTTCGACGTCGACGCGCCCTTCGAATCGCTGCCGGCCTCGGTGCAGCAGACGCTGCTGCACGGCTCGGGCGGCGAAGAGATCAAGTTCAACTACACCATGGAGTCGGGCAACTTCGCGGGCAAGAAGCTCACGAAGAAGCACCCCTTCGAGGGGATCATCCCGAACATGACGCGGCGCTACCGCGAGACCGATTCGGTGATGGTGCGCGAAGACCTTGCGCGCTTTCGCAACCAGCAGCCCTGCCCCGACTGCGGCGGCTCGCGGCTGCGACGCGAGGCGCGCAACGTGTTCCTGGTGGACGACGCCGGGCATGTGGGCGCAAACGGCGGCGAGCCGCCGCGCATGGCCATCTTCGAACTCAGCCACCTGACGCTGCGCGACGCCTACGCCTGGTTCAGCACGCTCAAGCTGCGCGGCGCCAAGGCCGACATCGCCGACAAGGTGGTGCGCGAGATCGGCCTGCGCCTCAAATTTCTGAACGACGTGGGCCTCAACTACCTGAGCCTGGACCGCAGCGCCGAGACGCTGTCGGGCGGCGAGGCGCAACGCATCCGCCTCGCGTCGCAGATCGGCTCGGGCCTCACGGGCGTGATGTACGTGCTCGACGAGCCCAGCATCGGCCTGCACCAGCGCGACAACGACCGCCTCATCGGCACGCTCAAACACCTGCGCGACATCGGCAACAGCGTGATCGTGGTCGAGCACGACGAGGACATGATCCACGCCGCCGACCACGTGATCGACATGGGCCCCGGCGCCGGCGTGCACGGCGGGCGCGTGATGGCCCAGGGCACCTACGCCCAGGTGTCGGCCAACCCCGAGTCGCTCACCGGCCAGTACCTCTCGGGCGTGAAGAAGATCGAGGTGCCCAAGCACCGCACCGCCTGGCTGCCGGCCGTGAAGAAGCCGGCCTTCAACGAAGGCAAGAAACCCTCGCGCTTTCCGCAAAGCCCCGCGGCCGAACGCCGCGCGGCGCGCGAAGCGGCGCACCTGGCTTCGCAGACCGACCTGCAGGAGATCCGCGTCGTCGGCGCCACCGGCAACAACCTGAAGAACGTGAGCGTGGCCTTCCCCGTGGGCCTGCTGACCTGCGTGACGGGCGTCTCGGGCTCGGGCAAGTCGACGCTGGTGAACGACACGCTCTACACCGCCGTGGCGCGCACGCTGTACCGCGCGCACGAAGAACCGGCCGCGCACGAGTCGGTGGAAGGCATCGAGTACTTCGACAAAGTCATCAACGTCGACCAGTCGCCCATCGGCCGCACGCCGCGCAGCAACCCGGCCACCTACACGGGCCTGTTCACGCCGATCCGCGAGCTGATGGCCGAGACCAACACCGCGCGCGAGCGCGGCTACGGTCCGGGCCGCTTCAGCTTCAACGTGGCGGGCGGCCGCTGCGAGGCCTGCCAGGGCGACGGCGTGGTGAAGGTCGAGATGCACTTCCTGCCCGACGTGTACGTGCCCTGCGAGGTCTGCCACGGCCAGCGCTACAACCGCGAGACGCTCGAGGTCCAGTACAAGGGCCGGAACATCGCGCAAATCCTCGAGATGACGGTCGAGACCGCGCACGAGTTTTTGAAGGCCGTGCCGACCATCGAGCGCAAGCTGCGCACGCTGCTGGACGTGGGCCTCTCCTACATCAAGCTCGGTCAGTCGGCCACCACGCTGTCGGGCGGCGAGGCGCAGCGCGTGAAGCTCGCGCTCGAGCTCAGCAAGCGCGACACCGGCCGCACGCTCTACATCCTCGACGAGCCGACGACCGGCCTGCACTTCGCCGACATCGAGCTGCTGCTCAAGGTGCTGCACCAGCTGCGCGACGCGGGCAACACCATCGTCGTCATCGAGCACAACCTGGACGTCATCAAGACCGCCGACTGGCTCATCGACATGGGCCCCGAGGGCGGCGCCGGCGGCGGCACGGTGGTGGGCGAAGGCACGCCCGAAGACATCGCGGCGAACGAGGCGAGCCACACGGGCCGCTACCTCAAGCGCCTGCTGTAGCCGCACCGCCAGCACGAATGCGCGGGCCGCGCCACAATCGCGGCCCATGCCTTCCTTCACGCCGCGCCAGTTCGTTCTTCTTGTGCTCCTCACCCTCGCGTGGGGCTTCAACTGGCCGGTGATGAAGCTCGGCGTGGCCGACTACCCGCCGCTGGCTTTCCGCGCGATTTCGATCTGGCTGGGCGTGCCCGTGCTGGCGGTCGCGCTGGTGGTGATGAAGGTGCCGTTCCGCGTGCCGCGCAGCGCCTGGCCCGAGCTGGTGTGGCTGGGCGCGACCAACATGTTCGTCTGGCACGCCTGCATCATCCTCGCGGTGAAGGCGCTCTCGGGCGGGCGCGCCGCGATCCTGGGCTACACGATGCCGGTGTTCTCCGCCGTCATCGGCGCGCTGCTGTTCTCGGCCGTGCTCACGCGCCGCGCGTGGACCGGCGTGGGTGCCTGCGCCATCGGCGTCGGGCTGCTGCTGTGGCACGAGCTCACCGACTTCGCGGGCCGCCCCGGCTACGTGGCACTGGCGCTGGTGGCCGCCGCCACCTGGGCGCTGGGCACGCAGCTGCTGCGCCACACGCGCATCGGCCTGCCGACACTCACGCTCTCGTTCTGGATGACGGCCATGACGGCCGTGGTGATGACGGTGCTGTCGCTGCTGTTCGAGCGCGACCAGTGGCGCTCGCCGGGCGCCGTGACCTGGGGATCGATCGCCTACAACGCGGTGCTGATCTTCGGCTTCGCGCACGCGGCCTGGTTCTACCTGGCGCGCGGCCTGCCGCCGGTGGCCTCGACCCTGAGCGTGATGTTCATTCCCGTGCTCGGCGTGTTCAGCGGTGCCGTGTGGCTCGGCGAGGTCGTGCACTGGCAGGACTGGGTGGCGGTGGCGCTGATGATGGTCGCCATCGCCTCGGTGCTGCTGCCTTCGCGCAGCAGCAGCACCGCGAAGGCCTGAGCTCAGGTCGTCGTCTGCACGTGCAGGCGGCTGGTCTTGCAGCGGTGCAGCGCGCGGTAGTGCTCCAGCGGCCGGCCGTTGGCACCGTAGGCAATCGATTCGATGCGCAGCAGCGGCTCGGGCTGTGGCAGGTCGAGCAGGCGGCAGGTCTCGGCGTCGGGCAGCACGGCGTCGATCCAGCGTTCGGCGCGCACCAGCCGCACGCCGTACTGGCGGCGCAGCACGTCGTACAGCGAGCGGTCGTCCAGCCGCGTGCGGTGCAGGCCCGGCGCCAGGTCGGCCGGCACGGCCGTCTCGACCAGGAGGCGCAGTTCGCCGTCGACGCTGCGCAGGCGCTTGAGGCCGACCACCTGCGCGTCTTCGGTGAGGCCGAGCGCGGCGGCTTCCTGCGCGGTGGCGGCGCGCAGTTCCTGCACGAGGATCTGCGTGCGCACCGAGCGGCCCTTGCGCTCCATCTCGTCGGAAAAGCCCAGCACGGTGGAGACGAAATCCTCGTCGCGCTCGCGCGCCGACACGAAGGCGCCGCGGCCCTTGATCTTGTAGATGAGGTTGTTGCGCACCAGGTCGGCCAGCGCCTCGCGCACCACGATGCGCGAGATGCCGAACTGCTCGCCCAGCTCGGCCTCGGACGGCAGCTTGGCGCCGATGGGCAGCACGCCCTGCAGGATCTGCAGCCGGATGGCGTCGCGGAACTGCGCCCACAGCGGCGATTCGGAGTTGCGGTCGAGCGAGGTCGTCGACACGGTGTCGGGGGCGGTGGAAAGGGTCACGTTAGGTCGGGCCGAGGACGGGGCTGGCCATCAATGATGCATCGAAAGCGGAAGGCGCCGGCTCGTGGGCCGCCACCGGCTGCAGGCGCACGCCGTGCCGCTCGCGCAGGGCGGCAGCGCAGGCGCTGAGTTCCTGGTGCGCGCGAGCCGCGTCCCAGCCGAGGGCTTCGGCGGCCACGCCGGCGATCTCGGCGAGCGCCTCGTCGGTGACCAGCCCGCGGATGGCCAGCAGCGTGCGGCGGATCACGAGGTCGTCCAGGTGCACGACGCCGGTCTCCATGCACAGGTACGAGAGTTCGGCCGCCGAGTACTCGGGCGCATGGCGCAGCGGCGTGTCGCCCGAGGCCGCGAGGCGCTGCGCCAGCGGCAGCGCCTTCGAGCCGTAGCGGCGCAGCAGGCCCAGCGCGCGCGCGCGGTCCAGGCCCGAGCCTGCGGTCATCTTGTCGATGAAGCGCTCGGTGGCGGCCGCGTCGGCCGGCAGCTCGGCGCCGCCGCCGATGGGCAGCGACTCGGTCGAGGCGGTGCGCGAGCGGCCCAGGTGGCGCAGCACGTGGTCGGTGGCTTCTTCGGCCAGGGCGCGGAAGGTGGTCCACTTGCCGCCCACGAGGCCGACGATGGGCACGTCGCGCGTGGCGCTCGGCGGGTCGACCACCACCGAGTGGTCGCGCGAGATCTGGCCCGGCTTGTCGGCGTCGGAGCGCGCCAGCGGGCGCACGCCGACGTAGGTGTAGATCACATGCTGGCGGTCGAAGGCCATGTTCGGGAACACCTCGCGCAGCACGTCGATCAGGTAGTCGATCTCGGCCGGCTCGGTGACGATCTGGTCGGGGTCTTCCACCGGGATGTCGGTGGAGCCCACCAGCACGCGGTCGAGAAACGGATAGACGATGCACACGCGCCCGTCCACCGCCTCGAAGTAGGCCATGCGGCCTTCGAGCGCGTCGCGCAGCGCCGGGTGGTCGAGCACGAGGTGCGAGCCCTTGGTGCCCATCACGCGCGGGCCGGCGCCGCCGAGCACGGCCGCGCTGCGGTCGAGCCAGGCGCCGGTGGCGTTCACCACGGTGTCGGCCGTGACGCGCACCAGCGCGCCGGTGATCTCGTCGCGCAGCGTGAGGATGTTGCCCGCGCAGCCCGTCACGCGGCAGTAGTTGGACGCGACCGAGCGCGGCTGGTCGCGGCAGGCGTCGCCGATGAGCTCGAGGATCAGCCATTCGGGATGGCTGATCCAGGCATCGAAGAAGGTGGCGGTCCAGCGGATCGCGGCGCGGAACAGGCGGCGGTCGTTCGTCGGCACGCGGCTGATGCGGTGGCCCGGCATCACGCGCTGGCGGCGGCCCAGCAGGTCGTACAGGCGCAGGCCCGCGGCCACGGCCAGCAGGCCGCGCGTGCGCTGCGGCGGCGTGCGTCCGAAGAACTTGAGCGCGCTGCTCAGCAGCCCGCCGAAGAAGCTCGACAGCGGCACCACGGTCTTCAGCGGCTGCACCAGGTGCGGCGCGTTGCGCAGCAGCAGGTTGCGCTCGCGCGTGGCCTCGGCCACCAGCGAGAAGCTCCCGTTTTCCAGGTAGCGCAGGCCGCCGTGGATCATGCGCGAGGGCGCGCTGCTGGCGCCGGCGCCGAAGTCGCCCTTGTCGACGATGAGGCAATCGACGCGCTGCAGCGACAGGTCGCGGAACACGCCCACGCCGTTGATGCCGGCGCCGACGATCACCGTCGAAAAGTGGCGGCCCTCAAGAGAGGCTGGGCGGACAAAAGGCAGTTGCCACGCGCTCATGACGCACCGCCCGCGAGATGGTTGAAGACAGGAGACATGCGATCGATCAGTTCGTTGAATTCGGCGTTGAAATCGGCATGGGCCCGCGCGTCGCGCGCGTCGGGTTCGATGAGTTCGCAGGGCGCGCGCAGCGGGCTGGCGGGGCCCGCGTCGTCGAGGTCCTGCGACATCGCGGCATAGAGGGCGGCGCCGCGCGCGCCGGTTTCGTCGTCGGCGCAGCGCTCGACCGGATGACCCAGCAGCGCCGCGAGCAGACGCACCAGGCGCGCATCGCTGGCACCGCCGCCCAGCACGCTGGAGGCCGACACCGGCAGGCCCTGCGACGCCAGGCGCGCGGTGTGGCGCGCATGCAGCGCGGCCACGGCATCGACCACGGCGCGCGCCATGTCGGCGGGCGTGTGGTGGCTCTTGAGCCCGACGAAGCCGGCCGTGATGCCGCCCCCGCCGTTGATGAAGGGCAGAAAGCGCAGCCCGTTCGCCCCGAGCGGCACACCCATGGCCAGGTCGACCACGGCGCGCGCATCGGGCAGGCCGAGCGCGCCGGCCAGCCAGGCGATGTTGGCCATCGACGAGGGGCTGTTCTCCATGTACAGGCGCTCGCGCGTGCGGCCGAAGTTGACGAGCGCGGCGACCTCGGGTTGCGGCGCGATCACCGGGCCGATGACGGCGTTGACGCACCAGGTGCCCAGCACCGACACGGCGCGGCCCCGGTCTTCGGCGCCGATGGCGGTCATCGAGGCGAGCAGGTCGATGGCGCCCATCGCGACCGGAATGCCCACCGGCAAACCGCACAGCGCCGCTTCGGCTGCGCGCAGCCGGCCCATGGTCTGGCCGCTGGGCACCAGCGGGCCGAAGGCGCGCGGCCCGAGGCCATCGATGCCCGCGACCTCGAAGGCCAGGGGCGACCAGTCGCCGGTGGCCAGCGAGAGCAGGCCGGCGGTGCTGGCATCGCTCGCGTCGGTGGCGATCTCGCCGGTCAGCAGGAAGCCGAGGTAGTCCTTGGCGAACAGCAGGCGGTGCAGTTCGCCGCGCTGCACGGCGTCGGCGCCCAAGAGCTCGGCCGCGATCACGGTGGGCTGGCCGGGCCAGGGGCGGCAGCCCACGTCCGCGAACAGCCGGTCGCCGTGGCGCGCCGAGAGGGCGAGCGCGCGCGCATCGGCGCGCTGGTCGGTGGAGGCGACGGCGCGGCCGCCGACGAGTTCGTTGTGTGCATCGAGCGCGTACAGGCCCGCCCCGTGGCCGGTGCAGCCGATGGCGCACACGTCCGCCGCGCGCGGGCCGAGCTGGCGCGCCACGTCGCCGAGCACGTGGGTCAGCCCCGCGCGGATCGCCGCCGCGCCCACCTCGCACCCGCCGCCGGGCAGCCGCGCATGCCGCAGGGGCAGGCGCGACACGGCCAGGCTGCGCCCGCTCCCCGCGTCCAGGGCCAGCGCCTTCAGGCTGCTCGAGCCCATGTCGATGCCGATCAGTATTTTGGTCTTCATGTCATAACAGCTTCGGCGGAAAAAAAGGCTGTCACCAGTAGCGTTTCCCCTAGTTATCGGGAGAAACGACCCGCCATTACATTCTAGCCTGTCATAACAACTGTCGTGACACCACGGTCCACAGGTCCGCCACCCAACGGCGGGCCGAAAGCTCTGCCAGTCAACGTGAGGAGACAAAGAATGAGGCGTAATTTCCTGAAGTCCGCAGCCGCCGCCGGTATCGGCCTGGCCGGTGCGAGCGCGTTCGCGCAACAGCAAGCCGCGGCCCCCGCGGCAGGTGCCGGCCTGCGCGGCAATGCCAGCGACGTCTACGTGATGAACGTGATGGTCTCGGGCGTCGAGTACTGGTTCCCGGTCTACGAAATGATGAAGCAGCTCGGCCGCACGCTGGGCGTTCGCACCCGCTACACCGGCACGCCGGAGTACGACGTGAACAAGCAGCTCGCTTCGTTCGAACAGGAACTGGCGCGCAAGCCCGCCGGCATCCTGCTGCACCCGATGAACCCTGACCCGTTCATCGAACCCATCAACCGCGCCGCCGCGATGGGCATCCCGGTCGTGACCTTCGCGGCCGACTCGCCCAACTCCAAGCGCACCTCGTTCATCACCTCCGACAACGACCGCGAAGGCAACCAGGCCGCCGACGCCATCGCCGCATCGCTGAACGGCAAGGGCGAGTACGCCGTGCTCGAGAACCCGGGCCAGGACAACCACGACCGCCGCATCGCCGCGTTCGTCAACCGCATGAAGGCCAAGCACCCCGGCATGAAGCTGGTCGGCCGCGCCGCCAGCAACCAGGACCCGAACAAGGCCTACCAGGCCGTGCTGAGCCTGGCGCAGGCCAACCCGAACCTGGGCGCGCTGTTCATGCCCGAAGCCAACTCGGCGCTCGGCGCGGCGCAGGCCAAGGTCGAGACCAAGAAGAACATCAAGGTGATGTGCTGCGACGTCAACGCCAAGATCCTGGACATGATCAAGTCGGGCGACGTGTTCGGTGCCATCAACCCGAACCAGGGCATGCAGGGCTACATGGGCATGATGATGCTGTTCCTGGCCAAGAACCCCGGCCTCATCGACCCGATGAACGACGCCAAGCGCAACGGCACGAACCCGATGTCGGTGCCCTTCCTGGACAACGGCCTGGCCGTGGTGAGCAAGGCCAACGCCGACGACTTCTACTGGGACAAGTACCTCGCCCGCCGTGGCACCAAGGGAATCGGCGAGTGAGCACCCCTGCCGCATTGCTTGAACTGCGCGGCATCGCGAAGCGCTTCGGCGCTTCGCGCGCGCTCTCGGGCGTGGACTTCTCGCTGCAGGCCGGCGAGATCCACGCCCTGTGCGGCGAGAACGGCGCGGGGAAGTCGACGCTGATGAACATCATCGACGGCATCCACCAGCCCGACGAAGGCGAGATCGTGCTGTGCGGCCAGAAGGTCGTCATCGACGGTCCCGCCCACGCCATGCGCCTGGGCATCGGCCTGGTGCACCAGGAAATCGCCCTGTGCGCCGACGCCACCGTGGCCGAGAACATCTTCATGCCGGAAATCAACGCCGGCAAGCAGGCGTGGATGAACTTCTCCGCCTTGAACACGCGCGCCGCCAAGGTGCTGGCGCGCCTGGGCCAGGACATCGACCCGGCCGCGCTGGTGCGCGACCTGAGCATTTCGAGCCAGCAGCTGGTGGAGATCGCCAAGGCGCTCACGCTGGACTGCAAGGTGCTCATCCTCGACGAGCCCACTGCCGCCCTCACCGACAACGAGTCGGCCGCGCTCTTCCGGGTGCTGCACGACCTCAAGGCGCAGGGCATCGGCATCATCTACATCAGCCATCGCATGGCCGAGATCTTCACGCATTGCGACCGCGCCACCGTGCTGCGCGACGGGCGCAACGTGCACAGCGGCCCGCTCGAAGGCATGACGCCCGACGAGCTGGTGCGCCGCATGGTCGGGCGCGACCTGGGCAACTACTACCCGCCCAAGCAATCCGCCGCCGCTGCTGACGCGAACGCCGGCCCCGTGCTCGAAGTCGACGGCATCGCCGACGACGACCGCGTGCACGGCATCTCCTTCACGCTCCAGCGCGGCGAGATCCTCGGCATCGCCGGCCTCATGGGCGCCGGACGCAGCGAGCTGGCCGAGACCGTGTGCGGCCTGCGCCCCGCGCGGCGCGGCGCCGTGCGCCTCAACGGCAAGACGCTGGCCATCCGCAAGTACAGCGACGCGCTGCGCGAAGGCATTGCCTACCTCAGCGAAGACCGCAAGGCGGCCGGCGTGTTCCTCGACCTGCCGATTGCGCAGAACATCTCGTCGATGGCGCTGCGCCGCGTGAGCTCGGCCCTGGGCCTGCTGCAGCGCGCCACCGAGCACCGGCTCGCGGTGCAGCTGGGCGCCAAGCTCAACCTGAAGTCGGACGGCGTGGCGATCGAGGTGTCGAGCCTGTCGGGCGGCAACCAGCAGAAGGTGGCGATCGCCAAGCTGCTGGCCACGCAACCCGCGGTGCTGCTGATGGACGAGCCCACGCGCGGCGTGGACGTGGGCGCGAAATCCGAGATTCATCACATCCTGCGCGACCTGGCCGACCAGGGCGTGGGCGTGGTGGTGATCTCTTCCGAACTGCCCGAGATCATCGGCCTGTGCGACCGCGCACTGGTGATCCGCGAAGGGCGATTGGCGGGCGAACTGGCCCATGACGAGATGACGGAGGAAGCCCTGCTGCGGCTGGCCTCCGGACTTTGCGAACCCGAAGAGGCAATGGCATGAACTTTCCGACCAGAATCGACGCAGGCGCCGCGGCCACGGCCACGGCCGGCTCCCTGCAACCCCGCCGAACAGGAGACCCCGTGAAGCAGGCCAACAAGCTCACGAGCATGCGCGAGGCCGGGCTGGTGCTGATCATCGTGGCGCTGTGCGTTGCGATGAGCTTCGCATCGCCCTACTTCCTCACCTGGGACAACGTGCGCGCGATGCTGCTGTCCTTCTCCATCGAAGGCATCGTGGTGGTGGGCATGACCATCCTGCTCATCGTCGGCGGCATCGACCTGTCGGTGGGCTCGGTGGTGTGCTTCGCGATGGTGGTGACGGGCAAGCTCTTCCTCATGGGCATGGACCCGTGGCTTGCGAGCCTGGTGGCCATTGGCGCGAGCGGCCTCATCGGCGCCATGATCGGCGGCTGCGTCACGCGCATCGGGCTGAACCACTTCATCGCCTCGCTGGCCTTCATGGTGATCGTGCGCGGCCTGTGCCTGGCGCTCACGCAGGGCACGCCGCAGTCGCTGTTCTCGCTGCCGGCCGAGTTCAAGTTCATCGGCCAGGGCACGCTGTTCGGCGTGCCGGCCGTGATCCTGATCTTCCTGGCCATCGTGATCGTGAGCGACTTCGTGCTGCGCCGCTCCACCCTGCTGCGCCGCGTGTTCTACACCGGCAGCAACGAGAAGGCCGCGCTGTACGCCGGCATCCGCGTGGGCCGCGTGAAGTTCTGGGTCACGGTGCTGTGCTCCGCCTCGGCGGGCCTGGCCGGCGTGATCTACACGGCGCGCTTCGGCGCCGCCACGCCGACCTTCGGCATGGGCATGGAACTCAACGTGATTGCCGCGGCCGTGATCGGCGGCGCCAGCCTCAAGGGCGGCTCGGGCACGGTGCTCGGCGCCGTGCTCGGCCTGGCGCTGCTGTCGGTGGTGACCAGCTCGCTGATCCTGCTCGACGTGTCGCCTTACTGGCAGGACGTGATCAAGGGCTTGATCCTGCTCGCGGCCGTGACCATCGACCACATCCTGAACACGAGAAAGACCAAGCGATGAGCAGCGCAACACAGATGAAGAAGACCACCCTGGGCCCCTCGGGCATCGAAAGCTCGGCCATCGGCCTGGGCACCTGGGCCATGGGCGGATGGATGTGGGGCGGCGGCGACAACGCCGCTGCCGTGATCGCCATCCAGGCCTCGCTCGATGCGGGCGTGAACCTGATCGACACCGCACCGGCCTACGGCCTGGGCCGCTCCGAGAGCATCGTCGGTACCGCGCTCAAGGGCCGTCGCCACGAGGCCGTGATCGCCACCAAGTGCGGCCTGGTGTGGCACACGCAGCAGGGCACGCACTTCTTCGAGGAAGACGGCCACCCGGTGTACCGCTACCTCGGGCGCGATTCGATCTTCCACGAGTGCGAAGAGAGCCTGAAGCGTTTGCAGACCGACTACATCGACCTGTACATCACGCACTGGCAGGACCACACGACGCCCGTGGCCGAGACCATGGACGCGCTGCTGGCGCTCAAGAAGCAGGGAAAGATCCGCGCCATCGGCGTGAGCAACGCGACGCCCGAAATTCTTTCGGAGTACCTGAAGCACGGCCCCGTCGATGCGGCGCAGGAGCTCTACAGCCTCATCGACCGCGGCATCGAGACCACGCTGGCGCCGCTGTGCGCCGAGCACAACGTGGCGGTGCTGGGCTACTCGTCGCTGGCGCTGGGCCTGCTGGCCGGGCCCATCGACCCCGCGCGCGAGTTCAAGGGCGACGACCAGCGCGCCACCAACCCGCGTTTCAGCGAAGCCAACCGCGCCAAGCTGAAGGCCTTCTTCGACACGCTAGAGCCGCTGCGCATGCACCTGGGCTGCTCCTTCGGCCAGATGATGATCGCCTGGACCGTGGCCCGCGGCACCGTCTCGGTGGCGCTGTGCGGTGCGCGCGTGCGCCAGCAGGCCATTGAAAACGCCGGCGCCGGCGCGGTCGTTCTCGACGGCGAAGCGCTGCAGCTCATCGACGCTGCGGCCAAGCGCCACCTGGACGCGCTCGCCTGAGCGCGCCTTTTTCCTCCCTTCCTTTTTCCTCAACACGGAGTTCTTCCTTCATGTCGAAAGACAAGACCGCGCGGCTCAACCGCCTGCTGCACAACGGCCGCTGCCTGGACATCGCCCTGGACCACGGCGTGTGCAACGAACCCACCTTCCTGGACGGCCTGGAGGACATGCCCGGCGTGATCGACAAGCTCGTGGCCGCGAAGCCCGACGCGATCCAGCTCAACTACGGACAGTCCGACCTGCTGCAGGACCGGCCCGGGCGCGATCGCCCCGCGCTGGTGATGCGCCTGGACATGGGCAACCCCTACAACGCCGTGCACCACCGCGTGATGTGGGCCGTGCTGCAGAACCAGGACGACCCGGTGCTGCCCGCCGTGCAGCGGGACGCGGCCTGCGTGGTCGTCAACCTGTTCATGCTGCCCGACGAGCCCGACCTGTTCCGCCAGTGCGTGCAGAACATCGCCCGCGTGCGCGCCGACTGCGACCGCTACGGCATGCCGCTCATGATCGAGCCGCTCGTGATGCAGGCGCCCACCGCCACCAGCCGCTACATGGTGGACGGCGACGCCGAAAAGATCGTCACGCTCACGCGCCTGGCGCGCGAGATGGGCGCCGACATCGTCAAGGCCGACCCCACCACCGACGCCACCGACTTCCACCGCGTGGTGCAGGCCGCGCGCTGCCCCGTGCTCGTGCGCGGCGGCGGGCGCGAAGACCTGCAGCAGGTGTTCGCGCGTTCGCGCGTGCTCCTGGACCAGGGCGCCGTCGGCATGGTGTACGGCCGCAACGTCTACCAGCACGCCAACCCCTCGGCGGTGGTGAGCGCACTGATGGCCATGATCCACGACGGTGCCAGCGCCGAAGCGGCCTGGAACCTCTACGAATCGGGCGGCGTGAAATAAGAGCGCCCCGGCGCTGACGCCTTCCACGCGGAAGGCGCCGGCGCCAACCAGCGGGAGAGCAAGACAGAAGAAGAAGAAGAAGTGGACGGCGGACAACGCATGCGTTGCCCGCCGGGGGCGCGCCTGCGCGTGCGCTTTCCCAGCAAGCGACCGAGTGACTCGAGAGAACCAAGGACAAGAGGGTTCCCTGCGAACTTCAAACAACCTGGAGGCGACGATGAAGATCCGGTATTTCCTGATGGCGTTCCTGGTGCCGTGCGTCACATTGCTGACGCATGCGGCAATCACCGGGGTCAGTCCGATGACGACCCTCAACAAGATGGCCACGGCGGCTGCCGCTGTCGTGGCCGACCCGCTCCCGCTGCAGGGGCCGGGCCTGGGCAACCTCACCTACACCTCGGCGGAACTGTTCAAGCCGGTGTCGATGATCACCAGCGCCGCGCACCCGCTCGACCCGGCGCACAGCGACGCCTACGAGGCACGCGACGTGCCCGCCACGTACCCGGGCCGCAAGGACTACGGCATGAACGCCGGCATCATGGTCAACGGCTACTTCCTCACCTCCTTCGCGCCGGACAGCGGCCTCGGCCCCGGCGGCTTCCTGCTGTACGACGTGTCGAACCCGCGCCAGATCAGGCTCGTCAAGAAGATCTACGAGCCCGATGACGCGACAGGCGGTCGCACCAAGGAATTCCGCGAGACCCATTCCTTCGGCACCGCGAAGATCGGCGGCAAGACCTACGTGGTGCTGCCCAGCATCAACGGCGTCGAGTTCTGGGACTTCACCGACATCAACGACATCAAGCAGGTGAAGAAGCTGGCGCTGCCCGGCGTCAACTCGGGCGACTACGAGAACGTGTCCTGGCAGCTGTGGTGGCAGGCGCCCTACCTGTACGTGGCCTCGGCCGGCCGGGGCATGTTCATCGTCGACGCGACGGACCCCGCGAACGCGGTGGTCGCCAACCGCGGCGCCGGCAAGCCCAACCCGGTGCCCACGGGCGAACTCGGCGGCTTCCGCCTCGGCCCGATCTTCACGATGGGCAACCACATGGTGCTGACCGCGATGGAAAGCAACGGCGGTTTCGCGAGCCTGGACATCTCCGACCCGCTCAACCCCAAGGTGCTCGATTCCATCGCCGGCGCCACGCCGTTCTATTACGCAACCTGCTTCGACGGCAAGAGCGTGCACGCCTCCGCGCGCGGCAGCGGCGCCAAGATGTACAGCTACGACCTGAGCGACCGCTCGCGCTTCGTGGCCGAGGACAACCGGCTCGTCATCGACGAGCAGCTGTATTGCGCCACGCAGGACAACTACGTGATCCAGGGCGCGCAGACGCGCATCCACAAGGTGGACGTGAGCAACCCGCTCAACCACGTGGAGGTGGGCCGCGGCAGCATCCTGCGCGAGGACGACCCGAACTTCTCGCACTCGGACAACGGCCAGGTCGCGATGTTCGGCAACCTCGTCTTCGTGGGCAACGACCACGGCTCGGGCAGCGGCTTCGTCGTGCACGCGGTGGACCCCGACACCACCAAGCCCGAAGTGAAGCAGGTCTCGCCCGCCAACGGGGCGAAGCAGCAGGCCCTCAGCTCGCGCATCGGCCTGGGCATGACCGACAACATCCTGCCGGAGAGCGTGAACAGCAACACCTTCATCGTGCGTCCGGTGGGCGGCAACACGCTGGCGGGCACCTACAGCGTGCAGCTGGGCATCGTCAACTTCCATCCCGCGCAGCCGCTGCTGCCGGGCACGAGCTATGAGGTGTTCCTGCCGGCCAACGGCGTGAAGGACTATGCGGGCAACGCCATCGGCGCCGACTACCGCTCCACCTTCAACACCGGCAACGCCAGCGACATCAACCTGATGCACCACTGGCCGCTGACGGGCAACCTGGGCGACCAGATCGGCGCCAACAACGGCACGCCCGCCACCGGCGACGCGTTCGAGAGCATCGGCCTGAACTTCGCGAACCGCACCGCCGGCGTGCCGCTGAAGAACGACACCGTGGCCAGCGCGCTGGGCGGCACCGCCACGCTGAGCTTCTACATGAAGACCACGCAGGCCGGCGCTGCCAACTCGTGGACCGCGCCCGGCATCTTCGGTCGCGACCAGTCGGGCGGCACCGACGACGTGTTCTGGGGCTGGCTGGACACCGGCGGGCGCATCAAGCTCTCGGTGGGCAATGACGGCGGCACCACCTCCACCGCGGCCGTGAACGACGGCAACTGGCACCACGTCGTGCTCACGCGCGACGCGGCCTCGGGCGCGCAGGCGGTGTACGTGGACGGCGTGAAGACCACCTCGACCGGGCCGACCGGCACCAAGGGCCTGTCGACCAAGTTCCAGGTCATGGGCCAGATCCAGGGCAACACCGCGCTCTTCAAGGGCACGCTGGCCGAGGTGCGCGTGTACGGCCGCGTGCTCGGCCAGGCCGAGGTGGACACGCTGCGCGGCCAGGCCATCATCGGCGACCCGGGCCTGGGCGGCGGGCCCAAGCTGGTCAATGGCCAGCTGAGCTTCAACCCCGCGACGCTCGGCGCCAGCGGCGTGCAGTTCCGCTGGAACTTCGGCAACGGCACGCAGACGGCGTTCTCGAATCAGCCGAACACCAGCTACACCTACACCACCCCCGGCCACTACACGGTGACCCTGACGGTGAAGGACAGCAGCGGCCGCGAGACCTACTACACCTACAACGTGACCGTCATCGCGCCGGTCACCGCGACCGCGCCCACGCACACGACCAACATCGCGGGCGATGCGAGCCGGGTGTACTCGGTGAACCCCGACAGCGGCACGGTGGCCGCCATCGACGCGCAGACCCTCGCCAAGCTGTGGGAAGTGCGCGTCGGCGACGAGGCCAAGACGCTGGCCGTCGGCCCCGACGGCCGCATCTGGGTCGCGGTGCAGGGCGAGGACAAGCTGGTGGCGCTCAACGCCGCCGACGGCTCGCAGTCGGTGTCAATCCCGCTGGCCTACGGCAGCGGCCCGTACGGCGTGGCCTTCACGCCCAACGGCGCCAAGGGCCTGCTCACGCTGGAAAGCAAGTCGGTGCTCATGAGCTTCGACCCCAGCAACGGCGCCACCACCGGTGCGCTGGCGCTCGAGGGCGGCGTGCGCGGCATCGCCGTGAGCGCCGACTCGCAGGTGGCCTACGTCACGCGCTTCAAGTCGAAGATGACGGGCGGCCAGCTGCACAAGGTGAACCTGCAATCGCTGACCGCGCTGCAGACCATTCCGCTGCCGGTGGACACCACGACCGTCGACACCGAGAGCCGCGCGCGCGGCGTGGCCAACTACCTGAGCCAGGTGGTGATCTCGCCCGACGGCTCGCGTGCCGTGCTGCCTTCGAAGAAGGACAACATCGTGCGCGGCCGCTTCCGCGACGGCAAGGACCTGCCGCACGACCAGACGGTGCGTTCCATCCTGTCGCAGGTGAACCTGCAAAGCGCCGCCGAGGTGTTCTCCGAGCAGATCGACTTCGACGACCGCGCCCCCGCGCGCGCCGCGCTGTACTCGCCCGCCGGCGACTACCTGTTCGTGGCGCAGATGGAAGGCAACCGTGTCGCCATCGTCGACAGCTACACCCGCGCGGTGCGCGGCGAGATCAACGCCAGCAGCGCCCCGCACGGCCTGTACCTCGATGCGGCGCGCAAGCGGTTGTTCGTGAACAACTTCCTGGCGCGCTCGGTGTCGGTGCACGACGTGGCGAAGGTGCTGTCGGCCGAGACCAACGCGGCGATCTTCCTGCAGAACGTGGCCACCGTGGCGCAGGAGCCGATGGCGGCCGCGGCGCTGCGCGGCAAGCAGGTGTTCTACAACGCGGCCGACCGGCGCATGAGCAAGGACAACTACATCTCCTGCGCCAGCTGCCACGCGGACGGCGGCGACGACGGCATGGTGTGGGACTTCACCCAGCGCGGCGAAGGCCTGCGCCGCACCATCAGCCTGCAGGGCCGGCGCGGCACCAGCCACGGCAAGCTGCACTGGACGGCCAACTTCGACGAGGTGCAGGACTTCGAGAACGACATCCGCAACGAGTTCGGCGGCACGGGCTTCCTGAGCAATGCCGACTGGACCGCCACGCAGGCCCCGCTGGGTGCCCCGAAGGCCGGCAAGAGCGCGCAGCTGGACGACCTGGCCGTGTACCTGGGTTCGCTCAACAAGTACATGCGCAGCCCGGCGCGAGCCGCGGACGGCAGCCTGAGCGTGGACGCGGTGCGCGGACAGACCGTGTTCAACACGGCCCAGTGCGCCACCTGCCACACGGGCGCCACCTTCCGCGACGGGTTGCGGCACGACGTGGGCACCATCCAGGCCTCGTCGGGCAAGGGCAGCAACCAGCCGCTGGCGGGTGTGGGCTTCGACACGCCGACCCTGTCGGGCACCTGGAACACCACCGCGTTCTTCCACAACGGCCAGGCGGCCACGCTGCAGGACCTGCTCACGGGCGGCCACGGCAACGCCTCCAGCCTGCCGGCGAACGACGTGGTGGCGCTGCGCGAGTACGTGCGCTCGCAGGACACCGCCCCGGCGGTGGTCACGCGGCTGCGCTCCGACCTCAACCCGACGATGTGCGTGAACATCAAGGGCGCATCGACTACCAGCGGCGCGACGGCGGTGCAATGGCCGTGCGGCAACGCGGGCAACGAGAAGTTCACGATGACGCCCGTCACCGGCGGCTACGTGCAGTTCATCGCCGAGCACAGCGGCCTGTGCCTGGCACAGAACGGCACGGCGACCACGAACGCGGCCGTGGTGCAGGTGGCCTGCTCGTCGGGCAACACGGCGCAGTGGAGCCTGGTGGGCGGCACGGTGCGCAACCGCGCCTCGGGCTCCTGCCTGGACGTGCCGAACGGCTCGACCACGCAGGACACGGCGCTGATCACCTGGACCTGCAACGGCGGCAACAACCAGAACTGGACTCAGCTGCCGTAAGCACCTCGCTTCGCGCCTGAGCCCAGGCCGGCCGTTTCGACGGCCGGCCTTTTTTTCGTCTGGCGCATGACCTCTCGCGTCATGGATTCGATGCACCCGTTCTGGAACAGTGGGTCCATCGATTCATCAACCAGGAGAAAAAACCATGACCGGCTTCAACATCCTCCCGCTCGCCGTCGCCCTGCTGATCGGCATTGCCGCACTGGGTTCGTGCATCGGCATCGCGCTGGTGGGCCAGAAGTTCCTCGAAGGCACGACGCGCCAGCCCGAGCTGGTCGACACGCTGCAGACCAAGTTCTTCCTGGTCGCCGGCGTGACCGACGGGGCCTTCATCATCGCAACGGGCATCGGCCTCTGGTTCGCCACCGCAAGTCCGTTCGGTTGACGTTTGCGTAACCTTTCGCGAGGGTCCGGCGCGGCGAAGGCGACACGGTTCACTGGCACCATTCGTGCTAGTACCGTTGACACCGAATTGTTTACGGCTAAAGTATTTAACTATCAACAGTTCAGTTGTCTCAACCCTTCCCTAGCCGGAGAACCCGATGCGCCCCACGTTCCTGAAATCGCCCGCGCTGCCGCGCACCCTGATCTCGCTGCTGCTGTGCGGCGCCGCCCTCGGGGCCTCGGTGTCGGCCGTGGCCGCGCCGGTCAAGGTGGGTTTGGCCCTTGACATCTCGGGGCCTTTCGCGGCCCTGGGCGCCGAGGCGCGTGACGGCTTCGCGCTCGGCATCAAGCAGCTGAACGGCAAGCTCGGTGGGCAGGACGTGGAGTTCGTGCAGGCCGACATGGCCGGCAGCCCCGACCAGGCCAAGCAGCTGGTCGACCGCATGATCCAGCGCGACAAGATCGACATCTTCAGCGGCCCCATCGGCTCCAACGTGGCGCTGGCCGTGGGCCCGACGCTGTTCAACGCCAAGGTGCCCTACCTGTCGGCCAACGCCGGCCCGAGCCAGTTCGCCGGTGCGCAGTGCAGCCCCTACTTCTTCGGCACCGCCTACCAGAACGACCAGTTCCACGAGGCCGCCGGCAAGTTCGCGCAGGACCGCGCGTTCAAGAAGATCGTGCTCATCGCCCCCAACTACCCGGCCGGCAAGGATGCGCTGGGCGGTTTCAAGCGCCAGTTCAAGGGCCAGGTGGCCGACGAGCTGTACACCAAGCTGGGCCAGATCGACTACGCCGCCGAACTCGCGCAGCTGCGCGCGGCCAAGCCCGATTCCATCTACTTCTTCCTGCCCGGCGCGATGGGCATCAACTTCATCAAGCAGTTCGTGGGCGCGGGCCTGTCGAAGGACATCACGCTGGTCACCAGCGGCTTCTCGGCCGACGAGGACGTGATCGGCGCCGTGGGCGAGCCCATGCTCGGCCTGTTCAACACCTCGCACTGGGCGCACGACCTGGACAACGCCGCCAACAAGGCCTTCGTGGCTGCGTTCCGCAAGGAATACAACGGCCGCTACCCCTCGGTGTACGCCGCGCAGGCCTATGACGCGATCCTCGCGATGGACGCCGCCGTGAAGCAATCGGGCGGCAACGCGCAGAACCGCGACGCCGTGGTCGCCGCCCTCAAGAAGGCCAACTACGCCTCGACGCGCGGCACCTTCAAGTACGCGAACAACCACTTCCCCATCGAGAACTTCTACCTGCGCGTGATCGGCAAGGACGCGCAAGGCAAGGTGACGAACAAGCTGATCAACACGGTTCTCACGAACTACGGAGACAGCTACGCCGCCAAGTGCAACATAAAGTGATGCGGCTCGTCTTTCCATGAGCGGCATCCTCGTCCTCGAGCAATTGCTCAACGGCATCGGCTACGGCCTGATGCTCTTTCTTCTGGCGGCGGGCCTCACGCTGGTGTTCGGCATCATGGACGTGCTGAACCTGGCGCACGGCTCGCTGTTCATGGCCGGCGCCTACGTGGCGGCCGAGGCGCACACGCGCACCGGCTCGTTCGCCGCCGCCATCGTCGTCGCGGTGCTCGTCACCGTGGTGGTGGCGCTGCTCATCGAGGTGCTGCTGATGCGTCGCCTCTACAAGCGCGACCACCTGGCGCAGGTGCTCGCCACCTTCGGCGTGATCCTGGTGGCCGACGACATCGTCAAGATGATCTGGGGCCCCTCGCCCGTGATGGCACCCACGCCGGCCGCGCTCTCGGGCCCGGTCGAGCTGATGGACGGCCTGCCCTACCCCTCGTACCGCCTCGTGGTGCTCGCGGGCGGCCTGCTGATGGCGCTGGCGCTGTACGTGCTGGTGAACCACACGCGCATCGGCATGCGGGTGCGCGCGGGTGCGTCCGACCGGCCGATGGCCGAGCTGATGGGCGTGCGCGTGGGCCGCATCTTCAACGGCGTGTTCCTGCTCGGCGCGGCACTGGCCGCGCTGGCCGGCGCGCTCATGGGCCCGATCGTCGCGGTGCAGGTGGGCATGGGCGAAGCCATCCTGATTCCGGCGCTGGTGGTGCTGGTGATCGGCGGCATCGGCTCGGTGCGCGGCGCCTTCGTGGCCGCGCTGCTGGTCGGCGTGGTCGACACCATCGGCCGCGCCTTCGTGCCGATGCTGCTGCGCGCCACGCTGCCGCCCGCCACGGCGGCCGACCTGGGGCCGCTGTTCGCCGAGGTGGCGATGTACGCGCTCATGGTCGTCGTTCTGATCTTCCGGCCCTCGGGCCTTTTCTCCGCCCGCGCATGAAACCCTCGTCACGCACCTTCGGCCTCGGGCTGCTCCTCGTGGCGCTCGCGGCCTTTCCGCTGGTCGCGCCGCTGTTCGGGCTCGACTTCTACATCGGCTTCGTGCGGCGCGTGCTCGTCGTCGCACTGGCCGCCGCGAGCCTGAACTTCATCCTCGGCTTCGGCGGCATGGTGGCGCTCGGGCACGCGGGCTTCATCGGCATGGGCGCCTACACGGTGGTGGCGCTCAGCGATGCCGGCGTGATGTCGGCCTGGATCCTGTGGCCGCTGGCCGCGCTGGTGGCGGGCCTGGTGGCCGCGCTGATCGGCACGGTGGCGCTGCGCACGCGCGGCGTGTACTTCATCATGACCACGCTGGCCTTCGCGCAGATGCTGTACTTCGTCGTCGTGTCGCTGCGCAAGTACGGCGGCGACGACGGCTACACGCTCATGTCGCGCCCCACGCTGCTGCCGGGCCTCGACCTGGGCAACGAATCGACCTTCTACTGGGTGGTGCTCGTGGTGGTCGCGCTCGCGCTGTGGTGGCTGCACCGCGCCACGCAGGCGCGCTTCGGCCACGCGCTGATGGGCATCCGCGACAACGAGACGCGCATGCGCGCACTGGGCTACCCGGTGTTCCGGCTGCAGCTCGTGGCCTTCGCCATCGCCGGCGCGATCGCCGGGCTGGCCGGCGCGCTGCTGGCCGGCGGCAACGGCTTCGTGAGCCCGGCCACGATGCACTGGACGCAGTCGGCCACGCTGGTGGTGATGGTCGTCATCGGCGGCCTGGGTCGCAGCTGGGGCGGGCCGGTGGGCGCCGTGGTCTGGCTGGTGCTCGAGGAAGCGCTCAAGCAGCACACCGAGCACTGGCACATGCCGCTGGGCCTGCTGCTGATCGCCGTCGCCCTCTGGGCCCCGCGCGGCCTGGCCGCACTGTCGACGAAACGCCGCACGGTCGCAGCAGCAGCGGCTTCCGCTGCAACGGCCGCAGGGAGCGCCAAGCCATGAGCCTGTTCAGAATCGAAGGGTTGGTCAAGCGCTTCGGCGGCCTGCTGGCGACCGACCATGTGAGCCTCACGGTGGAGCGCGGCGAGGTGCATGCGCTCATCGGTCCCAACGGCGCGGGCAAGACCACGCTGGTGAACCTCATCACCGGCCTGCTGGAGGCCGACGCGGGCCGGCTGATGCTCGACGGGCAGGACATCACGGCCTACAAGGACCACCAGCGCGTGGCCGCCGGCATGTCGCGCTGCTTCCAGGTGACGCGCGTGTTCGCCAAGGAAACGGTGCACGACAACCTGATGCTCGCCGCGCAGGCCCATGCGGGCAGCAGCCTGCGCTTCCTGGCGCCGCGTGCGAACGAACGCGACCTGGTCGACCGTGCCCACGCACTGGCCGACCGCGTGGGCCTGGGCAGCGAGCGCCACCGCATCGCGGGCACGCTGCCGCATGGCGCGCAGCGCGCGCTCGACGTGGCATTGGCGCTGGCCGCCGAACCCAAGCTGCTGCTGCTCGACGAGCCGATGGCCGGCATGGGCCCCGACGAGTCGGCGCGCATGGTCGATCTCATCGAGTCGCTGCGCGCATCGATGGCCATCCTGCTCATCGAGCACGACATGGACGCCGTGTTCCGTCTTGCCAACCGGCTCACGGTGCTGGTGCAGGGCAAGGTGCTGATGAGCGGCACGGCCGACGAAGTGCGGGGCCACCCCGATGTGCAAGCCGTGTACCTCGGCACCGAAGCAGAAGGACACGCATGAGCACGACGACCACAAAATCCACCCTGCTCGAGGCCACCGCCATCGAAGCCGGCTACGGCGCCAGCCAGGTGCTGTTCGGCATCGACGTGCGCGTCGGCGCGGGCGAAGTGATGGCGCTGCTGGGCCGCAACGGCATGGGCAAGAGCACGCTGCTGAAGGTGCTGACCGGCACGATCGCGCCGATGCGCGGCGGCGTGCAGTTCTGCGGCGCGGCCATCGGCGGCCACCGGCCCGACGCCATCGCGCGGCGCGGCATGGCCATCGTGCCCGAGGGGCGCCACGTGTTCCCCAACCTCAGCGTGGACGAGCACCTGCGCGCCTTCGCACGGCCCCGCCCCGGCAGCGCGCCGCGCTGGACCGTGGAGGCGCTGTACAAGCTCTTTCCGCGCCTGTCGGAGCGCAAGGCCAACGCAGGCAACCAGCTCTCGGGCGGCGAGCAGCAGATGCTGGCCATTGCGCGCGCGCTGTCGACGCACCCGCGCCTGCTGATCCTGGACGAAGCCACCGAAGGCCTGGCGCCGGTGATCCGCGAGGAGATCTGGCACTGCATCGCCACGCTCAAGTCCGAAGGCGAGGCGATCCTGGTGGTCGACAAGTACGTGCAGCGCCTGCTGCCGCTGGCCGACCGCCACGTGATCCTCGAACGCGGGCGCGTGGTGTGGCAGGGCGACTCGGCCGCGCTCGATGCCGACCGGTCGCTGTGGACGCGCTACCTGGGCGTGTGAGCCGGCGTTCGTCCGTTCGCTGCTAGCGCGGACGGCACGCCAGGAAGTTGGCCCACGTCACGTCGTCGCGGCCGATCCACTGGCTGTCCCATTGCAGGTGAAGGCCCGCCGCGGCCAGCGCGTCGGCGAACGCGTCTTTCGGCCAGTACACGGTCTGGTAGTCGCCGAGGGTCTCGCCTTCGCCGATGCGCATGGCCGCGAGAAAAACCCCGCCGGGCGTGAGTGCGTCGAACACCTTGCGCAGCACCGGCGCGATCTGCGCGCGATCGACATGGATCAGCACGCACATCGCCAGGACCGCGTCGCAGGGCCCGCCCAGCGCATCCGTGACGACATTGAGCAGCTCGCCCTTCTTGCCGCGCTCGGCCTGCAGGTCGAGAAACGCCTGGACCGCATCGGTGCGCCTCACGACGCCGCCCAGGGATTCGACGAAGTCGGCGTCCTGCCCCGACCCGGAGCCGATCTCGAGCACGGTGCCGCCGGCGGGCACGCGCTGCATCATGCGGCGCACCGCCTCCTCGATCTCGGGCGGCCGGTGGCCCGCCACGATCGCGTTGTAGTCGCGCGCGGACGCTTCGTAGGACGCAAGGGTGCGGTCCATGTGCTCGCGCACCGGGGTGGGGGCGGTCATGGGCGCCTTTGCCGGGTTCAGACCGAGCGCGTGATGCCGCCGTCCACGCGCAGGTTCTGCCCGGTGATGTAGCCCGCGCCCTCGGAGGCCAGGAAGCCGATGGTGGCGGCGATCTCGGCGCTGCGGCCGTAGCGGCCCATCGGGATGCGTTCGCGAAACACTTCTTTCTCGGGCAGGCTGTCGATGAAGCCGGGCAGCACGTTGTTCATGCGCACGTTGTGCTTGGCGTACTGGTCGGCGAAGAGCTTGGTGAAGGCCGCGAGGCCGGCGCGGAACACGCCCGAGGTCGGGAACACCGGGTCGGGCTCGAAGGCGGCGAAGGTCGAGATGTTGATGATCGCGCCGCCGCCCTGCTTCACCATGTGCGGCGCCACGAGGCGCGCGGGGCGCACGGCGCTCAGGAAGTAGACGTCCATGCCGCGGTGCCAGTCGTCGTCGCTGATCTCCAGGATCGGTGCGCGCGGGCCGTGGCCGGCGCTGTTCACGAGCACGTCGATGCGGCCCCATTCGGCCATGACCTTGTCCACGAGGCGCTGGATGTCGTCGTTCGACTGGTTGGAGCCGGTCACGCCAAGGCCGCCGAGTTCCTGCGCCAGCGCCTCGCCCTTGCCCGACGAGGACAGGATGGCCACGCGAAAGCCGTCGTCCGCGAGCTTGCGGGCCGCGGCGGCGCCCATGCCGCTGCCGCCGGCGGTGACGATGGCTACTTTCTGATCTGACATGGTGGGTTCCTCCTTCGGATGAAACCCCGTAGCCTACCCCTCGATGTCCCAGCGCGCTTTCACGGGGAAAGGCGCGCTGTCCTGCAGGGTGAAGCGCTTCAGGTCTTCCTCGAACTCGGCCTGCGGCATCAGCGAGGGCACCTGCTCGGGCCTGGCGCGCGGGCCCGTCTTGAAGGGCCGCGACACCAGCGGCTGCCGGCTCAGCGCCCGCAGGTAGGCGGCGGTTTCCGTGTCGTCCATGAAAGCCGTGACGGTGGCCACGTCGGCCGCGATGCGCTCGGCCATCTCGGGCTCGGACAGGTCCCAGTCGCCGAGGTAGCTCAGGTCGACGAAGGCTTCCAGGAATTTCGCGCAGACGAAATCGGCGAACGAGCCGTGGCCGACGCTGCTTTCCTCGTCGTCGTGCCACACGAAGGCCACGCCCACGGCGCCGCCGTCCAGCGGCACAAGGCAGTAGGCGTCGCCCGCGCCCGATTGCGCAAAGGGCAGGAAGCGGCGGCCGTCCTGCCACTTGGCATCGAGCCACTCATCGAGGTCGTTGGCCGCCTGCTCGGCGTCCAGCCACTCGAAGTCGGGGAAGCCGACCAGATCGGGCGGCCCGCTGGCAAGGAGCTGTTGCAGCAGCGGGGGAATTTCGATGCCGGTGCGGCACGAGAGATCGTCGAACGTCATCGCTCAGGCCGTCGGCAACGTGGCCTGCATCGACGGCCGGTGGTTGAACACGGCGAACCACTTCGCGCTGTTCGGCGCCTGGGCGCGCCAGTCCACCGAGGGGAAGCGGAAGTCCATGTAGCCCAGCGCGCAGCCGAAGGCGATGGTGCCGATGTCGACGCGATCGCCGAACGACGGCGCCGCCGCCTCCAGCCATTCGAGGCCGGTACGCACCTTGTCGAGCTGGCCGTCGGTCCAGTCGCTCCAGCGCAGCGCCTCGGGGCGCAGCATGGTCTCGTAGCGCGCGAGCAGCGCGGCGCCGGTCATGCCGTCGGCCAGCGACAGCTCGGTCAGGCGCGCCCAGCGCGCGGGCCCGCTGGCCGGGAACAGGCCGCCGGCATGCATGGTGTCGAGGTACTCGCAGATCACGCGGCTGTCGAACAGCGCCTGGCCGTCGTCGGTGAGGAAGGTCGGCACCTGGCCCAGCGGGTTGGTCGGCAGGATGCGGGCGTCGCGCTTCACCGGGCCGGCCGCGCTGGGCAGCTTCTCGATGCGGTCGGCCACGCCCAGCTCGTGGGCCACGACCATGCACTTGCGCACGAAGGGAGACGCGGGAGAGAAGAAGATCTTCATGGCCGGAGTGAGCGAGTAGGTGTTGAAAAAAGAGGCAGGCCGTTCAGCCCGTGATCGGCGTGCGCGGCGATCCCGGCTTGCGGATGCGCAGCATGCCCTCTTGCGCCGCCGAAGCCACGAGGCGGCCGTCGCGCGTGTAGAGGCTGCCGCGGCACAGGCCGCGCGCGCCGCCCGCGCTGGGCGAATCGACCACGTAGAGCAGCCAGTCGTCGAAACGGAAATCGCGGTGGAACCACATCGCGTGGTCCAGGCTGGCGGGGCGCACCTGGCCGCTCATGAAGCTCAGGCCGTGCGGCAGCATCGCGGCGCGCAGCAGGCCGTGGTCGGAGGCGTAGGCCAGCAGCGCGCGGTGCACCGTCAGGTCGTCGGGCAGCGGCGCGATGGCGCGCATCCAGATGGCGCTCTGGTTCTCGGTGGGGCGCACCTCGGGCCGCAGCAGGTCTTCGGGGTCGACGCGCCGGTACTCGATGCCGTGCGGCTGGATCGCCTTGGAGCGCCAGGGTTCGGGCAGGCGGTCACCGAGCGCGATGCGCTGGTCGAGTTCGCTGGTCAGGCCCTCGGGGCCTTCGACGGCGGGCATGGGGAACTGGTGCTCGACGCCCTCGTCCACGGTCTGGAACGAGGCCGACATCTCGAAAATGATGCGGTCCTGCTGGCGCGCCACCACATGGCGCGTGGTGAAGCTGCGGCCGTCGCGCACGCGGTCGACGCTGTACTCGATGGGCGCGTGCTCGCCGGGCAGCAGAAAGTAGGCGTGCATCGAATGCACCGGGCGCTCGGCGCCCACCGTGAGGCTGGCGGCCATGAGCGACTGGCCGAGCACCTGGCCGCCGAAGACGGCGGGCGTGCCGATGTCCTCGCTCTGGGCCAGGAAGCGGTCGCCGCCCAGCGGTTCGAGCTGCATGAGGGCGACGAGGTCGGCAACGAGGCGGGCGGCAAGGACGGGTTCGGGGGTCATCGGGGGAAGGGATTCGGCGCAGAAAAGCAATCCACGACGATAGCAAAGGCCGGGCCCGCGCGCTGTCGCGGCCCGGTCAGCGGCGCCCGGCGGGCCTACTTGAAGAAGCAGATGTCCAGCATCAGGCGCAGGCTGCAGCCGTGGTCGGTGCCGCCGTCCACCATGCGCACCGGCACGCCGCCCAGCAGCATCGCGCCGTCGGCGCCGTACGCCAGCGGCGAACGCGCGGCCTGGCTGAAGGGGCCGCTGAGCGTTTCCTGCTCGACGTACTTCAGGTACTGGCGGCGCGAAAAATCGACCGTGTCGGCCGACTTCAGCGCCACCGCCGCGTAGCGCTTGCCGTAGACCGTGCCGAAGTAGCGCAGCACCGGCCCGGTGCGGTCGCCGTACTTCACCTCGGCCTTCGCGAAGCCGGTCTGGACGAGGAAGTTGCGGTCTTCGGGGGTCAGGTCGGCGTCGAAGGCCATCAGCACGTACTGGCCTTCGAAGCTCTGGTTGCGCGCCACCTTCAGTTCGCCGATGAGCGCGGGCGTGACCTTGGTGCGGCCGTCCCAGCGCAGCAGCGCGGCCACGGACGGGTCGCCGTCGAACACGTAGTGGTACTTGTCGCCGGCGATGGCGACCTTGCGGCCGTCCTTGGCCGCCACGAAGCTCAGCACGCGGTCCTTGCCGTGGACGGGGTCGCCCTCGGGGGTGCTGGCGCAGCCCACCTGCAGCAGGCCGAAGGCGGCGCAGGCCAGCGCCAGGAAGAAGCGACGCACGGGCGTCGACAGCGAAGAAGAAAGAGGCACGGTGTGTCCGGGGTTCGAGTTCATCCAGCCCCGGACTCTAGCGCCGCGCCGCGCTCAGAAGGTGTGAATGAATCCGGCGTGGCCGAGCAGCCTGCCCAGGCGCGCCCCCTCAAGGCGCAAAGCGCAGCCATAGCCGGGCTATGGCGAGCATTTGCAACGCAGAGGGGGCGTGTCTGGGCGGGATGAGCGGGCATGGCGGATTCGTTCACACCTTCTCAATGGTCCAGGTCGACGCCGTCGGCCACCAGCTTTTTCTGCAGCGCCGCCACGTCGATCGCCGCGAAGCGCCCGCCGCCCAGCGAGGCCGCCGCGGTGCCCGCCGCCTGCCCCATCACGAAGCAGCCGCCGCTGGCGCGCGCGGCCGACTGGCCTTCGTGCGTCATCGAGGCGCAGCGCCCGGCCACCAGCAGGTTGTCGAGCGTCTGCGGCACCAGCATGCGCCACGGCAGGTGGTTGTAGGCGTTGGCTTCGTCGCGCGGGAAGGCCCACTCGATGCGGCCGTCGGCGTGCATTTCCATCGGCCAGGCGTTCAGGCCGATGGTGTCGTCGAAGGTGGCCGAGCCGAGGATGTCCTCGCGGCCCAGCGCGTACAGGCCCTGGATGCGGCGCGTCTCGCGGATGCCGACCTGCGGCGCGATCTCCACGATGGCCGACGGCGCGAAGCCCGGCACCTCGGCCTGCAGGAACTTGAAGTACGCGGCGATCTGGCGTCGGCCTTCGAGCTCGCCGTCGCTGAGCTCGCGCGCATCGACGCCGTTCATCGCGCGGCCTTCGGCGTTGCGGATCTGCGTGACGTTGGCACGCCATTCGCGCGGGTCCTTGTTGGGCCGCAGGATCGCGCCTTCGCGCGGAAAGCTGTACTTGCCCGGATGCTGCTGCTCGGCGCGCGCCATGAAGCCGTTGATGGCCGAGAACTCGCCCACCGCTTCCAGCGCGGCCGGCGCGTCGACCTGGCCGATGCGGAACATGGTGGTCGGGAACAGCCCGCTGCCGTGGCCGTCGCCCACTTCGAAGGGCACGCCCGCGAAGGCCGCCACGTCGGCGTCGCCGCTGGCGTCGATGAAGGCGTTGGCGCGGATCGCCTGGCGGCCCGATTTCGTTTCGACCACCAGCGCGGCGATGCGCGCGCCATCGTGCAGCACCGCCGCGGCATACGCGTGGAACAGCATCTGCACACCGGCCGCTTCGAGCAGCTGGTCAGCGGCCAGCTTGTAGGCCGAGGTGTCGTACGAGCGCACGCAGATGCGCCCGCCCATGCCGTTCTGCGGCGCGTTCATGCCGTTGAAGCCGGCGATGCGGTCGATGAGGTCGTCGACCACGCCGCGCACCAGCTGCGTCATCTCGCCGCGGCGCTTGCCGTACAGGCCCGCGAAGTTGGTCACGCCGCCCGCGGTGCCCATGCCGCCGAGAAAGCCGTAGCGCTCCACCAGCAGCGTGCGCGCGCCGTGGCGCGCGGCGCTCACGGCGGCGGCAATGCCGGCAGGGCCGCCGCCGACCACGACCACGTCGAAGTCGCCGAACACCGGCAGCGCGCGCGCCGGTTCGGTCAGGGTGTTGTGCTGCGTCGTCGCCGTCATCACTGCAGTTTGATCCCGCGCGTGGAAATGATCTTGCTCATGATCGCCGCCTCTTCCTTCACGCGCGTGCGCATGCCGTCCGGCGAGGTGCCCACGGCCTGCCAGCCTTGCTCGAAGAGCTTGCGGCGCACGTCGGGGTCTTTCATGACGATCTCGATCTCGCGGCTGATGCGCGCCTGCGCGGGCTTCGACAGGCTGGCCGGGCCGAGCAGCGCCACCCACACCTCGAGGCTGAAGTCCTTCACGCCGGCGTCGGCCAGCGGGGCGATCTCGGGCACCAGCGCGCTGCGCCCGCCCGTGAGGCCCACGGCCTTGAGCTTGCCGGCGCGGATCTGCGGCATGGCCACGCCCGGCGGGATCAGGCCCATCTGCACCTGGTCGCCCAGCATGCCGGTGACGACCTGCGGGTTGCCCTGGTAGGGCACGTGCTCGGGCTTGAAGCCGTTCACGCGGCTCTTGAGCAGCTCCATGCCCAGGTGGCCGACCGAGCCCACGCCCACCGAGCCGTAGTTCCACTTGTCGCCGGCCTGGCGCGCGGCGTCGAAGAAGGCGGTGCCCGAGGGCAGGCTGTTCTGCGCCACGAGCACCAGCGGCGCGGTGGCGATCAGCGACAGGTAGGTGAAGTCCTTCGCCGGGTCGTACGGCAGCTTGGGGTACAGCATCTTCGACGACGTGAGGTTGCCGTTGATGACGATGCCCAGCGTGTGGTCGTCGGTGGCCTTGGCCACCTGGTCGGCCGCGATGTTGCCCGAGGCGCCGGCCTTGTTGTCCACCACGACCGGCTGGCCCAGCGCGCGGGACAGCGGCTCGGCGATGGTGCGCGCCGCGATGTCGGGCGTGGAGCCGCCCGGGAAACCCACCAGCAGGCGGATCGGCTTGGTCGGCCACGCGGGGGTGTCGGCGCTGGCGGACAGCGGCAGCGCCGCGGTGGCGGCCAGGCCGCAGGCGATCAGGAGGACTCTCTTGGTGGCTTGCATGGAAAAAGACAGTTAAAAGGTAAACAAAAATGCAAAGAGAGCCAGCTTAACTGGCGCGCCGAGCCCAGGGCAAGGCGCCCCCTCGTCAGTCGAGGCTGATGTTGCCCCGGCGCACCAGCTCCCCGTACACCTTCGACTTGGCCTCGGCGTTGCGCTCGATCTCCTCGGGCGACCAGGCCAGCGGCTCGAAGGCGAAGGTGTCGAAGCGGGCGCGGATGTCCGGGTCGGCGATGACCTTGGCCACGTCGGCGTTGATCTTGGCCTTGACGGCCGCCGACACGCCCTTGGGCGCCAGCAGCGACACGAAGGAGTTGACCTCCAGCGAGGCCGGGCCGCCGGCCTCGGCCATGGTGGGCACGTCGGGCATCTGCGGGATGCGCTTGGGCGCGGCCACGGCGATATAGCGCAGCTTGCCGGCCTTGTAGATGCCCTGGCTCGACGGGATGCTCGCGAAGGCCCACGGCACCTCGCCGGTGCCCACGTTGGAATACAGCTGCGACACCTCGCGGTACGGCGCGTGCCGCATGCGGATGCCCGTGAGCGCCTCGAGCTGCTGCGCGCCCAGGTGGCCCGGGCTGCCGACGCCCCACGAGCCGTAGACGATGCCTTCGGGGTTGGCCTTGGCGGCGGCAATCAGGTCGCCCATGGTCTTCCACTTCGACTCGGTGCCCACGGCCACGAAGAAGGGCGTGCGAAACAGCGAGGCGACCGGATCGAAGTGCTGCAAGGTCACGAAGTTGCGCGACTTGTACAGGTGCGGCAGCGCGGCGATGTGCTCGCTGTCCAGCTGCAGCAGCGTGTAGCCGTCGGGCGCGGCGCGGCGCGCCTGGTCGATGGCGATGAAGCCGCCGCCACCGGGCCGGTTGTCGACCACCACGCGCTGGTTCCACAGGCGCGAGAGCTTGTCGGACACGAGCCGCAGCACCGCGTCGGGGCCGCTGCCGGCCGCGAACGGGGTGATCAGCGTCACCGGCTTGCTCGGGTAGTCGCTGCCCTGCGCCCAGGCGCCGGAGGCGGCGGTCAGGGCCAGGACGGCGGTCGTCAGCAATGCGCGCGGAAAGTTCATGGGTTGTCTCCTGGGCCTTCGGCCTCGTTGGTAGGGATATTGCAGAAAAACCGTGTCAGCGCGGCGCGGGCGCATCGCCCAGGCAGTGCTCGGGTCGCCAGGCGTACAGCCATTCGACCGCATCGTAGAAGCGTTCGGGCGTGCGCCCGGTCCACAAGCTGTTGCGCACCAGGCGCTCCACGCCCTGGGCGTGGTACAGGCGCCCCATCTCGCGCACCGACAGCACGACGCGCGCGCAGCGTGCGATGCGGGCCTGTTCGTAGCGCTGGAAGGCGGCGGTCATGTCGAAGTCGCAGGCCTTCACGGCCTCGCCGAGCGTCACGGCGTCTTCGAGCGCCATGCAGGCGCCCTGCGCGAGGTACTGCATCATGGGATGCGCCGCGTCGCCCAGCAGCGTAGCCGGGCCGTCGCTCCAGCGCTCGACGGGGTCGCGGTCGGCGGTGCTCCAGCGGCGCCACGAGGTCGGGCGATCGAGCAGCTGGCGCGGGCGCGCATGCACGCCTTCGAAGTACGACAGCACCTCGTCCTTGCTGCCGTCGGTGACGCCCCACTCTTCTTCTTCACGGCTGTGGAAGGTGACGACCAGGTTGTACTGCTCGCCGTGGCGCAGCGGGTAATGCACGAGGTGGCAGTTCGGGCCGGCCCAGACCACGGGCGCGTTCCATTGCAGGTCGGCGGGCATGTCGGCCGCGGGCACGACGGCGCGGTAGACCACGTGGCCCGACACGCGCGGCGCGTCGCCGATGAGCTTGGCACGCACCACCGACTTCACGCCGTCGCAGCCGACGATGGCGTCGGCCTGGAAACGGCGGCCGTCGCGCGTGACGGCCGTGACGCCGTGCGCGCCGATGTCGATCGCCTCGACCTGCGCCGAGGTGTGGAAGCGGATCAGCGGATGCTGCTTCACGGCCTCATGGATCGCGCCGTGCAGGTCGGCGCGGTGGCTCACGGCGTACGGATTGCCGAAGCGCGCGCGGAAGGCCTCGCCGACGGGCACCGAGGCGACTTCACTGCAGTCGACCGCGTCCATCATCACGAGCCGGTCGGTGAACACCGAGCTGCGGCGCACGGCCTCACCCACGCCCAGCGCGTCGAGCGCCGCGAAGGCGTTGGGGCCGAGCTGCAGGCCGGCGCCGATCTCGCCGATGACGGCGCTCTGTTCGAGCAGGTCGATGGCCACGCCCAGGCGTGCGAGCGCGAGCGCGGCCGCCATGCCGCCGATGCCGCCGCCGACGAGCAGCACGGAGGGAGGATGCTTCGAGAGGGTCATGCGCGGGCCGGGAAACTCAGTCGATGCGCACGGTGAGGGACGGCAGGCGCTCGATGCTGACCTTGATCGTCTGGCCCGGCTTCACCGCGCCCACGCCTTCGGGCGTGCCCGTGAAGATCAGGTCGCCGGGCTGCAGCGCGAACAGCGTCGAGAGGTTGGCGATGACCTCGTTCACCGACCAGATCAGGTGCGTGATGTCGCTGTTCTGGCGCACCTGGCCGTCGACCTCGAGCGTGATGGCGCCGGCGTTGATCTCGCCCACGTCGGCCAGCATGCGCAGCGGCGCGATGGGGGCCGAGAAGTCGAAGGCCTTGCCGATCTCCCAGGGGCGGCCGGCTTCGCGCATCTTCATCTGCAGGTCGCGGCGCGTCATGTCCAGGCCCACGGCGTAGCTGTGGATGTGGCTGGCGGCCTGGTCGACAGGAATGTCCTTGCCGCCCTTGCCGATGGCGACCACCAGCTCGGCTTCGTAGTGGTAGTTGCTCGTGAGCGAGGGGTACGGCACGGCGCCGATGGTGCCTTCGGCCACGGGCACGACCGAGGCGTCGTCGTTCGGCTTGCAGAAGAAGAACGGCGGTTCGCGGTCGGGGTCGAAGCCCATCTCGCGCGCATGCGCCGCGTAGTTGCGGCCCACGCAGTAGACGCGGCGCACGGGGAACTGCTGGTCGGAGCCGACGATGGGCAGGCCGACGATGGAAGGGGGCGTGAAGACGAAGGACATGGAAGCTCCTGCCGCACGGGACGGCACATCAGACAAACAACAAGAAAAAGAAGGAAGAGGGTCGCCGCGCTTTCAGGCGTCTTCGAGAAAGGCTTCGCGCAGGATGCCCATGGCCTGCTGCACGGGGCGGTCGGAAAAACTGAAGAGCACGGTGTCTTCGTTCGGCGACGACAGACGCAGCGGCGCCCACGAGGGCACGACGAAGGTGTCGCGCGGGCCGAAGTCGAAACGCTGGCCGGCGATCTCGGCCGTGCCGTGGCCTTCGACCACGCTGTAGACGGTGCCGTCGGTGGCGCGGTGCGCCTGGCCCGCGAAGCCCTTGGGCAGCAGCTGCAGCTGGGTCGAGATGGTCGGCATCGGCGAGCCGCCCGTCAGCGGGTTGATGTAGCGCAGCTTGTGGCCGAGCCAGGCGTCGGGCGCTTCCTGCTTCTGCAATTGCGCCAGCGCCTCGCGGCTGCGCAGGTAGGGGTAGTTGAAGATCGGCGAGGTGGCCGAGGTGTGGTCGTGCCGCACCGGCACCATGTTGTGGCCGAAGCGCGTCAGGCTGTGGCCTTCGGGCCGCGCCACGTGCTGCACCTTGGCGTCGTCGTTCTCGGCGAAGCCGGCGTCGAAGAAGCGCAGCATGGGAATGTCGAGCCCGTCGAGCCAGACCACCGGCTCGGTCACGCCTTCGATGCCTTCGTTGCCGTGGTCGTGCCAGGCCCACGAGGGCGTGATGATGAAGTCGCCGGGGTGCATCGTCGTACGCTCGCCGCCCACGGTGGTGTAGGCACCCTTGCCGTCGACGATGAAGCGCAGCGCCGACTGCACATGGCGGTGCGACGGTGCCACCTCGCCCGGCATGATGAGCTGCAGGCCGGCGTAGATCGACTGCGTGATCGACGCGTTGCCGGGCAGCGCCGGGTTCTCGAGCACCAGCACGCGGCGCACGGCCTCTTCGGCGGTGATGAGGTCGGCCGACTCCATGAGCAGCGGGCGGATCTCGTCGTAGCGCCACAGCGCGGGCACGCACGGGCTCGCGGGTTCGCGCGGCACCAGCACGTGCAGCGACTCCCACAGCGGCGAGAGGTTCAGCGGGCGGATGCGGGCGTAGTAGTCGCGGCGCTCGGCGGCGTTGGCCGGTGCGCTGGCGGCATGGGAAGAAGCGGGGTTCATGGGGTCGGTGTCTCCGTTGGCGGCATTGTTGACCCGCACCACTATTTCCTCAAGACCGCGTGCCAATACACGGAATTCGAAATTTCGATAATGGTGCCTTTCGCTTTCGCCTTCAGGGCTCCAGCCCGCCTCATCCCATGTCCAAGCTCGATCTCGAATGGCTCGCCGTGTTCGACGAGGTCTACAAGACCGGCAACGTCACCAAGGCCGCCGAGCGCCTGGGCATGGCGCAGGCGGCCGCCAGCACGGCGCTGAACAAACTGCGCGCGCACTTCGACGACCGCCTGTTCACCCGCACCGCACAGGGCATGCAGCCCACGCCGCACGCCGAGCGCATCTACCCGAACCTGCGCGAGGCGCTGGCGCAGCTGGCGCAGGCCCAGGGCAACCGCAGCAGCTTCGAGCCGGCGCGCGCGCAGCGGCGCTTTCGCATCTGCATGACCGACATCAGCGAGGTGGTGCTGCTGCCCGGCCTGCTCGACCACCTGCGCCATGCGGCGCCGGGCGTGCACATCGAGACCGAGATCATCTCCACCCACAGCGGCCGCCGCCTGCAGGACGGCGACGTCGACCTGGCCGTGGGCTTCATGCCGCAGCTGGACGCGGGCTTCTACCAGCAGGTGCTGTTCATGCAGAACTTCGTCTGCCTGGCGGCGCAGAATCATCCGCGCATCGGCGCCAAGCTCACGCGCAAGCGCTTCGAGGAAGAAGCGCACGCGGTGGTGTCCAGCTCGGGCACGGGGCACGCCATCGTCGACACCACCATCGCGCGCCTGGGCCTCAAGCGCAACGTGGTGGTGCGGCTGTCGAGCTTCCTGAGCGTGGCGCGCATCGTGGCCCACACCGAGCTGATCGTGGTGGTGCCGCGCATCCTGGGCAACGTGCTGGCCACGCAGGAGCCGGTGAAGGTGCTGGCGCCGCCCTTCACGCTGCCGGCCTACGCCGTCAAGCAGCACTGGCACGAGCGCTTTCATGCCGACCCGGGCAACGCCTGGCTGCGCCGCACGCTGGCCCAGCTGTTCAGCGGCAGCTGAACAGCGGCGGGCGAGCGCCAAAGGACGCCCGGGCGCTCGCATAATCGCGGCTCCCCACCCACAGCCCACAGAAAAAAGGCGCCCCATGTCTTCCATCACCCTCCGATTCCTGGCCGAACCCAGCACCGTCAACTTCGGCGGCAAGGTCCACGGCGGCACGGTCATGAAGTGGATCGACGAGGCCGGCTACGCCTGCGCCACCAGCTGGGCCAAGCGCTACTGCGTCACCGCCTTCATCGGCAGCATCCGCTTTCACCGGCCGATCATGATCGGCGACCTGGTCGAGGTCGAGGCCCGCCTGGCCTACACCGGCAAGACCAGCATGAACATCTCGGTCGAGGTGCGCAGCGGCGACATGAAGGGCGGCGTGATGGAAAAGACCACCGAATGCCTGATCGTGTTCGTCTCGGTCGACTCGCACGGCCGGCCGCTGCCGGTGGAAGCCTTCGTGCCCGGCACCCCCGGCGAAATGGCGCTGGCCGAGCGCGCCAAGGCGCACCTGGACGCCAGCCGCGCCGCCGGCGGCACGCCCTGATCACGGGCGCGGGGATAGGCGGCGCGCCCTAACCACAGCGCGCCCGGGCGGCTAGAGTCGTGTGATTGCATCCCAAGGAACACACCGCATGGCCACCTCCCGAGACGACGACAGCAACGACAAGACCGACCGCATCAAGGACTCGGCCCAGCAGATCTGGCTGGCCGGCCTCGGCGCCTTCGCCAAGATGCAGCAGGAAGGCAGCAAGGCCTTCGAGGCGCTGGTCAAGGACGGCGCCGGCATGCAGAAGAAGACCCAGCAGGCCGCCGAGGAAACCCTGGCCCAGGCCCAGCAGCGCATGGCCGGCTTCGCCAGCGAGTTCGGCACCAAGGCCGCCGGCCAGTGGGGCAAGCTCGAGAACATCTTCGAAGACCGCGTGGCGCGCGCGCTCGAAAAGCTCGGCGTGCCCTCGGCCGCCGACGTGGCCGCACTGCAGGCGCGCGTCGAGGCGCTCGAAGCCCAGCTCAAGCAGCGCGACGCAAAGACCTTGCCCGTGCGCGCCTCGCGCAAGGCCGCACCGGCCCCCGCCGCCAAGAAGACCCTGCGCCGCACCAAGGCCGGCTGACATCGTTCTGTAATTGCGGCACTGCACAAAAATTCAGCGCCGCAAAACATGTCCCGCACCGTTCATGGTGCAGCGCACATGCGCTAGAGTGCCCCCAAGACCAAGAGAAACCACGGGGGCACCGACATGGCAAAGAAGGCGCCACGCCGCACTGCGCAACGCATCCTCGAAGCCGCATTGGATTTGTTCAACCGCTTCGGGGAACCGAACGTGTCGACCACGCTGGTGGCCGGCGAGCTGAACATCAGCCCCGGCAATCTCTACTACCACTACCCCGCCAAGGAAGAGCTGATCAACAAGCTCTACGAAGGCTACGAAGCCGAGCTCAACGAGCTGCTGCACGCCAGCGAAGGCGTGCACGACGTGGAGGACGCCTGGTTCTTCATGCACAGCCTGTTCGAGCTGATCTGGCGCTACCGCTTCCTGTACCGCGACCTCAACGACCTGCTGAGCAAGAACCGGCACCTGGAGACCCAGTTCCAGCTCGTGCTCAAGAACAAGGCACGCGCCATCCGCCAGCTGATCGCCGGCCTGAGCCGCGCCGGCCACCTGGAGATCGACGCGCACGAGGTCGACACGCTGGCCCAGAGCATGGTCGTGGTGCTGACCTACTGGCTCAGCTACGAGTACGTGCGCAACCCGCGCCAGGCGCTGGAGCCCGCGCACGCGCAGGGCGCGCTGATGCGTGGCGGCCACCACACGCTGCACCTGCTCGCGCCCTACCTCGCACGCGACCAGCGCCGCCACCTGCTGGCGCTGAGCAATGCCTACAACGGCGAAAGCGCCGCCAGCAACCCCAGCCCCGTGCCACCGACTGTCGATATGGCGGCCTAGAACATCCATGCCCCACTCCGATTTCAAACCGCTCTCGCTGCTGTCCGCCGGCCCTGCCGCGGCCACGGCCACCGCCGGCACCGAACCCTGGACGCCCCTTCCCTACCCCGACGTGCCCCGCTACGACGCGCGCAGCCTGCTCGCCCACTGGCAGCGCCTGCACGCCGGCCACGCACTGCCGCCGCCCGCGCCCGACGCGCCGCTGGCCGAAGGCTGGGCGCTGTACCACAGCGGCGAGTTCGAACGCGCCGCCGCCCTCGGCTTGCGCCACGGCCCCGACGGCCTGGCGCTCGCCAACCAGGCGACCGCCATCTACGCCAACTACCTGGAGCCGCGCGAGGCCGTGCGGCTCGCCATGTTCCGCCAGGTGATCGAACGCGCCGGCGCACAGGTCGCGGCCGAACCCGACAACTGCCAGGCGCTGTACTGGCAGGCCTACGCGCTGGGCCGCTACAGCCAGGGCATCAGCGTGGCGCGCGCCCTGGCGCAGGGCCTGGGCACCAAGCTCAAGGGCGCGCTGGAGCACGTGATCGAACTGCAGCCGGAGCACGGCGACGCGCACCTCGCGCTGGCCGCCTTCCACGCCGAAGTGATCGACAAGGTCGGCGCGCTGGTTGGGCGCATGACGTACGGCGTGCGCGCCGAAACCTCGATCGAGCTGTTCGAGCGCGGGCTGGCGCTGCATCCGCAGTCGGCGGCCGGGATGATGGAGTACGCGCGTGCGCTGCTGATGCTGCACGGCGAGTCGCGCCTTGGCGAGGCGAACGGGCTGTACGAGAAGGCGGCAGCGCTGACGCCGGCGGATGCGCGGGAGCGGTTGGATGTGGAGCTGGCGCGGGCGGGGCTGACGGACTGAAAGGCCCGAATGCTCGCAATTGGTACCACTTGGTACCAATCCATTTAAGATGCGCGGTTTCCGACCTTCTTCCCGACCGCCATGTCCGACCTCAACGCCCAATTCGAAGCCGCCCAGGCCAACTCCAAGCTGCTGGCCGAGCGCCCCGACAACCCGACGCTGCTGAAGATCTACGCCCTGTTCAAGCAGGCGACCGAAGGCGACAACACCGCCAAGAAGCCCAGCTTCAGCGACATCGTCGCGCGCGCCAAGTGGGACGCGTGGACCGCCCAGAAGGGCGCCACCGCCGACGAGGCGAAGCAAAAATACATCGACCTGATCGAGTCCCTCCGAGGCTGACCGATCAGCCGACGATCCCGCGTTCCTGCAGCGCGGCGATCTGCTCGGCGCTCAACCCGATCTCCTCCAGCACCGCCTGCGTGTCCGCCCCCAGCGCCGGCGCATTGCGCCGGTGGCCGGCCGGCGTGAGCGACAGCTTGGGCACGAAGCCGGGCACCGCGAGCGCGCTGCCGTCGGGCATCTTCACCTCTTGCAGCATGCCGCGCGCGGCGTAGTGCGGGTCGGCTGCGATGTCGGCGATGGTGTAGATGCGCCCGGCCGGCACGTGCGCCGCATCGAGCGCGGCCAGCACCTCGGTCACCGTGCGCTGCGCGGCCCAGTCGCCGATGGCGGCGTCGAGCATCCCGACCTGCGCCACGCGCCCGGTGTTGCCGGCCAGCGCCGGGTCGGCCGCGAGGTCCGGCCGGCCGATGCAGGCCATGAGCCGCTTGAAGATGCTGTCGCCGTTGCCGGCGACGATGGCGTAGCCGCCGTCCGCGCAGCGGTAGGCGTTGGTGGGCGCAATGCCCGGCAGCGCGCTGCCGGCGGCCTCGCGCACCGCGCCGAATTCGGCGTACTCGGGCAGCAGGCTTTCCATGCAGTTGAAGACCGCCTCGTACAGCGCGACGTCGACCACCTGGCCCCGCCCCTTCGGAAATTCGGCGCTCACGGTGGCGTGGCGATGCTGCATGGCCATCAGCACGCCGATCACGCCATGCAGTGAGGCCAGCGTGTCGCCGATCGACACGCCCACGCGCACCGGCACGCGACCCGGTTCGCCCGTGAGGTGGCGCAGCCCGCCCATGGCCTCGGCCACCACGCCGAAGCCGGGGCGGTCGCGGTAGGGGCCGGTCTGGCCGTAGCCGCTGATGCGCAGCATCACGAGCGCGGGGTTGGCGGCCAGCAGTTCGTCGGGCCCGAGGCCCCAGCCTTCCATCGCGCCGGGTCGGAAGTTCTCGACCAGCACGTCGGCCTCGGCCGCGAGCTGGCGCACGATGGCCTGCGCCTCGGGCTGGCGCAGGTCCAGCGCCAGCGAGCGCTTGTTGCGCGACTGCACCTGCCACCAGACGGAGGTGCCGTCCTTCAGCAGCCGCCAGGTGCGCAGCGGGTCGCCTACGCCGGGCGGCTCGATCTTGACCACGTCGGCGCCGAAGTCGGCCAGCGTGCGCGCCGCGAAGGGGCCGGCGATCAGTTGCCCGAGTTCGACGACCTTGAGGCCGGCCAGCGGACCCGCGGCCGGAGGGGAAAGAGAGCTTTGCGTCATGGCTTTCGAGTGTGCCGTGCCGCCCCGGATACCGCGTCGGGCCGGGAAAACACCTATGAAATCTTGACACGGCGCGAAGCGGCTCTTTTGCACCGCAGCAATTGCGCTCCGGCATGCGCCACGCCCCGAGGAGAAAGGGGTTTGCTGCAGCGCAGCGCGTCGTCGCGCCCTTCACTACCAGGCAGGACCGCGACTCAAAAAAGTATCAGTTGCGCACCCCAACGCTGGTTGTTGGCATCCGGAGCGATTCGTACAGTCCGCCTCACCCCCAACCCGGGGCCACACCACAGAGGAAAGACCGCCGGCCATGCAACCCGATCTGGAAATCGTCGAAGTCCAAGGTGACGAATCGTTCACCGCCTGGGCGCA
Source organism: Variovorax sp. GW821-FHT06D12 (assembly GCF_059419205.1). NCBI lineage: Bacteria > Pseudomonadati > Pseudomonadota > Betaproteobacteria > Burkholderiales > Comamonadaceae > Variovorax > Variovorax sp. GW821-FHT06D12. Next base: position 226,980 of record NZ_JBWKRI010000004.1, on the reverse strand, counting down.
CGGCTATCCGTATCGCACGGTGCGCTGGCACTTCCACCCCGAGTACGAGATCCAGCTGATCGTCGAGACCCAGGGCGTGTACTTCGTGGGCGACCACGTCGGCCACTTCGAGCCGGGCAACCTCGTGTTCATGGGCCCCGACCTGCCGCACAACTGGATCAGCGACGTGCCCGCCGGCCAGAGCGTCGAGCGCCGCGGCATCGTGATCCAGTTCCCGGCCGCGCTGGTGCGCAACATGGCGGCCACCTTCCCCGAGTTCCGCCGCATCGAGCCGCTGCTGGCCGAGTCGGCCTCCGGCCTGCTCTTCTCGGCCGCCACCGCCGCCGCGGCCAAGCCGATCATGGAAGCGCTGCTCGAGGCGCGCGGGCTGCGCCGCGTGGTGCTGCTGCTGTCGCTGTTCGAACTGCTGGTGGCCAGCGACGACCGCCAGCGGCTGGCCAGCCCCGCGTTCACGCCCGACCCGAAGGCCTTCATGTCGCACGCGATCAACAACGTGCTGGCCCACATCGCCGCCAACCTGGGCGACGAGCTGCGCGAGCCGATGCTGGCCGAGCTGGTGGGCCAGAGCCCGAGCGCGTTCTCGCGGTCGTTTCGCAAGCACACGGGGCAGTCGTTCGTGCGCTACGTGAACCGGCTGCGCATCGGCCGCGCCTGTGAACTGCTCGCCAACAGCGACAAGCCCGTGCTCGACGTCTGCATGGACGTGGGCTTCAACAACGTGTCGAACTTCAACCGGCAGTTCCTGCTGCACAAGCGCATGCCGCCGACCAAGTTCCGCCACTTCCATCGCATGCAGCTCGCTGCATCGCGCGCCGCCAACAGCCCGCCGTAGCGCGCCGCCCCCCGTGTTCCCCGCGTCGTTCCTGGCGCGGCGCCTTGCGCGCCGCGCGGGGCGACCCTTTGCCCGCGTTTTTTGCAGACCGTCACACAACCAACCTCAAGGAGACAACCCAATGAAGAGCTTTCTCAAAGCCACCGCCCTCGTCGCCGCCCTGGCCTGCGGCACCACCGCCGCACTGGCCCAGGCGCCCAAGCAGCCGCTGCGCATCGGCATGACCTTCCAGGAACTCAACAACCCCTACTTCGTGACGATGAAGCAGGCCCTGGAAGAAGCCGCCGCCAGCATCGGCGCCACCGTGGCCACCACCGATGCGCGCCATGACGTGGCCAAGCAGATCGGCGACGTGGAAGACATGATCCAGAAGAAGATCGACATCCTGCTGCTGAACCCGACCGACTCGGCCGGCGTGCAGTCGGCGGTGCGCTCGGCCAAGAAGGCCGGCGTGATCGTGGTGGCGGTCGACGCCAACGCGCAGGGTCCGGTCGATTCCTTCGTGGGCTCCAAGAACCTCGACGCCGGCCGCCTGGCCTGCGAGTACCTGGCGAAGAACATCGGCGAGAAGGGCGACGTGGCCATCCTCGACGGCATCCCGGTCGTGCCGATCCTGGAGCGCGTGAAGGGCTGCCGCGAAGCGCTGGCCAAGTACCCCGGCATCAAGGTCGTGAGCACGCAGAACGGCAAGCAGGAGCGCGCCACCGCGCTCACCGTGACCGAGAACATCCTGCAGGCGAACAAGAACCTCAAGGGCGTGTTCAGCGTGAACGACGGCGGCTCGATGGGCGCCCTCGCCGCCATCGAAGCCAGCGGCAAGGACGTGAAGCTCACCAGCGTGGACGGCGCGCCCGAAGCCATCAAGGCGATGCAGAAGGCGGGCTCGAAGTTCATCGCCACCACCGCGCAGTACCCGCGCGACCAGATCCGCCTGGCCATCGGCATCGCGCTGGCGAAGAAGTGGGGCGCCAACGTGCCCGCGGCCGTGCCGGTCGACGTGAAGCTCATCGACGCCGAAGGCGCCAAGACCTTCAGCTGGTAAGTTGCCGGACGCGCCGCCCGTGACCGTCACGTACGAACCACCCCGGGAGATGCTGCGGCTGGAAGGCGTGTCCAAGCGCTTCCCGGGCGTGAAGGCCCTGTCGAACATCGACCTCTCGGTGCGCCAGGGCGAGGTGCACGCGCTGCTCGGCGAGAACGGCGCGGGCAAGTCGACGCTGATGAAGATCCTCGGTGGCATCCACCAGGCCGACGAGGGCCGCATCGTCATCGACGGCACCGAGTGCCACTTCGCCGGCTACGGCGACGCCATCGCGGCGGGCATCGGCATCATCTTCCAGGAGTTCAGCCTGGTGCCGTACCTGAACACGGTGGAGAACATCTTCCTGGGCCGCTACCTCACGAACCGCTTCGGCCTCATGGACCAGGCGGCGATGCAGCGCGAAGCCCGCGCGGTGTTCGACGAACTGGGCGTGCAGATCGACCTCGGCGTGCCGATCTGCCAGCTCTCGGTGGCGCAGCAGCAGTTCGTCGAGATCGGCAAGGCGCTGTCGCTGAAGGCGCGGCTGCTGGTGCTCGACGAACCCACCGCCACGCTCACGCCCAACGAGGCCGAGCACCTGTTCAAGGTGATGCGCGCGCTGCGTGCCAGGGGCGTGGCGATGATCTTCATCTCGCACCACCTCGATGAAATCTTCGAGGTGTGCGACCGCATCAGCGTGCTGCGCGACGGTGCCAACGCCGGACACGCCGACGTGGCCGCCACGACCGTGGACGCGCTGGTCGAGATGATGGTGGGCCGGCGCATCGAACAGAGCTTCCCGCCCAAGCCGCAGCCCGCGCCGAACGGCCGCAAGGTGCTCGAGGTGCCCGAGATCCAGCTCGTGAAGGACGGCCCGGTCAACCGCTTCGACCTGCACGCGGGCGAGATCCTCGGCTTCGCGGGGCTGGTGGGCTCGGGACGCACCGAACTCGCGCTGGGCATGATGGGCGCCGACCGCGCGCACCGCAAGACGGTGCTGCGCAACGGCCAGCCCGTGCGCCTGGACGACCCGACGCAGGCGCTCGCGCACGGCATCGGCCTGCTGCCCGAAAGCCGCAAGGTCGAAGGGCTGATCACCGACTTCACGATCCGCTTCAACATCTCGCTGAACAACCTCGGGCGACACCGCCGCGCGGGCGTGGTCGACACGACTTCCGAGAAACGCGCGGCCGATGAACTCTCGCGCCGCGTGGGCGTGAAGGCGCCGGGCATCGACACCCGCGTGGCCACGCTGTCGGGCGGCAACCAGCAGAAGGTGGTGATCGCGCGCTGGCTCGGCCACGACTGCGAGGTGCTGATCTTCGACGAGCCCACGCGCGGCATCGACGTGGGCGCCAAGGCCGAGATCTACCAGCTGATGCGCGAACTCACGCGCCAGGGCAAGTCGATCCTGATGATCTCCAGCGAGCTGCCCGAGATCGTCGGCCTGTGCGATCGCGTCGCCGTTTTCTCGGGCGGCGCCATCGTGGCCACGCTCACGGGCGACGCGATCAACGCGGGCGAAATCATGCGCCACGCGACATCGTCTTCTCCCTCCCTTCCCTCTTCCTCCGGAAGCCCCTCATGACTGCCACCGCCACCCATCCCACGCCGCCCGTGCCCGCGGGCGGGTTCTTCACGCAGCTGCGCCGCTCCACGGCCTTCCTGCCGCTGGTCGGGCTCATCGCCATCTCGGTCTTCATGATCGTGGCGACCGACAACTTCCTTTCGGTGAGCAACCTGCAGAACATCGCGCTGCAGTCGTCCATCAACGCGATCATCGCGGTGGGCATGACGGCCGCGATCCTCACGGGCGGCATCGACCTCTCGGTGGGCGCGGTGGTGGCGCTGTCGGGCACGCTGGCCTCGGGGCTGATGGTGCACTTCGGCCTGCCGCCCGTGCTCGCCGTGCCGCTCGGTCTCGGCGTGGGCGCGGTGATCGGCCTGTTCAACGGCTACTGCGTGGCCTACCTGCGCATGCCGCCGATCATCGTGACGCTGGCCACCATGGGCATCGCGCGCGGCATCGCCCTGATCTACACCGGCGGCTACCCGATCGACGGGCTGCCCGAGTCGTTCGCCTTCCTGGGCAGCGGCACGCTCGCGGGCCTGAAGGTGCCGATCCTCATCATGCTGGCCACCTACCTCGTGGCCTACGTGCTGCTCAACATGGCGCCCTTCGGCCGCTACGTGTACGCCATCGGCGGCAACGAGGAAGCCACGCGGCTGTCGGGCGTGCGCGTGTCGCGCTACAAGCTGCTGGTGTATGTGCTCAGCGGCCTCACGGCCGCTGTCGCAGGCATCGTGCAGGCCGCGCGCGTCACCAGCGGCCAGCCCGGCGTGGGCGTGGGCTTCGAGCTCGACGCCATCGCGGCGGTGGTGATGGGCGGCACGTCCATCGCGGGCGGCCGCGGCGCCATCGTGGGCACGCTGGTCGGCGCGCTGCTGCTGGCGGTGCTGAACAACGGTCTCAACATGATCGGCGTGTCGCCGTACCTGCAACTGATCATCAAGGGCGGCATCGTGCTGCTCGCCATCTTCATCAGCCGTGAAGCCCGCCGCTGACCTCTTCTCCTCCGCTTCTTCGCACCCCTCCTGATCTCAAGGAATCCATGTCGTATCAAAAGCTCCAACCCGGCGCCACGGGCGCCATCGGCGAACTCGCCGCCATGCAGGCCGTCGTGTGCCACGGCCCGAAGGACTACCGGCTCGAGACCGTCGCGATGCCCGTCATCGGCCCGAACGAACTGCTCATTTCCATCGCGGCCTGCGGCATCTGCGCTTCCGACTGCAAGTGCCACTCGGGCGCGAAGATGTTCTGGGGCGGCGACGGCCAGCCCTCGTGGGTCAAGGCGCCGGTCATTCCCGGCCATGAGTTCTTCGGCTACGTCGAGGCGCTGGGCGAAGGCGCGGCGGAGCACTTCGGCGTGGAGAAAGGCGACCGCGTGATCGCCGAGCAGATCGTGCCCTGCGGCAAGTGCCGCTTCTGCACCAGCGGCAAATACTGGATGTGCGAGGTGCACCACATCTTCGGCTTCCAGCGCGTCGTGGCCGATGGCGGCATGGCCGACTACATGCGCCTGCCGCCGACCTCGCGCGTGCACAAGATCCCCGACGGCATCTCACTGGAAGACGCGGCCATCATCGAGCCGCTGGCCTGTGCGATCCACACCGTGAACCGCGGCGAGCTCCAGCTCGACGACGTGGTGGTGATCGCCGGCGCCGGCCCGCTGGGACTGATGATGACGCAGGTGGCAGCACTCAAGACGCCCAAGAAGCTGATCGTGATCGACCTCGTGCCCGAGCGCCTGGCACTCGCGAAGCAGTACGGCGCCGACGTCGTCATCAACCCGAAGACCGAAAACGCCGATGCCATCGTCAAGGGCCTCACCGAAGGCTACGGCTGCGACGTGTACATCGAGACCACCGGCGCGCCCATCGGCGTGACGCAGGGCCTGGACATGATCCGCAAGCTCGGCCGCTTCGTCGAGTTCAGCGTGTTCGGTTCGGAGACGAGCGCCGACTGGTCGATCATCGGCGACCGCAAGGAACTCGACGTGCGCGGCGCGCACCTGGGCCCGTACTGCTACCCGGTCGCCATCGACCTGCTGGCGCGCGGGCTTGTCACCTCGAAGGGCATCGTGACGCACGACTTCCCGCTGACCGAATGGGAGCACGCCTTCGCGCTGGCCAACTCGCTCGACTCGATCAAGGTGCTGCTCAAGCCTGCACCGCAGGCGTCGGGCAGCGCGGCATGACGTACGTGATCGGCGTCGACATCGGCACGCAGAGCACCAAGTGCCTGCTGGTCGGCATCGACGGCAAGGTCCATGCGCAAGCGAGCGTGGCCTACCAGCCCGAGACGCCGAAACCGCTGTGGGCGCAGCAGGACTGCGAGGTCTGGTTCGACGCCGTGTGCGAGAGCGTGCGCGCCTGCGTGGCGCAAAGCGGCGTCGCTGCCGCCGACATCGCCGCGCTGTGCGTGAGCAGCCTCTACGGCGGCGCGGGCATCCCGGTCGACGAGGCCATGCGTCCGCTGCACCCTTGCCTCATCTGGATGGACCGCCGCGCCACCGCCGAGGTCGACGCGGTGAACGCGACGGTCGACGTGGCGCGGCTGCAGGCCATCACCGGTAACGGCGTCGACAGCTACTACGGCTTCACCAAGATGCTGTGGCTGCGCGAGCACCGTCCCGAGGTGTGGGCGAAGACGCACCACTTCCTGCCGCCCAACAGCTACATCAACTGGCGGCTGACGGGCCAACTCGCGGTCGATCACAGCTCGGCCGGCAACATCGGCGGCGTGTACGACGCGGCGCGGCGGCGCTGGTCGGCGCAGGCGCTCGACATGCTCGGCATTCCGGCGCGCATGATGCCGCCGCGGCTCGTCGAATCGAGCGAGGTGGTGGGCCACCTGAGCGCCGAGTGGGCCACGCAGCTGGGCCTGCGCGAAGGCATGCCGCTGATGGCCGGCGGCGTCGATGCGGCGGTGGCCACCTTCTGTGCGGGCGTCACCGGCAGCGGCGACCATGTCGCGATGATCGGCACCAGCATGTGCTGGGGCTTCGTGAGCCCGACGGTGGACGCGCGCCACCAGCTCATCACCATGCCGCACGTGTACCGCGGCGCGGACCGCAGCTACGTGTTCGGCGGCGCGATCACGGCCGGCGCGGCCGTCACCTGGTTCCGCGAAGCCTTCTGCCAGGCCGAAGTGGCCGAGGCCGCGCGCACCGGCGAAGACGCACACGCCCTCATCGAACGCCGTGCGGTCGACGTGCCGCCCGGCGCCGACGGCCTGGTCTTCCTGCCCTACCTGATGGGCGAGCGCAGCCCGATCTGGGACGCGCAGGCCAAGGGCGCCTTCCTCGGCCTCTCGCTCGCGCACAGCCGCGCCCACCTGTACCGCGCCGTGCTCGAAGGCGTGAGCTTCGCGCTGCAGCACAACATCGAGGCCGGCCGGCGCAGCGGCCAGCCGCTGGACGACCGCCTGATCGTGGTCGGCGGCGCCGCGCATTCCGACCTGTGGATGCAGATCGTCGCGGACGTCACGGGCTACCGCGTGTTCACGATCGAGGAAGAGGTCGAGGCCGCCCTCGGCGCGGCGATGCTCGCAGCGCTCGGTGCCGGGCTGGTCGATGCAGCCACCGCCGAGCGTGGCTGGGTCACGCTGGTAGAGCGCGCGCGGCCCGAGCCTGCGGCGCAGGCGGTCTACCGGGAGCGCTTCGAGATCTACACGTCGCTGTACCCGGCGTTGCGTGATGCGATGCATCGGTTGGGATGACGCACGCACTGTCCAGGGCGACGCTCCCGCCGACGCGGTACCTTGCTCCGCGAATGTCCCCCGGGGCTTCGCCCCTCCTCCTTGATTTCGCTGCGCAAGGCACCGCATCGACGTGAGCGTGGGCAGTGCGGTCGTTGATCGGCTGCACACCAGCGCTGCGTCCCGTGCGCAGGACACTGGGTGCTTCCCGCAGCGAAATCAAGGAGGAGGCCGCAGGCCGGGGGACATTCGCGGAGGGAAGTACCCGGTGGCCTGTGCACTCGCCCTGAACCACCACCTTTGATGAGCAGAACACCATGACACCCACCTTCGACTTCTCAGGCAAGCGCGCCCTCGTGACCGGCGCCAGCAGCGGCATCGGCCGCGCAGTGGCCGCACAGCTCGCCCAATCAGGCGCACAGGTCACCGCCGTGGGCCGCAACGCCGACGCGCTGGAAGCATTGCAAGCCGAGTCCGGCTGCCTGCCCTTGGCCCTGGACGTGGCCGACGTCACCGCATTGGAAGAGGCGCTCGCCCCGCTGCCCGCGTTCGACCTCGTAGTGAACTGCGCTGGCACCACACGCATCGAGCGCGCCATCGACCTGCAGGCCGGGAGCTTCGACGCCGTGATGGCCGTCAATGCACGCGCCGCCGCGCTCGTGGCCGCGCGCTGCGGCCGGGCCATGATCACGGCCGGCATGCGCGGCAGCATCGTCAACGTGTCGAGCCAGGCTTCGCTGGTCGCGCTCGATGCGCACCTTTGCTACAGCGCCGCGAAGGCGGCGATGGACGCCGTCACGCGCGCGCTGTGCCTCGAGTTCGGGCCGCACGGCATCCGCGTGAACAGCGTGAACCCGACCGTCACGCTCACGCCCATGGCCGAGCAGGCGTGGTCCGATCCGGCCAAGAGCGCGGCGGCGCTCAAGAACATTCCGCTGGGGCGTTTCGCGCAGGTCGACGAAGTGGTCGCGCCAATCTTGTTCCTGCTGTCCGCCGGCGCGGCGATGGTCAGCGGCGTGGCGCTGCCCATCGACGGTGGCTACACGATCGTCTAGACCGTCGCCCGTCAGGCGAAGCGGGTGCCGCCCTGCGGCGCGTCGAGCAGCGCATCGAGGTTGCGCGAGATCTTCTGCTCGATCTGGTCGCTGAAGCTGCTGAACAGGAAACCCAGCGTCGCCTCGAGCCGGAAGGTGTCGGCCGTGACCTCCACCGTGCCGTCGATGCCCGCGCGGCTGAACTGGGCCCGGTCGCAGTCGGTGCCCTCGGTGTAGGTGCATTCCAGACCGTAGTCCTGCTCGACCTGATGCACCCATTGGCGCGCGACTTCGCGGGCGCCGGCAATGCCCAGCGTGTGGTTGCGTTCGATTTGGATGTCAGGCACCGTGGTCTCCGTTGTCGTCGTGTGTGCGGCCTTGGCGCGCGTGGGTGTGCAGGATACCCGTGGCGGCCTGCAACGCATTGCGGCGCTCTTCCGTCGTGGGCAGCGCGGCAATGCGCCGCACCGCAGTGTAAAAGCGCGGCCAGTCGCGGCCCTCGCGCTCGAACAGCGCTTCGAAGCCCGGCACCAGGTCGTCGTAGGCGCCCTGCGCACCGAAGGCCGCGTTGTTGGCGCGCGCCACCCAGCCGTCATACGCGTTCTGGCGCGGACCGGTCCATGCCGCCTTCAGCGCGGTGTAGCGCTCGCGGAAGTCGGCCATGGCGGCCTGCTTCTGCGCCTCGACCTTCGCCCAGTCCTTCGCCTTGGCTTCGGGCGACTCGTACACCTGCGTGAGCGTGCGGCGCGTGTTGAGCGCCAGCGCACGGAAGTCCTGCCGCTGTGCATTGAACTGCGCGTACTCGGCGCGCGCCGCCTCACCGGCCTCGCGCTGCAGCCACATCGCGCCGCCGATGCGCTCGACGGCCGTGGCGTACGACTCGTTGAACACCGTGTCGCCCGGCACATAGAGCACCTGGTGCGCCAGCTCGTGGAACACGAGGCGCGCCAGCTCGCCCTCGGGGTAGCCGATGAAGGTGGACAGCAGCGGATCGCCGCCGGCCCAGTTCATCCAGCCCAGTGTGGAGTAGGCCGGCACGGGGTACACGGCCACTTCGAGGCCATTCGTCTTCTGCGCCTCGGCCTCGGTTTTCGCGGCGGCTTCGTCGTAGTAGCCGCGGTAGCCCACGCAGCCCGCGACCGGGAAGCACCAGCTCTTGAGCGTGAGCGAGTACGGCGGCGCGGCCACCACGTTCCACACGGCCGCGGGGCGATGCAGGTCGGCATACGAGGTGTAGCTCGCGTTGTCGGGCAGGCCGAGTTCGCTCGATGCGAAACGGCGGATGCGCTGCGCGAGTTCGAGCTTGGCCTTGAGCGGCGCCCCCACGGCCGGATCGGCCAGCCATTCGGGCACGGGCTTGGCCGCGCGCAGGATGTCGAGGTGGCCGTTGGCCGATTGCCAGTAGTAGCCGAGGTCGGCGCAGCCACTCAAGAAAAGCGCGCCGGCCAATGCCAGCGCGGGCGCGCGCAGCCGTCGCATCACGCCTTTTCGACCTGCACCAGGCAGTCGTAGAAGGTCGGGCCCCGGCCGATGTCGGTCAGGCGCTGGCTGGTCAGCTCGTTGACGTTGGTGCCGTCCATGCCGAGCTTGCGCCACCAGATGCCCATGCCGTGCACCACGCCCTGGCGCGCGCGGCGCGACACCTCGGCGCGGCAGCGGTGCTCGCCGCGCTGGTTGAACACGCGCACCGTGGCGCCGTCCTCGATGCCGCGCGCGGCGGCATCGTCGGCGTGGATCTCGAGCAGCGGCTCGACCTCGATCGCGCGCAGGCTGGTCACGTTGACGAAGGTCGAATTGAGGAAGTTGCGCGCCGGCGGCGAGATCATCGCCAGCGGGAACTCGGTCGAGCTGCCGGCCGGCTCCCAGTTGGGCACGTGGTCGGGCAGGCCGTCCATGCCCATGGCCTGCAGGCGCTCGCTGAAGAATTCGCAGCGGCCCGAAGGCGTGGGGAACGTGCCTTCGGCGAACGGCGCCTCGGCCAGCTTCAGGCTGGTGAAGCCTTGCGCGCGCAGCTGCTCGAAGTCGATCGTTTTCTCGGCGAAGGCGGTGCGGCACAGCGACTCGTCGCTCTCCGAAAAGCAGGGCTCGTCGAAGCCCAGGCGGCGCGCCAGTTCGCGGAACACCCAGGCGTTGCTGCGGGCCTCGCCGCGCGGCGCGACGGCCGGGCGGTTCAGCAGCACGTCGGTGTGGCCGTAGCTGCAGTGGATGTCCCAGTGTTCGAGCTGCGTGGTGGCGGGCAGCAGGTAGTCGGCGTAGTCGGCGGTGTCGGTGCGGAACTGCTCGAGCACCACGGTGAAGAGGTCTTCGCGCGCGAAGCCCGCCACCACCTTGGCCGACTCGGGCGCGACCGCGACCGGGTTGCTGTTGTAGACCACGAGGGCCTTCACGGGCTTCGCAGTGTCGAGCAATGCGTCGCCGATGGTGCTCATGTTGATGGTGCGCGGCTTGCGCCCGGCCAGCAGGTCGGGGCGCTGCAGCGCGGCGCGGTCGACCGGGTAGTGGCCCGAGCTGCTGAGCAGCAGGCCGCCCGCGCGGTCGCGCCAGGCGCCGACCAGCGACGGCAGGCAGGCGATGGCGCGCGCCGCGTTGCCGCCGCCGCGCACACGCTGCATGCCGTAGTTCAGGCGGATCGCGGCCGGCTTCGTGGTGCCGTAGGCCTGGGCCAGCGCCACGATCTGTGCTTCGGGAATGCCGCAGACCTCGGCCGCGCGCGACGGCGGCCACTGCAGCGCGCGCTCGCGCAGCTGCTCCCAGCCCAGCGTGTGGTTGGCGATGTAGTCGTGGTCGAGCCAGTCGTGCACGATGAGTTCGTGCATGAGCGCCAAGGCCAGCGCGGCGTCGGTGCCGGGCAGCAGCGCGATGTGCTCGTCGCACTTGTCGGCGGTTTCGGTCTTGCGCGGGTCGATGCACACCAACCGTGCGCCGGCGCGCTTGGCGGCCTGGGCGTGGCGCCAGAAGTGCAGGTTGCTGGCGATGGAGTTGCTGCCCCAGATGAGGATGAGCTTGGCCTCGGCGAAGAACTCGATGCGCATGCCGACCTTGGCGCCCAGCGTGTAGACCATGGCCTCGCCGCCCGCCATCGAGCAGATGGTGCGGTCCAGCAGCGAGGCGCCCAGCTTGTGGAAGAAGCGCCGGTCCATCGATTCGCCCTGCACCAGGCCCATGGTGCCCGCATAGCTGTAGGGGAGAATTGCTTCCGGTTCCGACTGCAATCCCCGAAGATGCGCGGCGATATCGTCCAATGCAGCCTCCCACGAGACGGGCTCGAAGCGGCCGCTGCCCTTGGGACCGACGCGTTTCAGGGGCTGCACGAGCCGCTCGGCATGGTCATTGCGTTCGATGTACCGGGACACCTTGGTGCACAGCACGCCGCCGGTGTGCGAGTGGGCGGGGTTGCCTTGCAGCTTCACCGCCACGCCGTCCTTGACGGTGGTGACGAGCGCACAGGTGTCGGGGCAATCGTGCGGGCAGGCGCCCAGCACCGTGGAAGGTGCGGAGGCGTCGGGCGTGTCGAGGAGGGAATCCGTTGCGTGGGCCATCGGACAAGTCTAATTTGAGTATCAACACACAGGGCAGAGGGAGGATTTCACCATGACGATGCAATTGAATCGCAGGCATTTTTCGATCGCCACGGCGGCCGCCGCCACGCTGGGCGGCTTCGGCATCGCCCGGGCGCAGGGCGACACGCCGCTGGTGCTGGGCCAGTCGGCGCCGTTCACCGGGCCGGCCGCGCAGCTGGGCATCCAGTTCCACCAGGGCGCCAAGCTGTTCCTGGACCAGTACAACGCCCAGCCGGGCCAGCGCGACGTGGTCATCAAGAACCTGGACGACGGCTACGAGCCCGACCGCTGCGCGGCCAACACGCAGAAGCTGATCGGCGAGGACGTGTTCGCGCTGTTCGGCTACATCGGCACGCCGACCAGCCTGGCCGCGCTGCCGCTGGCGGTGAAGGACAGGGTGCCGTTCATCGCGCCATTCACGGGCGCGATGTCGCTGCGCGAGCCTTTTCACCGCAACGTGTTCCATCTGCGCGCTTCGTACAACGACGAGACGGCATTGATGGTGAAACAGCTCACCCACCTGGGCATGAAGAAGATCGCGGTCTTCTATCAGAACGACGCCTACGGCAAGGCCGGGCTCGACGGCGTGACGCTGGCGCTGGCCCAGCAGGAACTCAAGCCCGTGGCGCTGGCCACGGTGGAGCGCAACTCGGCCGACGTGGCCGCGGCGGTGAAGACGATCATGGCGAGCCAGCCGGCGGCGGTGGTGCAGGTGGGTGCCTACAAGGCCTGCGCGGCGTTCATCCGCGAGATGCGCAAGGCGGGCTACGGCGGTGTGTTCTTCAACCTCTCGTTCGTGGGCACGCAGGCGCTGGCGGACGAACTGGGCAAGGAGGCCGCGGGCGTGATGGTCACGCAGGTGGTGCCCTCGCCCTACAACCAGGCGAATGCGCTGGCGCGCGAGTTCACCGAAGCGGTGCGCAAGGCGGGCGGCGGCGCGAGCGCCAATTTCTCGAGCATGGAAGGCTACCTGGCCGCCAAGGTGCTGACCGAGGGCCTGCGCCGCGCACCGGGCGGCAAGGGCACGCGCGACGGGCTGATCGCGGGGCTGGAAAGCATCGAGCGGCAGCAGTTCGGCGGCTTCGAGGTGTCGTTCTCTTCGAAGAGCCATGTGGCTTCGAAGTTTGTCGAGCTGTCGATGCTGACTGCTGACGGGCGGGTGCGGACGTAGTTTTTTCGCGCTCTGGTTCGGGGCGCGTGCACAGGCCACCGGGTACTTCCCTCCGCGAATGTCCCCCGGCCTGCGGCCTCCTCCTTGATTTCGCTGCGGGAAGCACCCAGTGTCCTGCGCACGGGAAGCAGCGCTGGTGTGCGGCCGATCAACGACTGCACTGCCCAACGCTCACGCCGATGCGGTGCCTTGCGCAGCGAAATCAAGGAGGAGGCCGCAGGCCGGGGGACATTCGCGGAGCAAGGTACCGCGTCGGCGGGAGCACGCCAGAGCGCGCGCCCGGGCCGTTCAGGTTCCGCTGCTCAGCCCGTCCACCGCCTGGAACATCGCCTGCCGCGCCTGGCTCACGATCTGGCCGCGCCAGGCGTCGGAGTCCGTATAGAACGCCTCCACCATGCGCGCGCGGATGCCATCGGCCAGGTCGGCCGGTGCGTCCGGGTGTTTGTGCAGCCAGTGGTCGGCGCGCAGGGCGCCGGTCACTTCGAGCATCGGCAGCGTGCCGTATTCGAGCGCGATGCCGGTGTACTCGGCCTGCGGGCACTCTTCGTACACGGCGTCCCACATCAGGCCGCGCAGCAGCGCCGAGGTCGAGGAGCCGTCGTAGATCGAGGTGACGGGCGCCGCCGGCGTGCCCCACCACGCGTTGGCGCGGGCGTAGGCCACCTTGTCGTCGCGGCAGGCAAAGATGCGTTCGCCCAGGCCGTTGGGGCCGAGCCCCGTGTGCAGGTCGATCCAGGCCAGGCGCTTCGCGTGGCCTGCATGGCGGCGCAGCACGCTGCGGATGGTCTTGTTGCTCCAGGTCGGGGCCTTGCCGCCGAAGAACAGACCGTCGTCGAACTGGTACTGGCCGCTGGTCACCGCCGCCTGGTAGGCCGTGGCGCCGTGCTTGTCGATCCACTTCTCGATCGCGGCCTGGTTGTCTGGCGTCGGCGGCCAGGTGTCGGGCAGCAGCAGCGGGTGCAGCTTGGCGTAGGGCTCGTTCACCGGCACGGGCTTCGAGAAGTCGAGGAAGTTGCGGTTCAGGTCGACGTTCTCGTGCGTCACGCGCCGGCCGTACGAAAAGCCGTGCGGGTTCAGCGCGTGCACGTACAGCACCGCCACGCCCTGTGCCTTGGCCTTCTCGCGCCATTCGGCGTCGTGCAGCGCGAACACCTGCACGCCGCTGCCGCAGTGGCCCTCGACGCCGTGGCAGGCGCTGGTGACGACGAGCAGCCGCTCGGCGTTGGCGTCGCCGTCGAGCGCCACGTCCATCGACAGCTCTTCGCCGTCGCGGCCCTTGAGCGGGTGCGCGTGCGGCTCGACCGTGAGGCCGGCGCTGACGCAGCCCTGCAGGAACTTCTGGCGCGCCTGGGCGTAGCGCGGCGAAAAGGCTTCGCCGATGCCGATCATGCCGCTGCGCCGCCAGGCTGGAGGAACTGCTCGGCGATCTGCACCCAGCAGGTCGCGCCCAGCGGGATGAGGTCGTCGTTGAAGTCGTAGCTGGCGTTGTGCAGCGTGCACGGGCCTTCGCCGTGGTGCACGTCGCGGTGCGCGCCGTCGCCGTTGCCGATGAAGGCATAGGCACCGGGCTTGGCCTGCAGCATGAAGGCGAAGTCTTCCGAGGTCATGGCGGCCTCCTGCTTGAGCACGTTCTCGGGGCCGACGATCCCGCCCATGACGCGGCGCGCGAAGTCGGCCTCGGCCTCGGTGTTGATGGTCGGCGGGTAGTAACGCTCGAAGCGGAACTCGCAGGTGGCGTCGTGCGCAGCGCAGATGTGCTCGCTGATCTGCTTCATCTTGGCCTCGATCATGTCGAGCACCTCGAGCGAGAAGGTGCGCACGGTGCCCGACAGCTCGCAGTTGTCGGGGATCACGTTGTTGGTCTCGCCGGCGTGGATGGTGGTGACCGAGATCACCGCCGAATCGGTCGGCTTCATCTTGCGCGTGAGGATGGTCTGGAAGGCCTGCACGATCTCGCAGGCGATCGGCACCGGGTCGATGCCGGTCTGAGGCAGCGCGGCGTGGCCGCCCTTGCCGACCACGTTCACATGGAACTTGTTGCCCGAGGCCATCACCGGGCCGGGGCTCACGGCGAACTGGCCGGCCTTCATGCCGGGCCAGTTGTGCATGCCGAAGACGGCGTCCATGGGGAACTGCTCGAAGAGCCCCTCCTTGATCATCTCGCGCGCGCCGCCGCCGCCCTCTTCGGCCGGCTGGAAGATCAGGTAGACGGTGCCGTCGAAGTTGCGGTGCTTGGCCAGGTGCTGGGCCGCCGCGAGCAGCATCGCCGTGTGGCCGTCGTGGCCGCAGGCGTGCATCTTGCCGTGGTGCTGGCTGGCATGGGCGAAGGTGTTGAGCTCGGTGACGGGCAGCGCGTCCATGTCGGCGCGCAGGCCGACGGCGCGGTTGCTGGTGCCGTTCTTGACGATGCCGACCACGCCGGTGGTGCCCAGGCCGCGGTGGATGGGAATGCCCCATTCGGTGAGCTTGCCTGCCACCACGTCGGCGGTGCGGACTTCTTCGAAACAGAGTTCAGGGTGGGCATGAAGGTCACGCCGGACGGCCGCGATGCCGGCCGCCTGCGTGACGAGCGAGTCGATGAGTTTCATAAGACACAGTCTAGGCTTTGCGGAATGCGCCGCAAAGACCGTGCCGGGCAAACCCTCAGCGGCCGATGCTCTTGAGGTACTCGGCGCGCGCGGCCAACGCGGTGTCGGTGAAGTCGGTGAACACGCCATCGACGCCGAGCTTGTAATAGACCGCGTATTCGTTCTTTCCGTCCTTGTTGTAGTCGGACGCGAGCCGGCGCGACTCGTTACGGAACGTGAAGGGGTGCACGAACAGGCCCGCCTTGTGGGCGTCGGCGATCAGCGTGGTGGGGGCCGTCGAGGTGGCGTCGGCGTCGTTGATCTTGCCGTCCTTGTTGACGTCCACCACCTTGCCGTCGGCGCCCACGGTGCCCTTGACGCTCACGATGTAGCGCTTCCAGGGGCCGATGCCGTCGGCGTAGGTCTTGATCTCGGCCAGCCCGGCGGGCGTGACCATGACGTCGAAGTTGCGCTTGTCGCCGGCCTTGGTCCACTCGTAGGGGCGGTCGACCGGCACGGCGTAGGTCATGGCGCCGGTCTTCATGTCGATGCCGTCGCCGTCGATCAGCTGGATGAGCTTGGTGTTCAGGCCCTTGCTCTTCATGTACTTGAGGCTGCCGGGCTCGAACGACTGCACGTAGATGGGCGCGGTCTTGCTGTTCCAGCCGGCGGCGTTGATGGCGGCGATGACCTTGTCTTCCATGGGCATGCCCAGATCGCGGAAGTAGGTCGGGTTCTTGGTCTCGGGGTAGATCGCGATGGTGCGGCCGGTTTCCTTCGACTTGGCCTTGGCGAAATCGATGATCTCCTGGAAGGTCACGACCTTGAACTTGCCGTTGAATTCCTGCGGGCGCTCGGCGTCGGTCGAGATGCCGCCCAGGGTCTTGATCTCGGCCAGCGTGAAGTCGTTGCTGAACCAGCCGGTCTGGGTTTCGCCGTCGACCTGGATGGTCTTCTTGCGCGAGGCGAAGCGGGGGTGCTTGGCCACGTCGGTGCTGATCGCCAGGTTGGGGTCGTGGCGGGCGATGAGCACGCCGTCCTTGGTGGAAACCAGGTCCATCTCGATGACGTCGGCGCCCAGTTCGATGGCGCGCGCGTACGACTCCAGCGTCTGTTCCGGCAGGTAGCCCGAGGCGCCGCGGTGGGCGATGACCAGCGGCGGGTTGCCGTCCAGCGTGAGCAGCTTGTTCGCCGCCGGGCCGGTGGTGCCACAGGCGGCCAGGCTCAGGGCGGCCGCGGCGGTCAGGGTGATCTGCAGGGACATGCGCATGTTGTCTTCTCCATCCAAACAAAGAAAAAAGAGGAGGCAGGCTACCCGCTGCGCGTGACAACGCCGATACCCATCTGCGCGGGCGTTCAACTTCCCGGACAATCTGTTGCATGCAGCACACGCTTTCTCCCCAGAGCCTCTTGATGGCGCAAACCTTGGTTCGCATGAACACGGTGAGCGCAAACAGCAACCTCGAGCTGATCGACTTCGCCCAGGCGCACCTCGCGGCCCTCGGCGTGAAGAGCCGCATCACCTACAACGCCGAGCGCACCAAGGCGAACCTGTTCGCCACGCTGGGCGAGGGCAAGCCGGCCGGCGTGATCCTCTCGGGCCACACCGACACGGTGCCCTGGGACGGCCAGGCCTGGAGCGTCGACCCGCTGTCGGCCGTGGTGCAGAACGAGCGCCTGTACGGCCGCGGCTCGGCCGACATGAAGAGCTACATCGCGATCGCGCTGGCCAATGCCCAGCGCTTCCTCGAGGGCGACGCGCCCTTCGCCGTGCACTTCGCCTTCACGTATGAAGAAGAGATCGGCTGCTTCGGCGTGCGCGAACTCATTGCCGACATGCGCGACGCCGGCATCAAGCCGCTGGCCTGCATCGTGGGCGAGCCCACCAGCATGGTGCCGGCCATCGCCCACAAGGGCGTGTACCGCTACAAGTGCTGCGTGCGCGGCAAGGAGGCGCATTCGTCGCTCACGCCGAAGTCGGTCAACGCCATCGAGATGGCCGCGCGCGTGATCGGCAAGGTGCGCGACATGGCCGAGGATTTCGAACGCAGCGAGCCGCGCTACGACGGCTTCGACGTGCCCTTCAGCACCGCCAGCGTGGGCCAGTTCCACGGCGGCATCGCCGACAACGTGGTGCCGCGCGACGCCGAGTTCCGCTACGAATTCCGCGACCTGCCCACGGCCGATGCCAAGCGCATGCAGTCCGACGTGCTGGCGTACGCCGCGAGCATCGAGCCGGCCATGAAGAAGGTGGCGCCCGACGCCGGCTTCAAGTTCGAAACGATCTGCGAGATTCCGAGCTTCCTGGGCGCGGCCGGCGATCCGGTCACGCTGCTCGCGCAGCGCCTGGCCAGCGAAGACCGCACCACGCTGGTGGCCTTCGGCACCGAAGCGGGCCTGTTCAAGAACGCCGGCATCCCCACCGTGGTGTGCGGCCCCGGCAGCATCGAGCAGGCGCACCAGCCCGACGAGTTCGTGAGTCTTGAGCAGCTCGCGCGCTGCGAGCTGTTCATGGAGCGCCTCGCGACCTCGCACACCATTGGCTGAAGACCCCGGCAGCGGCGCACTGCAACGCATGAAACGCGTCGCGCTCGGCCTGCTGTGCGCGGCGGCGGCGCTGTATGCGCTGGCCAGCGCGCTGCACGGCCAGCACCCGGCCTGGGGCTACGTGGCGGCCTTTGCCGAGGCCGCGATGGTCGGCGCCATTGCCGACTGGTTCGCGGTGGTGGCGCTGTTTCGCCACCCGCTGGGCCTGCCGATCCCGCACACGGCGATCATCCCGAGCAACAAGGACCGCATCGGCGCCAAGCTCGCGGGCTTCATCTGCGACAACTTCCTGAGCACCGCCCAGGTGCTGGCCAAGCTGCGCCAGTTCGACGCGGCGGGGCGCATCGCCGAGTGGCTGGCCCGGCCTGCCAGCGGCGAGCGGCTCGGCGAATGGGGCGTGGCCGCCACGCGCTACGGCCTGGCCGCCTTCGACGACGAACGGGTGCGCGACTTCATGGGCCGCGCCGCCGCGGCCGGCCTGGCGAAGATCGATCTCTCGCGCCTCACCGGCCAGGCGCTCGATGCGCTCACGGCCGGCGGGCGCCACCAGGCGCTGCTCGACGACGTGCTGCAGCAGGTGGCCGAGCTGCTCGACGGCGACGAGGTGCAGGCGCACATCACCGAGGCCATCGCGCGCGAGATCAAGACGCTGCGCTACGTGGGCCTGGACCAGGTGGCGGCCAAGCTCGCCACGCGCAAGATCGTGGCCGCCATCGCGCGCACGCTGGCCGAGCTGGCGGCCGAGCCCGAGCACCCGATGCGCAAGCGCTTCGACCACTTCGTGGACGACTTCGTGGTGCGCCTGAAGCTGGACCCCGAGTTCCAGCAGCGCGGCGAGCAGATCCGCGCCGAGCTCATCGCGCACCCCGCGCTGGGCGACTACCTGCACGGCCTGTGGGGCGAGCTGCTGGGCTGGCTGCACGACGACCTGGGGCGCCCCGACTCGACCATCCGCCAGCGCATCGCCACCATGGCCGGCGCGCTGGGCCAGCGGCTGCAGAACGACGCGGCGATCCGCGCCTGGATCAACGAGCAGCTCGAAGCCGCCGCGCCGGCGGCCATCGAGCGCTACCGCGAGGACATCCGCCGCTACATCGAGGAGCGCGTGGGCGAGTGGAACGCGCACGAGATGACCGACGAACTCGAGCGCCACATCGGGCGCGACCTGCAGTTCATCCGCATCAACGGCACGTTGGTGGGCGGGCTGGTGGGGCTGCTGATCCACACGGCGACGCAGCTGCTGCGCAACTGAAGCTGCGGGTTATCCGCAGCGGACGAAAGTCCGCGTCTTGTCCCGCGAGCGACTGCGCGGCCTCCTCCGGCTCCTAGACTGCGGGCGCACTGCCGCATCCACAAAGCCAACCCCAGAGGAGATCGCCATGCCCCGTCGCTCGATCCGCGCAGCCGCGCTGACCGCCGCCCTCGCCCTGCTCGCCGCCTGCAGCTCGCTGTCGCCACCGCCCAAGCGCCCCGCCGCCTGGGCCGCGCCCGAGGTGCTCGTGGCCCCGTCGTCCTTCGCGGGCGTGCACGGCCTGGCCATCGATGCGAAGGGCCGGCTGCTCGCGGGCTCCGTGCTCGGCAACACGCTGTGGGAGGTCGACCGCCAGACCGGCGCCGCCAAGGTGCTGATCGACGCGCCCGAAGGCCAGGCCGACGACATCGCGGTCGGCCCGAAGGGCGAGCTGGCCTGGACCAACTACCTCATGGGCATGCTGCGCTACCGCGAGAACGACAGCGCGCCGCTGCGCGTGCTCGCCAAGGACCTGCCCGGCCTGAACTCGCTCGACTTCGATCGCAAGAACGGCAAGCTCTACGCCTCGCAGGTGTTCCTGGGCGACGCGCTGTGGGAAATCGACCGCGAAGGCAAGCAGCCGCCCCGGCTCATCAAGAAGGACATGGGCGGCTTCAACGGCTTCGAGGTCGGGCCCGACGGCCTGCTCTACGGCCCGCTGTGGTTCAAAGGCCAGGTCGTGAAGATCAACCCCGCCGACGGCGCCCTGACCGTGATCGCCGACGGCTTCAAGATCCCGGCCGCCGCCAACCTCGACGGCAAGGGCAACCTGTGGGTCGTCGATGCGCGCAGCGGCGAGCTGGTGAAGGTCGATCTTGCGAGCGGCAAGAAGACCGTCGCCAAGCAGCTGCGCCCGTCGCTCGACAACCTGGCCATCGCGCCGGACGGGACGATCTACGTCTCCAACATGGCCAACAACGAGGTGCAGGCCTTCAACCCCGCCACCGGCGAACTGCGCACGCTCACCAGCGGCAAGGTGGCGGTGCCCGCGGGCCTCAAGATCGACGGCAGCGACCTGTGGGTGGCCGACGTCTTCGGCTTCCGGCAGGTCGACGTGCGCACCGGCGAGGTGCGCGACGTGTTCCGCATGCAGCGCGACCCCGAGCTCGACTACCCCTTCGCGGTCGGGCTGTCGCCCAAGCTGTTCGCGCTCACCTCGTGGTTCACGGGCTCGGTGCAGCTGGTCGACCGCCAGACGCTGAAGACGGTCGAGACGATCCACGGCCTGAAGGCGCCGTTCGACGCGCTGCCGATGCCCGACGGCAGCGTGATCTACGCCGAACTCGCCACCGGCAGCATCACCCGCGCCAGCGGGCCGAAGTTTGCAGAGAAGTCAGTGCTGGCTAGCGGGCTGAACGGCCCGGTGCAACTGGTGGTCGGCCAGGACGGCGCGCTCTACGTGACCGAGGCCGCCGGCAAGCTGCTGCGCATTCCGCTGGACGCCAGCGCCCCGCTGCGCACGGTGGCCGACGGGCTGGCGCTGCCCGAGGGCCTAGCCCAGACGCCGTGGGGCAGCTTCATCGTGGCCGAGAGCGCGGCGCGCCGGCTGGTCGAAATCGACCCGGCCACCGGCACCCGCCGCACCGTCGCCGAGAACCTGCCCATCGGCCTGACGGCCGGGCCCGGCCTGCCCCCGCCGTACGTGGTGACGGGGGTGGCCGTGGGCCGCGACGGCACGGTCTACATGGCGGCCGACAGGAACAATTCGATCTATCGAATTCGGCCTGTCATTCAGGGTAACAATTAGTACAAGTTTCTGTTTACTTTTATAAACACATATTACAAACTGGTCGGGACGCGTCGCAGCGTTCCGATCGCATAGGGCAGTCGGGGTCTGCGAAGCGCTCTTTCCGAAGGGACATCGCATGACTCCACTCGTCGTAGGCCAAGTGCTATCGCCCGAATACTCCCTGGGGCTGGTCGCGCTTTCGTTCGTCATTTCCTTCTTCGGCTCGCTGGTGGCCCTGATCTGTGCCGGGCGCATGGTCGGCGCCGACGGCAAACCCAACCTGGCCATCGTGGCCTGCGCCGCGGTGGCGCTGGGGGGCATCGGCATCTGGTCGATGCACTTCATCGGCATGCTGGCCTACCGGCTGCCCTTCGGCATCGCCTACAACATGCCGCTGACCATCGTGTCGCTGGTGGCGGCCATCCTGATCTCGGGCATTGCGCTGTACCTGGCGGGCGGACGCGCCAAGTTCAGCCGCTCGGGCTGGCTGGCGGGCAGCCTGCTGGCGGGCCTGGGCGTGTGCGTGATGCACTACATGGGCATGTTCGCGATGAACATGCGGGCCACGATGAGCTTCGACTTCAGCATGGTCGCGCTGTCGGTGGTCATCGCCATCACGGCCGCCGCCGCGGCGCTGTGGCTGGCCTTCAACCTGCGCAAGTTGAGCCACCAGGTGGCCGCCGCCGCCGTGATGGGCGTGGCGGTGTGCACCATGCACTACGTGGGCATGAGCGCGGCCAGCATGATCTGCACGGCGGCCGCCCCGGTCGACGCGCTCTCGCTGGGCGGCAGCTACATGGGCCTCACGGTGTTCGGCACGGCCGGCGCGGTGCTGATCTTCATCTACTGGGTGGTCACGGGCAGCAGCCTCGACGCCGCGCCCGCTGCACAACGGCGCGTGCGCCCCAGCTAGTTGGCGCAAGCGGGCCGGGGGCCCGCCTCCTAAAGTCTGTGCGAAACGACACGCGCGCACCGCACAGACCCCCATGCCCTTCCTCGAATCCCGGCTGCACACCGCCGGAGACAGCTACCAGGCCAACCGCGCCAGCATGCTCTCGCTGCTGGACCAGGTCCGGTCCCACGAAGCCCGCGCCGTGGCCGCCTCCAGCGCCTCGGCCGAGCGCTTCGCCAAGCGCGGCCAGCTGCTGCCGCGCGAACGCCTCGCGCTGCTGCTGGACACCGGCGCGCCCTTCCTGCCGCTGGCCACGCTGGCGGGCCTGGGCCAGGACAACCCCGACCTCGCCAAGAGCGTGCCCGGCGGCGGCCTGATCGCCGGCATCGGGCGCGTGGCCGGCGTGCGCTGCATGATCAGCGCCTCCGACTCCGGCATCGACGCCGGCGCGCTGCAGCCCATGGGCCTGGACAAGCAGCTGCGCCTGCACGAGATCGCACTGGAGAACAAGCTGCCCTTCATCCAGCTGGTGGAAAGCGCGGGCGCCAACCTCATGCAGTACCGCGTGCAGGACTTCGTGCGCGGCGGCAACATCTTCCGCAACCTCGCGCGGCTCTCGGCCGCGGGCCTGCCGGTGGTGACGGTGACGCACGGCTCGTCGACCGCGGGCGGCGCCTACCAGACGGGCCTGTCGGACTACATCGTGATGGTGCGCGACCGCACGCGGGCCTTCCTGGCCGGGCCGCCGCTCTTGAAGGCCGCCACCGGCGAGATCGCCACCGAGGAAGAACTGGGCGGCGCCGTCATGCACACCCACATCTCGGGCCTGGGCGACTACCTGGCCGAGGACGACCGCGACGCGCTGCGCATCGCGCGCGCCATCCTCGGCGGCATCGACTGGGCACGCGACGAGGCGCCGCGCACCTTCGCACCGCCGCGCCACGACGCCGAGGAGCTGATGGGCCTCATGCCCGCCGACGGCCGCCGGCCGGTGGACATGCGCGAGGTCATCGCGCGCATCGCCGACGGCTCGGAGTTCCTGGCCTTCAGCGAGCACTACGGCAGCGCCACGGTCTGCGGCCACATCCGCCTGGAAGGCCACGCGGTGGGCATCATCACCAACAACGGCCCCATCGATTCCGACGGCGCCACCAAGGCTACGCACTTCATCCAGGCTTGCTGCCAGTCGCGCACGCCGATCGTCTACCTGCAGAACATCACGGGCTACATGGTGGGCCGCGCGCACGAGGAGGCCGGCATCATCAAGCACGGCGCCAAGATGATCCAGGCCGTGACCAGCGCCACCGTGCCGCAGATCACGCTGCACTGCGGCGCCTCGTACGGCGCGGGCAACTACGGCATGTGCGGTCGCGGCTTCGCGCCGCGCTTCTGCTTCAGCTGGCCCAACGCACGCACCGCCGTGATGGGCGGCGAGCAGGCCGCGCAGACCATGGCCATCGTGATGGAGGCCGGCATGGCCCGCAAGGGCGCCATCGACCGCGAAAAGATCGACGCGATGCAACGCCAGATCGTCGAGCGCTTCGAGCGCCAGATGAGCGTCTTCACCACCAGCGCGCTGCTGCTGGACGACGGCGTGATCGACCCGCGCGACACGCGCGCCGTGCTGGCCGAGGCGCTGTCGATCTGCCGCGACGCCGAGGCGCGTGCGCCGCAACCCATGCAGTTTTCGGTGGCACGGCCATGAGCACCTTTCACAAGATCCTGATCGCCAACCGCGGCGAGATCGCCGTGCGCGTGATGCGCACCGCGCGCGCCATGGGCTACCGCACGGTCGCCGTGTACTCGCGTGCCGATGCAGACGCCGAGCACGTGCGCCAGGCCGACGAGTCCGTGTGCATCGGCGAGCCGCTGCCCGCGCAGAGCTACCTGAACATCGAGTCGATCGTTGCCGCGGCCCGCGCCAGCGGCGCCGACGCGGTGCACCCGGGCTACGGCTTCCTCGCCGAGAACGCGGCCTTCGCGCAGGCCTGTCGCGACGCGGGGCTGGTCTTCATCGGTCCGTCGCCCGAGGCCATCGTCGCGATGGGCGACAAGGCCGGCGCCAAGCGGCTCATGCAGGCGGCCGGCGTGCCATGCATTCCCGGCTACCAGGGCGACGATCAAAGCACCGCCACGCTGGCCGCCGAGGCCGAACGCATCGGCTGGCCCGTGATGATCAAGGCCACGGCCGGCGGCGGCGGGCGCGGCATGCGGCTCGTGGCCTCGGCCGGCGCCTTTGCCGAGCAATTGCAGAGTGCGCAGTCCGAGGCGCTGCATGCCTTCGGCGACGCCACCGTGATCCTGGAGCGCGCCATCGTCGCACCGCGCCACATCGAGATCCAGGTGTTTGCCGACCGCCACGGCCACGCGATCCACCTCGGCGAGCGCGACTGCTCGGTGCAGCGGCGCCACCAGAAGGTGATCGAGGAAGCGCCCTCGCCGGCCGTCGATGCCGCGCTGCGCGCGCGCATGGGCGCCACCGCCGTGGCCGCCGCCAAGGCCATCGCCTACGAAGGCGCGGGCACGCTCGAGTTCCTGCTCGACGCGCAGGGCCAGTACTGGTTCATGGAAATGAACACGCGGCTGCAGGTGGAGCATCCCGTGACCGAAGCGGTGACGGGCCTGGACCTCGTCGAGCTGCAGTTGCGCGTGGCCGCCGGCGAGCCGCTGCCGCTGACGCAGGAGGACGTGCGCATCACCGGCCATGCGATCGAGGTGCGGCTGTGCGCCGAAGACCCGCAGCAGGGCTTCCTGCCGCAGAGCGGCACGCTGAGCGCATGGCGCACGTCACCGGCTCTGCGCACCGAGCACGCACTGCGCGACGGCGCCGAAGTGCCGCCCTTCTACGACTCGATGATCGCCAAGCTCATCGCCTCGGGCCGCACGCGCGACGAAGCGCGGCAGCGGCTGCTGGCGGGCCTGCGCGACACCGTCGCACTGGGCCTGCCGACCAACCAGGCATTGCTGCAGCGCGCGCTCGTGCACCCGGTGTTCGCGAGCGGCGGAGCGACCACCGCCTTCATCGGCGACCACCTCGATGCGCTGCTGGCCGCCGACACTGCGAGCGACACGCGCGCCGCCCTGCTCGCGGCCCTGCTGCTGCAGACCGGCGCACGCGGCTGGCCTTCGCCGCTGGCGCACACGCTGCCCAACGCCTTGCGCTTTGCGCTCGACGGCACCGTGCACACGGCGCGCGTGACACCGCGCGGCGCGGCGCGCTTCGAGGTCGTGCTGGACGACGCCGCGCCGGCCGCGCTCGCGCTGCTGGCGCTGCCGGACAACGGCCCTGTGCGCTTTGCCTGTAACGGCGTGGCCGCGCAAGCGCGGGTCGTGCGGCGCGGCGAACGCACGGACGTCCACTTCGACGGCCGCGCCCACCGCCTCGACGACCTCACGCACGTGGCCGTCCCGCGCGCCGGCGCGGGCGGCGGCGACGGCCTGCTGCGCGCCTCGATGAACGGCCGCGTGGTCGCGCTGCTCGCTGCCGAGGGCGACACCGTCTCGGCAGGCCAGCCGCTGGTCACGCTCGAGGCCATGAAGATGGAACACGTGCACTGCGCACCGCGCGCAGGCCGCGTCGCGGCGCTGCATGTGGCCGTGGGCGCGCAGGTGGCCGCGCGCCACATCGTGGCCGAGATCGCCGAGGCCTGAAGGCCTCTCCCCTTTTTCGAGAACCTGTCGAATGAACGCATCCCACTACCGCTCCGTCTTCGCGCCCGGCCTGTTCGCCGGGCAATGCATCGTCGTCACCGGCGGCGGCTCGGGCATCGGCCGCTGCACCGCGCACGAACTGGCCTCGCTCGGCGCCCACGTGGTGCTGGTGGGCCGCAAGCCCGAGAAGCTCGACGCAGTGCGCGCCGAGATCGAAGCGGCCGGCGGCAACGCCAGCACGCAGGCCTTCGACATCCGCCAGGAAGACGCCGTGCGCGAGGCCGTGAAGGCCATCGTCGCGGCACACGGGCGCATCGACGGGCTGGTCAACAACGCGGGCGGCCAGTACATCACGCCGCTGGCGGCCATCTCGGCCAAGGGCTGGGAGGCGGTGATCCACACCAACCTCACGGGCGGCTTCCTGGTGGCGCGCGAGTGCTACCTGCAGAGCATGCAGGCGCACGGCGGCGCCATCGTCAACATCGTGGCCGACATCTGGGGGTCGATGCCGAACATGGGCCACAGCGGCGCCGCACGCGCCGGCATGGTGAGCTTCACCGAGACCGCCGCCGCCGAATGGGCCGTGAGCGGCGTGCGCGTGAACGCCGTGGCGCCGGGCTACATCGCCTCCAGCGGCATGGACCACTACCCGCCCGAGGCCGGCGACATGCTGCGCGCCATGCGCAAGACCGTGCCGGCCGGCCGCTTCGGCAACGAGGCCGAGACCTCCGCCGCCATCGCCTTCCTGCTGGGCCCGGCCGCCGCCTTCATCAGCGGCACCGTGCTGCGCGTGGACGGCGCGCGCCCGCAGGCGCGCATGGGCTGGCCGATGGAGCTGCCCGACGCGCAGGCGCAGCAGCGCCCCGCGGTGCGGCCCTACGACGGCTTTCACCTCGCGCAGACACCGCGCGTGTTCCAGGACAAGTAACGAGCGAACGAACGGAGACCATTGATGCAGTACACCCATGAACACCTCGAGATGCAGAACACCCTGCGCCGGTTCATCGACGAGGAGATCAACCCCCACGTCGACGAATGGGAAGAGGCCGAGATCTTTCCCGCGCACGAGGTCTTCAAGAAGCTCGGCAACCTCGGCCTGCTGGGCCTGAACAAGCCCGAGGCCTTCGGCGGCGCCGGCCTCGACTACTCGTTTGCGATGGCCTTCGCCGAGGGGCTGGGCCACATCAGCTGCGGCGGCGTGCCGATGGCCATCGGCGTGCAGACCGACATGTGCACGCCCGCGCTCGCGCGCTTCGGCAGCGACGAGTTGCGCCGCGAGTTCCTGGTGCCCGCCATCGCCGGCGACACGGTCGGCTGCATCGGCGTGAGCGAGCCCGGCGCGGGCAGCGACGTGGCGGGCCTGAAGACCTATGCGAAGAAGGACGGCGACGACTACCTCATCACCGGCCAGAAGATGTGGATCACCAACAGCCTGCAGGCCGACTGGATGTGCATGCTGGTCAACACCAGCGAAGGCCCGGTGCACCGCAACAAGTCGCTCGTGATGGTGCCGATGAACCTGCCCGGCATCGAGAAGGCCAAGAAGATCCGCAAGATCGGCATGGACTCGAGCGACACCGGCCTCATCTACTTCGACAACGTGCGCGTGCCGCAGCGCTACCGCATCGGCGAAGAGGGCCAGGGCTTCGTCTACCAGATGCAGCAGTTCCAGGAGGAGCGCCTGTGGTGCGCGGCCAGCTCGCTCGCACCGATGGACGACTGCATCACGCAGACCATCGAATGGGCGCAGCAGCGCCAGATGTTCGGCGCCACGCTGGCCGACCAGCAGTGGGTGCAGTTCAAGCTGGCCGAGCTCAAGACCGAGGTGGAAGCGCTGCGCGCCCTCACCTACCGCGCCTGCGACCTGCACGTGAAGGGCGAGGACGTGCTCGAGCTCGCGTCGATGGCCAAGCTCAAGACCGGCCGCCTCACGCGCCAGGTGGCCGACACCTGCCTGCAGTTCTGGGGCGGCATGGGCTTCACGCTGGAGAACCGCGTGGCGCGCCTGTACCGCGACGGCCGCCTGGGCTCCATCGGCGGCGGCGCCGACGAGGTGATGCTCGGCATCCTCGCCAAGACCATGGGCATCGCCAAGCGCCCGCCGCGCGGCTGAGCGCCATGGACGCGGAACTGCAGGCCGACCGTGCGGCGCTCGCCGACACGGTGCGCCGCTTCGCCCAGACCGAGATCGCACCGAACGTGCAGGCCTGGGACGAGGCCGGCGAATTCCCGCGCGCGCTGTACACCCGCGCGGCCGAACTGGGCCTGCTGGGCCTGGGCTATCCGGAAGCACTCGGCGGCACGCCCGCCTCGTATGCGCTGAAGCTGCCGGCGTGGGTCGCGCTCGCGCGCCACGGCCAGAGCGGCGGCGTGCTCGCGAGTCTGTTCTCGCACAACATCGGCCTGCCGCCCGTGGTGCTGCATGCCAGCGACGCGGTGCGCCGCGAGGTCGTGCCGGGCGTGCTGCGCGGCGAGAAGATCGCCGCGCTCGCGATCACCGAACCCGGCGGCGGCTCCGACGTGGCCGCGGTGCGCACGACGGCCAAGCGCGACGGCGATCACTACGTGCTGAACGGCGAGAAGACCTTCATCACCTCGGGCATGCGCGCCGACTGGATCACCGTGGCCGTGCGCACCGGCGAAGGCCGCGGCGCGGGCGGGCTCTCGATGCTGCTCGTGCCGGGCGACGCGCCCGGCCTCTCGCGCACGCGGCTCGCGAAGATGGGCTGGCTGTGCTCCGACACCGCCACGCTGCACTTCGACAACGTGCGCGTGCCCGCGCGCTACCTGCTCGGCGACGAAGGCGGCGGGTTCCGCATGGTCATGGGCAACTTCAATGGCGAGCGCGTGGGGCTGGCGGCCGGTGCGCTGGGCTTCGCGCAGGCTTGCCTCGACGAAGCGCTGGCCTGGTCGCGCGAGCGCAAGACCTTCGGCGCCGCGCTCATCGAGCACCAGGCCGTGCGCCACAAGCTGGTCGACATGCAGATGCGCATCGCCTCGACCGAGGCCTGGCTCGAGGCCGTGTCCGCCGAGGGCGACGCGCACGAGGCAGCGGGCCGCATCAACGCGCCGGAGTGGGTGGCACAGGTCTGCCTGCTCAAGAACCACGCCACGCAGACCATGCAGTTCTGCGCCGACCAGGCGGTGCAGATCCTCGGCGGCATGGGCTTCATGCGCGGCACCGTGAGCGAGCGCGTCTACCGCGAGGTCAAGGTGATGATGATCGGCGGCGGCGCCGAGGAGATCATGAAGGAGCTGGCGGCGCGCCAGCTCGGGTGGGTGTAGCGGCGGCGCCGACCTTTATTCCGGCCCGGCCGGAACGCCGCTGCGCGGCAGGTGTCCAACCGTTCAGCACCTTTGCTGAGTCGCGGGAGATCACCATGCTCTCTTTCACTTATGGCATCGGCGCCGTCGCCCTGGTCCTGCTGGCGGCGCTGCTCTTTTCGGCGGTATGGATCTTCCGGGAGTACGAGCGCGGCATCGTGTTCACGCTGGGGCGCTTCTCGAAGGTGGCAGGGCCCGGACTGGTGTTCGTGATTCCGGCCATCCAGCAGGTGGTGCGCGTCGACCTGCGCACCGTGGTGCTCGAAGTGCCGACGCAGGACGTGATCTCGCGCGACAACGTGTCGGTGAAGGTCAGCGCGGTCGTCTACTTCCGCATCGTCGATGCGGCCAAGGCCATCATCGAGGTCAAGGACTTCTTCAACGCCACCAGCCAGCTGGCCCAGACCACGCTGCGCTCGGTGCTCGGCAAGCACCAGCTGGACGACATGCTGGCCGAGCGCGAAAAGCTCAACCTGGATGTGCGCGAATCGCTGGACGTGCAGACGGCGTCATGGGGCATCAAGGTGTCGAACGTCGAGATCAAGCAGATCGACCTCACCGAATCCATGATCCGCGCCATCGCACGGCAGGCCGAGGCGGAACGCGAACGCCGCGCCAAGGTGATCCATGCCGAAGGCGAGCTGCAGGCGTCCGAGAAGCTGTTCCAGGCCGCGCGCGTGCTGGCGCAGGAGCCGCAGGCCATCCAGTTGCGCTACCTGGAAACGCTCACGGTGATCGGCTCGGACAAGAACACGACCATCGTGTTTCCGCTGCCGGTGGACCTGATGGCGAGCTTGCTCGGCAAGCAGCACGCATAGCACGCAACGCACGAAAGCGGAAAACCGTTCGAAGCACCCGCCGGCCTCCTTGCATGCCGGCGGACGCCTGACGCAGGTCAGTCCGCCTCTTCCCCACCGCCCGCCTGTGCGGCCAGCGCCGCCGCCGCGCGCAGCTTGTCCTTCTTGCTCGGCCGCGCGCCCTTGATGCCGCCGTTGCCCGAGGTGTCGACCACCACCGGCGCCGTCTCGACCGGCTCGAAGCCCGCGATGCGCTCGCGCGGCACGCGCTGGCCCTGGCGCTTCTCGATCAGGCGGAAGTGCGCCTCGGTGGTGGGGCTCACGAAGCTGATCGCCAGCCCGCTCGCGCCCGCGCGGCCGGTGCGGCCGATGCGGTGGATGTAGTCGGTGGGCGAACGCGGCAGGTCGTAGTTGATGACCACGGGCAGCTGCGCGATGTCCAGGCCGCGCGCCGCCAGGTCGGTGGCGATCACCACGTCCCAACGGCTCTGCTTGAACTGCGCCAGGATGTCGCGGCGCGTGCCCTGCGCGATGTCGCCGTGGAAGGGCACGGCGTAGATGCCGTTGCGGTACAGCTTCTCGGCCACGGTCTGCGCGGCGTGCTGCGTGGCGACGAACACCAGCACGCGGTCCCAGGTGCCTTCGTTGTCCTTCAGCAGCTGGCGCAGCAGCTGGGTGCGGCGGGCGGCGTCGACCTCGATGGCGCGCTGCACGATGTCGGGCCGGGTGCCGGGCTCGCCCTGCACGTCGACCAGGGCCGGGTCGTGCAGCATGTCGTCGGCCAGCGCCTGGATGGCGATCGGGAAGGTGGCCGAAAAGAGCAGGTTCTGGCGCCGCGCCGGCAGCAGCGCCAGGATGCGCTGCAGCTCCTCCGCAAAGCCCAGGTCGAACAGGCGGTCGGCCTCGTCGAGCACGAGCGTCGACACGGCGTCGAGCGCGAGCGCGTTGTGTTCGACCAGGTCGAGCAGCCGGCCGGGCGTGGCGACCACGATGTCGGCGCCGCCGCGCAGCCGCATCATCTGCGGGTTGATCGAGACGCCGCCGACCGCGACGACGATCTTCAGCCGCTCGGGCAGGTGCCGCGCGAAATCTTCCAGCGTCTCGCCGACCTGGGCCGCGAGTTCGCGCGTGGGCACGAGCACCAGCGCGCGCAGCCGGCGCGACGCCGACGAGGCGGGCTCGGCGGCCAGACGCTGCAGCAGCGGCAGGGAAAATGCGGCCGTCTTGCCGGAGCCGGTCTGTGCCGAGCCCCGCAGGTCGCGGCCCTGCAAAATGGCAGGGATGGCCGCCGCCTGGATGGCGGTCGGCGCGGCAAAGCCGCTCGCGGCGGCCGCTTGCGCGAGCGCGGGGGTCAGGCCCAGGGTATCGAATGGCATGGAACGGGCACCGGGAAAAAAAGAGAGATCGAAAGAAAGACGGATCGAATGGGAACGATGAAGAACAGCCGCACCGGCAGCACGCTGGTGTACTCCACCGAGGCGGGCGGGCGCATGTGCCCCGACTGCGGCGCCCCGATGGCGCAATGCCGCTGCAAGGAACTCGCGAAGGCCCGCACGGCGGCCACGGACGGCATTGTCCGCGTATCGCACGAGACCAAGGGCCGAAAGGGCAAGGGCGTGACCGTGGTCAAGGGCCTGCCGCTCGACGCGGCGGCGCTGGCGGCCGTGGGCAAGCAGCTGAAAGCAGCCTGCGGCACGGGCGGCACGGTGAAGGATGGCACCGTGGAGATCCAGGGCGATCACCGCGAGGTCGTCATCGCCGCCCTCGTGAAGCAGGGCCACACGGTCAAGCGCGCAGGCGGCTGAAAGCGCGCATGAACCCCGAAGACCTGCAGCGCCTGGTGACGCTCGAAATGCCTTTTGGCAAGCACAAGGGCACGCTGATTGCCGATTTGCCCGGAAATTACCTGACTTGGTTTGCGCGCGAGGGTTTTCCCGCGGGAGAAATTGGCCGGCTGCTCGCTTTGATGCATGAAATAGACCACAACGGCCTGTCCGACCTGCTCAAACCGTTGCGAAACCGCCCGTCGGGTCGGAATGTTTCTCGATAACACAAGATTTCCCCCCTTTTTTAGGAAATCGGGCCGGATAATCCGGCTCACGTGTCTGCGAGCCTCGGCTCCCGTGCACGTAATTTGGTGATCGGTCAGTTTCGCGCCACAGCGCATTAGTTTGTTGTGATTCTGGGACTCCATCGCTTTGTGTTTTTTTGGTTTGAATTAGGAGTCCCTCCATGGGCAAGAAACTTTACGTGGGCAACCTCGCCTACTCCGTGCGTGACAACGACCTGGAACAGGCTTTCGGCGAGTTCGGCTCGATCGTCAGCGCCAAGGTCATGATGGAACGTGACACCGGCCGTTCGAAGGGCTTCGGCTTCGTCGAAATGGGCACGGACGCTGAAGCACTCGCAGCTGTCGAAGGCATGAACGGCGCATCGCTGCAGGGCCGCGCCCTGACGGTGAACGAAGCCCGTCCGATGGAAGCACGTCCCCCCCGCACCGGCGGTGGTGGCGGCTACGGCGGTGGTGGCGGCGGCGGCTACGGTGGTGGCGGCGGCGGCGGTTACGGCGGCGGCGGTGGCGGCCGTAGCGGTGGCGGCGGTGGTTACGGCGGCGGCGGCGGTGGCCGCGGCGGCTACTAAGCCCTCCCCCACACACTCATGAGCGCCTCGGCGCTCTGAATGAATGAAAAGCTCCTTCGGGAGCTTTTTTCGTTTCCGGCCCCCACAACCCCGCCCCTGCCCCTTCGAGGAACACCGCGGAACCGGCTTTGCCGGGCCGCTGGTGTTGCCCCCGGAAGGGGGTTGGCGCAGCGACACGAAGTGCGCGAAGCCTGGGGGAGAGCCCGTACTTTCCCTGTAAGCATTTGTCCGTACCGCGCTGGTCAGCCGACGGTCAGCCGCTGGCGACGACCCTCGTCCCTTCGAAAACAGAGGGTCGAGACAATGAAAATCAAGAGACAGGCGGACTTCTTCTCAGGAGTCATGTTCGCCGCCGTCGGTGGCGCGTTCGCCATCGGCGCCACCACCTACACCATCGGCGACGGCGCCCGCATGGGGCCGGGGTACTTCCCGCTGATGCTGGGCATCCTGCTGGCGCTGCTGGGCGCGCTGATCATGTTCCAGGCCATGGTGGTCGAGAGCGCCGACGGCGACAAGATCGGCAAATGGGCCTGGAAGCCGCTGGCCTTCGTGCTGGGCGCCAACCTGGCCTTCGGCGTGCTGCTGGGTGGCCTGCCCAGCGTCGGGCTGCCGGCGATGGGCATGATCATCGCGATCTACGCGCTCACGATCATTTCGAGCATGGCGGGCGAGCACTTCAAGCTGCGCGACGTGCTGGTGCTCTCCACCATCCTGGCGGCCGGCAGCTATGTGGCCTTCATCTGGGCGCTCAAGCTGCAGATCCAGGTCTGGCCCACGTTCATTTCGGGTTGAGGAGCACACCGCCATGGAACTGTTCCACAACCTGGCGACCGGCTTCGGCGTCGCCTTCACCTTCACCAACCTGCTGTACTGCCTGGTCGGCTGCATCCTGGGCACGCTGATCGGCGTGCTGCCCGGCATCGGTCCGGTCGCGACGATCGCGATGCTGCTGCCCGCCACCTACGCGCTGCCGCCCGTGTCGGCGCTGATCATGCTGGCCGGCATCTACTACGGCGCCCAGTACGGCGGCTCGACCACCGCAATTTTGGTGAACCTGCCCGGGGAGTCGTCCTCGGTGGTCACCTGCATCGACGGCTACCAGATGGCAAGGCAGGGCCGCGCAGGCCCTGCGCTGGCCGCGGCCGGCCTGGGCTCGTTCTTCGCGGGCTGCGTCGGCACGCTGATCCTGGCCGCCTTCGCGCCGCCGCTGACCGAGCTGGCCTTCAAGTTCGGCCCGGCCGAGTACTTCTCGCTGATGGTGCTGGGCCTGATCGGCGCGGTGGTGCTGGCCTCGGGCTCGCTGCTCAAGGCGGTGGCGATGATCGTGCTGGGCCTGCTGCTGGGCATCGTGGGCACCGACGTGAATTCGGGCGTGGCGCGCTTCAGCTTCGACATTCCCGAGCTCACCGACGGCATCGGCTTCGTGGTGATCGCCATGGGCGTGTTCGGCTACGGCGAAATCATCGGCAACCTCTCGCAGCCCGACGACGAGCGCGAGGTGTTCACGCACAAGGTCAAGGGCCTGTGGCCCACCAAGGACGACTTCAAGCGCATGACGCCGGCCGTGCTGCGCGGCACGGCGCTGGGTTCTGCCCTGGGCATCCTGCCGGGCGGCGGTGCGCTGCTGGCGGCCTTCGCGGCCTATGCGCTGGAAAAGAAGATCAAGATGCGCCCGGGCGAAGTGCCCTTCGGCAAGGGCAACATCCGCGGCGTGGCCTCGCCCGAGTCGGCCAACAACGCCGGCGCGCAGACCTCCTTCATTCCGTTGCTGACGCTGGGCATTCCGCCCAACGCCGTGATGGCGCTGATGGTGGGCGCGATGACCATCCACAACATCCAGCCCGGCCCGCAGGTAATGACCAGCAACCCCGAGCTCTTCTGGGGCCTGATCGCCTCGATGTGGATCGGCAACGCGATGTTGATCATCCTGAACCTGCCGCTGATCGGCATGTGGATCAAGCTGCTGACGGTGCCCTACAAGTTCCTGTTCCCGGCGATCGTGCTGTTCTGCGCGATCGGCGTGTACTCGACCAACAACAACACCTTCGACGTGTGGATGGTCGCGATCTTCGGCTTCATCGGCTACCTGTTCCTGAAGCTGCGCACCGAGCCGGCCCCGCTGCTGCTGGGCTTCATCCTCGGGCCGATGATGGAAGAGAACCTGCGGCGCGCGCTGCTGCTGTCGCGCGGTGCGTGGAGCGTGTTCGTGACGCGGCCGCTGTCGGCGGGCCTGCTGATTGCCGCAGCCTTGCTGCTGGCCATCGTGCTGTTGCCCGCGATCAAGGCGAAGCGCGAAGAAGCCTTCGTTGAGGATTGAGCTGGAGGCTCCTTCCAGGAACACCGCGGAACCGGCTTTGCCGGGCCGCTGGTGTTGCCCCCGGTAGGGGGTTGGCGAAGCGACACGAAGTGCGCGAAGACTGGGGGCGAGCCTGTTGCTCCAGGGGCTTTTTTTATTTCAGGAACGCGTCGTAGGCGGTTTTCAGGATCAGCGCACTCACCACCACGATGAACACGATCCGCACGAAGCCCGCCCCGTGCTTCAGCGCCACGCGCGTGCCGACCAGGCTGCCGGCCACGTTGGCCACCGCCATCACCAGCCCGTAGTGCCACCAGACGTGGCCCTTGGCGGCCAGCAGGATCAGCGCGGCGGCGTTGGTCAGCGTGTTGATGACCTTGGCCGAGGCCGAGGCGTTGAGGAAGTCGTAGCCCATCCAGCGCACGAACAGGAACACCAGGAAGCTGCCCGTGCCCGGCCCGAAGAAGCCGTCGTAGAAACCGATGGTCAGGCCGATGGTGCTGGCCGCCAGCGTCTCGGCACGGCCGCTGAAGCGCGGCGCGTGCAGCCGGCCCATGTCCTTGCGCGCCAGCGTGTAGATCAGCACGCCCAGCAGGATGACCGGCAGCGCCCGGCGCAGGAAGTCGCCCGGGAAGACCGTGACGGTCCAGGCGCCGAGCATCGAGCCGCCGAAACCCAGCAGCGCGGCCGGCCACATCGCGCCCCAGCGCATCTGCACCCGCTGGCTGAACTGGGCCGCCGAGGCCGCCGTGCCCCAGATGGACGCGCTCTTGTTGGTGCCCAGCAGCGTGGCGGGCGGCGCGCCCGGAAACACCGCAAAGAGGGCCGGCACCAGGATCAACCCGCCGCCGCCCACGATCGCATCGATAAAACCCGCGAGCAGTGAGGCGCCCGTGACCACCAGCATTTCCATGCGGGCGATTGTCTCACCGGAATCGCTATCGAAACGATAGCTGTGGTGGCCGGTACGGGCTGGCCAGGAGGCTTGTTTGGCTTGGAAGAAAGCACCCGCGTCCGTGCTGTGAACGGGCAAAAAAAAGCGCCGACCAGCGGCGCTTTTCAAATATCAGACAGGCATCTCGTACGGAGCCTTTGAAGAATGTTCTTGTTGATCGATCGGAAGCTTGTCTCCTCGGACCCTCGGCAGTACGAGCAGGGCCCGTCGCGAGTGCGCAGATTGTGCAAGCGCGCACCCGCCCGGTGCATTAGGAATTACCCGCTTCGTGTTACTTCGACCCTCCGGTTGGGAAACCAAAGTGTTTCAGTCAGTTAACAAGATGGCATGACTCGTGCACACGGGCCTTCTGTCCACCACTCCAAGAAGAAACGGTCATGGCCCTGCTGGCACCCCAAGCCTCCCTGAACGCGGCCGACACCGCCTGGATGATGACCTCGACCGCGCTGGTGCTGTTGATGACGCTGCCCGGCATCGCGCTCTTCTATGCCGGCATGGTGCGGCGCAAGAACGTGCTGGCGACCATGGCCGGGGTGGTGGCGATCGCCGCGGTGGTCTCGCTGACCTGGTTCGCGCTCGGCTACTCGCTGGCCTTCACGCCCGGCTGGCCCTGGCTGGGCAAGCTCTCGCGCATCGGCTTCTCGGGCTTCGAGTACCTGAAGGAGGCCGGCCAGGTGGCCGTGAGCCATGTGGCGCCGAACGTGCCGGAATCGGTCTACGCCATGTTCCAGCTGAGCTTCGCGATCATCACCACCGCGCTGGTGCTCGGCGCCTTTGTCGAGCGCATGCGCTTCTCGGCGCTGCTGTGGTTCGCGCTGCTGTGGAGCGTGCTCGTGTATGCGCCCGTGGCGCACTGGGTGTGGGAGCCGGGCGGCTGGCTCGCGCAGATGGGCGCGCTCGACTTCGCGGGCGGCTCGGTGGTGCACGTCAACGCGGGCATCGCGGGGCTGGTGTGCGCCTATGCGCTCGGGCCGCGCCGGGGCTACGGGCGCGAGGCCTTCGAGCCCTACAGCCTGGCGCTCACCATGACGGGCGCGGGCCTGCTGTGGGTGGGCTGGTTCGGCTTCAATGCCGGCTCGGCGGTGGCGGCCGACGGGCGCGCCGGCCTGGCCATGTTGGTGACGCACATCGCGGCGGCGGCTGGCGCCATGAGCTGGATGATCGGCGAATGGATCGTGCGCCGCAGCCCCTCGCTGCTGGGCCTGTGCTCCGGCCTCGTGGCCGGGCTGGTGGCGATCACGCCGGCGGCCGGCTTCGTCACGCCACTGTCGGCGCTGGCCATCGGCGCCATCGCCGGGCTGGCCTGCTACTGGGGCGCCACGGGCCTGAAGCACCTGCTCGGTGCGGACGACTCGCTCGACGTGTTCGGCGTGCACGGCATCGGCGGCATCGTGGGCGCGCTGCTCACCGGCGTGTTCGCCGACCCGCGCATCTCGGGCGCGGCGGGCAATGTGCTGACGCAGGCGATCGCGGTCGCCAGTGTGGCGATCTACAGCGCGGCGGGCACGGCCATCGTGCTGTTCCTGGTGCATGTGCTGGTCGGATTGCGCGTCGACCCCGAGAGCGAACTGGTGGGCCTCGATCTTGCTCAGCATCGTGAACACCTGGGAGCCTGACCACCCGAGGGAGACGCCATGCCATCCATGTCCGAAAGCGAACGCATCGCGCTTGCAGCACGCCTTCACGTGGCACTGCGGCGAAAGCACGGGCGCGTGACCGACACCGAATGGATGGCCACCAACGCCGAGTACGCCGCCGAGATCGTGCGCATGACGCGCCAGCACGCCGCCGAGACGAAAGACGACGAACTCGACCAGCTCGCCACGCGGCTGGAGCAGGCCATGGAACCGCTGGCCCGCGCCGCGCGCTTGGCGGCGCGCCAGCCCGACGGCCTGCCACCCACGCCGCCGCCGCGCTATGTCGGCGGGCTGCGCTGACGACGCCTCAGTTCGCGGCCAGCGCCGCCTTGCGGATCGACTGCAGCGTGCTCGCGGGCGTGATCGCCTCCGGGTCCAGCAGGCAATGCAGGATCGCCGGCTTGCCGCTGGCACGCGCACGCGCGAGTGCGGGGCCGAACTCTTCCGTCGTGGTCACGCGCTCGCCGTGCCCGCCGAACACCTCGGCGTAGCCCCGGAAGTCGGGGTTCTTCAACTGCGTGGCGCTGATGCGGCCGGGGTAGTGCTTTTCCTGGTGCATGCGGATCGTGCCGTACATGCCGTTGTCCAGCAGTACCACGAGGATCGGCAGGCCGTACTGCACGGCAGTGGCGAACTCCTGGCCGTGCATCATGAAATCGCCGTCGCCCGCGAACACGACCACCTCGCGCTCGGGCCACAGCCGCTTGGCGCCGACGCCGGCGGGCAGGCCGTAGCCCATCGAGCCGCTGGTCGGCGCGAGCTGGCTCGCGAACGCGCGGAACGGCCAGAAGCGGTGCACCCAGGTCGCGAAGTTGCCCGCGCCGTTGCAGAAGATGGTGTCGGCCGGCAGCACCTCGCGCAGGTGCTGCATGACCTCGCCCATCTGCAGCGGACCGGGGATGCGGACCGAGGCCGGGTCGCTCCAGCGCAGAAAGTCTTCGCGTGCGGTCTTGGTCTCGGCCTGCCACACGGGCGGTGACGCCGGACGCAACGCGGACACCGCTTCGGCAAACGCCTGCGGCGTGGCGTGGATGCCCTGTGTCGGGCGATAGAGCTTGCCGAGCTCATCGGCATCGGCGTGCACATGCACCAGCGCCTGCTTCGGCTGCGGGATCGCGAACAGCTCATAGCCTTGCGATGGCACTTCCGACAGGCGCCCGCCGACCAGCAGCACCAGGTCCGCATCGCGGATGCGCGCCAGCATGCGCGGGTTCGCGCCGAGCCCCAGGTCGCCCGCGTAGCAGGGGTGCTCGGCGGACATCAGCATCTGGCGGCGGAACGAGCAGTACACGGGCAGCGCATGCGCCTCGGCGAACTTCGCGAACTGCTGCGTCGCGGCTTCCGACCAGCGGCTGCCGCCCAGGATGACGACCGGCCGCTGCGCCTGCGAAAGGCGCTGCTGCAGCTCGGCGATCTGCGCCGCGCCCGGATGCGTTTCGGTGACGGCATACGGCAGCGCATCGGCCACCACGGCGGCTTCGGTCAGCATGTCTTCGGGCAGCGCGATCACCACCGGACCGGGCCGGCCCGAGGTCGCGACATGGAAGGCGCGCGACACCAGCTCGGGCACGCGCGCCGGGTCGTCGATCTGCACGACCCACTTGGCCATGGTGCCGAAGACCGCGCCGTAGTCCAGCTCCTGGAAGGCCTCGCGGCCCATCGCGTCGCGCGCGACCTGGCCGACGAACAGCAAGAGCGGCGTCGAATCCTGGTGCGCGATGTGCACGCCCGCCGCCGCATTGGTGGCGCCGGGGCCGCGCGTGACGAAGCAGATGCCGGGCTGGCCCGTGAGCTTGCCCTGCGCCTCGGCCATCATCGTGGCGCCGCCTTCCTGCCGGCACACCGTCACGGCGATCGATGCGTCGTGCAGCGCGTCGAGCACGGCCAGGAAGCTTTCGCCGGGCACGCAGAAGAGCTGCTTGACGCCGTGGGTGATGAGCTGGTCGACCAGGATCTGGCCGCCGGTGCGGGAGGAAGTCATGAGGGTTCCAGTGGAATGAAGAGGAGAGGTCAGGAAAGCGCGGCGCAGGCGGCGGCGATGCGCGCGCACGCCTCTTCGAGCTGCGCCATCGACGTCGCATACGAGATGCGGAAATACGGTGCGAGCCCGAACACGCTGCCCGGCACCACCGCCACCTCGACCTCCTGCAGCAGGTAGCGGCAGAAGTCGCTGTCGGTCTGCAGCAGCGCGCCGGCGGCGGTGCGCTTGCCGAGCACGCCGGCGCAGCTTGCGAAGGTGTAGAAGGCGCCCTCGGGCACGCGGCAATGCAGGCCTGGCGTGTGGTTGAGCGCGGCCACGACAAAGTCGCGGCGCTGTTGAAACGACGCACAGCGCTCGGCCACGATGCCCTGCGGACCGGTGAGCGCCTCGATCGCCGCAGCCTGGCTCACCGACGAGGGGCACGAGGTCGACTGGCTCTGCACCACGGCCATCGCGGCGATCAGCGGGCGCGGTCCTGCGCCGTAGCCGACGCGCCAGCCGGTCATCGCGTAAGCCTTCGACACGCCGTTCACCGTCAACGTGCGTTCGCGCAAGCGCGGCTCCACCGCCACCGGCGTTGCGAACGCGAGGCCGTCATAGAGGATGTGTTCGTAGATGTCGTCCGCCAGCACCCAGACGTGGGGGTTGTCGAGCAGCACGTCGGTGATCGGTTTCAGCTGCGCCGCGCTGTAGGCCGCGCCGCTCGGGTTCGACGGCGAGTTCAGAAACAGCCAGCGCGTGCGCGGCGTGATGGCCGCCTGCAGTTGCGCCGCGGTCAGCCGAAAGCCGTTCTCCTCGCCGCACGCCACCGACACCGGCACGCCGCCGCAGATCTGCACGATGTCCGCGTACGAAGTCCAGTACGGCGCGGGCAGGATCACTTCATCGCCCGGGTTCAGGCTCGCCATCAGCGCATTGAAGATCACCTGCTTGGCGCCCGCGCTCACGCTGATCTCGTCGAGCGCGAAGTCCAGCGCGTTGTCGCGCTTGAACTTCAACTGCACGGCCGCCTTCATCGCCGGGCTGCCGTCGAGCACCGTGTAGCGCGTGTCGCCGCGCGCAATGGCCTGCGAGGCCGCATGCCGGATGTTCTCGGGCGTGTCGAAGTCGGGCTCGCCCGCGCCCAGCACGATCACCGGGCGGCCGGCGCGCTTGAGCGCCTGCGCATGGTCGGTGATGCGCAGGATCTCCGAGACCTGGATGGCGCGCACGCGTTGCGCCGGCGAGAACACGGCGGCGTCCGTCACTTGGCGTAGGCTTCCAGCGGCTTGTCGTTGGGCTCGAGCAGCAGCTGCTTGAGCGCGGGGCTCATCGGCAGGTTGAGGCTGGTGTTCTTCGGCGGAATCGCGGCCACGAACCACTTGGTGTAGATCTTCTCGAGCTCGCCGCTCTTCATGAGCTTGCGCAGCGAATCGTCCACCGCGGCCTTGAAGGCCGGGTCGTCCTTGCGGAACAAGAGCGCGATCGGCTCGGAGCCCAGCGCCTCGCCGGTGATGCGGTAGGCCGTGGGGTTCTTCGAGTTCGCGATGATGCCGGCGAGCAGGTTGTCGTCGAGCACGAAGGCATCGGCGCGGCCCGACTCCATGAGCAGGAAGCTTTCCAGGTGGTCCTTGCCGAGCATGGTGTTGTACGAGACGTTCTGCGCACGCTCGCGCTTGCGCAGCAGCTGCACGGCGGTGGTGCCGGTCGAGGCCGACACGTTGCGGCCCGCGAGCTGGTCGAGCGTGGTGATGCCCGAGTCGACCTTGGTGGCCATGCGCACTTCGCTCACGTACGTGGTGAGTGCGAAGGCCACCTGCTGCTGGCGCGCGGTGTTGTTGGTGGTGGGGCCGCAGCCGATGTCCAGCGTGCCGTTCTGCACCAGCGGGATGGTGTTCTGCGCGGTCACGGCCATGTATTCGAGCTTGGCGTTGGGCGTGATGTCCTTCAGCACGCGCTCGCAGAGTTCGACGTGGTAGCCCACGTACTTCTCGCCCGCGCCCAGCATGTAGGCCATGGGCGGCGAAGCTTCGCGCACGCCGAGCACGACCTTGCCGCTCGCCTTGATCTTGTCGAGCGTGCCGCCGGTCGGCGCCTGCTGCGCGGTGGCGGTGGTGCCGAAGGCGAGCGCAAGCAGCGCGGCGGTGGCGAGGGTCTTCAGTTGCATCTTCATCTTTGCTGTCTCCTGGTGGTTTTTCTGGGGGGATAGGTGCGGCCGCTGCCTGGCCGCTGCGGCGACACGCCGCGCAGCAGGCACCATGGGCCGGGGTTGTTCAGTCGCCGATGTCGAAGGTCACGCCCTGCGCAAGGGGAAGTGCCGTCGAGTAGTTGATGGTGTTGGTCGCGCGGCGCATGTAGGCCTTCCAGCTGTCCGAGCCCGCTTCGCGTCCGCCGCCGGTTTCCTTCTCGCCACCGAAGGCGCCGCCGATCTCGGCGCCGCTCGGGCCGATGTTGACGTTGGCGATGCCGCAGTCGGAACCGGCGCTGGACATGAAGCGCTCGGCCTCGCGCACATTGAGCGTGAAGATCGACGACGACAGGCCCGCGCCCACCGCGTTGTGCCATTCGATGGCTTCGTCGAGCGAGCTGTAGCGCACCACATAGAGGATGGGCGCGAAGGTCTCGCGCAGCACCGGGCCGGCGTGCGACTTCAGCTCGACCAGCGCGGGGCGCACATAGAACGCGTCCGGCGTGCCGATGCCCTCGACGCGCTGGCCGCCGTGCACCGTGGCGCCGGTCTCGCGGCTTTCGTTCAGGGCCTTCTGCATGCCGTCGAAAGCGGCGCGGTCGATCAGTGGACCGACCAGCGTGCCGGCCTCGCGCG
Source organism: Variovorax sp. GW821-FHT06D12 (assembly GCF_059419205.1). Classification (NCBI taxonomy): domain Bacteria; kingdom Pseudomonadati; phylum Pseudomonadota; class Betaproteobacteria; order Burkholderiales; family Comamonadaceae; genus Variovorax; species Variovorax sp. GW821-FHT06D12. The sequence goes on along the minus strand of NZ_JBWKRI010000004.1, from coordinate 184,992 downwards.
GGTCGCCCACCTGCACGTTGCCGTAGACCTTCACGAGCTTGGGCACGAGCTGGTCGTACACGCTCTCGTGCACGAACAGGCGCCGCAGCGTGGTGCAGCGCTGGCCCGCCGTGCCCATGGCCGCGAAGGCGATGCCGCGCAGTGTGAGGTCCAGGTCGGCCGAGGGCGTGACGATGGCTGCGTTGTTGCCGCCCAGTTCGAGGATGGCGCGGGCGAAGCGCGCCGCGAGCTTGGGCCCGACCTGCCGGCCCATGGCCGTGGAGCCGGTGGCCGAGAGGATCGGCACGCGGGGGTCGTCGACCAGCACCTCGCCGATGTCGCGCGGCCCCAGCAGCAGGCCGAGCAGGCCTTCGGGCGCGTCGCCGAAGCGTTCGATGGCGCGTTGCGCGATGGCGTGCACGGCCAGTGCGGTGAGCGGCGTCTTCTCGGACGGCTTCCACACCACCGGGTCGCCGCACACCAGCGCGAGCGCCGCGTTCCACGACCACACGGCCACGGGAAAGTTGAAGGCCGAGATCACGCCGCACACGCCCAGCGGATGCCAGGTTTCCATCATCCGGTGCTCGGCGCGCTCGGTGGCCAGCGTGAGGCCGTAGAGCTGGCGCGAGAGGCCGACCGCGAAGTCGCAGATGTCGATCATTTCCTGCACCTCGCCCGCGCCTTCGGACGGGATCTTGCCGGCCTCCAGCGTGACGAGGCGGCCCAGGTCGCGCTTGGCGGCGCGCAGTTCTTCGCCCAGCAGGCGCACCAGCTCGCCACGGCGCGGCGCCGGCACCAGGCGCCAGGCCTTGAAGGCCTCGTGCGCGCGGCCGATGGCGCCGGTGGCTTCCACGGCCGTGGTCTGCGGCACCTGCGCGATCACCTCGCCGCTGACCGGCGAGCGCACCGTGAGCTCGCCGCGGGTGTGGGCGGTGCGGGGCACGCCCAGGCGATGCAGCAGTTGGTCGACCTCGGCGGGGAGGGACACGGGGGTCTGGGCTTCTGGCATGGACGCTCCAGGGAGAAGGAAGGACAGAAGAAGAAATGCGACAGCAGGAACGGGCCAATATGTGCGAAACCCGCGCCCTTGCCTAGCGAAAAATTGGAAGGACTTGGTGCGTTTTTCGAATGAACTTCGTGGCGACACCTTCGTTCGACGCACGATAAGCGCCTGCCCGCACAATTCGCGCGTGCCCCGAAAACCGTCCGATCCCTCGCCGCCCCCACCCTATTGGCTCTACCTGCTGGAATGCGAAGGCGGCGTGTACTACGCGGGCATCGCGCTCGACGTGGAGCAGCGCTTTTTCCAGCATGTCTTCGGGCTGGGCGCCAAGTTCACGCGCGCGCGTCCGCCGCAGCGCGTGCTGGCGGCGCGCCAGTATCCCGACAAGGGCGCCGCGCTGCGGGCGGAGATCGCGCTCAAGGCGCTGCCTCGCGCGCGCAAGCTGGCGTTCTTCGACAGCTAGCCCCCCGCCGCGGGCGACCTGCGCAGCATCACCAGCAGGCACAGCAGATAGAGCACGGCGCCGGCCAGCCCTGCGCCGTGGGCTGGAGGAGCAGGCGGCACCGCCCGATGCGGAAGTTCGGCAGCAGGCGCTCGATGCCGTCGCGGCCTCGCGCCCACTGTTGGCCGAGGCCTTCGCCAGCTACCGCAAGGCCGGCCCCGATGCGATGTTCGAGGTCGGCGTGGACCTCATGCTCGAAGGCGCGCCCGGAGGCGGACACCCAGCGCGGCGCCAAGCCGCGCCGCTGAGCCGGCTCAGCGGTTGCGGTTGTCTTCCAGGATCCAGCCCGCCGCCTTCTCCGCCATCATCAGCGTCGGGCTGTTGGTGTTGCCGCTCGTGATGGTGGGCATCGCGCCCGCATCGACCACGCGCAGGCCGCGCACGCCGCGCACACGCAGGCGCGCATCGAGCACCGCCATCGGGTCGCCGTCGGCGCCCATCTTGGTGGTGCCGACCGGGTGGAAGATGGTGGTGGCGATGTCGCCGGCCAGCCGCGCGAGGTCGTCGTCGGTCTGGTACTGCACGCCGGGCTTCCACTCCTGCGGCTTGTACTTCGCGAGCGCGGGCTGCTGCGCGATGCGGCGCGTCACGCGCAGCGAATCGGCCGCGACCTTGCGGTCTTCCTCGGTGCTCAGGTAGTTGGGCGCGATGGCGGGCGCATCTTCGAAACGCGCGCTCTTGATGCGCACCGAGCCCCGGCTCGTCGGGTTCAGGTTGCACACGCTCGCGGTGAAGGCCGGGAAGCTGTGCAGCGGCTCGCCGAAGGCATCGAGCGACAGCGGCTGCACGTGGTACTGGATGTTGGGCCACGCGCGGTCGGGCGAGCTGCGCGTGAAGGCGCCGAGCTGCGACGGCGCCATGCTCATCGGGCCGCTGCGTTTCAGCAGGTATTCGAGGCCGATCTTCGCCTTGCCGACCAGCGACGAGGCCAGCACGTTGAGCGTGGGCGCGCCCTCGATCTTGTAGACCGCGCGGATCTGCAGGTGGTCCTGCAGGTTGGCGCCGACGCCGGGCGCGTCCAGCGCCACCTCGATGCCGTGCTGGCGCAGCAGCTCGGCCGGGCCGACGCCCGACAGCTGCAGGATCTGCGGCGAGCCGATGGCGCCCGCGCTCAGGATCACTTCGCACTCGGCGTGCGCGGTGGTCATCTCGGAGCCGTCCCACACCTGCGCCCCGGTGCAGCGCTTGGTGCCGTCGGGCAGCGTCTCGAACAGCAGGCGCGACACCTGCGCGCCGGTCCACAGTTCGAAGTTGGGGCGGCCGTAGCAGGTGGGCCGCAGGAAGGCCTTGGCGGTGTTCCAGCGCCAGCCGTTCTTCTGGTTGACCTGGAAGTAACCCACGCCTTCGTTGCTGCCGCGGTTGAAGTCGGCGGTGTGCGGCACGCCGGCCTGCACGGCCGCGTCGGCGAAGGCATCGAGGATGTCCCAGCGCAGCCGCTGTTTCTCGACGCGCCACTCGCCGCCCGCGCCGTGCATCTCGTCGGCGCCGAGGTAGAAGTCTTCGTGCTTGCGAAAGGCCGGCAGCACGTTTTCCCAACGCCAGCCTTCGTCGCCCGTGAGTTCAGCCCAGTGCTCGTAGTCGCGCGACTGGCCGCGCATGTAGATCATGCCGTTGATGCTGGAGCAGCCGCCCAGCGTCTTGCCGCGCGGATAGCGCAGCGTGCGGCCGTTCAGGCCTGCGTCGGGCTCGGTGTTGTAGAGCCAGTCGGTCCGCGGGTTGCCGATGCAGTACAGGTAGCCCACCGGAATGTGGATCCAGTGGTAGTCGTCCTTGCGGCCGGCCTCGATGAGCAGCACGCGCTTGGTCTTGTCGGCGCTCAGGCGGTTGGCGATGAGCGAGCCGGCGGTGCCGGCGCCGATGATGATGTAGTCGAAGGTGGTGTCGCTCATGGCGGCTGGCTTTTGTCTCTCGTTGTTCTTCGGACGGACGCGCCGCGCGTGCGGCGCCCCCTTTTACCTTTTACTTCGCGGTGGGCATCACGAACTCGGCGCCCTTGCCGATGCTCTCGGGCCAGCGCTGCATGATCGACTTCTGCTTCGTATAGAAGCGCACGCCCTCTTCGCCGTAGGCATGCATGTCGCCGAACAGGCTCTTCTTCCAGCCACCGAAACCATGCCAGGCCATCGGCACCGGGATCGGTACGTTGATGCCGACCATGCCGACCTGGATGCGGCGGCCGAACTCGCGCGCCACGTTGCCGTCGCGCGTGAAGCAGCTCACGCCGTTGCCGAACTCGTGCGCGTTGATGAGGTCGACGGCTTCCTTGAAGGTCGCGACGCGCAGGCAGCCCAGCACGGGGCCGAAGATCTCTTCCTTGTAGATGCGCATCTCGGGCGTGACGTGGTCGAACAGCGTGCCGCCCATCCAGAAGCCGTCGCCGCAGCCTTCGCCCGCCTTGTTGCCGTCGAAGCTGCGGCCGTCGACCAGCAGCTTCGCGCCTTCCTTCTCGCCCTGCGCGATGTAGCCGGTGATGCGCTCGTGCGCGGCGCGCGTGACGATCGGGCCCATCTCGGCCGCGAGGTTCTCGCCATCGAGTACCTTCAGCGTCTTCGTGCGCTCGATGAGCTTGGGCAGCAGCCGGTCGGCCACGTCGCCCACCAGCACCGCGACGCTGATCGCCATGCAGCGCTCGCCGGCCGAGCCGTAGCCGGCGCCGATGAGGGCGTCCACGGCCTGGTCGATGTCGGCGTCGGGCATGACGACCATGTGGTTCTTCGCGCCGCCCAGCGCCTGCACGCGCTTGCCGTGGCGGGCGCCGGTCTCGTAGATGTAGTTGGCAATGGGCGTGGAGCCCACGAAGCTGATCGCCTTGACGTCGGGGTGCTCCAGCAGCGCGTCGACCGCGGCCTTGTCGCCCTGCAACACGTTGAACACGCCGTCGGGCAGGCCGGCCTTCTTCAGCAGCTCGGCCATCAGCAGCGACGGGCTCGGGTCGGTCGGGCTGGGCTTGAGCACGAAGGTGTTGCCCGCGGCGATGGCCACCGGGAACATCCACATCGGCACCATCACCGGGAAGTTGAAGGGCGTGATGCCCGCGACCACGCCCAGCGGCTGGCGCAGCGTCCAGTTGTCGATGCCGGTGCTCACCTGGTCGGTGAAGTCGCCCTTGAGCAGCTGCGGAATGCCGCAGGCGAACTCGACGATGTCGATGCCGCGGCTGACCTCGCCCTGCGCGTCGGTGAACACCTTGCCGTGCTCGGCGGTGATGAGGTGGGCGAGCTCGTCCTTGTGCTGGTTGAGCAGCTCCAGGAACTTGAACATCACGCGCGCCCGGCGGATCGGCGGCGTGTCGGCCCAGGCGGGGAACGCGGCTTGGGCAGCGGCCACGGCGGCGGCCACCTGCGCGGCGTCGGCCAGGCCGACCTTGCCGGTGACGGCGCCGGTGGCGGGGTTGGTCACGTCCTGCGTGCGGCCGGAGGTGTTGGCGGCGGGGGCGCCGGCGATGTGGTGATCGATATTTCGGGTGCTGATGGACATGTGCGGGTCTCCTGAAGGCAATTTGGCCCAATCCACGAAGAGAAAGCCAATGAATTCGCGTCGATGGCGCTATAAATCAGTCTTATATGACTACGTCATCGATGGACCTCCAGATTCTGCGCGCCTTCATCCTGGCGGCGCGCGAGGGCAACGTCTCGCGCGCCGCCGAAAAGCTGCACCTGACGCAGCCTGCGGTGAGCCTGCAGCTCAAGCGTTTCGCGGAAGAAACCGGGCTGGTGCTGTTCACCCGCACGCCGCACGGGCTGGCGCTCACGGCCGACGGCGCGGCCATGCTGCCGCAGGCCGAGCGCGTGCTGGCGGCCGTGGGCGACCTGCAGCAGGCCGCGCGCAACCTGCAGGTCACGGTGCGCGGGGCGCTGCGCATCGGCACCATCCTCGACCCTGAGTTCACGCGGCTGGGCGTGTTCCTGCGCGAGCTGGTCGAGGCCGCGCCGCAGATCGAGACCGAGCTGCGCCACGGCATGAGCGGCAGCGTGCTGGCGCAGGTGCTGCGCGGCGAGCTCGACGTGGGCTTTCACCTCGACCCCGGCGATGAATCCGACGACGCCGCGCCGGCGCCGCTCGCGGTGCGCACCCTCACCCGCTTCAGTTACCGCGTGGTCGCGCCGGCCGGCTGGGGCCCGCAGGTGCTGGGCCGCGACTGGAAGGCGCTGGCCGCCCTGCCCTGGCTCGCCACGCCGCCCGAGTCGGCGCACCACCGTTTGCTGGAGCGCGTGTTCGGCCCGCTCGGCCTGGCGCCCCGGCGCGTGGCGCTGGTCGACCAGGAGGCCTCGATGCTCGACCTGCTGAAGTCGGGCGTGGGCCTGAGTCTGGTGCGCGACTCGATCGCCATCCGCGAAAGCCAGGCCCACGGCCTCGTGCTGGCCGACCGCGTGCGGCTGGATTGCGCGCTGCGTTTCGTCTCGCTGGCCGCGCGGCGCGACGAGCCCGTGATCGCCAGCGCCTGGGACGCGCTGGCCCGGGCCTGGAGCTGAAGATTGGCTGAAAAAAACGGCGTCTGGCCCTACGTAAACGAAGGGCCAGACGCACACAAGCCCCGGATGCACGCGGTTACGATGCGCGCTCTCGCTTGGACCTTTGTTTACGTTTTGTCCCGCACCTTTGCCCATGTCGCCCACCTCGTCGCCCGCTGACGCCCCCGCTACCGACGACGCCTTCGCGCCGCCGCGCGCGCAGACGCAGGACGTGGACGGCCGCACCTGGGCCGTGGCCAGCGGTTGCTGGACCACGCTGGCGATGTCGACGCGCCCGGCCTGGGAGGCGCTGGCCAAGGACCTCGCGGCGCTGCCGCCCGCGGACGACCGGGCCTGGGACCTGCGCCCCATCGGCCAGCTCGACCACATCGGCGCCCAGCTGCTGTGGGAGCACTGGCGCCAGGCCTGGCCGGCCACGATCGAGCTGTCGCCGCAGCACCAGGCGGTGCTCGACCAGGTGGCGAAGTTCACGGTGGCCACGCCCGACGAGCCACCCAAATCGCTGAGCGACCGGCTGCACGCACTGGCCCACCACGGCCCGCGCGCGATGGTCGTGCTGCGCGACTTCGTCGGCCTCATCGGCCAGCTCGCGCTCGACCTGTGCACGCTGGCGCGCGCGCCGCACCGCGCGCCGTGGCGCGACTTCTCGGGCCACCTCTATCAGTTCGGCGCCACGGCGCTGCACATCACGGCGCTGGTCGGCCTGCTGATCGGCGTGGTGCTGGCGTACCTGATCTCCCAGCAGCTGCGCAACTACGGCGCCGAGGCCTTCGTGGTGAACATCCTCGGGCTGTCGCTGATCCGCGAGCTCGGGCCGGTGCTGGCCGCCGTGCTGATCGCGGGCCGCTCGGGCTCGGCGATCACGGCGCAGATCGGCGTGATGCGGGTCACCGAAGAACTCGACGCCATGCGCGTGATGGGCATCCCGCACGGCTTCCGTCTCGTGATGCCGCGCGTGCTGGCGCTGGCCATCGCGATGCCGCTGATCAGCCTGTGGACCTCGATGGCGGCGCTGGCCGGCGGCATGCTCGCGGCCGATGCGGCGCTGGGCATCTCGCCGTCGTATTTCCTGTCGGCATTGCCGCGCGCGGTGCCCATCTCCAACCTCTGGCTGGCCCTGGCCAAGTCGGCGGTGTTCGGCGTGCTGATCGCGCTGATCGGCTGCTACTTCGGCATGAAGGTCAAGCCCAACACCGAGAGCCTGGGGCGCGGCACCACGTCGTCGGTCGTGACCTCGATCACCGCCGTGATCCTGGTCGATGCGCTCTTCGCAGTGCTCTTCAAGGGCATAGGATTCCGCGGATGAACGCCGCCGTGACGTCCCCGTCGAGCACCGTGGTCGACATCCGCAAGCTCTGGACCGTGTTCAAGAGCCCCGATGGCGAACAGGTGGTGCACCGCGACCTCGACCTGCACCTTGACCGCGGCGAGGTGCTGTCGCTGGTCGGCGGCTCGGGCACCGGCAAGACGGTGCTGCTGCGGCAGATCCTCGGGCTGCAGAAACCCACGAAGGGCGCGGTCGAGGTGCTGGGCCGGGCGCCGGGCGAACTCAGCGCGGCCGGCGCGGCCAACGTGGGCATGCTGTTCCAGCACGGTGCGCTGTTCTCGGCCTTCAGCGTGCTGGAGAACATCGCCTTTCCGCTGCGCGAACTCAAGCTGCTGCCCGACGAGCTGATCCGCAACGCCGCGCTCGTGAAGCTGCAGATGGTGGGGCTGGAGCCGCAGCATGCGAACAAGAGCCCGTCGGACCTGTCGGGCGGCATGATCAAGCGCGTGGCGCTCGCGCGCGCGCTCATCATGGACCCGCCGCTGCTGCTGCTGGACGAGCCCACGGCCGGCCTCGACCCCGAAGCGTCGGACAGTTTCTGCGACCTGCTGCGCGGCCTGCACCGCGAGCTGGGCCTGACGGTCGTGATGGTCACGCACGACCTGGACACCCTGTTCGACCTGAGCACCCGCATCGCGGTGCTGGCCGACCAGAAGGTGATCGTGAGCGGCACGGCGCGCGAAGTCATCGCCTACCCGCATCCCTTCATCCACGAATACTTTCTCGGCGGGCGCGGCCAACGCGCCCTGGAGGCGCTGCACGACAAGCCCGCCGCCGGCACACAACCATCCGCGCCGCGGCCCGAGGCCGCGCGCGCTGAAGAAAGGTAGGTCCCCTCATGGAAAACAAGGCCCATGCCCTCGCCGCCGGCGCTTTCGTGCTCGGCCTGATCGCCGCGCTCGTCGCGCTGGTGGTCTGGTTCACGCGCGACAACACCGTGCGCAACGTGTACGAACTCTCCACCCGCGACGCCGTGAGCGGCCTGCAGCCGCAGGCCCAGGTGCGCTACCGCGGCATCTCGGTCGGCAAGGTGACCTCGATCGACTTCGACCCCAAGACCAAGGGCAACGTGCGCGTGCGCATCACGGTCGACGAGCGCGTGCCGCTCACCACCTCCAGCTTTGCCACGCTGAGCTACCAGGGCGTGACCGGCCTGGCCTTCATCGCGCTGGACGACGAGGGCGAATCGACCGTCGCGCTCAAGCCGAACAACGACAACCCGCCGCGCATTCCGCTCAAGCCCTCGATGCTCGCGAAGCTGCAGGACCGCGGCGAGGAAATCATCGACCAGGTGGAAGAAGTGACCAAGCGCGCCAACGCGCTGCTGGCCGACGCCAACCAGAAGCGCGTGGCCGACGCGCTGGAAAACATCGCGGCCGCCTCGGCCAGCGCCAACACGCTGCTCAAGCAGCTCGACAACACCGTCAAGACCGGCCTGAACCCGACGCTGGCCGCCATGCCCGAGACGCTGTCGACGGTGAAGAAAGCGGCCGGCGACGTCTCGCGCGTGGCCAACAACTTCAACTCGACCGTGGGCAAGCTCAACGCACCCGACGGCCCGGTCGAGCGCCTGAGCGAGGGCACCAAGGCGCTGGCGCAGGCGGTCGATTCGTTCAACGCCGCCACCCTGCCGCGCGTGAACCGCGTGGCCGACGACACCGCCCACGCGGTGCGCCGCCTGGGCCGCGCGGCCGACAGCATCAACGACAACCCGCAATCGCTGCTGTTCGGCAATGGTGGCGCCGCCGCGGGCCCGGGCGAGCCCGGCTTCGTTGCACCCGCCGCACGCCACTGACCGGGAGCAGACCAACCATGCGCATGAAGAACACCCTCCCCGCCCTCGCCAGCCTCGGCTGCGTGCTGCTGGTCGCCGGCTGCGGCATGCTGCCCGACAAGCCCGCGCGCGCCACGCTGTACGACTTCGGCCCCGGCCTTTCGGCCACCGCACCTGCCACCGCTGCCGCGCCGGCCACCGCGCTGCCGGCGCTGTCCCTCGCGGAGTTCGACAGCAACACGCGCCTGGACGGCACGCAGATCCTGTACCGCCTGGGCTATGCCGACGCCAATGAACTGCGCCCCTACGGCCAGTCACGCTGGAGCCTGCCGCCCGCGCAGCTGCTGCGCCAGCGGTTGCGCGACACGCTGGCCGAGCGCCGCACCGTGCTCGGCCCCGAAGAAAGCGCGACGCTCGCGCGCACCGAGGGCATCGTGCCCGACACGCTGCGCATCTCGCTCGACGAGTTCAGCCACTACTTCGACGCGCCGGCCAGCAGCACGGGCCTGGTGCGCCTGCGCGCCACGCTGGTCCGCAGCGCCACCGGCGGCGACCGCGTGATGGGCCAGCGCACCTTCACCGTGCGCCGCCCCGCCGCCAGCGCCGACGCGCCCGGCGGCGTGAAGGCGCTCATCGCGGCGAGCGACGCGGCCATGGCCGAGGTCGTGCAGTGGGTCGACCAGCTGCAGCAGCAGGAGCCGCCGCAGCCGCGCACGGCGGCGCCGCGGCGCTGAACGGCCACCGACTTGCTCTCTCTTCCTTCCAACCAACCCTGAGGAGACCCGTCCCATGAACGCAACGCGCATCGTCGGCATCCTGCTGGTCGTCGCCGGCATCGCCGGGCTCGGCCTGGGCGGCTTCAGCTTCACCAAGGAAACCCACCAGGCCAAGCTGGGCCCGCTGGAGTTCTCGGTGAAGGAAAAACAGACCATCAACATCCCGGCCTGGGCCGGCGTGGCGGCGATCGTGGTGGGCGGCGCGCTGGTGCTGCTGGGTGGCAAGAAGGGCTGACGCCCGCCGACCACCGCCATGGCCGACGCCTTCGTGCCGCTGGAAGGCGGCTGCACCTGCCGGCAGGTGCGCTACCGCCTGAACGCCCCGCCGCTCTTCGTGCACTGCTGCCACTGCCGCTGGTGCCAGCGCGAGACGGGCTCGTCCTTCGCGCTCAACGCGCTGATCGAACCGGAGCACGTGCAGGTGCTGCAGGGCGCGGTCGATCTCGTGCTCACGCCCTCGGCCAGCGGACGCGGCCAGAAATACGCGCGCTGCCCGGCCTGCCATGTCGCGCTGTGGAGCCACTACGCCGGCGCCGGCGACGCCGTGAGCTTCATCCGCGTGGGCACGCTCGACACGCCCGATCGGCTGCCGCCGGACCTGCACATCTTCACGATGTCCAAGCAGCCGTGGGTGGTGCTGCCGCCCGGCGCACCGGCAGTGCACGAGTACTACGACCGCAAGGACTACTGGCCCGCCGAAAGCCTCGCGCGCTGGCGCGTGCTGCGCGAGAAGATGCGGGCCGGCTAGGGCTTCAGTCGCCCGCCATCCCGGCAACCAACTTCGGCAGCAGGTCTTCCGACGCCCCCCGCAACACCACCGCCGCCGCATCGTCCAGGTGCGGCAATGGCTCGATGTTCAGCGTGACCAGCCGCGCCCCCCGCGCCATCGCCAGCTTGGGCAGTTCGGCCGCCGGGTAGACGATGGTGGTGCTGCCGACCACCAGGAACAGGTCGGACTCCTGCGCCGCCACCTGGGCGTCGAGCAGCACGCCGGCGTTCAGCATCTCGCCGAACATGACCACGTCGGGCCGCGCGTGCGAGCCGCAGCGCAGGCAGCGGTGGAACGGCCACGGGCCGCTGCGGTTGCCGCAGTGGTCGCAGCGCCAGCGGCGCAGCGAGCCGTGCAGCTCCAGCACGTCCTGGCCGCCGGCCTTGCCGAGCAGGCCGTCGACGTTCTGCGTGATGAGCCGGGTCGCGGGGCGCAGCCGCTGCAGCTGCGCGAGCGCGAGGTGGCCGGGGTTGGGCGACGCGGTCTCGATCAGCGACAGGCGCTGGGCCCAGAACTTCGTGAAGCCGCCCGGGTCGCGCGCGAGGTCCTCGGCATGCGAGAACTTGAGCGCGTTCTGGCTCATCCACAGGCCGTCGGCGTCGCGGTAGGTCGGGATGCCCGAGGCCTTGGACAGCCCCGCGCCCGAGAAGACCACGATGCGCCGCGCGCCGCGCAGCAGCGCGACGGTGCGGTCGATGCGCAGCGCGAGGTCGTCGGAGGAAGAAGAAGACGTGGAAGACAAGGCGGAAGAAAACAGGGTCATCGATCGGAAACGGAGGGCACCACGGCGCCGGTGGCGCTCGCCCCCAGGCGCTGCGACACCGTGCCCGCGCAGGCCTTGAGCGCGCGCGCGATCTCGCCGTCCCAGGCGGTGTGGAAGATGCCGGCCGGGCCGATGGCGGTCACGGCCAGCACGATGGCGCCGGTGTGGTCGAACACGGGCGCGGCCATGGCGCTCACGCCCTCGATCACCTCGCCGTCGGAGCGGCTGATGCCGTGGTCGCGCACTTCCTGGCACTGGCGCTCGAAGTCGCTCCACGAGGGCAGCGGCTGCACCGGCGGCATGCCGGCCGGCGGCGCGGGCTCGGCGGCGCCCTTGCGCTGCTTCTGGCGCTGGCGCTCGTCCTCGAGCTGCGCGCGCACCACCGCCGGGTCGAGGTAGGCGGCAAAGACGCGGCCCGAGGCCGTGTTGGTGAGCGAGAACACCGTGCCGTGGCGCATGTTCACGTGCACCGGCGAAGGCGACTCGGCCGTGCGCACGATGGTCGCGCCGCGCGCGCCCCACACGGCCAGTGCCACGGTGTGGCCGATCTGCTGCGCGAGCTGGCCGATCAGCGGCGTGGCGATGTGCACCGGGTCGGCCTGCTGCAGGCTGATCAGCCCCAGTTGCAAGGCCAGCGGGCCGAGCAGATAGTGGCCGCTGGCGCGGTCCTGCTCGATGAGGCCCAGCCGGCCGAAGCTCACCATGTACGGGTGGGCCTTGGCGGCCGTCATGTCCGCTTCGCGGGCAAGGTCTTTGAGCGCCATCGGGCGGCCGTGGTGCACCAGCGCGCGCAGCAGCTGCCCGCCGACTTCGATGCTCTGGATGCCGCGCTGGGCGCGGTCGGTGTCAGTCGCTGCCATGGCCGCCTTGCCGTCTGGTTGTTCGTTCATGAAGAAGGCATTAGACATGAACTGATCTCGGGCTTACACTCCGCGCATTCGTTATCTGCAAACTCGTTCGCCTTAAACGAATCAGGCGAATCCCAAAACCACCCCACCGGAGACACACGATGAGCCAAGCCAAGAAATTCGCCAGCCAGGCCGACCTGGAAGAAAAGAAGATCACCTTCAGCCAGATCTCGGAGCACGCCTGGGCCTACACCGCCGAGGGCGACCCCAACACCGGGATCATCATCGGCGACGACTGCGTGCTGGTGGCCGACACCCAGGCCACGCCCGCCATGGCCGCCGACGTGGTGCGCCGCATCCGCGAAGTGACCGACAAGCCCATCAAATACGTGGTGCTCACCCATTACCACGCCGTGCGCGTGCTGGGCGCGGCGGGCTACGGCGCCGAACACATCCTGGCCAGCCAGGACACGCGCGACCTGATCGTCGAGCGCGGCGAGGAAGACAAGGCCAGCGAAATCGGCCGCTTCCCGCGCCTGTTCCAGAACGTCGAGACCGTGCCCCCGGGCCTGACCTGGCCCACCATGACCTTCACCGGCAAGATGACGCTGTGGCTGGGCAAGCTCGAAGTGCAGCTGCTGCAGCTGGGCCGCGGCCACACCAAGGGCGACACGGTCGTCTGGCTGCCGCAGGAGCGTGCGCTGCTGTCGGGCGACCTGGTCGAGTTCGGCGCCACGCCGTACGCCGGCGACGCCTACTTCCAGGACTGGCCGCAGACGCTGGACAACATCGCCGCCCTGAAGCCCCTGGCCCTGGTGCCGGGCCGCGGCGCCGCGCTGACCACGCCCGAAGCCGTGGCCGAGGGCCTGAACGGCACGCGCGCCTTCATCTCCGACGTGTACGCCAGCGTGCAGGAAGGCGTGAAGGCCGGGCGCGACCTGAACGCGGTCTACAAGGAAACCTACGCGAAGCTGCAGCCCAAGTACCAGCAGTGGGTCATCTTCGACCACTGCATGCCCTTCGACGTGAGCCGCGCCTACGACGAGGCCTCGGGCCACGCCGACCCGCGCGTGTGGACGGCACAGCGCGACATCGACATGTGGAAGGCCCTGGAAGGCTGATCGCGCCGCGACCTTCCCCCGCGCGGGGAAGGCGACGGAAACGACAAGAACACGGAGACACCACGTGATCGACTATCAAAGCCTGCGCTTCGACTACACCCGCCACGCCGACCAGGACGCCGCCGCGCCCGCCCGCCACCCCGTGGTGGTCGTGGGCGCCGGCCCGGTGGGCCTCACGCTCGCCATCGACCTCGCCCTGCGGCAGGTGCCCGTGGTGCTGCTCGACAACGACAACAGCCTGTCCAGCGGGTCGCGCGCGATCTGCTTCGCCAAGCGCACGCTCGAGGTGTTCGACCGCCTCGGCTGCGGCGACCGCATGGTGGACAAGGGCGTGTCGTGGAACGTCGGCAAAGTGTTCTTCCATGACGAGCAGGTCTACCGCTTCGACCTGCTGCCCGAGCCCGGCCACGAGCGCCCGGCCTTCATCAACCTGCAGCAGTACTACGTCGAGGGCTACCTCGTCGAACGCGCCGCAGCCTTGCCGCTGATCGACCTGCGCTGGAACAACAAGGTCACCGGCATCGCGCAAGGCGACGACGGCGCGGTGCTGACCGTGGAGACGCCCGAGGGCGAGTACCGCCTGCAGGCCGGCTACGTGGCCGCCTGCGACGGCTCGCGCTCCAACCTGCGCCAGATGCTGGGGCAGGAAGCCAAGGGCCGCGTGTTCCGCGACCGCTTCCTGATCGCCGACATCACGATGGACGCGCAGCTGCCCACCGAGCGCCGCTTCTGGTTCGATCCCTCGTTCCACCCCGGCCAGAGCGTGCTGCTGCACAAGCAGGCCGACGGCATGTGGCGCGTCGACTTCCAGCTCGGCTGGGACGCCGACCCGGTGGAAGAACGCAAGCCCGAGCGCATCACGCCGCGCGTGCGCGCACTGCTGGACAGCATCGGCTTCGAAGGCGTGCAGTTCCAGATCGGCTGGGCCAGCGTCTACACCTTCGCCTGCCAGCGCATGGAGCGCTTCCGCCACGGCCGCGTGCTGTTCGCGGGCGACTCGGCGCACGGCGTGTCGCCCTTCGGCGCGCGCGGCGCCAACTCGGGCGTGCAGGACGCCGACAACCTCGCCTGGAAGCTCGCAGCCGTGCTGGCCGGCGACGCACCCGACGCGCTGCTCGACAGCTACGCCAGCGAACGCGAATTCGCGGCCGACGAGAACATCCGCAATTCGACGCGCGCCACCGACTTCATCACGCCCAAGAGCGAGGTGAGCCGGCTGTTCCGCGACGCGGTGCTCGAGCTGACCAAGCGCCACGCCTTCGCACGTTCGCTGGTCAACAGCGGGCGGCTGTCGGTGGCCACGGTGCTGCGCGACTCGCCGCTCAACACGCCCGATGCCGACACCTTCGCCGGCGCGATGGTGCCCGGCGCGGCCGCGGCCGACGCGCCCGTGCGGCGCGCCGACGGCAGCACCGGCTGGCTGCTGCGCGAATGCCATGTGGCGCGCTTCACCGCGCTGGTGTTCGGCACCGGCGACGCCGCCGAGCGCAGCCTGCAGGCGCTGAAAAGCAGCGACCTCGCGCTGCACGTCGTGCGCGTGGAAGGCACCGGCCCCGACGCCGAACTCGCCACGCAGCGCTACGACGCGCAGCCCGGCACCGTCTACCTGCTGCGGCCCGACCAGCACGTGTGCGCGCGCTGGCGGCAGCCCACGGCAGCGAACCTTCGCGCGGCCCTCGACCACGCACTGGCAAAGGCATGACCCCGATGCAACCGCAACTGATCACCACGCCGAACCTCGAAGCGCCCGACGATTTCTACGAGGCGCTCATCGAGGCCCACCAGGGGCTTTCCACCGAGGAAAGCCACGCCTTCAACGCACGGCTCGTGCTCGTGCTGGCCAACCACGTCGGCTCGCTGGCCGTGCTGCGCGAAGCCTTCGACGCGGCGCGCGCCGGCTGAACGGCCACGCATTCCCACCTCATCGCGACTTTCGAAAGACAAGCCCATGACCCAAGCAACACCCGCCGCCGAACGGCGCTACCAGAGCGGCTTCGGCAACGAGTACGCCTCCGAGGCCGTGCCCGGTGCGCTGCCGCAAGGCCGCAACAACCCGCAGCGCGGCCCCTTCGACCTGTACACCGAGCTGCTCTCGGGCACCGCCTTCACGGCGCCGCGCCACGAGAACCGCCGCACCTGGCTGTACCGCCGCCAGCCCTCGGTGGTGTCGGGCCGCTACCAGCCCTACGCGCAGGCGCACTGGACCACCGGCGCCGACCGCGAGATCGCGCTGCCGCCCGAGCCGATGCGCTGGGGCCCGCTGCCGCTGGACGGCGCGGCCGACGTCGACTTCATCGACGGCATGCACACGCTGGCCGCCAACGGCGACGCCGAGTCGCAGGTCGGCATCGGCTCGCTGATGTACCTGGCGGGCCGTTCGATGGAACAGCGCGCCTTCGTCAACGCCGACGGCGAGATGCTGGTGATGCCCCAACAAGGCCGCCTCGTCGTCACGACCGAACTCGGCGTGCTCGACGTGAAGCCCGGCGAAATCGTGGTGCTGCCGCGCGGCATGGCCTTCAAGGTCGCGCTGCCCGACGGCCTCTCGCGCGGCTACGTGTGCGAGAACTACGGCGCGCACTTCCGCCTGCCCGAACTCGGCCCGATCGGCTCGAACGGTCTGGCCAACGCGCGCGACTTCCAGGCGCCCGTGGCGGCCTTCGAGGCGGACGGCGGCGCCTACGAGCTGGTGAAGAAATTCGGCGGCCGCTTCTGGACCGCGCCGACCAAACAGTCGCCCTTCAACGTGGTCGCCTGGCACGGCAACCTCGCACCGGTGAAGTACGACACAGCCAACTTCATGGTCATCGGCTCGATCAGCTTCGACCATCCCGATCCGTCGATCTTCACCGTGCTGACCTCGCCCAGCGACACGCCCGGCACGGCCAACTGCGACTTCGTGATCTTCCCGCCGCGCTGGATGGTGATGGAAAACACCTTCCGTCCGCCGTGGTTCCACCGCAACCTCATGAGCGAGTTCATGGGCCTGGTGCTGGGCGAGTACGACGCCAAGCCGGGCGGCTTCAAGCCCGGCGGCGCGAGCCTGCACAACTGCATGGTGCCGCACGGACCGGACGAAGAAGCCTTCGACAAGGCCACGCACGCCGACCTCAAGCCGCACAAGCTGGACAACACGCTGGCCTTCATGTTCGAGAGCCGCTACCGTTTCATCCCGACGAACTTCGCGCTGCAAAGCCCGGCGCTCGACACCGACTACACCGACTGCTGGGCCGGCCTCAAGGACCAATTCAAGCCATGAAGATGAAGAAGAGCGCTTTCGCCCTCACCCGCCGCGCGGCGGCCGTCGGACTGCTCGCGGCGCCGTTCCTGCTGGCGCACGCGGCCGACTTTCCGTCGAAGCCGATCAAGTTCATCGTGCCCTACACGGCCGGCGGCACCACCGACCTCGTGGCGCGCACCGTGGGCCAGAAGGTGTCGGAGAAGCTGGGCCAGCCGGTGCTCATCGACAACCGCGGCGGCGCGGGCGGCAACATCGGCATGGACGCCGTGGCCAAGGCCGCGCCCGACGGCTACACGATCGGCTTCGGCGCGATCTCGACCAACGCGCTGAACCCGCACATCTACAAGTCGATGGCCTTCGATCCGCGCAAGGACTTCACGGCCATCAGCCTGCTGGGCATGTCGACCATCGTGCTCGAAGTGCCCGCAAGTTCGGCCATCAAGACCGTGCCCGAGCTCATCGCCGCCGCGAAGAAGAACCCCGGCCTGCCCTACGCCACCGCGGGCGCCGGCACCTCGATGAACCTGGCCGGCGTGATGTTCGCGCAGATGACCGGCACCGAGCTCACGCACGTGGCCTACAAGGGCAGCGGCCCGGCCATCACCGACATGCTGGGCAACACCATCGGCGTGATGTTCGACAACCTGCCGGCGTCGCTGCCGCACATCCAGGCCGGCAAGCTGCGCGCGCTGGCGGTGGCGGGCTCCACGCGCTCGCCCTCGCTGCCCGACGTGCCGACGATGGCCGAAGCCGGCCTCAAGGGCTATGCGCTGGAGCCGTGGTTCGGCGTGTACGGTCCGGCGAAGCTGCCGGCACCGATCGTGAAGGCGCTGAACGAAGCGTTCGTCGAAGCGCTCGCGATGCCCGATGTGAAGGCCAAGCTGCAGCAGGCCGGTTTCTCGCCGCGCGGCTCGAGCGCGCAGGAGCTCACCACGCTCACCGACACCGAATACAAGCGCCTGGGCGACGTCGCCAAGAAGGCCGGCATGACCGCAGACTGATCCGATTCAAGAACCGAAAGACCTCCATGACCGCACTCAACGCCACCCACGACCCGAAGCTGCGCAGCTGGGTCGCCGCCGCCAACGTGGCCGGCACCGACTTCCCGATCCAGAACCTGCCCTTCGGCCGCTTCCGCGCCGCCGGCAGCAGCGAGGCCTTCCGCATCGGCGTGGCCATCGGCGACCAGATCCTCGACCTGCGCGCCACCGGCCTCATCGACACCGACGACATGAACGTGCTGATGAACGCCTCGGTGAAAGACCGCCAGGCGCTGCGCGCCGCGATCTCTGCGGGCCTGGCCGAAGGCAGCGGACAGCAGGCCGCGTGGTCGAAGGCGCTGCTCGCGCAGGCCCAGGCCGAGATGACCGTGCCCTGCCGCATCGGCGACTACACCGACTTCTACACGGGCATCCACCACGCCACCACCATCGGCAAGCTGTTCCGCCCCGACCAGCCGCTGATGCCCAACTACAAGTGGGTGCCCATCGGCTACCACGGCCGCGCCTCGTCGATCGGCGTGAGCGGCCAGGTCTTCAAGCGCCCGCAAGGCCAGACCAAGGCACCCGATGCAGTCGCGCCCAGCTTCGGCCCCTCGAAGCGACTCGACTACGAACTGGAGCTGGGCTTCCTCGTGGGCCGCGGCAATGCGCTGGGCGAACCCATCGCCATCGCCGACGCCGAAGACCACCTGTTCGGCGTGACCCTGCTCAACGACTGGTCGGCGCGCGACCTGCAGGCCTGGGAATACCAGCCGCTGGGTCCGTTCCTGGCCAAGAACTTCGCCAGCACGCTGTCGCCCTGGATCGTGACGACCGAAGCGCTGGCGCCGTTCCGCGCGAAGTTCGAGCGCCCCGCCGAAGACCCGCAGCCGCTGCCCTACCTCGATGCGCCCTCGAACCGCGACAGCGGCGCGCTCGACATCACGCTCGAAGTGCTGCTGCAGACCGCGAAGATGCGTGCCGACGGCGTGGCGCCCGTGCGCCTCACGCTGGGCAACACCACCGAGGCCGCCTATTGGACCGCCGCGCAGCTCATCACGCACCACACGGTGAACGGCTGCAACCTGCAACCCGGCGACCTCCTGGGCTCGGGCACGCTGTCGGGCCCGCAGCCCGACCAGGCCGGCTCGCTGATGGAACTCACGCTGGGCGGCAAGCAGCCGGTCACGCTGCCGAATGGCGAGAAGCGCACCTTCCTGGAAGACGGCGACACGCTGGTGATGCGCGGCTGGTGCGAGCGCGAAGGCGCGGTGCGCATCGGCCTGGGTGAAGTCGCCGGGACGGTGGTCTGACCCTGGCCTGAGAGACGGTGCGCCCCGCGGGGCGCGCCTGTCAGGGCGTCGGCGCCGCCGACGATGCCGCGCCCGCCGGTGCCGGCACCGCGGCCGCCGCGGGCCAGGCCACCTCGCTGGCCACGCGCGGCTTGCCCATCGGCGCGCCCGCGCGGCCGATGCGCACGGCGGCCATGTCGGCCTCGCTCGGGTACTGGTCCATGAGCCAGTAGTCGAACACGCGACGCGCCAGCGGCGCCGCGGCGCCCGCGCCCCAGCCCGCGTTCTCGACGATGACCGCGAGCGCGATCTTCGGGTTGTTGGCCGGTGCGTAGGCCATGAACAGCGCGTGGTCGCGCTGGTGTTCTTCGAGCGCGCGCGCGTTGTACTTGGTGTTCTTGGCCTGCGTCACGGCCTGCGCCGTGCCGGTCTTGCCGGCCGCCTGGTAGCCCGCGCCCGCGAACACGCCGCGCGCGGTGCCGCTGGTGACCACGCTGGTCAGGCCTTCGCGGATCACCGCCACGTTGGCTGCCGTATAGCCCAGGTTCTCGGCCGGCGGCTGCGGCAGTGGCACGACCTGCCCGCTGACCGTGTTGCGCATCGCCAGCGCCAGGTGCGGCCGGTGCTTCATGCCGCCGTCGGCCACGATGGCCGTGGCCTGCGCCAGCTGCAGCATGGTGAAGGCGTTGTAGCCCTGGCCGATGCCCAGCGAGATGGTCTCGCCCGCGTACCACTTCTTCTGCTCGGGCCGCTTGTAGGCGTTGCGCTTCCATTCGGTGCTGGGCAGCACGCCGCGCACCTCGCCGCCCAGGTCGATGCCGGTGATCTGGCCGAAGCCCATCGGCTTCATGAAGTCGTGGATCAGGTCCACGCCCATCTCGTTGGCCAGCGAGTAGTAGTAGATGTTGCTCGACACCTGGATCGAGCGGCGCATGTCGACGCCGCCCAGGTAGCCCTCGGGGCTGCCGAAGCGGTGGCCGCCGAAGTTGAAGTAGCCGGGGTCGTTCACCACCACGCTCGCGGCACGCTTGCCGGTCTGCAGCGCCGCCAGCGCCATGAAGGGCTTGTAGGTGGAGCCCGGCGGGTAGGTGCCGCGCAGCGCGCGGTTGAGCAGCGGCTTGTCGATCGATTCGGTGAGCGCCTGCCAGCTCTCGGTGTCGATGCCTTCGACGAAGAGGTTGGGGTCGAAGGTGGGCTTGCTCACGAAGGCCAGCACCTCGCCGGTCTTGGGGTCGATGGCCACGAGCGCGCCGCGCCGGTCGCCGTACATGTCTTCCACCAGCTTCTGCAGCTTGATGTCCAGCGACAGCATCACGGTGTTGCCCGGCGTGGCCGGGTGGCTCGCGAGCCGGCGCACGGCGCGCCCGCCGGCCGAGGTTTCCATCTGCTCGACGCCGGTCTGGCCGTGCAGCATCTTCTCGTAGCTCTGCTCGATGCCCAGCTTGCCGATGTAGTCGGTGCCTTTGTAGTTGGCCTGGTCTTCCTCGTCCCAGTCTTCCATCGCGGTTTTTTCGCGCTGGTTGATGCGGCCGATGTAGCCCAGCACGTGCGAGGCCAGCTCGCCCTGCGGGTAGTTGCGGAACAGGCGCGCCTTGATCTCCACGCCCGGGAAGCGGTAGCGCTGCGCCGCGAAGCGCGCCACCTCTTCGTCGCTCAGGCGGGTGCGGATCGGAATGGAGTCGAAGCTGCGCGAGTCTTCGCGCAGGCGCTTGAAGCGGCGGCGGTCGCGCGGCGACACCTCGAGCACGCTGGTCAGGCTGTTGATGGTCTCCTCGACGTCACCGACCTTGGAGGGCGTGATCTCCAGCGTGTAGGCCGAGTAGTTGGAGGCCAGCACGATGCCGTTGCGGTCGAGGATGAGCCCCCGGTTCGGCACCACCGGCACCACGGCCGTGCGGTTGCTCTCGGCCTGCTCGGCCAGGTCGGCATGGCGCACGACCTGCAGGTAGACCAGCCGCGAGCCCAGCAGGCTGAAGGCGAACAGCACCGCCAGGCCGATGACGATCACGCGGCGCTTGAAGCGCGCCAGGTCGGCGGCAACGTTGCGGATTTCGGTCATGGCGTCAGGAAGCTTAGGCGTGCGCAGGTGCGATGGCAAATGCGACGGGCGGCCGCCGCCGGGCCGCCCCAAGGCGGGCCGCGCCTCCCCCTCGGGGGGTGGAGTTACACGCAGCGAAGCGAAGTGAAAAGCCGGGGGGCACCATGACTAGAGGGGGCGGTTCTCGTCGGGTTCGGGCGTGCGGCGCTGGGGCGCCAGCAGCAACGCGGTGGCCAGCGGCCACAGCGCCGCCTCGAGCGCCGGCGAGACCAGCACGCCCCAGCCCGGGAACACGCCGCCGCCGATCATGCGCGTGATCACCTCGATGAACTGCGACAGCGCAAACAGCGGCAGCACCTGCAGCGCCTGCGAGAGCACCGGGTACCACAGCAGGCGCCGGTGGATCATGATCGCGAAGAAGCCCAGCGTGGTGTAGGACAGCGCATGCTGGCCCAGCATCGACGACTGGTGCACGTCCATGAGCAGGCCGAACATGAAGGCCGCGCCGATGCCCACGCGCGCGGGCTGGTGCACGCCCCAGAACACGATCACCAGCGCCAGCAGGTCGGGCATCCAGGCGGCGCGGCCGATGGGGATCATGTTGACCAGCAGCGCCACGAGCAGGCTGGTCCACATGAAGACGGGGCTGACGGGCAGCAAGAGCTGCTGCTGGCCGGGGCGCTTGATCATCGCGTGGCTCCCGCCGGTTTCTTCTCGTTCTTGCCGGCGCCCGGCTTGCCTTCGGGGCGCTTGCGCTGGGTGGACGCGGCCTCGACGTGCGGCGGCGCCACCGGGGCGCCCGAGGGCTCGAGCACCAGCACGTAGCGCGCCGCGGTCACGCGGGCCAGCGGCACGCAGTAGATGCGCGCAAAGGCCGAATCGGCGCGGCGCTCGATGCGTTCGATCTTCGCCACCGGCAGGCCGGCCGGGTAGATGCCGTCGACGCCGCTGGTGGACAGCAGGTCGCCCTCCTGCAGGTCGGCGTTGGCCGCCATGAAGCGCAGCTCCATGCCGCCGCCGTGCGCCGAGGCGTCGCCGAAGGCCACGCTGCGCACGCCGGTGCGGGTGTTCTGCACGGGAATGGCCAGGTCGCGGTCGATCACCAGCGTGACCTCGCTCGTGAAGGGCAGCACCTGCGTGACCTGGCCCAGCACGCCGCGCGCGTCGATCACCGGCGAGCCGGCGGCCACGCCCTGCGCGAGGCCCTGGTCGATGACGATCTTGCGCGTGTAGGGGTCGGCCGCGTCGTACAGCACCTCGGCCGGACGGCCCGGCGTGGTGGTGGTCTGGCGCAACTCGAGCAGCTCGCGCAGGCGGGCGTTGTCTTGCGCGAGCGTGTCGGCGCGGCTGGCGGTCTCGGCCTGCAGCATCAGGGCCTTGCGGGCCTCGTCTTCATTGCGCTGCGCGGTCTGCAGCTCTTCGAAGTAGCGGCTGCCGCCCATCACCAGCATGACCGGCTTGAGCGCCGCCATCTGCACCGGGTAGAGCACCGCACCGATGGCCGAGCGGATCGGCTTCACGAGGTGAAAGCGGGCGTCGGCGACCATGAGGAAGAGCGAGAGCGCGCCGAAGAAGATCAGCTTGCTGAGTGCCGATTGCCCCTGGTTGAACAGAGGTGGCGCTGTGCGATCGAGCGTGCCCAGAGGCATGTAGTCAGACCCGGCGGTGGTGCGGCATCAAATAACAAAAAGCCGGCCTGCGCAAGCAGAGGCCGGCCGATGATGGCTTTCGCCTTTTACTCGCTCGTGAAGATGCTGCCCAGACGGTCCATGCGCTCCAGGGCGATGCCGCAGCCGCGCACCACGCAGGTCAGCGGGTCTTCGGCCACGAGCACCGGCAGGCCGGTTTCCTCGGCGAGCAGGCGGTCGAGGTCGCGCAGCAGCGCGCCGCCGCCGGTGAGCATCATGCCGCGCTCGGCGATGTCGGCGCCCAGTTCGGGAGGCGTCTGTTCCAGCGCGTTCTTCACGGCCGAGACGATGTTGTTCAGGGGGTCGGTCAGGGCTTCCAGCACTTCGTTGCTGCTGATGGTGAAGCTGCGCGGCACGCCTTCGGAAAGGTTGCGGCCCTTGACTTCCATTTCCTTGACTTCGGAGCCCGGGAAGGCCGAGCCGATGTTCTTCTTGATGACTTCGGCCGTCGGCTCGCCGATCAGCATGCCGTAGTTGCGGCGGATGTAGTTGATGATGGCTTCGTCGAAGCGGTCGCCGCCCACGCGGACCGAGCCCTTGTAGACCATGCCGCCCAGCGAGATCACGCCCACTTCGGTGGTGCCGCCGCCGATGTCCACCACCATCGAGCCCGAGGCTTCGCTGACGGGCAGGCCGGCGCCGATGGCCGCGGCCATGGGTTCTTCGATGAGGTAGACGGCGGTGGCGCCGGCGGCTTCGGCCGCGTCCTTGATGGCGCGGCGCTCGACCTGGGTCGAGCCGCAGGGCACGCAGATGATGATGCGCGGGCTCGGCGTGAGCAGCGTGCGCGGGTGCACCATCTTGATGAACTGCTTGATCATCTGCTCGGTGATCACGAAGTCGGCAATGACGCCGTCCTTCATCGGGCGGATGGCCTCAATGTTGCCGGGCACCTTGCCCAGCATGGCCTTGGCTTCGCGGCCGACGGCCTGGATCACCTTCTTGCCATGGGGGCCGCCTTCGTGGCGGATCGCGACCACGGAGGGCTCGTCCAGCACGATGCCCTTGTTGCGGGCGAAGATCAGGGTGTTGGCGGTGCCGAGGTCGATCGCCAGGTCGGTGGAGAAGTACCGACGGAAAGCTCCAAACATGTGCGGAATCCTCTGAGCACGGCCTGCGCATCGGCAGGTCGTCGCTCTATTTTTGGGTCGTTTGACGGGGTGAATTGATCGTTTTTGGCGCAAAAGCCGGCGCGTTCGCGGGGGTTGCGGCAAAGGCGGGATAATAACCGAATCCCCTCTGAATCCCGTGTCGGCACCCTCTTCGGCGTGCGATTGCCTCCGGTTTTTTCGACCCGTCAGCCATCTATGTCTCTTTCCGCTTCCGATATTGCACGCATCGCCTCGCTGGCGCGGCTGCAGCTTGCCCCAGATGAAAGCGAGCGCATGCTCACTCAAATCAACGGCTTCTTCGATCTGGTCGAACGCATGCGCGCGGTCGACACCACCGGCGTCGAGCCGCTGGCGCACCCCGTGGCCGCGCTCGAAGACGTGACGCTGCGCCTGCGCGACGACATCGTGAGCGAGCCGAACAACCGCGAAGCCAACCAGAAGAGCGCCCCGGCCGTCGAAGCCGGCCTGTTCCTCGTGCCCAAGGTGATCGAACAATGAGCGGCGAACCACTGCACCAGATGGGCGTGGTCGCCCTGGCCAAGGCCTTGGCCGAACGCAAGGTCTCGGCTGTCGAGGCCTCGCAGGCCTTCCTCGGCCGCATGAAGGCCCATGAATCGCTCGGCGCCTTCGTCGACGTCAATGAAGAAGTCACGCTGGCCCAGGCCCGCAAGGCCGACGCGCTGCTCGCCGCAGGCAACGCCCCGGCCCTGGCCGGCGTGCCCATTGCGCACAAGGACATCTTCGTCACCACCGATTTCGCCACCACCGCCGGCTCGAAGATGCTCGCGGGCTACCGCTCGCCCTTCGACGCGACCGTGGTGCGCCGCCTGGCCGAAGCCGGCGCGGTCACGCTGGGCAAGCTCAGCTGCGACGAGTTCGCAATGGGCTCGGCCAACGAGAACGTCGCCGTGCCCGCCGTGGGCCACGACCAAGCCGTGCCGGTGCGCAACCCCTGGAACCTCGAACGCATTCCGGGCGGCTCGTCGGGCGCCAGCGCGGCGGCCGTGGCCGCGCGCCTTGCACCGGCCGCCACCGGCACCGACACCGGCGGCTCGATCCGCCAGCCCGCGTCGTTCTGCGGCGTCACCGGCATCAAGCCCACGTATGGCCGCGCCTCGCGCTACGGCATGGTGGCCTTCGCATCGAGCCTCGACCAGGCCGGCCCGATGGCCCGCTCGGCCGAAGACTGCGCGCTGCTGCTGTCGGCCTTCTGCGGCCCCGATCTCGACCGCGATTCGACCTCGCTCGACAAGCCCGCCGAAGACTTCGGCCGCTCGCTGAACGACTCGCTCGAAGGCCTGCGCATCGGCGTGCCCAAGGAGTTCTTCGGCGACGGCGTGGCGCCCGGCGTGCGCGCCGCCATCGATGCGGCGCTCGCGCAGTACGAGAAGCTCGGCGCCAAGCGCGTCGAGGTCTCGCTGCCGCGCACCGAGCTGTCGATTCCCGTGTACTACATCCTGGCTGCGGCCGAGGCCTCGAGCAACCTGAGCCGCTTCGACGGCGTCAAGTTCGGCCACCGCGCCAAGCAGTACAAGGACCTGGCCGAGATGTACGAACGCACGCGCGCCGAAGGCTTCGGCGACGAGGTGAAGCGCCGCATCATGATCGGCACCTACGTGCTCTCGCACGGCTACTACGACGCCTACTACCTGCAGGCGCAGAAGGTGCGCCGCATGATCGCGGACGACTTCCAGCAGGCGCTGACGCAATGCGACGTGATCGCCGGCCCCGCCGCACCGACCACCGCCTGGAAGATCGGCGAACACGGCGACGACCCCGTGGCCGACTACCTCGCCGACATCTTCACGCTGCCCGCCTCGCTGGCCGGCCTGCCCGGCATGAGCGTGCCCGCGGGCTTCGATGCGGGCATGCCCGTGGGCCTGCAGCTGATCGGCAACTACTTCGGCGAAGCGAAGCTACTCAACGCAGCGCACCGCTTCCAGCAAGCCACCGACTGGCACACGCGCACGCCGGAGGGCTTCTGACATGAGCGAGACCGTGAACACATTCGAAGCACAACAACAAGGCCGCCCGACCGGCCCGCTGGTGCGCGGCTATGAAGTCATCATCGGCTTCGAGACGCACGCCCAACTGTCGACCGCGAGCAAGATCTTCAGCCGCGCCTCCACCGCCTTCGGCGCCGAGCCCAACACGCAGGCCTGCGCGGTCGACCTGGCACTGCCCGGCACGCTGCCCGTGATGAACAAGGGCGCGGTCGAACGCGCCATCAAGCTGGGCCTGGCGCTGGGCTCGCACATCGCGCCGCGCAGCGTGTTCGCGCGCAAGAACTACTTCTACCCCGACCTGCCCAAGGGCTACCAGATCAGCCAGTTCGAGATTCCGGTGGTGCAAGGCGGCGCGGTGTCGTTCTTCCTCGGTGAAGAGAAGAAGACCGTGCGCCTGGTGCGTGCCCACCTCGAGGAAGACGCGGGCAAGTCGCTGCACGAAGACTTCATCGGCCAGAGCGGCATCGACCTGAACCGCGCCGGCACGCCGCTCCTGGAGATCGTGACCGAGCCCGACATGCGCTCCACCGCCGAGGCCGTGGCCTATGCGAAGGAGCTGCACAAGATCGTCACGTGGATCGGCATCTGCGACGGCAACATGCAGGAAGGGAGCTTTCGCTGCGACGCCAACGTGTCGGTGCGCAAGCCCGGTGAGAAGCTCGGCACGCGCCGCGAGATCAAGAACCTGAACAGCTTCAAGTTCATGCAGCAGGCAATCGACTACGAGATCAACTCGCAGATCGACGAGCTCGAAGAGGGCCGTGCCATCGAGCAGGCCACCGTGCTGTTCGACCCCGCCACCGGCGAGACGCGCACCATGCGCACCAAGGAAGACGCGGCCGACTACCGCTACTTCCCCGATCCGGACCTGCCGCCCCTCGTGGTGGCCGCCGAGTGGATCGAGCGCGTGCGCGCCACCATGCCCGAGCTGCCGCGTGCCACGGCCGAGCGCTATGTGCGCGACCACGGCCTGTCGGAATACGACGCCGCGCAGCTCACGCAGGGCGCGGCGCTGGCCCGCTACTTCGACGACGCGGTGAACGCCGGCGCGGCGCCCAAGCTGGCCAGCAACTGGATCACCGGCGAGATGGCGCGCCGCCTGAACGCCGCCGAGATCGGCATCGAGGCCGCACCCGTGAAGGCCGCGCAGCTCGCGCAGCTGGTGACGCGCATCGCCGACGGCACGCTGCCCAACAACGCCGCGCGCCAGGTGTTCGAAGCGCTGTGGAGCGGCGAAGGCAGCGATGTCGACGCGATCATCGAAGCCAAGGACCTGAAGCCGATGAACGACGCCGGCGCGCTCGACAAGATCCTCGACGAGGTGATTGCCAAGAACGCGAAGAACGTCGAGGAATACCGCGGCGGCAAGGAAAAGGCGCTCAACGGCCTCGTGGGGCAGGTCATGAAGGCCAGCGGGGGCAAGGCCAACCCTGCACAGGTCACCGAGCTGCTGAAAGCCAAGCTGGGCTGATCACGAACGAGCCCCGGGGCCTTGCGCCAGGCCCCGGCGGGTTCGTTCAGCGCGGGTTGCCGCCGTTCTGCGGCGACCAGAGCGTCTTCAGGCGCCCGCGCTCCTCGTCGAAGCGCGCATTCACACGCTTCTTCTCGTCTTCCTGCTCCGTGATGAAGCGGTTCTGCACGGCCACGCTCTGCGTGTTGTCCTCGATGCGGCGGCGCACGGCGCCGGGCGCCTTGCTCGTGTCCTGCTTGTAGAACTCGAGCTCTTCGTCGATCTTCTTGCGGTCGTCGGCAAGCTCGACGAGGCGCTTCTTCGCGGCCTGGATCACGGCGTCGATCTGCGACAGGGCCTCGACGCGCTCGCGGTCGTGTGTGGTGGCGTTGGGGTAGCGCACCAGCAGCGCGCGCTCGCGGCGGCGCTCGTCGATGAGCCGTGCGGCCTGGATGGCGGCTTCGCGCGCGCGGTCCTCGCGCTCCTGCTGCTCGCGCGCCGTGTAGGTCGGCTCCAGCTTGCGGCGCACCGTGCCGCTCGGGCCCAGTTCGCGCTGCTCGCGGTCGCTGCACTCGGCGATCGGCCGGTCGGCCGTGAGCGTGCGCCCGCGCGCGTCGACGCAGGTGTAGATGCCGACACCGGGCCCGTCCGTCCTGGCGGGCTGGGCCAGCGCCGTTGCGCACGACGACAGGGCCGCCAGGCCCAGCCACAGCGACGCCACGGCGGCAGCAGAAGAGGGATCGCGCGCGGGGCGTCGCATCGGCGCTGCGTCTCAGGCGCCGTAGCGCGTGCGATAGGCCAGCACGCGCTCGCGGTGCGCGCCGAGGTCGGCGGCGGCGTTGCCCGAGAGGTAGCTCAGCAGGTCGTCCAGCGTGGCGATGGGCACCACCGCGAGGCCGAGCTGGTTGCGCACGTACTGCACGGCGCTGTGGTCCACGTCGACGCCGTTCTCGGTGGCTTTTTCCTGCCGATCGAGGGCGATGGCCACGGCATGCGGCGTGGCGCCCGCGGCCTGGATCGCGGCGATCGATTCGCGCACCGCGGTGCCGGCCGACATCACGTCGTCGACGATCAGCACGCGGCCCTTGAGCGGCGCGCCCACCAGGTTGCCGCCTTCGCCGTGCGCCTTGGCTTCCTTGCGGTTGTAGGCAAAGGGGTAGTTGCGCCCGCGCCGGGCCAGCTCGGCGGCCACGGTGGCGCCCAGCGGGATGCCCTTGTAGGCGGGGCCGAAGATCATGTCGAACTCGAGGCCGCTTTCGACCAGGCGGTCTGCATAGAATCCGGCGAGCCGCGCGATCTTGGCGCCGTCGTCGAAGAGGCCCGAATTGAAGAAATACGGGCTCATGCGACCGGCCTTGGTCTTGAATTCGCCGAAGCGAAGCACGCCGGCGTCGAGCGCGAACTGGACGAAGTCCTGTGCCACCGCGCTGCTTGTCTGACCGTCTACAGCCATTGGAAATTCCTTGTGTTCAAACTGACCAGTCTCAATCTCAATGGCCTGCGCTCGGCGGCCACCAAGGGCGTCGCCGACTGGGTGGCCGAACTCGCGCCGGATTGTATTTGCATGCAGGAGATCCGCGTCCAAGCCAGCGATGTCGAGGGCCGCTTCGAGCAGATGGCCGGCCTGCAGGGCCACTTCCACTTTGCCGAGAAAAAAGGCTACGCGGGCACCGCCATCTACACGAAGCATGCGCCCAGCGCCGTGGTGGTGGGCTGGGGTGATCCCGAATTCGACGCCGAAGGCCGCTACCTCGAGCTGCGCTTCGACACGCCCAAGCGCAAGTTCTCGGTGATCAGCTGCTACTTCCCGAGCGGCAGCTCGGGCGAAGAGCGCCAGGCCGCCAAGTTCCGCTTCCTGAAGGGCTTCTTCCCACACCTGCTGGCGCTGAAGAAGGAGCGCGAGTTCATCCTGTGCGGCGACATCAACATCGCGCACCAGGAAATCGATCTGAAGAACTGGCGCGGCAACCAGAAGAACAGCGGCTTCCTGCCCGAAGAGCGCGCCTGGATGACGCGCCTGCTCGACGCCGGCACCGAAGGCGCGGGCCTGGTGGACGTGTACCGCCGCCTCAAGCCCGACACCACGGGCGACGCCTACACCTGGTGGAGCAACCGCGGCCAGGCCTACGCGAACAACGTGGGATGGCGGCTGGACTACCACCTGGCCACGCCGGCGATGGGCGCGCTGGCGCGCACCGAGGCGATCTACAAGACGGTCAAGTTCAGCGACCACGCGCCGATCACGGTGGAGTACGACTTCACGCTGTAAGTCGCCCGCCCGTCGATGCCGATCCCGACTCCGTCTCCGTCCACGAACCCGTCCTCGCCGCCCACGGCCGCGGCGACGGCGGTGTACCTGCCGCGCGACGTGGTGAACGCGCCCGAGGTGAAGGCCGCGATCGCGCGCCGCAGCGCCGAGCGCGGCGACGACGCCGACATGGCGGCCTGGCTGCTGAACCACTTCTTCCGCTGGGCCATCGGCAGCTTCGGCAACGTGCTGCCGGTGCAGTCCCCCGCCGACTACCTGGCCGCGGCCGGGCCCGACAAGCCGTTGCCCGAGTGGCTGGCCAAGCAGCTGCAGCCGCGCGCCCCTGTCGCGGTGAACGCGGCGTCCGCGCAGGACAAGGAAAAGTCC
Organism: Variovorax sp. GW821-FHT06D12; assembly: GCF_059419205.1. NCBI lineage: Bacteria > Pseudomonadati > Pseudomonadota > Betaproteobacteria > Burkholderiales > Comamonadaceae > Variovorax > Variovorax sp. GW821-FHT06D12. The sequence goes on along the minus strand of NZ_JBWKRI010000004.1, from coordinate 155,216 downwards.
AAGGGCAACAAGGGCAACACGGCCGAATCGCCCGCCGCCGAAGCCGCTCCGAAGACTTTCTACTACCTCGACCCCGACCACCTGCTGCTGGTCGACCGCGAACGCATGCTGGTCGAGTTCTTGCGCTCGCGGCGCGGCACGCGGCTCGAACAGAAGCTGCAGCGCATCACCTGCTTCATGGCCATGGCCCTGTGGGAGCAGGAGCACCAGCGCATGCAGGCCAAGCGCAACAAGGGCTGGGTGCCCAGCAGCGGCCTGGCGCTGAAGGAAGTGCTGCGCACGCCCAACGGCGTGATCTTCGAGTTCATCGGCAGCCATGCGGCCTTGCGCGAGGAGATGGCCTACGAGTCGTTCCACATGCAGCACTGCCTGGGCCAGTTCGCCAACATCAAGAAGCTGAACGGCGGCTACGGCGAGCAGTACGCCAGCGCCGCGCAGAGCGGCCGGCTGCGCCTGTTCACGCTGCGCAGCGCGGGCAACCTGCCGCACGTGACCATCAGCCTCGACGTGCATCCGGACGGGCTGCGCGTCGACCAGATCAAGGGCAAGCAGAACCGCCACCCGATCCGCAAGTACGCGGACGACGTGCTGCAGTTCCTGCGCACGCTGCCGCCGCGCGGCGAGCGCCACAGCGACTGCGAGGGCATGGGCCTGGTGTTCGAGCCCGAGGCCTCGGACGCCGCGCGGGGCGAATGGAAGTTCGTGACCGATGTGCAAAGCCCCGACTTCCTGCTCAGCGTGATGAGCGGCAACTTCCACCTGATCGAGCACTTCGAGCAGCCGCCGCCGGCGCTGCAATGGCTGCTGCTGCGCATCGCGCCGCACGAGCTGGCGCGGCTGCGCCAGATGGACGTGGCGGTGGCCGCCGCCGCCCGGCTGACGCTGCCCCCGAACCGGTTGCCGCCGGCGCTGCAGGCGGCCCCCACGCCGGCGCCCGCCGCGATGCTGGAGATCGAAGGCATCTCGCTGAGCGCTGCCGTGTGCGCGCCGCCGCTGGGAGCCGCATTGCCATGACGCAGGCCATCGTCATCGTTGTGTTCCTGGGCCTGCTGTACCTGGCGGTGCGCATCGCGTGGTTCGTCGTGCGCACGGCATTCCGCATCGTCGTGCGCGGCTCGGGCACGGCGATCGGCCACATGGAAAAGGCCAACGCCGACCTCGCGGTGCGCGCCGCGCAGGCCCGGGCCGACGCCGGCAAGGTGGTGCCCAACCGCCGCCGCTGGGCGCTGGCGCTCGGCGACATCCTGCTGCTGCGCAACGGCCTGCGCTGCGACAGCGACACGCTGGCGCTCGAGGTGCCCGCCGAGCAGCGCCAGCGGCTGGCCAGGCAGGTGCTGCGCGAAATGAACATGGCCGCCGACCTGGCCGAGCGCGACATCGCCACGCAGATGCAGGCCGCGCTGGTCGGCTGGGTCGGCGGGCTCGGCCGCACCCACGCCAATTTCTACGAACAGCTCGCGGCCGAAGGCCAGGTGCGCGACGCGCTGGCCTTCGACTGCGCGCGCACCGCCTTCCTGGTGCGATGCATCGCGCTGCTGGGCTGGGTGCCCGAGTCGCAGGCCTGGCTGGTGCTGTTCCTCAACGCACAGCGCGCGCAGGACAGCTTCGAGAGCTGGGAAGACTTCGGCCACGCCTATGCGCGGGCCCGGCTGCACTGGCTGCGCATCAGCAGCCAGGATGGCCCGGCCTCGTCGCGCGCCACGCTGGAAGTGCAGGAGCACCTGCAGAACACCCAGGGCAACTGGCTCACGCTGCCCTGGAAGCGCTACCGCATCTTCGATCCCCAACCCGTCACTCTCGCCCCCGCCGCGTCGGCCTGACGCGCGAGCCCCGCCCATGACCACCCACACGCCCTCCGCCGCAGCGACCGTGATTCCCCCCGCGCCCGCGCGCTGGAAGCTCTGCGACATCGACGCCCTGCTGCGCGCCGGCGACTACGCCGCACTCGACCAGCGGCTCGACGACGCGCTGGCCGCCAGCTTTCAAGACCGCGACGAGGAAGAGCGCTACTACGGCGCCTTGCCCGACGACCTGGCCGGCTGCACCGCCGCCGGCGCCGAAGGGCTGGCCCGCCTGGCCGCGTGGCAGGCCGCCCGCCCGCAATCGGCCCACGCCTGGCTGTGCGAAGCGCACTACTGGTACCACTGGGCCTACGAGTACCGCGGCTCGGGCTGGGCCAGCACGGTCACCGCGCTCGGCTGGGAATGCGCCCATGCCTGCGCCACGCGCTGCGCCGTGGCCGCGCTGCGCGCACTGACGCTCGCGCCCACGATGTGGACCGCCTGCGCCCTGCTGCTGCAGAGCACCTCGGCCTTCAACGAGCCCGACTGGCTGACCGAGCTGGTGCGCAGCGGCCGCTGGCCCGACAAGCCGTTGCAGCACGACTTTTCGCTGGACGACGATGCGGCCACCCGCGACGAGTTGCTGGCGCAGCTCGCGCGCTCCGGCCTGGCGCACGACGAGCGCGTCGCCTGCCCCGAGGCCGCGCCCACCGCCCTGCCCTCGCCCGTGCAGGGCCGCAAGGTGATCAGCGGCACGTCCTACTGGATCCACGCCACGCTGCACGTGCACCCGCGGCTGTTCTTCTTCATGCGCCAGTGCGTCTGGTTCCAGCAGCCGCGCTGGGGCGGCAGCCACGAGCGCGTGCGCGCCTTCATCGCCTCGCCCGCCTGCGCCCACCTGAGCGAGGTCGAGAAAGACCGGCTGCGCCACGAGATCTGGCGCGACGACTACCAGGGCAACAGCGTCGACAAGGACGAAGACCCGGCCGAAGCCCAGCAGCGCATGGCCGCCACGCGCCAGCGCGCCCAGGAGGCGCTCTACCCCTACCACCGCTGGGAAACCCTGCGCTGGCTGGCCGTGAGCCACTACATGCTCGACCAGCACGCCGAAGCGCTGGCCTGCCTGCGCGAGGCCGAGAGCCACCATCCCATCGACGACGACTACGCCATGAACATGGCGGTGCACGTCGCCCTGGAGCAGGACCCCGGCGGCCACTGGCTGGGCCAGGCCATCTGCAACAGCGCCAACGCCTACGAATGCAACACCGCGCTGATCCTGCACGGCTACTGCAGCCTGAAGGGCGCCTTCGGCTTCGTGCCCAACGCGACGACCGGCAACGCCTGGCTGGCGGCCGCGCGCGAACGCAACGCCGGCACCGAGAACTGGGACGACCTGGCGCGCGCACTGTGGCGCGTGCCGCGCAACCAGGAAGCCTTCGAGATCCTGGAGATGGGGCTGGCCGCCGGCGACAAATCGTGCCTGCTCACGCTCGGCATCTTCCACGCGGGCGGCGAGCACGGCACCAAGGACCGGCAGCAGGCGATGCACTGCTACGGCCAGGCGGCACAGGCCGGCAACAGCATCGCGGCCTACAAGCTGGGCTACCTCTGCCACGACATGGCCTGGGAAGACGCCACGCCCGCGGCGCAGCGCCCCGCGCTGCAGGCGCAGGCGGTCGAGGCCATGATGAAGGCCCGCGAACTGGGCCACGACGACGCCACCGAGGGCGCGTTGATGTTCATCAGCGACCTGTCCGACATCCCCGTGCGCCACCGCCACCTGGACTTCGTGCGCGAGCACGCCACCAACGGCGACGCCATCGCCATGGCCACGCTGTCGACCCTGCTGGCCGACGCCAACGACAAGGTGCTCTACAACTACCGCGAGAGCGTGCGCTGGATCATGGGCGCGCAGGCCGTGGCGCCCGAGGACGAGTTCGTGGTGAACGTGACCAAGAACACCCACCAGGACGGCTTCCTGTCGTCCACGCTCTACAAGCTCACGCGCCGGCAGATCAAGGCGCACGAGATCCCGGGCGGCGACAACGCGATGGTGTAACGGCTACCGGGACAGCGCCGGCAAGGCCTTCGCCAGCGTCTCGCTGAAGGCGCGCATCGCCTCGGTCTCGTGCGTGCCGCGCTTGGTCAGGCGAAAGAAGTCCATGCCCACGCGCGGCTTCAGCAGCACGTCGGTCTTCACGCGGTGACGGCGGCAGGCCGCCAGCGCGAAGGTGGGCATCACGGCGGTGCCGAAGCCGGCCTCGACCATCGAGATCAGCGTGCCGAAGAAGTTGAAGGCGGGCCGCTGCGCGTCGGCCAGCCCGATCTCGCCGAGCTGGCGCTCGATCACCTTCTGGATCGGGTTGCCGGGCGGCAGGCCGATCAGCGTGGCGCCGCGCAGCGCGGACCAGGGCGCGGTGCCGACCGGTTCGCCGTCGGCCACGGCCTGCGTGACGCGCATCAGCTCGAAGCGCCCCACGGGCGTGCGGTCGAGCCCCGCCGCGGCCTTGAAGAAAAAGCCCAGGCCGAGGTCGGCCTCGCCCGCAGCCACCATCGCTTCCACGTCGCGCAGGTCGGCGTCGAAAAGGCGCAGCGCGACCTGCGGATGCGCGGCGCGAAAGCTCGCGAACACCCAGGGCAGCAGGTGCGAGGACACCAGCGGCGTGGCCGCGATGCGCAGCGTCTGGCGCGCCGCGTCGCCCTCGGCGCCGAGTTCGGCGGCCACGTCATCGAGGTCGGTGACGAGCCGCTCCACCACCGGCAGCAGCCGGCGCCCGGCCGGCGTGAGGCTCACCATGCGCGTGGTGCGGTCGAACAGGCGGCAACCGAGCTGCTTTTCCATCTCGCGGATCAGGATGCTCAGGCCGGCCTGGGTGATGTGCGCCTGCTCCGCCGCGCGGGTGAAGTTGCCGATGCGCGCCACCTGCAGGAAGGCGCGCATCTGGCGCGTGGTCAGGTTCATAAGGATTCATGATAAATCCATATCACATCTAAATTTCCCATATGCCTCGTTTGCGGTCCCAATACGGACCCCATGAGCACCGCACCTAACGAAGTCATCATCCTCGGCGCCGGCATCGGCGGCCTGACCCTCGCCCTGAGCCTGCACCAGGCCGGCATCGCTTGCCGCGTGTACGAGGCCGTGCCCGCGCTGCGCCCCCTCGGCGTGGGCATCAACCTGCTGCCCCATGCGGTGCGCGAGCTGTCCGAGCTGGGCCTGCTCGACGCGCTCGACGCCGTGGGCGTGCGCACGCAGGAGGCGGTCTTCTTCACCGAGCACGGCCAGCTCGTGTTCCGCGAGCCCGCCGGCCAGCACGCGGGCTACGACTGGCCGCAGTACTCGATCCACCGCGGCGACCTGCAGACCGTGCTGCTGAACGAAACCTTGAAGCGCCTGGGCCCCGACAGCGTGCAGTGCGGCCACCGCTGCACCGGCGTCGAACAGGATGCCGACGGCGTGACGGTGCACTTTGCCGACGGCCGCGCGCCGGTGCGCGGCGCGGTCGCGGTGGGCTGCGACGGCATCCACTCGGCACTGCGCAAGCAGCTGTATCCGAACGAAGGTGCGCCGCGCTATTCGGGCATCAACATGTGGCGAGGCACGGCGGCCTGGAAGCCCTTTCTCTCGGGCGGCAGCATGGTGCGCGCGGGCTGGCTCACCGTCGGCAAGATGGTGATCTACCCGATCCGCAACGACATCGACGACCAGGGTCGCCAGCTCGTGAACTGGGTGGCCGAGATCCACGCGCCCCAGCCCGCGATGCGCGACTGGAGCCGCGCCGGGCGCCTCGAGGACTTCCTGCCCGCCTTCGCCGACTGGCACTTCGACTGGCTCGACGTGCCCGCGCTGATCCTGGCCTCCGACACCATCCTGGAGTACCCGATGGTCGACCAGGACCCGCTGCCGCGCTGGAGCCACGGCCGCCTCACGCTGCTGGGCGACGCCGCGCACCCGATGGTGCCGCGCGGCTCCAACGGCGCGGGCCAGGCGATCATCGACGCGCGCTTTCTCGCCGGTGCGATGAAGCGCGAAGGCGTGGGCATCGCAGCGCTCGAGACCTACGACCGCGTGCGCGTGAAGGCCACCACCGACGTGGTGCTGACCAACCGCAGCAACCCGCCCGACACCATCCTGCGCGAGGTGTTCGAGCGTTCGGGCGGCCAGCGCGTCGAGAACCTCGACGAGATCGTCACGCAGCAGGAACTGCAGGCGATCTCCGACCACTACAAGCGCGTGGCCGGCTACGACCCGGCGGCGCTGAAGGCGCGCGCGTCGTACCTCTGAGCGCCGGCCAATTCACAGATCAAGACGGAGACAAGACCCCATGAGATTTCTGACCCGGACCTTCGCCACCCTGCTGGTTGCGGCCAGCGCCGCCGCGGCCCATGCCTGGCCCGACCAGCCGGTGACGCTGGTGGTGCCCTACACGCCCGGCACCGGCATCGACCTGATCGCACGCCAGCTCTCGGCCCGCCTGCCCGCCGTGCTCGGCCAGCCGGTGATCGTGGAGAACGTCGCCGGCGCCAGCGGCAACATCGGCAGCGAGAAGGTGGCGCGCGCCAAGCCCGACGGCTACACGCTGCTGGTGCAGGTCAACACGCTGGTGATGAACAAGGGCCTGTACAAGTCGCTCGCCTACGACCCGGTGGCCGACTTCACGCCGGTGTCGCAGACCTCATGGGGCACGCTGCTGCTGGTGACCAACCCGGCCACCCAGAAGGCGGGCTCGCTCGCGCAGCTGGTGGCCACCGCCAAGGCCAACCCCGGCAAGCTGACCTACGCCACGCCCGGTGTCGGCACGCCGCACCACCTGTCGATGGCGCTCCTGATGCAGGGCACCGGCACCGACCTGCTGCACGTGCCCTACAAGGGCACGGCCGGCGCCGTCACCGACCTGCTCGGCGGGCGCATCGACGCGATGTTCCTGCCGGTGCACGTGGCGCTGCAGCACATCCAGGCCGGCAAGCTCAAGGCGCTCGCCACCGGCAGCAGCCACCGCCTGCCGCAGCTGCCCGACGTGCCCACCCTGGCCGAGGCCGGCGTGACCGCCGACAACGTCGACATGTGGTACGGCGTGCTCGCGCCCAAGGGCACGCCGGCCCACGTGGTGGCGCGGCTCAACACGGAGATCGCCGCGGTGCTGAAATCGCCCGAGGTGGCGAAGTCCTTCGAGTCGCAGGGCATGGTGCCCGCCAGCTCGACGCCGGCGGCGTTCGGCGCGCTGATCCAGAAGGATGCGCAGCGCTGGGCGACGGTGGTGAAGAAGGGGAACATCACCGCCGACTGAGCGGAGCCGGGGCGAGAAGCGCAGCTACTTGCGCGCAGCCGCCCGGTACAGGTTCTCGACCTTCGGCACGTTCGCCTCGAGCTTGGCGATGCGGTCCGGCCCGCTCGGGTGGGTCGACAGGAAGCTCAGGCCGCCCTGGTTCTTGGAGGCCGTGGCCATCTTCTTCCATAGCGACACCGAGGCCTGCGGGTCGTAGCCCGCGCGCGCGGCGAGCTCCAGGCCCACGAGGTCGGCGTCGGTCTCGTCGCTGCGGCTGAACTTCAGGGTGATGAGCTGGGTGCCGGCGCGTGCCGCGAGGTCGCCGACCTGGCCGAGCCCCAGCAGCTGCGCGCCGATGGACAGCGCCGCGCCGGTGCCGACGCTCTTGGCCATGCGCGCACGGGCGTGTTCGCGCAGCGCATGCGCCATTTCATGGCCCATGACCATCGCGACCTCGTCGTCGCTCAGCTTGAGCTGTTCGAGGATGCCGGTGAAGAAGGCGATCTTGCCGCCGGGCATGCAGAAGGCGTTGATCTGCTTGCTGCCGATCAGGTTGACCTCCCACTTCCATTCGCGGGCGCGGGTGTTCCACGGCAGGGCGAAGGGAATGAGCCGCTGCGCGATGGTGCGCAGGCGTTGCAGTTGCGCGTTGCCATCGCCGGCCAGCGCGCCCTTGGCGCGCGCCTGTTCGAGCAGCTGGCCGTACTGCTGCACGCCGGCCGCCTCGATCTGGTCGGCGGGCACGAGGTTGCGCGCCACCGAGGCATTGCCGACGTTGACCTGCGCCAGCGCCGGTGCGCTCAGCGCCGCACCGGCGGCGGCCAGCAGGAAGGCCCGGCGCGGGTTCCATGCCGAGGCTTCGGAGAGGGCGGAAAGGGGGCGTTCGCATCGTGTGCACATAGGTGCCCGGATGATAGGAACAAATGGAGACGAGCGGGCGCGTCGATGTCCCCGGTGGCTCATGGACAATCCCCCACTCATGTCCGCACCGCCCGCCGAAACCACCCAAGCCCCCGCGAGCACCGCGCTGCCCTGGCGCGACGCGCTCAAGGTCTACCTCGAACCCGCCACCCTGCGCATGCTCGCGCTGGGCTTCTCGGCCGGCCTGCCGCTGCTGCTGGTGCTGGGCACGCTGAGTTTCCGGCTGCGCGAGGCGGGCATCGACCGCACCACCATCGGCTACCTGAGCTGGGTCGGGCTGGCCTATGGCTTCAAGTGGGTCTGGGCGCCGCTGGTCGACCGGCTGCCGCTGCCGCCGCTGACCACGCTGCTCGGGCGTCGGCGCGGCTGGCTGCTGCTGGCGCAGGGCATGGTGATCGTCGGACTGGTCGGCATGGCAATGAACGACCCGCGCCTGGGGCTGCAGCCGCTGATCTGGTGTGCGCTGCTGGTGGCCTTCGGCTCGGCCACGCAGGACATCGCGCTGGACGCCTTCCGCATCGAATCGGCCGAGACGCGCAAGCAGGCCGCGCTGGCCGCCGCCTATCAAACGGGCTACCGGCTCGCGATGATCTGGGCCGGCGCCGGCGTGCTGTGGGTCGCGGCCTGGGCCGAGGTGGCGCCCGCCGTGGCCGTCACCGGCGCGGCGGCCTACCAGAACGGCGCCTGGAAGACGGCCTACCTCGTCATGGCGGCCTCGATGGCGGTCGGCGTGCTCACGGTGCTGCTGTCGCCCGAACCGGTGCGGCGCGTGCTGCCGAAGGCGAAGAACGCGGGCGAATGGCTGCGAAGCGTGCTGATCGAGCCTTTTGCCGACTTCATCCGCCGCTACAAGTGGCAAGCCGCGCTGATCCTGGCGCTGATCGCCATCTACCGCATCAGCGACGTGGTGATGGGCATCATGGCCAACCCCTTCTATGTGGACATGGGCTTCACCAAGGACCAGGTGGCCACGGTCAGCAAGATCTACGGCGTGATCATGACGCTGGTGGGCGCCTTCGTGGGCGGCGTGCTGTCGATGCGCCTGGGCGTGATGCGGGTGCTGATGCTGGGCGCCGTGCTGAGCGCCGCGAGCAACCTGCTGTTCGCCTGGCTGGCCACGCGCGGCCACGACCTGACGGCGCTGATCGCGGTGGTCTCGGCCGACAACCTGGCCGGCGGCATCGCCTCGGCGGCCTTCATCGCCTACCTGTCGAGCCTGACCAACATCAGCTACTCGGCCACGCAGTACGCGCTGTTCAGCTCGCTGATGCTGCTGCTGCCGAAGTTCATCGCCGGCTATTCGGGCGCGTTTGTCGACGCCTACGGCTACAGCACCTTCTTCACCGCCACCGCGCTGCTGGGCGTGCCGGTGCTGCTGCTGGTGGCGCTGGCCTCGCGCATGACGGCCCGCACAGGCGACGGCGAGCGTCAATAGGGCCTGCGCCGGAGCTGTCATCTATAGGAAACAGCCGACGCAACCTGATACGCAACGCTGGTAGGCTGCGACATTCATTGCGTGAAAATTGCGCTTTCCCGCTTTTTCTTCTGTCGCCGACGCCCTTTCGCCTGTCGCCTGCCCCCACATCCATCGTGCCGTCCCGAATTTCTCCCCTTCAAATCAGTGCCTACACGGCCACTTCGGCCGTCGGCGTCGGCAAGGAAGCGCACGCCGACGCACTCGCGCACTCGCGCAGCGGCCTGCGCGCCAACGATTTCGGCGAAGCGCCGTTGCCGACCTGGATCGGCCGCGTCGACGGCCTGGAAGACGTCCGCCTGCCCGAGTCGGCCGCGTTCTGGGACTGCCGCAACAACCGGCTGGCCTGGCTGGGCCTGCAGGCCGACGGCTTCCTCGAGGCGGTCGCGGCCGCGCGCCAGAAGTACGGTGCCACGCGCATCGCGCTGGTGCTCGGCACCTCCACGGCCAGCATCGGCGAGACCGAGCTGGCCTACACGCAGCTCGACGCCGACGGCAACTTTCCGCCGGACCAGCGCCGCGCGGCCGTCCACACGCCGCATTCGCTGGCCATGTTCGTGCAGCAGGTGCTGGGCATCAATGGGCCGAGCGAGACGATTTCGACCGCCTGCTCGTCCAGCGCCAAGGTGTTCGCCTCGGCCGAGCGCCTGATCCGCCTGGGCCTGGCCGACGCGGCCGTGGTCGGCGGCGCCGACACGCTGTGCGGCAGCGTGCTGTTCGGTTTCAACTCGCTGGAGCTGGTCTCCACCGAGCCCTGCCGCCCCTTCGATGCCGACCGCAAGGGCATCAGCCTCGGTGAGGCAGCCGGCTTCGCGCTGGTCGAGCGCGTGCAGGCGGGCGAAAGCGCCACGCAGCTGCTGGGCTACGGCGAGGCTAGCGACGCACACCACATGTCGACGCCACACCCCGAGGGCCTGGGCGCCGAGCGCGCACTCGACGACGCGCTGGCGCGCGCGGGCCTGTCGGCCGACGCCATCGACTACATCAACATGCACGGCACGGCGAGCCAGAAGAACGACGAGGTCGAGGGCGCGCTGGTGGCGCGCCGCTTCCCGGCGCGCACGCACGCCAGCTCGACCAAGGGCTTCATGGGCCACACGCTGGGCGCCGCGGGCATCGTCGAGGCCGTGGTCTGTCTGCTGGCAATCGAGCGCGGCCTGATGCCGGGCACGGTCAACACACGCACGCTGGACGAAGGCTTCGGCCCGCAGATCAAGCTCGAACCTGCGAAGGGCGAGGTGCGCTACGCGCTCTCCAACTCCTTCGGCTTCGGCGGCAACAACTGCGCGCTGGTCTTCGGCAAGGCGGTGAACGCATGAACACGCCTCCGACGCTCTACATCGAAGGCCCCGCCTTCTGGACCCCCACGCTGCCCGGCTGGGAGGCCGCGCGCGCGGCCTTCCGCGGCGAAGGCGCGCTGGCCGATCCGCCCGCCAAGCGGCCCTCGCCGCAGGTGCTGGCCCCGGCCGAGCGCCGCCGCGCGCCCGACACCGTGGCGCTGGCGCTCGAAGTGGCCGCCGCGGCCATCGCGGGCGCCGACCGCCCCGCGGCCGACGTGCCCTGCGTGTTCACCTCGGCGCACGGCGACCTGTCGATCAACGACTACATGTGCAGCACGCTCGCGGGCGACCCGAAGATGCTGTCGCCCACCAAGTTCCACAACTCGGTGCACAACGCGGCCGTGGGCTACTGGACCATCGGCACCGGCTGCATGGCGGCCAGCAACGCCGTCTCGGCCTACGGCCACAGCTTTGCCGCCGGCCTGCTCGAAGCGGCCGTGCAGTGCGCGGCCGACCAGACGCCGGTGCTGCTGGTGGGCTACGACGCCCCCACGGTCGGCGCGCTGGCCTCGGTGACCGACAGCCGCGGCCTGCTGGCCGTGGCGCTGGTGATCGCGCCCGAACGCACGGCCCGTACCGTGGCCAGCCTCGACTGGTCGCTGGTCGGCGACGGTGCGGCGACCGCGCCGCGCTCGGCCGCCGCCGCCACGCTGAAGGACATCAACCCGATGGCCGACGCCCTGCCCCTGTTCGAGGCGCTGGCCCAGGCCCCGGGCAGCGCCAACGCGCCCATCGACCTGCCGCTGTCGGCTGCGCTGGCCCTGCGGCTGCGCCTGCAGGCCGCGGGCTGACCGGCCTGCGCCCGGGGGCGGCGGTGCGTGTTGACACACGCAACCGCGCCCCGGTACGTCATCATTGCCGCATGGCGCCCACGCAACCTGGGCGAGGCGCTATGTTTTTCGCAGCGATCCAGGTTGACAGGGCGATGCTGCGTTTACCCAACTTTACGGAGCGTTCAAGCCCGCTTGCTCCCGGTGAACGACCATGAAGCGCATGAGCACCCCCCAACTCCTGATGATCGAAGACGACGCCCGCCTGGCGCAGATGGTGGGCGAGTACCTGACGCAGTCGGGTTTCGCCTTCAACCACGCCGGCGACGGCGCCACCGGCCTGGAACAGCTGCAGCAGCACGCGCCCGACCTGGTGATCCTCGACCTGATGCTGCCCGACACCGACGGCCTCGAGGTCTGCCGCCGCATCCGCGCCCTGCCCGGCCCGCTGGCCAAGGTGTCGGTGCTGATGCTCACGGCCAAGGGCGACCCGATGGACCGCATCATCGGCCTGGAGATCGGCGCCGACGACTACCTGCCCAAGCCTTTCGAGCCGCGCGAGCTGCTGGCGCGCATCCGCGCCGTGCTGCGCCGTCGCAGCGAGAACGCCACCGAGGCCGAAGCCTCCACGGTGATGCGCTTCGGCACGCTGGAGATCGACCGCAACGCGCGCACCGTGTCGGTGGCCGGCGCGCTGGCCGACCTCACCTCCTACCAGTTCGACCTGCTGGTGGCGATGGCCGAGCGCGCGGGCCGCGTGCTCACGCGCGACCAGATCATGGAAGCCGTGCGTGGCCGCGAGCTCGAGGCCTTCGACCGCTCGATCGACGTGCACATGGGCCGCATCCGCGCGGCCATCGAGGTCGACGCGAAGAACCCCAAGCGCATCCTCACCGTGCGCGGCGTGGGCTACGTGTTCGCCAAGCAGCAAGACTGACCTGACAGGACCGCCCCGCGATGCTGCGCAGCCTCTACCGCCGCCACCTCTACGTCCGCATCTGGCTCGCGGTGGTCGGCGGCGTGGTCATCCTCACGCTGATGGCCAACTGGATCGTGCGCGTGGCCGCCGAGGCCGAGCGCGAACGCCTGGCGCCGGTGCCGCGCGAGGTGGTCGTGCTCGACAGCCAGGACCGCACCATCGGCACCGGCAAGGCCATGCGCGTGCCCGGCCAGGGCCTGGAGTTCGACGTGCAGCTGAGCGACGGCCGCGACATGACGCTGCGCGTGGCGCCGCGCGAGCGCCCCACCGGCACCGGCGGCTTCGCGCCCTGGCGCACCCCGTTCGGGCTGGGCTGGATGATTGCGCTGGTGGGCGTGGCGGTGGCGCTGGGCGTGTACCCGATCGTGCGGCGCATCACCCAGCGGCTCGAGACCCTGCAGCGCGGCGTGCAGCGCTGGGGCGAGGGCGACCTCTCGGCGCGCGTGATCGAGGAAGGACAAGACGAAGTGGCCGATCTCTCCAAGCGATTCAATGCCTCCGCCGAACGCATCGAGCAACTCGTGCGTTCCCACAAGTCGCTGCTGGCGAACGCCTCGCACGAGCTGCGCTCGCCGCTCACCCGCATCCGCATGGGCCTGGAGCTCATGGGCGACCAGCCCAGCCCGGCGGCGCGCGAGGAAATCTCGCGCAACATCGGCGAGCTCGACCAGCTCATCGACGAGATCCTGCTGGCCAGCCGGCTCGACGCCAGCGAGGCCGACATGGGCACCATCGAAGCCGTCGACTTGACCGGCCTGGCCGCCGAAGAGTGCGCGCAGGCGAACGCCGAACTCGACCTGGCCGAAGGCACCGACAACGCCACGCTCACCGTGCCGGGCGTGTCGCGCCTGCTGCGCCGCGCGATCCGCAACCTGTTGGAAAACGCCCGCCGCTACGGCGCCGGCGAGATCAGCGTCGAACTCGGCAGCGCCGGCGGCTACGCCACGGTGCGCGTCAACGACCGCGGGCCAGGCGTGCCGGCGACGCTGCGCGAACGCATCTTCGAGCCCTTCTACCGCCTGCCGGGCGCCAGCGAGCGCAATGGCGGCGTCGGCCTGGGGCTGGCGCTGGTGAAGTCGATCGCCGAGCGCCACGGCGGCTCGGTGCGCTGCGAAGACCGGCCGGGTGGGGGCGCGAGCTTCGTGATCTGCCTGCCGGCCAAAGCCATCGCCGCCGCAGCGCACTGAGCGCCAGCGGGCGCACAGGGACAAGTCAGGTTCGGCCGAGGGGCCGCACCTAGAATCCCGGCCCTATGCAGAGATCGCACATCGTTCGGCCCGCGGCCATGTTCTGGGGGCTGGTGGTGTTCATGCCGGTCGGCGTCACCTACCTGTCGGCCATCGTGCTGCTGCTTGCCCTGCTGGTGGGCGGCGGCTTGCGCGAGCGCTATGCAAGGCTGCGCGCCAACCCGCTGTGGTGGCCGGTGGTCGCCTACGTGGTCTGGACCTTCGTCGTGCTGGCCGTGCGGCCGCACTACCCCGAGACCCCCTCCAACCTGTTCCACGGGCTGCGCATCGCCTTCACCTTCCTGATGGCGATGGCGCTCACGCGCGAGGAGGCACTGTGGGCGCTGCGCGGCTTCCTCTTGATCGCGGCGCTCAACATCGTGCTCATCGTGCTGCACTACAGCCTGGGCTTTCCGGTGCCGGGCGCGCTGCGCGGCGTGGTGATGGAAGTGGGCAACAAGTCGATCAGCAACGCGCTGCTGTTCAGCATCGTCGCGGCCAGCGCGGCGGTCTACGGGCTGTCGCAGATCACGGGGCACCGGCCCCTGCGCGCACTGGCGGCCTTCGCGCTCGTGCTCGGGCTGGGCGCCGTCGTCGCGCTGCCGCTCACGTCGCGCACCTCGGTGCTGGCGCTGCTGCTGGTGATTCCGGTGGTCTGCCTGCACCAGTGGAAGAACCACCTGAAAGCGCTGTCGGCGGCGCTGATCCTGGGCGCGGTGGTGATCGGCGCAAGCCTGTACCAGCTGCCGCAGCTGCAGCAGAAGGTCGAGACCGGCATCGAGGAGCTCGAGAAGGCGCAGACCGGCGCCGTGTTCCACGGCAGCTGGATCATCCGCTACTACATGTACCGCGACACCGGCGCCATGATCGCCGACCAGCCCGTCGCGGGCTGGGGCATCGGCGGCTGGACCGACCAGTGGCACAAGCGCGGCCCGGCGCTGTTCGCCGACTCCAACATGCCGCACAACGACTTCCTCTGGGTGGGCGCGCAAAGCGGCATCCCGGGCATCCTGAGCCTGCTGGCGATCATGCTGGTCGCCGTCTGGCAGGCCTGGCGCCGGCCCGACATCGCCGGGCGCTACGCGCTGGCCGCGACGCTCATCGCGCTCATCGCGTCGAGCGTGAACTCGGCAATGCGCGACGCGCAGATCGGGCTGGCCGTGCTGTGGATCGCGATGGTCTACCTGCGGCTGGCGCAGGAATCGCAGGACCCCGATCCGTGGCGTGGCCTGTGGCCGAGGGCCCGGCCAAGCTGAAACGAAAAAACCGGCCGCAAGGGCCGGTTTCTTTTTTCCGCCTGGCCGCTCAGTGGCGGCTGGACACGGTCTCGCCCGCCTTCAGGCGGTACACCGTGCCGCAGTACGGGCACTTGGCTTCGCCGGTGCGCGCCACGTCGAGGTAGACCTTCGGGTGGCTGTTCCAGAGCTTCATGTCGGCCTTGGGGCTGGGGCAGAACACGCCGCCCTGGTGGTTGAGCTCCTTCGCGAGGAGTTCGACGACTGCATTGGTGGACATGTTGTTCCTCAGACCTTCGTGAGCCAGTGGGCGTACTTGGGATTCTTGCCGTTCACGATGTCGAAGAAGGCCGACTGGATCTTCTCGGTGACCGGGCCGCGCGCGCCGCCGTCGCCACGGTTGCCGATCTCGATGCGGTCGAGTTCGCGGATGGGCGTGACTTCAGCGGCGGTGCCGGTGAAGAAGGCCTCGTCGGCCACGTACACCTCGTCGCGCGTGATGCGCTTTTGCACGAGTTCGATCCCCAGGTCCTTGCAGATGTGCAGGATGGTGTTGCGCGTGATGCCGTTCAGGGCGCCGGCCGACAGGTCGGGCGTGTAGACCACGCCGCCCTTGACCACGAACACGTTCTCGCCCGCGCCTTCGGACACGAAGCCGCTCGCGTCGAGCAGCAGTGCTTCGTCGTAGCCGTCGTCCAGCGCTTCCATGTTGGCGAGGATCGAGTTGGTGTAGTTGCTCACCGTCTTGGCCTGCGTCATCGTGATGTTCACGTGGTGGCGGGTGTAGCTGGAGGTCTTCACGCGGATGCCGCGGCGCATGCCTTCTTCGCCGAGGTAGGCGCCCCACGACCAGGCCGCGACCATGGCGTGGATCTTGTTGCCCTTGGGGCTCACGCCCAGCTTCTCGGAGCCGATCCAGATGAGGGGGCGCAGGTAGCAGCTTTCGAGCTTGTTCTCGCGCACGACCTGCTTCTGGGCTTCGTTCAGCTGTTCCTGCGAGAACGGGATCTTCATGCGCAGGATCTTGGCGCTGTTGAACAGGCGCTCGGTGTGCTCGGCCAGGCGGAAGATGGCGGTGGCGCCGTCGGCCGTCTTGTAGGCGCGCACGCCCTCGAAGGCGCCGCAGCCGTAGTGCAGCGTGTGGCTCAGCACGTGGATCTTGGCGTCGCGCCAGTCCACGAGTTCGCCGTCCATCCAGATCTTGCCGTCACGGTCGTCCAGCGAGGGGGGGATCGAGCTCATTTCCTGATTCCTTTGGGAGCGGTGTGGGGGTGCGACCCACTGGGAAGTCGCAAAAGCTTTCGATTTTACGGCCGAGCCCGGAACCGGGTGCCCGACAATGGCCGGTTGTGCCAACCAGTGGAAAAAGGGTTCCCGTGTCCGTATTCAAGAACGTCATCGTCTATCGCATCGAACCTGCCTGGTCCCAATCACTGACCGAGGCAGAAGAAGGGCTGGCCAAGCAACGCTTCGTGCCTTGCGGCCCCTCGCAGGAAAAGTCCGCCGGCTGGGTCGAGCCCCGCGGCGAAGCCAACGGCCCGTTGGTCGAATCCATCGACGGCCAGTGGCTGGTCGAGTACATGATCGAGAGCAAGCAGGTCCCCGGCTCCGTGGTGCGCCGCAAGCTCGACGAGCGCTGCGCCCACATCGAAACCACCACCGGCCGCAAGCCCGGCAAGAAGGAAAAGAAGGAGCTCAAGGAAGACATCACCCTCGAGCTGCTGCCCATGGCCTTCACGCGCAGCGCGCGCGTGACGGTGTGGATCGACAAGGCCGAGAACCGCCTCGTGATCAACTGCGGCAACGCGGCGCGCGCCGACGAAGTGGTCACCAGCCTCGTGAAGTCGCTCGACGGCTTTGCCGTGGCGCTGATCAACACGCAGATCGAGCCGGCCGCCGCCATGGCCAACTGGCTGTTGACGCAGGAGCCGCCGGCCGGCTTCAGCATCGACCGCGAGTGCGAGCTCAAGGCCTCGGACGACTCCAAGGCCGTGGTGCGCTACGCCAAGCACGCGCTGGACATCGACGAGGTCAAGCAGCACATCACCGACGGCAAGCGCCCGACGCGCCTGGCGCTCACGTGGGACGACCGCGTGTCCTTCGAGCTGACGCACGGCCTGCTGATCCGCAAGATCACCTTCCTCGAAGGCACAGGCGACGGCGCGGCGGGTGGCAAGAAGGAAGACAACTTCGACGCCGACGTGGCCATTGCGACCGGCGAACTCGGCCAGCTGGTGCCGGCGCTGCTCGATGCGTTGGGCGGTGAAGCGGCGTTCTCGGCGGCACCGCCGGATGAAGCGCCGAAGGCTACAGCTACGGCCACTGCGCCTGCAACGCAGGCCGACACGCCCGAAGAAGAAGACGCGCCGTTCTGAGGTTCTGAATCAGGCGAAGCGCCCGCGCCGCCTTCAGGCCGCGGGCGTTTCTTCGTCGGCCGACGCCTCGGGCCGCGTGAGCGTCCAGCTCTGCAGCTTGCCGCCGTTGAACACGGCATCGACGTAGGAGCCGCCGGCGTCGGTCCAGCGGTACAGCTCGGGCTGCTCGTTCTCGGGCGAGCGCTGCTCGCCGAGCGCGCGCGTCATGGCGATGACGTGCATCAGCGTCACGCCGGGCTTGAGCTTGGCATTCAGCATCACCGAGCTCGCCACCGTGCCGATGGGCCGGTCGGCGGCCCGCTTGAGCACCTGCATCGTGCGGTTGAAGTGCATCAGCAGGAACATCACGATCGCACCGCCGGCGAACGCCACGCCGGCCCAGCCGTATTGGTGCCAGGACAGGCCGAGGAGAACGACGGCCCCCACGGGCACCAGCAATTTCTGGAAATTCATGGGGCGCATTGTCGCCGCCCGGTGGAAGGCCCCCGCAGGCCGAGGCAGTTGCCCCAGGGGTCGCGCACCTGCGCCATGTGCTCGTCGCCCTCGAGCCGCAAGGGGCCGCGGTACAGCGGCGCGCCGCAGGCCTCGAGATGGGCCAGCGCCGCATCGAAGTCGGCAACGTTCCAGTACACGACCGAGCCCGAGGCACCGGCACCGACCTTCGCGTCGGCCGGCACGAGCTCCAGCAGCACGCCGTGGACCGACAGGCACTCGAAGGCCGGCGAGCCGATCGACATCGGCACCGCATCGGGGAAGGCGTCGGCGTACCAGCGCAGTGCGGCGTTCACATCGGTGACGTGGACCATGACGGCGGCAATGGGCGGTGCGGTGGATTTCATTCGGCGACAGTGGGAAACGGCCCGCGATTGTGCGGCCCCGACCCCGTCGCAGTAGCCGCCGTGGCTACCGCCGGGCGCAGAAAGCGGTACTCCCGGCGAAAGGCGCACGATGCCGGGGCGGGTGCGGGCACATTTCGCCGCACGGGCATCTGCCCGGGCCACCGAGAAACGCATGAACATCCCGCGTTCCGTCACCATCGTTCGACTCACCCTTGCCGCCGCACTCGCGGGCACCGTCCTCAGCGGCTGCTACGTGGTGCCGCTCGGACAACCCGCTCCCATCGCGCCGTCGCAGCAAAGCTACGCCGTCGCACCGGGGCCGGTGTCACAGACCTTCAGCGCGCGGCTGTATCCGTCGAACGCCGAAGCCGCGCGCTACGGCGCCGTCGGGGGCACGGTGACCAACGACATGAACGGCCGCGGCCACTTCAATGCACAGATCGGTGCCGAACAGTTTCAGGGAGAGGCGACCCGTGTGGCCGGCTCGCGCACCACCGGCGTGGCGAACGCCACCGGCAGTCGCGGCGGCAACCTGAGTTGCCAGTACACGATGAACTCCGCCACCTTGGGCAGCGGCCAGTGCGTGCTCAACAACGGGCCGGCGTTCACGATGCACATCGGAAGCTAAGCAACGAATCAGAGAAGGCCAGGGAGGCCAGGGAAGGTAGGGAGGGTAGGCCCGGCGCGTGTCCACCGCGCGCCGGGCGTTTTTTTGTCCGTCCTACCAGTTCACGAGCTGCCGCATCTTGCGTCGCAGTTCGCGTTCGCGTTTCTGCTCGGCGTTCCAGTCGTCGCGGATGGCCAGCGTGACCGACAGCGCCATCAGCAGGATCACGAACGCAAAGGGCAGCGCGAACACGATGGTCGCCGTCTGTATGGCCTTGATGCCGCCTGCGAACAGCAGGCTCAGCGCAATCGCCGCCACCAGCACGCCCCAGGTGATCTTGACGCGGGCAGGCGGGTTCGGATTGCCCTTCGTGCTCATGATGCCCAGCACCAGCGTCGCGGAATCGCCCGAGGTCACGAAGAACACGAACACCAGCAGCGTCGCCACGATCGACAGCAGCCCGCCCATCGGCATGGCCTGGAACATCACGAACATGGTGGTCGACACGTCGGCCTTCACCGACTCGACCAGTGGCACGCCCTGGAAGATCTCGAAGTTGAGCGCCGCGCCGCCGAACACCGAGAACCACGCGAAGCCCACCAGCGTGGGCGCGATCACCGTGCCCAGGATGAACTGGCGGATCGTGCGGCCGCGCGACACGCGCGCAATGAACAGGCCCACGAACGGCGACCACGCCAGCCACCAGGCCCAGTAGAAGAGCGTCCAGTCGGCCACCCACGAGCTGTTGCGGAACGGGTTCATGCGCAGGCTCATGCGCACGAACTCGGCGAGGTACGAACCCAGCGTGTTGGTGAAGGTCTCGACGATGGCAATGGTCGGCCCCACCACCAGCACCGTGAGCGCCAGCAGCGCCGCCAGCACCAGGTTGCCCATCGACAGCCACTTCACGCCGCGCTCGACGCCCGTGACCGCCGAGGTGATGAACAGCACCGTCGTCACCACGATGATCACCGCCTGCGTCCAGCGGCCGATCTCCGCGCCGAAGGCCGCGTGCAGCCCGCTGTTGATCTGCGTCGCACCCATGCCCAGCGAGGCCGCGACGCCGAAGGCGGTGGCCACCACGGCCAGCACGTTGAAGGCCGGCGACAGCCGCTGCACGAAGCGCCACGGCAGCGCCTCGGTGGCCGAGCTGACCAGCGGCAGCGCCTTGCGGCGGAAGCTGAAGAAGGCGATCGACAGGCCGACGATGCCGTAGATCGCCCAGGGGTGCAGCCCCCAGTGGAAGAAGGCGTAGCGCATGGCCACGCCCGCGGCGTCGGGCGTGCCGGGGATCACACCCGGCGGCGGGTTCGCGTAGTGCGAGATCGGCTCGGCCACGCCCCAGAACACCAGGCCGATGCCCATGCCGGCCGCGAACAGCATCGCGAACCAGGCGCCGATGGAGAACTCGGGCTCGTCGTCCTCGTCGCCCAGCTTCAGGTCGCCGAAGCGGCTGAACGCCAGGAAGACGGCCAGCACCACCAGCCCGAGCACCACCCACAGGTAGAACCAGCCGAAGTTGCGTGTGATGTCGGCGAGCGCGGTGCTGAACACGCGGTCGAGTGACGCGGGAGAGATCAACCCCCACAGCACGACCACGGCGATCAGCCCGGCGGAGACGATGAGTTGCATGGCGGGACCCTCCGTAAAAATGAATGATGCGCCTGCAGCGCCGCGCGTCAGTCCAGACGCCGCACCACGTCCATCGCTTCTTCGATGCGGTCGACCGGGTGGATGGTCAGGCCCTCGATCTCCTTCGTGCCCTTGCGCGGCGCATTCGCCTTCGGCACCACGGCCACGCTGAAGCCCAGCTTGGCGGCTTCGCGCAGGCGCTCCTGGCCGCGCGGCGCGGGGCGCACCTCGCCGGCCAGGCCGACTTCGCCGAAGGCGATGAAGCCCTTGGGCAGCGGCTTGCCGCGCAGGCTGGAGGTGATGGCCAGCATCACGGCCAGGTCGGCCGCGGGCTCGCTGATGCGCACGCCGCCCACCGCATTGACGAACACGTCCTGGTCCATGCAGGCCACGCCGGCGTGGCGATGCAGCACGGCCAGCAGCATCGCGAGGCGGTCGCGGTCCAGGCCCACCGACAGGCGGCGCGGGCTCGGCCCGCCGTTGTCGACCAGCGCCTGGATTTCCACCAGCATCGGCCGCGTGCCTTCGAGCGTGACCAGCACCACGCTGCCGGGCACCGGCTCGGCATGCTGGCTCAGGAAGATCGCGCTCGGGTTGGTCACGCCCT
The DNA here is from genome assembly GCF_059419205.1 of Variovorax sp. GW821-FHT06D12. NCBI lineage: Bacteria > Pseudomonadati > Pseudomonadota > Betaproteobacteria > Burkholderiales > Comamonadaceae > Variovorax > Variovorax sp. GW821-FHT06D12. The sequence continues at coordinate 134,163 of NZ_JBWKRI010000004.1, read as the reverse complement.
TCAGGCCGCGCTCGGTCATGGCGAACACGCCGATCTCGTTCACCGCGCCGAAGCGGTTCTTGATGGCGCGCACGAGGCGAAAGCTCGAGTGCGTGTCGCCTTCGAAGTACAGCACCGTGTCGACCATGTGCTCGAGCACGCGCGGGCCCGCGAGCGCGCCCTCTTTCGTGACGTGGCCCACCAACACCACGGCCGTGCCGCTGGTCTTGGCAAAGCGCGTGAGGTGCGCCGCGCACTCGCGCACCTGCGCCACCGAGCCGGGCGCGGAGGTGAGCTGGTCGGAGTACACGGTCTGGATGGAGTCGATCACCGCGATGGCCGGGCGCGTGGCGTCGAGTGTGGCGATGATTTTTTCGAGCTGGATCTCGGCCAGCACCTGCACCTGCGAATGGTCGAGCCCGAGCCGCTTGGAGCGCAGCGCCACCTGCGAGCCGCTTTCCTCGCCGGTGACGTACAGCGCGTTCTGCCCCGCGCGCTGCAGCGCGTCGACCGCCTGCAGCAGCAGCGTCGACTTGCCGATGCCCGGGTCGCCGCCGATCAGCGTGACGCCGCCCGACACGATGCCGCCGCCGAGCACGCGGTCGAGCTCGTCGAGCCCGGTGGGCGTGCGTGCGACATCGGTGGCTTCGATTTCCGAGAGCGTGGCGAGTTCGGAGGCACCCGCGAGCGACGCGAACTGCGTGCCGAAGCGGTTGTTGGCCGGTCCGTTGGCCGCGCCGGCGACCTGTTCGATGAGTGTGTTCCATGCACCGCAGCTGGGGCATTTGCCGAGCCACTTGGGGCTGGTGCCGCCGCATTCGCTGCAGACGAAAGTTGTTTTGTCCTTGGCCATGCAGCGAGTTTAGGGGGCGCGGTTCAGGCGATGGCGAATTCGCGCACCAGCAGGTCCGCGAACGCCGCCGCGGCCGGCGAGAGCGATCGGCCCTGCCGCGTCACGACCGCGATGTTGCGCGCCACCGTCGGGCGCATGAGCCGCCGCGCGACCAGCCGCGTGTGGTCGGCATGCGCGAGGATCGACGCCGGCAGCAGCGCCGGGCCGAGCCCGCTGGCCGCCATCGCGAGCGCCGTGGTCAAGAGCGTCACCTAGTAGGCGATGTCCAGCCGCACGCCGGCGGTTGCCGCGGCAATGTCGATGCTGCTGCGCACGCCGTACCCCGGCTTGACCGTGATCAGCGGATGGCCCGCGAGCTGCCGCCAGGTGATGCGGTCGGTGCCGGGCAGGCGCAGGTCGCGGTCGGCAATCACCGCGAGCGCTGGTCCAGCCCCGGCGTGCGCGCCTGCAACGTGCCCACGCCGAAGTCGACCTGCTCGCCGAGCACCTTCTCCACGAACTGCCCGGGCGCGCAGTCTTCGATGGCCACCTTCACGTCGGGATGCAGGTCGAGGTAGCGGCGCAGGGCCTTGGGCATCAGCGTCTGCGCGATGGTGGACGTGGCCGCGATGCGCACGCGCCCGCGCCGGCCCGCCGCCAGCTCGGCCATGCCGGTGCCCAGCGCATCGAGTTCGGCCAGCACGCGCTCGGCGTAGACGATGGCCTCGTTCGCGGCCTCGGTGCGTTGCAGCGAACGCGTGGTGCGGTCGAACAGGCGCACGCCGAGCCGCGCTTCGAGCTCGCGCAGCAGCACGCTGACGGCCGGCTGCGTCAGCGACAGCGAAGCCGCCGCGCTCGACAGCTGGCCGCTGTGGTACACGGCCGCGAACGCACGCAGTTGCCGCACAGAGGGCACGCCGCGCATTGATAGTGGTTTTTTATGAATGGCCATGAAAGTTTCACTTTTTCCGCGAGCCGGTTCGGCACTGTAATGGCGCCTCACAAGAATCTGGAGACAAGCGACCCATGACCGAGCAACTGCAAGCCCAGGTGCTGATCGTCGGCGCCGGCCCCGTGGGGCTGACGCTGGCCATCGACCTGGCGCAACGCGGCATCGACGTGCTGATGACCGAGATCCGCCACCGCGGCGAGCCGCCCAACGTGAAATGCAACCACGTGGCGGCGCGTTCGATGGAGGTGTTCCGCCGCCTGGGCGTGGCACAGGCGCTGCGCGACGCGGGCCTGCCGGCGGACTACCCGAACGACGTGGCCTACCGCACGGCCGTGACGGGCATGGAGCTGTCGCGCATTCCGATCCCCGCGCGCCGCGAGCGCTACACCGCCACCGGCGGCCCCGACACCTGGTGGCCCACGGCCGAGCCGCCGCACCGCATCAACCAGATCTTTCTCGAGCCGGTGCTGTTCGCGCATGCCGAGGGCACGCCCGGCCTGCGCATCCGCAACCGCACGCGCATCGACGACTTCGAGCAGGACGACGAAGGCGTGTGGGCCACGGGCGTGGACCTGGACGACGGCCGCACGGTGCGCATCCGCTGCCAGTACCTCGTCGGCTGCGACGGCAGCCGCTCGACGGTGCGCAAGAAGATCGGCGCCAGCCTGCACGGCACCGACGTGGTGGGCCGCGTGCAGTCGACGTACTTTCGCGCGCCCGCGCTGCTGGGCCTTCTGAAGCATCCGCCGGCCTGGGCCACCTTCGCGCTGAACCCGCGCCGCTGCGGCAACGTGTACGCCATCGACGGGCGCGAGACCTGGCTGCTGCACAACTACCTGCTGCCCGAAGAGACCGACTTCGATTCGATCGACCGCGACTGGGCGATCCGCCAGATCCTGGGCGTGGGCGAGGACTTCGACTACGAGGTGATCTCCAACGAAGACTGGGTCGGCCGCCGGCTCGTGGCCGACCGCTTCCGCGACCGCCGCGTGTTCATCTGCGGCGACGCCGCGCACCTGTGGATTCCGATGGCGGGCTACGGCATGAACGCCGGCATCGCCGATGCGATGAACCTCTCGTGGCTGCTCGCGGGCCGGCTGCACGGCTGGCTGGCCGAGGGCGCGCTCGCGGCGCACGAGGCCGAGCGCCAGCCGATCACCGAGCAGGTGTCGCGGTTCGCGATGAACCACGCGCTCGCGCTCCAGCGCCAGCGCGAAGGCGTGCCCGAGAACATCGAGGCGCCCGGGCCCGAGGGCGACGCGCTGCGCGCCGCGCGCGGCCAGGCGCTGTACGACCTGAACGTGCAGCAGTACTGCTGCGGCGGGCTCAACTTCGGCTACTTCTACGAGGGCTCGCCGCTCATCGCCTACGACAGCGAGGCCGCGCCCGCCTACACGATGTACGAGTTCACGCCCTCCACCGTGCCGGGCTGCCGCACGCCGCACCTGTGGCTGGACGACGGGCGCTCGCTGTACGACGCGATGGCGATGCCCGGCGAGGGCTACACGCTGCTGCGCTTCGACCCCGCGATCGATGTCGCGCCGCTCGAAGCCGCCGCCGCGGCGCGCGGCCTGCCGCTGCGCACGCTCGACATCCGCGCCTCGGCCACCACCGCCGTGTACGACCGGCCGCTCGTCATCTCGCGCCCCGACCAGCACGTGGCCTGGCGCGGACATGCCGTGCCGGCCGACGCGCTCGCGCTGGTCGACCTGCTGCGCGGCGCCGCCGTGGTGGCCGCACCGACATCCGAAAAAGAAAGAGAGACAAGCCAATGAACCGTCGCCATGCCTTGCGCCATCTGGGCGCGCTGTCCGCCACTGCCTGCGCCGCAGGTCCCGCCCTCGTGCGGGCACAAGGCGACAAGCCCATCACCCTCGTCGTGCCCTACGCGCCCGGCGGCACGACCGACATGCTCGGGCGGCTGATCGCGCAGCAGCTGGGCACCGCGCTGGGCCGCACCGTGATCGTCGACAACCGGCCGGGCGCCGGCACCGCCATCGGCGCCTCGCAGGTGGCACGCGCCGCGCCCGACGGCACGACGCTGCTGGTCGCGACCAGCACCACGCTCGCCATCAACCCCTGGCTCTACAAGAAGCTCTCGTACGACCCCGCGAAAGACTTCGCACCGGTCGGCCTCATCGGCGCCGTGCCGCTGATGGTGGTGGTGCACCCGTCGGTGCCGGCGAACACGCTGGCCGAGTTGGTGGCGCTCGCCAAGTCGCGGCCCGACGCGCTGAGCTACGGCTCCGCCGGCAACGGCAGCCCGCAGCACCTGGGCGCGGAGATGTTCAAGGTCGCGACCGCCGCGAACATGGTGCACGTGCCCTACAAGGGTAGCGCGCTCGCGCTGACCGATCTGCTCGGCGGCCAGCTGCAGCTCATGTTCACCGACATCGCGCCGGCCCTGCAGCACGTGCGCAGCGGCAAGCTGCGCGCGCTGGCCGTGACCTCGCGCAAGCGCCAGCCGACCTTCCCCGCCGTGCCGACGGTGGCCGAGTCGGGCGTGGCCGGTACCGCCGATTTCGAGGCGGTGGCGTGGCAGAGCGTGGTCGCGCCCGCGGGCACGCCCAAGGCCTTCATCGACCGCTGCAGCCAGGAGATCGCCCGCCTCGTCGCGCAGCCCGCGCTGCGCCAGAAGCTCGAGAGCGAGGGCTTCGAGCCGGCCGCGCCGGGGGCGCACGGCGCAGGTGCGCCGGAGCAATTGGCCGCCTACATCCGCAGCGAAACCGAACGCTGGGGCCGGGTGATCCGCGCCTCCGGCACCACGATCGACTGAGCGTCCGACGGCCCGCAAGGGTTATCCCGCAGGCGTGTTTTCTCGGCATTCATTTAACATGTTAAATAATTCTGAGAGGCACAGCTTTTGAGCACCACCTTCACGCACCGCAATTTGCCGCGCCTGCTGCTGCAGGCCCGCGAAGCCGTGATGGCCCACACGCGGCCCAGCCTGCGCGAGCACGCGCTGTCCGACCAGCAATGGCGCGTGCTGCGCGTGCTCGGCGAGCACGGCGCGGTCGACACCGGCCGCGTCGCGCGCGAGGCCTTCATCCTCGGCCCCAGCCTCACGGGCGTGCTGGCACGCATGGAGCGCGACAACCTCATCACCCGCGCCCGCGACCCGGCCGACCAGCGCCGCACCGTGGTCGAAGCCACGCCGCACGGCATGAAGCTCGTGAAGCGCCTGGGCACCAGCATCGAGGCGCACTACGACTGGATGGAACAGTCGCTGGGCAAGGCCAAGCTGACGCAGCTCTACGGCCTGCTGGACGAACTGATCGCGCTGGAGCAACCCGAACCATGACCACCTCCTTTCTCCCCACCGGCACCGTGTACGGCACGCTGCTGAACTTCCGCGCCGAGGCCGCGGCGCTCGCGCCGCAGATGACCGAGGCGCCCTACAAGGCACCGCCGAAGGCGCCCGTGCTCTACGTGAAGACGGCCAACACCTGGAGCCCGCACGGCAGCACCGTCACCGTGCCCACCGCGGTGTCCGACGTGGAAGTCGGCGCCAGCATCGGCATGGTGATCGGCGCCGAGGGCGACATCGAAGGCTTCATGCTGCTGAACGACCTGTCGATCCCGCATGCGAGCTTTTTCCGCCCGCCGGTGAAGTTCAAGTGCGTCGACGGCTTCCTGGGCATCGGCCCGGCGCTGCGCGATGCGCAGGAGGTGGCCGACCCGGCGCAGTTCCGCGTCGAAGTTCGCATCAACGGCGAACTGAAGCAGTCGATCGACTTCTCGCAGCTCGTGCGCCCCGCGCCGCAGCTGCTGGCCGACGTGGGCGAGTTCATGACGCTGGCGCACGGCGACGTGCTGATGCTCGGCTGCGACCTGGGCCGTCCGCTGGCCCGCGCGGGCGACCGCATCGACATTTCCGCGCCGGGGTTCGAGACCCTGAGCAACACGCTGGTGAAGGAAGCAACGGCATGAAGCACGCACGCGTCATCTTCGAAGGCCGCGAGCACACCGGCACCGCGCACGAATTCAACGGCCAGGCCGACGCCGCCGTGCGGCTGGCCGACGGCCGCGTCGTGCCGCAGGAGCAGCTCGTGTGGCTGCCGCCGCTCGCGCCCACGGCGCGCCCGCGCACCATCCTCGCGCTGGGCCTGAACTACGCCGACCACGCGAAAGAGCTGGAGTTCAAGGCGCCCGAGGAACCGCTGGTGTTCGTCAAGGGCCAGAGCACGCTCATCGGCCACCGCCAGCTCACGCACCGCCCGGCCGACGTGAAGTTCATGCACTACGAGTGCGAGCTCGCCATCGTGGTCGGCAAGACCGCCAAGCACGTGAAGCGCGACGACGCCTACGACTTCATCGGCGGCTACACGGTGGCCAACGACTACGCGATCCGCGACTACCTCGAGAACTGGTACCGCCCCAACCTGCGCGTGAAGAACCGCGACACCTGCACGCCGCTGGGGCCGTGGTTCGTCGATGCGGCCGACGTGGCCGACCCGATGGCGCTCGCGTTGCGCACCACGGTGAACGGCACCGTCACGCAGCAGGGCAACACGCGCGACATGATCTTCGACGCGCCCTTCCTCATCGAGTACTTCAGCCGCTTCATGACGCTGTCGCCGGGCGACCTGATCCTCACCGGCACGCCCGACGGCGTGGTCGATTGCAAGCCGGGCGACGTGGTCGTGACCGAGATCGACGGCATCGGCGCGCTGGTCAACACCATCGCCGCACGCTGACGGACTGACTGCACCCCTTTCAAAAAAACGGAGACACACCGCCATGACGACCGCCAGAACCCGGACCTTCCGCCTTGCTGCCGCCTTCGTGGCGGCCAGCGCCGCCACGCTGCTGCTCGCACCGGCCGCGACCGCGCAGACCGCCTCGGCCTACCCGACCAAGCCCGTGCGCTGGGTCGTGGGCTACCCGGCCGGCGGCGGCACCGACTACCTCGCGCGCACGGCCGGCGCGCAGCTCTCGCAGCAGCTCGCACAGCCTGTCACGGTCGACAACCGCCCCGGCGCGGGCGCGATCATCGCGTCGGAAAACGTGGCGCGTTCGCCGGGCGACGGCTACACCGTGTTCTCGGCCGACAACGGCGTGCTGGTCTACAACCCCGCGCTCTACAAGAAGCTGCCCTACGACGCCGAGAAAGACTTCGCGCTGCTCGGCATGATGGGCCGCTCGCCACTCATCATCACGGCCGCGCCGGGCGCGGGCTTCAGCGACGCCAAGGCGCTCATCGCGGCGCTCAAGGCCTCGCCGGGCAAGTACAGCATCGCCACGCCGGGCACCGGCAGCCCGCACCACCTGGCCTACGAACTGTTCCAGCGCGAGGCCGGCGTGTCGCTGCTGCACATTCCCTACAAGGGCGGCGCGCCCGCGCTGCAGGACCTCATGGGCAACCAGGTGCCGCTGATGATGCTCGACCTGCCCAGCGGCATCAGCGCCGTGAAGGCCGGCAAGGTCATTCCGCTGCTGGCCATGTCGACCGAGCGCGTGCCGCAGCTGCCCCAGCTGCCCACGGCCAAGGAGCTCGGCTACGCCGTCGAGGCCTACACCTGGCAGGGGCTGGTGGCACCGGCCGCCACGCCCAAGGACATCCAGGCGCGCCTGGGCGCCGACCTGCTCAAAAGCATGAACGACACCGGCGTGAAGCAGAAGCTCTACGACGCCGGCTGGGAAGCCCGCCCCACGGACGCCGCCGAGATGGCCCGCTTCGTGGACACCGAACGCAAGAAGTGGCACGCGCTGATCAAGGCGCGCGACATCAAGCTCGACTGACGACACACCGCCGCAAGGCCGCAACACCTTCACGCCCATGCAACAGATCCATCACCTCATCGACGGCAAGCCAGTCCAAGGCGCCGACTACTTCGAAACCGTCAACCCCGCCACGCAGGAAGTGCTGGCCGAAGTCGCCTCGGGCGGCGAGGCCGAAGTGAACGCCGCCGTGGCCGCCGCCAAGGCCGCCTTCCCCAAGTGGGCCGGCCTGCCCGCGCCCGAGCGCGCCAAGCTCATCCGCAAGCTCGGCGACCTGATCGCCAAGCACGTGCCCGAGATCGCGCAGACCGAAACCAACGACTGCGGCCAGGTGATCGCGCAGACCGGCAAGCAGCTCATTCCGCGTGCGGCCGACAACTTCTACTACTTCGCCGAGATGTGCACGCGGGTGGACGGCCACACCTACCCCACGCCCACGCACCTGAACTACACGCTGTTCCATCCGGTGGGCGTGTGTGCGCTCATCAGCCCGTGGAACGTGCCCTTCATGACCGCCACCTGGAAGGTCGCGCCCTGCCTGGCCTTCGGCAACACGGCGGTGCTGAAGATGAGCGAGCTGTCGCCGCTCACGGCCGCGCGCCTGGGCGAGCTGGCGCTCGAAGCGGGCATTCCCGCCGGCGTGCTGAACCTGGTGCACGGCTACGGCAAGGAAGCCGGCGAGCCGCTGGTGGCGCACCCCGACGTGCGCGCGATTTCGTTCACCGGCTCCACCGCCACCGGCAACCGCATCGTGAAGAGCGCGGGCCTGAAGAAGTTCAGCATGGAACTGGGCGGCAAGAGCCCCTTCGTGATCTTCGAAGACGCCGACCTCGACCGCGCGCTCGACGCGGCCGTGTTCATGATCTTCAGCAACAACGGCGAGCGCTGCACGGCCGGTTCGCGCATCCTGGTGCAGCAGTCGATCTACGCCGACTTCGCCGCGAAGTTCGCCGAGCGCGCGAAGCGCATCGTCGTGGGCGACCCGCTCGACGAGAAGACCATCGTCGGCCCGATGATTTCCCAGGCCCACCTGGCCAAGGTGCGCAGCTACATCGAGCTGGGCCCGAAGGAAGGCGCGACGCTGCTGTGCGGCGGCCTCGAGGCGCCGTCGAACCTGCCCGACCGCGTGAAGAATGGCAACTACGTCATGCCCACCGTGTTCGCCGACGTCGACAACCGCATGAAGATCGCGCAGGACGAGATCTTCGGCCCGGTCGCCTGCCTGATCCCGTTCAAGGACGAGGCCCACGCCATCGAGCTGGCCAACGACATCGCCTACGGCCTGAGCAGCTACGTGTGGACCGAGAACATCGGCAAGGCGCACCGCGTGGCCGCTGCGGTCGAAGCCGGCATGTGCTTCGTCAACAGCCAGAACGTGCGTGACCTGCGCCAGCCCTTCGGCGGCACCAAGGCCTCGGGCACGGGCCGCGAAGGCGGCACCTGGAGCTATGAAGTGTTCTGCGAGCCGAAGAACATCGCGGTGTCGATGGGCTCGCACCACATTCCGCACTGGGGCGTGGCGTGAGCGTTCAACGCCGCACGCTGCTGCAGGGCGTCGCCGCACTCGCGGCCCTGCCTGCGCTCGCGCGTGCGCAGGCCACGGCGTGGCCCGCCAAGCCGGTGCGCATCGTCGTGCCCTTCACGCCCGGCGGCACCACCGACTTCGTCGCGCGCCTCGTCGGCCTCGAACTCGGCAAGGCGCTGGGCCAGCCGGTGATCGTCGAGAACAAGCCCGGTGCCGGCACGGTGATCGGCGTCGATGCGGTCGCCAAGTCGGCCCCCGACGGCTACAGCTTCGTGTGCGTGGCCAACAGCTTCACGGCCAACCAGACCCTGGTGCGCAAGCTGCCCTACGACACGCTCAAGGACCTGCGCCCCGTGGCGCTCATGGGCATGTCGGAACACGTGCTCGCCACGCACCCGGGCAGCGGCCTGAAGACGCTGGCCGACCTGCGCAACCAGGCCAAGGCCAAGCCCGGCACGCTGAGCTTCGCCTCCTTCGGCAACGGCACCTCGGCCCACCTGTCGGGCGAGATGCTCAAGCTGCAGATGGGCCTGGACATCGTGCACGTGCCCTACAAGGGCCAGGGCCCGGCGCTGGCCGACCTGCTCGGCGGCCAGGTGACCGTCATGTTCGGCAACTGGCCCGAGTTCCGCGGCCATGTGCAGGCCGGCAAGCTGGTGGCGCTGGGCATGGCGACCGCGCAGCGCTCGCAGTACGCGCCCGCGATACCCACACTGGCCGAACAGGGCGTGGCCATCGAGTCCAATTCGTGGAACGGCCTGCTGGCCCCGGCCGGCACGCCCGACGCCATCGTGCAACGCGTGAACGCCGAAGTGAACCGCGCGCTCGCCTCGCCGGCCGTGACCGAGGCGTTCCACAAGGGCGGCATCGCGTCGCTGTCGGGCACGCCCGAGCGCTTTGCCGAGTTCATCCGCAGCGAGATCGCGAAGTACGGCGACGTGATCCGCAAGGCCAACATCCAGATCGAGGGCTGACCCATGAGCCTCTATGCGATGCAGAAGTTTTTGTTCGCGCTGAACCGCGACGCCGACGTGCAGCGCCGCTTCGGCGAAGGCGGCGACACGCGCGCCACGCTGCTGGCCGGCTACGACCTGAACGACGAAGAGCGCGAAGCCATCGGCAGCGGCGACATCGGCAAGCTCTACGTGCTCGGGTGCAACGGCCAGCTGCTGATGCACTTCGCGCCCCTGCTCGGCGTGGCATGGGCGGACTACTTGGAAGCGATGCGCGAAGGCGTGCGCAAGTACGGCCCCGTGCGCGCCGGCATCTACGCAATGACAACCGGAACCGACGAGAAAGTGGCAGGCGTATGAGTCTCGTATTCGCAGGCGTGTGCAGCCACGCCCCCGGCATCACCGGCCGCGCGCACCTGGCCGATCCGGCGGTCAAGGACGAGTTCCACGCGCAGTTCCATCGCTTCGGCGAGGCGATGCGCGCCACGAAGCCCGACGCGGTGATCGTCATCGCGGCCGAGCACTTCGCGAACTTCTTCATGAACAACATGCCGGCGTATGCGATCGGCATGGCCGACAGCTACGAGGGCCCGATCGAAGACCCGAAGTGGCTGGGCATCGAGAAGCACACCATCCCCGGCGATGCTGCGCTGTCGCAGCGCCTGATCCGCGAAGTGATGCAGACAGTGGACGTGGCCTACGCCGAAGAATGGAAGTTCGACCACGGCATCATGGTGCCGCTGAACTTCCTCACGCCGAACTTCGACACCAAGGTCATTCCCGTGAACATCAACTGCCAGGGCCCGCCGCTCACGCCGCTGCACCGCGCGTGGGCCTTCGGCGAAGCCCTGCGCCGCGCCTGCGACAAGGTGCCCGAGCGCATCGCGCTGGTGGGCACGGGCGGCATCTCGCACTGGCCGGCCACGCCAGATTCGGGCAAGGTCAATGCCGAGTGGGACGCCGAGTTCATGCGCCGCTGGTGCGCCAACGACCGCGAGGCGCTGCTCTCGCAGGCCGACTACGGCGACGAGGCCACCTACCGCGAAGCCGGCCAGGGCGGCTTCGAGATCCGCACCTTCCTGAGCGTGGCCGCGGCCGCGCGCGGCAAGGGCGAGATCTTCCACATGAAGGCCATCCCGATCTTCGCGGTGACCTGCACGGCCGCGACGATGTCGGTGGTTTGAACGGAGCACGACCATGCCGCACCTGGTGATCCTGTACACGCCCAACATCGAGGCCGAGACCGACGTGTCGGCGCTGTGCCGCACGCTGGCCGACAGCATGCTCGAGCAGCGCGACGAGGCCGGCAAGCCGGTGTTCCCCACGGGCGGCACGCGCGTGCTGGCCTACCCGGCCGCGCACTACGCGGTGGCCGACGGCCGGGCCGACTACGCCTTCGTGTACCTGAACCTGCGCATGGCCTCGGGCCGCTCCGAGGCGGTGAAGAAGAAAGCCGGCGACGAGCTGCTGGCCGCCGTGCGCGTGCATTTCGAGCCCGTCTTCACGCAGCGCCACATCGGCATCACGCTGCAGATCGACGAAGCGCCGGGGCAGGTGTACGACGGCAAGCACAGCAACCTGCATCCCCTGTTCAACAAATCATAAAAAAGAAGCGAGCCCCCATGCTCTCCACCGCCACCATCGCCCAACTGGCCGCCGAACTGCACGAGAGCGAGAAGTCGCGCGTGCAGGTCGAGCATTTCTCCAAGCGCTTTCCCGAGATGACCATCGAGGACGGCTACGCCATCTCGCGCGAATGGGTGAAGCACAAGATCGCCGAAGGCCGCATCGTGAAAGGCCACAAGATCGGCCTCACCTCGCGCGCCATGCAGCAGGCCAGCCAGATCACCGAGCCCGACTACGGCACGCTGCTGGACGACATGTTCTTCGAGCAGGGCGGCGACATCCCGTTCACGCGCTTCATCGCGCCGCGCATCGAGGTCGAGTTGGCCTTCGTGCTCGGCAAGAAGCTGCAGGGGCCCAACGTGACCATCTTCGACGTGCTGTCCGCCACCGACTACGTGGTGCCCGCCATCGAGATCATCGACGCGCGCATCGAGCAGTTCGACCGCCACACCAAGGCCATGCGCAAGGTGTTCGACACCATCGCCGACAACGCGGCCAATGCGGGCATCGTGCTCGGCGGCCGTCCCGTGAAGCCCGACGCGGTCGACCTGCGCTGGGTCAGCGCGCTGCTCTACAAGAACGGCGTGATCGAGGAATCGGGCGTGGCCGCGGCCGTGCTCAACCACCCGGCCACCGGCGTGGCCTGGCTCGCGAACAAGCTCGCGCCGTGGGACGAATGCCTCGAAGCCGGCGAGATCGTGCTGGGCGGTTCGTTCACGCGCCCCACCAACGCCGTGCCGGGCGACACCTTCCACGCCGACTACGGCCCCCTGGGCTCCATCGCTTTTCGCTTCGTCTGACGAGTTTTTTCATGCACACCCCACTCAACACCTTCAAGCAGGCCCTGCAGGCCGGTCAACCCCAGATCGGCCTGTGGGTCGGCCTGGGCGACGGCTACGTGGCCGAGCTGCTGGCCGGCACCGGCTACGACTGGCTGCTGGTCGACGGCGAGCACGCGCCCAACGACGTGCGCTCGGTGCTCGCGCAGCTGCAGGGCATTTCCAGCGCGTGGTCGGCGCAGCCCGAGGCGCAGCGCTCGCATCCCGTCGTGCGCATTCCGGTCGGCGACACCACGCTGATCAAGCAGTACCTGGACATCGGCGCACAGACGCTGCTGGTGCCGATGGTCGACACCGCCGAGCAGGCCGCGAAGCTGGTGCAGGGCATGCGCTACCCACCCGAAGGCATCCGCGGCATGGGCAGTGCGCTGGCGCGCGCCTCGCGCTGGCAGGCCTACCCGAACTACCTGCACGAAGCCAACGCGCAGACCTGCCTGCTGGTGCAGGCCGAGACGGTCGAGGCGATGAAGAACCTCGACGCCATCGCGGCCACGCCGGGCGTGGACGGCGTGTTCATCGGCCCGGCCGACCTGTCGGCCTCGATGGGCTTCGTGGGCCAGCCCAACCACCCCGAGGTGCAGGCCGTGATCGCCGACACCATCGCGCGCATCCGCAAGGCCGGCAAGGCGGCCGGCATCCTGTCGACCACCGAGGAGCAGGCACGCAAGTGGCTCGCGGCCGGCGCGCTGTTCGTGGCCGTGGGCGTCGACACCATCCTGCTCGCGGCCGCCGCCAAGCAGCTGCTCGCGAAGTACAAGGCCGCGCCGGGCGCCACCGCGCCCAACGGCTACTGATCCACCGTCAAGGAAATTTCGATGCGACGCACCACCCTCGCGGCTTTCGCCGCTGCCGCCGCCCTGTTCCTCGGCGCCTGCGCCCAGACGGGCCCGGCCTCGACCGCGCAGGCGCGGCAGGAAGCCAACCGCCAGACCGTGCTCGCCTTCTACGAAAAGGGCCTGAACCAGAAGGACGCCGACGCGGCGCTGCAGTACGTGGGCAACCGCTACGTGCAGCACAACCCGACGGCGGCCGACGGGCCCGAGGGCTTTCGCAAGTTCATCGCCTTCCTGCGCGAGAAGTTTCCGAACTCGAAGAGCGAGATCAAGCGCAGCTTCGTCGACGGCGACTACGTGATCCTGCACGTGAACGCGGTGCGCGAGCCGGGCACGCGCGGCAGCGCCATCGTCGACATCTTCAAGCTCGAGAACGGCAAGATCGTCGAGCACTGGGACGTGGTGCAACCCGTGCCCGAAACCGCCGCGAACAAGAACGGCATGTTCTGACGCCCCGCCCTTCCACGAGCCAGCCTTCGCCAGCCGCATGACCACGCCCACCGACCCCACGAAACGCTTCCGCTCCGCGACCATCCGCGAGGGCACGATCCGCGCGACCACGCGCAGCTTCCTGCACGCGCTGGGCCAGGACGACGAGGACATCGCGCGCCCGCACGTCGGCGTGTTCCACACGGGCGGCGAGATGAGCCCGTGCAACCTCAACCTGCGCGAGCAGGCGCAGCACGCCAAGACCGGCATCTACGCGGGCGGCGGCACGCCGCACGAATGCCCGGTGGTGTCGGTGAGCGACGGCCTGACGATGGCGCACTCGGGCATGCGCTTCTCGCTGATCTCGCGCGAGCTCATCGCCGACAGCGTGGAAGCCTCGACGCGCGGCCACCAGTGGGACGGCATCTTCGCCATCGGTGCCTGCGACAAGAACCTGCCGGGCCTGATGATGGGCATGGTCCGCTGCAACGTGCCCAGCGTGTTCGTGCACGGCGGCTCGGCGCTGCCGGGACAGATGCCGGGACCCGACGGGCGCGACCTGAACGTGGTCGACACCTACGAGACCATCGGCAAGGTGCTGGCCGGCACCGCCACGCACGACGAGCTCGACGCCATGAGCCGCGCCTGCCTGCCCACGGCCGGCGCCTGCGCGGGGCAGTTCACGGCCAACACCATGGGCATGGTGTCGGAGGCGCTGGGCCTGGCGCCCATCGGTTCGAGCATGGTGCCAGCGGTGTTCAGCGAACGCGCGCCGCTGATGCGCCGCGCCGCGAAGCAGCTCATGAAGGCGGTGATGGGCGACGGCCCGCTGCCGCGCGACGTCGTGACGCGCAAGGCACTCGAAAACGCCTGCGCCGTGGTCTCGGCCACGGGCGGCTCGACCAACGCGGCGCTGCACCTGCCGGCCATTGCGCACGAGGCGGGCATCAAGTTCCACCTGGACGACGTGGCCGAAATTTTTGCGCGCACGCCGCTCATTGCCGACCTGCGCCCGGGTGGCCAGTACCTGGCGCGCGACGTGTACTACATCGGCGGCGCGGGCGTGATCCTGCGCACGCTGCTGGAGCAGGGCTTCCTGCACGGCGACGCCCTCACCTTCACCGGCCGCACGCTGGCCGAGGAAGTGGCCGACGCCGCCGCGCCCGACGGTCGCGTGGTGCGCGCAGCGGGCAACCCGATCACGCGCGACGGCGGGCTGGCCGTGCTCAAGGGCAACCTCTGCCCCGACGGCGCGCTGCTCAAGACGGCAGGGTTGAAGACGCTGGTGCACCGCGGCCCGGCGCGCGTCTTCAACTCGGAAGAAGAAGCGCAGGCGGCGGTGCAGAACCGCCGCTACGAAGCGGGCGACGTGATCGTCATCCGCAACGAAGGCCCCAAGGGCAGCCCCGGCATGCGCGAGATGCTGGGCATCACCGCGCTGCTGTACGGCCAGGGCATGGGCGACAAGGTGGCACTGCTCACCGACGGGCGTTTTTCGGGCGCCACGCGCGGCCTGTGCATCGGCTACGCGGGGCCCGAGGCGGCCGACGGCGGGCCGATCGCGGTGCTGCGCGACGGCGACATGGTGGCCATCGATGCACGCGCCGCGGCGCGCAGCATCTCGGTCGAGCTGAGCGCCGAAGAAATCGCGTCGCGGCTGGCCGGACGTGAGGTAAACGCGGGGGCGGCGCACGGTGGTTTGTTGGAAAAATACGCGCTCACCGTGCGCCCTGCCCACCAGGGCGCCGTGACCCACTCGGGCGCGGTCACCTGGCTGCGCGACGAGTCGTGATCCTGTTGACTCCTCACCCTCCAGAAAAGAGACAGACATGACCTTCACCCGCCGCCACATGCTGCAGTCCACCGGCGCTTCGGCGCTGCTCGCCAGCCTCGGCCAGCAGGCCTTTGCGCAGGCTGCCGCGCTCGAGAACGCCACCATCGTCACCGGCTTCGCGGCCGGCGGCACCTCGGACACCACCTGCCGGCGCCTGGCGCTGAAGCTGAGCCCCGACTACGCCAAGACCGCCGTGGTCGAGAACCGCACCGGCGCGGGCGGCCAGATTGCCGTGAGCTACGTGAAGGGCCGTCCGGCCGACGGCACCACCATCCTGCAGACGCCCACGTCGATCCTCACGATCTACCCGCACATCTACAAGAAGCTGCCCTACGACCCGATGGTCGACCTCACGCCCGTGAGCCTGGCCTGCATCTTCGACTTCGGCTTCGCGGTCGGCCCGGCCGTGCCGGCCACGATCAAGACGGTGCCCGAGTTCCTCACCTGGGCCAAGGCCAACCCGGCCGGCGCCAACTACGGCTCGCCGGCCGCGGGCTCCACGCCGCACTTCATCGGCGCGCTGCTGGGCAAGCAGGCCGGCGTCGAGCTCAAGCACGCGGCCTACCGCGGCACGCAGCCGGCCATGCTCGACCTGCTGGGCGGCAACATCTCGGCGGTGTCGGGCCCCATCGGCGACATCACGCAGCACCTGCAGTCGGGCAAGGTGCGCATCCTGGGCGTGTCGGGTGCCAAGCGCAGCCGCTTCGCGCCCGATGTGCCGACCTTCGGCGAGCAGGGCATCAAGAACATGGCGCACAGCGAATGGTTCGCCTTCTTCCTGCCGGCCAAGGCCTCGCCCGAGCTGGTGACGAAGCTCAACACGGCGATGAAGAACGCGCTCGCACAGAAGGACGTGATCGACGGCCTCGGCACCTTCGGCCTGGAAGCCATGTCTTCCACGCCGGCCGAGCTGGCCGATCTGCTGAAGAAGGACACCGCCAAGTGGGCGCCGATCGTGAAAGAGGTCGGCTTCACGGCTGAAGGTTGATCACATGAAGGAACTGCCATGAACACACTCGCCACCGCGCCGTCGGCGCTGGTCCATCCCTCGATCCATTCCGACGAGCGCGCCGCGCGCGAGGAGCTCGCGGCCTGCTACCGCGTGTTCGCGATGCTGGGCTGGACCGAGATGATCTACAACCACATCACGGTGCGGCTGCCCGACAGCGTGACGGGTGGCGAGAAGCAGTTCCTCATCAACCCCTTCGGCCTGCACTACAGCGAGGTGACGGCCAGCAACCTGGTGAAGATCGACCTGCAGGGCAAGGTGCTCGACGGCTCGACCTACCCGGTGAACCCGGCCGGCTTCGTGGTGCATGCGGCCATCCACGACGGCCTGCCCGGCGCGCACTGCGTGATGCACACGCACACCACGGCCGGCGTGGCCGTGGCCTGCCTGCAGGGCGGCCTGCAGCAGACCAATTTCTATACCGCCCAGCTGCACGGCATGGTGGCTTACCACGACTTCGAGGGCATCACGATCCATGCCGACGAAGGCCCGCGCCTGCTGAAAAGCATCGGCGAGCGCAACGCGGTGATCCTGCGCAACCACGGCCTGCTGGCCTGGGGCCAGACGCTGCCGCAGACCTTCGCGATCCTGTGGACGCTGCAGCGCGCCTGCGAGATCCAGATGGCGACCTTCTCGATGGGCGCCGCCATTCCGGTGAGCGAAGAGATCGCGCAGCGCTGCACGCGCGACGCGCTGCAGTTCAGCCCCGCGCACGGCGCCGGGCAGGACGTGTTCAATGCGCTGGTGCGGCAGGTGGACCGCATCGACCCGAGCTACCGCAACTGAGGCGCCTGTTCCCATGAAGATTTGCATCTACGGCGCCGGCGCGATCGGCGGATGGATCGGCGTCGGCCTCGCGCAGGCAGGCCAGCGCCTGAACGTGGTGGCGCGCGGCGCCACGCTCGACGCGCTGCAGAAAGACGGCCTCTCGCTGATGCGCGGCGACGTGCGCACGCGCGTGCCGGTGAACGCGGTGGCCGACCCCGAGGCACTGGGCGTTCAAGACCTGGTGGTGATCGCCGTGAAGGCGCCCGCGCTGGCCGGCGTGGCCGAACGCATCGGGCCGCTGATCGGACCCGACACGATCGTGCTGGTGGCCATGAACGGCGTGCCGTGGTGGTTCCTCGAAGGCGGCTTCGGCGGCGAGATCGCGGGGCACCGCCTCGCGGCCGTCGACCCCGAAGGCGCCATTGCCAAGGCCATTCCGTCGCGCAACGTGATCGGCTGCGTGGTGCACGCGAGCTGCTCGCTCGACGGGCCCGGCGTGGTGCGGCACCACTTCGGCAACGGCCTGATCGTGGGCGAGCCTTCGGGCCAGGCCACGCCGCGCGTGCAGAAGCTGGTCGAGCTTCTGAAAAGCACGGGCATCGACACCACGCTGTCGCCGCAGATCCAGAAGGACGTGTGGTTCAAGCTGTGGGGCAACATGACGGTGAACCCGATCAGCGCGCTCACCGGTGCCACCACCGACCTGATCATGGGCGACGACTACGTGCGCGGCTTCATCTCGGCCGTGATGCTCGAGGCCAAGGAGATCGGCCGGCGCATCGGCATCGAGATCACGCAGAGCCCCGAGGACCGGCATGCGGTGACGATGAAGCTCGGCGCGTTCAAGACCTCGATGCTGCAGGACGTGGAAGCGGGCCGTTCGGTGGAGCTCGACGCGCTTGTCACCGTGGTGCGCGAGCTGGGCGAGCTGACGGGCGTGGCCACGCCGTTCACGGATGCACTGCTGGGGCTGGCGCGGCTGCGGACGCGGCAGCTCGGGTTGTACTGAGCGAACTGCCGCTGATTACCAGCGGTTTTCGGGCGCGGCGCCGATGGCCTCGACGCAACGGGCCACGATCTTCACGCGTTCCTCGCGCAGCCGCTGCCAGCCGTCGGCCTGCCACTGGGTCCAGGCCAGCGGCTCCGATTCGTAGCTGCAGCCGATCGGCGGGCGCATGAAGCCCGCGCGCCCCAGCGAGGCGCCGTACTTGAGCCGGAACAGTTCGTCCGAGCCCATCAGGTTTTCGTAGACGAGGTGCCACGACCCCGGGACCAACGGCGAGTCGGCCTCCTTCTGCGTCTGGCGCGCGGCCTCGATCTCTTCAGGCGTCGAACCGTCGGTCAGCGCGGTGGCGAGCGCGGTCTCGGTGCGGCGGCGGTAGATGTCGGAGGCGATCTTGCTCAGGGCCTCCTGCAGGTCGCTCATCGCCGGGTTGACGCTCACCGGGTCGTCGCGCAACGCTTCGAGCGTGGTGCCGCCAAGGCCGTCCTTCGAGAAACCCTGCACGGCCGCGCCGGTGCCGAGCACGGCGAACGCGACGTTCAACGCGACCTGGCCGGCCACGCGGCCCACCGTGTCTTCGCGCCGCACCACGCGCAGGTGGTCGGCGCCGCTCTGCTGGGGCATGCGCAGGTAGCGCACGCGAGTTTGGGATGGGGGTGCGGCTGGGGTGGCTTCGGCGGGTGCCGAGGCTGCGGCCATGGGCGGTGCGGCCGCTTCGGTCTGGGCTTGCGCCGAGAAGCCGGCGATGGCCAGTGCCAGGCCGAGGGCATGCCGTGTGGCACGCGACGGCGTTCGTTTCTTCGTCGAATGGGTCATTGAACTGTTTTCCTCCGGCGCGGATTGTCTCCGGCGGCGTGCTCAGTTCATGCGGGGAGGTTCAGGGCGTGTGCACAGGCCACCGGGTACTTCCCTCCGCGAATGTCCTCCGGCCTGCGGCCTCCTCCTTGATTTCGCTGCGGGAAGCACCCAGTGTCCTGCGCACGGGACGCGGCGGTGGTGTGCGGCCGATCAACAGCCGCACTGCCCAACGCTCACGTCGATGGGGTGCCTTGCGCAGCGAAATTAAGGGGGAGCCCGAAGGGCGGAGGACATTCGCGGAGCAAGGTGCCCCGTCGGCGGGAGCGTCGCCCTGAGTATCAGGCGCTCAACCCGCCAACCCGACGTACACGTTCTGCACGTCGTCGTTCGCGTCGATGGCCGCAAGAAACGCCTCGACCTCTTCGAGGTCGGCAGCGCTCAGGCTCGCAGGATCAACGGGGTTCTTCGGCCGGTAGCCCAGCTTGGCCGACAACACTGTGAAGCCCTGGGCCGGCAGTGCGCGGCTCACGAGGTCGAGGTCGGCGGGCTCGGTCAGGAACAGGGTGGTGCCGTCTTCGGCGCCGGGCTCGAAGTCCTGCGCACCGGCTTCGATGGCGGCCACTTCGGCGTCGGCGTCCTTGCTGGCGGGCTCGGCTTCGATCATGCCGAGGTGGTCGAAGTCCCACGAAACCGAGCCGGAGGTGCCGAGCTGGCCCTTGCGGAACAGCACGCGCATTTCAGGCGCGGTGCGGTTCACGTTGTCGGTCAGGCACTCGACCATCACGGCCACGCGGTGCGGGGCGAAGCCCTCGTACATGACGTGGTCGAAGTGCACCGCCTCGCCCGTGAGCCCGGCGCCCTTCTTGATGGCGCGGTCGAGCGTGTCCTTCGGCATCGAGACCTTGCGGGCCTGTTCGACGACCAGCCGCAGCCGTGCGTTCGAGGCCGGGTCGGCGCCGTTGCGCGCGGCGATCATGATTTCCTTGGCCAGCTTGCCGAACAGCCGGCCCTTGGCATTCGCGGCCACGTCCTTGTGCTTGGCTTTCCATTGCGCGCCCATGTCTGCATTCCTTGGTGTTGTGGGGGGCGGCGAAACGCCGCAGCCCCCGAGGATGCCACGAGCCGGGGGCCGCGCCCAGCCGGCCCCCTTCCGCCGTCAGGGGCGCCGCTTCTGTTCGCCCTCCTCCGGCGCCAGGCTCACCCACAGGGCGGCGCCCACGATCAGCAGGCCGCCGGCCCAGCCCCAGGCGCCGATGCGCTCGCCCAGCCCGAGCGCCGCGATGGCCGCGCCGAACACCGGCTCGCTGCCCATGAGCAGCGACACCCGGCTCGGGCTGCTGCGCGAGGCCGCGTGGTTCTGCGCGAAAAAGGCGAACACGGTGCACAGCAGCACGAGGTACGCCATGCCCCACCAGAAACCGGCCGTGGCGGGCGGCAGGTGCCAAGTGCCGCCGCCGGACACGGCCAACAGCGACAGCGCCGCCGCGCCCAGCGCCATCACGCCGGACTGCACGGCCGTCAGCGTGAGCGCCGGCAGGTTGTGGCGGCCCGCCAGGCGGCGCGTGAGGCACACCATGACGGCGCGCAGGCAGGCAGCGGCCAGCATGAGGGCATCGCCCCACCCCATCGACAGGTCGGCAAGCGAGGGCGCCGACAGCAGGGCCGCACCCACGGCCGAGAGCCCGGCCGCCCAGAACACGCGCCGCGCGGGCCGCCGGCCCAGCAGCCACCACTCGACGAAGGGCGTGATCGCCACGCACAGGCTGATGAGGAAAGCGGCGTTGCTCGCCAGGGTCAGCGAGACGCCGAAGGTCTCGCACAGGAAGATGGCGAGCAGGTTGGCGCCCAGCAGGCCGCCCACGGCGAGCCCCTGGCGCCACTGCGGGTCACGCCACAGCGGCCGCAGCGCCGGCAGCAGCACGAGAAAGGTGAGGCCGAAGCGCAGCGCGACGAATTCGAGCACGGGCAGCTGCTGCGTCGCCTGCTTGGCCACGGCATAGCTGCCGCCCCAGACCGCCGCCACGAGCAGCAGCATGAGTTCGGCCGGGCCGAAGCCGGCCGTCCACGACCCGCGCCCCGCCGGGACCGCACCTTGCAACGCCTTTGAATCCATACTGTCTGCCCGCGGCCCGGGGCGCCTGAAAGAAGAAGAGAAGGCGCATTGTTCCGGGCGGCACCAGGGCCGCACAGCCGTCGGCCGGAACAGGACTCTTGCGTGGTCGGAACGAATTCATTTCTCAAGGTGCTGCCCGAGATGGTCACCTTCGTGCGGGTCGCCGAACGGGGCAGCTTCTCGGCCGCGGCCGACCTGCTGGGTATCACGCCCTCGGCCGCGAGCCGGCAGGTGAAGCGGCTCGAACAGGAGATCGGCGTGCAGCTGCTGCAGCGCACCACGCGCCAGCTGCGGCTCACGGAGCCCGGCGCCGAGGCTTTTGCACGCTGCCGCGAGCTGGTGGCGGCGGCGCAGGGCGCGATGGACATCGGCGCGCAGTTCGCGCGCACGCCGGCCGGCCGGGTGCGCCTGAGCGCACCGAAGGCCTTTGCGCGGCGCGTGCTGCATCCGCACCTGCTCGACTTCCTGCGCCAATACCCGGCGGTGGACGTGCAGCTGATCGTGGCCGACCGCGACATCGACCCGATCCGCGAAGGCGTCGACCTCGTGGTGCGCCTCACCACGGCGCCGCCCGAGGGGCTGGTGGCGCGGCGGCTGATGGCGGTCGAGCACATCCTGTGCGCCACGCCGGCCTACCTGGCGCGCCACGGCGCCATCGCGCACCCGCACGACCTGCGCGCACACAGCTGCCTGTCGCTGGGCGAGCACGAGCGCGACAACCACTGGCGCTTTCGAAAAGACGGTGAAGACGAGGTCGAGGTGGTGGTGGACGGCCGCTACGTCTGCAACCACAGCGAGATGCGGCTCGACGGCGCGCTCGCGGACCTGGGCGTGGCCTGCGTGCCGGCCTTCACGGCGCGCGAGGCGCTGGACGACGGCCGCGTGGTGCGCGTGCTGCCCGACTGGGCGCTGCAGGGCAGCTACCAGGGGCACGCGTGGCTGATGTACCCGCCCAGCCGCTACCTGCCGCCCAAGTGCCGGGTGCTGGTCGAGCACCTGCTCAGCGCGGTGCCTTCCCCGTGAGCACGCGCACGGCCTCGGGCAGCGAGTGGACCTGCGGCATGAAGTGATCGATGAGCGCGCCCAGCGCCACCGCGCAGACCACCGCCCCCAGCAGCGGCTTCCAGGTGAGCCGCACCGCCGCCATGAGCCAGCCTTCGCGCGCCACGCGCACGGCGGCGCGGGCCGACACATAGGAGAAGGCGACCTCGATCGCCACGGCCAGCAGCGCGTCCCAGCTGAAGTACAGCAGCACGAGCGAGCCCGCGCCGAGCACGACGGCCACGCACAGCAGGAAGATGGCGAGCACCGGCACGACGATGATCGCGCCTTCGTCGGCGCTGCCCGCGGCGTCGAGCGCACCGCCGGCCACGTCGGAGAGCGCGCTGCCACCGTCGGCGGCGTCTGGCACGCACCCCGGATCGTCAGCGCCTTCCGTGGTGCCGCCCAGGTCTTCGGGCGCTTCGATCTCGGTGCGCCGCTCCACCAGCCGCTGCGCCCACCAGCGCAGCACGCACAGGTACCCGACATAGCCCACGCCGAGCGTGACGAGGTAGCGCACGGCCAGCGACTCGACATGCAGCAGGTGCATCTGCAGCGCCGAGACGCCCCACATCAGCAGCAGCGTGAAAGTGCCGATCAGCAGGCCATGCGTGCGCAGGCTGTGATCGCGGTGCAGGTCGCGTTCGACCTGGGTTTCCCACAGGCGCACGGAGCGCCAGTTGGAAAGAACCTTCACGTCATTCGTCGGCGGGTGCGAAAGGCACCCGCGGCGCGACCGCGCACATGAGTTCGTAGCCGACGGTGCCGGCGGCCTGGGCCACCTCGTCGATCGGCAGCACCGCGCCGGTCAGGGCCGAGCGGCCCCACAGCGTGACCTCGGCGCCGAAGGCGGCATCGGGCACGGGCGTGAGGTCGACGGTGATCATGTCCATGCTCACGCGGCCCACCATGCGGGTGCGCACGCCGTTCACCAGCACCGGGGTGCCGGTGTCGCAGTGGCGCGGGTAGCCGTCGGCATAGCCGACCGCCGCGATGCCGATGGTGAGCGGGCCCTCGGCCGCAAAGCGCGAGCCGTAGCCGATGGTGTCGCCGGCCTTCAGCGTCTGCACCGAGATGAGCCGGGTCGACAGCGTCATGGTCGGCTGCAGCTGCCAGTGCGCCGCGTCGTGTTCCGGGAAGTCGGGGGCACTGCCGTACAGCACGATGCCGGGGCGCACCCAGTCGCCGCGCGTGCGCGGCGCATGGCGCAGCGTGGCGGCGCTGTTGGCGATGGAACGCTCGCCGGGCAGGTCGCGCGTGGCGCGCTCGAACACCTCGAGCTGATGCTCGATGCCGCGCGGGCCGTCGGCGTCGCTGAAGTGCGTCATGAGCGAGATCTCGTCGACCTGCGGGAGCGCGTTCAGGCGCGTCCAGGCCGAGCCGAAACGCTCGGGCGAGAAGCCCAGGCGGTTCATGCCGGAGTTCATCTTCAGGAACACGCGCTGCGGCTTGAGGGTCTTGTGGGCCGCGAGCATGTCGATCTGCTCGTCGCAGTGCACCGAATGCCACAGGTCCAGCCGCGAGCACAGCTCCAGGTCGCGCGCATCGAACACGCCTTCGAGCAGCAGCACCGGGCCGCGCCAGCCCAGCGCGCGCACGCGCTCGGCCTCGGCCAGGTCGAGCAGCGCGAAGCCGTCGGCGCCACGCAGGCCCTCGAAGACACGCTCGATGCCGTGCCCGTAGGCGTTGGCCTTGACCACGGCCCAGACACGGGCGTCGACGGCCGAGCGGCGGGCGCGGTCGAGGTTGTGGCGCAAGGCGGCGGTGTGGACGGTGGCGAGAATGGGGCGCGGCATGGCGGGTGTTGGGGTGGTTTCAGACCACGTTTTAGCATCTTCGGGAATGGGGTCGAATCCCGTGGGGATGCCTGAATTCGCGTCGTACCCCCATGCTATAACCGCCCATTCGCGCCTGACGCGACACTTTTTCACTACCGCCAGCAGACCCTCTGGCCAGCCAGCCCATCGATGAAGCGCGGTTTTTACACGATCATGTCGGCCCAGTTCTTTTCGTCGCTGGCCGACCAAGCGCTTTTCGTCGTTGCCGTCGATCTCATGCGAAGTTCGGGCGCCCCCGAATGGCAGCGGGCCGCCCTGGTGCCGATCTTCGCGGTCTTCTATGTGGTGCTGGCCCCGCTGGTGGGCGCCTTTGCCGACGCGCTGCCCAAGGGCAAGGTGATGTTCATCAGCAACGCGATCAAGGTCGTGGGCTGCCTGATGATGCTGTTCGGCTCGCACCCGCTGCTGTCGTATTCCATCGTGGGCCTGGGCGCCGCGGCCTACTCGCCGGCCAAGTACGGCATCCTCACCGAGCTGCTGCCGTCGTCGCAGCTGGTCAAGGCCAACGGCTGGATCGAAGGGCTGACCATCGCCTCGATCCTGCTGGGCATCGTGCTCGGCGGCATGCTGGTGGGCCATGCGGTGTCCAGCCAGCTGCTGCTCATCGACCTGCCGTTCATCGACACCGGCATCGACTCGCCGGCCGAAGCCGCCATTGCGGTGCTGATCTTCGTCTACGTGCTCGCGGCCTGGTTCAACACCCGCATCCCGCACACCGGCGTCGAGATGCGCCCGCTGCGCTCCAACCCCGAGCAGAGCATGGTGCGCAACCTGGCCGGCCTGCTGCCCGACTTCTGGCATTGCAACGCCCGCCTGTGGCGCGACCGGCTGGGCCAGATCTCGCTGGCGACCACCACGCTGTTCTGGGGCGCGGGCGGCAACCTCAAGTACATCGTGCTGGCCTGGGCCGCCGTGGCGCTCGAATACAACACCACCCAGGCCTCGGCGCTGACCGGCGTGGTGACCATCGGCACCGCGGTGGGCGCCATCGTGGCCTCGATGTACATGCGCCTGGACATGGCCACGCGCGTGATCCCCATGGGCATCGCGATGGGCCTGATGGTGATCTGCATGAACTTCATCGGCAACGTCTGGCTGGCGGTGCCGTTCCTCATCATCCTGGGCGGCCTGGGCGGCTTCCTGGTGGTGCCGATGAACGCACTGCTGCAGCACCGCGGCCACAACCTGATGGGCGCGGGCCGCTCCATCGCCGTGCAGAACTTCAACGAGCAGGCCTGCATTCTTCTGCTGGGCGGCTTCTACAGCGTGTGCACGGGCCTGGGCCTGTCGGCCTACGGCGCGATCAGCGCCTTCGGCCTCGTGGTGGCGGGTTGCATGTGGATCATCAAGCGCTGGCACGAGAACAACCTCAAGAAGTATCCTGAGGAAGTCGAGCACCTCCTCGCGATCGCCCGCAGCGACAAGCACCACTGATTTCGCGCGACCGCGTTGGTGCAATGGCCGGCGCGCCGAGCGCCCCCACTCCAACGCCCCATGCCCGCCCTCGCCCTGATGTTCAACGCCTTCGTGTGGGGCGTGTCCTGGATTCCCTTCCGCCAGATCGCCAGCCACGGCCTGCATCCGCTGTGGACCACCTGCCTGATCTACCTCGTCATCGCCACGGCGATGGGCGTCGTGCGCCGCCACGCCTGGAAAGCCTTCGCCACGTTCCCGATGCTGGTGGCACTGGGCCTCGCAGCGGGCTTCACCAACGTGGGCTTCAACTGGGCCGTGACGCAGGGCGACGTGGTGCGCGTGGTGCTGCTGTTCTATCTGATGCCGCTGTGGAGCGTGCTGCTGGCCTGGCTGCTGCTGGGCGAGCGGCCCACGGGCGGTGCGCTGATGCGCGTGGCGCTGGCGCTCACCGGCGTGGTGGTGGTGCTGAAGGCGCCGGGCACCGACTGGCCGGTGCCCTCGAGCCTGCCCGACTGGCTGGGCGTGGCGGCGGGCTTCGGCTTTGCGGTGACCAACATCGTGCTGCGCCACCTGCGCCATGCGCCGGGCGAGTCGCGCGCGCTGGCCATGTTCTGGGGCTGCACGGTGGTGGCGGGCGTCGGCGCGGTGAGCGGCACCGCGTTCGGCGGCATCGATTCGCCGCTGCTCGCCTCGCCGGGCTGGCTGGGCTGGGCCGCGCTGCTGGGCACGGGCTTCATCGTCGCCAACGTGTGCCTGCAGTACGGCGCACCCAAGCTGGCGGCCAGCGCGACCTCGGTGATCATGCTGTCGGAAGTGCTGTTCGCCAGCGTCTCGTCGGTGGCGCTGGGCGCGTCCACCATGAACTCGCGCATCCTCGTCGGCGGCGCGCTGATCGTGCTGGGCGCGGTGTGGTCGGCGTTTGCGCGAACCCCGCCCGCGCGCGATGATGGCGTTTCCGCGTCCACCTGAGGAGCTCTCTCCATGACCAGCGTCTACGACTTCCAGGCCACCCGCATCGACGGCAAGCCGGTGAAGCTCTCGACCTTCCGCGGCAAGGTGCTGCTGATCGTCAACACGGCGAGCAACTGCGGCTTCACGCCGCAGTTCGAAGGCCTGGAAGCGCTGCACGAAAAGTACGCCGGCCAGGGCCTCGCGGTGCTGGGCTTTCCCTCCAACCAGTTCGGCGGGCAGGACCCGGGCACCAACGAGGAAATCGGCGCCTTCTGCATGACCAACTACGGCGTGAGCTTCCCGATGATGGAGAAGATCGACGTCAACGGCAGCAACGCGCTGCCGCTGTACCAGTGGCTCACCAAGGAAAAGCCGGGCCTGCTGGGCAGCACGGCCATCAAGTGGAACTTCACCAAGTTCCTGGTCGGGCGCGACGGCGCGGTGCTCAAGCGCTACGCGCCGCTGGACACGCCGGCCTCGCTCACGCGCGACATCGAGGCGGCGCTGGCCGCCGGCTGAAGTTCAGAAGCGGAAATCGGCGCTCTTCGGCCCACCGCCGACCGTCACGGTCTGGCTCTTGGTTTCGCCCGTCGACGTGCTCACGTCGATCACATAGCGCCCCGCCGGCACGTCGATGAGGCACACCGGGCCGGTGGCGGTGAAGGCCATGGCGGCGGACGAGTTCGCGTCGCCGCCCTTGATCGCGACATTCAGGTTGGCCAGATACGCCCCGTCGGCGCGCGCGAACAGCAGCGACAGCGGGTGGTTCTTCATGGCGGCGCGCATGGCGTTCGACTCGTCGGAGCCGATGCCGCCGCACACGTAGCGCGTGGTGCCGATGCCCTGCCAGGGCGGCAGGGCCGAGGGCGGCTGCTGCGCCTGCGCGGCGACGGTGCCGGCGATGCAGGCGG
Source organism: Variovorax sp. GW821-FHT06D12 (assembly GCF_059419205.1). NCBI lineage: Bacteria > Pseudomonadati > Pseudomonadota > Betaproteobacteria > Burkholderiales > Comamonadaceae > Variovorax > Variovorax sp. GW821-FHT06D12. The sequence goes on along the minus strand of NZ_JBWKRI010000004.1, from coordinate 106,792 downwards.
CGGCCAGCAACGCGCGGCGCAGCGGAAAAGCAGAAACGAAAGACATGGCACGAACTCCTTGCAGCGTCTTCGGTCCGCCATGATGCGCCCCGACGCGCGGTGCGCACGTCGGACGGCAACGTACCCTGCCGTGCGCGCGCGCCCTACCCTGCGGGCGTCTGCAGCGCCGCGTCGAGCAGCTCGACCCAGTGCCGCACGGGCGTGTCGCCGCTGCCGCTTTGCAGGTGCGTGATGCAGCCGATGTTGGCCGAGGCGATGGTCGTGGGCTGCAGCTGCTTCAGGTGGCCGAGCTTGCGGTCGCGCAGCGGGTAGGCCAGCTCGGGCTGCAGCACCGAGTAGGTGCCGGCCGAGCCGCAGCACAGGTGCGATTCGTTCATCGCCACGCGCACGTCGAAGCCGAGCGCGCGCAGGTGCGTCTCGACGCCGCCGCGCAGCTTCTGGCCGTGCTGCAGCGTGCAGGGCGGGTGGTAGGCGACCACGCCTTCGGGCGCGCGCACGCGGCCCTGCAGCGCGGGCACGAGCTCGGGCAGCAGCTCGCTCAGGTCGCGCGTGAGGGCGCTGATGCGCGCGGCCTTGGCGGCATAGGCCGCGTCGTGCTGCAGCAGGTGGCCGTACTCGCGCACGGTGACGCCGCAGCCCGAGGCGTTCATCACGATCGCCTCGACCTCGTTGCGTTCGACGAAGGGCCACCACGCATCGATGTTGGCGCGCATCTGCGCCTTGCCGCCCTCCTGGTCGTTGAGGTGGAACTTCACGGCGCCGCAGCAGCCTGCCTTGGGCGCCATCACGGCCTGGATGCCGGCCGCGTCGAGCACGCGCGCGGTGGCGCTGTTGATGTTGGGCGCCATCGACGGCTGCACGCAGCCCGCGAGCATCAGCACCTTGCGCGCATGCGTGGCGGTGGGCCAGCGGCCGGCGTCCTGCTTCGCGGGCACCTTGGCCTTCAGTGCTTCGGGCAGCAGGCCGCGCACCGACTGGCCCAGCGCCATCGCGGGGCCGAACAGCGGCGATGGCAACGCTTCCTTGAGCAGCCAGCGCGTGGCCGACTCCATCGCGGGGCGCGGCACTTTTTCGTCGACGATCTTGCGGCCGATGTCGACCAGGTTCCCGTACTGCACGCCGCTCGGGCAGGTGCTTTCGCAGTTGCGGCAGGTGAGGCAGCGATCGAGGTGCAGCTGCGTGCTGCGCGTGGGCGCGTGGCCTTCGAGCACCTGCTTGATGAGGTAGATGCGCCCGCGCGGCCCGTCGAGCTCGTCGCCGAGCAGCTGGTAGGTCGGGCAGGTGGCGGTGCAGAAGCCGCAGTGCACGCACTTGCGCAGGATGGCTTCGGCTTCGCGGCCCGCATCGGTGTCGCGGAATTCGGGGGCTAGTTCGGTTTGCATCGCGGGGTGGTGTCGTTTCTTTTTTTATTGATCGCCTGCGAAGAGCCGGCCGCGGTCGAAGACCCCGTGCGGATCGAACTCCTGCATCAGCGCGCGATGGATGCGTGCCACTGGCGCGCTCAGTGCGTCGAAGCGCGGCACGTTGCAGTCGGCCGCTTGCGCCGCGGGCACGCGGAACAGCGTGGCATGGCCGCCCGCTGCCTGCGCGGCCTCGCGCAAGCGCGCAGCCTGCGCGGGCGGCGCGAGGTACCAGCGCTGCCCGCCGTGCCATTCGACCAGCGGCGCGGCGCAGCCGTCGATGGCGATCACCGGCGCGGTCTGCGGCACCGACAGCCGCCACAGCGCCAGCGACCCGGCTTCGTCGAGTGCGAACCACGGCATGCGCTGGTCGCGCAGCGCGGCCCAGCCGGCGGCCGCGCGCACCGGGTCCTGGCGCTCGCCGCCGAGCTGCGCGCACGCCGCTTCGACGGCTGCCACGGCACCGCGCAGCCGCAGGCGCAGCACGCCCGCGCCGGGCGCGTGTTCGAACCAGCTGCTCGCGTTCAGCGGCAGCGGGCGTCCGCCCCACTCGTTGAGCAGGCGCAGCGCATCGGCCTGGCTGCAGGCGAAGGCGAGCGTGGCCTCGGCGGGCGCCACGGGCAGCACCTTGAGGCTCACTTCGGCGATCACGCCCAGCGTGCCGAGCGAACCCGCCAGCACGCGCGAGACGTCGTAGCCGGCGACGTTCTTCATCACCTGGCCGCCGAAGCTCAGCACCTCGGCGCGGCCGTTGATGAGCGTGGCGCCGAGCACGTAATCGCGCACCGCGCCCACGCTGGCGCGCGACGGGCCGCTGAGGCCGGCGGCGACCATGCCGCCCACCGTGCCGCCGGCATCGAAGCACGGCGGCTCGAAGGGCAGGCACTGGCCTTGTTCAGCGAGCGCGGCCTCGAGCTCGGCCAGTGGCGTGCCGGCGCGCACGGTGACGACCAGCTCGCTCGGCTCGTAGCTCGTGATGCCGGCGAGCGCGCGCAGGTCGAGCAACTCGCCGCGCGGTGGCTGGCCATAAAAATCCTTGGTGCCACCGCCGCGCAGGCGCAGCGATGTGGCATCGGCCGCGGCGGCGCGCACGCGCTCGACGACCTGCTGGAGGGCGGTATCCGTGTTCATGAAGCTCTCAGAATCTCGGCAGGTCGGGATGCGCCAGCCGGCCGCCGCGCACCACTTCCTTGCCGTACTCGGCGCAGCGCTGCAGCGTGGGAATCACCTTGCCGGGGTTGAGCAGCCCGGCGGGGTCGAAGGCGCGCTTGATGCCGAACATCTGCTCGTTCTCGGCCGCGGTGAACTGCACGCACATGCTGTTGAGCTTTTCCACGCCCACGCCGTGCTCGCCCGAGACGGTGCCGCCCATGGCGACGCTGGTCTCGAGGATGTCGGCGCCGAACAGCTCGCAGCGGTGCAGCTCGTCGGGGTCGTTGGCATCGAACAGCACCAGCGGGTGCAGGTTGCCGTCGCCCGCGTGGAACACGTTGCAGCAGCGCAGGTTGTATTTTTTCTCCATCTCCTGGATCGCCAGCAGGATGTCGGCGAGCCGCTTGCGCGGGATGGTCGAGTCCAGGCACATGTAGTCGGGGCTGATGCGGCCCGACGCCGGAAAGGCGTTCTTGCGGCCGCTCCAGAACTTCATGCGCTCATCTTCGCTGGTGCTCACGGCGATGGCGGTGGCGCCGCAACCGCGCAGCACCTCGGTCATGCGGCCGATTTCTTCTTCCACTTCTTCCGGCGTGCCGTCCGATTCGCACAGCAGGATGGCGGCGGCGTCGAGGTCGTAGCCCGCGTGCACGAAGTCTTCGACGGCGGCGGTCATGGGCTTGTCCATCATCTCCAGGCCGGCCGGGATGATGCCTGCCGCGATCACCGCCGCGACCGCGTCGCCGGCTTTGCGCACGTCGTCGAAGCTGGCCATGATGCAGCGCGCCAGCTGCGGCTTGGGCACGAGCTTCACCGTGACCTCGGTGGTCACGGCCAGCATGCCTTCGCTGCCGATGGCCAGCGCGAGCAGGTCGAGCCCCGGCGCATCGAGCGCCTCGCCGCCGAACTCGATGGGTTCGCCCTCGGCCGTGAAGCCGCGCACGCGCAGCACGTTGTGCAGCGTAAGGCCGTACTTCAGGCAGTGCACGCCGCCCGAGTTCTCGGCCACGTTGCCGCCGATGGTGCAGGCGATCTGGCTCGACGGATCGGGCGCGTAGTACAGGTTGAAGGGCGCGGCGGCCTCGCTGATGGCGAGGTTGCGCACGCCGCACTGCACGACGGCCGTGCGGCTCACGGGGTCGACCTTCAGGATGCGATTGAACTTGGCCAGCGACAGCGTCACGCCCAGCGCGTGCGGCATGGCGCCGCCCGAGAGCCCGGTGCCGGCGCCGCGCGCCACCACGGGCACGGCCAGCGCATGGCAGGCGCGCAGCACGGCGGCCACCTGCGCCTCGGTCTCGGGCAGGGCCACCACCAGCGGGCGCTGGCGATAGGCCGTGAGGCCGTCGCACTCGTAGGGCGTGGTGTCTTCGGCGTGCCAGATGAGCGCATGCGCGGGCAGGTGCGCCTGCAGCGCCCGCACCACCTGCGCCTGGCGCTCCGCCTTCGACAGCTGCGTGTGCTGGTCGGTCGTGACGGGAGCATTCATGGCGGGAACAACTTTCAGCGGACGACCATCAGGGTGAATGGCCACACATAGGCCTGCAGCGTCACGTACAGGCCGACCAGCGAGGCCAGCGCGATCGAGTGGAAGAACACGTAGCGCAGGATGTCGCCTTCGTGATTGAACCACCGCGTGGCGGTGGAGGCCACCACGATCGACTGGGCGTCGATCATCTTACCCATCACGCCGCCCGAGCTGTTGGCCGCGCCCATGAGGTTGGGCGCCAGGCCGAGCTGCTCGGCCGCGACCTTCTGCATGCCGCCGAAGAGCACGTTCGACGCGGTGTCGGAGCCGGTCATGGCCACGCCGATCCAGCCCATGAGCGTGCCGAAGAAGGGATAGAACACGCCGGTGTTGGCGAAGGCCAGGCCCAGCGTGGTGTCGGTGCCCGAGTAGCGCGTGAGCGTGCCCAGCGCGAGCATCAGCACGATGGTCATGAGCGAGTAGCGCACCATCCAGAGCGTGCGAAAGAAGGTGCGCACGATCTCGACGGGGTTGTACTTCATGAACAGCGCGCTCACGATCGCCGACAGGAGGATGCCGGTGCCCGTGGCCGACAGCAGGTTCAGCACGTACACCGCGCCTTCCTTGGTGGGCGCCGTCACCACCGGCGGCATCTTCTCGATCAGGTTGTGCAGCCCGCCCATCGGGAACGAGGGCGCGAACACGCCGTTGAGCGCGGTCTTCACCGACGGCAGGCCCCAGATGAAGACGAACACCGAAAGAATCACCCAGGGCATCCACGCGCGCACCAGCGCCTCGCGGCTGTGCACGACGATGGCGGCCGGCGGCTTGGCCTCGTGCGCGCTCACGTCCTTGCCGCGCAGCGAGGGCGAGCGCCACACATTCTTCGGCTGCCACACGCGCAGGAACAGCACCAGGCTGGCCATCGACACGATGGCCGCGATGATGTCGACCAGCTCGGGGCCGATGAAGTTCGACACCAGGTACTGCGGCACCGCGAACGACACCCCCGTGACCAGGATGGCGGGCCACACTTCCATCATCGCCTTGCGTCCGGCGAAGGCCCACACCAGCCAGAACGGCACCAGCAGCGAGAAGAACGGCAGCTGCCGGCCGATCATCGCGGTGACTTCCATCAGGTCGTAGCCGTGAACCTTGGCCAGCGTGATCACCGGCGTGCCGAGCGCGCCGAAGGCGACCGGCGCGGTGTTGGCGATCAGCGAGAGGCCCGAGGCGGCCAGCGGCGAGAAGCCCAGGCCGATGAGGATGCCGGCCGTGACCGCCACCGGCGTGCCGAAGCCCGCCGCGCCCTCGAAGAACGCGCCGAAGCAGAAGGCGATCAGCAACAGCTGGATGCGGCGGTCTTCGGTGATGCCCGAGAGCGAGTCCTGCAGCACCTTGAAGCTGCCGTTCTGTTCGGCCAGCTGCTGCAGGAAGATGATGTTCAGCACGATCCAGCCGATCGGCAGCAGGCCCGTGAAGCCGCCGAAGAGCGCGGCGCGCCCGGCCATCTCGGCCGGCATGCCGTAGGCGAACACGGCGACGGCCAGCGCCGCCAGCAGGCCCAGGCCGGCGGCGATGTGGGCCTTGATGTGAAAGAAGCCGAGGCACGCAAGCATCACCACCACCGGGATCGCGGCGAGCGCGGTGGAAATGATCATGTTGCCGAACGGGTCGTAGATCTGCTGCCAGGTCATGCGTTGTCTCCGGGGAGGCTGTTGTTGTGCCCCGCACTCTAGGGAGATGCGCGCCGTCCGGATTGAAGGTTTTTTGCCCGGACCTTGATAAAAATTTGTCGGGCAGACCTGTCGGTCAACCGCGCGTCAATGGAGCGTCTGAACGATCCAGTCGACGAAGGCCGCGCACTCCCAGCGCTCCAGCGTGCCCGGCTGCCAGCAGATGTAGTGGCGGTGCGGCGAGGGCACGGGGCGTTCCGACAGCGCCACCAGCCGTCCCGATTCGAACCAGGCGGCGCCCAGCTTCTGTCGCACCAGCGCCACGCCGAAGCCGCTGGCGGCCGCGTCGTAGACCAGGCCCAGGTCGTTGAACTGCGCACCCAGGTGCGGCTCGGGCTGGTCGATGCCGCAGCTCGCGAACCAGGTGCCCCAGGGCTCGAGCGGGCTGCGGATCAGCCGCGCGCTGGCGATCTCGGCCGCGGTGCGAAAGCCGTCGAAGGGCCCGAACTCGTTGAGGTAGCTCGGGCTGCAGGCGGGCACCACGTCCTCGGCGATGAGCAGGCGGTGCTCGCAGTCGGCGTACGCGCCGATGCCGTAGCGCACCTGCAGGTCGGTCTGCTCGGCCGTGACGTCGAGCAGCGGGATCGACACATGCAGCGCCAGCTCGATGTCGGGGTAGATGTTGCGAAAGAGCTCCAGCCGCGGCATCAAGAACTGGCGGCTGAAGGTGGGCGTGACGGCCACGCTCAGGCGCGGTGCGCGCAGCGCCGCGTCACGGCTGCCGGGCGTGGCCTGCTGCAGCGCGGCCAGGCCGACGCGCACGTTCGCCAGGTAGGCCGCGCCGTCGGCCGTGAGGCTGAAGTCGCTGCGCCCGAAGAGCTTGAAGCCCACGTGCGCCTCGAGCTGGCGGATGCGGTGGCTCACGGCGCTGGCCGTCACGCACAGCTCGTCGGCCGCGCGGCCCGCATGCCGCAGGCGCGCGACGGCCTCGAAGGTCAGCAGGCATTGGATCGGGGGGATGTGGTGCAGGGCCATCCGCGAGGCGCCGGAAGGCTCAGTCTTCGAAGAAGCTGACCGGCAGGCCCGGCGTGTCGACGCGCATCGAGAGCACGGTGCCCGAGGCCGGGCGCTGCACCAGCTCGTCGGCCGGGCGGCCCTTGCGCCCGCTGGTGACGAACAGGGTGCGCAGGTCGTCGCCGCCGAAGCAGGGCATGGTCGGGCACTGCACCGGCACCGCGATGGCCGCCACGCGCTCGCCCGTGGACGCAAAGCGCAGCAGCTGCGCGCCTTCGAACATCGCGACCCAGTAGTGGCCGGCGGCGTCGACGGTGGCGCCGTCGGGTCGGCCGTCGTAGTGCGTGGGCGTGCTGGGTACCCAGCCCGCGGGCTTGGGATCGAACTGCTGGAACACGCGCGCATGCGACAGCGTGTTGGCCTCGGCGTCCCAGTCCCAGGCGCGCACCACGTGCGCGGCGGTGTCGGCCCAGTACAGGGTGCGGTTGTCGGGCGAGAACGCCAGGCCGTTGGCGGTGGTGACGTGTTCCAGCATCGAGGTGATGGTGGGCGAGACGTCTCCGGGGCGTGCGTCGAAGCAGTAGAGCGCGGCGTTGGCGCGGTCCTTGGCTTCGTTGAGCGAACCGGCCCAGAAACGGCCGAGCGCGTCGCACTTGCCGTCGTTGAAGCGCATGGTGCGCACGTCGTGCTCCGCGCGCGCCATCGCGACGAGGCTGCCGCCCCACTCGCGGGCCCGGTAGATGCCGTCGCGCAGCGCGATCACGAGGCCGCCCGTGCGTGCCGGCGCCATGCAGCCGGGCTCGGTGGGCAGCGCCCAGCGCTCGACCGTGGCCGTGGGCGAACCGATCTCGCCGCGCGTGCGCAGCACGGCGCGGCCCGGGATGTCGAGCCAGTAGAGCGCGCGTTCGTGCGGATGCCAGAACGGCGATTCACCCAGTTCGCAGAGGCTGTCTTCGATGGAGGTCCACATGGTGGGGCGATTGTGCCCCCGGCCACGCGGGCCGCGGGCAAAAAAAAGCCCGCTGACGCCGAAGCGCTCGCGGGCTGAACATCCAAAGGAGACTCGCCTGAAAAAACCGGGAGTGGTTGTTCTTCTTTGTATCGAAAAGGGTGGTGGTCTTTGAAGCGCGGGGGCCGGCGCCGTGCCGGGCCACCCGCTGTCTGTGTGCGAATCAGCGGTTGTAAGCCGTTTCGCCGTGGGACGAGATGTCGAGGCCTTCGCGCTCTTCTTCTTCCGACACACGCAGGCCCAGGGTCAGGTCGGCGATCTTGTAGGCGATGAACGCGACCACGCCGGACCACACGATGGTGAACAGCACGCTCTTGACCTGGATCCAGACCTGCGCGCCCATCGAGAAGGTGTCGGGGGTCAGGCCGCCGGTGCCGCCCAGGCCCTTGGCAGCGAACACGCCGGTCAGGATGGCACCCAGGATGCCGCCCACGCCGTGCACGCCGAACACGTCGAACGCGTCGTCCGCGCCGAGCATGCGCTTGAGACCGCCCACGCCCCACAGGCAGATCAGGCCGGCCAGCAGGCCCATCACGATCGAGCCCATCGGGCCGACGAAACCGGCGGCGGGCGTGACGGCCACGAGGCCGGCCACGGCACCGGATGCGGCGCCCAGCATCGAGGCCTTGCCCTTGTGCAGGCTCTCACCCAGGATCCACGACAGCGCCGCGGCGGCGGTGGCGAGCACCGTGTTCACGAAGGCCAGGCCAGCGGCGGCGTTGGCCGCACCTGCCGAGCCGGCGTTGAAGCCGAACCAGCCGACCCACAGCAGCGAGGCGCCGACCATGGTGAGCGTGAGCGAGTGCGGCGTGAAGGCTTCCTTGCCGTAGCCCACGCGCTTGCCGACCATGTAGGCACCGACCAGGCCGGCGATACCGGCGTTGATGTGCACCACGGTGCCGCCGGCGAAGTCCAGCGCGCCGTCCTTGCCCAGCAGGCCGCCGCCCCACACGATGTGGGCCATGGGCACGTAGCTGAAGGTGAACCAGATCACCGAGAACAGCAGCACGGCCGAGAACTTGGCGCGTTCTGCAAAGGCGCCGACGATCAGCGCCACGGTGATGGCCGCGAAGGTGCCCTGGAAGGCGAAGAACACGTATTCGGGGATCGTGGTCAGCGCGCCGAAGGTCTCCTGCGTGATGCCCTTCATGAAGATCTTGTCGAAGCTTCCGAAGAAGTTGCCGTCGCCCGTGAAGGCCAGGCTGTAGCCGTAGATGGCCCACAGCAGGCTGATGAGCGAGAAGATCACGAAGACCTGCATCAGCACCGACAGCATGTTCTTGGAACGGCCCAGGCCGCCGTAGAACAGCGCCAGGCCGGGAATGGTCATCAGGATCACGAGCAGGGTCGAGGTGAGCATCCAGGCGGTGTCGCCGGAGTCGACCTTGGGCGCGGGAGCAGCGGCCGGTGCGGCGGGCGCAGCTTCGGCAGCAGCGGGTGCCGCAGCCGCTGCAGGAGCGGGCGCAGCAGCGGCAGGTGCAGCAGGTGCCGATGCAGCCGGTGCCTCAGGGGTGGCGGCGGGTGCCTGGGCCAGCGCCGAAGTACCGGCAACGAAGACGCTCAAGCCGAGCGCAAGAGAGACAAGAAGTTTTTTCATAGTCGTTGTTCTTTCGGGCCAGGACTCGATCAGAGGGCTTCACGGCCCGTTTCGCCGGTGCGGATGCGCACGACCTGCTCGAGGTTGTAGACAAAGATCTTGCCGTCGCCGATCTTCCCGGTGCGCGCGGCGCCTTCCACGGCCTCGATCACGCGGTCGACCAGCTCGTCGGAGATGGCCGCCTCGATCTTCACCTTGGGCAGGAAGTCGACCACGTACTCGGCGCCGCGGTACAGCTCGGTGTGGCCCTTCTGGCGACCGAAGCCCTTCACTTCCGTGACGGTGATGCCCTGCACGCCGATGGCCGAGAGCGCTTCGCGCACCTCGTCGAGCTTGAACGGTTTGATGATGGCTGTGACCAGCTTCATGATGAGTTGCTCCTTCTGGATGGATGAAAGGCGGCGCGGCAACGTGGGCCGCGCCTGGTTGTTGTGTCGATTACAGCGTCTTCGTCAGCGTGAGGATGAAGCGTGCCTTGTTGGGCGAGTAGTAGGTGGTGCCGAAGGTGCCGAAGTCGGGGATCTCGATGCCCGGGTAGGCCACGACCTGGTAGTTGGACTTCTTGTTGGCGCCCTGCACCGAGCCCGTGAGCGTCAGGCCGCTGCCGAAGTCGTAGGTGGCGCCGATGTTGTAGTCCACGTAGCTCTTGTAGCCCAGGCTGCGGATGTCGCTGGACATGTTGGTGAAGCCGACGGCGGCCTTGAGCGTGACCTTGGGCACGATCTCCTTGCTGTAGGCCAGGTTCAGGTAGCCGGTGTTGCGGCCCTTCAGGCCCGAGCCCGTCTTGGCGCCGGCATAGCCGAAGTAGTCCTTGGACACCGTGTGCGAGTACTTGGCCGTGAACGAGCCGAAGCTGTCGTTGGCGTAGGTGGCGCCCACGTACAGCTCGGTGGTGTTGCCCACCGAGTTGCCGGGGTAGATGTAGGTGAGCGCACCGACGTCCATGTCGACCGGGCCGGCCTTGAACTTGTAGCCGCCGTACAGGTCGCTCTCGATGCTGTTGCCCTTGAGCCAGTTGACGCTGGAGTTCCAGTTGCCGATGTAGAAGCCGCTGTCGCCGAAGGCGTAGTCGAAGCCGCCCTGGATGGCGGGCTTGAAGCCCTTGGTCTTGGCGTAGTCGTTCTTGCCGATCATGTCCTGGTCCTGGCCGCGGAACTTATAGTTCGTGGTCAGCGAGACATTGCCCGTGAGCAGGGGCGCGGGCGCCGGTGCGGCGGCGTCGGCGGCCTGGGCCATGGCGGCGCCCGAGGCGGTCAGTGCAGTGGCCAGAACGATCAACGCCTGGGCGGCGGTACGGTGCGTCATCAGGGAACTCCTCGCAAGTGTGTTGTTGGACCTGAGCACCCTCAAAGCAGGGAGCGTGCCAAACTGCACGAATACCGCCCCGGCCAGAGGGCGCAGGTGTCCGGCGATGAGCGCCAAATCGTTACAAGCCCTGTTTCCGGCAGTTGCACACGCTTGCACGCTGCACGGTCCTGGGCTTGCACGTCGCAGGCGCACCAACTTGGGGAGAGGGAGAAAAATGAGTCTGTCTTTGGTGCAAAGCCGCGCCTTGCTCGGCCTGGAGGCCGCCGCCGTCACGGTCGAGGTGCATCTGGCGAACGGCCTGCCGAGCTTCACGCTGGTCGGGCTGGCCGAGACCGAGGTCAAGGAGGCGCGCGAACGCGTGCGCTCGGCGATCCAGAACGCCGGGCTCGAATTTCCGACCAACAAGAAGATCGTGGTCAATCTGGCGCCCGCCGATCTGCCGAAGGACTCGGGCCGCTTCGACCTGCCCATCGCGCTGGGCATCCTCGCGGCCAGCGGGCAGATCGAGAACGCGCGCCTCGCCGGCCACGAGTTCGCCGGCGAGCTGTCGCTGTCGGGCGAACTGCGCCCCGTGCGCGGCGCGCTCGCGATGGCCGTGGCCACCTACACGCAAGGCACGACCGTGCGGCTGGTGCTGCCCCTGGACAGCGCCCAGGAGGCCGCGCTGGTGCCCGGCGCGCAGGTGTACGGCGCCAAGCACCTGCTCGACGTGGTGCGCCAGTTCGTCGCCAGCGGCGGCGGGCCCGTCGACGCAACCGACGACGGCTGGACCCGCGTGCGCGCCGCGCCCGGCGACGGCGCCCCGCGCTATGCCGACCTGGCCGACGTCAAGGGCCACACCGGCGCCAAGCGCGCCCTCGAGATTGCCGCGGCCGGCGGCCACAGCCTGCTGATGGTGGGCGAGCCGGGCTCGGGCAAGTCGATGCTCGCGCACCGCTTCGCCGGCCTGCTGCCGCCGATGAACGTGGACGAGGCACTGGAAAGCGCGGCCATCGCCAGCCTCGACGGCCGGCTGGCGCCCGAGCGATGGATGAGCCGCCCGACGGCCACGCCGCACCACACGGCGAGCGCGGTGGCGCTGGTGGGCGGCGGCTCGCCGCCCCGGCCGGGCGAGATCTCGCGCGCGCACCACGGCGTGCTGTTTTTGGACGAGTTCCCCGAGTTCACGCGCGGCGCACTCGAAGCCCTGCGCGAGCCGCTGGAGACCGGCACCATCACGATCACCCGCGCCGCCCGTCGCGCGGAGTTTCCGGCGCGCTTCCAGCTCATCGCCGCGATGAACCCCTGCCCCTGCGGCTACCTCGGCTCCACGCTGAAGCCCTGCCGCTGCACGCCCGAGCGCGTCGCGCGTTACCAGGGCAAGCTCAGCGGCCCCCTGCTGGACCGCATCGACCTGCACATCGAAGTGGCGGCCGTGTCGGCGCCGCAATTGCTCGATGCGCCGGCGGGCGAATCGACCGACAGCATCCGTGCGCGCGTGGTGGGCGCGCGCGACCGCGCGCTGCAACGCCAGGGCCATGCGAACCAGGCGCTGCAGGGCCGCGCGATCGACACGCACGCCGTGCTCGACGGCCCCGCCCGCCAGCTGCTGCAGCAGGCCGCCGCGCGGCTGGGCTGGTCGGCGCGCAGCACGCACCGAGCGCTGAAGGTGGCGCGCACCATCGCCGACCTCGCGGGGCAGGACGCGGTGCAGGCCGCGCACGTGGCGGAGGCGGTGCAGTACCGCCGCGCATTGCGCACCGGCACGCCCTGACCTGCTGCCCTCTTACTTGAACTCGTGGCTCACCACCGGTGCGGACTTGCTGTCCTGCACCGTCACGCGCTGGCGGTAGGCCGTGAGGTCGCCGTTGCGCACCTCGATCGTGTAGATGCCGGGGCGCAGCGGCAGCGACTTGAGCGGCGGGCTCACGCCGCGGTCCGCGCCATCGACGAAGACCTGGCCCCAGGGCCGGATGTTGAACTGCACGCGGCCCATGCCGGGCGCCGCGGCCGGCGGCGGTGGCGGGGCCGGCGGTGCGCCCGCGATCACGGTCGGCACGGGGTTCGTGCTGCCCGCGGCGGGTGGCGGCGGCGACTGCCGGTTGAGCTGGGCGATGGCGTTGCGCGCCTCGCGCGCATGCAGGCCGCGGCGGTGGCGCCGCAGGTAGGCCTCGTAGCCTTCGCGGGTGTTCTCGGCCTGGGCCAGGTTCCAGTCTTCCACCTCGGCGACCACGGCGGGGTCGGGGGGCGGCGGCGCTTCGGATTGGGCCGGCGGTGCAGGCTGCGCGGGCGGCGCCTCGGGCTCGGCCGGGGGCGCCGCAGGTGGCGTGGGCGCGGCGGCGATGGGCACGTTGTCGAGCGGGCTCAGCGGGGCGCTGGCCGATGCAGCGGGCGCGGACGCCGGCGGCGCCTCGGAGGTCGCGCCGGCCGGCGGCATCGCGGCCGGAGGCGCGCCCGGATCGGACATCGGCGTGCCCGGCGGCGGCGCGGCCGCAATCATCGGATCGGACGGCGCCTTGGCCGTCAGCCGCCAGCCGATCCAGCCGCCGACCGCGAACAGCGCGAGCACCAGCGCGCCGACAAGGAACCACGGCGGACGCTTGGCCGGCTTCTTCGGGCGCGCGACAGGCGATGGCGGTGCAGGCGGCGGTGCCTGCACGCGCGCGGTCGCCGCTTCCACGGGCACGGGCTGCACCTCGGGCGCGGGCGGTGGCGCTTCCTCCACCGGCTCCGGCGCAGGCGGCTCCTGCGGCGCGGGCGCCGCGACGGGCACGGCAGCAGCGGCAGCCACCGCCGCCGGCGGCGCCGCCCGGTCCACCACATAGAGATCGCCCAGCTTCACCAGCCCCAACTCCGCCGCGAAGGCCGCCACCGTCTGCGTGCGGTCCTTGCTGTGCACGGCCAGCGTGTGGTCCACCGCGGCGCAGAAGGCCGGGCTCAGGTCGTCGCGGTCCATCGACGACAGCGGCACGTAGGCGTCCTGCACGCTGCGCACCACGGCCGAGGGCGGCGGGTGGCCGGTCACCGCGCGGTACAGCACGGCGCCCAGCGCATAGAGGTCGGTCCACGCGCCCTGCAGCAGCGTGTTGTCGTCGGCGTACTGCTCGATCGGCGAGTAGCCCGACTTCACCATCACCGCGACCTCGTCGACCAGGTCGGCGATCGACTTGCGCGCGGCGCCGAAGTCCAGCAGCACCGGGCGGTCGTCCTGCTGCTGGATGAAGATGTTGTCGGGCGCGATGTCGCGGTGGAAGCACTGGCTGTGGTGCAGCGTGTCGAGCGCGCCCAGCAGCGGCCCCAGCATGCCCAGCAGCCAGGGCTCGGTCAGCGTGCCGGGCTCGCTTTCCGCCAGCTGGCGCAGCGTGCGGCCCTTGTACAGCTGGATCGCCATGTAGGCGGTGGAGTTGGCCTCCCAGAAGCGATGCACCCGCACCAGCGCCGGGTGGCTGAACTGCGCCAGCGTGCGCGCCTCGTTGATGAAGCTGCGCAGGCCGGCCGCGAAGGTGGCGGTGAGGCGCTCGGAGCGCACGTGCACGCTGTTGTCGCCCACGCGGCGCGCGAGCATCGAGGGCATGTATTCCTTGACCGCCACCTCGCGCTGCAGCGAGTGGTCGTAGGCGCGGTAGACGATGCCGAAGCCGCCCTCGCCGATGACTTCGAGCAGCTCGAACTCGTCGAGCCGGTGGCCCGTGCCGAGGGGATGGGGGCGCTCCTCCTGCGGGTCGGGCGTCGCGCTAGGGCTGGCGGGCGTCGTCATGGGGTGTCTCTTCTTCCTGCGGGTGGGTCGGGCGCGTCATGCCCACGGCACGTGGCCTTGCGAAAACAACTGGGAAAACAGCGGCGTGTTGAGCCCGCCGCCGTGCGCCGCGGTGCGCAGCGGCGAGCCGTCGGCCTGGTTGGTCCACCAGTAGCTGGTGCCGCCGAAGGGGTCGAAGCACAGCGGCAGTTCGGGCCAGCCCAGGCGCTGCTGCGCGCTCGCGCCGCGCGCACCGTTGGCCGGGCCGGCGGCCGCGCCGAGGATCGAGAGGATGTCGTCCGAGCCGCCGCTGGCGGTGCGAAAGCCCGTGCGACCCGCGGCCAGCACCTGGCCGTCGAAGAGATCGGGCGCCACGCCGTGGCGAATGGCCTGCAGCAGCGCGCTGCCGCACTGCCAGTACCAGGCGGCCGAACCTTCGAGCAGCGCGGGGTGGTAGCGCGCCGCGTCCACCTGCAGCGCCACGCAGGCCGGGTAGTAACGGCCCACGCGGTCGCAGCTGGGCGCGATGCAGCCCAGCTGCACCGCGTTCACGCCGTGCGTGGCGGGGATGGCGAAGTTCCAGACCGGGGCCACCGCGTAGTGGCGCGTCATGGCGTCGGGCCAGCGCTTGAAGCTGCCCAGGCCGTTCTGCATCCAGCGGTCCCACCAGGCCTGCAGTTCGCGCGGCATGCGGCGGTAGAGAAAGTCGCCGGCCGACGGCAGCTTGCCGTACCAGCCGATCTGCTCGTCAAGCGGCGACCAGGCGTGCGGGGGAGGCGTCATCCTAGGATTTCCCGGGGCAGGAGAAGCTGTTCATCTGCGACAGCCGCAGCGGGTTGTAGACGCTGTTGGCCGTCACCGCGAGCACCACCTTCTTGCCTTGCAGGTCGAAGGTCGCGTTGAACGACTCGGGCGTGCGCCCCGACGAGATCGAGGCCTTGTCGAACAGCCGGTGCAGCGCCCACGGCCCTTCGGTCACGATGCCGCCGGCCGGCGTGCCGTTGGCCACCGTGACCTGCAGCCGCACCTGGTTGCTGTTGCGCGGACCGGGCCACTTGATGCTGCTGGGCGCCTGCGGGCCGTGGGCGTAGCGCACCGTCTGGCCGTCGATGTCCAGCGTGAACTGCGTGAGCGTGGCGTCCATGTCCTCGGGCCGGATGTCGAGCGTGAACGAGGGCGTGCGCCCGCCCGCCATGCCCGTGAAGAACACGTCGCGGATCGCCTGCGCCTTCTGGAACGCATCGAGGTAGGCCGAGCGCCCCGACGCGCTGCCGTCCACGCCGCGCTTGAAGGTCCACGGGTTGACCGAGGTGTCGACCTGCGAGGCGAGGTTCTTTTGAAAGAAGTCGTCCATCATCCCGCCGGGCGCGAACAGCTGCGCGAAGTCGCCGGCCGCCACGTCGCGGTTGGAGCCACGCGCGAACGGGTAGCGCCCCGTGATCGCCTGGCTGCAGAACTGCCCGATGGTCGCGGCGGCGTTCTGCCCGATGTTCTGCCGCGTCACCGCCGCAGCCTTCGACGACGCGGTGGCCGACAGGTCGTTCAGCATGCCCTGGAACGGCACCGGCAGGCGCCCTGCTTCGGCCTGCAGCTTGGTCACGGCGTCGCCGGGCGGCGGGATGTTGCCGCTGCGCAGCGCGGTGTCGGTGGCGGTGAGGAAGGTGTACAGCTCGTTGATGAGCGCGGCCGTCTGGTCCAGCGGCGTCTGGCCGCCGGCCTTGGGCGCGGTCACCATGCGCCGCAGCGGCGCGAAGTGGTTGTCGACCAGCGACTCGGGCCGGTCGGGCGCGGTGTTGCGGCGCTGGCTGCCGTCGGGCTGGCCGATGAGCTGCTCGATGCGCTCGCGCGTGCTGGTCACGCGGTTCTGTGCCTGGTCAAGCAGGCTGCGCGTGGCCTCGTCGTGGTTGCGCAGCAGGTCGGTCTCGCGCGCCGCGCCGCGAATGAGGCGCGACATCGGCGACTCGCCGGTCGACAGCACGCGCGTCATCTGGATGCTCTGCAGCAGCGACTTGCTCTCGGCCAGCCGGATGTCGGCCAGGTACTCGTCCCAGGTGCGGATGTAGTCGCTGAGGTACAGGCGCCGCACTTCGCGCAGCAGCAGCTCGCGCGAGGTGATGTCGGCGATGCCCGGCGCGCGGATCTGCAGCACCCAGCGGTCTTCCTGCTCCAGCGCCAGCGTGGTCTCGGCCATGCGCTTGTCGAAGATGTCCCAGTAGCCGCGGTAGGTGAACAGCGTGGGAATGCCGTCGGTCAGCGGCTTGCCGCTGGCGCGCCGGACCACCAGCGCCGACTCCGCGCCGCCCGCCTCGGCGATGGTGAAGGCATTGGGCGCGCTGGTCTGCAGCAGGATGCGGCGCAGCCGCGCGTACGAGCGCTGCGCCAGCGGCACGCCCGCCAGGCGCTCGCGCGTCTGCGCGATGAGCTTGTCGTCCTTGGTGAAGGGCGAGCTCACGACGCGGTCGGCGAACAGCGTCTTCAGGTGCGCTTCGAGGTTCGTGCGCTGCTCGCGCGTGAGCGAGGCGCCGATCTTGCGGTCGACGTCGGTCAGCAGCCAGGCCTGCAGAAAGTCGGCGTCGTAGCGCTCGGGGTCGTACAGCATGAGATAGGCCTTGAGCGCCTCGTAGCTGTATTCGGCGTCGAGCTTCGCAGCCTCGCGCAGCGACTGCTCGACGCGTTGCGCGGCCTGCGGCAGCAGCACCGTCTCCAACGCGCGCTGGTACACGCCGTCGGTGGCGGCCTGCAGCTTCTCGCCCTGGTAGAGCCCGAAGCGGTAGCCCACGGGCGGATCGCCGATGTCGAACTCGGCCGACTTCGGCAGGTCGCGCAGGCGGTCGAGGATGAGCAGCGAGCTCGCGATGTCGCCGCTCGAATCGACCACCGTCGGCAACTCGCCACGCGCGGCGGCCTTGTTGAAAGCCTTGGCGTTGCCGTCCACCTCGGCCACGTAGGCCTTGTTGTGGCGCCAGCTGTTGGCCCACGCGCCCAGCAGCACCACCGCGAGCACGCCGACCAGCGCGTAGCCCGCGAGGTCGATGGCGCGGCGGCGCCGGTACCAGCGCAGGTTGGTGCCGGCCACGCCCGCATCGCGGAAGATCACCTGCTGCAGCAGCTCTTTCAGGAAGTAGCTCTTGCCCGGGCCCGGCGGCGGCGCGGGCGGCGCGTTCACCTGCAGGTAGCGCTTGATGGCGCCCATCACGCGGTCGAAGGCCGTGCCCTCCTGCGTGCCGCTGGTGAAGTACACGCCGCGCAGCAGCGGCGCCACCTCGAACTTCGACGGGTTGAACACGTCGGCCAGGAAGGTGCCCAGGATGTCCTCGAAGCTCGCGAACTGCTGCGGCAGCAGGTAGGCCTGCGCGCGCCGCATCGGGTCGGGCTCGGTGGCCATCAGCTCGGGCAAGCGCTCGTCCAGGCGCTGGTGCAGCAGCTTGTATTCCTGGTGGAAGCGCTCGCGCAGGTCGGCCTTGGCCGGGTCGGCGGGGTTGCCCTCGATGGGGAAGGTGAAGCCCCACACCTGCTGGCGCTCGGCGCGGCCCAGCGAGCCGAAGTACTCGTTGAAGCCGGCCAGCAGGTCGGTCTTGGTGACCAGCACGTACACCGGGAAGTTGATGCCCAGGTCGTTGCGCAGCTCGAGCAGCCGCTTGCGCAAGGCCATGGCGTGGCGCGCGCGCTGCGCGTCGTCGGCCAGCGGCAGGTCGGCGATGCTGATGGTGAGGATCGCGCCGTTGATGGGCTGGCGCGGCCGGAACTTCTTGAGCAGCTCGATGAAGCCCTTCCACTCGCCCTCGTCGGTCTCGCGGTGGCTCTCGTGCGTGGTGTAGCGCCCGGCCGTGTCGATGAGCACGGCCTCGTTGGTGAACCACCAGTCGCAATTGCGCGTGCCGCCGATGCCGCGCACCGCGGCCTTGCCGAGCTGGTCGGCGAGCGGAAAGTCGAGGTCGGAGTTGACCAGCGCCGTGGTCTTGCCCGAGCCCGGTGCGCCGATGAAGATGTACCAGGGCAGCTGGTACAGGTACTGCCGGTCGAACAGCGCGAAGCGCCCGGCCGCCTTGCCGCCCGGGCCGGGGCCGAAGCGCATGTTCTTCAGCACCGCGGTGGCGTCGGCGAAGCCGCTGTGCAGCTCCTTGATCTCGGGCGCCTCTTCGGGCTTGGCCTCCTTCGCCTTGGGCGACGGCGTGCGCAGCTGGTGCAGCAGCTGCGCGTTGAGGCGGCGCTCGCGCCACTTGCGGTAGGCCACGCGCACCAGCCACACGCCGAACATCAGCGCGATGACGACGATGCGCACGAACTCGCCTTCGAGCGGCCGGTAGCGGCCCACGGCGATCACCGGGCCGATGACCCAGATCAGGAACGCGAGCGCGACCAGCCCGAAGAAGACCCAGAGGTCGCGGCTGACGAGAAAACGGAAGAGCGCGCGCAGCATCAGCGGGTTCCTCCTTGTGGTTGTGGCTGCCGGGGTTGCGGCGCAGACCCCGGCACCGGCACGCCCGCCACCGGCGCCACCAGCAGCGTCACCTCGACGCGCCGGTTGCGCGCGCGGTTGGCCGCCGAGTCGTTGGGCACCAGCGGGTCGGCATCGCCGCGGCCTTCGGCGCGCAAGCGCTCGGGCCGGCTCAGGCGCGTGGCGATCATGGCCTTCACCGCATCGGCGCGCGCCTGCGAGAGCTGCCAGTTGGACGGGAAGCGCACGCTGCGGATCGGCTGGTCGTCGCTGAAGCCGCTGACCAGCACGTTGCCTTCCACCGCGTTGAGCGCGTCGGCCACGCGCGCGAGCACCGGCGCGTAGCGGTCGAGCACGCGGTCGGAGCCCGAGGCGAACAGGCCGTCGCCGCGCAGCACCACCACGCTGCGGTCGGCCTCGTCGCGCACCGTGAGCAGGCCGTCGCGGATCTCGGGCTCGAGAAAACGCTGCAGGCGCGGCTGCGCCGCGGGCACCGCCACCGCGCGCTGCGTCTGCGGCAGGCGCACCGCGTTCACGGCCGAGAAGGCGCCGTCGGAATGGCCCGCGAGGTTGAAGGTGAGCACCGCGAACACCAGCACCAGCAGCACCGCCGCCACCGCGCCCACGGCCCACACCGGCAGCCAGTGGCGCGTGCGGCGCACGGGCGCGCTCGCGTCCTGCCAGTGCGGCGACAGCGGCGCCGCGATTTCGCCGCGCGCCTGCCGGATGATCTGCAGCAGCCGCTGCTTGAGCGTCTCCAGCTGCGAGCGGCCGTTGTCGATGACGCGAAAGCGCCCCTCGAAGCCCATGGCCAGGCAGAAGTAGATGAGCTCGATGAGGTGCAGGTGCTGCTGCGGGTTCTGCACCAGCCGCGACAGCAGCTGGAAGAACTTCTCGCCGCCCCAGGTCTCGTTGTGGAACATCACGAGCAGGCTCTGCGACGACCAGATGCTGCCGCCCCACGGCGTGAGCGCCGCGGCCTCGTCGACCGCGGTGCACAGGCAGTAGCGCGCGCCGATGATCACTTCGGGCGCGATGCCGGCCTGCTGCGCGCGCGTCTCGAAACGACGCACCTCGTCGACCAGGTGTTCGCGCAGTTGCGCGGGCGACGGGTGGTGGCCGGTGGCGCGGATCTGCGGGATCAGGTCGAGCAGCGGGTTGGCCGCCGCCACCAGCGGGTTGTTGCCCGCCAGCGCCGTGTCGCCCGCATGCGGGCGCCGCGCGTCGTGCCACGCGGTGAAGGCATCGGGCTGGGGTTGCTGCTGGGGCTGCGGCCCCGGGCCGCTGTGCGTGGTCGCGCCGCCGCCCGGATTGGGCGGCACGAAACCACCCGGGCCGACGGCCATGTCATTGGCACCGTTCATAGGGTCCCTCACGGACGGATGGCCCAGAACTCCATGGCGAGCCCCGGAAAGTCGCCGGCCAGGTGCATGGCGACGCCGCCCGATTTCTCGAGCTGGCGCCACATGTCGCCGCCCTTGTCGAGTTCGAAGTAGTGGTAGCCCGCGTGGTACGGGATCTGGCGCGGCGCCACCGGCAGCGAGCGCACGACCACGCCGGGCAGCTGCAGCTGCACGAGGTCGCGGATGCGCTCGACCGAGCCGATCTTGACCTGCGTCGGAAAGCGCTGCTGCACGGCGTCGGCCGGCAGGTCGGCATGCACCGCGAGCACGAAGGCCGCGTTGCGCACCAGCACCGGGTCGGGCATGCGGCCCACGCGCACGCCGTGGCTGCGCTCTTCGAGTTCGATGGCGATGGCGCTCTGCTCGAGCACCGCCGACAGCGAACGCCGCAGCTCCTCCATCAACGGGCGGATGCTCTCGTTGAGGTTGTCGTGGTCGTACACCGGCCACACCACCGGACGGCGCGTGGGCGAGGTGTGCGTGGCCAGGTCGCAGGCCAGCTTGAGCCAGTCGACGAACAGCGTCTCGGGGTGCACCTGCACCGCCTGCTGCGCATGCCAGGTGAGCGCGAGGTAGCGGTTGACCAGCTCCAGCAGCAGGAAGTCGGAGACCTCGCTCACGCCGCCGCGCCCCGGCTGCGACAGCCGCGAGGCCAGCGCCTCGGAGCGTTGCGTGAGCAGGCCATGCAGCTCGGCCGTCATGCTGCGCAGCATCGGGTGCGCCGAGGCATCGAGCACCGGCGGGATGTAGTTGGCATCGACCACCAGCTTGTGGTCGGTGCGCCGCTCGATCACGCGCACCGCGCCGATGGCCTGCCACTCGGCCGTGAGCGACGACGCGCGCGCCAGCCGCAGGCGCGGCTTCGCCAGCTGCAGCACCGCGGGGCCGAGCGCCACCGCGTTGCCGTCGGCCACTTCGCGCTCGACCACGCCGAAGCGCGCGGCCGAGCCTTCGTCTTCCGAGAAGATCACCTCTTCGCTGCCGGGCCGGCGCAGCGGCAGTGCGAGCACGATGAGTTCGTCGGTGAGGTCGGTGGGCACGTCGAAGGGCATCGGTGCGTCTTCGAGGCCGAACGAGAACGGCGTGCCGTCGGGCAGCACGCCCGCGCCGCCGAGCAGCGACACGCGCCCGAGCGCGAAGGCATCGCGGTCGATGTCCAGGTGCAGCCATCCCCAGTAGGCACCCTGCATGCCCGCGGTGCGGCGAGTGACGTACTGCTCGACATAGCGCTCCATCTGCTGGAAGTGCTGGGGCCGCAGGTACATGCCTTCGGACCACACCACGCGATTCGCCAATGCCTGAGATTGGGCGCCCTGACCGGCTGCGCCCGCGTTGCGAACTGTCACCAAAGAACCTCCTGGAGTGCTCACACGGAGGCGGGAAATGCGCTGTACAGCGGCTCCCCGCTCGATCTTCTTTCGCGTCTGATGCTACACGGCGCCTCTTGCGTTTTGCATGCCTTTTCAGAGGCGAATGCGCCGCACTTTCGTATTAGCGCGCGTTGAAACTTAACGACTTGGTAGCAGTTCGAGGCCGCTCTTGCGCACCGCGATGCGCACGCTCTGCTCGCTCGGAGAAAACTGCCACACCTTGTAAAGATTCGTTTGTTTCGGCTCCTTCAACGGCAACACGATGCGCCACCGTGCCGCTTCCAGCTTGCGATAGCCGGCGATCACGCCGATGGCGCGCGAGTCGAGTCCGGCCTCGCGCTTGAACACGCGTTCCTCGCCGCTGCGCAAGATGGCCTGGTCCGCGTTCACGAGCTCGGTCATGAGCGTCTCGCGGTCGCGGTCCTGCAGCGCGAAGTAGTCTGCCGCTTCAAAGTTGCCGGAAGATTTCAGTTCGAAGACCTTCACGAGAATCGGTGCGGCCTGGCCGCGACCATCGGGATTCACGCCGTCGTCGATGCGCACGGTGATGGCATACGGCGTGGGCATCGACTTCGCTGTCGATGCGCAACCAGCGAGGCCTGCGAGCAACGGCGATGTGGCCAATGCGCCTTGAATCAAGGTCCGTCGATGCATGAGATCTCCCTGAAAGCTTCGCGATCTATATTATCGAAACCATGCACGCGCACGGTGTGCATTGCGTGCTGTTGCATCGTGATGCAACAGCACGCCCTCTCTCACGCATTGCCTCTCGCGAAGTAGGAGAAAAGATTGAAGTCTTGCCTGCCTGTTCTGTCTTTTGCCTTCATGCTTGCGCTGTTGAGCGGCTGCCAGAGCACCCCGGATGCATCACAGCAACCCGAACGCCTGAGCCAGCAAGTGGCACGCACCACGCTCGAACGCGCGCAGCAGGCCTACGATGCGGGCGACTACGCCAAGGCCATCTCCACGTTGAAGAGCGGCGGCGTGTCGGTGTTCGACGGGGCCGAGCCCGCGACGCGGCTGGCCGCACTCAAGCTCGAGGCCTTCAGCTACTGCGTGAACAACCAGATCGCGGAATGCCGCACGCAATTCCGCAAGCTCCTCGATGTGTTCCCGAGCTTCGACCTGAACGTCGCGGAACGCACCCACCCCGTGTGGGGCCCCGCGTTCGAGGCCGCGAAGAAGATGAAGCGCGGATGACACGCGGCCGGCCACGGCCGCGCAGTGCTCATGCCGCGACGAACATGGAGATGCCATGCGCTGGACAGTGATTGAACACGGCGGCATGCCCGTGGCCTCGGGGCCCTCGGCACTGCTCGCCGCCCCGGGCGGCACCATCGGCCGCAGCCCCGACAACCACCTCGTGCTGCCCGACGAACACCGGCAGATCTCGCGCCTGCAGGCCACCGTGCGCTTCGACGACGACGGCGCCGCCGTGGTGCGCAACATGAGTGCGGTGCTGCCGATCAGCGTGAACGGACGCACGCTGCGCCACGAAGAAGAATCGCGCGTCGCGCTGGGCGACCGCGTGACCATCGGCAGCTACGTGCTCGAAGCCGCGAGTGCAAGCCAGGCCCCACCGCCTGCGATCGCCGAGGCCCCCATCACCGAGCCGCTCACGGAACCACCGGCCGCACCGATCACCGAGCCGCCGCTGTCGCAGTTGGTGTCTGCTCCGCCTGTGGCATCGAACCTCGCATCGGCCCCGTCGATCAGCGCGCTGCTGCCCACCGCAGCACCGGCCTCCGATGTCTTTGCGGACCTGTTCGGCGAAGGCGCGCTGCCCCTGGGCGATGCACCGCCCGAGACGACGGTCGCGATGCCGACCTTCGCGCCGGCGCCGGTGAATGCGCCGGCTCCTGCGCCGCTACCTGCGCCGCTACCTGCGCCGCTACCTGCACCGCCGCCACCGTCGCTCTCTTCCACTGCTGCAGCGCCTTCCACGACCACGCAGGTCTCCGCGCAGATGCCCTCGGCCGCCGACTGGGACGCCATCCTCGCGAACGCACCGCGCCGCGCCGACGATGCGGCGGCGCCCATGCCCGACCCGCTGGCGCACGAGCCCTTCGCCCTGCCCTCGCAGGCACAGCGCAACCCCGTCGATCCGCTCGCCGGTCTGGACCCGCAGGCGACGCAGGGCCTGTCGGACCTCGCGCTCAAGCGCAGCATGGACCCGCTCTCCTTCTTCGCCGAAGACCGCGATGCGCCCTCGCCGCTGTCCGACCCGCGCCCCACGGCGCTGACGCAGGACAACCCGCTCGACGACGTGCACCCGGCCATGGACCTGATCGCACGGCCGCCGGCCGCGGCGTCGGGCCACAGCCTCGCGAACCATGCGCGCGAGATGACGTCGCAGTTCAATCCGCCGCAGCCGGTGACAGTCACGCCATCGGTCGCCGTGCCGGAGCCTGTGGAAGAGGCTGCGCCTGTTGAAGAGAAACCTGTCATTGCCGCGGCGCCGGAGATTCCCGTCGCACCGGCGGTGCCTGAAGAAGCGCCGCCCGCCTTGCCCGTCGCTGCAGTCCCTGCACCAGCGCCGACCTCATCACGCGCCCCCTCCTCCGGCGACGACCTGTTCAAGGCGTTCCTCGAAGGCGCCGGCGTGCCCGAGATCGCGGGCCAGCAGCCGCTCGATGCCGAGGCGATGCGCCACCTCGGCCGGCTGATGCGCGCCTTCACCGACGGCACCATCGAGCTGCTGTCGTCGCGCGCGATGCTCAAGCGCGAGGTGCGCGCCGAGATCACCATGATCGTGGACGAAGAGAACAACCCCTTCAAGATTTTGCCCAACGGCCGCGCCGTGCTGATGCAGATGTTCGGCGCGCGCATGCCCGGCTTTCTCACGCCCGAGGCCGCCGTGCACGATGCGCTGGGCGACCTGCAGTCGCACCAGCTCGGCATGGTCGCCGGCATGCGCGCCGCGCTGCTCACGCTGCTGCACCGCTTCGACCCGGGCGGTCTCGACAAGGCCACGCCGCACGACGGCGGACTCGGCGAGAAGTTTCTACCCGGCGGACGCGAGGCGCGGCTGTGGCGCCAGCTGAAGCAGTTGCACGCCAGCACCACCGCCGCCGTCGAGGACGACTTCCAGGCCGTCTTCGGCCGCGCCTTCCAGCAGGCCTACGACCGCGAGATGGAACGCTTGAAGGAGGCGCGCCGTGCTTGAAGCCACCCACGCCTTCGCCGTGCCCATCTCGACCTCGCAGTTCTCGTGCGTGGGCGAACGCAGCGGCAACCAGGACGCCATCGGTTATCACCTGGACGAACGCAACGCCTGCTTCGTCGTGAGCGACGGCGTCGGTGGCCACGCGGGCGGCGAGCTGGCCTCGCGCATCGTGGTCGACACCGCGCTCAACACCTTTGTCGACCACCCGTCCGTCGCGGCCGAAGACATCCGCCATGCGGTGAAGGAGGCCAACGACGCCGTGCTCGCCAAGCAGCGCGAGCTGGCCGACCAGAACCGCATGAGCGCGACCATCGTCTCTCTGTTCGTCGACCGCGCCACCGGCGAGGCCTGCTGGGCCCACGTCGGCGACAGTCGCCTCTACTGGTTCCGCCGCGGCGCGCTGATGCAGCGCACCGAAGACCACAGCCTGTCGGAACGCTCAGGCGAAGCCGCCGCGGGCCAGGGCGCGAATGGTGGCGAGCGCCTGGTGAAGAGCAACCTGCTGTACCGCGCCCTCGGCGCGCGCGCGACGGCGGAGACCTCGGTGTCGACACCGCAGCGGCTGGCCGATGGCGATGCGTTCCTTCTGTGCACCGACGGGCTCTGGCAGCTGATCTCGCAGCAGGTGATGGAGCGATCGTTGCAACTGGCCGACAGCGCGGAAGAGTGGCTCGCGCTGCTGCGCCGCGCGGCCGAGGCCAAGGCCGACAAGTCGCGCGACAACTACTCAGCGCTGGCGGTGTGGGTGGGGTCGCCGCAGCAGGTGACGCTGGCGGGGACGGCGGCCTGACCCTCCGTCAGGCCGCGGCCGAAGCGCTTCAGAACTTGAAGTTGAAGAACTTGAAGTGCAGGCCGGGGATGCACTCGAAGCCGATGATGTTCATGCGGTTCTGAACCGCCAGGCTGGTCAGCCGCGTGGCCGGCCCGCCGCGCAGCAGCAGGGTGAACGAGCCCGTGATGTGCCGCTGCATCTGCATGAATACCTGCGAGATGATGCCGCCCAGCACCCCCGGCTGGTCGAGCAGTGTGATGGGCGTCTTGGCGAAGAGGTTGTGCATCGGACCGCCGTACAGCAGGATGTGCCAGCACGCCGGAATGGTCATCGGCCGCAGGCCGAGGTTGAAGAACGGGAACGGGAACGGCATCTTGCAGACGTCCGGGAACGCCAGTGCGCCGCCCATCCATTGGTGTGTCGCCAACATCGTGTTTTCTCCTTGGGTTTGTTGTGGGGTGGGATGCGTCTGTTTCAGCCCATGTGGATCTGCCCGGCGTCGACCTTCATCAGTTCCTTGCCGGTGATCACCACGTGCTTGCCGTGGACGATGGCGGTCTCCTGCGCGCGCAGGTCGAGGTGGCCGACGCGCACCTGCTCGACGCCGTCGACGAAGCGCAGTGCGTTGCGCGCGATCTGCATCACGCGCTCGGCCACCGACTCGAACACCTGGCCGACCAGGCGCAGCCGGCCGACCGTGGCATCGAGCGCCTGCCCGGTGTAGCGCATCTCGCGCACGTCGCACTGCGCCTGTTGCGCGTCGAGCGCCCATTGCGCGCCCTGCATCTGCAGCGTCGCCGCGCTGTGAAGGCGCAGGTCCGCGGCGCTTTCGATCGAGATCGCCCCCGCGGGCGCCGCCAGGCGCAGATCGCCGGGCGCCTCGATGCGGCTCACCGACGCGTCAGCCTGCTCGATGACGGCCAGGAGGTAGACGCGCCGGGAGTCCGGCCCCGACAGCAGCACGGTGTCGCCCGGCTGCGGCTGCAGCAGGCAGCTGGCGGCGCGGCGGCAGTGCCAGGTGGCGCCGTCTTCGGTGTGCACCTCGAACAGCCCGTCGGCATCGACGGACACCAGCTGGCCCAGGTGCTGGACCGGCCCGGACACTTCGACCGGTGTGCGCAGTGGAACGACTGTCATGATGAATCTCCTTGTCTGATCTGCGGGAAGACCTGCGATGCGGCGCATTGCTGCATTCGCCGTCACTGAACCTTGGACCACGTCTGCGCCTTGTGCAGCTCGGGATCGCTCTCGATGAGGCCCTTGCGCCTCGAAAACCGCGCACCGTCCTCCACCGTGCGATGCACGCGCGTTCGCAGGAACTGCGCGTCGCGCAGGTCGGCATCGACGAGCTCGGCGTAGGAAAAATCGGCGTCGTGCAGGCTGGCCCCCCGGAAGCTGGCGCCCTTGCAGCGCGCCCGATGGAACACGCTCTCGTGGATGTGGGCCTCGCTGAGGTCCGCGCCTTCGAGCAGGGCTTCCACCCAGATGGCGCGATCGAAGCGTCCGCGCTGCAGGGTGGCGCCGCGCAGGTCCGCGGCCGGAAACAGCGCGTTGGGCGCATCCGCCTGCGCGAAGTTGGCCTGGCGCAGCGAGGCGCCCTTGAAGATGCACTGCACCAGGGCGGCGTTGCCGAAATCGACGTGGTCCATCCGGCTGTCGGTGAACACGCAGCGCAAGAACCGTTGCGCGGGAAAGCGCTGCTTCGTCAGGTCGCACTCGATGAACAGCGTGGTGTCGAAGCTCGCGCCCGCGAACACCGCCGTGGTCAGGTCCTGGCGATGGAAGGTGACCGAGTGCAGCGTGGAACCCGAGAAGTCGATCCCCTCCAGGCGGCACTCCGTGAAGGAAACCTGCTTGAAGTGGTCCGACCGCAGGCGGCTTTGCGTCAGCTCGCAGCGAAAGAACAGCGCGTTATCGACATGGGCTTCCAGGAAACTCGTCTGCGGCAGCGTCGATTCTGAGAAACGGGTGCCTTCGCACCGCGCACCGTCCAGCGTCGCCTGCGGCAGCCGGCAGCTGAAGAACTGCACGTTGTCGAGCGTGCTGCGCGACAGGTCCCCGCCGTCCAGGCGGCAGTGCGTCAGCACGCTGCCCTCCAGGTTGGCACCGGTGAAGCGGGCACCGCTGAAGTCGACGTGGTCGAGCATCGCGCCGGACAGGTCCAGCCCGCTCATGTCCCACCCCCGGCAGTCGGCGGTGCGGACCTGGACGCCATGGCGGATGTGGTCGAGCAGTTCATCGCGGGTCATGCGGTCGGCGCCTCGGGTCGACGCGCCGGCCATACCTTGGCATGCTTGGTGTAGGTGCCATCCATGCGCGTCGCGGGGTCGAACAGCACCTGGGACACGTCGGCGCGGAACAGGTTGGCGCGCGTGAGGTCGGCGCCGCGCAGGTCGGCCTTGGCAAGGTTCGCGTCGATCAGGTTGGCCTCGCGCAGCGACGCACCGGAAAAATTGGTGCGGATGAACAGGCTGTCGCCACCCACCATGCGGTCCAGCCGCGCATGGCTCAGGTCGCATTCCGACAGGTCGCTGTTGTCGATGCGCGCATCGCTCAGGTCGGCCTGCCGCATCGGCGTGGTCCGCAGGCCGCACTCCTTGAGAAGGGCCGAGTTGAAACGGGCCTGCGCCAGCGTGCAGCCGTGCGCGAAGCCGCTGCCTTCGAGGTGCGCGTTCGAAAAATCGACGCCGTTCGAACAGTCGGCGGTGACGAAGCCGCAGCGCTCCAGGCGCGCGCCCACGAAAGACACGTTCTGCAGGCGGCATTCGACCCAGGTCACCTGGTCGAAGCTCGCACCGTCGAAGCGCAGGTCTTCCAGCTTCAGGCGCAGCACGACCATCTGCTGCCAGTGCGAGCGGCTGAGGTCGCAGCGCTGCAGCGTCGCTTCGCCCAGTTGCGTCAGCTCGAAGCGCATGCCCACCATGCGGCAACCGTCGAAGCGCGTCTTGTCGCAACTGGCTTCCCGCAGCTCGGCCCCGTCGAAGACGGTCTGCTCGCAGCGGGCACTGCCCAGGTTTGTCTTGACGAGCTTCGCGCGCGCCATCGAGGCCTGGCTCAGGTCGGCCCGCACCAGCACGGCCTGCGAGAAATCGCAGTCGTCGAGCTGCGCGCCGCGCAGGTTCGTGTCCTGCAGCACGGCCTCCACGAAGCGTGCGCCGCGCAGGTCCATGCCGGACAGGTCGACGCCAGTGAGGTTGAGCCGCGAGAAGTCGCGCTGCGCCGGGTCCACGGCTTCGAGCCGCCGGCGCCACTTGGCAGAACGGAACGAGGGCGCCGGTGGCCGGGGACTCGACAGGTGGGCCGAATAAAGACCGGCCTGCTGCCGCAACGCCGACGCGGTGTCGGAAGGTGGCGGCACGGGCAGCACCAGCGCATCGTCCTTCCCGTCGCCGTCATCTTCCTCTGCCAGGGACGGCCCTGCGCCCAGCGCATCGAGGGCGAACACACCGGAGGCGTCCGCCTGCCTGGCGAACGCCTCCATCTTTGCCTTGGCGTCGCGGCCCTGCGCCTCCATCCGCTCCAGGTGCTCGACCAGGTCATCGACGTGCGGCGGAGGTTCCGGCGAGGCCAGCGCGGGCTGGTGTACTTCCGGGTCCAGGCCGCGTGCGCGCAGCTCTTCGCGCCGCCGCTCGTGATCGCGCTGCTGCCCCGCGCGCAGGTTGCGCACGAGCGGTTCGTTGACCGATGCCGGAAAGGTGTCGGCCCAGTCGCTCAGCACCTCCGGGGGCGCCAGGTCCTTGTCGCGCATCGCGTGCAGGCCGCCGCGTTCGGGTTCCGAGCGCAGCTTGAGCACCGACTCGTAGTGCGCCAGGGTGCGCGGCGTGTCGTCCATGCGCTCCAGCGCTGCCATGCCCAGCGGCACGTCGGCCGCGTCGTCCTGCGTGACCGGGAACACGCCGTGCCAGATCAGCACCATCCGTTCGAGGTGCGGAAAGAACCAGACCGTGCTCAGGCGCAGCGGCACCTCGCGCAGCGCGGGGCCGCTAGGCGTGTGCTGCACGAAACAGCGGGCCTGCCAGCGCGGCAGCTGCCCGCGCAGCACCGGAATGTCCGGATGCATGTTCCAGAGTTCGTAGGCCGCGCCGGTGGGCACTTCCTGCAGGCCTTCCCAGCGCTGATCGGCCGGTGCCGCGTTGAAGTGGCGCCAGTCGGCGTCCTTGGCCAGACCCGGGTAGTCGTTCTCCAGCCATGCCTGGCCGTACTGCGTGCCCATCAGCGACGCGCGCTGCGGCCAGTCGGGCGGGATCGCGCCGAAGCCGGCAGGCGGCACGGCCTGCTTCGGCGACGTGGGCTGCCGGCCCGGCGTCTCGATGTGCGCGAGCCGCGTGGCGCGCACGCCGTTGACGAGCTCCTCGACCGTCCCCATGCCCAGCGGGTTTTCCGGCACGCCAGGGCCGCCGTAGGCATGCCGCCAATCGAGCGGCATCTTCTCGAAAGGCTGCGGCGCCGTGGCCCGGCGGTCGAGCCAGTAGCGGTCGCCGTGGACCGTGAGGGTTTTCTGCAGCCCGGCGATCTGCAGCTTCACCGCGCAACTGGTCTTGTCCTGCTGGTGGCTCGTGTAGGCGTAGCCGCTGACCAGCACCTCGGGCACCAGCTTGGACACGCCCAGGTCCAGCACCGCGCCGGGGCCGATGAGTTCGGCCGTGCTTTTCCACAGCTCCTGCTCCAGCACCAGATGCGGGTTGTCGCCCAGGGTGCTCATGGCCATCACCGCGACCCCGAGGTGGTCGCTGCGCTGCCAGCGGTACGGATGCGTGAGCATGCTCAGGTGGATCGGCTTCACGGTCCTCAAGAGGCGGCTCCTTCGTCGATGCGCGGATCGGATTGGCTCACCCAGGCGACTTCCTTGCCGCCACGGCTGCCGCGATGCAGCAGCACTTCGCGGCCGCGCGCGTAGCCCGCCATGTCGATCATGTCGACGGCCTGCTCCACCTGTGCGCGGCGTCGCTCGCCACCCGGCCCGTCGAACTCGACGACAAGCCGGATGACGTACTGGTTCAGCACCATCGTGTTGTCCGAGCTGGCTTCGACGATGCGCGCCGGCCGCGTGTCATGGGGTTCGGGCTTGCGGGACACCCAGAAGTGCACGCCCACGCACAGCAGTATCGTCAGCACGATCCCGCCGCCGACCACGGCCCCGAGCGTGAGATTCGCCGCCGTGGACGTCCCGGCGATGCGTGGAAAGATCAGGCCGACCAGCAGCAGCGCCGCGATCGACGCGACGCACACCAGCAGCGTGATCCGGCGGGCCGTCATCACCAGTACGTGTACAGCGAGGAGGTCTCGTTGCGCCAGACGGCCCCGCCGAAGGCAAGCACGTCGAGCGCGATGTTGACACCCGACATGTTGAGCTTGGCGACCTTGATGTCCACCAGCGCCGTGGCGTAGTTGAAGGCGAGGACATAGGTCGACGAGATGTTGAAAGGCGCGGTGATGTCCAGCACGGTCGTCGCTTCCGTCCGAATCTCCGGCGCCTTCGAATGCACCTTGGTGTCGGACGAGGACTTGATCAGGTCCTTGGCGTGGGTCGTGACGTATTCGCCAGCCTCCGTGTTCACGCCTTTCTTGTACCTCACCTCGTTCTGGTTGGAGCTGTGGGTGATCTTGTCGGCTTCGACCAGCCAGTTCTTCCCCGGCGCCCTGAAGGTGATGTCCCCGCCTTCGGTTTCCACGGTGTAGTTGCCCTTGATGTTCGCCTTGTAGAAGCCGCCCGTCTTCAGGGTCGCGAACATGGCGACGTCCACCTCCCACCGGCCTTTGGTGGTCTTGAGAATCTTGCGGCCCACGGTCTCGGTGTGCGTTTCGGTGACCGTGAGGTCCTTCGTCCCGGTGACCGTTTCATTCAGGTGGGGTTTGATGAACCGGTCTTCGCCCGTGTCCACCGTGTCGTGCCGCTTGCCGGTCACGTGGATGGTCTGGTTGCCGATGACATCGACCTGCTGGTTGCCGCCATCCACCTTGATGAACTGGTCACCCCCGTTGACGGTGATCTTCTGCGGCCCACCTTTGTTCACCGTCAGGGTGTGCGGGCCGTTGATGGTCTCGTCCAGCGAAGTGTCGCCCGTGTACTTGTCGGCCCCGTCGATGAAGGTGGTGCGCTCGCCCTCCACCGTGTGCGTCTCGTTGTTCTCCACCTCGATCGTCAGATCCTTCTGCGCATGGATCTTGATCGACTCGCACCCCGGGTCATCGTCGATGATGAAGTGGTTGGCCAGCTCGCCGTCGCCCTTGATCGTGCGGCTGATGAACCCGCTGACCGTCGCCTTGGCAGGAAGCTCCAGCGGCGGCATCTGGTCGGCGTTGTAGACGCGCCCGATGATGATCGGCCGGTCGGGGCAGCCGGCGATGAAATCGACGATCACCTCCTGCCCCACGCGCGGATGGTTCACCGCGCCGAAGTTGGAGCCGGCCCACGCGCTGGACACGCGCACCCAGCACGAGCTGTCTTCGTTGCGCTGGCCGTAGCGGTCCCAGCGGAACTGCACTTTCACGCGGCCGTACTTGTCGATCCAGATGTCCTCGCCGGGCGGGCCGACCACGGTGGCGGTCTGCGGGCCCTGGGTGCTCGGCACGCGCGTGATGCGGCGCGCGCGGAAGGGGAACGAGGTGGGTTGCACGCCGAAGTGAAAGCTGTACTCGCCCGGCATGCCGCCGCTGGCGTAGCCGCCTTCGCGCAGGCTGTACATCACCGAGACGACGAGGTACTCGCGGTTGTCCTCGTTGCGCGGTGCGTTCTGCATGGTGAAGCGGTAGCCGGGCGCCATGCCGCGCACGTTGGTGTGGCCGGTGTCGACCTCGGCCTGGGCCTGCGCTTCCTCGAGGCGGATGCGCGCGTAGTGCTCGCCCTGCCCCGCGTCGCTGTAGCCGCCCATCCACTCGTACATCTCGTAGCGGCCGTGGTCGTTGCCGCGCGGCTGGCTGCGCGTGTTGAGCAGGTCGGCCCTGGGCTTCTTGAAGTCGAAGTCGTCGACCACGTAGGTGCCGGGACGGATCTCCTCGGTCACCTCCCACTGGTCGATCACTTCGCGGCCGGGGTCGGTGGCGCGGTCGCTCGCGAGGTAGCCGATCTTCGGATAGCCGGGCAGCGTCTCGTGCGCGCTCATGTCGTCGGCCAGCACCAGCGTGTGCTGGTTCTTGTCGTGCTTGAAGTAGTAGTAGATGCCCTCGTGCTCCATGAGGCGGCTCACGAAGGCGAAGTCGGTCTCCTGGTACTGCACGCAGTACTCCCACTGGCGGTACGAGGCACTGAGCTTCTTCTCGAAGGCGAAGCCGTACTCGCCCAGCACGTCTTCAAGAATCTCGACCACCGACTTGTTCTGGAAGATCTTGCAGTCGCTGGTGCGCGTGAGGTACCACAGCCACGGCCGCACCGAGGCGCGGTACACGGTGTAGCGCGAGGAGCCGCCCTCGCGCCCGATCATGGTGAAGCGCGTGATCTGGCCGTTGAGGTAGCGCGGCGTGCCGCTCAGGGTCTGGATCTCCAGCGCGAGCGGCTTGCCGAGCAGGCCCTTCATGTCGACCGAGGTGTTCGGGCTCAGCAGGTCGACCTCGAACTCGAACAGCTGCGACAGCCCTTCGCTGCCGTGCATCGAGCGGAACAGCAGCTGTTCTTCTCCGAGCGGGGTGTGGGCTTTGACGACTCTGTCCATGCGGCTCTCCCTTGTGTCTACGCGGGGCGTTCTGAAAACTCGTACTGGAAGTCGTCGCCCACCGCGCCCAGCTGCACGCCGGCGAGCTTGCGCGCACTGACGGTGGCGCCGATGACTTCCTCGCTCAGCCGGGGCAGGATGGTGTGCGTGAGGATCGCGTCGATCATCCGGCCACCCGACTCTATGGCCGTGCAGCGGCGTGCGACAAGCGCGACAGCGCTGTCGTTGTAAGCCAATGCAATGCCGTGGTTGGCCTGCAGGCGCGCCGCGATGCGGTCCAGCTGCAGGCGAATGATCCGGTGCAGCGCATCGGCCTGCAGCGGGTAGTAAGGCACGACCACCAGCCGCCCGAGCAGCGCGGGCGCGAACACCTTCAGCAGCGGCTCGCGCAGCGCGGCGGCCAGCGGCTCGGGGTCGGGGCGAAGGGTCGGGTCTTCGCACAGCTGCATGACGAGGTCGGTGCCGACGTTCGACGTCATGATGATCACGGTGTTGCGAAAATCGATGTGGCGGCCTTCGCCGTCTTCCATCCAGCCCTTGTCGAAGACCTGGAAGAAGATCTCGTGCACGTCGGGGTGCGCCTTCTCGATCTCGTCGAGCAGCACCACGCTGTAGGGCCGGCGGCGCACGGCCTCGGTGAGCACGCCGCCTTCGCCATAGCCCACGTAGCCGGGCGGCGCGCCCTTGAGCGTGGAGACGGTGTGCGACTCCTGGAACTCGCTCATGTTGATGGTGACGAGGTTCTGCTCGCCGCCGTACAGCGCCTCCGACAGCGCAAGCGCGGTCTCGGTCTTGCCCACGCCCGAGGGGCCGCACAGCAAAAACACGCCGACGGGCTTGTTGGGGTTGTCCAGCCGCGCACGCGCGGTGCGGATGCGCCGCGAGATGGTCTCCAGCGCATCGGGCTGCGCGACCACGCGGGCCGACAAAATCTCGCCCAGGCGCAGCACCGACTGCGCGTCATCGCGCACCATGCGGCCGATGGGAATGCCGGTCCAGTCGGCGACCACGGTGGCTACGGCTTGCGCATCGACGGCCGCGAGGATGAGCGGTGTCTCGCCTTGCAGCTTCACGAGCTGGTCTTGCGCCTCGTCGAGTTCGGCGCGGATGGCTTCGGGTGTTCGCTCGGGCTCGGCGGGCGGTTCTTCTTCGCGGTCATCTTCCGCTTCAGATTGCACCGGCACCGCCGCAGGCGACAGCAGCTTGCGCAGCGCGACGATGCGCTCGACCAGCGCCGCCTCTTCCACGCGCCGCTGCTCCAGCAATTCAAGTTCAGCCTGCGCGGCAGCCACCTGCGCCGCGATGTCTTCCACGCGCTGGTGCTCGCCGACCCCGATCGCCGCCTCGCGCCCCGCGATGCCGGACTCGATGCCCAGCACCTCGATGCGCCGCTTCAAATCTTCGAGCGCCGCAGGCAGCGCATGCTGGCTCAGCGCCACGCGCGCACACGCGGTGTCGAGCAGGCTCACGGCCTTGTCGGGCAACTGGCGCGCGGGAATGTAGCGGTGCGACAGGCTCACGGCCGCTTCGAGTGCGGCGTCGAGGATGAGCACGCCGTGGTGTTTTTCCAGCTCGTCCGAGATGCCGCGCAGCATGATCACGGCCTTGGGCTCGGTGGGCTCGTGCACCTGGATGGTCTGGAAGCGCCGCGTGAGCGCCGGGTCTTTCTCGATGTACTTCTTGTACTCCGACCACGTCGTGGCACCGATGGTGCGCAGCCGGCCGCGCGCGAGCGCGGGCTTGAGCAGGTTGGCCGCATCGCCGGTGCCGGCGGTGCCGCCCGCACCCACCAGCGTGTGCACCTCGTCGACGAACAGCACGATGGGCTTGGGGCTTTTCTCGACCTCGTCGATCACCTGGCGCAAGCGCTGTTCGAACTCGCCCTTCACGCCCGCGCCGGCCTGCAGCAGCGTGGGGTCGAGCACCCACAGCGACACGTCCTTCAGCGAAGGCGGCACGTCACCCGCGGCCAGGCGCGAGGCCAGGCCTTCGACCACGGCCGTCTTGCCGACGCCGGCCTCGCCGGTGAGCAGCGGGTTGTTCTGGCGCCGGCGCATGAGGATGTCGACGATCTGGCGGATCTCGTCGTCGCGGCCGTACACGGGGTCGAGCTCGCCGGCGCGCGCCTTGGCCGTGAGGTCGCTCGCGTACTTGGCCAGGGCCGAGCCGCCGGCGGCGGGTGCATCGCCCTGGTGCTGCGCCACCGGTGCGCCACCGCCCGCCTCCGACGCGGCGTCGTAATCGTCTTCCGGCGAGCCTTCGGTCCACGCCGCAAGCTGCGCAACCAGCACGTCGGGCACGAGCTTGTCGAACTCGCGCGAGATGCCCGAGAGCACCTGGCGCAGGCCCGGCGTCTTCACGATGCCGGCGAGCAGGTAGGCGCCGCGGATCGAGGTGGCTTCGAAGCGAAGGCTGGCATAGACCCACGCGCGCTCGACCGCGTTGTCGACGTGCTCGGAGATGTCGCTGATCGACGTGGCGCCGTGCGGCAGCCGGTCGAGCGCGCGCACGAGGTCCTGCTCGACCGCATCGAGGTTGAGCCCCGCGCGCTTGATGATGCGCAGCAGGTCGCTGTCCTGCAGCTGCAGGATCTGGTGCAGCCAGTGCACGAGCTCCACGTAGGCATTGCCGCGCAGCTTGGCGAAGGCAGTGGCGGTCTCCAATGCCTTGTAGAGCATCGGATTCAGTTTCGAAAAAAGAGAGACGCGGCGGATGTCGGTCATGAGGAAGCCGGTGCGTTGCGGGAAAAGAGCGCCTCGGGCTGGAACACCATGTCGCCGGCGTCGGTGTCGGACAGGCGGGTGCCGAGCCAGCTGCCCCAGCCCAGGCGCTGGTCGCTGCTCAGCCGCATGCCGCGCGCCTCGGGCTTGCTGAGCACCAGCCGCAGCTCCCAGGCGAATTCGATGCCGACGTACTGGCGCACCCAGTCGACCACCTGCTGCAGCCGCGGGCTGCCCGGCAGGAACTCGCGGAACTGCTGCTGCGACAGCGGGCCGAGTTCGAGCCTGAACTTGCCCTGCGCGTCGCGCACCGCCAGGCCGATGGTGGCGCCGCTGCCCAGCCGGTGGTTGCGCCCGAGCAGGCCGATGCGGCTGACCTGGCGCTCGTCGATGTGCACCCAGTCGCTCACGAACTCGACCACGCGCACGGGCACGTCGAAGTACAGGCGAAGAATCTGAATCAGCCCTTCGGGGTTGCGCGTCTGGCGCACCAGGTGCCCCGCCATGTGGGTGCGCGCATGGTCGGCGATGCGGTCGCGCGCCTTCAGGCCGGGCTGCCCCATGTTCATGAGGCTGGCCACGTAGTCGACAAAGCGGTGGCCGTCGGTGCGGTCCAGGCTGTTGACCGACTGCGCGTCGGCCCAGGCGCGGTAGAACAGCAGGATCAGCCGGTGATGGAACAGGTCGGCGAACGCGCTCAGCGTGTTGTCGGCGTGGTGGCGCTTGCGCTCGCGTGCGTACTCGGTCAGGTGCAGCGGCAGCGGACCGTTGGGACCGAACAGGCCGAAGCCGTAGATCGAGATGCGCGGCGCGCCGTCTTCGTCGACCTCGACGCCCGACACGTTCGACGGCGCAAAGGCCATCGAGGGCTCCTGCCCCAGCCGCAGCGGCTCGTCGCGCGGGCGCGGCGCGCGGCCCAGCAGCGGATGGTCGCCCTGCGCGTCGAGCCGGCGCAGCAGCATGAACAGGTCGTGCTCGAAGGGCTGCTCGACGAGCCGGGCCCACAGCGCGGGGTCGGCCTCGGGCACGCCGCGACGCGGCGCGGACTTCGCCTTGGTGTGGGTGGGGCTGCGCACATCGCCGGCCGCCTCGTCGCGCGCCTCGGCCTCTGCCGGCAGCACCTGCAGCATGGTGTCGTCGGTGAGGCCGGTCGTGCTCATACGGTGGGGCGGCGTCCCACGCGCGGGGTCCAGCGCGCGATCTCACCGCGCTGCAGGCTGGACAGCGCGAACTCGGTGAAGGCGTTGAGCGACACGTGCCGGCTGAAGAACTGCTCCAGCACGGCGCCGAACAGGTACGGGCTCGCGCCCGAGAACGCGACCTCGTCGATCTGCAGCGCAATCTCCACGCCGCGCCCGAACACGATCGGCCCCGGCTCGGGCAGGCGACGGAACACCGGCGCCAGCGCCATCGAGCGCACGCCCTGGATCTGCCGGCGCACGGCCGGGTCGGCGAGGTTGCCGTACAGGTCGAGCACCTCGCGCAGCGCGGCGGCGCCCTGCGTGGCATCGACGTCGGTCAGGCTCAGGTAGTTCAGGCCCAGGTGGCTGATGAGGCGCCAGGTGAGCGCGCCTTCGGCCAGCGCCGGGTACGGCCGCGACGGGCCGCGCAGGATGCGCACGCCGCGCACCGGCGCCGACACGCGCAGCGTGAAGTCCGATTCGAGCCCGGTGGGCAGCAGCAACGGCAGGTCGCGGTTGGTGCACAGCGCGTCGATGGTGATGTGGCGCAGGCTGTGCGGAAACGGCGCGTCGTGCTGGTCGACCAGCGACACGTACACCTCGCTGCCGGTGTAGCTGGTGCGCGTGCCCTGCGCGCGTGCGCGGTCGGACACCAGGCGCGGTTCGCGGCGCAGCGAGAAGTAGGCGCCGAAGTCGCCGTCGTCGGACGCGAACGAGCCCAGGAAGGGCCGGAACTCGCGCTCTTCGGAGCCGTTGGCCATGTGGCCCGTGACGCGCTCCACGGTGAAGATCTCGAAGTCGCGCGGGCGCGTGCGGTCGATCACCGCGTGGTGCTCGTGCTGGCCCGGCCCGACCGGGATGCGGTCGCTGCGGCGCGGCACGAGGTTGATGATGGGCGTGCAGAACAGCGAGAAGTGCCTGGCATCGACCAGCCGCTCCAGATCGGCGTCGGCGCGGTCGAGCAGGATCACGATCTCCATCGTGGTGCCGCCGATGGCCGAGGCCGCCGCGCGCAGGTGCTTCACGCTGAAGAAGAGGTAGCGCTCGGGAAAGGCGAAGTACTCGTGCAGCAGGCGGTAACCCTGGAACGAGCGCGCGTCGTAGGGCAGCAGCGACTGCTCGGGGTCGAAGCCCTCGTGGCGGATCGCCTCATCGCCCAGCGGCACGATGCGCGCCGTGCTGCCGGGGCCGGCGCGGCACACGGTCGCCACGCTGTGGTGCGCCACCAGTTCGAGCACGCGCAGCGCGTGCAGCTCCGCGCCCGAGAGAAAGAACTCGAGCCGATCCAGCGGCATCTCCGAAAAGCGCGCGCCGCCCACCGCCTCGAGCTTGATGGTGATGGCACTCTTCGCCTGACGCGCCGCCATCGGCAGCGCATGCGCGATCTCGGCCGGCACGGGCCCCAGGCTGGCCTCCGCGATCTTGATGGGCCACAGCGTGACGGCATGGCCCGTGCGGAACTCGCAGGCCGTCTGCTCGCCCTTGATCATGCGACCGCGCAGGAGCGTGTGGCGCGGCAGCTCGTAGCCCGCCTTCAGCGAGCCCTCGTTGAGGTTGCCGTCGATCTGCACCACGGCCATCGCGGGCAGCGGCGCGAGGAAGTTGGGGTACACCACCTCGAGCAGACGCTGCGAGAAGCGCGGAAACTCCGCGTCCATCTTGAGCTGGATGCGCGCCGTGAGAAAGCTGAAGCCTTCGAGCAGGCGCTCCACGTACGGGTCGCTGACCTCGATGCCGCGCATGCCCAGCCGGCCCGCGATCTTGGGGTAGCGCTGCGCGAACTCGGCCCCGAGCTCGTGCATGTAGGTGAGTTCGCGGTTGTAGTAGTCGAGCAGCTTGGCGTCCATCACAGCCCTCCTGTCGGCCGCAGCACCATGTGCCCGCTTTCAAGGTCCAGCTCCGAACGCAGGATGAATTCGATCGGGTACGGCACCGACCACAGCGTGCCGCGGATCTCCAGCGCGAGCAGGTTGTGGTGCTCCAGGTCGGTCGCATCGGTCACGCAGCGCACGTCGATGCTGTCCTTCATGATGCGCGGCTCGAAGTCGATGATGGCCGCGCGGATGGCCGCTTCGACGTCGGCGAAGTCGACCTCCGACATGCGCCCGCCGGCCCAGCCGCGCACGCCGTAGTTCACCACCGAGCCGCGCGCGCGCGGCATGCCGTTGATGCGGTGGTCGGCACCGAAGTTGGTGGTGTTGAGCAGCCACTGCAGGTCGCGCAGCACCGAGTCGCGCAGCAGCTTGCCGCTCATGAGGAAGGCGCCCGCGCGCTCCTGGCCGTTCTGCGGCGCCTTGTCGGTGAGGCGGTCCAGCAGCACGGGCTGCAGGCGGTCGCGCGCGACGCTTTCCTGGGCGTCGCCGTCGATGTCGGTAGTGACGGCGGGCGTCATGCAGCCACGCCTTCCGTCGCTGGGGCGAACTCGATGCGCCGCAGGTCGAGCAGCGAGTGGTCGCCGGCCTCGCTGATCAGCGTGCGCTGGCCAATGCCCGCGAACTGGTCGTCGCCCGCGAGCGGTTGCCAGTCGGTGCGGCGGCCCAGCGCGGTCTCGTCGTCCAGGCTGTCGAGCGCGCCCGGGTAGCGCACGGGCACGAGGCCGTTGAGGCCGCGGCCGTCGTGCAGCTCGATCTCGGCCGGCGCCCACAGCAGGTCGACCAGGTGCTGCGGGCGCGAGAACTTGATGCGGCGCACCGCCGGCAGCGGCAGCCACGCGTAGCCCGAGGGCGTGAACAGTTCGAGCACGGCGCCGATGCGCGCGTCGCCGTCGCACAGCCAGGCGAAGTCGCTGTGCGCCGCGGGCTCACCGTCGAGCGCCTGCACGGCCCGCGCGTCGGAGCGGTCGACGGTGGTCAGCGTGCCCTGCAGCGCGGGCGCTGCGTCGCGCGCGGCCTCGCGCAGCGCGGCGGCCTCGTCGGCACGTTCGGCGGGCAACACGGCGGCGCCGAGCAGCTGCTCGACCCAGTCGGCATTGCCCGAGACGATGGCCGGCGTGCGTCCGCCGCTGGCCCAGAAGTCGCTGCGCTCGCGCTCGCCCCGCAGGGCCATCGCACAGGTAACGCTGGCCGGCGTGAACGTGGGGTCGAGCTTCGTGGCGAGCTTGAGCTGGTCTTCGGCCCGCTGCCATTCGCCGCGCAGCGCGAGGAAGTGGCACAGGGCAAGGCGCAGGCCGGCATTCTGGGGACTGGCGCGGATCTGCCGCTGTACCCATTCGGTGTGCTCGGCCACGGAGCGCTCGCCCAGCACTGCAAACCCATCGCCCATGAAACTTCCCCGTTGACTGGCTGAAAGGTGAAAGGCGGCGCGCCGCGAAGGGGCGCCGCAGGAGACAGACAAACGGCTGTGGACCGCCGGCGGGGGCTGCATGGCCCTGAAGGCCACGGCCCCGCCGCGCAACAAGGAAATCAGGCTTCCTTGTTTTCCTTGATGTTCCAGCCCAGCACCGTCTCGGCGCCCTTGCCGCCCTTGTCGGTCTGTTCCCAGTACTGCTGTTTCACCTTCGCGGCCTGGAAGGCGTACTGCACGAGCACCGCATCGCCGCCCTGCTCGGCCGTGTACTGCACCGAGGTGACGAGCACCTCTTCGAGCGTGACGCGCGTGTACTCGATCTGCGAGCCGCCGGCCTTGCACACGGCCACTTCGACCTTGCTCAGGTGCTTGCCGCTCGCGCAGTTCTTCAGCACCGAAGGCGCCGCCTTATCGATGCGCGCGAGCACCTGCAGGTCGTTGAAGCTGGCCTTGCCCACGCCGCCGCCACCGCCGCTGACCATGTTGCCAGGCTGCGTCGCTCCCCATGCAAACGACTTGATGTCGGTCCAGTCCTTGTGGTTGGAGTCCTTGGACTCGCCGTTTGCACCCTCGACGCGCATGAACATGTCTACTGCCATGATTGACCCCCAAAAGTTATCGATGAATTGCCCGGTAGCGGGACAGTGGAATTAGCTGCTGTCCTTCTTGTTGGACGGCAACTTCGAAACCAGCCGCAACGACACCGTCAGCCCCTCGAGCTGGTAGTGCGGCCGGAGAAAAAACTTGGCGGCGTAGTAGCCGGGGTTGTCCTCGATGGCTTCCACCTGGACCTCGGCCGCCGCCAGCGGCTTCATCGCCTTCGTGTCCTGCGACGAGGTGCCGGGGCTGCCGTCGACGTAGTTCATGATCCAGTCGTTGAGCCAGCGCTCCATGTCCTCGCGCTCGCGGAACGAGCCGATCTTGTCGCGCACGATGCACTTCAGGTAGTGCGCGAAGCGGCAGCACGCAAACAGGTACGGCAGGCGCGCCGCCAGGTTGGCGTTGGCCGTGGCATCGGCGTCGTAGTACTCGGCCGGTTGCTGCAGCGACTGCGCACCGATGAAGGCCGCGAAGTCGGAGTTCTTGCGGTGCACCAGCGGCATGAAGCCGTTCTTGGCGAGCTCGGCCTCGCGCCGGTCGCTGATGGCGATCTCGGTCGGGCACTTCATGTCCACGCCGCCGTCGTCGGTGGGGAAGGTGTGGGTGGGCAGGTTCTCGACCGCGCCGCCCGACTCCACGCCGCGGATCGAGGTGCACCAGCCGAACTGCTTGAACGAGCGGTTGATGTTCACGCCCATCGCATAGGCCGAGTTGGCCCAGGTGTAGCGCGTGTGCAGCGCCGAATCGGTTTCTTCCTCGAACTCGAACTCGTCGACCGGGTTGGTGCGCGCACCGTAGGGCAGGCGCGCCAGGAAGCGCGGCATGGCCAGGCCGATGTAGCGCGCGTCTTCCGAATCGCGCAGCGAGCGCCACGCGGTGTGCTCGGTGTTCTGGAAGATCTTGGTGAGGTCACGCGGGTTCGACAGCTCCTGCCACGAGTCCATCTGCATCACGGTGGGCGAGGCGCCGGCGATGAAGGGGCAGTGCGCGGCGGCGGCGATCTTGGCCATCTCGCCGAGCATCTCGACGTCGGGCGGGCTGTGGTCGAAGTGGAAGTCGCCGATCAGCGCGCCGAAGGGCTCGCCGCCGAACTGGCCGTACTCGGCCTCGTAGATCTTCTTGAACATCGGGCTCTGGTCCCAGCCGATGCCCTTGTGGCGCTTGAGCGAGCGCGCCACTTCGCGCTTGGATGCGCACATGACGCGGATCTTCAGCTGCTCGTCGGTCTCGGTGTTGTTCACGAGGTAGTGCAGGCCGCGCCATGCACCTTCGAGCTGCTGGAAGTCTTCGTGGTGCAGGATCTGGTTGATCTGCTCCGACAGCTTGCGGTCGATCTCCGTGATGATGGCCTGCACGCTGCGGTAAGCGTCGTTCGAGATGGTGACGGTGTTCTCGAGCGCCTGCACGGCCAGCGTCTTGACGGCGTTCTCCACCGCCTCGCGCGCCTGCTCGGTCTTGGGCTTGAACTCGCGCTGCAGGAGGTCGGAGAACTCGTTGGGCTCGAGCGCTTCGACGGTGGCGGTGCGGGCGCGGGCGCCTTGCTGGGATGCGGTGCTCATGGTGCGGTCCTGTCGTCGGCTTGCTTGGCTGCTGCGGCATCGGCGGCCGCCTGCGCGACCGCGGGGTTGGGCGCGGACGCCAGCGACTTGAGCAGCGCCGGGTTCTGCAGCGCCTGCGCGATGAGTTGCTCGGCGCCGTTCTTGCCGTCCATGTACGAGAGCAGGTTCGACAGCTCGGTGCGCGCCTCGAGCAGCTGCTGCAGCGCGTCGACCTGGCGCGCAATGCGCGCGGGCGAGAAGTCGTCCATGCTGTCGAAGGTGATGTCCACGTTCATCTGGCCTTCGCCGGTGAGCGTGTTGGGCACCTGGAACGCGACG
Source organism: Variovorax sp. GW821-FHT06D12 (assembly GCF_059419205.1). Classification (NCBI taxonomy): domain Bacteria; kingdom Pseudomonadati; phylum Pseudomonadota; class Betaproteobacteria; order Burkholderiales; family Comamonadaceae; genus Variovorax; species Variovorax sp. GW821-FHT06D12. Next base: position 63,992 of record NZ_JBWKRI010000004.1, on the reverse strand, counting down.
CGCGGCTTGATGGACTTCATGCGCTCGTCGAAGTTGTCGATGTCCACCGCCATGAACTCGCGCTCCGCGAGATCGGGCATGGGGTCGGTCTGCTTGCCCGCGAGGTCGGCGATGACGCCCATCACGAAAGGCAGCTGGATCTTGCGTTCGCTGCCGTAGATCTCGACGTCGTACTCGATCTGCACGCGCGGCGCCCGGTTGCGCGCGATGAACTTCTGACCACTGTTCCTGACACGGTTGTCTGCCATAAGCGTCCTCTTGAAACTGAATGCATGGGTCGTACCGGTCGACCGGTGCCGGCGCGTTGTTCCTGCTCGCCGGCAGCAACGGCCGCTAGGGCAATGCGGCGTCGCCGTTCAACGGGCGGCCGGCAAGGCTTTCTATCTTTTGCAATCCCTCGGGCACGAGCTCTTCGATGATCTGGAAGAAGTTGAGGTCCATCAGTCGCTGGGCCCTGCGGATCAGCATGGGTGCCGGATGGCTCGGTTCCGTTCGTTCCAGGAACTCGCACGCTTTTTCCAACAACACTTGCACATCTTCACGAGCCGATATTTCAATCTCTTGAATTCGCAGCGGACGCACTGCAGCCTGCGTGGCCGCTGCAACATGCGCTGCGGGTACGTGCACGTGCGCCGCACCGCTTGTGTCTTCTGCACGGCCTACTGCCGACGCCTGCGGCACTTCGCTGTGCGGCTGCTCCGGCAGCAACTGGCCCACGGTGCGCAGCGACCGTTCGAGCCTTGAAAAATCGGGCGCCCAACTCTGGCCCAGCGCGCGCTCGCAGGTCTCTCGGATGCGCTGCAGCAGTGCCAAAGCCTCACGCAGGGCCACGACCGGCGCCGCGGCCTTGTCGTGTGCGCGGCGTGCGGCCTCGCGCAGGCGGCCGACGCCGCCGGGGTAGTCCACCTGGTCGCTCTTGCTCGAATCGAGCAGCGCCTCGACCTGCCGCAGGCTCATCGCCGTGCCACCGTCTTCGAGCAGCCGCGCATCGCGCACGCTGCGTCCGAGCCCTTCGGCTTCGGCCAGTGCGGCCAGCGCATTCATGCGCGGCAGCGGGTCTTCGTTCGTGCCATCGACGACGCGCGGATGCACGTCGTTCCAGAAAGTCTGCAGCACCGCATCGACCTGGCGCAGCCCGTCGACATAGCCTGGCAGGCCGCGGCTTTCGGTCCACGCGAGCGTGAGCGGCACCAGCACGCGCAGGTCACGCGTGCGCACGCACAACTGTCGTGCGATGCGGTCTACACGCGCCCAGTCGGGCGGCTCGGCGGGAATGATGGTGTCGCCGAACTGCTGCTCGCGCTTGCCCGTGGCCGCCTGTTGGAGCGCCATGAAATCGGCGTCGTATTCCAGATCTTCACCACAGGGAAGCGGGCCCTCGACGGGCGTCTGCAACAGATCGATCTCATTCGGCAGCAACCACGACTCCCTTGATTTATCCACTCGCGATGGTAGTCATCTTGAGGGTAAGAAGATGCATGGTCAACCGCAACAGAATGCAAAGTGCAGCCTCTGAATTCCAAAGGAGTACATCTGCTTTTAAAGTGCAGAAGTACGGGCTACAGCAGCCGACGCGACGCGAGGTTGCGCATCAACGCACCGAGGCCGAAAGACCACCGCGGCGCCTGGTCTGCATGCACGACGCGGTTGTTCAACGCACCCAATTCAGGGGCCGCGATGCGCACATGGTCGCCCACGACATGCGTGAATCCTTGCCCCGGTCCGTGACGGTCTTGTGTCGGCGCGAACATCGTGCCCAGAAACAACATGAAACCGTCTGGGTAGGCGTGGTGGCGGTTGAGTGTCTGTGCCACGAGGTCGAGCGGATCGCGGCTGATCTTCGACAGCGAGCTCGACCCTTCGAGCGTGAAGCCCTCGGGGCCCGTCACGTTCAACGCGACCGTGATGCGCCGCACATCGGCGATGCCGAAGTGCGCATCGAACAGACGGATGAACGGGCCGATGGCGCACGAGGCGTTGTTGTCCTTGGCCTTGCCCAGCAGCAGTGCGCTGCGGCCTTCGAAGTCGCGCAGGTTGACGTCGTTGCCGAGCGCGGCGCCGAGCACCTCGCCGCGGCTGTTCACTGCGAGCACGACCTCGGGCTCGGGGTTGTTCCAGGCCGAGTCCGCGTGGATGCCCACGTCGGCGCCCGTGCCCACGGCCGCGAGCACCGGGGCCTTGGTGAAGACCTCGGCGTCGGGGCCGATGCCCACCTCGAGGTACTGCGACCACATGCCTTGCGCGATGAGCACGTCCTTCACCTTCATGGCTTCGGGCGAGCCGGGCACGATGTCGGCGAGGTTGTCGCCCAGCACATCGCCGATGGCCGCGCGCGTGGCTTCGGCGCGCGAGGCATCGCCGCGTGCCTGTTCTTCGATCACGCGTTCGAGCAGGCTCGCCACGAAGGTCACGCCGCTGGCCTTCACGACCTGCAGGTCGCAAGGAGCGAGCAGCCAGGCCTGGTTGTTGTCGCGCGTGCTTTCGTCGCTGTTGGCGAGCACGGCATCGAGCGCGGCGATGCGTGGCGCGGTGCCACTCTGCAATGCAGCGCGCACGGCTTCGGCCGGCGAGCCCTGGCCTTCGAGCAGGTCGCTCATGGTGGGCGCGAGCTTTGACAGGTCGTGCAAGCCATCGCCCTGCACGGCCACCAGCACCGGGCCCACGCCGGGTTGCCAGAGACGGCCGACAAGGGTGGCGCGCTCGGCGTCGCGGGGCAGGCTGGAAGCGGTCGAAAGGTCCAAAGGCATGGTGGGGTGTCTCCGTGAATAAGGTCTGCGCGCCATCGTAGCCGCGGGCCCGCGGCCACGCCCGCTGCGGGTCAGTGGCCCGGCATGGCCCGCACGCGCGCGACCTCGGCGGGCAGGTTCGCCCACGGCGCTTCCTGCGGCGCGAAGCGTGCGCGCATGTAGCCGGCGAGGTCGGCGATCTGGCGGTCGTCGAGCGCTTCGCGGAACGCGGGCATGAAGCCGATGTCGCGGTGCGCGGGCGCGCGCACGCCGTCGAGGATGGTGCGCAGCAGGTTGTCGGGCCGCGTGCTCGTGAGGCTGCTGTTGAGCGCGAGCGGCGTGTTCACGCCCAGCAGCGTGGGGCCGTCGCCGTCGTGGTGGCACGAGGCACAGGCGCTGTCGAACATGCGCTGCGCGGGGCCGAGCAGCTGGCCTTGCGTGCGCGCCGCGTTGTCGACGGCCTGTTGCGCGAGTGCCTGCGGTTGCGCAGAAGGCGCGGGGTTGAACGAGCCGAGGTAGACGGCCATCGCGCGCACGTCGGCGTCGGGCACCTGCGCGAGTTCGCGCACCACCTCGGCCATCGGGCCGCCCGCGATGCCGTGGCGCGGCGAGTGGCCGTTGCGCAGGTAGCGGTACAGCGCGTCGGTGTCCCACGGCACGGCGGCCTTCGACAGCTGCGTGAGCGCGGGCGCTTCCCAGCCATCGACCATCGCGCCCGAGAGGAACGCGCTGCCGCCCTGCTCCGCGCCGAGCGCGTTGCGCGGCGTGTGGCAGGCGCCGCAATGGCCCAGGCCGTTGACGAGGTAGGCACCGCGGTTCCACTCGGCGCTCTGCGTGGGCACGGGCGGAAGCGGTGCGGGGTCGTGGAACAGCGCATTCCAGCCGGCCATCAGTGGGCGCAGGTTGAACGGGAACTTGAGCTCGGACTTGGGCGTTTCCGCACGCACCGCCGGCATCGCCATGAAGTACGCGTAGAGCGCCTGCAGGTCGTCGTCGCTGGTCTTCGCGAAGGCGGTGTAGGGGAACGCGGGGTACAGATGGTGGCCGTCGCGCGAGACGCCTTCGCGCATCGCGCGCTGGAAGGCGCTGAAGGACCAGCGGCCCAGGCCCGTCTCGGCGTCGGGCGTGAGGTTGGTGGTGTAGAGCGTGCCGAAGGGCGTGTCCATTGCGCGGCCACCGGCGTTGGGTGCGCCGCCGGGCGCGGTGTGGCACACGGCGCAGTCGCCGAGCGCGGCGAGCACGCGGCCGCGTTCGATGGTGGACTCGCTGTAGACCGGCGCGCTGAGCGACACGGGCGCGATGGCCGCGCGCCAGCCGAGCAGGCCGGCGATGACGCCGAGGCCGCCGATGAAGAGCGCAGCGCCGGTGGCCCACAGGCCCTTGCGACGCGGCCACAGGGCGTTGCTCACGCCTGCGCTCGAGGCCGGTGGCGAAGAGGATCCGGCGGCATCGCCCTGCACCGGAGGCGGTGGCAGCGAACCCCGGTTCAATTCCGCCAGCACCGTCTCCGGCGTGAACGGCGGCGAGCGGAAGCGCACGCCGGTCGCATCGAAGATCGCATTCGCGATCGCCGCCGTCCCCGGCACCGACGACGACTCGCCCGCGCCCAGCGAGGGCTCGCCGGGACGCGGCATGTGCATGACCTCGATCACCGGCACGTCGCGGAAATTGAGGATCGGGTAGCTGCCCCACTCGCGGCTCGCGACCACGCCCGAAGGCAACACGCCCGGCAACTGCGCGCCGCCCGTTGCGGCGCCCTGCTGCGGCGCGAACTGCACCTGCTCCTTGAGCGCGCGGCTCGTGGTCTGGATCACGTTGCCGTGCACCTGGTGCTCGACCCCCGCCGGGTTGACCAGCAGCCCCGCGTCGTGCCCCACCACCACGCGGCGCACATGCACCTCGCCGGTCTTCTGGTTGACCTCGACATCGGCCACCCACGCGGCCCACGCCGCGCCGAAGCCCGGCCACTTGCTGTGGATGTAGCGCGCGTACGCGAAGCCCTGGCCGAAGAGGATGTCGCCGCCTTCGCCCAGCCCGCCGTCGGCGTTCTCCTGCGGCCCGGTGCGCATGCGCCAGCCGGCCTTCTGCGCGGTGGCCTGCACGAGCTCGACCGCGCGCGGATCGTCCAGGTGCCGCAGGCGGAACTGCACGGGGTCGACACCCGCCGCCGTGGCCAGCTCGTCGATGTACGACTCGTGCGCGAACGAACTCGGCAGCGCCGACACGCCGCGCAGCCACGAGGCGCGCACGATCGGCGCCATGTCGTTGACCTTCACGCGCAGGTTGTCGTAGCTGTACGGTGGTCGCGCGGTGCGGTCGCCCATCTCGTAGGCCTGCGCCACGGGCTCGACCGTGCGCGTGAGCAGCAGCGCCAGCGTGGGCGCACCGTTCGAGGGGTAGGAGGTTTCGAAGTCGTAGGCCGCGACGCGGCCGTCGGCCATGAGCCCGCCGTCGATCTCCATGAGCTGCGCGGCGCCCTTGGGCTCCCATGCATGCTCCTGCTCGCGCGAGAGCTGCACGCGCACCGGCGCGCCCACGGCGCGCGCGAGCAGCGCGGCATCGGCCGCCACGTCGTCGGCACCGTTGCGGCCGTAGCAGCCCGCGGCCTCCATGCGCACCACGTCGACCTGCACGTCGTCCACGCCCATGAGCTTGGCGAGATCGGCGCGCAGCACGTGCGGGTTCTGCGAGCCGGCCCAGCAGCGCAGCTGCATGCCGCTGCCGTCGGCAGGCTGCCACTCGGCCAGCGCGCACGAGGGGCCGATAGACGCATGCATCTGGTAGGGCCACACATACGTGCGCTGCATCGGCTGCGCGGCGGCGGCCATGGCGCCGTCGACATCGCCTTCGTCGACCAGCAGGCGCTGCGTCGACGGGTTGTCGCGCAGGGCCTGTGCCACGTCGCGCAGGTCGGGCATGCCGGGCCAGGGCTTCCAGGTCACGCGCAGCTCGCGCATCGCCTGCTCGGCGTGCTCCTCGCGCTCGGCGACGATGCCGACGAAGTCGCGCACCACGACCACGGCGCGGATGCCGGGGATGTGCGCGATCGACGCTTCATCGACCGCTTCGAGCGTGTTGCCGATGAACTCGCCGTGGTCCGCGCCCGCATACGGCGGGCGCACCACGCGGCCATGCAGCATGCCGGACACGCGCATGTCGTGCACGAACACGAGGTCGCCTGCGAGCTTGGCCGGGATGTCGACGCGCGCCTGGCGCGTGCCGACGAGGCGGTAGTCGGCCGGGTTCTTGGGTGTCGCGTCGAGGTCCAGGCGCAGCACGGTGCGCTGGTGCGCCACGAGGTCCGCGTAGTTGACGTGACGGTCCGGCGCCTCGGCCACGCGCACCACGCCGTTGCGCACCTGCAGCGCATCGACGGCCACGCCCAGCCGCTCGGCCGCGCGCGCGAGCAGCCACGCGCGTGCCTGCGCGGCGGCCAGCCGCAGCGGCTGCGCGTGGATCTGGATCGACGCGCTCGCGATGGTCGCGCCCTGGTTGGGCGCGCGCGCGGTGTCGCCGAGCATCATGCGCACGCAGGGCATGCCGAGGTCGAGCTCCTCGGCCACGATCTGCGCCAGTGCGGTCTGGATGCCGGTGCCCAGGTCGACGTGGCCGTTGAGCGCGGAGACGCTGCCGTCGTCCCACAGCGCGAGCAGCACCTCGTCGCCTTCGCTGGGGTGGCTGGCGATGAAGGCGGGCTGGCCCCTGGCGGGCGGCGGCGGGGGCGGCGCTTCGCGCACCACCAGCAGCACGCCATCGGCAGCGAGGAATTCCGCGCGCGTCTGCGGCAGGTCGGCGCGGCGCGTCATGCGGCGGCGTCGCCCGGCGGGGCCGCGCGAAGGCGCACGGCGGCGCGCTGCACGGCGTCGAGGATCTCGATGTGCGTGCCGCAGCGGCACAGGTTGCCCGACAGCTCGCTGCGGATGCGCGCCTCGCTCGCGTGCGGATCGCGCGCGAGCAGCGCCGCCACCTGCATGACCATGCCGTTGAGGCAGTAGCCGCACTGCGCGGCCTGCGCGTCTTCAAAAGCGGCCTGCACCGGGTGCCAGCGCCCGCGCATGCCAAGCCCTTCGAGCGTGGTGATGCTGCGCCCTGCCACGCCGTGCGCGGGAATCACGCAGGACCGCGCGGCCACGCCGTCGACGTGCACGGTGCACGCGCCGCACTGCCCGAGCCCGCAGCCGTACTTGGGCCCGTTGAGCCCCAGGTCGTTGCGCAGCAGGTGCAGCAGCGAGGCTTCGCGCGGCACGCCGGCGAGCGCGTGCGCCCGGCCGTTGACCTGCAGGTGCAGCGGCTCAGCGCCGCAACTGGCCGTCACGGGTGTACATCTCCAGGTCCACGAAGGTCGAGCCGTTGTGGTTCTTCGCGCTGTAGTCGACGGGGAAGTCGCCGAAGCGCGTGCTGCCGATGCTCTCGAGCCCGGCGATGAAGCTGTCGCGCGTGAGCGCCTTGCCCGCGCGACGCAGGCCCTCGGTCATCACGCGCGCGACGATGTAGCCCTCGAGCGCGGTGTAGCTGTCGATCTTCTGGCCGAACTCGGCGCGGTCGCGCTGGTAGTCGGCCACGATGGGCACGCGCTGCGCACCGGGCGGCGGCACGATGCTGGCCGTGACCAGCCCGGCGAGCTTGCCTTCGAGCCGCTTGGCCGAACCCGCCGCGTCGGTGATGCCGACCGACAGCGTGTACAGCGGCGCGGCCGCGCCGCTCGCGCGGTAGTCGCGGATGAAGACCTCGGTCATGCGCCCGGCCATGATCATCACGACGGCGCCGGGGCGGCCCTCGGCGAGCCCGCCGATCACCTGCTTGGCGTCTTCGGCTGCGATGGCCATGGGCAGCGTCTGCACCACCTTCACCTTGTATTCGGCGGCCAGCTGCTCGCAGGTGGCGAGGTTCGACTTGCCGAAGGCGCTGTCCTGGTAGACCACGGCGATCGACTGGATGCCCAGCGTCGAGAGGTGGCTGATGATCTTGCGCAGCTCCAGGTCGTAGCCCGCGCGCACGTGGAACAGGTAGCGGTTGGTTTTTGTGCGGAACGACGTGGTGCCCACCAACGGCGCGAACATCGGCACGCCGGCCTTCTCGGCCAGCGGCATGGCGGCCGCAAGGTTGCCCGTGGCGACGTAGCCGGTGAGCGCGAAGACCTTGTCCTCGTCGATCAGCTTGGCGGTGTTGGCGGCCGTCTTCGCGGGCTCGTAGGCGTCGTCGTAGGTGACGAGTTCGATCTTGCGGCCGTGGATGCCGCCCGACTTGTTGACGCGGTCGAAGTACAGCTGGATGCCCGCGCGGTAGTCGACGCCGAAGTCTTTTGCCGGGCCGCTGAACACGGCCGACTGGCCGATGCGGATGGCGCTGTCGGTCACGCCGTTGTCCGCGCGCACCGGCCGCAGCAGGCCGGGGCCGAGCGCCAGGGCCGCGCCGCCCGCCACCAGGGTGCGCCTTGAAATCGAAAGCTTCATGCGTCGTCTGTCTCTTTGTTGTTGTCGTCGGAGGGGTGTTGCCGCGGCGGCGCCGCGGACTTCGTCGTCGTCAGCCGGCCTGGATGTCGCCGGACTGGATGCGCTTGACGCCCTTGGCCCTCATCTGCTTCCAGGCGGCGGCCAGCGAGCCGTTGAGGTCGATGCCGCGCGTGGCGTCTTCGATCACGTAGGCCTCGAAGCCGGCCTTGCGCGCGTCCATCGCGGTCCAGGCCACGCAGAAGTCGGTGGCCAAGCCCGTGACGAACACGGTCTTGATGCCGCGCGCCTTGAGGTAGCCGGCCAGGCCGGTGGCCGTCTTGTGGTCGGCCTCCTCGAAGGCGGAGTAGCTGTCCATGTCCTTGTGGAAGCCCTTGCGGATGATGAGCTGCGCGGTCGGCACCTTGAGGTCCTTGCCGAGCGCGGCATCGTCGGTGCCTTGCACGCAGTGGTCGGGCCACAGCACCTGCGTACCGTAATTGAGCTTGGTCGTCTCGAAGGGCTTCTTGCCGCTGTAGGTGCTGGCGAACGAGGCATGGCCCGCCGTGTGCCAGTCCTGCGTGACGACGATGTTCTGGAACGCGGGCGCCAGCGCGTTGATGACCGGGATCACCTCGTTGCCGCCCTTCACCGCGAGCGTGCCGCCGTCGAGAAAACAGTTCTGCACGTCGACCACGATCAGCGCGGCCTTGCCACCGGGCTTGATCTTGCCGGCCGCGAAAGCGGAGAGGCCGAAACTGCCAAGGCTGCCGACGAGCCCCAGGGCAGCGGCGGACTTCAAGATGGTTCTGCGATGCATGGTGTGGACTCCGGTGGTTGAGGAAAGGAAACGGTCAGACGCTGAGGTAGGCCCTGCGCACTTCTTCGTTGGCCGCCAACTCGGCCATCGTGGCGTGGTAACGGATCTGCCCCTTCTCGAGCACATAGGCCCGGTCGGAGACCAGCTCGGCGAAGTGCATGTTCTGCTCCGACAGCAGGATGCTCACGCCCTGCGCCTTGAGCTCGAGGATCATGTTGGCCATCTGCTCGACGATGACCGGGGCCACGCCCTCGGAGGGCTCGTCGAGCAGCACGAGATAAGGGTTGCCCATCAGCGTGCGCGCCACTGTGAGCATCTGCTGCTCGCCGCCGCTCATGCGCCCGCCCGGGCGGTTGGGCATCTCGCCGAGGTTGGGGAACAGCTGGAACAGGCGCTCGGGCGTCCACAGCGGCGCGGCGGTGCCGTCGGCCCACTGGCGCGCGGGCTGCTTGCCGACCTCGAGGTTCTCCATCACCGTGAGGTCGGTGAACACGCGCCGGTCTTCGGGCACGAAGCCCAGGCCCAGGCGCGCCGCGTGGTGCGGCTCGCTCTTCGAAATGTCGTGGCCCAGGAAGCGCACGGCGCCGCGGCGCTTGGTGAGCATGCCGATGAGCGTCTTGAGCGTGGTCGACTTGCCCGCGCCGTTGCGGCCCATGAGCGCGACGACTTCGCCGCGCCGCACTTCGAGGTCGACGTCGTAGAGGATCTGCGCGGCGCCGTACCAGGCGCACAAGGCCTTGGCTTCCAGAAGAGGTTCGTGCGTGCTCATGCGGTGACTCCCAGCGCTGCGGCTTTCTCTGCAATCTTCTCGAAGGTCTTGCCGCTGCCGAAGTACACCTCCTGCACCTTCGGGTGGTCGCGGATCTCGAGCGGCTTGCCCTGCGCGATGAGGCGCCCGCGCGCCAGCACGATCATGCGGTCGGCGTACGCGAACACCACGTCCATGCTGTGCTCGGTGAAGAGCACGGCCATGCCGCGCTGGATGACGAGGTCCTTGGTGAGCGCCATGAGCGAGTTGCGCTCCTGGGGCGCCATGCCGGCGGTGGGCTCGTCCATGAGCAGCAGCTTGGGCGAGTTGGCCATGGCGATGGCGAGTTCGACGCGCTTCACGTCGCCGTAGGCCAGCACGCTGCAGGGCCGGTCGGCCTGCGCCTTCATGCCGACCTGGTCGAGCAGCGCCAGCGCCTCGTCGCGCTTGTGGTCGGCCGCACGGCGCCACATCGAGAACAGCTTGTGGTCGTGCGAGAGCAGCGCCATCTGCACGTTCTCGACCACGGTCAGCGAGGCGAAGGTTTCGGCGATCTGGAAGGTGCGGCCCACGCCCTTGCGCCAGATCTCGCGCGGCTTGCGGCCCACGAGTTCGTGGCCGTCGAGCGTGATCGAGCCCTGGTCGGCCTTGAGCTGGCCGTTCACCATGTTGAAGGTGGTCGACTTGCCGGCGCCGTTGGGGCCGATGAGCGCGAGCAGTTCGCCGGGCGGCAGCTCGAAGCTGATGCCGTCCACGGCCTTCACGCCGCCGAACGATTTGCCGAGGTTCGTGACTTTGAGGAGGCTCATGCCTTCACCTCCTTGAGCTTGGCGTCTGCTTCATCATGCTTCGGTGCGCGCCAGCGATCGACGAGCTGCTTGATCGACCCTGCAATGCCCTGCGGGAACAGCAGCACCAGGATCAGGATGATGGCGCCGAGCATCGCGCGCCAGTAGTCGGTGTTGCGCGCCACGGTGTCGTGCAGCCAGGTGAAGGTGACGGCGCCGACCACGGGGCCCGCCAGGGTCTGGATGCCGCCCAGCAGCACCATCACGAGGCCGTCGACCGACTTGCCGACCGACAGGCTCTCGGGCGAGATGCTGCCTTTCGAGAACGCATAGAGTGCGCCGGCCAGGCCGGCCACGGTGCCGGCGATGACGAAGGCCGCCCACTGCATGCGCTTGACGTCGATGCCGATGGCGTCGGCGCGCAGCACCGAGTCGCGGCCCGCGCGCAGCGCATAGCCGAAGGGCGAGAACAGCACGCGGCGCAGCCACCACACGCCCGCGCCCACGAGCACCAGCGTGAGCCAGTAGTACACCTGCTTGTTCGACAGCCACTCCGAGGGCCACACGCCGGTCAGGCCGTTGCTGCCGCCCGTGAAGCTGTCCCACTGGTAGGTGACGGCCCAGGTGATCTGCGCGAAGGCCAGCGTGAGCATCGCCAGGTACACGCCCGACAGGCGCACGGCGAACCAGCCGTAGACGAAGGCGCCGAGCGCGGCCACCAGCGGCGCGACCACCAGCGCCAGCTCCATCGGCAGGTGCAGCGCGCGCACCAGCAGCGCCGCGCCGTAGGCCCCGAGGCCGAAGTAGGCCGCGTGGCCGAAGGAGTGCATGCCGGCCGGCCCCATGATGAAGTGCAGGCTGGTGGCGAACAGCGCGGCGATCAGCAGGTCGATCATCAGCACCGTGGTGTAGGGCGAGCCGGCCGTCAGCAGCGGCAGCGCGGCCAGCACCAGCGCCAGCCCGGCGGCGGCCACGATGTAGGCGGTGCTGGGGCGGCGCAGCGGCTCTTCCTGCATGCCGACGTAGCGACTCGGCGCCTGCGGCCGGCCGAACAGGCCCCAGGGGCGCCACACCAGCACGATGGCCATCACGAGGAAGTCGACCATCAGCGTGAGCTTGGAGAACGACACGTCGATGCCGAAGATCTGCACCACGCCCAGCCAGATGCACACGGCCTTGATCTCGGCGATGAGCAGCGCGGCCACGTAGGCGCCGGGCAGCGAGCCCATGCCGCCGACCACCACGACGACGAAGGCGGCGCCGATGGTGTTCAGGTCCATCTCCAGCGTGGCGGGTTCGCGCGGCAATTGCAGCGCGCCGCCCAGGCCCGCGAGCAGCGCGCCGAGCGCGAACACGGCGGTGAAGAGCCAGGCCTGGTTGACGCCCAGTGCGCTGACCATCTCGCGGTCTTGCGTGGCGGCGCGCACCAGCGTGCCGAAGCGCGTGCGCGTGAGCAGCAGCCAGACGAGGCCGAGCACCAGCGGGCCGACGACGATCAGGAACAGGTCGTAGGAAGGAAACTGGCGCCCGAGGATTTCGACCGAGCCCTTCAGGCCCGGCGCGCGCGGGCCGAGCAGTTCGTCAGGCCCCCAGAGCCACAGCACCGCGTCCTTGATGACCAGCACGAGCGCGAAGGTGGCCAGCAGCTGGAACAGCTCGGGCGCCTTGTAGATGCGGCGCAGCAGCAGCACCTCGATGAGCGCGCCCAGCACGCCCACCGCGAGCGCGGCGATCAACAGCGCCGGCCAGAAGCCCACGCTCGGGCCGAGCTTCTCGACGAGCGTGTACGCGACGTAGATGCCCACCATGAAAAAAGATCCATGGGCGAAGTTGACGATGCGCGTCACGCCGAAGATCAACGAGAGGCCGGCCGCCACCAGAAACAGCGAAGACGCGCCGGCCAACCCGTTGAGCAACTGAACAACGAAGCCTGAAAAGCTCATGAGGGACCCTGAGGAAACTGGAGACACCGCGCCCCGCCGCGCTCAAGAAGCGGCGGCGGACGCGTTGCAGGAGCCGTGCGGTCAGTCCGCAGGGCGCATCTTTTTCACTTCGTCGTCCGTCGGCTGGAACTTGGCGCCATCCAGATAGACATAGTCGACCATCACGCCCTTGCCGCCGTCGTTCTTGGTCTTGCCGACGTACGCGCCCATGGTGGACTGGTTGTCCTGCGCGCGGTAGCTGATCTTGCCGAAGGGCGTGTCGACCTGCAGGCCCTTGAAGGCGGCCACGAGCTTCTCGGTGTCGGTGCTGCCGGCCTTCTTCACGCCGGCCGCGATCGAGTAGATGGCGCTGTAGCCCACCACCGAGCCCAGGCGCGGGTAGTCCTTGAACTTGGCCTGGTAGGCGTCGTTGAAGGCCTTGTGCTCGGCGGTCTTCACGCCGTACCAGGGGTAGCCGGTGACGACCCAGCCGTTGGGCGCCTCGTCCTTCAGCGGGTCGAGGTATTCGGGCTCGCCGGTCAGCACGCTCACCACCTCGCGGTCCTTGAACAGGCCGCGCGTGTTGCCTTCGCGCACGAACTTGGACAGGTCGGCGCCGAACAATACGTTGAAGATGGCGTCGGGCTTGGCGTCGGCCAGGGCCTGCACCACGCTGCCCGCATCGACCTTGCCCAGCGGCGGCGCCTGCTCGGCGACGAACTCGACGTCGGGCTGGATCGCCTTGAGCAAGGTCTTGAAGGTGGCGACCGACGACTGGCCGTACTCGTAGTTGGGGTACACGATGGCCCAGCGCTTCTTCTTGAGCTTGGCGGCCTCGGGCACCAGCATCGCGACCTGCATGTAGGTCGAGGGGCGCAGGCGGTAGGTGTACTTGTTGCCGTTGCTCCAGACGATCTTGTCGGTGAGCGGCTCGGCGGCGAGGTAGAAGAATTTTTTCTGCTTGGCGAAGTCGGTCAGCGCCAGGCCGGTGTTCGACAGGAAGGCGCCGGCCAGCACGTCGACCTTCTCGCGCGAGATGAGTTCTTCGGCCACGCGCACGGCGTCGCCGGGGTTGGCGTTGTCGTCGCGGCTGATGAGCTCCAGCTTCTTGCCGTTGACGCCGCCCTTGGCGTTGATCTCGTCGACCGCCAGTTCCATGCCCTTCTTGTAGGGCTCGAGGAAGGCGGGCTGCGCCTTGTAGCTGTTGATTTCGCCGATCTTGATCACGCCCTGCGCATGCGCGGGGACGAGGGCGGTGGCCAGCGTGACGACGGAAGCGGCGCAGAAGGCAAGGCGCAATGGATTCATCGGGAAGCTCCTAGAAGTTCGAACAGAAAACACGATGCGGGTGTCGATGCAATGACAGGTCAGCGAAGACCGTCTTCGCCCTTGATTTCACTGACCTGCAGGCCGCCGATGCGCGGCAGCGGGCGGCCGCTGTCGGTGACGGCCACGGCCACGACGATCTCGTTGGCGCGCGGCGCGTCGCTCACGCGGGCCTCGACGGCGTCGAAGTGGCTGCGCACGAAGGCGGCGTCCTTATGGCCGAGCGGCACGTCGATGGCGGTGCCCAGCGTGCCCTGCTTCTTGGCCGAAGGCACGAGCGCCGCGCCCTTCTCCACCGCCACGCGCAGCGGCGCGCCCAGCTTGGGATGCAGGATGGCGGCGGCATGCTCCAGCTCGCCGCGCTCGCCGACGATGGCGGCCTTGCCGTAGCTCTGCGCCTGGCCGGGCTCGATGCCCAGCGCCTTCACGGCCTTCTGGCCGAGCAGCGCGCCGAGCTCTTCACCGATGGCGATCAGTTCGTCGAGGTTCTCGCTGTAGCGGCCGGCGTAGGGGTTCTCGATGACGGCGATGGCAACGGCGCGGCGCGTGGGCGGCGTGACGTCCTGGCCCATTTCCTTGCGGGTTTCATCGACCTGGATGACGAGCTTGCGGATGTTGGCGGTCATGTCTGTATGTTCCTTGTCTTGTCTCTTGTCGTGTGCGGTCAGCGCAGGCCGTCCCACTTGCTGATGTCCTTGGCGAGCAGGCCGCCGACGCGCGCATGCACGCGGTAGCCGGTGCTCATCGCGAGGATGAAGACGATCTCGTCGGCCATCGGCGCGCCGGGCACGCGCACCTCGATGGCGTCGAACTGGCCGCGCACGTAGCTGGCGTTGATGTTGGTGAGCGGCACGTCGAGCGCGGCGCCGGGCGGGCCGACCTTCTTGGTCGAGGGCACGATCGACAGCGCGTTGCCGGGCTGACCGGTTTTCTCTTCGGCCTTGCCCGCGGTGTAGGCGGCGCGGCTGCCCTTCCAGCCGAGCAGCTCGCGCATCGCGTAGCCGCCGGGCACATGCCACAGCGCGCCGTGCTCCAGCTCGCCGTCGGCGCCGACGATGGCGCCCTTGCCGTAGGTGGCGATCTGCTCGAGCGGCACGTCCATGGCGGCGTGCAGCTGGTGCGCCATGTCGACGCCCACGGGGTCGAGCAGCGCCATCATCGGCAGGATGTCGGGCTCGTAGCGGCCCGCGAAAGGATTGGTCAGCACCGCGCCGATGGCACCGCGCACCAGCGGCGTTTCGGCACGCGGTCCGAACTCGTGGTGGATGTGCTCGACATGGGTGAAGACGCGACGGATTTCGATCATGAAAAAGAACCTTGCTTTTCGTTAAGCAAATACTGAACCAACTGCTTCGGGCAGCCGGGTGTCCAGCGACTTCGAGCATAAGGGCTCCACCCGCCGCCACTGCCCCTGGCAAACGAGCAGAACGGCCCACACGAGCCCCCTTTTCTGCAACGCGCGGGCGCACGCCGCGCCCGCATCGAGTGCATGGTGCACCTGCGCGGGCGCCAGCGGCGGCACGTCGACGGTGACGAGGGTGTCGCCGAGGTCGCTGTCGTCCTTGCAGGCGCTGGCGGGCAGGCGCTGGATGGCGGCGTCGGCCACGTCGACGGCGTTGGCGATCACGGTGGCGGCGGCGTCGGCCTGCGCCGCGGTGCCGGCCAACACCGTCACGCTGTCGGCGATGCCCAGCGAGAAGCTGCGCCCGCGCCAGCCGCTGGTGGCGACGCCGCGCACGGGCTGGTCGGCGTGCAGCTCGAACTGGCCGTCGGTCGTGAGCATGCCGCTGTCGCGCCAGTCGAAGCGCGCGAGGTCGGCGAACAGGCCCACGCGCGCCGTGTGGCCGGGCGCGAGGTGCAGCGCGATGTCGCCGCCGTTGTTGATCCAGGCGCGCTCGATGCCGGGCCGGTCGTAGAAGGCGATCAGTTCCTGCGCCACGCTGCCGGCCACTGCGGCCATGGGCGTGAGGAACAGCGGCGAGAAGGCATCGCAGGCGTCCCACATGCGGCGCGCGACCACGCCGCGCGGGCGCTGGCGTGCCGCCACGGACAGGCGCAGCTGCGGCAGTTCGCGCACGAGTTCGTCGAGCACATGGCCGAAGCGCGCCCAGGCCGCGTCGTGCGCGGCCGCGACGGCGTACGTGTCGCCATACGCTTCGGCCACGATGTCGATCGGGCCGTGGTTGAAATGCCAGCGGCCCGCGTCGAGCGCCGTGCGTTGGGCGGACATGATTTCAGCCCAGCATCGGGGCATGGCCGAGCGGCCAGGGATTGGCATCGTCGATGACGAGCCATTGGCGCGCCAGCGGGGCGCCGTCTTCCTGCCACGCACCGCGCGCGAGCGCCTGTTCGAGCGGGAAGATGTGTTCGACGTGGCCGCCGAGCGCCTCGTAGTCGTCGCGCCGCATGCTGAACTCGATGGGCGCGACGATGGCCGGCGTGGGCACGGTGCCGAAGCTGTTGTCGGGCATGCGCATGACGTCGGCCATCACGGTGATGCCGCCGCCGGGCCACACATAGGCCGGCGCGCCGCCGCAGGTGACGTTGACCAGCGCGCGCTTGATGGCGCGCGTGAGCAGCACCGGGTTCTCGGTGACGCCCGCGCGCAGGCTGCCGCCGGCGCCGCCGAGGAACAGCACGGTGCACAGCGAGGGCTCGCAGTTTTCGCCGATGCGATCGACGATGCGGCGCACCTCGGGCGGCATGGGCTGCTCGATGGGCTTCAGCGCCTCGTCGAGCACGTACCACTGCGCGTGCTCGCCGGTGGTGGAGGTCATGAGCAAGCGCAGGCCGGGGCGGGCCACACCCTCTTCCCAGCCTTCGATGATCGCCAGCGGGTCGGCGATGTCGGTGCCGCCCCAGCCGTTGCCGGGGTTCGCGACCTGGAAGTAGCGCCCCGGCGTCGACTTGCGCCCCAGCATCTGGATGCCCGAGGGCGTCATGTCGAGGCAGCGACCGGCCTGGTGTTCGGTGAGCACGCCGGTGATGTGGTCGTCGACCACCACCACCTCGTCGGCCACGCCGGCGAACTGGCGCGCGAAGATGCCCACGGCGGCCGAGCCGCAGCCCACGCGCATGCGCTGCTCTTCCACGCCGTTGACGATGGGCGCCTTGCCGGCCTGGATGACGAGGCTGGCGCCGCCGTCGATGGTGCATTCGACCGCCTGCTTGTTGCCCAGGAGCTGCATGAGCTCGGCCGTCATGCGGCCTTCCTTCTTGCTGCCGCCCGTGAGGTGGTGCACGCCGCCCAGCGACAGCATCTGCGAGCCGTACTCGGCCGTGGTGACGTGGCCCACGACCTCGCCCTTGTAGCGCACGTTGGCCTGCTCGGCGCCCAGGAAGCGGTCGGTGTCGATCTTCACCTTGAAGCTGCAGTAGCTGAAGATGCCTTCGGTGACGACGGTGACCATGTCGACGCCCTGGGCTTTGGAGGCCACGATGAAGGGCGCGGGCTTGTAGTCGGGGTAGGTGGTGGACGAGCCCACGCCGGTGACGAAGACCTCGTCGGCGTGCAGCAGGTCGCCGTTCCAGTCAGGCGCAGCATGGGCCTCGGCCGCTTCGGCACCGGGCCGGTCGAAGGGCACGAGCGCCGGCTGCTCGCTGGCGAGCGTGCGGCGCAGCAGCACCACCGGGTCGACGCGCACCAGCACGCCCTGGCGGTTGGCGTAGCGATCGCAGGCGCCGGTGCGGCCGTCGGAAATCTGGCACAGCACCGGGCAGGCGTTGCACTCGACCTTGGCGGTGCTCATCTTCTCGTTGCGCGGCGGCGCCTTGCCGAAGGCGGCGCCGCCGGCCTGCGCAACCAGGGGCATGTCGATGCCGGGCAGTCCGTCTGTCTTGGTGTGTTCAGTCATCGGGGCGATCTCGTGGTGTGGTGCTGTCGGAGCGGGTCTTCAGGCTCCGGAGGTTTGCAACAAACGTGCCGTGCAGGTGCTTGTGCGGCGGCTTTCGTTTGTGTAGCATCCCCTACACTTTCATGTTGCGTTCACTACATCAAAGGTCAATGTAGCAAACAGGCCCGATGCTTGCAATGGTGTTTTCTCGCGGTGTTCATCGGGGTTTTTCCGACCAACGACAATGGAGGGTTGCTAGCCGGCCGATGGCGGACGCCCCAAAGGCGTGCATTTCGGCTCAGCCACCCTTTTCTGTCTTCAACCAACACTTGAGTTCTGTATGAGTGCATTCAGCGAAGAACGCGTCCTGAGCGTCCACCACTGGACCGACCGCCTGTTCACCTTCACCACCACGCGCGACCCGGCGCTGCGCTTCTCGAACGGTCATTTCACGATGATCGGCCTGAAGGTCAACAACAAGCCCCTGCTGCGCGCCTACAGCATCGTGAGCCCGAACTACGAGGAGCATCTCGAGTTCCTGAGCATCAAGGTGGAAGACGGCCCGCTCACCTCGAAGCTGCAGCACATCCAGGTGGGCGACACCGTGATCGTGGGCCGCAAGCCCACCGGCACGCTGCTGATCGACTACACGCTGCCGGCCAAGCGCCTGTACCTGTTCGGCACGGGCACCGGCCTGGCGCCGTTCATGAGCATCATCCGCGACCCCGACACCTACGAGAAGTTCGAGCAAGTCATCCTGGTGCACGGCGTGCGCCAGGTCGACGAGCTGGCCTACCACGACCTCGTGACGGACCACCTGCCCAAGCACGAGATCCTGGGCGAGATGATCGCCAAGCAGCTGCTGTACTACCCCACGGTCACGCGCGAGGAGTTCCGCAACCAGGGCCGCGTCACCGACCTGATCGAGAGCAACAAGCTCACCGACGACCTGGGCCTGCCCCCGCTGAACGTCGAGGAAGACCGCGTGATGCTGTGCGGCAGCCCCGGCCTGCTGGTCGACCTGAAGCACATCCTGGAAAAGCGCGGCTTCAAGGAAGGCAACACCTCGACGCCGGGCGACTTCGTAGTCGAACGCGCTTTCGCCGAGAAGTAAGCAATAGAAGAGGCGCTGCGCGCACGATGGCCGACTCCCGCTCCGTCAGCAAGCCCAAGCCCCAGCGCCGCACCGGCGTGCGCGAGGCCGCGGCCCAGGCCACGCGCGACAGCATCCTCAAGGCGGCGACCAAGGTGTTCGCCAAGTACGGCTACGACGGCGGCAGCGTGGAGAAGATCTCCAAGGCCGCCAAGTCGTACGACCGGATGATCTACTACTACTTCGGCAGCAAAGAGGGCCTGTTCATCGCGGTGCTCGAAGGTATCTACCAGCGCATGGACGACGCCGAAGCCGCCATTGCGCTCGATGCCTCGCGGCCCGTGGAAGCGCTCACCGAAGTCATCCGCTTCGTGCTGGGCTACTACCGCAAGAACCCCGAGTTCGTCACCCTGCTGAACACCGAGAACCTGCACAAGGGCCGGCACATCTCGAAGTCGCTGCGGGCGCGCGAGTACTCGTCGCGGGCGGTGGCCATCATTTCGGAAATCCTTGCCAGCGGCGCGGCCCAGGGCCTGTTCCGCACCGACCTCGTGGCGCGCGACATCTACCTGCTGATCGCGTCCACCGGCTATTTCTACACCTCGAACCGGCACACGCTCACGGCCTTCCTCGGCGAGCCGCTGGAGTCGCCGGACGCCGTCGCGCACTGGGAAGATTTCGTGATCGAGACCCTGCTGCGCACCGTGCGCGCGGACGACATCCAGGAACAAGACAACAACTCCCCACCCCACGACGAGGACACCACGAAATGGCAGAAATCGCAGCCGGCGCAAAGTCGGGCAAGGTCGTCATAAAGAACATCGGGCTGCTGCTCTCGGGCGACATCGACAAGCCCATCCTCGACGCCGACACCCTGGTGGTGAACGACGGCCTGATCGTGGCGGTCGGCAAGGAGAAAGACTGCGACCTCGAAGGCGCCGTCACCGTCATCGACGCGAAGAAGACCTGCGTCGCACCCGGCCTCATCGACAGCCACGTGCACCCGGTGTTCGGCGACTGGACGCCGCGCCAGGGCCAGATCGGCTGGATCGACTCCACCATGCACGGCGGCGTGACCACCATGATCTCGGCCGGCGAGGTGCACCTGCCCGGCCGCCCGAAGGACATCGTCGGCCTGAAGGCGTTGGCCATCACCGCGCAGCGCGCCTTCGACAACTTCCGCCCCGGCGGCGTGAAGGTGCTCGCCGGTGCGCCGGTCATCGAAAAGGGCATGGTCGAGAGCGACTTCAAGGAACTCGCCGAGGCCGGCGTGGGCCTGCTGGGCGAAGTGGGCCTGGGCTCGGTGAAGGCCGGCTACGAGGCGAAAGAGATGGTGGCCTGGGCGCGCAAGTACGGCATCCAGAGCACGATCCACACGGGCGGCCCGTCGATCCCCGGCTCGGGCCTGATCGACAAGGACGTGGTGCTCGAGGCCGACGCCGACATCATCGGCCACATCAACGGCGGCCACACCTCGCTGCCCGAGGCGCATGTGTGCGAGCTGTGCGAGAAGAGCACGCGCGCCATCGAGATCGTGCACAACGGCAACGAGAAGGTCGCCATCGCGGCGGCCAAGGCCGCGCTCGAGCTGAAGTGCCCGCACCGCGTGATCCTGGGCACCGACGGGCCCGCGGGCTCGGGCGTGCAGCCGCTGGGCATCCTGCGCATGGTGGCGATGCTGTCGTCCATCGCGAACATCCCGGCCGAGCTGGTGTTCTGCTTCGCGACCGGCAACACGGCGAAGATCCGCAAGCTCAACTGCGGCCTGATCGAAGTGGGCCGCGCGGCCGACTTCGTGTTCATGGACCGTGCCCAGCATTCACCCGCGCCGGGCCTGCTCGAAAGCGTGCAGCTGGGCGACATCCCGGGCGTGGGCATGGTGATGATCGACGGCCTCGTGCGCTGCGGCCGCAGCCGCAACACGCCGCCGGCCACCGAGATCCCGGTGGTGGTGTCGGGCGGGCACTGAACCCGAGCGAACGCGCCCGGCGGCGGCCTCAGCCGCCGCTGCGGTGCGAGCGGAAGACCAGGTAGCGCGCCGAGAGAAAGTTGGCGCCCAGGCCCGCGATGCTGCCCAGCGCCACGCCGAGCGCGGCGGCCCAGCGGCCTTCCACCCAGTGCAGCGTGAGCACGTAGGTGCCGTAGTTCAGCACGGCGCCGGCCAGCATGGTCGTGAGGTAGCCCAGGTATTCGCGCCAGACCGAACGCCCCGTGGCGGCGCCGGCCGCGCTCGCCGCGAAGGTGTAGCGGCGGTTGTAGAGCCAGGTGGTGGTGGCGGCGGCCAGGAACGACACGACGCGCGCGCAGTACCACCCCAAGAGCGGTGCCAGCAGGTAGAGCACCGTCACGTCCACCACGAAGCCGATCACGCCGGCCACGGCGAACGAGAGGAACTCGCGCCCGATCTTCATCGCGCCGCCGTCAGTGCGCGCGCAGGCTCTTGCGCAGGCTCTCGCGCACGCAGGGCTGCGCCAGGTAGCGCAGCCGCTTGGCCTCCTGCCGGCCGAGCGTGACGGTGTGCATCACCACGCCGCAGACGAAGGACAGCAGCGCCGCCAGCATCGCACCGGTGGCGAGCACCGCCGTGGGCAGCCGCGGCACCAGGCCGGTGTGGGCGTAGGTCATGAACAGCGGCAGGGCCAGCGCGAGCGCAGCGATCGCGAGCACGGCCGCGACGATCGAGAAGAACTGCAGCGGCCGCTCGCTCACGAACAGCTTGCCGATGGTCTTCAGGATGCGCCAGCCGTCGCGGTAGGTCGAGAGCTTGCTGTGCGAGCCTTCGGGGCGCGTGCTGTAGGCGGTCGCTTCCTCG
The DNA here is from genome assembly GCF_059419205.1 of Variovorax sp. GW821-FHT06D12. NCBI lineage: Bacteria > Pseudomonadati > Pseudomonadota > Betaproteobacteria > Burkholderiales > Comamonadaceae > Variovorax > Variovorax sp. GW821-FHT06D12. The sequence continues at coordinate 42,495 of NZ_JBWKRI010000004.1, read as the reverse complement.
GCGTAGGGCATGCGTAGCTCGAGCGCGTGCACGGTCAGCTCGGTCTCGATCTCGAAGCCCTGCGACAGCGCGGGGAACGACTTGGCATAGCGGCGCGAGAACACGCGGTAGCCCGAGAGCATGTCGGTGAGGCCGCCGCCGAAGAGCTGCGCCACGGTGCCCGTGAGCAGCCAGTTGCCGAAGCGGTGGCCGGCGCGGTAGGTGAGCGCGTCCTGGCCGTCGTCCACGCGGCTGCCCACCACCATGTCGAGGTTGCCCTCGACCAGCCGCGCGATGAGGCGCGGCGCGGCGGTGGTGTCGTAGGTGGCGTCGCCGTCGACCATCACGTAGATGTCGGCCTCGACGTCGGCGAACATGCGCCGCACCACGTTGCCCTTGCCGCGCGCGGCCACGTGCGTGACGATCGCGCCGGCCGCGCGGGCCACGGCGGCCGTGTCGTCGGTGGAGTTGTTGTCGAAGACGTGGATCTCGGCACCGGGCAGGGCCGCGCGGAAGCCCTCGATCACCTGGGTGATGGCCAGGGCCTCGTTGAAGCAGGGAATGACGGCGGCAATGCGCGGCATGGCGGACACGGGGGCGGGTCGGTGGTCGGTCGTCATGGGGCGGTCGTCGGAAGGAGTCGGTAGGCGCGGCTGCCGTCTTGGTCGTGCAGCAGGCCATAGTACTGGTCGAAGCCGGGCCGCACGCTGAGCACTTTCACCATCTCGGGCGACATGACGACGGTGGTGAAGCCCTCGGCCGCCAGCTTGCGCGCCGTGTCGCCGGGCGACATCAGCAGGTAGTCGCGGTAGCGCCAGCGCCCCAGCGTGTCGCCCCAGATCGGGTTGGGGCCGTAGTAGATCGCCTCGTTCAGCGCGATCTGGTAGACGCGGCCGGTCACGTTGCGGCGCACGTAATCCATCACGCCGTAGCCCGGCACGTGCTTGCGCAGGAAGGCTTCGCGCGCCTCGGGCGTGAGCGAGATCATCGACACCTTGGTGGCCGTCTGGCCCACCGACACGGCGGCCAGCACGGCCAGCAGCAGCACCACGACCCAATCGCCGACGCCGGCGCCACTGCGCGGGCCGTCTGCAGCGACAGCAACGGGCGCTCCGCGCAGGCGGCGCACGCCCGCCGCGATCCAGCCGAACAGCACCTGCCAGCCCACGGCGGCCGTCATCGCGAGCAGCGGGAACGAGGCCATGAGGTAGCGCGGGTAGCGCGAGGTCACGACCCACACGGCCACCGAGTACAGGCAGAACCAGCCCGCCGCGCGCACGGCGGCGGAGCGCTTCCACCACACGCTGAAGGGCGCGAGGAACACGGACCAGATCAGCGCGTTGGGCATCTCGGCGTGGTCGCGCACGTCGGCCACCTGCTGCACGTAGTCGGCCGGCACCCATTCGGTGAAGCCGAACACGCGCGCGCCGATCGGGTTGAAGGGGTCGCCCGTCATGATCGCGTTGCGCGCGTACCAGTAGATGCACGGGATCAAAAAGCACAGCAGCGCCGGCGCCCAGGCCTGCAGCAGGCGGCGCTCGTGGCGCACCACGAACAGCGCCACCAGCGGCAGGAAGATCAGCGCCTGGTACTTGGAGCCCGCCGCCACGCCGAGGCAGAACGCCGCCAGGCAGAGCCAGCGCGTGCCGTCGCGCAGCGGTTCGGATTCGCGCCACCACCACAGCGCCACGAAGGCCGACAGCACGAACAGCGCCACGCCCATGTCGATCAGCGCGTTGGCGTAGTCGCCCATGCCCAGCCAGATGGCCGCGCCGATGCAGGCGGTGAGCCGGTTGGCATGCAGGATGCCCAGGCGGAAGATCATCAGCACCGACAGCGCACCCGCCAGGGCGTTGAGGAAGTGCGGCAGCACGTCGTCGCCCACCTGCAGCGCGGCGGCGTACAGCAGGTTGTAGTTGTACGGGAACCAGGGGTAGCGCAGCCAGTCGTGGATGCCCAGCGTGCCCTGCTGCGCCACGAGGCGCGCGTAGGGCAGGTGGTACATCAGCTCGTCGAAGGCGGCCGGCGGCGCGAGCGGCGCCACCAGCGCGGGCAGCGCGACCAGCGCCAGCGCGATGGCGGCGATGCGTTCGAAGCGGGTCCACGGCGGCGTGGCCGGCGCGGCCGCGCGCAGCGCCCGCACCTCGGCGCGCCAACCGCGCCACTGCCACGCGGCGGCCACGACGCCCGCGCCGATCAGCCCCAGCGTGGCCTCGCGGCGAAAGAGCCCGAAGATCGCCAGCGCCTGGAAGGCACAGATGTAAAGGCCGACGCCGAGCGCGGCCGACATGGCCGCTTCGAGCCAGGCGTCGCGGCGCGAGGGCGGGCGCAGGCGCGCGAGCACCGCGCGGCCGGCACCCCAGCAGGCAATCACGAAGATCGCGAACTGGGCGTAGTGCGCGGCGGCAAAGATCAGCTTCTGAATATCAACTCCCGTGGCCGGTCACTCCGGTCGCGCCGACCGGCCGGCAGGTTCAAAGGTTCGGCGCCAGCAGGCGCTCGAGCTCCGCTTCGCTCGTGCGGCGCCGCGCGGCCTGGTCCTGCAACTGGTCGTGCCCGATCTTGCCGACGTTGAAGTACGTCGCATCGGGGTGCCCGAGGTAGAAGCCGCTCACGCTGGCGGCGGGCATCATAGCGAGGCTCTCCGTCAGGGTCATGCCAATGTCCGCGCAGTTCAGAAGGTCGAACATCGGGCCCTTCACGCTGTGGTCGGGGCAGGCCGGGTAGCCGGGCGCGGGGCGGATGCCGCGGTACTTCTCGGCAATCATGTCGTCGTTGCTCAGGCCCTCGTGGGGCGCGTAGCCCCACAGGTCGGTGCGCACGCGGTGGTGCATGGCTTCGGCAAAAGCCTCGGCCAGCCGGTCGGCCAGGGCCTTGAGCATGATGGCCGAGTAGTCGTCGAGGTCGTCGATGAAGAACTTCTCTTTCTTCTCGACGCCCAGGCCGGCCGTGACGGCGAACACGCCGACGTAGTCCTTCACACCGCTGTCCTTGGGCGCGACGAAGTCGGCCAGGCAGCGGCTGGGGCGCATCACGCCGTCGATCATCTGCTTCTCGGTCTGCTGGCGCATGCCGTACCAGATGAGCGCGACTTCGCTGCGCGTCTCATCGGTATAGAGCTCGATGTCGTCGTCGTTCACGGTGTTGGCGGGCCAGAAGCCGACCACGCCGCTGGCACTGAGCCAGCGCCCTTCGATGAGGCGCTTGAGCATGCGCTGGCCGTCGGCGTACACGCGCACGGCCTCGGTGCCGACGATCTCGTCCTTCAGGATGGCGGGGAACGGGCCGGCCAGGTCCCAGGTCTGGAAGAACGGGCCCCAGTCGATGTACTTGGCCAGCTCGGTGAGGTCGAAGTTCTTGAACACGCGCCGGCCGATGAACTTGGGCACGGTGGGCACGAAGTTCGCGAAGTCGACGGGCGTCTTGTTGGCGCGCGCCTTGGCCAGCGGCCACATCGGCACCTGCTTCTTGTTGGCGTGCTGCGTGCGCACCTTCTCGTAGTCGGCGTTGATCTCGTCGATGTACGCGGTGGCCTGGTCCGAGAGCAGGCTCTGCGCCACGCTCACGCTGCGCGAGGCGTCGGGCACGTAGACCACGGGGCCTTCGTAGTGCGGCGCGATCTTCACGGCGGTGTGCACGCGGCTGGTGGTGGCACCGCCGATGAGCAGCGGGATCTTCTTGATGCGGAAGTGGTCGTCCTTCTGCATCTCGCCGGCCACGTACTGCATCTCTTCGAGGCTGGGCGTGATGAGGCCCGACAGGCCCACGATGTCCGCGCCCTCGACCTTGGCCTTCGCCAGGATCTCGTGGCACGGGACCATCACGCCCATGTTCACGACTTCGAAGTTGTTGCACTGGAGCACGACGGTGACGATGTTCTTGCCGATGTCGTGCACGTCGCCCTTCACGGTGGCGATGATGATCTTGCCCTTGGTGCGCACGTCGCGGCCCGCGGCCTCGTCCTGGCGCTTTTCTTCCTCGATGTACGGGATGAGGTGGGCCACGGCCGACTTCATCACGCGCGCCGACTTCACCACCTGCGGCAGGAACATCTTGCCCTGGCCGAAGAGGTCGCCCACGATGTTCATGCCGTCCATGAGCGGGCCTTCGATCACGTGCAGCGGACGCCCGCCCTTGGCGAGGATCTGCTGGTAGGCCTCTTCGGTGTCCTCGACGATGAAGTCGGTGATGCCGTGCACCATCGCGTGCGACAGGCGCTGGTTGACGTGCACCGGGTGCTCGGGCGTGCCGCGCCATTCGAGCTTCTTGCTGTCGTCCTTGGCGCCGCTCTTGGCGGTCTCGGCCACTTCGACCAGGCGTTCCCCGGCGTCGGGGCGGCGGTTGAGCACCACGTCTTCCACGCGCTCGCGCAGCGTGGGTTCGAGGTCGTCGTACACGCCGACCATGCCGGCGTTGACGATGCCCATGTCCATGCCCGCCTGGATGGCGTGGTACAGGAACACGGTGTGGATGGCCTCGCGCACCGGGTCGTTGCCGCGGAAGCTGAAGCTCACGTTGCTCACGCCACCCGACACCTTGGCGCCGGGCAGGTTCTGTTTGATCCAGCGCACGGCGTTGATGAAGTCGACCGCGTAGTTGTCGTGCTCCTCGATGCCGGTGGCGATGGCGAAGATGTTCGGGTCGAAGATGATGTCTTCGGGCGGAAAGCCCACCTCGTCGACCAGCACGCGGTAGGCGCGCTCGCAGATCTCGATCTTGCGTGCGTAGGTGTCGGCCTGGCCCTTCTCGTCGAAGGCCATGACCACGGCGGCGGCGCCGTAGCGCTTGACCAGCTTGGCCTCGTGCTTGAACTTGTCGACGCCCTCCTTCATGGAGATCGAGTTGACGATGCCCTTGCCCTGGATGCAGCGCAGGCCGGCCTCGATGACCTCCCACTTGGAGCTGTCGACCATCACCGGCACGCGCGCGATGTCGGGCTCGCTGGCGATGAGGTTCAGGAAGCGCACCATGGCGGCCTTGCTGTCGAGCATGGCCTCGTCCATGTTGATGTCGATCACCTGCGCGCCGTTCTCCACCTGCTGGCGCGCGACGGCCAGGGCGTCCTCGAACTGGCCGTTGAGGATCATGCGCGCGAAGGCCTTGGAGCCGGTGACGTTGGTGCGCTCGCCGATGTTGACGAACAGCGAGCCTTCGCCGATGGCGACCGGCTCGAGGCCGGACAGCTTCATGGGAGGGGGAGCGACGGGAGCGGAAACGGATGCGGGAATCTGGGACATGGCCTCACCTGCGGAAGAGTCGGACAGGCGAGCGTCGTTGTCGCCCCAAGCCTGACGATTCGCCTCTGTGGCGAACCGCTGCAACGCTCCTTGGGAAGTCGCGCATTTTAGGTCGATTCGATTGCGCCCTGGGAAAACCCCAGTTTTCATTCCTGCACGTGTCAACAGAATGCGCCCACCGTTTCTGAACGAACGTTCGTGTTTTTAACCAAACGTAAGGGAGTTCGCCGATGGCCAGGAAGTGGAATGTCCGGTTGCAGCATGCAGCCACCCCGATGCGCGCCGTGGCCCTGAGCTGCGGCCTCCTGGCCGCCGCGGCCCTCGCGGTTCATGCGCCACCGGCGCGTGCCGCCGCCGGCGACAGCGCCACGCGCGTCGAGGCCCGCGTCACCTCCGACACGGCGAAGACCAAATACCCGATCGTGCTGGTCCACGGCCTGCTGGGCTTCGACAACCTGCTGGGCGTCGACTACTTCTACGACATCCCCGGCAGGCTGGCCGCGGCGGGCGCCAAGGTGTACGTGGCGCAGGTGTCGGGCACCAACACCTCCGAGATCCGCGGCGAGCAGCTGCTGCAGGAGCTCAAGACCATCCGCGCGCTGGAGCAGAACCCCACGCTCAAGTTCAACCTCATCGGCCATTCGCAGGGCTCGCCCACGGTGCGCTACGTGGCGGCCGTGGCGCCCGACATGGTGGCCTCGGTCACGTCGGTGGGCGGCGCCAACGGCGGCTCGAAGGTGGCCGACCTGCTCGCCAAGCTGCCCGAAGGCGGCATCGGCCAGACCCTGGTGGTGAAGGCCGTCGGCCTGCTGACGGGGCTGATCGGCTTTCTCTCGGGCAAGGACCCGAGCCAGCTGCCCGAAGTGCCGCTGAACGCGCTGGCCTCGCTGACCACAGCGGGCGGCGCGGCCTTCGACGCCAAGTTCCCGCAAGGGCGCCCCGCGCCGGGCTCGTCGTGCGACGTGAAGAGCGGTGCGGCCGTGGCCAACGGCGTGCGCTACTACTCGTGGTCGGGCGTGTCGACCAGCTTCAACCTGTTCGACCCGAGCGACACGGCGCTGTCGACGCTGGGCAGCCTGTTCTTCTTCGGCGAGGCCAACGACGGCCTGCTCGCGGTCTGCACCACGCGCCTGGGCACCCACCTGGGCGACTACCGCCAGAACCACCTGGACGAGGTGAACCAGGCCTTCGGCAACACCTACGGCAGCCAGTTCCCGTACTACGAGAAGAAGCCGCCGGAGCTGTTCAGGGAACAGGCCGCGCGACTCAAGAGCGCGGGGCTCTGAGGACGCTGCGCATGCGCGGTGTGGCCTTGACCATCGGCGCCGTCGCGCTGGTGGCCGCGGGGACCGGCTGGCTGGCACTCGGCCCGGGGGCGGTCGACGCGCCGCAGGCCGCCGCGCCCCGCGCCACGGCGGCGGTCGCGGTGCCCACCGCGCCTCGTCCGGAGCAGTCCACCGCATCGGCCCCCGACGCCCTCCTCACCAGCGACCTCATCACCCTCTTCGACCAGGTGCTCGCCGAAGCGCAGGCCGACAGCAAGGCCACGCTGATGGCCCGCGCGCCCGCCCTGCTCGCCCAGCGCCTGCGCGAAGACTGGCGCGTGCGCGCGCTGGGCCTGCTCGAGCGCTACGTCGACATGCAGGAAGCCCTGCGCACCCTGCAGCCGCCCGCGCCCGGCGACCCGGCCTTTTTGCGGCGCAGCCTGGAGGCACGCGAAGCGGTGCGCCGTCAGTTCTTCGCGCCCGAGGAAATCGAAGGCCTGTTCGGTGACCAGATCCGGCAGGACCGGTTCATGGCCGAGAAGATGGAACTGCTGTCCAACCCCGACCTCACGCCCGAGCAGCGCGCCGCGGCGCTCGCGCAAAGCGAGCAGGCCTGGCTGTCGCCCGCGCAGCGCGAGGTGCGCAAGGAGGCGGTGGCCCATCTGGACGTGATGCGCCAGACCGAGGCGCTGCAGGCGCGCGGCGCCAGCCCCCAGGAGCGCTTTGCCGCGCGCAGCGAGGCCTACGGCTACGAGGTGGCGCGCGGCCTGGCCACGCTCGACCAGGAAACCCAGGAATGGAACGCCCGGCTCGACCGCTACGCCAGCGCGCCCGAGGCCGAGCGGGCCCTGCTGCGCGAGACGCTCTTCAACGAAAGCGAGCGCCTGCGCCTGAGCGGTGCCCTGGCGATGCGCTCGGCCGCCGCGCCCAAGCTGGCGCGATGAATTCGTTAAGTAAGCGCAGGCTTACGCAGGCTGCGCTTCGCCCATGGCCGAGGCCGGCAGGCCGAACACGCGGTCGAAGGCCCAGTTGAAGACGAAGGTGTAGACCAGGAAGAACACCACCAGGCCCAGGTCCATCACCAGCGCCTGCCAGAGCGACACGCCCAGGCCCCAGGCCAGCATCGGCACCAGGAAGGCGATCAGGCCGCCCTCGAAGCCGATGGCGTGGGCGATGCGGCGCTTCAGGCTGCGCCCGCGCACCGCCTGGCGCGACTCCCAGCGCTCGAACAGGGCGTTGAAGGTCAGGTTCCAGATCACCGCGATGACCGAGGCACCGACGGCCAGCAGGCCCGAGTGGCCGAGCCCCGCATCCGACATCAGGGCCAGGCCGGCGCTGGCCGCCACGATGGCGATGCCCTCGTAGAGGGAGATGTAAACGATCCGACGCTGAAGGCCCTGCATGACTGTTTCTCTGTGTGTTTGACTGCGATGGAGGGACTTTATTTGCTTTTAGTTGATATAAAAAGTTAACTTATTTCAGTTTTATTGATAGATCGGTACGCCATGGCTTTCTCCAGCGACAACGTCGAGGTCTTCCTGGCCGTGATCGACCACGGCTCCTTCTCGGCCGCCGCGCGGGCGCTGCGCAAGGTGCCGTCGGCCGTCAGCATGGCCATCGCCAACCTCGAGGCCGAACTGGCGCTGCCGCTGTTCGACCGCAGCGGCCGCGAGCCCCAGCCCACCTCCGCCGCGCGCTCGCTCGAACCGCAGGCGCGGCTGCTCGCGGCCCAGCTGCGGCAGTTGCAGGTGCAGGCGCTGGCGCTCACGCAGGGGCTGGAAGACCGGCTCACGCTGGCCATTGCGCCGGAGCTGCTGGCCGCGCCCTGGAGCGGGCCGCTGGCCGCGCTGGCCGACGACTACCCGCTGCTGCAGGTCGAGGTGCTGGCCGCGCCGCAGGCCGACGCGCTGGCGCTGCTGCACAGCGGCCGGGCGCAGCTGGCGCTGGTGTTCGAGCGCCCCAGCCTCGACGGCCGCGAGGGCTTCCAGGAGGTGGGCAGCGACACCATGGTGGCCGTGATGGCGCCCGAGCACCCGGTGCTGCGCGCCGCGGCCGGCGGGCGCCTGCGCGAGGAGCACCTGACGAACACGCGCCAGATCGTGGTCGCGGGGCGCGACCTGGCCACCAGCGACTCGCGCTTCGTGTTCGCCCGGCATGTCTGGCGCACCGACAACGCGCTGGCCGCGCTGAGCCTGATCACCGCCGGGCTGGGCTGGGGCTGGCTGCCGCGCAACTTCGCGCGGCCGCACGTGGCGGCGGGCGCGCTGGTCGAGATCCCGTTCGAGAACCTCAGCAACGGGCTGGACCTGTGGGTGGACGTGGTGTGGTCGCGCGAACGGCCGCTGGGCCTGGGCGCGCAGCGCTTCGTGGCGCTGATCGCGCGCGACCGGCAGGCGGCAGCCGGCATCGCAACGCCGGCCGTGTGAGCCGGGTCAATTCTTTCCGTGGCCGTGCCCGCCTCCACCGCCGTGCCCACCGCCCCCACCGTGCGGACGCCCTCCTCCACCCCCGCCGCCCCCACCGGGCCGGCCCCCGCCCGGATGCGGATGCGACACGCCCGGCGGCGGGCGCGGCGGGCGGAACCCCGGGTCGACGGGCGGCCGGATGCCCGGCCCGTGCGGGGGACGGACCCCGGGTCCATGAGGTGGGCGGACCCCAGGTCCGTGGGGCGGACGCACGCCAGGCCCCGGCCAGGGCCGCGGCTGCCAGCCCGGGTGCACGGGCGGCGGCGGGCGCCAGCCCGCGATCGGCGGCGGCGGGGGCCGGTGGCCCCACCAGCGCCGGTCGCCGTACCAGGGGCGGTCGCGGTAGTAGTCGGCCCAGTAGCTGCCGATCACGAAGCTCACGATCGGCACGCCGATGACCGCGCCGTAGGTGGCCAGCGGCACGCGCTGCTGCTGGTAGGCGTAGTCGAGGTTCCTGGCCCAGACCCAGCCGCGCCCGCCGTCGGGCAGCACCACGTCGCACCAGCCGTAGCCGCTGGTGCAGCCGACCACGTCGACCGGCTGACCCGGCCCGAGCCGTGCCACCAGCGGGTAGTCGCCCGAGGGCCCGGCGCGCAGGTTGACCGCGCCGCGCGTGAAGGCCTGCTGCGCCGCCGCCGCGAGCGGCAGCAGCAGGACGAGCGCGCCCAAGGCAGCGCGGCGCAAGAAGGATGTGGCGTTCATGGGAGGCTCCTGTGCGCCCCAGCGTAGGCGTGGGGCGGGGAGCCGTCAATCAGCCGAGGGCGCGCGCGGCGCCCGGCGTCAGGCGGCTTCTTTGTAGAAGCCGTTGCTGTTCAGCAGGCGGCCCTTGGCAGGCGCCACCGCCGCACCGATCGCCGCGATGTGGTCCGGCGTGGTGCCGCAGCAGCCGCCCACGATGTTCACCAGCCCCTCAGCCGCGAACTCGTGCAGCAGGCGCGAGGTGACGTCGGGCGTCTCGTCGAAGCCGGTGTCGCTCATCGGGTTGGGCAGGCCGGCGTTCGGGTAGCAGCTGATGTAGGTGTCGCCCGCCACGCGCGCCAGTTCCTGGATGTAGGGGCGCATCAACGTCGCGCCCAGCGCGCAGTTCAGGCCGATGGCCAGCGGCTGCGCATGGCGCACGCTGTGCCAGAAGGCGGTGACGGTCTGGCCGCTGAGGATGCGGCCCGAGGCGTCGGTCACCGTGCCGCTGATGATCAGCGGCAGGCGCTGGCCGCTGTTGTCGAAATATTCGTCCACCGCGAACAGCGCGGCCTTGGCGTTGAGCGTGTCGAAGATGGTCTCGACCAGGATCACGTCGGCGCCGCCTTCGACCAGCGCTTCGGTCTGCTCGTAGTACGCGGCGCGCAGCGATTCGAAATCGACATTGCGCGCGCCGGGGTCGTTCACGTCGGGGCTGATGCTGGCCGTCTTGGGGGTCGGGCCGAGGGCGCCGGCCACGAAGCGCGGCTTGTCCGGCGTGCTGTACTTGTCGCAGGCCGCGCGCGCCAGCTTGGCCGACTCGAGGTTCATCTCGCGCGCCAGGTGGGCCATCTTGTAGTCCTCCTGCGCGATGGTGGTGGCGCCGAAGGTGTTGGTCTCGATGAGGTCGGCACCGGCCGCGAGGTAGGCCTCGTGGATGTCGGTGATGACGTCGGGGCGCGTGAGCGACAGCAGCTCGTTGTTGCCCTTCACGTCGCGCTCGAAGTCCTTGAAGCGCTCGCCGCGGTATTGCTCTTCGGTGAGCTTGAAGCGCTGGATCATCGTGCCCATCGCGCCGTCGAGGATGGCAATGCGGTTGGCCAGGATGCCCGGCAGCGCCTGGCCGCGGGTATAGATGAGGGGCTTGGTCATGTCCGCGATTGTAAAAACCCCGGTCTGGCCCGGCGCGCAGGCGGGTCTTGCCGGCGTCAGCCTTGCCCGCCCGCGATCTCCGCCAGCGCCTGCACGAAGCGCGCGTTGTCCGCGTCGGTGCCCACCGACACGCGGATGAAGGTCTCGAAGCCCGGCTCTTTCCAGGGCTTGACGATGATCCCGCGCGCCAGCAGGGCCTCGTTGACCGGCGCGTTGGGCCGCCCGAGGTCGACGAACAGGAAGTTGGCCGCCGAAGGCGCGATGCGCAGGCCCGGCCAGACCGACCCGGCCAGGGCGCGAAGCTGCGCCGCCAGCGCCTCGCGCTGCTGCACGGTGCGCGCCACCGCCTGCGCCATGAAGGCCTCGTCGCCCCAGGCCGCCAGCGCCGCGGCCTGCGCCGCCAGGTTCACGTTGAAGGGCGTGCGCACGCGGTCGAGCAGCTGCACCAGCGCCGCGTCGGACGCAATGCCGTAGCCCACGCGCAGGCCGGCCAGGCCCCAGGCCTTGGAGAAGGTGCGCAGCACGATCCAGGGAGAGCGGCCTTCGCCGGCCGCCTGCCATGCGCGCAGCAGGGCGAGCACGTCGGGGTAGCCGGGCGCCAGCCGCGCATATTCGTAGTAGGCCTCGTCCACCACCAGCAGCGTGCCCGCGGGCACCGCCGCGAGCAGGCGCGCGAAGTCGCCGGCATCGAACATGCAGCCGACCGGGTTCGAGGGGTTGGCCAGCATCACCACCTTGGGACCGCGCGCGAGCGCCGCGCACCAGGCGTCGACGTCGAAGCCGAGCTCCGGCGTGAGCGTCAGCAGCTCGACCTGCGCGCCCATCATGCGCGGGTAGATCTCGTGCAGGCCGAAGGCCGGGCGCTGCGTGAGCACGCGGTCGCCCGGCGACAGCAGCGCCTGGCACAGCATCTGCAGGATGTCCTCGGAGCCGTTGCCGATCACCACCTCGCCGGGCTGCGCGCCGGTGCGCTGCGCGATGGCGGCACGCAGCGCCGTGGAGTTGGCGTCGGGGTAGGTGCCCGCGCTCGCCGCCAGGTCGACCAGCGCCCGTGCCACCGCGGGGCTGGGGCCGTACGGGTTCTCGTTGCTCGCCAGCCGCACGATCTCGCTGACGCCGTAGCGCGCGCGCACCGCGTCCGAGGACAGCCCCGCGTTGTAGGGCGGCAGCGGCGGCACCTCGGGGCGCGCGAACGCGTGGATGGCGGCGCTCACCGGCCGCCGCCTTCGACGAAGGCCAGCACCGCTTCCAGCATGCGGCGCACGTGCGGCTTCACGCCCGCGGCCACGTCGGGCAGGTAGTCGAAGGGCAGCGCTTCCTGCATGTAGCTCGACTGCGTCATCTCCAGCTGCACCGCGTGCACGCCGCCGGCCGGGTTGCCGTACTGGCGCGTGATGTGGCCGCCCTTGAAGCGGCCGTTGAGCACGCCGGTGTAGCCCGGCGCCGATTCGGCGATGCCGCGCAGCGTGGCGGCCAGCGCGGGGTCGCAGCTCTTGCCGTCGGCGGTGCCCAGGTTCAGGTCGGGCAGCTTGCCTTCGAAGAAGCGCGGCAACACCGAGCGGATCGAGTGCGCGTCCCACAGTGCGACGGTGCCGTGCGCGGCCGTGAGGCGATCGAGCTCGGCCTGCAGTTGCTGGTGGTACGGGCGCCAGACGGCCTCGCGGCGTTCGGCAACTTCTTCGTCGGACGGGTGGTCTTCGGGCTTCGCGTAGACCGGCGTGTCGTCGAAGGTGTCGACCGGGCACAGGCCGGTGACGCTCTGGCCCGGGTACAGGCTGGCGCCGTCCGGCGGACGGTTCAGGTCGACCACGTAGCGCGAGTGCGTGGCCACGAGCACCGAGGCGCCGAGTGCGTCGGCGAAGTCGTAGAGCTGCTCGAGGTGCCAGTCGGTGTCGGGCACGTGGCGCGCCTCGTCGGTGAAGCGCGCGGCCAGCGCGGGCGGCACGTGCGTGCCGACGTGCGGCATCGAGATCAGCAGCGGGCGCGTGCCCTGGCGGAAGCGGAACGCCGGTTCGGTGGTGGTGAAGGCCATGGGAATTCAGTCCTTGAGGAGTTGGGTGCGCGCGGCAACGAAGGCGGCGGCGGCATCGCCATGCAGCGCGTGGCGGCCGGCCGTGACGCGCGCGCGGCCGGCCACCCAGACCGCGTCGACGGCCGAGGTGCGGTGGCTCGCGAACACATGGGCCGAGAGCATGTCAGGCGCCGACAGGCCCTGCAGCGCGAGGTGATGGGCATCGAGCACGACGAGGTCGGCCTGCTGCCCCGCGGCCAGCCCGCCGACCGCACGGCCCGAAGCTTGCGCCCCGCCCTGCACCGCTTCGAGCGTGAGCGCGGTGGCCACGTGCGGCTGCGCCGCGCTGGCGCCGACGTTGCGCTGGCGCCGGCCCAGGCGCTGGCTGTACTCGAGCATCAGCAGCTCCTCGGCCGCGTTGACGCTGGCGTGGCTGTCGGAGCCCACGCCCCAGGCGCCGCCGTGGCTGCGCCAGCGCGCAAAGTCGAAGATGCCGTCGCCCAGGTTGGCCTCGGTGGTCGGGCACAGGCCCGCGACCGCGCCGCTCTGGGCGGCGTATTCGTACTCGGCGTCGTTCATGTGCGTGGCGTGCACGAGGCACCAGCGCGCATCGACGGCCGCGTGGTCGAGCAGCCATTCGACCGGGCGCAGGCCGCTCCACTCCACGCAGTCGTCCACTTCCTTCGTCTGCTCGGCGATGTGGATGTGGACCGGCGCGGTGCGGTCGAGGGCGTCCAGGCCGGCGAGCGCCTCGCGCAGCGCCTCGGGCGGCACGGCGCGCAGCGAGTGCGGCGCCAGGCCCAGGCGCGCGCCCTGCGCGTCGCAGTCGGGCTTGAGCGTGTCGAGCAGGCGCAGCATCGATTCGGTCGAGCGGATGAAGCGGCGCTGCCCCTCGGTGGGCGGCTGGTCGCCGAAGCCGCTGGTCTGGTAGAGCACGGGCAGCAGCGTGAAGCCGATGCCGGTGTTCTGCGCAGCGCGCAGCAGCGCGCGGCTCAGCGCCGCGTCGTCGGCGTAGGGGCGGCCGTCGGTGTCGTGGTGCACGTACTGGAACTCGCACACGCTGGTGTAGCCCGCCTCGAGCATCTCGGTGTAGAGCCAGGTCGCGATGGCCTCCATGTGCTGCGGCCCGAGGCGCGCGGCAAAGCGGTACATCAGCGTGCGCCAGCTCCAGAAGCTGTCCTGCTGTTCGGCACGGTGTTCGGTGAGGCCTGCGAAGGCGCGCTGGAAGGCGTGCGAGTGCAGGTTGGGCATGCCGGGGATCACCGGGCCGGTCGCCAGCTGCGCGCCCGCGGGCGGTTGCGCGCCGGCCTGGACCTGCGTGAGCTGGCCGGCGTCGTTCCACGACAGCAGGACGTTCTTCGTCCAGCCTGCGGGCAGCAGCGCATCGGCTGCGAAAAGCGTGTGTGTCATTCGGTGGCTCCGATGGCGATGCGTCCCTGGCGCACCACGGCGCGCACCGGCTGCTGGCCGAACCAGTAGGCCAGCTCGGCGGCGTCGTGCAGGTTCCAGAGCACGAAGTTGGCGGGCATGCCGGGCGCGATGGCGCCGTGCGTGTCCTGCAGGCCCAGCGCGCGCGCGGCGTGCACGGTGACGCCGGCCAGTGCCTCGGGCACGGTGAGGCGGAACAGCGTGCAAGCCATGTTGACCATCAGCAGCAGGCTCAGCGTCGGCGAGGTGCCGGGGTTGTGGTCGGTCGAGACGGCCATCGGCACGCCCGCGGCGCGCAGCGCATCGATGGGTGGCAGGTGCGTGTCACGCAGCGTGTAGTAGGCGCCGGGCAGCAGCACGGCCACGGTGCCCGACTGGCGCATGGCCGCGATGCCCTCGGCCGACAGGTGCTCGATGTGGTCGCACGACAGCGCGCCGTAGCGCGCGGCCAGCGCCGCGCCGCCCATGTCCGAGAGCTGCTCGGCATGCAGCTTCACCGGCAGGCCCAGCGCCTGGGCGGCTTGGAAGACCTGCTCGGTTTCTTCGAGCGAGAAGGCGATGCGTTCGCAGAACACGTCGACCGCATCGACCAGCCCTTCGGCGGCGAGCGCAGGCAGCATCTCTTTGCAGACGAGGTCGATGTAGTCGCCGCTGCGGCCCGCGTATTCGGGCGGCAGCGCGTGCGCGCCGAGGAAGGTGGTGCGCACGGTGACGCCGTAAGCCTCGCCCAGTCGCCGCGCCACGCGCAGCTGCTTGCGCTCGTGCTCGAGCGCCAGGCCGTAGCCCGACTTGATCTCGATGGCGCAGACGCCGTCGGCCAGCAGCTGCTCGAGGCGCGCGGCGGCCTGGGCGAACAGCGTGTCTTCGTCGGCCTCGCGCGTGGCGCGCACCGACGAGACGATGCCGCCACCGGCCTTGGCCACCTCTTCGTAGGTGGCGCCCGCCAGCCGCATCGCGAACTCGTTGGCGCGCTGGCCGCCGTAGACCAGGTGCGTGTGGCAATCGACGAGGCCGGGCGTGACGAGCGCACCGCCGCCGTCGTGCGGCGCGAGCCCCGCGAACTCGGCGGGCAGGTCGGCGCGCGCACCGACCCAGCGGACCGTGCCCTGCGCGACCACGAGGGCGGCTTCGGCGTCGGGCGCCAAGCTCAGGCCGGGCGCCGCACCGGGTGCGAGGCGCAGGCCGGTCCACAGGCCGTCGGCCGAGGGGAATTCGCTGGGGGGTGTCATCGTCATCTCCTGTTCTTTGCTTGGGCCGCTCAGGCCGGCACGAAGCGCACGGCCACCAGCCGCGCGCCGTCGCTCGCCGGTGCGGCCTGCCATGCCTGCGCGGCGTCGGTCCAGCACAGGCCCTCGCCTTCGCCCAGGGCCTCGCCGTCATTCAAGCGCCACTCGCCGCGCAAGGCCAGCAGCACGCCGTGCGGCGCGGGCGCGATGTCGGCGGCGCGTTCCAGCACCTGCACGTCGGCGCGCCACTGGCCACCGCGCGCCATCACGTTGAAGTCGTTCGAGGCGCCGCCGAGCAGCGTGCAGTCGATCGGGTCGTCGCCCGAAAAGGCGAAGGGCTGGTGCGGCACATCGAGCCGGTGCGACACGCGGCCGTCGTGCGTGAAGAGGCGCACGCCGTCGCCTTCGAGCAGCATGATCTGGCGGTCGATGCCCGGGAACACCGAGAACGGCCCGGGCGACGCGATGGTGGCGATGCTCACGCGCCAGCCGAAGCTGTCGAGCCCCGCGCCTGGCGGCCAGCTGGCGATTTCCTGCGTAGTGCCGCCGCCGTTCTTCCAGGGCGTGGCGCGCAGGGTCGCGCGCGAAAAACGCTGCACGCTCATCGCATCAACCCGCCCTGGCGCAGCTTCTGTTCGAAATGCCGCAGGATCAGCGTCATCGTGCCCGTGAGCATGAAGTACACGAGCGCGATGGCCAAGTACACCTCGAGCGAGCGGTACGACACGCTGATGATCTTCTGGCCTTCGTGCATCACGTCATGAATGGTCAAGAGCGACACCAGCGCCGAGTTCTTGATGAGCGCGATGAACTCGTTGCCCAGCGGCGGGATCATGCGCACCACGGCCTGCGGCAACACGATCTGGCGCATCGCCACGCCGGGCGTCATGCCCAGCGACTGCGCGGCCATGGTCTGGCCCTTGTCGATCGACTGGATCGCGCCGCGCACGATCTCGGACACGTAGGCGCCCGAGTACACGCCGAGCCCCAGCACGCCGCACACGAAGGCCGGCAGCAGGATGCCGAAGTGCGGCAGGCCGAAGAACAGGATGAACAGCTGCACCAGCAGCGGCGTGCCGCGAATCGCCGCCACGTAGGCGGTGCACACGCCGTAGATCCAGCGCCGTTTCGGGTTCAGCCGGCCGATGCCGACCAGCAGGCCCAGCACGCACCCCAGGGCCAGCGCGCAGGCGGTGATCTCCACCGTGACCAGCGCGCCGCGCAGCAGGTCGGGCCAGCCCTGCCAGACGGGCGAGAAATCGAAGTCCATGGCGCGCTTACTTGGCGGTGGCGCTGAACCACTTCTTGACGATGGCCGCGTAGGTGCCGTCGGCCTTGAGCTTCTCGATCGCGCCGTTCACGGCCTTGGTGAGCTCGGGCGTGTCCTTGCGGATGGCCATGCCGTACTCCTCGGTGGTGATCTGCTCGTCGAGCACCTTCAGGCCGCCGCGCGTGCGCACGTACTGAAAGGCGGCGGGCTTGCCGGTGACGGCGGCGTCGGCGCGGCCGATGTCCACGAGGTTGAACATCTCCTGGTTCTTCTCGACTTCCATCAGCTGCACCTGCGGGAATTTCTCCTTCGTGTACGACACGGACTTGGTGCCCACCTGCACGCTGACCTTCTTGCCGTTGATGTCGGCCGGCTTCTTGATGGTCGTGTTGTTGTCCTTCACCATGACCACGAGGCCGCCGGCGTAGTACGGCACGGTGAAGTCGACGACCTTCTTGCGCTCGTCGGTGATGTAGATGCCCGACACGGCCATGTCGAAGCGCTTGGAAATGAGGCCCGGCACGAGGCCCTTGAAGTCGATGTCGATCCACTCGATCTTGCGACCCAGCGTCTTGCCGATGGCTTCCACCAGTTCCACGTCGAAGCCGGTGCGCTTGCCGTTTTCCACGAACTCCATCGGCGGGAAGGTGGCGTCGGTGGCCACGCGCAGCGGCTCGCCCTGGGCTTGCGCGGCGCCAGCGAAACCGAAGAAGGCGAGGCCGGACAGGGCGGCGGCGACGAGGGTGCGACGGGTGTTCATGGGAGGGCTTTCGTGGAGGTGAGGGAGGGAGAAAGAAAAAGAAAAGCGGCGACTACTGCAGTGCGCGCGAGATACGGGCCGCCGTGACGACGGTCATGTGGACCAATGCAGCTTCCATGCCTTCGACGCGCGTGAGCGGCGCCATCAGCGTGATCGCCCCGCGCAGGCGCCGGCCCGCGGCCAGCACCGGCGCGCTCGCGCCCCACACGCCGGCATCGACCTCGCCGTGGGTCACGGCATGGCCGGCGGCGCGGATGGTGTCGAGTTCGGCGGCGCGCTCGGCGCGGCGTTCGGGGCCTTCGTCGAGACCGTCGAACAGCAGGTCGCGCGCGTCGTCGGGCGCGTGGGCCAGCAGGCACTTGGCGCTGGCGCCGTCGCGCGCAGGCACGCTGCGGCCGCGGTCGAAGGAGCAGCGCAGCGACTGTTCGCTGTCGATCATCTCCAGGCACACGACGCGTTCGTTCACCAGGGTGACGAGCGCGACGCTCTCGTGGCTTTGCTGCGCCAGCACGCGCATGTCGGCGCGCGCGGCCATCACGAGGTCGGAGTTGCCGTCGAAGCCGCTGGCCAACTGCACGCTGACGGGCCCCGGCGAGTAGCGGCCCTCGGACTCCATCACGAAGCCCCAGCGGCGCAGGGTGGCGACCTGGCGGTACAGCGTGCTCTGCGACAGGCCGGTGGCCTGCACGAGCTCGGCCGCCGTCATCGCCGCCTTGCTTTGCGCCAGCACCGACAGCACGAACAGCGCGCGGTCGTTGTGGGCAGGAGCGTCAAGGGGGGTCGTCATCGGGGGCAATCGCTGGGCGGTCGAAAGTGGATGCGGCGTGCAGTATCTTGCTCGCCGTTCTCACGACCAAGCCCGAATTCCCACGCGATGGGAATGAGCGCGTTTTTTCTTTCTACCTTCGTCTTACCGAGGCTCAGCGCACCAGCAGCGGAAAGAGCGGATCGTCCATCGGCGCGCCGGCCGGCAGGCGCTCGGCCAGGCCCGGGAAATCGGGCGAGGTCTTCCAGCTGCGCGGCGCGTGGCGGATGTCGTCGCCCATGAATCGCACCGAGAACACGCGGCGCCGGTTCGGCCCCTCGACGCCGGCAGCCGCATGCAGCGTGAGCATGTGGAAGCAGACGAAGTCGCCGGGCTCGATGTCCCAGCCGACGATCGGAAAGCGCTCGCGCGCGCCCTCGATGTCGGGCAGGTCGTCGAGGCTGCCTTCGGGGAACCACTTGGCGTGGTTGTCCATGAAGGTGCGCGGCATCAGCCACGGCCCCTTGTGGGAGCCGGCCACGAACTCGAGCGTGGCGGCACGCGACACCGGATCGACCGGAATCCACATGCTGACGTTCTGCATGCCTTCGATGTTGTAGTAGGGCTGGTCCTGGTGCCACGGCGTGCGCTGGCGCGTGCCGGGCTCCTTCACGAGCAGGTGGTCGTGGTACAGGCGCACGGTGTCCGAGCCCATGAGCCGCTGCGCGAGGGGCGCCAGCGGTGCCTGCCGGATGAAGCGGCCGAAGGCGTCGATCTCCTGCCAGTTGCAGAAGTCCTCGAAGAAGCGGCCCGGGTCGTCGGGCCGGCTCGCGACCTTGGCGCGCGGGCTGGGCGCCGCCAGGTTCGCCTCGATGCCGCCCTGCAGCAGCGCGAGTTCGTCGGCCGTGAGCAGCTGGCGGATGCAGACCGCGCCGTCGCGCTGGAACTGCGCCACCAGCGCGTCGTCCACGCGTTCGCGCACGCGGCGCTGCAGGTCGCAAGCATCGAGGGTCATCGTCGGGTCTCCTTCGGGTGTCGGGTGTCGGGTGACCCGCTTTTTTACTGCACTCGCCGAGTCACTTGATCATCGGCAGCTTCAGCCCCTGCTTCTTCGCCGTGGCCACGGCGATGTCGTAGCCCGCGTCGGCATGGCGCATGACGCCGGTGGCCGGGTCGTTGAAGAGCACGCGCCCGATGCGCTTGGCCGCGGCGTCGGTGCCGTCGCACACGATCACCACGCCCGAATGCTGCGAGTAGCCCATGCCCACGCCGCCGCCGTGGTGCAGGCTGACCCAGGTCGCGCCGCCGGCCGTGTTGAGCAGTGCGTTGAGCAGCGGCCAGTCGGAGACGGCGTCGGTGCCGTCCTTCATGGCTTCGGTCTCGCGGTTCGGGCTGGCGACCGAGCCGGTGTCCAGGTGGTCGCGGCCGATGACGATCGGGCCCTTGAGCTCGCCGTTCTTCACCATCTCGTTGAAGGCCAGGCCGGCGATGTGGCGTTCGCCCAGGCCGAGCCAGCAGATGCGCGCGGGCAGGCCCTGGAAGGCGATGCGCTCGCGCGCCATGTCGAGCCAGCGGTGCGTGTGGGTGTTCTCGGGGAACAGCTCCTTGATCTTGGCGTCGGTCTTGTAGATGTCTTCCGGGTCGCCCGAGAGCGCCACCCAGCGGAACGGGCCCTTGCCTTCGCAGAACAGCGGACGGATGTAGGCCGGCACGAAGCCCGGGAAGTCGAAGGCGTTCTTCACGCCTTCGTCGAACGCGACCTGGCGGATGTTGTTGCCGTAGTCGACCGTGGGGATGCCCATGGCCTGGAAGTCGAGCATGGCCTGCACGTGCACGGCGCACGACTTCGCGGCGGCCTTCTTCAGGGCGTCGTGTTGCGACGCGTCCTTCATGGCGGCTTGCCACTGCGGCACGGTCCAGCCCGAGGGCAGGTAGCCGTTGATCAGGTCGTGCGCGGAGGTCTGGTCGGTCACGAGGTCGGGCTTGAGGCCGCCGGCCTTCGCGCGCTTGACCAGCTCGGGCAGGATGTCGGCCGCGTTGCCCAGCAGCGCGATCGACACGGCTTCCTTGGCGTCGCAATGCTGCTGGATGAGTTCGAAGGCGTGGTCGATGTCGCGTGCCTGCTTGTCGACGTAGCGCGTGCGCAGGCGGAAGTCGATGCTCGACTGCTGGCACTCGATGTTCAGCGACACGGCGCCCGCCAGCGTGGCCGCGAGCGGCTGCGCACCGCCCATGCCGCCCAGGCCGGCCGTCAGGATCCACTTGCCCGCGAGGCTGTTGTTGTAGTGCTGGCGGCCGGCTTCGACGAAGGTCTCGAAGGTGCCTTGCACGATGCCCTGGCTGCCGATGTAGATCCAGCTGCCCGCCGTCATCTGGCCGTACATGAAGAGGCCCTGGCGGTCGAGCTCGTTGAAGTGCTCCCAGTTGGCCCACTTCGGCACGAGGTTGGAGTTGGCGAGCAGCACGCGCGGTGCGTCGGCGTGCGTCTTGAACACGCCCACGGGCTTGCCCGACTGGATGAGCAGCGTCTCGTCGTCTTCCAGTTCCTTCAGCGACGCAAGGATCTGGTCATAGCAGGCCCAGTCGCGCGCGGCGCGGCCGATGCCGCCGTACACCACGAGGTCTTGCGGACGCTCGGCCACCTCGGCGTCGAGGTTGTTCTGCAGCATGCGGTACGGCGCTTCGGTGAGCCAGCTCTTGCAGTTGAGCTCGGTGCCGCGCGGGGCGCGGATCACGCGGGTCGGGTCATGGCGCGGATCGGCGCCGGTGGCGGTGGTGTTCAGGGCGAATTTGTCGGGTGCGTTCATGGCGTGGTTCTCCTTGTCGGGTGGCGGTCGGTACGGATCACTTCGAGTGGCTGGGCAGGATGTCGAGCAGCGCGGCCGGCAGGTCGGCCGCGAGCGCCCACAGGCGCATGGCTTCGATGTCGGGTGCGAGGTAGCGGTCGGTCTCGAGGAACGCGACCTTCTGGCGGATGCGGGCGAATTCCGCTTCGACCAGCGGCGAACTCTTCAGCTTGCGCTTGAGTTCGATGCCTTGGGCGGCGGCCATCGCTTCGATACCCACCACCACGGCGGTGTTGTTGACCATGTCGCCCAGGCGGCGCGCCGCGAAGGTGGCCATCGACACGTGGTCTTCCTGGTTGGCCGAGGTCGGCAGGCTGTCGACGCTGGCGGGGTGCGCGTGCGACTTGTTTTCCGAGGCGAGCGCGGCGGCCGTGACCTGCGCGATCATGAAGCCGGAATTGAGACCGCCGTCGCGCACCAGGAAGGGCGGCAGGCCCGACAGGCCGCTGTCGAGCAGCAGCGCGAGGCGGCGCTCGGCGATGGCGCCGACTTCGCTCACGGCCAGCGCAATGATGTCGGCCGCGAAGGCGACGGGTTCGGCGTGGAAGTTGCCGCCCGAGATCACCTCGCCGGTGTCGCAGAACACCAGCGGGTTGTCCGATGCGGCGTTGGCTTCGATGACCAGCACGCGCGAGGCGTGGGCCAGGTTGTCGAGGCAGGCGCCCATCACCTGCGGGATGCAGCGCACCGAGTACGGGTCCTGCACGCGGCCGCAGTCGGCGTGCGAGGGCACGATCTCGCTGCCGTCGAGCAGCGTGCGCACGGCGCCGGCCACGGCGATCTGGCCGGGCTGGCCGCGCGCGGCGTGGATGCGTGCATCGAAAGGCTTGATCGAACCCTGGATGGCTTCGAGCGACAGCGCGCCCGACATCAGCGCGGCGGCAAAAACGTCTTCGGCACCGAACAGGCCGGCCAGCGCCAGCGCGGTCGACACCTGCGTGCCGTTGAGCAGCGCCAGGCCTTCCTTGGGGCCGAGCACGAAGGGCTCGAGGCCGATGCTGCGCATGGCTTCGGCGCCGCTCACCTTCTTGCCGTCGGCCAGCGTGGCTTCGCCTTCGCCGATGAGCACGCAGGCCATGTGGGCCAGCGGCGCGAGGTCGCCCGAGGCGCCGACCGAGCCCTTGCACGGGATGCTGGGCGTGACGCCGGCGTTGAACAGCGCCAGCAGCGCATCGACCAGCGCGGGCCGCACACCCGAGTGGCCGCGCGCCAGGCTCACGGCCTTGGTCGCGAGGATCATGCGCACCACCGGCGCGGCCAGCGGCTCGCCCGTGCCCACGCTGTGCGAGAGCACGAGGTTGCGCTGCAGCTCGGCCAGGTGGTCGTTGCCGATGCGCGTGCTGGCGAGCTTGCCGAAACCGGTGTTGATGCCGTAGACCACTTCGTCGTTCTCGACGATGTGGCGCACCGCGGCCTCGGCCTTGGCCATGCCGTCCTGCACCGACGGATCGAGCGCAAGGCGCACGCCGCCGGCCTGGATGCGTCGCAGCATCGCAAGGTCGACCTTGCCGGGCGTGAGGGTCAATGTGGCGTGGGGAGTGGCGGTGTGATTGCTTGGCATGTGAACCTGTCTATACAAGTGGTTGCGAGAGAAAACCTTGTCCTTTGGACATTTAAAAAAGACTCACGGTCCCTTCGTGGAACACCGCGGAACCGGCTTTGCCGGGCCGCTGGTGTTGCCCCCGGCGAGGGGGTTGGCGAAGCGACACGAAGTGCGCGAAGACTGGGGGAGCGTCATATTCAGCCGAAGGTCGGGTTGCCGTCGGACTTGAATCGGCTGCCGAGGCTGTAGCGCGAAGCGGGATGCAGGCAGCGCACCCAGGTCA
Organism: Variovorax sp. GW821-FHT06D12; assembly: GCF_059419205.1. Lineage (NCBI taxonomy): Bacteria > Pseudomonadati > Pseudomonadota > Betaproteobacteria > Burkholderiales > Comamonadaceae > Variovorax > Variovorax sp. GW821-FHT06D12. The sequence goes on along the minus strand of NZ_JBWKRI010000004.1, from coordinate 19,607 downwards.
CGGGCGTGTTGCGGATCCAGGTGCGGCGCGTCAGCAGCAGGCAGGGGTCAGTGGGCGCCATCGCGAGCCGCTCGGCCTGTTCGGCGCTGGGCAGCACGGCATCGACGACGTGTTCGATCTGGTCGAAGGGCACGTTGCGCACCAGGTACTCGCTGGGCGGCACGGCCGTGAAGTCCTGCTCGAGAAAGTCGGGCACGACCTGCGGGTTGACGTAGCGCTCCTCGAGCTGCACGGGCGTGTCGTTGTCCAGGTGCAGGCAGGCGCTGTGGAACACCGAGTCGCCCGCGCGCAGGTCGAGCCAGGCGGCCACGTCGGGCGAGGCCGCGAGGCGCTCGACCGCGAGCATCTCGCAGCGGTAGTCGTGGCCGCGCTGGCGGATCTCGCTGGCGATGTTGGCGATCTGCAGCAGCGTGGACTGCGGCTTGTTCTCGGCCACGAAGCTGCCGACGCCGGCCACGCGCACGATGCGCCCCTGCTCCATGAGCTCGCGCAGGGCGCGGTTCACGGTCATGCGCGCCATGCCGAACTGCGCGACCAGCTCGTTCTCGGAAGGCAGGCGGTGGCCGGGCGGCCACGTGCCGTCCTGGATCTTGCGGGAGATGTGATCCTTGACTTGCGCATAGAGCGCGAGGGACGGCAGGTCGCGTTTCATCGGGGCTTAATGTTCCGCGGCGGCCATCGACTCGGCGCGGATTTCTTCGGTCAGGCGCGCCTTGATGTCCATGAACTCGGGCGAGGTCTTGATGGTGTAGCTGCGCGGGTGCGGGAAGTCGACCGCGATCTCGGTCTTGATGCGGCCCGGCCGCGCGCTGAACACCGCCACGCGGTTGGCCATGAAGATCGCCTCGTCGATGTCGTGCGTGACGAACAGCACCGTCTTCTGCGCCGACTCCCAGATGCCCAGCAGCAGCTCCTGCATGAGCACGCGGGTCTGGTTGTCGAGTGCGCCGAAGGGCTCGTCGAGCAGCAGCATCTTGGGGTCGTTGGCCAGCGCACGCGCAATGGCGGTGCGCTGCTGCATGCCGCCCGAGAGCTGCTTGGGAAAGTGGTGCTCGAAGCCGCGCAGGCCGACCTTGGCGATGAAGAACTCGCTGCGTTCCTTCTGGTCGGCTTCGCTCATGCCGCGCTCGCGCAGGCCGAAGCGGATGTTCTGCGCCACCGTGAGCCACGGGAAGAGCGTGTAGCTCTGGAACACCACGCCGCGGTCGGCGCCCGGGCCTTCGATGCGCTCGCCGTCGAGCATCACCTGGCCGGTGGTCGGGAAGTCGAGCCCCGCCACGATGCGCAGCAGCGTCGACTTGCCGCAGCCCGAGGGGCCGAGGATGGTGACGAAGTCGTTCTCCTTCACCTCGAAGTCGATCGGCTGCAGCGCCTGCGTGCGCTGGCCCTTGGTGCCGGTGAAGACGCGCGAGACGCCTTGAATGGAGAGTTGGTTCTTCACAGTGCAGCCCATGCAAACAGACGGCGATTCATCGCCTTGAAAGCGAAGTCGGACAACAGGCCGATGACGCCGATCACGATGATCCCGAAGATGATCTGCCCGGTGTTCAACAGCGCCTGGCTGTCGGTGATCATGTGGCCGATGCCCGACGAGGAGCCGATGAGTTCCGCCACGATCACGTACGTCCAGGCCCAGCCCAGCACGAGGCGCAGCGTTTCGGCGATGCCCGGCGCGGCGCCCGGAATGAGCACGCGCGCCACGATGCCGCGGCTGTTGGCGCCCAGCGTGTAGGCGGCCTCGACGAGGTCGCGCCGCGCGCCGCCCACGGTGACGGCCACCATCAGCACGATCTGGAAGAACGAGCCGATGAAGATCACCAAGAGCTTCTGCATTTCGCCCAGGCCCGCCCACAGGATGAGCAGCGGAATGAAGGCCGAGGCCGGCAGGTAGCGGCAGAACGAGACGAAGGGCTCGAAGAAGGCCTCGACCGTCTTCCAGGTGCCCATGGCCACGCCCAGCGGCACCGCGATGACAGCCGCCAGCAGGAAGCCGCCGAACACGCGCCACACGGTCATGCCGATGTCGCCGATGAAGCCGTACTCGGTGAAGAGCAGCCAGCCCTCCTTGACCATCGTGATCGGGCTCGCCAGGAAGGTGGGCGACACGAAGCCGCCCAGCGTGGCGATGCCCCACACCACCACGAAGAGCACGAAGAAGCCCAGCCCCAGCATCGTGCGCGCGGATGCGCTGATGGGTTCGAGCGGCGCGAACACGCGACGCCGCACGGGAGGCGCGGGCGGCGGCGTCACGGCGCGCGCCGGAGCGGCGGTCATCGGTTGCATCTGCGGCAAGGCCTTACTTGACATAGCTGGCGTCGAAGGTGGCGGCATAGTCTTCCGGCGCCTTGCGGATCACGCCGGCCTCCAGCAGGATGGCCGCGGCTTCCTTCATGAAGCTGGTGAGCTCGCCCGCGAAGAACTTCTGGTTGGCGGCCTTGTCCTGCCAGCGCAGGTAGGCCGACGACTTGGCGAACTGCTCGCCGCTTTGCTTGACGGCCGAGCCCATGAGTTCGTTGGCCTTGGCCGGGTCGGCCTTGATCATGTCCAGCGCGTCGAAGTACGACTTGGTGAGCGCGGCGGCAGCCTTGCCGTTGGCCTTGAGCCAGGTGGGCGCGCAGCCGACGGTGTCCATCACCATCGGGTAGTCGAGCGTGGTGGCCAGGATCTTGCCGGCGGCCGGGTTGGCGCGCACGGTCGACAGGTAGGGCTCGTAGGTCATGGCGGCGTCGTTCTGGCCGGCCACGAAAGCCTGCGCAGCGGGCTGCGGCTCGAGCGAGACCACCTTCACGTCCTTCAGGCTCATGCCGTTCTTGCTGAGCATCCAGGCCAGGCCGAAGTACGGCGCGGTGCCCGGGGCGCTCACGCCGATGCTCTTGCCCTTGAGGTCGGAGAAGCTCTTCACGTCGTTGCGCACGGCCAGGCCGTCGGCACCGTAGGACTTGTCCATCTGGAAGATCTGCACGATCGGCACGCCGTTGGCGTTCCAGGCCACGTGCGTCTCCACCGTGGTGGCCGCGCACTGGATCGCGCCGGAGGCCAGCGCCAGGTGGCGGTCCTTCTGCGGGATCATCTTGAGTTCGACGTCCAGCCCGTTCTTCTTGAAGATGCCGGCCTTGTCGGCCAGCGACAGCGGCGCAAAGCCGGTCCAGCCGGACATGCCGAGCGAAATCTTCGTGTCCTGGGCGGCGGCCGTTCCGGCCATGCCCGCTGCACATGCACCTGCTGCCAGCAGCGAAGCGACTTTCACAACTACCTTGACCATGGGGACTCCTGGTTCCATTTTTTGAGAGAGGTGACTCGGCGATACATGCCCGGGGGATATGGGCAGCACGCCTCGCATTGTTGCCAGGCGCCCCAACTTGTATATACAGGATAACCCGAAAGTCCTGTTTTGGTGCATCTCCGAGAGAAATGCCCCAGTTTGCTGTCTAGACAAGAGGGGTGCCGGGACGGGGTTCACCATTGCAAACGCCGTGCCACAGTCATATCGGAGCCGCTGGGGGACAATCGGCGTCCGCCCCGGCTCCGGCCCTTTTCTCCCCCTCCCCCGCCCTTCGCACCCCCGCCTGTGTCTTCCCTCGCTCCCCGCCCCTTCGACGCTTCCAGCGACGGCAGCAGCCCCGGCAGCGCGGCCCCCGCCGACATCCTTCACGACGTGTTCGGCTACGCGCGCTTTCGCGGGGCCCAGCAGGACATCGTGGAGCACGTGGTGGGCGGCGGCGACGCGCTGGTGCTCATGCCCACGGGCGGCGGCAAGTCGCTCTGCTACCAGATCCCGGCCATTGCGCGGCAGCGCGCGGGGCGCGGCGTGGCGGTGGTGGTGTCGCCGCTGATCGCGCTGATGCACGACCAGGTCGGCGCGCTGCACGAGGCGGGGGTGAGCGCGGCGTTCCTCAATTCCACGCTCGACTGGGAGCAGACGCAGGACGTGGAGCGCCGCATGCTGCGCGGCGAGATCACGCTGTTGTACGCAGCGCCCGAGCGCGTGAACACGCCGCGCTTTCTCTCGCAGCTCGATTCGCTGAACGAGCGCGGCAAGCTCTCGCTGTTCGCCATCGACGAAGCGCATTGCGTGAGCCAGTGGGGCCACGACTTCCGCCCCGAGTACCGCGCGCTCACCGTGCTGCACGAGCGCTACCCGGGCGTGCCGCGCATCGCGCTCACGGCCACGGCCGACGACCTCACGCGCGCCGACATCGTCGAGCGGCTGCAGCTCGAGGAGGCGCGCCAGTTCGTCTCCAGCTTCGACCGCCCGAACATCCGCTACACCATCGTCGAGAAGAAGGACGCCACCACGCAGCTGCTGCGCTTCATCGAGCGCGAGCACGAGGGCGACGCGGGCGTGGTCTATTGCCAGTCGCGCAAGCGCGTGGAAGACCTCGCGACGACGCTGCAGGGCGCCGGCATCAACGCCCTGCCGTACCACGCGGGCCTGGACGCCGCGGTGCGCCAGAAGCACCAGGACCGCTTCCTGCGCGAAGAAGGCATCGTGATGGTCGCGACCATCGCCTTCGGCATGGGCATCGACAAGCCCGACGTGCGCTTCGTGGGCCACGTCGACATGCCCAAGAACATCGAGGGCTACTACCAGGAAACCGGCCGCGCGGGCCGCGACGGTGCCCCCGCCGACGCCTGGATGGCCTACGGCCTGAACGACGTGGTGAACCAGCGCCGCATGATCGACGAGAGCCCGGCCGGCGAAGAGTTCAAGCAGGTGATGCGCGGCAAGCTCGACGCCCTGCTCTCGCTGGCCGAGGCCAGCGACTGCCGCCGCGTGCGCCTCCTGGGCTACTTCGGCGAGAAGAGCACGCCCTGCGGCAACTGCGACAACTGCCTGAACCCGCCGCAGGTGTGGGACGGCACCGATGCCGCGCGCAAGCTGCTGAGCACCATCTATCGCGTGCAGCAGCTCAGCGGCATCAGCTTCGGCGCGGGCCACATCATGGACATCCTGCGCGGCAAGGCGACCGAGAAGGTCAAGCAGTTCGGCCACGAGCGCATCAGCACCTTCGGCATCGGCGCGGAGTTCAGCGAGGTGGCGCTGCGCGGCGTGCTGCGCCAGCTGATCGCCACGGGCGCGCTGGCGGTGGACGCCGAGGCGTTCAACACGCTGAAGCTCACCGAGGGCTCGCGCGCGGTGCTCAAGGGCGAGACCTCGGTGTCGCTGCGCGAGTCGGTGTCATCGCCGGCCGAGCGCAAGCCCCGGCGCGAGAAGGCCGCCAAGGGCGCGCCGTCGCCGGCGGCGGCCTCGCTCGACGACACCGGCAAGAAGCGCTTCGAGGCGCTCAAGGCCTGGCGCGCCGAGGTGGCCAAGGAACACAACCTGCCGGCCTACGTGATCTTTCACGACGCCACGCTGGCCGCCATTGCCGAGCGCGCACCCGCGACGCTTGAAGACCTGCAGGGCATCAGCGGGATCGGCACGAAGAAGCTCGAGGCCTACGGCGCAGAGGTGCTTCGCGTGTGCGAAGCCTTCTGACCCTCTCCGGCTAGAGCAGGCGGGCCGCCTTCGAGAAATCGATGGACGCGAGCACCGCGGCGCGCATGGCCGTCAGCAGATGGCGCTCGTCGTTGCTGCGCTTCTGGAAGGTGTAGGTCAGCGCGGGCAGGGCCTGGCGGGCCTTCAGGATGCGCAGGTCGCCGCGGCGCGACAGCAGGCGCGCCCAGCCTTCCGGCAGGAACCCGACACCGATCCCCTCGATCAACAGGCCGGCGACGGCACCCCAGCTGTTGCAGCTGAGGCGATGCGGCGCCTCGAGGTTCTCGGCCATGAGCCATTCGTCGAGCAGGCGGCTGGTGCCCGCGCCAGGGGGCAGCGTCACGATGGGATGTTGCGCGAGCAGCGGCGCGCCGATCGTCGCGGTCTTGCCCGCCAACGCGGGCGCGGCCACCCACACGAAATGCGCCTGGCCCACGGTGTGCGACGAGATCAGCCCGTGGTGCGGTGAACGCCCGGCAATCACCGCGCAGTCGAGCTCGCCGTTGCGAAGGCGCTCGTCCAGCGCCGAACCGAAGTTGACGTGCGGCTCCAGGCGCAGGTCCGGCAGGTGCCGCCCCACGTGCGCGACGAGCTGGGGCAGCCAGGTCAGCGCGCTCAGTTCGCCGATGCCGAAGGTGCAACGGCCGCCGAGGCTGGCGGGCGCGCCGATCGACCGCTTCGTTTCGTCGGCCGCCAGCAGCAGCGCGGCGGCGCGCGGCAGGAAACGCTCACCCGCGTCCGTGAGCGTGGCCCGCTGCCCGGCGCGGTCGAACAAGGGCGCGCCGAGCGACACCTCCAGCTCGGCCAGGCGCTTGGACAGCGACGAGGTCGACAGGTGCAGCCGCTGCGCCGCGAGCGCGAAGCTGGCGCAGGTCGCGGCCCAGTAGAACGCCTCCAGTTGCTTCAGCGTCATGCGTCGTTCCTCTCTGTCATTTCGAAAAAAGCGAAATGGCAAATTACCATAAATTCGCTTTTTCAAAACCTTCTGCACGCCTACAGTCCGCGCGGACCGAACGACTGACTGGATGGCGGACATGACTGTTTTCTCGCGTGCCTTCGATGCCCCGCGCACCGCGCCGACGCAAGCCCCTGCTGCTGCCGCCGCGACGCCGCGGCGCCTGGCCGGCATCCTGTCGCTGCAGGACTTCGAGCACGCGGCCCGGCGCCGGCTGCCGCGCCCGCTGTTCGGCTACATCGCCGGTGCGGCGGAAGACAACCGCTCGCTGGACGCCAACCGCGCCGCGTTCGACGCGCACGACTTCCTGCCCCGGGTGCTGGTCGACGTCTCCCGGCGCTCGCAGGAGGTCACGCTGTTCGGCCAGCGCTACGCGTCGCCCTTCGGGATCGCGCCGGTCGGCATCAGCGCGCTGTCGGCCTACCGCGGCGACCTGGTGCTCGCGCAGGCGGCGCAGGCGGCCGGCATTCCCGCGGTCATGAGCGGCACCTCGCTCATCCCGATGGAAGAAGTGGCCCAGGCCGCGCCCGGCACGTGGTTCCAGGCCTACCTGCCGGGCGATGCGGCGCGCATCGACGGCCTGGTGGCGCGCATCGCCGGCGCGGGCTTTCGCCACCTGGTCGTCACGGTCGACATTCCGGTCTGGGCGAACCGCGAAAACAACGTGCGCGCCGGCTTCACGACGCCGCTGCGGCCCAGCCTGCGGCTGGCATGGGACGGCCTCGTGCGGCCTCGCTGGCTGCTCGGCACGCTCGCGCGGACCTTCGTGACGCACGGCATGCCGCATTTCGAGAACTCGTTCGCCACGCGCGGCGCGCCTCTTTTCTCCAGCACCGCGATCCGCGACACGACCGGCCGCGACCACATCCACTGGGACCACATCGCCCGCATCCGGCAGCAGTGGCGCGGGCCGCTGATCCTGAAGGGCATTCTTCATCCGGCCGATGCGCGGCGCGCGCGGCAGCTCGGCGCCGATGGGCTCATCGTCTCCAACCACGGCGGGCGGCAGCTTGACGGCGCCGCACCGGCGCTGCGCGCGCTGCCGCAGGTGCTGGACGCTGCAGGCGAGCTGCCCGTGATGGTCGACGGCGGCGTGCGCCGCGGCAGCGACGTGCTGAAGGCGCTGGCGCTGGGCGCCAAGGCCGTGTTCGCCGGCCGCCCGTTCATGTATGCCGCCGCCGTGGGCGGCCACGCGGGCGTCGCGCACGCGATCCGGCTGCTGCGGGACGAGGTCGATCGGAACATGGCCATGCTCGGCGTCAACGACCCGGGCGAGCTCGACGCGAGCTGCCTGATTCCGCGGCGCCCCTGATCGGCCCCCACTCATCCCACCCATTCCATCAATCCAAGAGGAGGAAGACACCTTGCCGAAAAACCCCACCCTGTTCGCCCTCGCCTGCCTGCTGGCAGCGGCCGTGCCCGTCCATGCGCAGGGCTACCCCGACAAGCCCGTCAAGCTGCAGGTGCCGTTCGCGCCGGGCGGCACGACGGACATCATTGCGCGCGTCATTTCCGAGCCCCTGGGCAGGCACCTGGGGCAGAGCGTCATCGTCGAGAACAAGTCGGGCGCGGGCGGCGCGATCGGGGCCGCCGAGACCGCGCGCGCCACGCCCGACGGCTACGCGCTGGGCATCGGCACCGTGTCGACGACGGCGGCCAACCCGGCCATCAACCCCAAGGTGCCCTACAACCCGAAGACCGACTTCACGCCGATCATCAACCTGGCGGCGACGCCCAACGTCATTGCGGTCCACCCCAGCTTTCCGGCACGGGACTACAAGGGCTTCATCGAGGTGCTGAAGAAGAACCCCGGCAAGTACGCCTACGCCACCGCAGGCACGGGCAGCATCGGGCACCTGCAGATGGAGCTGTACAAGGGCATGGCCGGCGCGTCCGTCACGCACATCCCCTACCGCGGGTCGGGCCCGGCGCTCAACGACACCGTCGCGGGCCAGGTCGCGATGATCTTCGACAACCTGCCGTCGGCGCTGCCCTTCATCAAGGACCGCCGGTTGATCCCGATCGTCGTGGCGGCGTCCGAGCGCCTGAAGGACCTGCCCGACGTGCCGACCTTCAAGGAGGTCGGCCTCGCGCCGGTGAACCGCATGGCGTACTACGGCATCGTGGGCCCCAAGGGCCTGCCCAGGGACGTGGTGGACAAGGTGCACGCGGCGGCGCGCAAATCGCTCGAAGATCCTGCCGTGCGCAAGCGCATCCAGGACACCGGCTCCTTCGTCGTCAGCAACACGCCGCAGGAATTCACGCAGCAGATGGCCGCCGAGTTCGACGTGTACAAGAAGGTGGTGGACACCGCCGGGCTCACGCCGGACTGAGCCGGCGAGCGCCTCTTCAGGCCACCGACGCCCAGACCGGCGCCATCGCGCGGTAGAGCGTGCGGAAGGCCCCGAGCCGGGGCTGGTAGGCCGCATGCAAGGCGGCGTCGGGCGCGAGCACCTGGCGCACGGCCGGCGCCACCACCACCCCGGCCGGGTCTTCGCCCGTGACCGCCAGCCGCGCAAGCCGCGCCGCGCCGAAGGCCGGGCCGCGGTCGGCGGATTCGTACAGCACCAGCGGCACATCGAGCACCGACGCGATCAGCTGCGCCAGGAAGGCGGAGCGCGCGCCGCCGCCGATCAGCGCCAGGCGCTCGGGCCGCGCCGTCTGCGCGCTCAGCGCTTCCAGGCCGTCGGCGAGCGAGAAGGCGATGCCTTCGCAGACCGCCTGCATCAGGTCGGCGCGCGTGGTGGCGCCCGACAGGCCGACGATCGCGCCGCGCGCGAACGGGTTGTTGTGCGGCGTGCGTTCGCCGAACAGGTAGGGCAGCGCGAGCAGGCGCGACGGCCCGGCGTACGCGGCCTCGACCTCGGCCAGCAGCGCGCCGACCGAGGCACCACCGGTGCACGACGCCAGCGCCGCGAGCGGGCTCGCGCCGTTGAGCAGCGCGGCCATGCGGTACCAGCGCTGCGGCAGCGCGTGGCAGAAGGCATGCACCAGCCGCTCGGGGTCGGGGCGGTGCGCGGTGTCGGCCACCAGGATCTGCGCCGAGGTCCCGAGCGACACGAAGCCGTCGCCCGGCCCGACCACGCCGATGCCGACGCCGCCCGCCGCGGCATCGCCCGCGCCGCCCGCGATCGGCACGTCGCGCGGCAGGCCCCAGCGCGCGGCCAGCGCGTCGCGCACGGTGGCGCAGGGTTCGCACGACTCGACCACGCGCGGCAGCCAGGCGGGATCGACCCCGCAGACAGCGAGCGCCTGCGGCGACCAGCGGCGCTGCGCCTGGTCGAACAGCCAGGTGCCGGCGGCGTCGGTGACGTCGGTCACCTTCTCGCCCGACAGTTGCAGGCGCACGTAGTCCTTGGTCAGCAGCAGCGAGCGGGCGCGCGCCACGGCCTCGGGCTCGTGGGTGCGCAGCCAGCGCAGCTTGGGGCCGGTGAAGCCCGCCATCGGCTGCACGCCGACGGCGCAGCGCAGGGCCAGGTCGGTCTGCATGAGTTCGGCGGCCTCGGCAGCGGCGCGGCCGTCGTTCCACAAGATCGCGGGGCGCACGGGGCGGTCGGCCGCGTCGAGCAGCACCAGCGAGTGCATCTGGCCCGACAGGCCGATGCCTTGCACGCCGGTCATCGCCGTCGGGTGCGTGCGCGCCAGCTCGTCTAGGCCGTCCGCCACGGCGGCCCACCACTGGTCGGGGTCGTGCTCGCACCACAGGGGCTGCGGGTACTGCGAAGTGAGCGGCCGATCGACCGTGGCGACGACATGCAGCTGCATGTCGGTCAGGACGATCTTGACCGCGGAGGTTCCGATATCGATGCCGATCAGCATGCGTGTGTTCCCTGTTCGAGGGCCGAAGTATCGGCGCTCCGGCCCCGCGCGCCGGCTGACGGCAGGTGGTTTACGAGCCGCTCGCCGGCAGCGTGATCGGCACCGGTCGCGTGTGCAGGTCGATGTAGAGCTCGAAGAAGCGCGCGTTGTCGAACTTCTTCACCACCGTCATCTTCTGCAGCGGCACGCCCGCGGGCGGCGTGGTGTAGCCGATGGAGCGGCCGTTGTCGGCGGCGCCGGGCTTGGCGACCACGTCGACATAGCGCTCGACGGTCTGCGTGGCGTAGCGCGGATCGATGAGGTAGGCCAGCACCAGCGTGTCCCAGATGTTCTGCGTGTAGTTCGGGTTGTTCTCGAAGCCGTTGGTGCCGCTGAAGCCGTAGCCGTTGAGCTTGCGGAACACCTCGGTCACGGCCGTGGGCTTGGCCGGGTGCGCGATGCGGTCGTAGACGGGCTTGGTGAGGAACACGGTGTCGGTCACGTCCAGCGGCACCACCACCTGCGGGATCGGCAGGCGCACCACGAACTGCGCGGCCTCGGGGTCGAACCACCAGTTGAACTCGGCGAAATGGGTGGTGTTGCCGGCCACGTCGACGGCGCCGCCCATGTAGATGATCTTCTTGATCAGCGGCACGATGTCGGGGCTCTTCTTCACGGCCAGCGCGATATTGGTGAGCGGGCCGATGGCCAGGATGGTGATCTCGTTCGGGTTGGCCTTGACGGTGTCGATGATGAAGTCGACCGCGCTCTTGCGCTGCACCACGGTGCGGGTGGCGAAGCCGTCGGGCGAGGGCTTGAGGTCGGCGTCGGTCTTGGGCTCGGGGCCGCTCCAGGCGCCCAGGTAGCCGTCGCCGCCCGCGCCGGCCTTCATCTCGGCCTCGATGGCCGCGTAGTCGTGGTTGATGGCGTAGTTCTCGCCCACGTAGACGCCGATGCGCTGGCCCACGCCCAGGCGCTCGACCGACATCAGCGCGTCGGCCACACCCTGCTTGAGCCACTGGTTGCCCGACACGACGCTGATGCCCATCACCTGCACCTTGCCCTCGGCCTGCAGCTGCGCGGCCATGACGCCGAGCTGGCCGTCGTCGCTCATGGTGTTGTAGTCGCTGTCGATGATGACTTTCTGCGCCACCGGCGGCGCGGCGAACCCGGGTGCCAGGCCGATGCCGTCATTGCCGCCCCCGCCACCGCCGCATGCCGTGAGCACGGCCACGGCGACGAGCCAGAAGGCCCTCACTGTCCATTTGCGCATCTGCTTCTCCTAAGTGTTTGGTTTTCAACCCGGTTTCCAGAGGGGCGCCAGGGGGTGGAAACGTTTGCGCAAACCTTTGCGCAAACGTTTGCCAAACTCTAAGTGGCAGGCCGCAGGCGTGGCAATGGGGTGCGGCTAGGGGTTTTCCGCGAGGCCGGGGCCGGCCTCGCGCGCGGGGTCAGGCCGTCATCAACCCGGGTTGGGCAGGGGGTCGATCAGCCGGTTCTCGCGCAGCGGCGAGCGGGGGCGCAGGAAGGGTTCGTCTTCTTCCGCCGGCGCAGCGGCCTTCTCCAGGCCCGGGGTGTCCGCGGCCTTGGCGGATGCCGCCGCGCACGAACCGGTGTCGCGCAGCCGCAGCGCCGCGGCCAGCCGGCCTTCGGCGGCGTCGCCCAGCAGGTGGTCGAAGTCGTCGGCCACGGCGCAGCTGGCATTGGGTGCAAAGCCGTCGCCGTAGTCGCCGAAACCGGCCTGGTTGACGCCCTTGAAGTTGACCGCGAAGTAGGTGGTGCCGCAGTTGTCCTGCGGAACGAACCCGTAGGGCTTGCCGCAGGTGGTGGCGCCCACGAGGTTGACCGTGACGCCCACGCCGCGCAGGCTGTTGATGACCGACTCGCTGGCCGAGCAGGTGCTGCGGCCCGTCAGCAGCGTGACGCGCGACAGGCCCAGCGTGGGCAGGGGTTGGCCGGCCCGGGTGGTCGTGAAGAAGGGCGTGAGGTTGTCCGCGAGCGTGGTGCGGTACGGGTTCTTGTCGTTGAAGGTCAGCAACTCGAAGGTCTTGCCGTTCGTCGGGCCCGGCCCGGCCACCATGTAGGCCAGCTGGCTCGCGATGCGCAACTGGCCGCCGCCGTTGTAGCGCATGTCGATCACGAGGTCCTGGACGCCGCCGTCCTGCTTGAGCGTGTTCATGGCCGTGACGAGCTGCCCCTCGGCGGTCGAGATGTGGTCGTTGAACAGCAGGTAGCCCACGCGGTTGCCGGCCGGCCCGATGGTGCGGGTGTACAGCACCGGCGTGCTCGTGATGCGCTGGGCCGTGAGCTCGATCGGGCTGCCGCGCGTGCCGCTCACCTCGAAGGTGAAGGTGTGCTTCTCGCCGAGGGCCTGCGGCGAGATCGCGCGGTTGATGATGTCGACATTGGCCTGCCCGGTGCTGGCCACCACGTCGACGCCGTCGACCGCGACCAGCTTGGCCCCGCGCGCCAGGCCGGCCGCCGCCGCCGGCGAACCCGGCTCGACGAAGGCGAGGCGGATGTTGCGCGGCGGCGAGCTGCGCACCGCCGCTGTGTCCATGCCGTAGCCGACCGACACGCCGCCCTCCGACTCCAGGCGGTACGCCTCGGTGTCGAGGTAGAAGTGAAAGCGGTCCTTGAGCTGGCCCGAGGGCGTGGTGGCCTGCGTCTTGAGCACGCTGAACCAGGTCAACGGCGTGGCGTAATCGGACGCCTTGAGCGTGGTGGGCACCTCGTTGTACCAAAGGTAGGTTTCGTCGATCCAGCCGCGCACCCAGCTCTTCTCGTTGTCGACGGTGCCGGCGGTGTCGGGGTACGCGCGGCCCGTCGCGGGGTTGGTGCCCCGGCGCGGCGCGACGCACTGGCCGGCGACGGTCGCGGACGCGACGATGCCGCCCTCGCCCCCGTTGCCCCCGCCTCCCGGCGCGGGCGTCGGCAGCACGCCGATCGGGAAACCACCGCCGCCACCTCCTCCCCCGCCGCCTCCACCGCACCCCGCCAGCAGGCCGGCCAGGGCGAGCGCCATCGCGCCGGTGGTGGCGGCCAGGGCCCGCGAGCGCCGCGACGCGTGTGCATTGCGAAAGGCCATCGGGGTCCTCCTGGCGTCCGCGGTGGCGGACAGTGCTGACTGGTTTTTGTTCGGGGCGCGGGGGCGGGACGCGCGCCCGCTACTGGATGAAGCCCATGCCGCGCGATTCGCGCACTTCGGGCTTGATGCGATGCTCGGCTTCGAGCTGTTCGAGAAACTCTGCCGCCGAGAACTCGGCCGCGAGGATGTCGGTCTGCCGCTTCACGGCCGCGAAATCGCCCGGGCACAGCTGCGACAGCAGCGCCAGGCGCGCGCGCACCTCGCCAGTGAGCAGGGCCGCGTCGCCCGCGAGCGCCTCGGTGACGAACATGCGCTCACGCTGGGCCGCGGTGAGCGGCATGAACTTGATCTTGAAGGTGAAGCGCCGCAGCGCCGCCTGGTCGAGCCGGTCGAGCAGGTTGGTGGTGCACACGAACACGCCGCGAAAGCGCTCCATGCCCTGCAGCATTTCGTTGACCTCGGTGACCTCGTAGGTGCGCTGCGCGCCGCGCCGGTCCTGCAGGAACGAATCGGCCTCGTCGAGCAGCAGCACGGCCTTCTCGGACTCGGCCTCCTTGAACATGGCGGCCATGTTCTGCTCGGTCTCGCCGACGTACTTGCTCATGAGGTCGCTGGCCTGCTTGACGATGAGCGGGCGCCCCACGGCCTTGGCGATGTGCTCGGCCAGCGCGGTCTTGCCGGTGCCGGGCGCGCCGTAGAAGCACAGCGTGCCGTGGCCGCGCGCCTTCAGCGCCTCGACGATGCGCGGGATCTCGAAACGGGTTTCGACGTGGAGCATGTCCAGGTCGTAGGTGGTGACGCTGCGGCGCTCGGCCGGGCTCTTGTCGAGCGTACCCAGCGCGAGGTCGGCGTTGCGCAGCTGACGCTCGATGAGGGCCTCGACCGAAGCCTCGTCGGTCTTGGCCAGGCCGGCAAAGCGCACGGCGGTGCGGATCTGCGCGGGCGTGAGGCCCTTGCGCTCGGCCAGCTTGGCGGTGAAGGCCTCGGACACGACCACGCCTTCGAGCGTCTTCTTGACGAGCTGTTCGCGCGCGCCGGGCGGCGGCGACTTGAGCTCCAGGTGGTAGGCGAAGCGGCGGCGGAAGGCCGGGTCGATCTGCTCGATGCGGTTGGTGACCCACAGCGTGGGCACGGGGTTGGCCTCGAGGATCTGGTTGACCCAGGCCTTGCCGCTCACGCTGCCGCTGGCGGGCGCGGGGATCTGCTCGGCGCGCGCCATGAACTGCGCGGCCTCGGTGCTGATGGGCGGGAACACGTCCTCGACCTCGTCGAACAGCAGCGCGGCCTGTGCGCTGCCCTTGAGGAACACCTGCGCGATCTGCAGCGAGCGGTAGCGGTCGCGGCCGCTGAGCGAGTTGCCGTCGCGGTCGGCGTACTCGACCTCGAAGAGTTCGAGGCCCGCGGCCTGCGCGACCACCTTGGCCAGCTCGGTCTTGCCGGTGCCGGGCGGGCCGTAGAGCAGCACGTTGACGCCGGGCTCCTTGCGCGCGACGGCGGCGCGCAGCAGCGTGACGAGCATCTGCGCGTCTTCCTGCACGAAGGAAAAATCGTGCGGCGTGAGCGCGCTCTTGGCCGATGGCCGCGTGAACACGGCCATCAACTCGTTGTGGTCGCGGTACTCGCGCATGAGCACGGGCGGCAGCTTCTCGCTGACCTTCATGAGGTCGGCGAGGTCGGTGATGTTGTGCTCGGAGATGAGGTTTTCGACGAGGCCGATGCGCTCCAGCCGCGAGCCCGCGCGCAGCGCCTCGCCCACCTCGCTCGCGTTGACGCCCGCGATGTCGGCGATGGCGGCATAGGCCTCGGGCGCGTTGTTGACCTTGAACTCGACCAGCAGCGAACGCAGGTCGCGCTGGTAGCGCGCGAGCGTGCCGTACAGGAGCAGCGCGCGCTCGGCCTTGTTGAGCTGCAAGAGGCCGGCGAGCGCGTCGATGTTCTTCTCGACCAGCGTCGACTGCTTGCGCAGCGCGTGCGTGAGCCAATCGCGCGTGACGGCCAGCACCGAGAGCAGGTCTTTCGGCTGGTCTTTCGCGTACTCGTCGAGGTAGAAGAACAGCGTGCCTTCTTCATACGGGCCGCGCCACACGCCGTGGCGTTCGAGCAGCGTGCGGCCGTCGAAATCTTCGACGCCTTTCCACGCTTCGTTGCCCGCACAGCGGCGGCCCAGGAACTCGCGCAATCGCTGCAGCACCGCGGCGGGCCACACGAGGTGGCGCCCGGTGAGCGAGAGCAATCCGTTGATATCGCGCCGCACATTGAAGCGCGGCCCCTGCTTGGCGGCGAGCGTGAGCACGAAGTGCGAGCACATGAGCTCGAGCACCGGTGCTTCCTTGAGGCCGGGCGAAGGCAAGGCCTGCCCGCGCACCGCAGCAGCCACCACATCGACACCCGCACGCTTGACCATCAGGCAACCTCCTGCGAGGAAATACTTGGAGCGACCATAACGCAGACTTTTGGCTTCGGGAAGACGCCGAAAGAGTAAAAACCCTGATCCGCTGGATTCCAGCCACAATGCGCGCCATGGTCGGAATCGAAGCTATCCGTCGCGCTGCGGCGCGCCTGCAGGGCCAGGTGCTCAACACGCCCTGCGTGGAGTCGCGCACGCTCTCTGAAATCGTGGGTGCGCAGGTGTTCCTCAAGTTCGAGAACCTGCAGTTCACCTCCTCGTTCAAGGAGCGCGGGGCGTGCAACAAACTGGTTGATCTTTCTGAAGGCGGCACGCGCGGCGTGATCGCCATGTCGGCCGGCAACCATGCGCAGGGTGTGGCTTATCACGCGCAGCGGCTGGGCCTGCGCGCACTCATCGTGATGCCGCGCTTCACGCCCGGCGTGAAGATCGAGCGCACGCGCGGCTTCGGCGCCGAGGTGGTACTGCACGGCGACACGCTCGACGCGGCACGTGCCCATGCGCTGGCGCTGGCCGAACGCGAAGGCCTGACCTTCGTGCACCCCTACGACGACGAAGCCATCATTGCCGGCCAGGGCACCATCGCGCTCGAGATGCTCGACGCGATGCCCGATCTCGACACGCTGGTGGTGGCGGTCGGCGGCGGCGGGCTCATCGCCGGCATGGCCGTTGCGGCGCGCGAGATCAAGCCCGGCATCGAGATCGTCGGCGTGCAGACGCAGCGCTTTCCGGCGATGGTGAATGCCGTCAAGGGCACGCACCACGCGCAAGGCACGAGCACGATCGCCGAAGGCATCGCGGTCGGCACGCCCGGCGTGCTGACGCGGGAGATCATCGCCGCCAAGGTCGACGACCTGCTGCTGGTGGATGAAGGCGACATCGAGCAGGGCGTGCTGATGCTGCTCGAGATCGAAAAGACCCTGGTCGAAGGCGCGGGCGCGGCCGGCCTGGCGGCGCTGATCCGGCACCCGGAGCGCTTTCGCGGCAAGCGTGTGGGCCTGGTGCTGTCGGGCGGCAACATCGATCCGCTGCTGCTCGCGGCCATCATCGAACGCGGCATGGTGCGCGCCGGTCGGCTCGCCCGGGTGCGCGTCAGCGCGCGCGACGTGCCGGGTTCGCTGGCCCAGATCACGGCCACTGTGGCCGAAGCGGGCGCTAACGTCGACGAAGTGCACCACCAGCGCGCCTTCACCATGCTGGCGGCGCAGAATGTCGACGTCGAGCTGGTGCTTCAAACGCGCGGCCGGGCCCACCTGGCAAGCGTGTTGAGTGCCCTGAAAGACGCCGGTTTCGAAGCGGTGGAGCAGCACTGAGGGCTCCTCGCAACCCCCTAGACCCGCTGACGGCGCCTCGCCGGTAAAATGGCGGGAGTTTTGTCATTTGCGGTTGACTGCATTTGATGCGTTGTCATTTGCGTATTCGAGGTATTTCCCGATGTCCCATCCCACCCCCGCCGAGCACGGCCACGCTGCCGCCGCCGAACATGACGCCGTCGAATCGGTCGTTCACCTGATGCCGCTCGTGCTCCCGCTGGCCGGCGGCGTGCTGATGCTGCTGCTGGCGTCGATCGCCGTTTTTCTCGCCTGAGCTGACAGGCTTTCGCGCTTTTGTCCGCGGGCTGTGCGGCCCGCGTTGACGCAATCTCCCGAAGCGAAACGTTTTCTCAAACGGACCTCCGTGCCTGGTCAGGCGCGGCGCCCCGTTCGGAAAGACGATTTTTCAACTTAGGAGATTTCCGATGAACGCACCCACGATGAAGGGCCTTCCCATTCAGGCGCCCTCATACGTCAAGAACGCCAAGCTGATCGCCTGGGTGGCCGAGATGGCCGCGCTGTGCAAACCCGACGCCATCCACTGGTGCGACGGCAGCAAGGAAGAATACGACCGCCTCTGCCAGCAACTGGTCGACGCCGGTACCTTCAAAAAGCTGAACCCCGCCAAGCGCCCGGGCTCGTTCCTCGCGATGTCCGATCCGAGCGACGTGGCACGCGTCGAAGACCGCACCTTCATCTGCTCCGCCCAGAAGGAAAACGCCGGCCCCACCAACAACTGGATGGCCCCGGCCGAGATGCGCGCGACGCTGCAGCCCCTGTTCGACGGCTGCATGAAGGGCCGCACCATGTACGTGGTGCCCTTCAGCATGGGCCCGCTGGGCTCGCCCATTGCGCACATCGGCATCGAGCTGTCCGACAGCCCCTACGTCGCCGTCAACATGCGCATCATGACGCGCATGGGCAAGGCCGTGTACGAGGTGCTGGGCACCGACGGCGAGTTCGTGCCCTGCGTCCACACCGTGGGCGCACCGCTCGAGGCCGGTCAGAAGGACGTGACCTGGCCCTGCAACAAGACCAAGTACATCGTCCACTACCCCGAAACGCGCGAGATCTGGAGCTACGGCTCGGGCTACGGCGGCAACGCGCTGCTGGGCAAGAAGTGCTTCGCGCTGCGCATCGCCTCGAACATGGGCCGCGACGAAGGCTGGCTGGCCGAGCACATGCTGATCCTCGGCGTAACCAGCCCCGAGGGCAAGAAGCACCACGTGGCCGCCGCCTTCCCCAGCGCCTGCGGCAAGACCAACTTTGCGATGCTGATCCCGCCGGCGGGCTTCGACGGCTGGAAGGTCACGACCATCGGTGACGACATCGCCTGGATCAAGCCGCAAGCCGACGGCACGCTGCGCGCCATCAACCCGGAAGCCGGCTACTTCGGCGTGGCTCCGGGCACCAACGACCTGACCAACCCGAACTGCATGGCCAGCCTGCACCGTGACGTGATCTTCACGAACGTGGCGCTGACCGATGACGGCGATGTCTGGTGGGAAGGCATGGGCGACGCGCCCGCGCATTGCATCGACTGGCAAGGCAAGGAGTGGACGCCGCAGATCGCCAAGGAAACCGGCGCCAAGGCCGCCCATCCGAACGCGCGCTTCACCGTCGCCGCCACCAACAACCCCGCGCTCGACGAAGCCTGGGACGACCCAAAGGGCGTGAAGATCGACGCCTTCATCTTCGGCGGCCGCCGTTCGACGACCGTGCCGCTGGTCACCGAAGCCCGCAACTGGGTCGAAGGCGTCTACATGGCCGCCACGATGGGCTCGGAAACCACCGCTGCGGCCGCCGGCCAGCAGGGCGTGGTGCGCCGCGATCCGTTCGCCATGCTGCCGTTCATGGGCTACAACATGAGCGACTACTTCCAGCACTGGCTCGACCTGGGCAAGAAGCTGCAAGCCTCGGGCGCCCAGCTGCCGAAGATCTACACGACCAACTGGTTCCGCAAGGGCGCGGACGGCAAGTTCGTCTGGCCAGGCTACGGCGAGAACATGCGCGTGCTGAAGTGGATGATCGACCGCGTGGAAGGCAAGGCGACGGAAGGCGTCGAGCACATCACCGGCGTGAGCCCGCGTTATGAAGACCTGAACTGGACTGGGCTTGATTTCAGCGCCGAGCAGTTCGCTACCGTCACGAGCATCGACAAGGCGGCTTGGCAGGCGGAGCTGAAGCTGCATACGGAGCTGTTCCAGCAGCTGGCGCACCATCTGCCGAAGGAATTGCCGGAGACGAAGGCTGCGATTGAGCAGCGGCTGGCTGCCTAAACGGACTCAGGCCCATGCGGCCTGCGAATACGGGCGCTGAAAGCCTAGTAGAAAGCCCGGTGAGTTCATCTCATCGGGCTTTTTTGTTTTAGGCGTCGGTCAATTAGCGCCTCGCCAGGTGATTCCAGGGCATGGAGGCGTCTTCGCCGATGTGGGGCGCGCGTTGCAGACAGCTCACAAGCGGCTGTTTGGCTTGGAGCGCGACCCTGAGAAGCACGCGCGTCACGCGATGAAGGTGCTGATGAAGTTCAAGCTTCTGGAATTGCATGCGGTGTCGCACGCTGAGTG
>NZ_JBWKRI010000003.1:0-651135 GCF_059419205.1 Variovorax sp. GW821-FHT06D12 | reverse complement strand
TGGGTCGACAGCATGCACCTGTCGCCCTATGCGCTCATCGGCGCGCTGGTGGTGGTGTACCTGGTGCTGGGCACGGCGCTGGACGGCATCTCGATGATCGTGCTGACCAGCGCGGTGGTGCTGCCGATGATCCAGAAGGCAGGCTTCGACCTGGTCTGGTTCGGCATCTTCGTGGTGCTGCTGGTCGAGATCGCCGAGGTCACGCCGCCCGTGGGCTTCAACCTCTTCGTGCTGCAGAACATGACGGGCAAGGACAGCAACGTGATCGCCCGGGCGGCGATTCCGTTCTTCTTCTGCCTCGTGCTGTGCATCGCGCTGATCACGCTGTTCCCGGGTATCGTCACGATCCTGCCCGATTTGGTGATGGGCAAGGAGAAATGACAGTGCGACGACGACAAGGGAACGGATGCCGCCTCTGCTGCCGGTTCTAGCGATCTGCGTGGGCGCCTCGTGCGGCGCCCTCGCGCGATGGGGCTTGGGCCTGTGGCTCAACACCGGCGGCCCCGTGCCCTACGGCACGCTGGCCGCCAACCTCGTCGGCGGCTACCTCGTCGGCGTGGCCGTGGCCGTCTTCCAGGCGCTGCCGCAGCTCGACCCGGTGTGGCGGCTGCTGCTCATCACCGGCTTCCTCGGCGGGCTCACGACCTTCTCGAGCTTCTCGGCCGAAGTGATCGCGCTGCTGCTCGGCGGACGACCGCTGCTGGCGCTGGGCACCGGCCTGCTGCACCTGTGCGGCTCGCTGGTGCTGACCTGGCTGGGCATCCGCAGCGTGCAGCTCGTGCTGGCTTCGTGACAGCGAAAAAACTGCCCGTGCTCCTGCGGTTATAGACAGGGGCTCTCCAGAGGGTCGGTCGATAGAATCGACCCCCGATGCCCCTCGCCCTTCTCGTCGCACTCCCCTTTCTTGCCAGCGTGCTGGCCGCGTTGATGCCGTCCAACGCGCGCAACCGGGAGTCGACCCTCGCAGGGCTCGTCGCATTGGGCTGCGCGATCCAGGTCGCCTGGCTCTTTCCGCAGATCGCGCACGGCAACGTGCTGCGCCAGGAGATCGAGTGGCTGCCCGCCCTCGGCCTGAACCTCGTGTTCCGCCTCGACGGCTTCGCATGGCTGTTCTGCATGCTGGTGCTGGGCATCGGCGCGCTGGTGGTGCTCTATGCGCGCTACTACATGTCGGCCTCCGACCCCGTGCCGCGCTTCTTCTCGTTCTTCCTCGCGTTCATGGGCGCGATGATGGGCGTGGTGCTCTCGGGCAACCTGATCCAGATGGTGCTGTTCTGGGAGCTCACCAGCCTGTTCTCGTTCCTGCTCATCGGCTACTGGCACCACCGGCGCGACGCGCGGCGCGGTGCGCGCATGGCGCTCACCGTCACCGGCGCGGGCGGGCTGTGCCTGCTGGCCGGCGTGCTGGTGCTGGGCCGCATCGTTGGCAGCTACGAGCTCGACATCGTGCTGGCCTCGGGCGACATCATCCGCGCGCACGCGCTGTACCCGGTGGCGCTGGTGCTGATCCTGCTCGGCGCGTTCACCAAGAGCGCGCAGTTCCCGTTCCACTTCTGGCTGCCGCGCGCCATGGCCGCGCCCACGCCGGTGTCGGCCTACCTGCACTCGGCCACCATGGTGAAGCTGGGCGTGTTTCTCATGGCGCGGCTGTGGCCCGTGCTCTCGGGCACCGAGCAGTGGTTCTGGATGGTGGGCGGCGCGGGTGCGATCACGCTGCTGCTGGGCGGCTTCGCGGCCATGTTCCAGCGCGACCTGAAGGCGCTGCTGGCCTACTCGACCATCTCGCACCTGGGCCTCATCACGCTGCTGCTGGGCCTGAACAGCCCGCTGGCTGCGGTGGCGGCGGTCTTCCACGTGATGAACCACGCGACCTTCAAGGCCTCGCTGTTCATGGCGGCCGGCATCATCGACCACGAGACCGGCACGCGCGACATCCGCAAGCTCAGCGGCCTGATGCGCCTCATGCCCATCACGGGCACGCTGGCCATCATCGCCAGCGCCTCGATGGCCGGCGTGCCGCTGCTCAACGGCTTTCTCTCGAAGGAAATGTTCTTCGCCGAGACCGTCTTCATCCAGGCCACGCCCTGGATCGACCTCAGCCTGCCGGTCATCGCCACCCTCGCGGGCATCTTCAGCGTGGCGTACTCGGCGCGCTTCGTGTTCGACGTGTTCTTCGGCCCGCCCTGCGGCCCCGACGTGCCCAAGCCGCCGCACGAGCCGCCGCACTGGATGCGCGTGCCGGTCGAGCTGCTGGTGCTGGTGTGCCTGGTGGTGGGCGTGGCGCCGGCCTGGTCGGTCGGCCCGATGCTCGCGGCCGCGGCCACGCCGGTGGTCGGCGGCACGCTGCCCGTCTACAGCCTGGCCGTGTGGCACGGCTTCAACCTGCCGCTGATGATGAGCTTCGTCGCACTGGCAGGCGGCGCCGTGCTCTACCTGCTGCTGCGCCGCCCGCTGGGCAGCGGGCGCCTGGAGCACACGCCGCTGCTGCACCGCTTCGACGGGCAGCTCATCTTCGAACACCTGATCGCGCTGCTGAGCGAAGCCGGCCGGCGCAGCCGCCGCCTCTTCGGCACGCGCCGCCTGCAGTGGCAGCTGCTGTGGCTGGTGGTGGTGGCCGTGGCCGGCGCCGCGGCCTCGCTGTGGACCACGCCGGCCGAGCGCGGCACGCGCGAGCTGCTGCCGTTCTCGCCGATGTTCGCGATGACCTGGCTCATCGGCTGCACCTGCGCCGTGGCCGCCGCCTGGCAGGCCAAGTTCCACCGGCTCGCGGCGCTGATGCTGGCCGCGGGCGCCGGGCTGGTCTCGTGCGTCACCTACATCTGGTTCTCGGCCCCCGACCTGGCGCTCACGCAGCTGGTGGTCGAGGCCGTGACCACCGTGCTGATCCTGCTGGGCCTGCGCTGGCTGCCGATGCGCAGCAAGGACGTGGTGCAGCCCGCGCGCATGCGGCTGCGCCCCTGGGGCCGCCGCGGGCGCGACCTGCTGGTGGCCACCATCGCCGGCTGCGGCATGGCGGCGCTGGCCTGGGCGATGATGACGCGCACCTTCCCGCAGAGCATCTCGCCCTTCTTCCTCGAACGCGCGCTCACCGAAGGCGGCGGCACCAACGTGGTCAACGTGATGCTGGTCGACTTCCGCGGCTTCGACACCTTCGGCGAGATCACGGTGCTGGGCATCGTGGCGCTCACCGTGTATGCGCTGCTGCGGCGCTTCCGCCCGGCCATCGAATCGATGGCGCTGCCGATCCAGCAGCGGCTGCAGGTCGACGACGGCAGCAGCGACCTGCTGAACCCGCGCCGCGCCACCGACTCCGCCATCGGCTACCTGATGGTGCCGGCCGTGCTGGTGCGCCTCGTGCTGCCGGTGGCCGTGCTGGTGTCGGTGTACTTCTTCATGCGCGGCCACAACGCGCCCGGCGGCGGCTTCGTCGCGGGGCTGGTGATGTCGGTGGCGCTGGTGCTGCAGTTCATCGTCTCGGGCACCGAGTGGGTGGAAGAGCACCTGCGCATCTACCCACGCCGCTGGATCGCCATCGGCCTGCTGTTCGCGCTCGCCACCGGCGGCGGCGCGATCGTGTTCGGCTACCCATTCCTCACCACGCACACCGCGCACGTGCACGTGCCACTGCTGGGCGACATGCATGTGCCCAGCGCCCTCTTCTTCGACATCGGCGTGTTCGCGCTGGTGCTCGGCGCCACCATGCTGATCCTGACCGCGCTGGCCCACCAGTCCATCCGAAGCCACCGCTGGGCCGACGAGCAAGAAGAGAAAGAAGCGCAGGCCCGCGCGGCCGCCGAAGCCGAAGAAGCGGCTGCCACCACCGGGGGGGCCCGCTGATGGAAATCGTGCTGGCCATCGCCATCGGCGTGCTCACCGGCTCGGGCGTGTACCTGCTGCTGCGTCCGCGGACCTTCCAGGTCATCATGGGCCTGACGCTCATCTCGTACGCGGTCAACCTGTTCATCTTCAGCATGGGCCGCCTCAAGGTCGACAGCGAGCCGGTGCTGGTCGAAGGCTTCAAGGCCACGCTGGCCAACACGGCCGACCCGATGCCGCAGGCGCTGGTGCTCACGGCGATCGTGATCGGCTTCGCGATGACGGCGCTGTTCCTCGTCGTGATGCTCGCCTCGCGCGGCTTGTCGGGTACCGACCACGTGGACGGTGAAGAGCGGGAGGCCGTCGAATGAACGACCTGCTGCACCTGCTCGACCGCTTCCTTGAGTTCAGCATGCCGCACCTGGTGGCGGTGCCCATCCTCGTGCCCATGCTCACGGCGGCGCTGATGCTGCTGATGAACGAGAACCACCGGCGCACCAAGTCGTTCCTCAGCGTGGTCTCGGGCCTGGTCGGCCTGCTGGCTGCGCTCGCGCTGCTGCGCTGGGTGAACGCGGCCGACACCGGCGGCGGCCCGGGCTCCATCGGCGTGTACCTGCCGGGCAACTGGCGCGCGCCCTTCGGCATCACGCTGGTGGCCGACCGGCTCTCGACCATGATGGTCGCGCTCACGGGCGTGGTGGCCTTCGCGGCGTCGATCTATTCGACCTCGCGCTGGGACCGCGCGGGCGTGCACTTTCATCCGCTGCTGCAGCTGCAGCTCATGGGCCTGAACGGCGCCTTCCTCACGGGCGACCTGTTCAACCTGTTCGTGTTCTTCGAGGTGATGCTGGCGGCCTCGTACGGCCTGCTGCTGCACGGCTCGGGCCGGCTGCGCGTGCGCGCCGGGCTGCACTACATCGCGATCAACCTCGCGGCCTCGTCGCTGTTCCTGATCGGCGCGGCCATCCTGTATGGCGTGACCGGCACGCTGAACATGGCCGACCTGGGCGCGCGCATCGCTGAGCTGGCGCCCGGCGACCGCGGCCTGGTGCACGCCGCCGCGGCCATCCTGGCCACGGCCTTCTTCGCCAAGGCGGGTGCGTGGCCGCTGAACTTCTGGCTGGTGCCGGCCTACAGCGCGGCCGTGTCGCCGGTGGGCGCGGTGTTTGCGCTGCTCACCAAGCTCGGCGTGTACACCGTGCTGCGCCTGTGGACCGTGCTGTTCGCGCCCGACACCGGCGCCTCGGCCGCCTTCGGGCAGGCCGCGCTGGTGGGCGTGGGGCTGGCGACGCTGTTCGTCGGCGCCATCGGCATCGTCGGCACGCAGCGGCTGTCGAACCTCGCGGGCTTCAGCGTGCTGGTGTCGGCGGGCACGCTGCTGGCCGCCGTCGGGCTGGGCGACCCCGCCGTCTGGGCGGGCGCGCTGTACTACATGCTGAGTTCGACGCTCGCGGTGGCGGCCTTCTTCCTGCTGATCGACATGATCGAGCGCTGGCGCAACGCGGGCATGAGCGTCGCGCCGCACGAGGCGGCGGGCAACGCGCCCTTCCTGGCCGAAGACCTGCGCGCGCTCGACGACGTGAACCTCGACGACGACGCCCAAGCGCTCTACGGCCGCGCCATCCCGGCGGGCGTGGCCTTCCTGGGCCTGAGCTTCATGCTGTGCACGCTGCTGCTGGCGGGCCTGCCGCCGCTGTCGGGCTTTGTCGGCAAGTTCGCGATGCTCTCGGGCCTGCTCGACGGCAGGACCGTGGCCTCGGCCGGCTGGACCTTCCTGGGCCTGCTGATCGTCTCGGGCTTTCTCTCGCTGATCGCCCTGAGCCGCACCGGCATCCGCCATTTCTGGACCCAGCCCCACGCCACCATGCCCTCGCTGCCCGCGCTCGAGGTGCTGCCGGTGGCCGCCCTGCTCGCAGCCTGCGTCGCGCTGACGGTCTGGGCCGAGCCCGTGATGCAGCACGCGCAAGCCACCGCCGGCGGCCTGCGCACGCCCACCGCGTACCGCGAGGCCGTGCTCGGCGCGAAGCAGAAGCCCAACCCGGTGCCCGCAAAGAAAGAGGAGGCCAAGCCATGAAGCGTTTGATGCCTTCCCCACCGCTGTCGTTCGCGCTGTTCGTCATCTGGCTGCTGCTCAACCAATCGCTCGAAGCGGCCACGCTGCTGTCGGCCGCGCTGCTCGCCATTGCCGTGCCGCTGATCACCAAGGGCCTGCGCCCCGCCACCGTGCGCATGCGCCGGCCCGGCGTGGCGCTGCGGCTGTCGTTTCTCGTCACCTTCGACATGCTGAAGTCGGCGTACGACGTGGCGCGGCTGCTGCTCACGCGCCGCACCGCCGACATCTCGGCGCGCTTCGTGCAGATTCCGCTGGACATGCGCGACCCCAACGGCCTCGCCGTGCTCGCGATGATCATGTGCCTCACGCCCGGCACGGCCTGGGGCGAGGTGTCGTTCGACCGCACCACGCTGCTGATCCACGTGTTCGACCTCGAGGACGAGGCGGCCTTCATCGCCCTGATCAAGACCCGCTACGAACGTCCGCTGATGGAGATTTTCGAATCATGACGCCTGTTCTCTTCTGGGCCCTGAAGGCCGCGCTCTTCCTGCTGGCCGTGGCGATGCTGTGCGCGCTCTTTCGCCTGCTGGCCGGCCCGTCCGCGCAGGACCGCGTGATGGCGCTCGACTGCCTCTACATCAACGGCATGCTGATGATGCTGGTGCTCGGCATCAACTACGCGAGCAGCGTGTACTTCGAGGCGGCGATGCTGGTGGCGCTGTTCGGCTTCGTGGGGTCGACCTCGATCGCCAAGTTCTTGCTGCGCGGGGAGGTCATCGAATGAGCGCCACTGCCCTGCCCCTGTGGGCCGAGATCATCACCGCCGTGTTCGCGGTGCTGGGCGCGGCCTTCGCGGCCATCGGCTCCTTCGGCCTGGTGCGCATGCCCACCTTCTTCCGCCGCATCCATGCGCCCACGCTGGGCGCCACGGTGGGCGCCTGGTGCCTGACGGTGGCCACCATCGCCTACTTCTCGGTGCAGGGCTTCAGCCTGTTCCTGCACGCGGTGCTGATCGTGCTGTTCATCGTGCTGACGGCACCGATCACCACCATCTTCCTGATGCGTGCCGCCCTCTTCCGCGAACGGCAGAAGGGCAACACGAAGGTGCCGCCTTCTTCCGAGTCGCGCTGAAGCGGCTTCTTCCCATCAGTTGGGCGCCATGCGCACGCCCTTGTCGAGGAATTCGTTGGTGAACAGCGTCGCGGGGTCGTAGGCCTTGTCGATGCCGATCAGCGAGGACACGAGCTCGTAGTCGGCCTTCACGCGCGCACCGTCGAAGGCGCCGAGCGCCACCTTGGTGGTGGTGTCGTCGCGCATCAGCTGCTTGATGCGATTCCACTGGTCGCGCTGGTTGTCGGGCGTGAGGCCGCTCACGCTGGCCTGCAACGCCTGCAGGCAGGGCTCGAAGCTCTTCACGCAGGCGTCGTAGGCGCGCTGCGTCACGGCCACGAACTTCTTCACTTGGCCGGGGTTCTTCGCGAGGTACGGGCCGTTCACGATCAGCGAGTTGCCGTACACGTTCACGCCCGCGTCGCGCCACGGCTGAAAGCCCAAGTCGGCGCCGAACTCGCGCGCCTTCAGGTCGTGCTCGTTGTAGAAGTCGCTGATGATGTCGACCGACTTGCTCTTCAGCGCCGCCACCTTGGCCTGCGGGCTCACGTTGACGAAGGTCACGCTGGCCGGGTCGAGCCCCACCTTTTTGGCGAAGGCCGGCCACATGAGGCGCGCCGCGTCGCCGGGCGGGTTGCCGATCTTGCGGCCCGCGAAATCTTTCGGCCCATTGATGCCCGAGGACTTGAGCCAGTAGAAGCCCTGCGGGCTGTTGGCATAGATGACCATCACGGCCTTCACGTCGGCGCCCTTGCCCTTGGCCTGGATCGTGGTGGGCAGGTCGGAAATGCCCAGGTCGCTGCCGCCGGTGCCCACGCGCTGCGCCGACACGGCCGAGCCCTTGCCGGCCTCGATGTTCAGGTCGATGCCCGCCTCGGTGTACCAGCCCTTGGCCTTCGCGAAATAGATCGGCGCATGATCGGCCGTGGGTGTCCAGTTGAGCATCAGGCTCATGGCATCGGCCGCGAACGCGGCGGGGGCCGAGGCCATGAGCAAGGCGGTGGCGCCGGCGGCCGACAACAGCTTTTTCATGCGGAACACTCCAAAAGAAGGTAAAAACAGGTCCTGAAATTTATATTACCAACTGTTTGGTTGACAGGCAATCCAGATCATCCAGACTGCGCTGCCCCTGCCGGGAGAATCAAAAACACCATGACCGCCACCAAGCCCGCCCGCACCGCCGTCGCCACGAAACGCGAGCGCGACCCCGTCGCCGCCAAGCAGGCACTCATCTCCGCCGCGGTGGCCGAATTCGCCACCAAGGGCTTCGCGGGCGCGCGCGTCGACGAGATCGCCGCCAACGCCGGGGTCAACAAGCAGCTCGTGTACCACTACTTCGACAGCAAGCAGGGGCTGTACCTGGTCGCGCTCGAATCGGTCTATGCCGAGATCCGCGAGAAGGAACAGAAGCTCACGCTCGACGCGCTGGAGCCGCTCGAGGCCATGAAGCAGCTGGTGGCCTTCTCGTTCGACTACCTGGCCGAGCACCCCGAGTTCATCGCGCTGCTGGCCGACGAGAACCGCAACCACGGCGCGCACCTGCGCGAGTCGGAGCGGCTGCAGAAGATGCACTCGCCCTTCATCGAGATGCTCGAAGCCACGCTCGAGCGCGGTGTGGCGGCCGGCGTGTTCCGGCCCGACTTCGACGCGATCAACCTCTACATCTCGATCGCCGGCATCTCGTATTTCTTCTTCTCCAACAACCACACGCTGTCGGCCATCTTCGGCAAACCGCTCGATGCGCGCGGCGCGCTGCTGCAGCGGCGCCGGCACGTGATCGAGTTCGCGCTCAATGCCTTGCGACCCGACAAAGCCGCCGCATGAAAATTATCAACTAGTTGGTTGACTCGGGTCGCGGCGACTCCTATGATTCGCCGCATTGCTTCCTAGACCCAGGAATTGAGATGACGGCACCTGATGGCGCTCTGGCGCCCCCCGCACCTGCGCCCTTGTCGGGCGAGCGCCCCGAATGGCAGCGCTGGGCCCTCGTGGTCGCGGTGCACCTGGCGGGCATCGTGCTGTGGGAGCTCGCGGTGCGGGTCTTCGCGATCCAGCCCTTCATCCTGCCGGCGCCCTCGAAGGTGCTGGCCACGCTGGCCAACCCGAACTACAGCTGGCTCAAGAACACCGGCGTCACCGCGCTCGAAGTGTTCGGCGGCTACGCGCTGGGGCTGGTGCTCGGCATTCTTTGCGCGCTGCTCTTCATCACCAGCAAGCGGCTGATGCTGCTGGTGTTCCCGCTGCTGGTCACGCTCAACATGATCCCGAAAGTGGCGATGGGGCCGCTGGTGATCGTGTGGTTCAGCTACGGCATCGGGCCGAACATCCTGATCACGTTCAGCCTGTGCTTCTTCCCTATCCTGCTGACCACCATCCGCGGCCTGAACGAGACCGAGCCCGAGCTGCTCGACCTCGTGCGCGCGCTCAAGGGTTCGCGCTGGCAGCTGTTTCGCTACATCCAGCTGCCGGGCTCGCTGCCGTACGTGTTCTCGGGCATGAAGGTCGCCACCATCCTCGCCGTGGCGGGCGCGGTGGTGGGCGAGTTCATCGCCTCGGAACGCGGCCTGGGCTATCTGATGATCCAGGTCCAGGCCTCGCTGGACACGCCCGCGGTCTTCATGGCCGTGCTGCTCATCACGGGCCTGGGCGTGCTGCTCTATCTGCTGGTGCTTCTGCTGGAGCGCCTCTTCATCACCCAGGACGCAAGAATCCAATGACCTCCACGCCTGTCCTCGACGACCTGCCCTTTCCCGAGCGCTTCGAGAGCGAAGCCGCGCTTGAAGACTACCTGGCCACGCCCTCGCGCGACCTCGTGCGCGACATGGCCCGCCTCGACGGCGACCTGATGATCCTCGGCGTGGGCGGCAAGATGGGCCCCACGCTGGCCCGCCTCGCCAAGAACGCCATGCCCGGTCGCCGCGTGATCGCCGTCGCCCGCTTCAGCGAAGCCGGCGTGCGCGAAGCGCTCGAAGCGCACGGCATCGAGACCCTCGCCTGCGACCTGCTCGACCGCGCCGCCATCGCCGCGCTGCCGCCGTGCGCCAACGTGGTCTTCATGGCCGGGCGCAAGTTCGGCGCGGACGCCGACAACCCGCTGACCTGGGCCATGAACGCGCACGTGCCGGCGCTGGTGGCCGAGCACTTCCATGCCTCGCGCATCGTCGCCTTCTCGACCGCCTGCGTGTACCCCTTCGTGCCCGTGACCAGCCAGGGCGCGAGCGAGAGCGACGCACCCAACCCGCCCGGCGAATATGCCAACTCGTGCGTGGGCCGCGAGCGCATGTTCGAGTACTTCTCGCAGCGCCACGGCACGCCGGGCCGCCTGTTCCGCCTGAGCTACGCCATCGACCTGCGCTACGGCGTGCTCGCCGACGTGGCGCTCAAGGTGTGGCGCGGCGAGCCGGTCGACGTGACCATGGGCCACGTCAACGTGATCTGGCAGGGCGACGCGAACGCGCAGGCGCTGCGCTGCCTCGCGGCGGCCACGGTGCCGACCTCGCCGCTGAACGTGAGCGGGCCCGAGACGACGTCGATCCGCTGGCTTGCTGAAGAATTCGCGCGCCAGTTCAACAAGCCTGTGACGATCGCCGGTCAAGAAGCACCGACCGCGTGGCTCATGAACACCGGCGAGGCCGAGCGCCTGTTCGGCTACCCGCGCGTGCCGCTCGCGCAGCAGATCCGCTGGGTGGCCGACTGGATCTCGCGCGAGCAGCGTCAGTACGGCAAACCGACCAAATTCGAATCGCGCGACGGCAAGTACTGAGCCCATGACCATGCCCGCCGTCGAAGCCCTGTCGTCGATCACGCCCGGCATCGCCCCGATGCTCGACGCGCTGGTTGCCGCGAGCGGCTGGAACCAGACCGCGCTCGACTGGCGGCTGTTCGAGCGGCTCGGCACGCTGCATGGCATGCGTGACGACAAGGGCCAGCTCATCGCCAGCGGCGCAGTGCTGCCGATGGACGACGTGGCCTGGATCAGCATGATCCTCGTGATGCCGGCCGCGCGCGGGCAAGGCCTGGGCCGCGCGGTGTTCGCGCGCTGCATTGAGCAAGTGAAGGCCGCCGGCCTCGTCGCCATGCTCGACGCCACGCCGCAGGGCGAGCCGCTCTATGCGAGCTTCGGCTTCACGCCGCTGTGGCGCCTCACGCGCTGGCAACGCGAGGCCGCGCCCGCCACCGCATCGCTCACCACGGACAAGCCGGCGCTCGACAGCCTCGCCGCACTCGACGCACAGGCGCTGGGCTTCGCACGCCCCGCCGTGCTCGCCGACCTGCTCGGCCGCGAGGACAGCCGCTGCGTGCGCAACGGCCTGGGCTTCGGCCTCGTGCGCGCAGGCCGCACCGCGCACCACATCGGGCCGCTGCTGTCGTCCGATGAGGCCACGGCCGCCGCGCTGCTGACGCAGGCCGCACGCGGCATCGACGGCCGCATCTATGTCGACGTGCCCGACGACCGCAAGACCATGACCGCCGCGCTGCGCGCTGCCGGCTTCACACCGCAGCGCGGCTTCGCACGCATGGCGCTGGCCACGCGCGAGGGCGCGCAGCCGCCCACCGGACACCCCGCCTTCATCCACGCCATCGCCGGCCCCGAGTTCGCCTGAGGACCTTCGCCCATGTCACTGAACCGCTCCGACCTTCCCGCCGACGTGCTTGCGCTGCTGTCGCAAGGCACCGTCATCCCGGCGCACCCGCTCGCGCTCGACGCCGACCGCCAGTTCGACCGCCAGCGCCAGCGCGCGCTCACGCGCTACTACGTCGATGCCGGCGTGGGCGGCCTCGCGGTGGGCGTGCACACCACGCAGTTCGCGATCCGCGAGCGCGGCCTGTACGCCACCGTACTCGAAGCCGCGATGCAGGACCGCCTGGCCTGGAACGACCGCCCGATGGCGATGATCGCCGGGCTGTGCGGCCCGACCGCGCAGGCGCAGGCCGAGGCGCGCACCGCCGTCTCCCTGGGCTATCACGCGGGGCTGCTGAGCCTCGCGGCGCTGGCCGGCGCGTCGGAAGACGCGCTCATCGCCCACTGCGAGGCGGTGGCGCAGGAGATCCCGCTGATCGGCTTCTACCTGCAGACGGTGGTCGGCGGCCCGGTCCTGTCGAGCGACTTCTGGCGCCGCTTCGCGCTCATTCCGAACGCGCTGGCGATCAAGGTCGCGCCCTTCAACCGCTACCGCAGCATCGACGTGGTGCGCGGGCTGGTCGATGCGCGCGCCGAGGAGCGCGTGTTCCTCTACACCGGCAACGACGACCACATCGTGCTCGACCTCGCGCTGCCCTTTGCCGCGATGCGCGACGGCGCGCCCGTGCAGGTGCGCTTCCGTGGTGGCCTGCTGGGCCACTGGTCGGTGTGGACGTCGAGTGCGGTGCACCAGCTGCAGCAGATCAAGGCCGAGCTGGCCGCCAGCGGCGGCGCACTGAGCCCCGCCCTGCTCGCGCTCGATTCGCGCGTGACCGACTGCAACGCCGCCTTCTTCGACGTGGCGAACAACTTCCACGGCTGCATCGCGGGCTGCCACGAGGTGCTGCGGCGCCAGGGCCTGCTCGAAGGCATCTGGTGCCTCGATCCGGAAGAAGGCCTGGGCCACGGACAGTCGGCGGAAATCGACCGCGTCTACCGCCAGCACGGCGACCTGGCCGACGACGCCTTCGTGCGCAACAACCTGGCACGGTGGCTGGCATGAGCGCCATGCTGCAAGCGCAGGAGTCGGCGCCGCTGATCCGCATGCGGCAGCTGCGCAAGGTCTACCGCAAGCGCAACGAAGAATTCCTCGCCGTCTCCGACGTCACGATGGACGTGCACGCGGGCGACATGATCTCGCTGGTCGGTCCCTCGGGCTGCGGCAAGTCGACGCTGCTGAAGATTCTCTCGGGCCTGCACGGCCACGACGGCGGCACGCTCGAAATCGGCGGCCCTGGCGGCACGGGCTTCAACCCGGGCCGCGACGTCGGCATGGTGTTCCAGCAGCCGCTGCTGCTGAAGTGGCGCACCATCCTCGAGAACGTGCTGCTGCCCGCCGACATCCTCGGGCTGGACCGCAAGGCCGCCAAGGCGCGCGCGCACGAGCTGCTCGACATGGTCGGCCTCACGGGCTTCGCCGACAAGCTGCCCTACGAACTCTCGGGCGGCATGCAGCAGCGCGCCGCCATCGCACGCGCGCTCATCCACGACCCGAAGCTGGTGCTCATGGACGAGCCCTTCGGCGCCCTCGACGCGCTCACGCGCGAGAAGATGAACCTGGAGATGCTGCGCATCTGGGAGCGCAGCCGCAAGACCTTCATCGTGGTCACGCACAGCATCCAGGAGGCGGTGTTCCTGGGCTCGCACTGCGCCGTGCTCACGGCCGGGCCGGCGCGCATGGCCGACTTCTTCCGCATCGACCTGCCCGAGCCGCGCAAGCTGCACGTGAAGACCAGCCCGGCGTTCGGCGAGTACGTGCGCCGCATCTACGACCTGCTGGGCGTGGACTGAGCCTCGCGCAGCAGGTCGGTTCAGCTCAGCTCGGTTGCAGCTGCTGGATTTCCTTGGCGCGCGCCACTTCGACTTCGCGCGGCAAGGTCACCGCGTTCTTCACCGCCAGGATCTCCGCCATCACGCTCACCGCGATTTCGGGCGGCGTCTTGCTGCCGATGAAGATGCCGATGGGCCCGCGCAGGCGCGCGAGCGACTCGGCCGTCTGGTCGAAGTGCTCGATCATGCGGTCGCGCCGCGCGTCGGCGTTGCGGCGCGAGCCGATGGCGCCCACGTAGAAGGCCTCGCTCTGCAGCGCTTCGAGCAGCGCGAGGTCGTCTAGCTTGGGGTCGTGCGTGAGCGCGACCACGCAGCTGCGGCGGTCGGGCTTAAAGGCCAGCACGGCGTCGTCGGGCATCTCGGTGGTGATCGTCACGCCGGACAGCGTCCACGCGGTGCGGTACTCGGCGCGCGGGTCGCACAGCGTCACGGCGAAACCGCTGAACTTGGCCATGGTCGCCAGGTACTCGGCGAGCTGGCCGGCGCCGATGAGCAGCATGCGGTACTCGGGGCCGAAGGTGTTGGTGAGCTCGGTGTCGTTCACCGTGAGCTCGTCGGGCGCGGTCGCCTCGGCCAGCCGCACCGCGCCGGTGGCCAGCGTCACCGTGCGGCGCATGAGCTTGCCGCGTTCGAGTTCGGCGACCAGCGTGTCGAGCGCATCGGCGTCGGGCGCGTATTCGAGCAGCAGCTCGAGCGTGCCGCCGCAGGGCAAGCCGAAGCGGTGCGCCTCGTCGGCCGTGATGCCGTACTTGACGAGCGCGGGCGGCGCACCCAGCGGCACGTCTTCGCCCTTGCCGTGGGCATGGCTGTAGCGCGCGATGAGGTCGTCCTCGATGCAGCCGCCCGAGACCGAGCCGACCACGGCGCCGTCCTCGGCCAGCGCCATGATCGAGCCCACGGGCCGCGGCGACGAGCCCCAGGTGCGCACCACGGTGGTCAGCAGCGCGCGCTTGCCGGCACGCCGCCAGTCGCGCAGCGTGCGCAGCACCATGACGTCGAGGTTTTCCATGGCAGGACCCTGTGCGTCAGGCGGCGTCGCCCGGAGTGGAGGCGTCTTCGCCGTCCTTCTTGCCGAAGCCCATCTTCTTCATGAGACCCGACATCACGCCGGCCTTCTCGGCGGGCGCCTCGGCCGCCGCTTCCGCGGGCGGTGCGGGCGGCGGGCCGTAGCGGCTTTGCATCTCGGCCTCGAAGCGCTTGAAGAAATCGTCGGCGGTGGACTTGGCCGCGCCGTCGATCAGGCGCTGGCCGAGCTGGGCGATCTTGCCGCCGACCTGGGCCTGCACGGTGTAGTCGAGTTCGCAGCCGGCGGGGGCCGCGGCCGCGGGGGTGGTTTCGGCGACGGGTGCGCCGTCGGTCACGGCCACGACGGGCGCAGCTTCCGATGCACCGGCCACCGGCTTGAGCGACACGCTCGACGAGCCCTTGGCAAACCCCGCCACGCCGCCCTGCCCCTCGAAAGTGAGCTTGTAGCCGTCGGGCGCGACGATGTCCGACAGCATCACCTTGCCGCTGAACTTGGCCGACACCGGGCCGATCTTCACGGCCAGCGCCACGCTGTAGGTGTTGTCGCCCGTGAGCTCGAACTTGTCGCAGCCGGGGATGCACTTCTTGAGCGTCTCGGGGTCGTTGAGCGCGTCCCAGGCCTGTTGTTGGGTGACGCCGAGGCGGCGGTTTCCGAGCATTTCCATGGTGGGTTTCCTTTGTTCCTTCCTGAGTCCGGTCCTAGCGACTGGCGCGCATCAGCGCGGCCAGGCTGGCGGCCAGCTGTTCGAGTGCATTCAGATTGTGGACCGCCAGCATCGCGTCCGCATGGCGGTGCAGCACGGCGGCCCCACGCGCCAGAGGGGCGTAGCCCTCGAAGCGCAGCAGCGGGTTGAGCCACAGCAGCCGGCGCGAATGGCGCTGGAGCCACTGCAGCTCGGTCTCGAGCAAGGCGGGCTCGCCCGTGTCGAGGCCGTCGCTGATCACCAGCACCAGCGTGCGGCGGCCGATGAGCCGGCGCGCATGCGACTGGCGCAGCTCGGCCAGCGAACCGCCCAGCCGCGTGCCCCCCGCGAAGTCGTCGATGGCCAGGCTGGCGGCCCCCAGCATGGCGTCGGTATCGGCCAGCCGGAAGGCCGGCGTGAGGTCGGTCAGCCGCGTGCCGAAGGCGAACACGTCGCGCCGGCCGGCGCGCCGCGTGGCGGCATGCAGAAAGGCCAGCAGCAGGCGCGCATAGCGCTCCATCGAGCCCGACACGTCGACCAGCACCAGCAGCGGCAAGGGCTGCTCGCGCCGCGCCAGCCGGGGCAGGCGCAGGATCTCGCCGCCGGTGCGGGCCGCCTCGTGCAGCACGCCGGGCCAGTGCATGCGCGCGTGCGCGCGGCCGGCATCGCCCGCCGGGCGCAGTCGGCGCGCGGGCAGTTCGGGCACCGGCAAGCGGATGTCGCGCGCCAGCCGCTCGACCAGCCGGTACTCGGCCGCGCCCAGCGCGTTGAAGTCGGCATGCTGCAGCCGCTGGCGGTCGCTGGCCGTCATGGCGGCGTCGAACTTGATCTCTTCGTCGGGCTTCGTCGGCGCCGCGGGCTTCACGGCATCGCGCGGCGGGCTCAGCGCTTCGCGCACGCGCGGGCGGCGCTTGGAGGGCTCGGCCTTGCCCTCGGCGCTGGGCAGCATCTGGGCGAGCAGCTTGTTGGCCAGCTCGGGGTCGCGGAACCACGCGTCGAAGAGTTCGCGGAACACCAGCCGGTCCTGCTCGCGGCTGACCATCACGGCTTCCATGGCGGCGCCCAGGTCGAGCTTGTCTTCGACACCGACCAGGGTGACCGCCTCGGTCGCGAGTGCGATGCGCATGGCGTCGGTGCGCACGCCGGCGCGGCGCAGTGCGCGGCCGAAGGCGGCGATGTT
Source organism: Variovorax sp. GW821-FHT06D12 (assembly GCF_059419205.1). NCBI lineage: Bacteria > Pseudomonadati > Pseudomonadota > Betaproteobacteria > Burkholderiales > Comamonadaceae > Variovorax > Variovorax sp. GW821-FHT06D12. The sequence goes on along the minus strand of NZ_JBWKRI010000003.1, from coordinate 634,756 downwards.
GCCTGCCAGCTTGCCGCTGCGGACGTCGCCGAGTTGCTGGATGCCGGCCATGTAGGTGCCTCGGCCTCGCTCAGCTCGCGAGCGGTTCCTCGGGCCTCAGCAGGTCGGAGGCCAGCTCGTGCGTCAGCGCCGCCACGTCGTCGCGCTGCTTGAAGAGGATGCCGGCGGTGTCGACGACCACTTCGGGGTCGAGTTCGACGGTGTCGAGCGCGATGAGCGCCCGCGCCCACTCCACGCTTTCGGCGATGCCGGGCGCGCGCTGGAAGGCGTTGACGAACGGCGCCGAGCGCAGCCGCGCGACAAACGCCGCCACCTGCGCCGACAGCACCTCGCCGGCCTGCGGCACCTGCGCGCGCACGATGGCGAGTTCGCGCTCGCGCTCGGGGTAGTCGAGCCAGTGGTAGAGGCAGCGCCGCTTCACGGCGTCGTTCAGCTCGCGCGTGCGGTTGCTGGTGAGCAAGGTCACGGGCGGCACCACGGCGCGCACGGTGCCCAGCTCGGGAATGCTGACCTGGTACTCGCCCAGGTACTCGAGCAGGAAGGCTTCGAAGGGCTCGTCGGCGCGGTCGACCTCGTCGATCAGCAGCACGGCACCAGGTGCGGGCGTCTGCAGCGCCTGCAGCAGCGGGCGGCGGATCAGGTAGTGCGGCTGGTAGACCTCCGCCTCCACGTCGCGTGCCGCCCCGGTGGCTTCGGCCGCGCGCATGTGCAGCAGCTGCGCGGCGTAGTTCCATTCATAGAGCGCCTCGCGCTGCTCCATGCCGTCGTAGCACTGCAGGCGCAGCAGCTCGCGGTTGAGGGCGATCGACAGCGCCTTGGCCAGCTCGGTCTTGCCGACACCGGGTTCGCCTTCGAGCAGCAGCGGGCGCTGCAGCTTGAGGGCGAGGAACACCGCGGTGGCCAGGCGGCGGTCGGCAAAGTAGCCGGCCTGCATCAAACCGTCGGAAAGGGCGTCGATGGTCGGGAAAGTCATGGCGAAGCGTAGCGGAAGACGCGAGGGTGTCGCGCCTTCCGGTGGGTGGCGTGCTGCTTCAGCCGAGCGCCTTGGTGACTGCGCGCTGCGTGAGCACGCTGATCAGGTTCGCGCGGTAGGCGGCCGAGGCATGCAGGTCGCTGTTCAGGTCGCTCGCGTCGATCTTCACGGCGGCAGCTGCCGCGGCGGTGAAGCTCTTGTTGAGCGCGTCCTCGAGCCCGGCGTGGCGGAACACGCCGTTGCCCGCGCCGGTGACGGCCACGCGCACGCCGCTGTCGTACTGCGCCAGGAAGATGCCGACCAGCGGGAAGTTCGAGGCCTTCTGGCGCAGCTTCTCGTACACCGCACGCTTCGGAATCGGGAAGCGGATGGCGACGATCAGTTCGTCTTCTTCGAGTGCCGTGGTGAACAGGCCCTGGAAGAAGTCGTCGGCCGCAATTTCGCGCTTCGAGGTGACGATGGTCGCGCCCGAGGCCAGCACCGCGCTGGGGTAGCACGCCGCCGGGTCGTTGTTGGCCACCGAGCCACCGACGGTGCCCATCGCGCGCACCTGCCGGTCGCCGATGCGCGACGCGAGGTCGGCCAGCGCCGGGTACGCGGCCTTCACGTCGGCGTTGTTCGCCACGTCGAGGTGGCGCGACATGGCGCCGAGGGTGATCGCGCCGCCATCCTTCTTGATGCCGGTGAGTTCCTTGATGCCGCCGAGGTCGACGAGCTGCTCGGGCGCCGAGAGCCGCAGCTTCATCGAGGCCAGCAGGGTCTGTCCACCGGCCAGTGGCTTGCCGCCCGCGGCGATGAGCCGGGCCGCGTCCGCCACGCTGGCGGGCCGTTCGAGTGTGAAGGCATACATGGGGTGATTCCTTCTCTGTTATTTCTTGTGTCGTTCAGGGCTTGGCGGCGGCCTGCATCGCTTCCCAGACGCGGCTGGACGAAGCGGGCATGTCGAAATCCTTGACGCCCAGCGGCGCCAGCGCATCGAGCACGGCGTTGATGACCGCCGGCGGCGACCCGATGGCGCCCGCCTCGCCGCAGCCCTTGGTGCCCAGCGGGTTGTGGGTGCAGGGGGTGCAGACGGTGTCGAGCTTGAACTGCGGGAAGTCGCCGGCGCGCGGCATGGCGTAGTCCATGAAGCTGCCGGTGAGCAACTGGCCGGTTTCGTTGTCGTACACGCAGTTCTCGAGCAGCGCCTGGCCGATGCCCTGCACCAGCCCGCCGTGCACCTGGCCCTCGACGATCATCGGATTGATGATGGTGCCGAAGTCGTCCACCGCGGTGAAGCGGTCGACCTTGACCTCGCCGGTCTCTTTGTCGATCTCGACCTCGCAGATGTAGGTGCCGCCCGGGAAGGTGAAGTTGGTCGGATCGTAGAAGGCGGTTTCGTTCAGGCCGGGCTCGAGCTTGTCGAGCGGGTAGTTGTGCGGCACGTAGGCCGTGAGCGCCACCTGGCCGAACGGGATCTTCTTGTCGGTGCCCTTGACCGTGAACTCGCCGTTGGCGAACTCGATGTCGGCGTCGCTCGCCTCCATGAGGTGCGCGGCGATCTTCTTGGCCTTGGTCTCGATCTTGTCGAGCGCCTTCATGATGGCCGCGCCGCCCACCGAAATGGAGCGCGAGCCGTAGGTGCCCATGCCGAAGGGCACGCGGCCGGTGTCGCCGTGCACCACGTCGACGTTCTCGACCGGAATGCCCAGGCGCGCGGCCACGACCTGCGCGAAGGTGGTTTCATGGCCCTGGCCGTGGCTGTGCGAGCCGGTGAACACCGTCACGCTGCCGGTCGGGTGCACGCGGATCTCGCCGCATTCGAACAGGCCCGCGCGCGCACCGAGTGCCCCCGCGATGTTCGACGGCGCGATGCCGCAGGCCTCGATGTAGCTCGAATAACCCATGCCGCGCAGCTTGCCCTTGGCCTCGGTCGCCGCCTTGCGCGCGGCATAACCGTCGACCTCGGCCAGCACCCGCGCCTTGTCCATGCAGGCATGGAAGTCGCCGGTGTCGTACTGCAGCGCCACGGGCGTCTGGTACGGGAAGCTGGTGATGAAGTTGCGCTTGCGGATCTCGTCCTGGCCCAGGTTCATTTCCCAGGCGCAGCGCGACACCAGGCGCTCCAGCAGGTAGGTGGCTTCGGGCCGCCCGGCCCCGCGGTACGCATCGACCGGCGAGGTGTTGGTGAACCAGGCATCGACCTCGACGTAGATCTGCGGCGTGGTGTACTGGCCCGCGAGCAGCGTGGCGTACAGGATGGTCGGCACCGCCGTCGAGAAGGTCGACAGGTAGGCGCCCAGGTTGGCGTCGGTGTGCACCCGCATGGCCAGGAACTTGCCGTCCTTGTCCATCGCCATCTCGGCGTGGCTCACGTGGTCGCGGCCGTGCGCGTCGGACAGGAAGCACTCCGAGCGCTCCGCCGTCCACTTGATGTTGCGGTTGAGCTGCTTGGCCGCCCAGGTGAGGCACACGTCTTCGGCGTACAGGAAGATCTTGGAGCCGAAGCCGCCGCCCACGTCGGGCGCGATCACGCGCACCTTGTGCTCGGGCAGGCCCAGCACGAAGGCCGTCATCAGCAGGCGCTCGACGTGCGGGTTCTGGTTCGAGACGTAAAGCGTGTAGTCGTCGGTGCCGCGGCTGTAGCTGCCGATGGCCACGCGCGGCTCGATCGGGTTGGGCACGAGCCGGTTGTTGACCAGGTCGAGCTTGGTGACGTGCGCGGCGGTGGCAAACACCGCATCGACCGCCGCCTTGTCGCCCAGCGCCCACTTGTAGCACTGGTTGTCGGGCGCCTCGTCGTGCAGTGTGACGCCGCTGGCCTTCCTGGCGGCGTCGGCCACGCTCACCAGCGCGGGCAGCACGTCGTAGTCGACCACCACGGCCTCGGCCGCGTTCTTGGCCTGCTCGACCGTCTCGGCCACCACCATGGCGACGTGGTCGCCCACGTAGCGCACCTTGTTGATCGCCAGGATCGGGTGCATCGGCTCCTTCATGGGGGTGCCGTCGGGGTTGTTGATGAGCCAGCCGCAGGGCAGCCCACCCATCTTTCCTTCGATGTCCTTGCCGCTGAAGATGCCGACCACGCCGGGCATCTTCGAGGCTTCGGCGATGTCGATCGACTTGATGACTGCATGCGCGTGCGGCGAGCGCACGAAAACGGCGTGGCTCTGGTTGGCCAGCGTGATGTCGTCGGTGTAGTTGCCCGCGCCGGTCAGGAAGCGGTAGTCTTCCTTGCGCCGCAATGCCTCGCCGATGTGCGGCAGGTTGGAGAAGTCGGAAGCGCCCATGTCGCTCTCCTCAGGCCGTGACCGTGGTTTGCTGGGTCGGCACCGGATTGCCCGATGCCATGGCCTCGCCGCCCATCTTCACGGCCTTGACGATGTTCTGGTAGCCCGTGCACCGGCACAGGTTGCCCTCGAGCAGCTCGCGGATCTCCGACTCGCTCGATTTGGGGTGGTGGGTGCACAGGTCGATGGCGCTCATGACCATGCCTGGGGTGCAGAAACCGCACTGCAGGCCGTGGCATTCCTTGAAGGCCGCCTGCATGGGGTGCATGGTGCCGTCGGCGGCGGCCACGCCCTCGATGGTGGTGACATCGGCGCCGGCCGCCTGCGCGACCAGGATGTTGCACGACTTGACCGCGCGGCCGTTCAGGTGGACCGTGCAGGCGCCGCACTGGGCGGTGTCGCAGCCGACGTGGGTGCCGGTGAGGTGGAGGTGCTCGCGGATCGCGTGCACAAGGAAGGTGTTGGGTGGGGCGTCGACCGTGACCGGCCGGCCGTTGACCTTGAAAGCGACCTGCATGTGGCTGTCTCCGTGAAAGGTGATGGCTGGTTCAGCGAGGCATCTTGGATGCCGCCCTTTCGCACTATCCTAGGCAAAAACCCTTGACACTTGCACAGAGCGCGGGAAATTCTCAAAATGAAACAGCTTGCCAACCGGCCGGCCCGCAAAAGCAGCCCTCCCCGCGCGAAGAAGAACTTTCACGATGATGTCCGCTTCCGCCGTCCCCCCTCCTGCTGAGCGCTCGCTGGCCATTGCGCAGGCGCGCCGCGAGCTGATCGACGGCGACGGCCCCCGCCCGCGCGGCAGCGTGCGGGTCGACCCGGGCATCACGCGCTCCTGGCAGCGCTGCCTGGAGGCCGGCCGCCGGCCCCAGCAGCGCGTGAGCTTCGAGCCCGTGAGCCGCACCGCCAGCCGCGAGGTCACGGAATGCAACCGGGCCCTGGTCACGGCGGCGCGTCCGGTGATCGAACGGCTCTCGCGCGCCATTGCCGACACCCGCTATTTCGCCATCCTGACCGACGCCCGCGGCATCGTGGTCGACGTGGGTACCTTGCCCGACGGCACCGACCCCGCCGCCCGCTATGCGCGCGACATCGGGCGCATCGGCGTCGACCTGTCGGAAAGCGCCATCGGCACCAGCGCCATCGGCACGGCGCTGGCCGAGCAGGAATCGGTGTGGCTGCACCGGGGTGAACACTTCTTTGACGACACCAGTGTGTACAGCTGCGCCGGCGCCCCGCTCTTCGGCCCCCGGGGCGACTGCATCGGCATGCTCGACCTCACGGGCGTGCAGGTGGTCGAGCGGCCCGAGCTGCGCCACCTGGCCACGCTGTCGGCGCGCAGCATCGAGAACCTGCTGGTGCAGCGCGAGCCCTGCGAGCTGCTGCTGCGCCTGCTCTGGCCCGGCTGCCCGAGCAGCGAGACCACCGAGGGCCTGCTGTGCATCGACGCCGCGGGCCATGTCACCGGCGCCAACGCGGCGGCGCGGCAGATGCTGCACCAGCCGCTGGTCTGCCATGCCGGCGGCCTGCATTTCAACGACCTGTTCGCGTTGCCGCTGCACATGATGTTCGATGCCGCCCGGCGCGGCGACGCCATGCTCGAGGTGCCGCTGTGGTCGGGCCTGCGGGTGCAGGTGCGGGCCCAGCGTGGCGGCAGCGAGCATGGCGGCGTGCCCGGCATGCCCGGCGACGCCACCGATGGCCGCCCCCGCCTGCGCGACGTGGAAACCGCCCTGATCCGCAAGGCGGTGAGCGACGCGCGCGGCAATGTGGCCGAGGCGGCGCGCACGCTGGGCATCAGCCGCGCCACGGTCTACCGCAAGCTCTGGCGCGGCCGGCCGGCGGGCGACTGACCTAGGGCCTGTTCACACTATTTCTGGCGTCGCGAAGGTCTGCCGCGGCGGGCCAATCAAGGCGCGTGACGCCGCGTGTGCATGCGCACACGCAAGGAGCGCAACGCCGAGTGGCCCGCCGCGGCAGACCTTCCCTTCGGGTTGGCTGGCAAAGGGGCCGTCTGCGGCGTTGCCCGCGCTTGCAAGGCAGAAGCCTTGCTGCGCACGGGCGCCTTGCAGCCAGCCCCTTTGCCAGCCAACGCGACGCTAGAAATAGTGTGAGCAGGCCCTAGCCCTTTCAGGCGCCCACGGGCACCTTGTCGAGGAAGCCCGTCACCACGCGCAGCTTGCCCGCGTCGACCTGCGCGAAGTCGGTGCCCTGGATCAGGTCGTCGGCACCGCTCGGGCCCAGGGTCCACGAGAAGCGCAGGTTGTCGCCGTGCGCCTCGGCCTTGCCCAGCAGGTGGAAGCGAAAGCCCGGATAGCGCTGGTGCACCGCGCCGACCAGCGCGCTGATCTGCTCGCGGCCGCTGGCCTGCGCCATCGGATCGACATAGCGGGCGTCGGCGGTCCAGCCGGCGTCGATGAGCGCGGCGCGGCGCGCGGCGTCGGTCTCGTTCCAGACGGCGATGTAGCCCGTGGCGATGGCATGGGCGTCGTGGGCGGCGGTGTTCATGGCGACTGTTCCTTTCGAGGGTTCGACCCGCAACAGCGCGGGGTGAAGGAATGGTCGCGGGGCACGCGCCGCGCGTCGATGACGTGGCAGGTTATGCCGGCGCATCCATCGCCGCGTTCGCATCGAGCGGAAACACCGGCCGGCGCACCTGGCTGAACGGGAACAGGCTGTAGTCGGAGCTGGTCACGCCCGGGCTGTCGCACTCCACCAGCGCGGCCGACAGCGGCTCGAACACCGGCCGGCAGTACATGCGCGACTTCAGCAGCAGGAAGCGCTCGGTGCGTGGGTCGAGCCCGGCGCACTCGAACACGCCGATGTCCCACGGCTCCTGCGTGCGCTCGGTGACGACGATGCGCGCCGCGCCGATGTCGAACAGCACGGTGCGCCCCATGCTGCTGCGCTGGCCGGTGTAGGTGGGGCCGGTGATCACGTACTCGCCGTCGCTGATGGTTCGCACCATGCCGGTCAGCCGCACCGGCGTCTTCTTCAGGCCGATGCCTTCCAGCGACACCTTGTTGCCCAGCGCCACCGTCACTTCGGCGCCCTCGCCCGCCGCGACCAGCGCGGCCACCGCCTCAGGGTCGCACAACGGCCCGACGCCGATGCCGTCCAGGCCCTGCGCCAGCGCCTCCTGCAGCACGTCCATGGTGTCGCAGCTGCCGCCAGACATGCAGTTGTCGCCGTGGTCGAGCAGCAGCACCGGGCGCGTGGCACCGCCGGCGATGAGTTTCGCGCGCGCGACCGATGCGGCCAGCGGTTCGCTGCGGTAGATGAAGGCCTCGCGCTCGGCCCACATCTGCGCCGCGATGCGGTCGGCCGTGGCCTGCGCGCGCGCGGGCGATTGCGCATCGACCACGATCACGCTCATGCACGGCGCCGTGATGTCCGACAGCGAGAAGCCCGCCAGGATCGACACCGCCAGCGACTCGGATTCCTCCGCCGCGCGCGCCGCCTCGATGGCCCGCTGCATCGCGCCCGTGAACGAGGCGCTGCGCAGCGTGTGCGCCATCAGCGGCAGCTGGCGCCAGCGCATGTGCGGCTGGCTGCACCCGGCCAGCAGGTCGAACAGCAGGCGGCCGGCGTGCTCGCCGGTCTCGTACATGTCGACGTGCGGGTAGGTCTTGAAGCCGACGATGACGTCGGCGTTCTCCACCATCGCGGGCGTCACGTTGGCGTGCAGGTCCAACGCCACGCCGATCGGCACGCCGGGCGCCGCGGCGCGCAGGCGCACCAGCAGGTCGCCTTCGCCGTCGGTGCTGTTCTGCGCCACCATCGCGCCGTGCAGGTCGAGCAGGATCGCGTCGCAGCCCGGCGCCGCATCGACGATGCATTGCGTGAGCGTGGTGTAGGCCTGCGCATCGACCGGACCGCTCGGGTTGGCCGAAGCCGACACCGGCGTGACGAGCTGCGCGCCCGCCGCTTCGGCCAGGTCGATGAAGGCCGACATCGCGGTGCGCATGCCCTTGTTGTCGGTGTAGGCCTGTTCGCCGAAGGTCGGGCCGTCGGGCCCGAAGGCCGCGAGCGGCGTGGGCACGGGCGAGAAGGTGTTGGTCTCGTGGTTGAGACGCGCGATCAGGACTTTCATTGGGCAAACTTTCCGGCGCTGCCCAGCATGGTGATGTCACCGAAGCTGGAGCCGTTGCGGTTGTCGGGACGGAACGCGACCGTGAAGCCATTCAGGTTCATGGGCGGCGAGTTCTCGATGCTGCGGCGCAGCGATTCGGTGGTGATCGGCCCCTTCACGCGCTGCAGCGATTCCGCAAAGGCCTTGGCCGTGATGTAGCCCTCCAGCCCCAGGTAGGAGCCTTCGCCTTCGCTGCCCGCGGCCTTCCGCGCGCGCTGGTATTCGTCGACGATGGGAAAGCGTGTCTTCCAGAACGGCGGCACCACCTGCGACAGCACGATGCCGCGGCTCTTGTCGCCGAGCTCCTTGTACAGAAGGAACGAGCTCGCCACCGAGTTCGTGTAGATCTGCGGATGGATGGGCGCGGCCACCAGCGAGCGGATGATGTTGATCGCAGGCGTGCCGGCCGCGATGACGTACACCGCCTGCGCCCCGCTCGCGATGACCTGCTGCGCGATGGCGGGATGGTCCTTTTCCTTCGGATCGAAGCGCAGCGACAGCAGGGCCGGCCGCTTGTTCTTCTCGAGCGCGGCCAGCGCGTCCTTCTCGATGCCCTTGCCGTAGGCGTCATCGCTGGAGACGATGGCGATGCGCGTCAGGCCCACGGTCGTCAGGTGGTTCATCACACGCGAGACCTCGTCGGCATACGACTCCCGCACGTGGAAGATCGGCACCTTCGGCCCGCGCAGCACCGCCGCGCCGGTCAGCCCGCCGAAGATGAAGCTGTCGTACTTCGCCGCCACCGGCACCATGGCCGCGCCGATGCCCGTGCCCATGGTTCCAAACAGGCAGACGACGCGGTCCGTACCGAGCAGCTTCTCGGCATTGGCCGCGGCCTTCTCGGGGATGTAGGCGTCGTCGTAGGTGATCATCTTGACGGGCCGGCCCCCGACGCCGCCCGCCTTGTTCAACTGGTCGAGGAACAGCGTCTGGCCTTCCATGAACGCGAGGCTGTTCGGCGTGAACGGGCCGGTGAGCACCGCGGACTGGCCGACCAGGATCGGCTCTCCAGCCGCCAGGGCCGCCGTCGACGCCGCGACCATGCCCATCGCCAGCACGCAGTGAAGGCCGACGCGGCGAAGCGCCGCCTTCACGCGGCCACTCCCGCGCTCTGCAGCATCGCCTGCAGCAGCACGTTGCAGCCGGCTTCGAGGTGGTCGGGCTGCGCGTCCTCGATCTCGTTGTGGCTGATGCCGTCCAGGCAGGGCACGAAGATCATCGCCGCGGGGCACACGCGCGCGAGGTACACGGCGTCGTGGCCGGCGCCGCTGATCACGTTCATCCACGTCATGCCCTGGTCCTGCGCGGCCTCGCGCACGGCCGACACCAGCGCGGGCGTGAACGGCTGCGGCGGGAAGTACACGACCTGCTCGGCCGTCGCCTCGACCTTGCCCTTGGTCGCGATGCGCTGCACGGCTTCTTTCAAGGCTGCGTCCATGGCCGACAGCACCACGTCGTCGGCCGCCCGCAGGTCGACGCTGAGCTTCACGCGGCCCGGGATCACGTTGCGCGAGTTCGGGTAGTTGTCGATCCAGCCGACCGTGCCGCGCCCGTGCGGCGCGTGTGCGAGCGCGATGCGGTTCACCTCGACCACGAGTTCGGCGGCGGCCAGCAGCGCATCTTTTCGCAGCTCCATCGGCGTGGGGCCGGCATGGGCTTCCATGCCCTGCACCACCACGTCGTACCAGCGCTGGCCCAGCGCGCCCTCGACCACGCCGATGACGCGTTCGTTGGCTTCGAGCACCGGGCCCTGTTCGATGTGCGCCTCGAAGTAGGCGCCGACCGGCGACGCCGCCGCCGAAGCGGGCACGGCGCCCGCATAGCCGATGGCCGACAGGGCCTCGGCCACGCTCACGCCCTCGGTGTCGCGCTGCGCGAGCGCGTGTTCGAGCGTGAAGGCGCCAGCGAACACACCCGAGCCCATCATCACGGGCACGAAGCGCGAGCCTTCCTCGTTGGTCCACACCGCGACTTCGAGCGGTGCCTCGGTTTCGATGCCCGCATCGTTCAGCGCGCGCACCACCTCCAGCCCCGCGAGCACGCCGTAGTTGCCGTCGAACTTGCCGCCCGTGGGCTGCGTGTCGATGTGGCTGCCGGTGGTGACGGGTGGCAGCGCGTTGTTGCGGCCCGCACGGCGCGCAAAGATGTTGCCGATGGCGTCCACGCGCACCTCGCAGCCGGCCTCGCGCGCCCAGCGCGTGAAGAGATCGCGGCCCTGGCGGTCCAGGTCGGTGAGCGCGATGCGGCACACGCCGCCCTTCTCGGTGGCGCCGAGTTGCGCGAGCTGCATCAGCGAGTCCCAGAGGCGCTGGCCGTTCACGCGCAGGGCGCGCACGTCCGTTGCGGTGGAAAGTTCGTTCGTTGTGTTCATGATTTTTGCGACGAATGAAGGGCGGGTTCAGGCAAGGCCGACACCCAGATAGCGGTCTTTCACGTCGTGGTCGGCCATGAAGGCGGCGTTGCCGGCCTCGTGCACGATCACGCCCTGCTCCACGATGTAGTGGCGGTCGGCCAGCTGCACGCAGACCTCGAGGTTCTGCTCGACCAGCAGGATGGCCACGCCCGCGGCCTTGATGGTCTTGAGCTGCGCGACGATCTCTTCCACGATCACCGGCGCCAGGCCTTCGACGGGCTCGTCGAGGATCAGCAGGCGCGGATGGTTCATGAGCGCGCGACCGATGGCCAGCATCTGCTGCTCGCCGCCCGACAGCTGTCCGCCGCCGTTGCGCCGGCGCTCCTTCAGACGCGGAAAGATGCGGTAGATGTCGGCCAGCTGCCAGGGCGAGTCGCGGCGCAGGCCGAGCAGCAGGTTCTCTTCCACCGTGAGCAGCTTGAAGATGCCGCGGTGCTCGGGCACCAGGCACACGCCGCGCGTGGCGATGCGGTGCGGCGGCTGGCCCGCGATGTCCGCGCCCTGGAAGCGCACGCGCCCCTTCGTGGGCGTGACGGCGCCGGCAATGCTCTTGAGCGTGGTCGACTTGCCCGCGCCGTTGCGCCCCAGCAGCGTGACCAGTTCGGCCTCGCCCACCGTGAGCGACACGCCCTGCAGCACATGGCTTTTGCCGTAGTGCGCGTGCAGGCCTTCGACTTCGAGGATGTTGCTCATGCCTTGCCTCCCGTGATCATGTTGCCCAGGTACGCCGTGCGCACGCGCGCATCCGAACGGATGTCGCCCGGCAGCCCCTCGGCCAGCACGCGGCCCAGCTGCATGACGGTCACGGTGTCGGAGATGTCCATCACGATGTTCATGTTGTGCTCGATCAGCACCACGGTGTGCGCGTCGCGCAGGCCGCGGATGAGCTGCTTCATGTCGTCGAGGTCGTCGATGCCCATGCCCGAGGTCGGCTCGTCCAGGAAGATGGCCTTGGGTTTGGCCGCCAGCGCCATGCCCACTTCGAGGCGGCGCTGCTGGCCGTGCGAGAGCACGCTGGCGGGCGTGTCGGCCAGCCGTTCGAGGCCAACGCGCGCGAGCACCTCGGCCACCGTGTCGGCGCAGGCGCGCTCGCCGATGGGTGCGCGCCAGCAGTTCATGGCCTGGCGCGGCGCGATGCCCTGCGCCGCCACGCGCAGGTTCTCGCGCACCGACAGGCTGGGGAACAGGCTCGTGACCTGGAACGAGCGCGCCATGCCGCGCTGCACGCGCTGGTGGTCGGGCTCGCGCGTCACGTCGTGGCCGTCGAACACGATGCGCCCGCCCGTGGTGGTGCCGGTGCCCGTGAGCATGTGGAACAGCGTGGTCTTGCCTGCGCCGTTGGGCCCGATCACCGAGTGCACGGTGTTGCGCTTGATCTTCAGATCGACGCCGCCGAGCGCGGCGAACTTGCCGTAATGCTTGGTGACGCCGATGGCTTCGATGAGGATGTCGCTCATGCCTGCTCTCCTTGCACGGCCGGCGCCTTGGCCTCGGCCGCCGTCTTGCGGAACACCCGTCGCCAGGCGCTTTCGCCCAGGCCCCAGAGGCCGCGTTGCATGCCGATGCTCACGCCGATCAGCAGCAGGCCCAGCAGCAGCAGCCAGCGCGGCCACAGCGTGGAGAGCCAGTCGGCCAGCAGCACGTAGAAGGCCGAGCCGAGCACCGAGGCGAACAGGTTGCCGGTGCCGCCGATCACGGTGATGACCAGGATCATCTCGCTCGTGTGGTATTCGGCGTTCGACAGCGGCGCGATGCCGGTCATCATCGCGTGCAGGCCGCCGGCCAGGCCGGTGACGGCGCCCGAGATCACGAAGGCCAGCAGCTTGAAGCGCTTCAGGTCGTAGCCCACGGCGGCGGCGCGGTCCTCGTTGTCGCGGATGGCGAGCAGCGTGCGGCCGAAGACCGAGTCGGTCACCTTGAGCAGCAGCGCGAACGCGGCCAGGAAGATCACCGCCACGAAGGCGTAGTACTTCCACGGCGTGTCCATGAAGGCCGGGCGCGGCACGTCGAGCAGGCCGTTGTCGCCGCCCGTGAGCCCCGAGGCCGTGTAGGCGATGAAATAGAACATCTGCGCAAACGCCAGCGTGAGCATCACGAAGTAGGTGCCGCGCTGGCGGATGGCGACCCAGCCGACCACCGCCGCGCCCAGCGCGCCCATGCCGATGGCGGCGAGCAGCGCGAGCGGCATCGGCAGCTGCAGCCGCGTGAGCAGGATCGCGATGGTGTAGCTGCCCAGCCCGAAGAAGATGCCCTGGCCGAACGAGAGCAGCCCCGTGTAGCCCAGCAGCAGGTTGCAGCCCAGCGCGGCGAGCGCGTAGATGAGCACTTCGCTCGCGAGCGAGCCCGAGCGCATGAACAGCGGCAGCGCGAGCGCGACGATCAGCGCCAGCAGGAAGGTGTATTTCTTTGGCATGGCGCGTTCATCCTCTGCGGCCGAGCAGGCCATGCGGACGCAGCAGCAGCACGGCGCCCATCGCGATGTAGATCATCAGGCTCGCCCCCGGCGGCCAGATGGTGCTCATGAGGCTTTGCACGATGCCGATCAGCACGCCGCCGACCAGCGCCCCGCTGAAGCTGCCGAGCCCGCCGATCACCACGACCACGAAGGCCACGCCCAGCGCCTCGACGCCCATGAAGGGCTCGGCCCCGCGGATGGGCGCGGCCAGCACGCCGGCCAGCGCCGCCGTGGCCGCGCCGAGCGCGAACACCAGGCTGAACACGCGGAACACGTTGATGCCCAGCAGCGAGACCATCTCGGTCGATTCGCTGCCCGCGCGCACCGCGCTGCCCAGGCGCGTGCCTTCGAGCACCCACCACAGCCCCACCGCGAGCACGGCGGTGAAGCCGATCACGAAGAGCCGGTACTTCGGGTAGATGAAGCTGCCCCACATCACCACGCCCTGCAGCAGGTCGGGCGTGGGCACGCTGTTGCCCAGCGGGCCCCAGAACACGATGACGATCTCCTGCACCGCGAGCGCCAGGCCCACGGTCACGAGGATGTGGAATTCGTGCGGCTTGGCGTACACGCGGCGCAGCAGCAGCTTCTCGGCCAGCCAGCCGAGCGCGCCGACGAACAGCGGCACCAGCACGAGCGCGGCCCAGAAATTGAGCCCCCACTGCATGGCCTGGAAGCACAGGTAGGCGCCCAGCAGGTAGAAAGCGCCGTGCGCGAAGTTCACGAAGCGCAGCAGGCCGAACACGATGGACAAGCCAACGGCCAGCAGGAAATACAGCATGCCGATGCCGATTCCGTTGATGGTCTGGAGCAGGTAGACGGACATAGGTGTCGTGGGGTGGCAAACGTGCAGGCGGCACGCGCCCTTCCCGCGCCCAAAAAGGCGCGGGAAGGGCGCGAAGCCGGGCGGCGTCAGGCCAGCTTGCAGCCGGTCTTGTCGATCGGCAGGAACGACTTGCCGGAGCTGACGACGTCCACGTAGTCGGCCGGGTTGGCCATCTTCGACTTCGCCTTGCCCTTGAGCAGGTAGTAGTCCTTGATGACCTGGTGGTCGGCCTTGCGGATTTCTTCCACGCCCGTGAGGCCGTCGAACTTCATGCCTTCGAGCGCCGCGACCACCGCCTTCGGGTCGACCGTGCCGGCCTTGACGATGCCGTCGATGAGGATCTTGGTGCAGATGTACGAGCCGGCCAGGCTGTAGTTGGGCACGATCTTCAGCTTGTCGGCGGTGCGCTTCACCAGGTCCTTGTTGAGCGGCGTGTCGACCGTGTGCCAGTACTGCGCACCGAAGTAGACGCCGTCGCACAGGTCGGCGCCCAGTTCGTCGAACTGCTCCAGGCCCGAGGCCCAGGCCATGAGGATCGTCATGTTCTTGTGCATGCCGAAGCTCACCGCCTGGCGCAGCGCGGCGGACGACTGCGCACCGAAGTTCAGGAGCAGCAGCACGTCGGGCTTGGCGGCCATGGCGTTGGTGAGGTAGCCGCTGAACTCCTTGTCGTTGAGCGAGTGGTAGCTGTTGCCCACGTGCTCGATGCCCTTCTCCTGGAAGATGGTCTTGGCCGCGCTCAGCAGGCCGTCGCCGAACACGTACTGCGGCGTGATCGTGTACCAGCGCTTGGCCTTGGGCATGGACGCGATCAGCGGACGCACCGTCTGCTCGATGGCACCGAAGGTGGGCACCGACCAGCGGAAGGTGGCGGGGTTGCAGTCCTTGCCGGTGATTTCGTCGGCGCCCGCGGTGGTGATGAACAGGCCGCCGGCCTTCTCGGCCTCCTTGCCCATGGCCAGCGCCTCGGACGACAGGATGCCGCCGACGAAGAACTTCGCGCCCTGCTGCTGCGAGGCCTCCTGCACCTTGCGCACGGCCGTGGCCGGCTTGCCCTCGGTGTCGAGCACCGTGTAGGCCAGCGGCCGGTTCAGCACCTTGCCGTACTGCTCGATCGCCAGCTTGGTGCCCAGGTCGGCGAACTTGCCGTTGGCCGCGAAGGCACCCGACATGGGCACCGGCGCACCGAATCGGATCGCGTCGGTGGCCTGGGCGATGGCCGAGCGGCTCATCAGGAGCGAAGCCGGGGCGGCCGACAGGGCGGCCAGCTGAAGGAGTTGTCTGCGTTGCATGGGGTTCTCCGGTCGTGGTGTGGGAAGTGGGGAAGAAAACACAGTGCCTGCGATCGCCGGCAATTTAAGCGGATAAATAGGATTAATATGTTGGTAAAAACCCGTTAGCAAGCCCCGTGCCCAAACCCAACCCGACCCTGCCGATGACGCCGTTAAGATCGCGCGCTGTTGCGCATCCCGCGCATCTCCCGATGTGCATGGATGGAGCGTTTTGATGAGAGTGGGGCACAACCCTCCGAAGCGGCAAAAGCTCTCGGACGTCATCGTCGAAGACGTCAAGCGATGGATCGTTGCCGAGCGCAAGCAGCCCGGCGACCGGCTACCGAACGAGAAGGAACTGATCGAGCTCTTCGGCTATTCGAAGAGCACGGTGCGCGAGGCGCTGAAGGCGCTCGAGGTGCGCGGGCTGATCTCGATCCGCACCGGCCCGGGCGGCGGCGCCTACCTGCAGCAGGTGTCGGTCGACCATGCGTCGGAGCCGCTGCGCAACTTCCTGCACTTTCACCACCTGGACGGCCACCACATCTACCAGCTGCGCAAGGCGCTGGAGCCCGAACTGGCCGTGAGCGTGGTCGGGCGGCTCACGCCCGAGCAGTTCGCGCGGCTCGAAGACAACGTGCGCCTGTGCACCGTCGAGCCGACCAACGAGGACGAATTGCGCACGCAGCGCGAGGCCGAGCTGGCCTTTCACACGATGCTGGCCGAGGCCTGCCCCAATCCGGTGCTGTCCTTCATGTGCCGCTTTCTCAACGACCTGCTGCGCGACCTCGTCGTCTACAAGAAGGCGCTGGACCACCACCACTTCGGAGAGACCAACGTGGACTACCACACGCAGCTGCTGGCGGCCTACCGCAAGGAAGATGCGGACGAGGTGCGGCGGCTGATGGTGGAGCACATGGTGGATGCGGAGCACCACATGCATGAGATGGAAGCGCACATCGGGGCGAAGCATTTGTTGCTGCCGAGCGGACAGCGATAGCACCACAAAGGTCTAGAAGACCTTGCGGAACCGCTCGGCCCTGCCGAAGCGCACGGCGACAGTGCCGTTCGCCTCGAGTCCGCATCGAAGGTAGAACGACCCGGCGTGCGGATTGCCGGTGACGTGGAGTGCCGACGCACCCTGGCACCGGGAAAGCTCGACACAGTGCGCGACCAATGCCTTGCCGATGCCGCGACGCCATGCCTCGGGCTCGACGAACAATCCATCGAGTTCGGCACTGCCGTCATCGTTGGGCAGCACGACAGCGAACCCCGCCGTCACGCCATGGATCTCTGCCACGAACACCCGGCCATCGACGATCTGGGCCAGAGGCAGTTCGATGGCGTCCGGGTCGGACTGAATCGCCTCGCGATCGCCAGGGTTCGCGAGCGATGCGCGCCGCTGCAAGTCTTCGAGTGCCCGGTGTTCCGACGCAAGTGCAGGGCGAATACGCAGTGGTGTTTCAGTCATCTTGGATGGTTTCGGTGCCTTCAGATCTTCGCACCGCCATGCGCCTGCTCCAGGCACGCCTGAAACGCCAGCACCGCCCGTGAAGGCTTCGGCGAGCGCCGCAGCAGACTCACGAACCGGCACGCATAGTTGAAGCGCGCCGGCAGCACCGCCTTCATGAGCCCGCGCTGCTCGAACACCTGCGCGTAGTGGTCGGGCAAGAACCCAAGAAAGCGCCCTGACAGGATCAGCGTCGCGATCGCCTCCTGATCGAACCCCGTCGCCTTGCGCGACAGCCTCGCCCGGTGGCTCAGCTCCATGTTCGGCGAGTGATACCCCAGCCCCGCGAAATGGTGCTCGCCCAGTTTCGACCAGGTGAGCTTGCCGTGCGGGCTGTCGAACAGCGGATGCCCCTGGCCGCAGTACAGCAGCATGGTTTCGTCGAACAGGTCGGCATAGACCAGGCTCTTCGAGCTGCGGTGCGCCGGGATGATGCCGATCTGGAAGTTGCCTTCCAGCACGCCCTGCTCGATGGCGTTGATGGAGCCCACGTGCACCGCCAGGTTCACTTCGGGCGCAATCTCGGTGAAGCGGGCAATGGCCTCGCCGATGCGCGCCTTCGGGTTGGTCGCGGTCTTGTCGAACAGCGCCACGTCGAGCTGCCCGCCCATGCGGTTGTGGATGTCGTCGATGCTGCCGCGAAAGGCGTCGACCGAGGCCAGCAGGCGCAGCGTCTCGTCGTACACGCGCTGGCCCTCGGCCGTGAGCGCAAAGCCGGCCCGGCCGCGCCGGCACAGCACGAGGCCCAGGCGCGTTTCCAGGTCTTTCACGTGGCGGCTCACGGTGGAGGTGCCGATGTTCAGCTCCAGCTCGGCCGCCGCCATGCCGCCGCAGTCGACCACGCTCTTGAACACCTTGAGCAGGCGCAGGTCCATGTCGCTGAGCTGCCCCAGCACGGCGCGGTTGCGGGTGCCCTGGGCAGCGGTTTCGTCGGCGGGCGGGGCCTTGGCCTTTACTTGCATGGATCGTCAAGTGAACATTGATATTGCGCCATTCTCCACACTGAAGGCGTTGCGAACAATCGGCGCATCCCTTCACCCCCGGAGCCCGCCCTGCGCGGGATGCGCCATGACCCTCGCCACACCCGCCATCGAACCCACGCCCACCGCGCGCACCGACGCCGCCTGGCTCGAGGCGCACTGGATGCCCTACACCGGCAACCGCAACTTCAAGGCCGATCCGCGGATCATCGTGGAGGCCAAGGGCGCCTACTTCACGGACAACGACGGCCGCAAGATCTTCGACGGCCTGTCGGGCCTGTGGTGCTCGGGCCTGGGCCACGGCCGCCCCGAGATCACCGAGGCGGTGAGCCGCCAGATCGCCAAGCTCGACTACTCGCCCGCCTTCCAGTTCGGCCACCCGCTCTCGTTCGAGCTGGCCAACAAGATCAAGGAACTGACGCCCGCCGGCCTCGACTACGTGTTCTTCACCGGCTCGGGCTCCGAAGCGGCCGACACCTCGCTGAAGATGGCGCGCGCGTACTGGCGTACCAAGGGCCAGGCGGGCAAGACGCGCCTGATCGGCCGCGAGAAGGGCTACCACGGCGTGAACTACGGCGGCATCTCGGTGGGCGGCATCGCGGCCAACCGCAAGCTGTTCGGCCAGGGCGTCGAGGCCGACCACCTGCCGCACACGCAGCTGGCCAGCAACGCCTTCTCGCGCGGCATGCCCGAAAGCGGCGCCGAGCTGGCCGACCGCCTGCTCGACCTGATCGCGCTGCACGACGCCTCGACCATCGCAGCCGTGATCGTCGAGCCCTTCGCGGGTTCGGCCGGCGTGGTGATTCCGCCCAAGGGCTATCTGAAGCGCCTGCGCGACATCTGCACGGCGAACAACATCCTGCTGATTTTTGACGAAGTGATCACCGGGTTCGGCCGCTGCGGCGCGCTCACGGGCGCCGATGCCTTCGGCGTCACGCCCGACATCATGAACATCGCCAAGCAGGTCACCAACGGCGCGCAGCCGCTGGGCGCCGTGGTGGCCAGCAAGGACATCTACGACACCTTCATCGCCGCCGGCGGCCCCGAGTACATGCTCGAGTTCCCGCACGGCTACACCTACGGCGCGCACCCCGTGGCCTGCGCCGCCGGCATCGCCGCGCTCGACGTGCTCCAGAAGGAAGACATGATCGGCCGCGTGCAGACGCTGGCCCCGCACTTCGAGAACGCCGTGCACAGCCTGAAGGGCAGCAAGCACGTGGCCGACATCCGCAACTACGGCCTGGCCGCCGGCATCACCATCGCCGCGCTGCCGGGCGAGCCCGCACGCCGCCCCTACGAGATCGCCATGAACTGCTGGAAGAAGGGCTTCTACGTGCGCTACGGCGGCGACACGATCCAGCTCGCACCCCCGTTCATCGCCGAGAAGGCAGAGATCGACCGCATGGTCAATGCGCTCGCAGACGCCCTCGCAGAAACCAATTGATCCCCTTTCGAGATACCCAGACATGCAACACGACAAGAACGTCACCGCCACCATCGGCCACTTCATCGACGGCAAGCACGTCGGCGGCGGCAGCCGCGTGCAGCCGGTGTTCGACCCCGCCACCGGCCTGTCGGCCAAGAGCGTCGCGCTCGCCGACAAGCTCACGGTCGAGCAGGCCATCGCCTCGGCGCAGGCCGCCTTCCCGGCCTGGCGCAACACGCCGCCGCTCAAGCGCGCCCGCGTGATGAGCCGCCTGAAGACGCTGCTCGAAGAGAACGCCGACACCATCGCCGCGCTGATCACCGCCGAGCACGGCAAGGTGCTGGCCGACGCGCACGGCGAGCTGCAGCGCGGCATCGAGAACGTCGAGTACGCCAGCTACGTGCCCGAGCTGCTCAAGGGCGAGCACAGCAAGAACGTCGGCCCGTCGATCGACTCGTGGAGCGAGTTCCAGGCGATGGGCGTCGCGGCCGGCATCACGCCGTTCAACTTCCCCGTCATGGTGCCGCTGTGGATGTGGCCGATGGCCGTGGCCTGCGGCAACACCTTCGTGCTGAAGCCCTCGGAGCGCACGCCCTCCTCCACACTTTTCATGGCCGAACTCGCGCTGCAGGCCGGCCTGCCGCCGGGCGTGCTGAACGTGGTCAACGGCGACAAGGAAGCGGTCGACACGCTGCTGACCGACCGCCGCGTGAAGGCCGTGAGCTTCGTGGGCTCGACGCCCATCGCCGAATACATCTACACCACGGGCACGGCCCACGGCAAGCGCGTGCAGGCGCTCGGCGGCGCCAAGAACCACGCGGTGGTGATGCCCGACGCCGACATCGGCAACGCCGTGAGCGCGCTCATGGGTGCGGCCTACGGCTCGTGCGGCGAGCGCTGCATGGCGATCCCGCTGGTGGTGGCCGTGGGCGACGCCACGGCCGACGCGGTGGTCGAGGGCCTGAAGGTCGAGATCGCCAAGATGAAGGTCGGCCCCGGCACCGACAACGGCAACGACATGGGCCCGCTGGTGACCCAGCCGCACTTCGAGAAGGTCAAGGCCTTCGTCGACGCGGGCGTGGCCGCCGGCGCCAAGCTGGTGGTCGACGGCCGCGGCATCCAGGTCGAAGGCCACGAGGGCGGCTACTACCTGGGCGCCTGCCTGTTCGATCACGTGAAGCCCGGCATGACGATCTACCAGGAAGAGATCTTCGGCCCGGTGCTCGGCGTGGTGCGCGTGAAGACGCTGCAGGAGGCGATGGACCTGATCGACGCGCACGAGTACGGCAACGGCACCTGCATCTTCACGCGCGACGGCGAGGCCGCGCGCTGGTTCAGCGACAACATCCAGGTCGGCATGGTCGGCATCAACGTGCCGCTGCCGGTGCCCGTGGCGTACCACTCGTTCGGCGGCTGGAAGCGCTCGCTGTTCGGCGACCTGCACGCCTACGGCCCCGACGCCGTGCGCTTCTACACCAAGCGCAAGACCGTCACGCAGCGCTGGCCCTCGGCCGGCGTGCGTGAAGGGACGATGTTCTCGTTCCCCTCGAACCGTTGATGCGGTAGCCGCGGGTCAGGCCTTGTCGGCTTTTCCCGCGGCGTTCGCGAGCTTGCTGAGCATGCGGTCCACCAGCCATGGCTGGCGGTCCTCATCCTCAGCGCGTTCCTTGCGGCGGATCGCGTTGCGCACGACGATCGAGCCCACATAGCGCATCGGCTCCGGCGGAAAGTAGCCCAGCGGCCCGCCCGTGATCGGGCTGCGCGTCCATGCGTTGTCCTGGTCGAGCACCAGCGACGACAGGATCTGCCCGCCCATGTAGGTCGGCCCCACCCCGTTGCCCGAGTAGCCGAAGCCGTAGTAGATGTGCGGCGCGCCGTCGAGCTTGCCGAAGAACGGAAAGCCCGTCACCGAGCGGTCGGACGGGCCGTTCCAGCTGGCGGTGATCGGCGTGTCACTCAATGCCGGGAAGAAGGAATGCAGGGCCTGCGTGAGTTCGGCCTCGTAGGGCGAACGCTCGTCGAACACCTTGGCCATGCGACCGCCCCAGGCGAAGGTGTTGCCGCCCTTGCCCAGCATGATGCGGCCGTCGATCGTGCTGCGGTAGTAGTACACGAAGGTGCGCGAGTCGAGCACCGACACGCCGTCGGTCAGGCCGATCTGCTGCAGCAGCTCGGGGCAGCGCTCGGTGATGATCATGTCGCTCGAGACGATGGCGATGGTCCGCTCGAACTGCGGGAAGCGGCTGGCCATCCACGCGTTCATCGCGAGCACCAGTTTCTTCGCGCGCACGCGCCCGGTGGGTGTGTGCACCAGCACCGGCTGGTCGGTGCTGAAGTCGAGCATCGGCGTGCGCTCGTGGATGCGGATGCCCATGGCCAGTGCCACGCGCCGCAGCCCGCGCACCAGCTTGCCCGGGTGCACGGTGGCGGCGATCGGCGAGTACACGCCGGCCAGGTTGCGCGCCGAGCCCGAGCGCCGCGCCACCTCGTCGGGCGGCAGCGCGTGGTACGAGTGGATGCCGCGCGCTTCCAGCGCCTGCATCATCGGGTCGAGCGTGCCGATCTGCGCCTGCGAGGTCGCGGTGTAGAGCGTGCCGTCGCGCCGCAGTTCGGCGTCGATGCCGTGCGCCGCGCAGAAGTCGGCGATGTGCCCCACCGCCGCTTCCGACGCCTTCACGAGGCGCACCGCCTCGTCTTCGCCGAACAACCGCCGCAGCGTCAGGAACTTGGCCGACCAGGTGAGCAGGCAACCGCCGTTGCGCCCGCTCGCGCCGGCGCCGCACAGGTCGCTTTCGAGAATGACGATGTCGAGCGTGGGCGCCTGCAGCTTGGCCTGGATGGCCGTCCACAGGCCGGTGAAGCCGCCGCCGACGATGCAGACATCGGCGGTGGTTTCACCTTGCAGCGCCGGGGCCAGATCGCCGTCGTTGAAGAGCGCTTGTTCGATCCAGAAGGGGCGCATCCGTGTGCCTTAAGCGGTGGTGAGGGCTTGCCGGTGTTCGGCGGAACTGATCTCGAGGTGGCGCACGAAGTGCGCGAGGCCGGGCATGTCGGCATCGGCCAGCTTGGCCGTGTCGTCCCACTGCCGCAGGCGCACTGCGTCCATTGCATACGGCAGCGTCTCGAAAGCCTTGGCCTGTGCCTCGTCGAAGACGCCGCCCTGCAGTTGCAGGCTGCGCTTCGAGTCGGGCGACAGCGCCTCCAGGTAGCCGGGCACGCGCGCGCACAGGAAGCGCTTGGCGTCCACGTGCAACCGGATCGGTTCCAGCGTGGCCGGACCGAACAGCGCGCGCAGGAACGGCAGGCAGC
Source organism: Variovorax sp. GW821-FHT06D12 (assembly GCF_059419205.1). Classification (NCBI taxonomy): domain Bacteria; kingdom Pseudomonadati; phylum Pseudomonadota; class Betaproteobacteria; order Burkholderiales; family Comamonadaceae; genus Variovorax; species Variovorax sp. GW821-FHT06D12. Next base: position 612,192 of record NZ_JBWKRI010000003.1, on the reverse strand, counting down.
GGTACTGATGCAGGTCGTCCAGGCCCTGTTGCGTCGGCGTGCCGCCGAAGTCGTGCAGCAGGTGGCCCAGGTCGTGCAGCAGGGCGGCGGCGATCAGCGCACTGTCCGCGCCCTCCTGCTCGGCCAGGTGCGCGGACTGCAGCGCGTGCTCCAGCTGCGTGACCGGCTCGCCGTCGTACTGCGCATGGCCCTTGGTCTCGAAGAGGCCGACGATGTCGGGGATGCTGAGGCTCATGGTTACCAGGGCAGCGAGTAGGTCTTGGTGTTGGTGAAGCTCTTCATCGCTTCGAGCACGCCTTCCTTGTAGCCCAGGCCCGAGTCCTTGATGCCGCCGAAGGGCGTGAGCTCCAGGCGGTAGCCGGGCACCTCGCGCACATTGACGCTGCCCACGTTCAGCTCGCGGATGAAGCGCGTGATGTAGTCCAGGCGGTTGGTGCAGATCGAGGACGACAGGCCGTAGGCCGTGCCGTTCGAAATGCGGATCGCCTCGTCGATGTTCTTGAAGCGGATGACGGGCGACACGGGGCCGAAGGTCTCGTGCTTGGCCACGGTCATCTCGGGGTCGACGTGGTCGAGCACGGTGGGCGAGTACAGCGCGCCGCGGCGTTCGTTGCCGTACAGCAGCTTGGCGCCTGCTGCGATGGCTTCGTTGACCACGGCTTCGAATTGCTTCGCAGCTGCTTCGTCGATCACGGTGCCCATGTCGGTGTCGGGGTCCATCGGGTCGCCGTACTTCAGCGCGCGGGTCTTCTCGACCAGCAGCTCGACGAAGCGATCCGCAACGGCCTCGTGCACCAGCATGCGCTTCACCGCCGTGCAGCGCTGCCCCGAGTTCTTGTACGACCCGTTGGCAGCCAGCGTCGCCGCCTCCTCGATGTCCGCGTCTTCCATCACGATGATCGGGTCATTGCCGCCCAGCTCCAGGATCTGGCGCTTGTAGGTGGCCTTGCCCGCGATGTACTTGCCGATGGGCACGCCACCGGTGAAGGTGACGAGGTCGACGTCGGCATTGGTCAGCAGCTCGTCGGCAATTTCCTTCGGGTCGCCCGTGAGCACCGACAGCATCTGCGGTGGCAGTCCTGCCTCGTACAGGATGTCGGCCAGCAGGAAGGCCGTGAGCGGCGTCTTCTCGCTGGGCTTCAAGACGATGCGGTTGTTGGTCGCAATGGCCGGCGCCACCTTGTGGATCACCTGGTTCAGCGGATGGTTGAACGGCGTGATGGCGGTGATGGCGCCCAAGAGTGGCTCGCGCATCGTGTAGACCTTGCGACTCTTGCCGTGGTGCGTGAGGTCGCAGGAGAACACCTGGCCGTCGTCCACCAGCGCCTGGTTGGCGGCGAACAGCAGCACGTCGGAGGCGCGGCCCACTTCGTACAGCGAATCCTTGCGCGACAGGCCCGACTCGAGCGTGATGGTGCGCGACATTTCATCGAGGCGCGAGGCGATGATCTCGCCGGCGCGCATGAGGATCTTGTAGCGCTCGTAGCGCGTGAGCGTGGGCTTGTAGTCGCGGGCGATGCGCAGGGCGTGGCGCACGTCGTCCAGCGTGGCCTTGGGCACGGTGGCGATCACCTCGCCGGTGTACGGGTAGGTGACCTCGATGGTGCGGTCGCGGTGGACTTTCTCGCCGGCGATGCGCAGGGCTTCGCGGTGGACGGTGCCTGGCTTCAGGATGGCTTGGCTCATGAGTGCTTGCTCCGTGCGGTGTCAGCGTGCGTGGTTCAGGGCGAGGTCGAGCGCGTCGAAGTTGCGCAGCCGGCGGCCGGGGGCAATGCCTTCGACCGGTCGGTTGCAGATCAGCGGCACCTTCTGCTCCGACACGCCGCCGTGCGAACGCAGCGGCACTTCGAGTGCCGACAGGTCGTGGCGGCTGGCGGCGGTACCGATGACAGTGCTCTGCTCGCTCACCACCACGATGTCGCCGATGCGGTCCGGCGGCAGCTCGAAGCGCTTGGCGGCTTCGGCGCGCGAGAGCACGAGCTCCATGCCCGGAATGCCCTTGATGCGTTCGATCCAGCCCGGCACGCTGGCTTCATCGGGTGCGTACACGGTGGCAAACGAGCCGAGCGCGCCGTGGTGCACCACGTAGGGGTCGGTGATCGGCAGGATCACGCGGGCTTTTTCGGCACCGTACCAGCTGTCGAGCACGTCCTGCAGGTAGATCACATTGGGCGAACCGTCCGCGCCATGCTTGTCGTTCATGCCGTGGTCGGCCGTGAGCACGATGGTGGCGCCCAGCGCGTCGAGCTGCGCGAGGTAGCCGTCCATCATCTTGTAGAAGGCATTCGCGGCGGGGCTTCCCGGCGCGGCCTTGTGCTGCACGTAGTCGGTGGTCGACAGGTACATCAGGTCGGGGCGGCGCGACTCCATGAGCTTCACGCCGGCGGCGAACACGAACTCCGACAGCTCCGCGCTGTAGACCGAAGGCACCGGCATGCCGACCATGTCGAGCACGTTGTCGATGCCGTTCTCTTCCATCGTCACCTGGTCCGACTTCTCGGACGAGAAACAGATGCCCTTCATCTTGTGGCCCAGCAGCTTGCGCAGCTTGTCCTTGGCCGTGACCACCGCCAGCTTGGCGCCCGCGTCGGCAAAGGCCGCGAGCACGGTGCCGGCGCGCAGGTACTTGGGGTCGTTCATCATCACTTCCTGGCCCAGCTCGCGGTCGAAGAAGTAGTTGCCGCAGATGCCGTGCACCGCGGGCGGTGCGCCGGTCACGATCGACAGGTTGTTCGGGTTGGTGAACGAGGGCACGACGCAGTCGGCGAGCAGGTCGGCGCCGTCCTTGCGCATGCGGGCGATGTAGGGCGCCACGCCGGCTTCGATGGCCGCGTCGAGGTACGCCGGCTCGCAGCCGTCCACGCACACGACCACGATCGGACGCGCCATCCAGCGATAGCTCCTGGCATTGACTTCAAGTGTCTCCGGTGTCATTTCAGACTTCCTTTTGGGGTGGGTGGTTCGGGGTAGCGGTGGTGTTGCTGGAGGTGGCCGCATCGGCGTCGATGCGGCCGAAGGCCTTGTGCATGCGTGCGCGGCTGCCGGCCACGTGTTCACGCAGTGCGCGCCCTGCCGTGTCGGGGTTGCCGCTGGCAATGGCGTCGACGATGTGGCTGTGCTCGTCGGCCGAGACCCGCAGGCCGCCGCCGCTGTCGAGCGCGCGCATTCTGAAAAGGTGCAGCTCCTTGACGAGCCGCTTGTAGGTTTCGGTGAGCTTCTTGCTGCCGGCGGTGTCGAGCAGGATCTCGTGGAACTGCAGGTTGAGCTGCGCGTACTGCTCCACGTCCTGCGCCTGGGCCGCCGAGCGCATGGCGTCAACCATGGCGCGCAGGCGCTCCACCGCGTCGGGCTGGATGGCCAGGGCCACGCGCCGGCCGATGATTTCTTCCAGCGCCTCGCGCAGCTCGTAGATCTCGTCGGCTTCCTCGAACGCGATCTCGCGCACGAAGACACCGCGGTTCTTCTCGTTGCGCACGAGGCCCGCTTCTTCCAGTGCGCGCAGCGCCTCGCGGATCGGGCCGCGGCTGGTGTTGAAGCGCTGCGAGAGCTCGCTCTCGTTGATGCGGCTGCCCACGGGGAGCTCGCCCGTCATGATCAAACGCTCGATTTCTTCCTGCATCAGCATCGGCAGCGAGCTGGACTGGAGGAACGCGAGGGCGGCGGAGTGATTGCTGGTGACCATGGGGCGTATTTTCCCGAAGGATCGTCAACTGTCAACAATTTTTTATTGACAGTCATCAATCAGCAGCCTACATTGCAAACACCGGATGGCGTTGCCCACCCTCGCGCCGGCGCCAGCCCTCACCCTTCTTCAGTGACAGCCAGCCTTTCAGGAGAAACAGATGACGATGAAACAAAGCACGCGCCGTCTCACGGCCGCCCTGTGTGTTGCGGCCCTCGGCCTCATGTCCGGCAGTGCGTGGGCGCAAAAGACGCCGCTCCTGGTCTACACGGCGCTCGAGACCGACGCCATGAAGCTCTACAAGGACGCGTTCGAGAAGGCCAACCCCGACATCGAGGTGAAGTGGGTGCGCGACTCCACCGGCATCGTCACCGCCAAGCTGCTGGCCGAAAAAGCCAACCCGCAGGCCGACGTGGTGGCCGGCCTGGCCGCCAGCAGCCTGGCGCTGCTGCAGCAGGAAGGCATGCTGCTTCCTTATGAGCCCAAGGGCTTCAAGGAGCTGAACCCCGCGTACTCCGACGCCGCCCGCCCGCCCGCCTGGGTCGGCATGGACGTGTGGGCCGCCACCATCTGCTTCAACACGGTCGAGGCCAAGAAGCTCGGCCTGCCCAAGCCCGAGAGCTGGAAGGACCTGACCAAGCCCATCTACAAGGGCACGATCTCGATGCCGCACCCCGCCTCCAGCGGCACCGGCTACCTCGACGTGTCGTACTGGCTGCAGAACATGGGCGACGCCGAAGGCTGGAAGTACATGGACGCGCTGCACCAGAACATCGCGCAGTACGTGCACTCGGGCTCCAAGCCCTGCAAGCAGGCGGGCGCGGGCGAGTTCCCGATCGGCATCTCGTTCGAGTTCCGCGCGCACCAGGTGAAGAAGTCGGGCGCGCCGGTCGACCTGATCTTCCCGAAGGAAGGACTGGGCTGGGACATCGAGGCCACCAGCCTCATGAAGACCAGCACGAAGCTGGCGCAAGGCAAGCGCTTTGCCGACTGGATGGCGAGCAAGGAAGCCAACCAGATCAGCGCGCGCTGGTGGGCCGTGGTGGCCTACCCGGGCGTGGTCTCCAAGCTGGAAGGCATTCCGGACAACTACGAGAAGCTGCTGGCCAAGAACGACCTGAACTGGGCCGCCAAGAACCGCGAACGCATCCTCGCTGAATGGAGCAAGCGCTACGAAGGCAAGGCCGAACCCAAGTAAGCCCGACGGCATCCCCCGGTTTTCAATTCAAGGGTGCCGCCGCAGCTGGTGACGCCCTCCAACGACGAGTGCGAAAAATGGACATGACCGACACCCGCTTCATCGCCAGCCAGTTGACTCCCACCTCGGCCCCGCCCGCGGCCCTCGAGATCGTCGGCGTTCGCAAGGACTTCGAGACCTTCAGCGCGCTGCGCGATGTGCACCTGCGCGTGAACCCGGGCGAGATGCTGTGCTTTCTCGGCCCCTCGGGCTGCGGCAAGACCACGCTGCTGCGCATCATCGCGGGCCTGGAGACGCAGACCGCCGGGCAGATCCTGCAAAACGGCAAGGACGTCTCGTGGCTCTCGCCAGACAAGCGCGACTACGGCATCGTGTTCCAGTCGTATGCGCTCTTTCCCAACCTGTCGATCGCCGAGAACGTGGGCTACGGCCTCGTCAACAGCCGTGCGAAGCGGGGCGAGATCAAGGCACGCGTCGACGAGCTGCTGAAGCTGGTCGGCCTGCCGACCTCGGGCGCCAAGTACCCGAGCCAGCTCTCGGGCGGCCAACAGCAGCGCGTGGCCCTGGCCCGTGCGCTGGCCACGCGGCCCGGCCTGCTGCTGCTGGACGAGCCGCTGTCGGCGCTCGACGCGCTCGAACGCATCCGCCTGCGCGGCGAGATCCGCCGGCTGCAGAAGCAGGTCGGCATCACGACCATCATGGTCACGCACGACCAGGAAGAAGCGCTGTCGATGGCCGACCGCATCGTGGTGATGAACCACGGCGTGATCGAGCAGGTCGGCACGCCGATGGAAATCTACGAGCAGCCGGCCACGCCCTTCGTGGCCGACTTCGTGGGCAAGGTCAACGTGCTGCGCGCGATGGCGCTGGGGAACCAGCGCTTCCAGGTCGGCGACATGGAACTGCAGTGCGACGCCTGCGACGGCGCCTTCGAGCCCGGCGACGCGGTCAACCTGTACCTGCGGCCCGAAGACCGCGCGGTGGAACACCTGCGCGAGGACACGCCCAACCGCCTGCAGGCCAAGGTCACGAAGGTCGAGTTCCTGGGCGGCCTGTGCATTGCCGAAGTGACGGCCGATGCGCTGCACGGCCAGACGCTGGGCCTGCACTTCTCGCTGAACCAGCTGCACGACCTGGACATCCGCGAGGGCAACACGATCGACATCGCCCTGCGCGCCAACCGCATCCGCGCCTTTGCCGCGCGCACCGCCAAGCCATGAACACGCTGGCACATCCCCGGCCTGTGCTCGCTGCACGCCCCGCCCTGCGCTGGAGCCGTGACGAGACCATCGCGCGCGCCATCCTGTTCGTGGTGATGGCGATGCTGTTCGTGTTCCTCATCGCGCCGCTGCTCACCATCCTGGCCCACGCGGTGCAGGACAAGAACGGCCGCTTCGTCGGCCTGGCCCACTTCATCACCTACTTCCAGACGCCGAGCCTGCTGCGCGCGGCGTGGAATTCGATCTGGGTGTCGGCTGCGGTGGTGATGATCTCGGTGCCCACGGCCTTCGTGTTCGCCTACGCGCTCACGCGCAGCCGCATGCCGGCGCCGCTGAAGGCGGTGTTCCGGCTCATCGCGCTCATTCCGCTGCTCGCGCCCTCGCTGCTGTCGGCCATCTCGTTCGTGCAGTGGTTCGGCAACCAGGGCGCGCTCAAGTTCCTGCTGGGCGGCGCCTCGATCTACGGCGCGCCCGGGATCATCCTGGCCGAGGTCTACAACACCTTCCCGCACGCGCTGATGATCCTGGTCACCGCGCTGTCGCTGGCCGACGGCCGGCTGTACGAAGCGGCCACAGCCCTGCGCACGCGACCCCTGCGCCAGTTCATGACGATCACCCTGCCCTCGTGCAAGTACGGCCTGATCAGCGCGGCCACCGTGGTCTTCACCTACGTGGTGAGCGACTTCGGCGCGCCCAAGGTCATCGGCGGCAACTTCAACGTGCTGTCGGTCGACGTGTTCAAGCAGGTGGTGGGCCAGCACAACTTCTCCATCGGCGCGGTGGTGGGCATGCTGCTGCTCATTCCGTCGATCATCTCCTTCGTGATCGACTACGTGGTGCGGCGCAAGCTGAAGGCCCAGCTCACGGCGCGCTCAGTGCCCTACACGCCCAAGCCGCGCAAGGTGGCCGATGCGCTGCTCACGCTGTTCTGCACCGTGGTCTGCAGCCTGCTGCTGGCCACCATCGGCATGGCGATCTACACCTCGGCGATCTCGCTGTGGCCCTACGACCTGTCGTTCACGCTCAAGCACTACCACTTCGTGCTGGTGGAAAGCGACATGGCCGCCGCCTACGGCAACAGCCTGCTGGTGGCCATGGTCACCGCGGTGGCCGGCTCGCTCATCGTGTTCGTGGGCGCCTACCTGATCGAGAAGACGCGCAACCTGGGCCTCATGCGCAAGGGCATGCACCTGATGGCGGTGCTGTCGATGGCGGTGCCGGGCCTGGTGCTCGGCCTGGGCTACGTGATGTTCTTCAACCATCCGGCCAACCCGCTGAACTTCTTGTACCAGACGATGGCGATCCTGGTCATCTCGATGGTGGTGCACTACTACACCTCGAGCCACCTCACGGCGGTGACGGCGCTCAAGCAGATCGACAACGAGTTCGAGGCCGTGTCGGCATCGCTGAAGGTGCCATTCTTCAAGACCTTCCTGCGCGTGACGGTGCCGGTGTGCCTGCCGGCCATCCTGGACATCGGGCGCTACTTCTTCGTGGTGTCGATGGCCAGCCTGTCGTGCGCCATCTTCCTGTACACGCCGGAGACCATCCTCGCGTCGGTCGCGATCATGCACCTGGACGACGCCGGCGACATCGGCCCGGCCGCCGCGCTGGCCAGCCTGATCGTCGTCACCTCGACGCTGGTGTGCATCGCCTACGCACTGCTCACGCGCGTGCTGCTCGCACGCACGCAGGCCTGGCGCAACCTCGGCCGCGGCTGAACGAACCCCTCACCTTTCGCCCCTCATTCCCTTTCCCTGCCTGGAGACACCATGAGTCAAGCCGCCCACCCCATCCTGCTCACGCCCGGCCCCCTGACCACCTCGGACCGCACCCGCCAAGCGATGCTGCGCGACTGGGGTTCATGGGACGCCGACTTCAACCAGATCACGGCGCGCATCCGCAAGGAAGTGCTCAACATCGTGCACGGCACGGGCACGCACGAATGCGTTCCGTTGCAAGGCAGCGGCACCTTCTCGGTCGAAGCGGCCATCGGCACCATCGTGCCGCGCAACGGCCATGTGCTGGTGCCGAGCAACGGCGCCTACTGCCAGCGCCTGGCCAAGATCTGCAAGGTGCTGGGCCGCAAGCTCACGACCATCGACTACACCGAGGAGAAACAGGTCTCGCCCGCTGATGTCGACCGCGCGCTCGCGGCCGACCCGAGCATCACGCACGTCGCGGTCGTGCACTGCGAAACCGGCGCCGGCGTGCTCAACCCGCTGCACGAGATCGCGCTGGTGGTCGCCAAGCACGGACGCGGCCTGATCATCGATGCCATGAGCTCCTTCGGTGCGCTGGAGATCGATGCGCGCAAGACGCCCTTCGACGCCGTGGTCGCCGCCTCGGGCAAGTGCCTCGAAGGCGTGCCGGGCATGGGCTTCGTGGTCATCAAGCGCAGCACGCTCGAAAAGTGCGAAGGCAACTGCCACTCGCTGAGCATGGACCTGTACGACCAGTGGGTCTACATGGAGAAGACCACGCAGTGGCGCTTCACGCCACCCACGCACGTGGTCGCCGCGCTCGACACCGCCATCGCGCAGTACATCGAGGAAGGCGGCCTTCCTGCGCGCGGCGGGCGCTACACGCGCAACTGCAAGGCGCTGGTCGACGGCCTCGCCACGCTGGGCTTCCGGCCCTTTCTCGACCCGGCCATCCAGGCGCCGATCATCGTCACCTTCCATGCGCCCGACGATGCCAACTACGACTTCAAGACCTTCTACCAGGAGGTGAAGAAGCGCGGCTACATCCTCTACCCCGGCAAGCTGACGCAGGTCGAGACCTTCCGCGTGGGCTGCATGGGGCACTTCGGCGACGCGGGCATCCCGGGCGCGGTGGCGGCCATTGCCGACACGCTGAAAGCCATGGGCATCCGGCAGGTGACGGCGGCCGTCGCGGCCTGAAGCACCTCTGAGCAGACCGGCGCATTGCAGCGCCGGTCCTACAAAGCGGGGGGATGCGCTTCGCATAATCCCCCGCATGACGGTTCTGCGCAGCGACATCCCTGCCCGCCTGGACCGCCTGCCGTGGTCGCGCTGGCACTGGCGCGTGGTGATCGCGCTGGGCGTGGCCTGGATCCTCGACGGCCTCGAGGTCACGCTGGTGGGCTCCATCGGCGCGGTGCTGGAGCGGCCCGACACGCTCGGGCTCACGGCGGCAGAAATCGGCTGGTCGGGATCGATCTACATCGCGGGCGCGGTGATCGGCGCGCTGGTGTTCGGCCGGCTCACCGACCGGCTCGGGCGCAAGAAGCTGTTTCTGCTCACGCTCGTGGTCTACACGATCGGCACGCTGGCCACGGCCTTCTCGCCCAACTTTGCCTTCTTTGCGCTGTGCCGCTTCGTCACCGGGCTGGGCATCGGCGGCGAGTACGCGGCCATCAACTCGGCCATCGACGAGCTCATTCCGGCGCGCGTGCGCGGGCGCGTCAACCTCGCGATCAACGGCAGCTTCTGGATCGGTGCGGCGCTCGGTGCGGCGCTGAGCCTCGTGCTGCTCGATGCGCGCGTGATCGGCCCCGTGTGGGGCTGGCGCGCGGGCTTCGCGCTGGGCGCGGTGCTGGCGGTAGCCATCCTGCTGGTGCGGCGCCATGTGCCCGAGAGCCCGCGCTGGCTCATCGCGCACGGACGCGCGGATGAGGCCGAGCGCATCGTCGCGAACATCGAGCGCGAAGTCGAAGTGCAGCACGGCCCGCTGCCCGCCGCGCAAGGCCACGTCATGTACACCGCCGCGCGCCAGAACAGCCCGTCGATGCGCGAGGTGGCGCGCGTGCTGCTGCGGCGCTACCCGGCGCGCAGCGTGGTGGCGACGGCGCTGATGGTGTCGCAGGCCTTTTTCTACAACGCGATCTTCTTCACCTACGCGCTGGTGCTCACGCGCTTCTACGGCGTGGCCGAAGGCCGCGTGGCGCTGTACATCTTTCCGTTCGCGCTGGGCAACGTGCTCGGGCCGCTGCTGCTGGGCCCGCTGTTCGACAGCGTGGGCCGACGCAGGATGATCGCGCTGACCTATGTGCTGGCCGGCGTGGGCCTGGCGCTCACGGGCTGGGCCTTCATGCAGGGCTGGCTCGACGCGCGCAGCCAGGCGCTGTGCTGGTCGGCGGTGTTCTTCCTGGCGTCGGCGGCGGCCAGCTCGGCCTACCTCACGGTGAGCGAGGTGTTCCCGCTGGAGATGCGCGCCATGGCCATCGCGATCTTCTATGCCATCGGCATGGGCGCGGGCGGTTTCGCGGCGCCGGTGCTGTTCGGGATGCTGATCGAGACCGGCAGCCGCGGTGCGGTGATGGTGGGCTACCTGATCGGTGCCGTGCTGGTCATCGTCGCGGGGCTGCTGGCGCTGCGCTACGCGGCCGATGCAGAACGCAAGCCGCTGGAGGAAGTGGCGCCGCCGCTGTCGTCGGAGGCCGGCGGCGAGCGGCCCTGAAGGCGGCTACAGCGCGCAGGTGCGAAAGCCGAAGAAGCCGTCGTCGGCATCGGGCAGCGCAAAGCCACGGCGGCGCGGCGACCGCAGGCGCGCACGCGTCGCAAACGAGGCGCCGCGCAGCACACGCGCACGGCCGAAGGCGACCACCGGATCGAACTCGCCACCGGCGCTCCAGGGATCGGCCCGGAACCCCGGCCAGGGTTGCAGCGTGCCTGCCGTCCACTCGTGCACGTCGGCCCAGCGAAAGCCGCGCCGCGCGGCCGTGTGGGCGGCGATTTCCCATTCGACCTCGGTCGCGATGCGCCGGCCGGCCCAGCGCGCCCAGGCGTCGGCCTCCCACCAGCTCAGGTGCACGGCGCTGTGGTGCCCGGCCGCGCGCACGGTGACGCCGAAGCGCTGCTGCAGCACCGAGCCACCCGTGCCGTTGCGCGACACGCCGATCTGCTCCACATGGCGCGGCCCGCGCCGGCCTTCGGTCTGCGCGGCGAGCCAGCGCCAGCCGTCGCTGTGCCACAGCTCCTCGCGGTCGTAGCCGCCGTCGTCGACGAACTCGATGTACTGGTCCCAGGTGACGGGCTGGGCGTCGATCTCGAACTCGGGCACGTCGACGCGGTGCGCCGCGCCTTCCTGCGCGAACAGGAAGCCGCTGTGCTCGGGCAGGCCGAGCTCCCAGCGCGTGGCCGGCAGCAGCAGCGGCTCGCGCGTGACGGCGGTGGGCGGCTGCTCGATGTTCAGCGGCAGGCCCAGCGTCTGCGCCAGCACCACGAGCTGCTCGCCGCGCAGGTCTTCATGGAAGAGCGCGAGCCGGTAGAAGTACAGGCCGGCATCGGTCTCGGCGGCGTTCTCGAGCAGCTCGAGCGTGCTCTCGAGGGTTTCGAGCAGGTAGGCCTTGGTCTGGCCCAGGCCCGGCAGGTCGGGCGACCAGCAGCGATCGGCCGCGCCCTGGGCCGGGTTCCACCAGTCGTCGGCGTCGGGGTCGATGGCGGCCAGCCGCGTGGGGCGCACGGGGCAGTCGATGCCGAAGGCGCGCTGGGTGTTGCGCCCGATCCACCATTCGGCGAACCAGCCGATGTGGCCCGCCAGCCAGACCGGCGGCACCACGCCCGGCTGCGGCGGCACGCGCATGGCTTCGCCCAACGCCTGTTCAAACAGGGACAGCAGGTGCAGCGTGTGGTTGCGCGCGTCGATGAGGGCCAGCGAGAGCAGGTCGCGGCCGGCGCGGCGCATGTCGGGGGAGTCGATCGACAGGGGCGGGCTCGCCGCACCGAAGGGCGTCGAAGGCGGCGGGCTCGAAGACATGGGCCATTATGGCGACCGCCCGACAGGCCCTCTGGCGACGCGGATTCCGGGTAAACCCGAGTTTGTGTCAAGGCAATACTAAGGTTCACCGAGATACCATTGCGGGCTTTGCGCGCAGCCCCCACCAGGGGCCGGCGCTTCACCTTGGGCTTCGCGGGAGACACCCCTTGTCTGTATTCCTCAAATTCGCGGCCGTCATGGACTGGGTCAGCGAAAAACTCGGCAAATTTGCCGGCTATGCGGTCCTGGCCGCATCGCTCATCTCGGCCGCCAACGCCTTCGTCCGGTACGGCTTCGACTTCAGCAACAACGCCTTCCTCGAGATCCAGTGGTATCTGTTCGCCGCCACCGTGATGCTCGGTGCGCCGGTGGTGCTGCGCTTCAACGAGCACGTGCGCGTGGACATCATCTACGGCAAGCTCAAGGGCCACGGACCGGTGTATGTCGACCTGTTCGGCCTGACCTTCTTCCTGCTGCCGGTGATGGGCCTGCTGACCTACCTCACCTGGCCGTTCTTCTGGAACACCTGGGTGTCGGGCGAGATGTCGGGCAACATCGGCGGGCTGATCCGCTGGCCCGCCGCGCTGCTGATGCCCGTGGGTTTCTGCACGATGTTCCTGCAAGGTGTCGCCGAGATCATCAAGCGCATCGCCTACCTGCGCGGACTGATCGAGATGAACACGCACTACGAGAAGCCGGTGCAGTGATGGCGTTCGTCGCGCTTCGCCAGACCGCCCCGACACCGCCCGCACCGCAGGACAAGTAGACATCATGCACATGGAAAATTTCGCCCCGATCATGTTCGCGGGGCTCGTGGTGATCATGCTGATCGGGTTTCCGGTCGCGTTTTCGCTCTCGGCCCTCGGCCTGATCTGCGGCTTCTTCGCCATCGAGATGGGCTGGTTCCCGGCCGGCTTCATGGCCAACCTGCCGCTCAACGTGTTCGGCATCCTGTCGAACGAGACGCTGCTGGCCATTCCGTTCTTCACGCTCATGGGAGCGGTGTTAGAAAAATGCGGGCTCGCCGAGGACATGCTCGACTCGATGGGCCAGCTCTTCGGCCCGATCCGCGGCGGCCTGGGCTACTCGGTGATCATCGTGGGCTTCATCCTCGGCGCCATCACCGGCACGGTGGCCGGCCAGGTGATCGCGATGGCGATGATCTCGCTGCCGGTCATGATGCGCTACGGCTACAACATGCGCTACTCGACCGGCGTGCTCGCCGCCTCGGGAACCATCACGCAGCTGGTGCCGCCCTCGCTGGTGCTGATCGTCATGGCCGACCAGCTCGGCACCGACGTCGGCCAGATGTACAAGGGCGCCTGGGGCCCGTCGATCCTGCAGGTGGTGATCTTCGCGATCTACACCTTCCTGGTCTCGCGCATCCGCCCGCACTACGTGCCCGGCCTGCCCGCCACGGCGCGCACGCTGCACGGCTGGGCGCTGTGGGGCAAGTGCCTGCGCGGCATCATTCCCTCGGCCATCCTGATCTTCGCGGTGCTCGGCTCGATGGGCGGCCTGCCCTTCATGGACAAGGCCATCGCCACGCCGACCGAGGCCGGCGCCATGGGCGCGGTGGGCGCGCTGGTGCTGGCGCTCATTCACCGGCGCCTGAACTGGGCGCTGATGAAGGACGCGATGGAAGGCACCATGCGCCTCACGGCGATGGTGGTGTTCATCCTGATCGGCTCGCGCGTGTTCTCGCTGGTGTTCCAGGGCGTGGACGGCGCCAAGTGGATCGAGCACATGCTCTCGGGCCTGCCCGGCGGCCAGATCGGCTTCCTGATCGCGGTCAACATCTTCGTGTTCTTCCTGGCGTTCTTCCTCGACTTCTTCGAGATCGCCTTCATCATCCTGCCGCTGCTGGGCCCCGTGGCCCACAAGCTGGGCATCGACATGGTGTGGTTCGGCGTGCTGCTGTGCGTGAACATGCAGACCTCGTTCATGCACCCGCCGTTCGGCTTCGCGCTGTTCTATTTACGGGGCATCGCCGACACCCTGTTCAAGAACGGGGCGTTGCCCAAGAAGGTGGAGTCGCGCGACATCTACCTGGGCGCCGTACCCTGGGTCGTGATGCAGCTGCTGCTGGTGGCCATCGTGATCTTCTTCCCGCAGACGGTGACCGTGTTCCTCGAGAAGGAAAAGGTCGTCGACATCGACAAGGTCAACCTCGACATGCCGGTCGACCCGAACGCGCCGCCCGCCACCGACAACGGCGTGAACATGGAAGACCCGTTCGGCAACCAGAAGACGCCCGAGGAAACGCCGGCGCCGGCGGCCCCGGCGGCGGGCGAAGCTTCCAAGCCGTGAGCGACGCCCGCCCCGGCGACGCCCCGAACGACCACCCCGCAACGCAAGAAGGCGGCCCGCTCGAAAGCGCCGCCTTCCCGCCGCTGCTGCGCACGCTGGCGGTGGTGCTCGTGGTCGATCTCTTCGCCTTCGCGCTGTGGAGCCTGCCGTCGCTGCGCACCACCAGCTGGTCGGCCACCAGCCTGTTCGTCTTCGGCGTGGCGGGCCTGTGCGTGATCTGGGTCGGCTACTGGATCGTCTACAGCCGCACCCGCCTCGAAGGCGACGTGCTGACGCAGACCTGGCTGTGGAACAAGCGCGTGAGCGCGCAGGACGTGGCGCAGCTCAAGCTGGTGCACATCCGCATGCTCGAGCGCGTGATCGCGCCGCGCCTGCTGGTGCGCCGGCGCTTCGGCGGCATCACCTGGTTCCATGCCTACGACCCGCAGGTGCTGATCGCGTTCGGCGAACAGGTGGCGATGCGCACGCTGCCCTCCGCGCCACCGCCCTCTCCCGACCCCGACCCCGCGTCCAAATGAAAAAGCCCCGCCGAAACCGGCGGGGCTTTTTTCTTGTGAGGTGCGAAGCGCCGGGTTGCGGCGCCGCGTGCCTTACAGCTTCTGCTGTTGCATGAAGCGGTCGAAGGTGCCTTCGGTGTAGCGGAACCAGGCGTTCTGGTCGGCCAGGAACTTGGACCAGTCGCTGTAGATCTTCTTCCACTCGGGGTTGCTGTTGTTCAGGTCCGAGTAGATCTGCTGGGCCGACTTGAAGGCGGCGTTCATCACGTCCTGCGAGAACGGACGCAGCTTGGTGCCCGAGCCCACGAGCTGCTTGAGCGCGATCGGGTTCTTGGCGTCGTACTTGGCCGTCATCGTGATGTTGGCGTGTGCGGCAGCCGCTTCGACCACGGCCTTGAAATCGGCCGACAGGCTTTCCCATGCCTTGGTGTTGATGTAGAAGTCGAGCTCGGGGCCGCCTTCCCACCAGCCGGGGTAGTAGTAGAACGGGGCGATCTTGTTGAAGCCCAGCTTCTGGTCGTCGTACGGGCCGACCCACTCCAGGCCGTCGAGCGTGCCCTTTTCGAGCGCGGGGTACAGGTCGGCGCCGGGGATCGATTGCGGGATCACGCCGAAGGGCTCGAGCACCTTGCCGGCGAACGGGTTGGTGCGGAACTTCAGGCCCTTCAGGTCGGCGACCGACTTGATTTCCTTGCGGAACCAGCCGCCCATCTGCGCGCCCGTGTTGCCGCCCGGCAGGTTGATGATGTTGTACTTGGCGTAGAAGGCGCGCATCAGCTTCAGGCCGTTGCCTTCGTACATCCAGGCGTTCTGCTGGCGGGTGTTCATGCCGAAAGGCACGGCGCAACCCAGGCAGAAGGTCGGGTCCTTGCCGTAGAAGTAGTAAGGCGCCGTGTGCGCCATTTCGACCGCGCCGCTCTGGATGCCGTCGACCACGCCGAAGGCGGGCATCAGCTCGCCGCCCGCGTGCACGGAGATCTGGAACTTGCCGCCCGTCATGTCGCTCACGCTCTTCGAGAACACCTCGGCGGTGCCGAAGATGGTGTCCAGCGACTTGGGAAAGCTCGATGCGAGACGCCAGCGAACGGTGGCTTGCGCGTGAACCGCGGGCGCGATGCCGGCAGCCAGAACGCCCGCGATGCCGGCGTTTTTGATGAGGGAACGACGATCCATTGAATTCACTCCGAGTGCTTTGGAAAAAACAAAACGCGGCTTGTGACCGCGTCAGGGACTTTTGTGAGTCCTTTTGATTGTAAAAACGCGCTTACAGGTGGCCGGCGGGGGTTTACCCTGCGACCTCTTGTCAAACGAAGCGTTTTTTGATCGCGGCGGCAATGCCGTCGGCATCGAGGCCGATCGATGCGAGCAGCTTGGCCGGATCGCCGTGCTCGATGAAGCGGTCGGGCAGGCCCAGTTGCAGCACCGGCTTCTGGATGCCCGCGGCCTGCAGGGCCTCGACCACCGCACTGCCCGCGCCGCCCATGATGGCGCCCTCTTCGAGCGTGACGAGCGCGTCGTGCGTGCCCGCGACCTGCAGCAGCAACTCGACGTCGAGCGGCTTGGCCCAGCGCATGTTGACCACGGTGGCATCGAGCGACTCGGCCGCGGTGAGCGCCGGGTACAGCAGAGTGCCGAAGGCAAGGATGGCGATGCGCTGGCCTTCGCGGCGGACCTCGCCCTTGCCGAAGGGCAATGCGTCGAGCGTGAGGTGCGGCGTGGTGCCGGCGCCCGCGCCGCGCGGGTAGCGCACGGCCACCGGGTGGTTCTGTTCGTAGGCGCTCGTCAGCAGCTGGCGGCACTCGCGCTCGTCGGCCGGGCAGGCGATGCTCATGTTGGGAATGCAGCGCAGGAACGGGATGTCGTACGCGCCCGCGTGCGTGGCGCCGTCGGCGCCCACGAGGCCTGCTCGGTCGAGTGCGAACACCACGGGCAGGTTCTGGATTGCCACGTCGTGGATCAGCTGGTCGTAGGCGCGCTGCAGGAAGGTCGAGTAGATCGCCACCACGGGCTTCAGGCCCTCGCAGGCCAGGCCGGCGGCGAAGGTGACCGCGTGCTGCTCGGCGATGCCGACGTCGTAGTAGCGATCAGGAAAGCGCTTCTCGAACTCCACGAGCCCCGAGCCTTCGCGCATCGCGGGCGTGATGCCCACGAGGCGGCCGTCGTGCGCGGCCGTGTCGCACAGCCACTGGCCGAAGACCTGCGTGAAGGTCTGCTTGGCGGCCGTGGTCGACTTGACCAGGCCCACCTGCGGATCGAACTTGCCCGGGCCGTGGTAGGCCACCGGGTCGGCCTCGGCGAGCTTGTAGCCCTGCCCCTTCTTCGTGACCACGTGCAGGAACTGCGGGCCGTCCAGGTGCTTGAGGTTCTCGAGCGTGGGCACCAGCGAGTCGATGTCGTGGCCGTCGATGGGGCCGACGTAGTTGAAGCCGAACTGCTCGAACAGCGTGGCCGGCACGACCATGCCCTTGGCATGCTGCTCCAGGCGCTTGGCCAGCTCGAACAGCGGCGGCGCATTGCGCAGCACGCTCTTGCCGACGCTCTTGGCGGCGGCGTAGAAGTTGCCGCTCATGAGCTGCGCGAGGTAGCGGTTGAGCGCGCCCACCGGCGGGCTGATCGACATGTCGTTGTCGTTCAGGATGACCAGCAGCTTGCAGTCGCACACGCCCGCGTTGTTGAGCGCCTCGAAGGCCATGCCGGCCGTGAGCGCGCCGTCGCCGATGATGGCCACGGCATGGCGCTTCTCGCCCTTCTGCTTGGCGGCCATGGCCATGCCGAGCGCGGCCGAGATGCTGGTCGACGAGTGGGCGGTGCCGAAGGTGTCGTATTCGCTCTCGGTGCGCTGCGGAAAGCCCGAGATGCCGCCGAGCTGGCGCAGCGTGGGCATGCGCTCGCGCCGGCCCGTGAGGATTTTGTGCGGGTAGGTCTGGTGGCCCACGTCCCACACCAGCCGGTCGTGCGGCGTGTTGAACACATGGTGCAGCGCCACCGTCAGCTCGACCGTGCCGAGGTTGGAGCTCAGGTGGCCCCCGGTGCGCGAGACGTTGTCGAGCACGCAGGCGCGCACCTCGTCGGACAGCTGCTTGAGCTGGGCCCGGTCGTACTGGCGGATCGGCGAAGGGTCGTGGAGAGTGGGAAGCAGCGGAGCCATGGAGGTGGGTTCTTTTTTCTTCTCAGCGGTCGCGGTCGACCACCATGTGGGCCAGGGCGCGCAGTGCGGCGGTGTCGGCCAGGCCGCTCTTGTTCAGCGCGGCGATGGCATCGGCAAGAAGCTGGCTCGCCTGCGCGCGCGCGCCGTCCAGGCCGAGCAGCGACACGTAGGTGGGCTTGTCGGCCGCGGCGTCCTTGCCGGCGGTCTTGCCCAGGGTTTGCGAGTCGGCGGTGACGTCGAGGATGTCGTCGACCACCTGGAACGCCAGGCCGATGGCGGCGCCGTAGTCGCGCAGCGCCGCCAGCGCGGCCGGCGACACGGAGCCGCAGGCGGCGCCCATCTCGACGCTGCCCTGCAGCAGCGCGCCGGTCTTCAGGCGGTGCATTTCGCGCAGCTGGGTTTCGTTCAGTGCGATGCCGACGCTGGCCAGGTCGATGGCCTGGCCGCCGGCCATGCCCTGGCTGCCGGCGGCGCGCGCCAGCAGGCGGCACAGCAGGGCCTGCATGGCGGCGGGCACCTCGTCGCCCTCGGGTGCGAGCAGCTCGAAGGCCAGCGCCTGCAGCGCGTCGCCCGCGAGCAATGCGTCGGCTTCGCCGAACTTCACGTGCACGGTGGGCTTGCCGCGGCGCAGCACGTCGTTGTCCATGCACGGCAGGTCGTCGTGCACCAGCGAATAGGCGTGGATGAGTTCGGTGGCGCAGGCCGCACGCAGCGCGGCGTGGGCGTTGCCGCCGACCGCTTCATTGGCCGCGAGCACCAGCAGCGGCCGCAGCCGCTTGCCGCCGTCGAGCACGGCATAGCGCATGGCGTCGCCCAGCAGCACCGGCGCATCGACGCCGACCCAGCGCGACAGCGCCGCTTCGACCGTGGCCAGATGGGGCTCGGCCCAGCCGGCCAGCGTCTTCGCGTCCCAGGGGGTGGTGACGGTGGAAGTCATCGGGACGGCGCTCATTCGGCCGTCCAGGGCTTGAGGCTGCCCGCGTCGAGCACCTTGATCTGGTCCTCGACCGCCTGCAGCTTGTCGCGGCAGAAGCCGAGCAGTGCGGCGCCGCGCTGGTAGCTGCCCAGCAGCTGGTCCAGCGGGAGCTGGCCCGATTCGAGTTCTGCAACCAGTTGTTCCAGTTCCTGGAGCCCGGCTTCGTAGCTGGCGGGCAGCGGCCCGGTGTCGGGCGTGGCCGCCGGGCTGGTCGTGGAAGGAGAAGGCACCTTGGGCATGCAACGAATCGTGGATGAAACGGAACATTTTAGGGCGGGGGCGCAACGAACCGCCGGGCAGCCTGCGCACGTGTGCGCGACCCTTTGCAACACCCTGTATGGCGCCCGGCCATGCGAGGCAAAAACCCGGCGGGCGCAAAAATGCCCCCCGGGTACAATCCCCGCTTCCCCCGCCGGTCGCACCGGCACACCTCTTCGGGCCGTCACCCTTGCAGACGGCGCCTTCCGTTTTTTTCTTTTTTCTCCCTGTGGGGAGCTTGGTCAGGTCCTCCATGTCTGATTTAAGTCTTCAACTGCAGCAGGCCGCGAGCCAACTTCCAGTTACCGCGTATTTCGACGAGGCCCTGTACGCCCGCGAAATGCAGAACCTTTTCGCGCGAGGGCCCCGCTACGTCGGGCACCGACTGGCCGTGCCCGAGCCGGGTGACTTCCACACCCTGCCGCAGGAACACCAGGGCCGCGCGCTGGTCCACACGCCCAAGGGCGTGGAGCTCATCTCGAACGTCTGCCGCCATCGCCAGGCCCTGATCCTGCAGGGCCGGGGCCAGCTCGACGCCCAGACCGGCGGCAACATCGTCTGCCCGCTGCACCGCTGGACCTACGCAGCGAAAGACGCGCGCACCACCGGCACGCTGATCGGCGCCCCGCATTTCGACCAGGACCCGTGCCTGAACCTGCACAACTACCCGCTCACCGAATGGAACGGTCTTCTGTTCGAGAAGAACGCCGACGGCAGCGGCCGTGACGTAGCGGCCGACATGGCGGGCCTGGGCCCGCAGGCCGACCTCGACTTCTCGGGCTACGCGCTCGACCGCGTCGAGCTGCACGAGTGCAACTACAACTGGAAGACCTTCATCGAGGTCTACCTCGAGGACTACCACGTCGGCCCGTTCCACCCCGGCCTGGGCAGCTTCGTCACCTGCGACGACCTGCGCTGGGAGTTCAAGCCCGAGTTCTCGGTGCAGACGGTGGGCGTGGCCAACCGCCTGGGCCGCGCCGGCAGCCCGGTCTACCAGAAGTGGCAGGAGCAGCTGCTCAAGTACCGCGACGGCAAGCCGCCGAAGTACGGCGCGATCTGGCTCACCTACTACCCGCACGTGATGATCGAGTGGTACCCGCACGTGCTCACCGTGTCGACGCTGCACCCGGTGAGCCCGACCAGGACGCTCAACATGGTCGAGTTCTTCTACCCCGAGGAAATCGTCGCCTTCGAGCGCGAGTTCGTCGAGGCCCAGCAGGCCGCCTACATGGAGACCTGCGTGGAAGACGACGAGATCGCCGAGCGCATGGACGCCGGGCGCCGCGCGCTCATGCTGCGCGGCGACAACGAGACCGGCCCCTACCAGAGCCCCATGGAAGACGGCATGCAGCAGTTCCACGAGTGGTACCGCAACGCCATGCAGCAACCACCCGTCTGACCCTCGCCTCTCCCGCCCCGCACCCGCCGGGGCTTTCTTTTTTCTGATCTGGATGTCAATCGATGCAAGCGCTGTGGATGGTGCTCGGGGCCTTTCTGTTCGCCACCATGAGCGTGGTCGTGAAGGTGGCCTCCGAATGGTTCAACAGCGGTGAGATGGTCCTGGGGCGCGGCCTCATCGGCATCGTGTTCCTCTGGCTGCTGGCGCGCAACCGCGGCACCTCGCTCGCCACCAAATACCCCGGCATGCATGCCTGGCGCAGCACCATCGGCGTGGTGTCGCTGGGCGCGTGGTTCTATGCCATCGCCCACATGCCGCTGGCCACCGCCGTCACGCTCAACTACATGAGCAGCGTGTGGGTCGCGGCCTTCCTGGTCGGCGGCGCGCTGCTGGCCTGGGTGCCGGTGCCCGGGCGCGACGGCCGCATCGAGCGCCCGCCGCTGCAGGGCCCGCTGGTGATGACCGTGCTCGCGGGCTTTGCCGGCGTGGTGCTCATGCTCAAGCCCACGGTGGGCGGCGGCGACGGCTTCGCGGGCATGCTGGGCCTGCTGTCGGGCGTCACGGCCGCCTTTGCCTACATGCAGGTGGTGGCGCTGTCGCGCATCGGCGAGCCCGAGCTGCGCACGGTCTTCTACTTCGCGGTCGGCTCGGCCGTGGCCGGTGCCTTCGCCACGGCCGCGACCGGGTTTTCGGGCGGCAGTTCGTGGACGTGGCAGCATGCGCTGTGGCTGCTGCCGATCGGCCTCTTGGCCGCCCTCGGACAGCTGTGCATGACCCGCGCCTACGCCACCGCCAAGACCCAGGCCGGCACACTGGTGGTGGCAAACCTGCAATATTCGGGCATCGTGTTCGCGGCCTTCTACAGCGTGGTGCTGTTCGACGACCGCATCGACGCCGCCGGCTGGGGCGGCATGGCACTGATCATCGCCAGCGGCATCGCGGCCACCGTGCTGCGCCAGCGGGCCGTGCCGAAGGCGCCGGCCGAGGAACACTGAACGCAGCAGCCACGGCACCCATCGCCGAACCATTTTTCGAAGGAGCTCTCACCATGTACACCACCCTCATCTCCGTCGAACAACTCAGGCAGCTGCGCGAGGGCGACTCGCCCCTCATGGTGTTCGACTGCAGCTTCGACCTCATGAAGCCCGAGGCCGGCGCGCAGCTGTACGCCGCCGCGCACATCCAGGGCGCGCAGTACGCCAACCTCGACACCGACCTCAGCGCCAAGCATGGCCTGCCCGGCGCGCGCGGCGACGTGGTGGTGGCGCAGGACGACGGCGTGCCCGCCTCGGGCGGGCGCCATCCGCTGCCCAGCCGCGAGAAGTTCGCGGCCTGGCTGTCGTCGGTGGGTTTTTCCAACACGATGCAGGCCGTGGTGTACGACCGCAACGGCGCCAACTACTGCGGGCGCCTGTGGTGGATGCTCAAGTGGATGGGCCACGACGCCGTGGCCGTGCTCGACGGCGGCCTGCAGGCCTGGCAGGCCGCGGGCGGCGAAGTGACCGACCGCGAGGAGCCCGCGCGCTTCCAGTCGAATTTCGTACAGGGCGAGCCGATCGCCAGGCTCGTGACCACCGACACCGTGGTGCGCCGGCTCGGCCAGCCTGACCAGAACCTGATCGACGCGCGTGCCGGTGCACGTTACCGCGGCGAGGTGGAACCTCTGGACCCGATCGCGGGTCACATCCCCGGGGCCCTGAACCGGCCCTTCGCCGACAACATCGGTCCCGACGGCAAGTTCAAGCCCGCCGCGCAACTGCGCGCCGAGTTCGAAGCGCTGCTCGCGGGGCGCGATGCGGCGACCGTCGTCCACCAGTGCGGCAGCGGCGTGAGCGCCGTGCCCAACCTGCTCGCGATGCAGATCGCGGGGTTCGGGACGACCGCGCTCTATGCCGGCAGCTGGAGCGAATGGAGCAACACGCCGGGGCTGCCGACCCGGCAAGGCGCAGAACCATGATGCACACCCTGCACACCCGACTTCGACGCACGTCGTCCGGCTTCGCACTGACCGCCGCCGCGCTGTTCGCGGCCGCAATCCTTCCCGCACAGGCCCAGCAACAGCACGCGCATGTGCACGGCCAGCTCAAGCTCGACGTGGCCATCGACGGGCCCACCATCGTGATCGCCATGGAATCGCCGCTGGACAACATCGTCGGCTTCGAGCGCGCGCCCAAGACCGACGCCGAGAAGAAGACCGTCGAAGCCGCCATCGCCCAGCTGCGCGCGGCCGACAAGCTCTTCACCATCGACCCCGCCGCCAACTGCAAGCTCGGCCCCGTCGACCTGCGCTCCGGCGCGCTCGGCCTGGGCAACCCCGACCCCGCCGAATCGAGCGGGCATGCCGACCTCGACGCCTCTTTCTCCTTCAACTGCACCCAGGCCGCCGCCGCGAAGTTCATCGACCTGAACCTGTTCTCGGCCTTCAAGGGCGCACGCCAGATCGACGTGCAGATCGTCAGTGCGCAGGGCCAGTTCAAGCGCCAGCTGAAGCGCCCGGGCGGCGCGCAGGCGGCGCAGCCTTCCCGCCTGACGCTGGGCAAGTGACAGCGTGAGCACCCTCCCGCAGGCCGAGACCACGCACTTGCGCGTCGTGCTCGCCGCCGAAGCCCTGCGCTTCACCTGGCCCGGCGTGAAGACCCCCTGCATCGACATCGAGGCCCTGCGCATCACGGCGGGTGAGTCCGTGTTCCTGCACGGCCCGAGCGGCTGCGGCAAGAGCACGCTGCTGTCGCTGCTGGCCGGCGTGCTGGTGGCCGACGAAGGCCGCGTCACGCTGCTGGGCCACGACTGGGCCAAGCTCTCGGGCACGCAGCGCGACCGCGCCCGCGTGGCGCACGTGGGCTACATCTTCCAGCAGTTCAACCTGCTGCCTTACCTGAGCGTGCTCGACAACGTGCTGCTGCCCTGCCGCTTCTCGGCGCGGCGCGAGGCGCAGGCCGCGCGCAACGGCAGCTCGCGCGATGAAGCCGAGCACCTGCTCGACCAGATGGGCCTGGACCGCGCGCTGTGGAAGCGCCAGGCGCTGCAGCTGTCCGTCGGCCAGCAGCAGCGCGTGGCCGCGGCGCGCGCGCTCATCGGCCAGCCCGAGGTCGTCATCGCCGACGAGCCCACCTCCGCGCTCGACGAAGACCGGCGCGAAGCCTTTCTCGACGTGCTGCTCACGGCCTGCGCCGTGAACCACAGCGCGCTCGTGTTCGTGAGCCATGACCAGCGCATCGCGCCACGCTTCGCGCGGCACGTGCTTCTGCCGGAGATCAACCGTGCGGCATCGAGCGCGATGGCGGTGGACGCATGAGAGCTTTGTTTTCCATCGCATGGCGCAGCGCCTGGAACCGCCGCTTCACGCTCGCGCTCACCGTGTTCTCGATCGCGCTGTCGACCTTCCTGCTGCTGGGCGTCGAGCGCATCCGCACCGAGCTGCGCGAGAACTTCGCGTCGTCGGTCTCGGGCACCGACCTCATCGTGGGCGCGCGCACCGGCTCCACGCAGCTCCTGCTGTACTCGGTGTTCCGCATCGGCGCGGCCACCAACAACATCTCGTGGAAGAGCGTGCAGGCACTGCAGGCGCACCCCGGTGTCGACTGGGTGGTGCCGCTGTCGCTGGGCGACTCGCACCGCGGCTTCTCGGTGCTCGCCACCACGCCCGAGTACTTCACGCACTTCCGCTACGGCGACCGCCAGACCTTGAAGCTGCGCGAAGGCAAGCCCTTCGACGCGCTGTTCGATGCCGTGGTCGGCGCCGAGGTGGCCGACAAGCTCGGCTACCACGTGGGCCAGAAGATCACGCTGGCGCACGGCAGCGGCGAACTCAACGTGGCCGAGCATGCCGACAAGCCCTTCACCGTGGTGGGCGTGCTCGCGCGCACCGGCACGCCGGTCGACCGCACGGTGCACATCGGCCTGGCGGCGATGGAAGCCATCCACCTCGAATGGGTGGGCGGCGCGCCGATGCCGGGCGTGAAGATTCCGGCCGAGCAGGTGCGCAAGTTCGACCTCACGCCCAAGAACGTGACGGCCGCGCTCGTGGGCCTGAAGAACCGCGCCGCGGTGTTCGGCGTGCAGCGCTGGATTTCGACGTACACCGGCGAGCCGCTGATGGCCATCCTGCCCGGCGTGGCGCTCGACGAACTGTGGAGCGTGATCGGCATCGGCGAGAACGCGCTGCTGCTGATGTCGGCACTGGTCGCGCTCGTGAGCCTGGCGGGGCTGGTGTCGGTGGTGATGGCGGGCCTGAACGAACGCCGCCGCGAGCTCGCCGTGCTGCGCGCCGTGGGCGCGGGCCTGCGCCATGTGCTGGCGCTGCTGGCGCTCGAAGGCGCGCTGGTCACCGTGCTGGGCGTGCTGCTGGGCGTGACGATGGCGGTGCTCGGCATCGCCCTGCTCTCGCCATGGCTGCAGGCGCAGTTCGGGCTGACGCTGAGCCTGTCCGAACCTACACTGAACGAATGGCTGCTGACGGCGAGCCTGCTGGTCGCCGGCTGGCTCGCGAGCCTGCTGCCCGGCATCCGGGCCTACCGACTGTCGCTGGCCGACGGCCTTTCTCCGAGAATCTGACCATGACGAAGACCTCCACACCCCGCGTGCTCACCGCCCTGTCGATGCTGCTGGCCGGCGCCGGCCTCGCAGCCGCCGCCTGGGCCGCCGAGCCCGCACCGAAGGACACGACCGCGACCAACCCGCTCGGCGGCAAGGCCGCCTCCGCCACGCCCCAGGCCACGGCGGGCCAGCCGCGCCAGATCAGCTGGGAAGAACTCGTGCCCAAGGACTGGGACCCGGCCAAGGCCTTCAAGGGCATCGACCTGAGCACACTCGACGACGGCGACCCGCGCGCCAACGAACTGCTGATGAAGATGCAGGAGGTGTCGAACAACGCGCCCACCAACCCCGCGCTCAACGGCGTGGAAGTGAAGATTCCCGGCTTCATCGTGCCGCTCGAAGAGGCCAAGGGCGAGGTCACCGAGTTCCTGCTCGTGCCCTACTTCGGCGCCTGCATCCACACGCCGCCGCCGCCGGCCAACCAGATCCTGCACGTCATTCCGCAAAAGGGCGCCAAGTTCCGCGCCATGGACACCGTGTGGGTCACCGGCAAGCTGCAGACGCTGCGCAACGACTCGATGATGGGCGTGAGCGGTTACCACGTGAAGGCCAGCAGCGTCACCAAGTATTCGGGCGGCGCCAAGTAACGACAGAGGTTCTTCCCCGGGCGATCGCCACGTCGCCCGGTGGTCTCGTGGTCCTGCGCCGACAGCACAGGCGGCGCACCGCCGACACAGACCGTTGCATCCGGGGCGCAGGCTGTGTCATCGCCTGCTCTGGCCCGCCGTTGAAGGAGTTCCGGGCACCCTGCCGGCGTCTTCAGGACATGCCAGATGACACCCTCTCCCCACCGCCCCCTCCTTCAGCGGCGCCTCATGGCTTCGCTGTGCGTCGCAGCGTTGTTCGTTGCAGGCTGCGACAAGCCCGCACCACCACCACCTCCCGCCGCTGAAGCACCGGCCACCCAGGCCCCCGCGCCCGTCGCCGCGCCGGTGCCGGCCGCCTACACGCCGCCCTCGGCCGAGCAGCTCTACCAGTTGGTCGCGCCGATTGCGCTGTACCCCGACAAGCTCGTCGCGCAGATCCTGGCCGGTGCCACCTACCCCGATCAGATCACCGCGGCCCACGGCTGGCTGCAGCAGAACCCCACGCTCAAGGCCGGCCCGCTCGCCGACGCCGCCAACCAGCAGCCGTGGGACCCGAGCGTGAAGTCGCTCACCGCGTTCCGGCCCGTGATGGACCAGATGGCCGGCAACATCGCGTGGACCACCTCGCTGGGCAAGGCCTACTACAACGACCCGGCCGACGTGATGAACGCGATCCAGGTGATGCGCCAGCGCGCATCGAAGGCCGGTCGCCTCAAGAACAACGACAAGCTGCGCGTGGCGCGCGCCGCGACGCCGCCCAACTACACGCCCGCGCCCGACATGCAGCCCATGTACGCGGGCCCCACGGTGATCGAAGCGCCCGAGGAGCTCATCACCATCGAACCCGTGCAGCCCGACGTGGTGTACGTGCCGCGCTACGACCCGCAGCTGGTGTACGACATGCCCGTGGCCGTCTACCCCGGCTATGCCTATGCACCGCCGCCGGTGGTGGTCGAGCCTGGCTACAGCCGTGGCCAGGTGGCCGCGGTGGGCGCGCTGGCCTTCGGCAGCGGCGTGATCGTCGGCTCGGCGCTGGAGCGCCACGGCTGGGGCTGGAACGCCTGGAACATGAACTGGGGCGCACCGCGCTGGCGCGACCGCGCGGCGCCGCCGCCACCGGCCTACCGGCCTGCGGTGGTCTACAACAACACCACGTATGTGTCGCGCTCGACCACGGTGGTCAACAACGTGCGCAACGTCTACAACAACAACTACGCAGGCGATCGCAGCGGCCCACCGACCGGTGCGGCGACATGGCAAGCGGCGCAGCAGCAAGAGCAGCTGCAACAACAGGCGCGTGCCCAGCAGCAGCAACAGCAACAAGCGCTGATGCAGCAGCAGGCAACCCAGAACCAGTTGCGCGAGCAACAGCAGGCCCAACAGGAACAGGCTCGGCGCCAGCAACAGGTGCAGCAGGAACAGGCCTTGCGCCAGCGCCAGGACCAGCAAGAGCAGGCACGGCGCCAGCAGATGCAGCAGCAACAAGCGGCACAGAACCAGCAGCGTCAACAACAGGCGCAGCAGGAACAGGTGCGCCGTCAGCAGCAGATGCAACAGGACCAGGCCCTGCGTCAACGCCAGGATCAGCAGGAACAGGCCCGTCGCCAGCAGATGCAGCAACAGCAGGCCACGCAGGAGCCGCAGCGTCAACAACAGGCCCAGCAGGAGCAGGCACGACGTCAACAGCAAGCGCAACAGGAACAAGCCCTGCGTCAGCGGCAAGACCCGCAAGAGCAAGCCCGTCGACAACAGATGCAGCAACAGCAGGCCGCGCAAGACCAGCAACGCCAACAACAGGCGCAGCAGGAACAGGCACGACGTCAGCAGCAGGCGCAACAGGAGCAGGCACTGCGTCAACGCCAGGACCCGCAGGACCAAGCCCGTCGCCAGCAGATGCAGCAGCAACAGCAGGCCGCGCAAGACCAGCAGCGCCAACAACAGGCCCAGCAAGAGCAGGCGCGTCGCCAGCAGCAGGCGCAGCAACAGGAACAGGCGTTGCGCCAGCAACGCCAGGACCAGCAGGAGCAGGGCCGCCGCCAACAGATGCAGCAGCAACAGGCGCAACAGGAACAGCTACGTCGCCAGCAGGATCAGCAGCAGGCCCAGGCCGCCCAGCAACAGCAACGGCAGGCGCAGCAGGAACAGGCCCGGCGCGCGCAGCAGATGCAGCAACAGGCTCAACAGGCTCAACAGGAGCAGGCCCGTCGCCAGCAGCAGTTGCAACAGCAACAACAGGCACAGGCGCAAGCCGCGCAACAGCAACGCCAGGCCCAGATGGAACAGGCGCGCCAGATGCAGATGCAACAGCAGCAAGCCGCCCAGGCCCAGCAACGCCAGCAACAGGAGCAGATGCAGCGCCAGCAGATGCAGCAACAACAGCAGGCCGCGCAGAACCAGGCGCGCCAGCAGCAGCACCAGCAGGAACAGATGCAACGCCAGCAGGCGCAACAGCAGCAAGCCCAGGCTCAGGCCGCAGCGGCGGCGGCTGCCGCCCATCGCCGCCGCCCGGGCGATCCCAACGCACCGCAGTGACCCCGCGGCCCCGGCCGCGGGCGCACTGCGCGCTACAAACTCAGTTCTTGCCGATCTCGGTCAGCAGCCGCGTCACGAGGTACAGGCGCGGCACGATCGAGTCGACCTCGATGTACTCGTCGCGTGCGTGGTAGCCGAAGCCCGCGAGGCCGAAGCTCTCGACCACCGTGGCCTTGCCCGAGCGGCCCGCAAAGCCGGCGTCGGTGCCGCCGCCGGTCATCGGCGTCAGCGCCAGTTCGCGGTCGAGCTCCTTGTAGATCGCCTGCGCCTTCTCGGCCAGCGCGCGGCCCTTGGCGCCCGCGACGAAGGCGGGGCGGCCCACCTCGACCTTCACCGTGGTCTCGGTGTCGGGAATCAGCTTGCCGCTGGCGATCTTGGCCTGCAGCGCCTCGGTGAGCTTCTTCTCGGCGCCGGGCTGCGTGATGCGGATGTCGCCCAGCGCCTGCGCCTTCTCGGTGATCTGGTTGATCGGGCCGGTGGCGCGCGCCACGGTCCAGTTCAGCGTCACGCCGGGGATGTCCTTGGCGAGGTCCTTGGTCTGCAGCATCTGGTACGACAGCTCGTACAGCGCGTTGCGGCCCAGCTCGGGCGCGGCGCCGGCGTGCGCCGCGCGGCCCTTCACCTCGAGCGTGGCCTGCGCGATGCCGGCCGCGCCGAGCAGCAGCGACTCGCCCTTGGCCACCGCCTTGGCAGCCGTCGGCTCGAAGGACAGCACCGTGTCGTGCAGGTCGGCCGTGGTGGCGATGAGTTCGCCCGAGCCCACCGAGCCCACCTCTTCGTCGGGGTTCACGAGCACGGTGAGCGTGTCGTAGTCGCGCCAGCCCGCGTCGGCCAGGATCTTGAGCGACGCCATCATCACCGCGAGGCCGCCCTTGTCGTCGGCGATGCCGGGGCCGTAGATGCGGTTGCCGTCCACCTTGTAGGGCTGGCTGTTCAGGATGCCCGGCGCGTACACCGTGTCCATGTGGCCCTGCAGCATGATCTTGCGCTTGCCCGTGCCCTTGATCGTGCCGATGACGATGTCGGCGCCCGCGCCGGCCGAGGCCTTGCGGCGCTCGGTCTTGAAGCCGGCGGCCTTCAGGCGCCCTTCGATCACGTCGGCCATCTTCATCAGGCCCTCGACGTTCAGGCTGCCCGACTCGATGGACACCATCTCCTTCAGGTTGTCGATGACGGCGGGCTGTGCCTTCTCGGCAGCAGCGAGAAGCTTCGCATCGGGCGCCGCCTGCGCGGTGGCCACGGCGCCCAGCGCCAGGCCGCAGGCCAGGGCGACGGAGCGCAGGGAGAAGAAAGACGAGGTACGCATGGTCATGAGAGTCTCTTTTCCTGGAGTGATTGGCGGGCGCCAGCATAGCGACATGGCGGGCGAAGCGGCGCAAATCGGCGACAGCGCCCGGGCGGCGGTTTACAGTGCGCCGCATCCTTCCACACGCCGCCGATCCAAGACCATGAGCCTCGCGAACGACGCCAGATTCTGGGACCGCAGCTCGCGCCGCTACGCGAAGAGCGCCATCGCGGACGAGGCCGGCTACGCGCGCACGCTCGAGCGGACCCGCGCTCTCTTCAAGCCGGACGCGCGCGTGCTCGAGCTGGGCTGCGGCACCGGCACGACGGCCCTGCGCCTCGCGAGCCACGCCCGCGCGTACCTGGCGACGGACATCGCCGAAGGCATGATCGCCATCGCCGAAGAGAAGCACGCCGCCGCCCCGGTCTCCGGCCTGTCGTTCCGCGTGGCGACCGCCGAGACGCTGGCACCGAACGAAGGCCCCTTCGACGCCGTGCTGGGCTTCAACTACCTCCACCTGGTGCGTGACCTGCCCGGCACGCTGCGCCGCATCCACGCCCTGCTCGCACCGCAGGGCCTGTTCGTCTCCAAGACGCCCTGCCTCGGCGATATGACCCCGCTGCTGCGGCTGGCCTTGCTGCCCGCGATGCGCGCGATCGGGCTGGCGCCGCATGCCGGCGTGTTCCGGGCGGAAGAGCTCGGGGCGCATCTGCAGGCGGCCGGCTTCGAGGTGCTTGCGAGCGAGAACCACGCGACGAAGGGAGGCGAGAACCGCCCCTTCATCGTGGCACGCAAGCAGTGATCTGCACTTCGGCGCGTGGCGTCGCCCTGCCCCGATCCGCTACCATCCGGGCCGCGGTGCAAGCCGCGCCCGGGCCCGCGGGAAGGGTTGAACCCACTTGCCTTCTTCATGACGATCCACAGCCTTTTGTGCAGCCGGATTTGCGGGTCATCGGCGCCTGATGCACGGAGGTTTCCATGAAGCGCATTCCCGCCCGGCCCGACATCGGCCACCTGAAGAAGCAAGCCAAGGAACTGCTGGCGCTCTACCGCAGCAACGACCCCACGGCCTTTCACCGATTTCGCAGTGCCTTGCCCGCCGCGTCGGGCAAGTCCGATGCCGCCCTCGCAGCCCAGGGCTTGCGCCTGCACGATGCGCAGTCGTGTGTGGCGCGCGAGTACGGCTTCGCCTCGTGGGCCGACCTGCAGGGCTTTGTCCTGGCCCGCAGGGCACAAGCCGATGACCCGGCCCAAGCAGTGCTCCATTGGCTGCGCCTCGTGTACGCGGGCGACATCGCCGGCGGCACGAACCGCGCACGGCCTGCGGCGGCCTTGCGCATGCGCGACGAGAACCCTGTCCTTATGGCGGCTGGCGACCCTTGGGTGGCCTGCGCCATCGGCGATGAAGCCGCGCTGCGCCACGCCACCGCGCAAGACCCGGCATGGGTCCATCGCGCGGGCGGCCCGCTGCAGCTGCCGCCGCTCGTCGCCGTCACCCATTCCGGCCTGATGCGACTGCCGGGCCATCGCGAACGCCTGCATGCGTGTGCGAAGTTCCTGCTCGAGGCCGGCGCGTCCCCCGATCAATCGGCCGGCAACCGCTGGCCTCCCGCATCGCTCGAAGCGCCCGCCGACACCGAGCGGCTTTCCGCGCTGTACGGTGCGGCCGGCCAGAACCACGACCCCGAACTGACGAAGCTGCTGCTCGACGCCGGGGCCGACCCGAACGACGGCGAATCGCTGTACCACTCGTTGGACCAGCCCGCCTGCACGAAGCTGCTGCTGGAAGCCGGCGCGCGCGTGACGGGTTCGAACGCGCTGTACCGGGTGCTTGACCTGGACGACGTCGGGACGCTGCGCCTCCTGCTCGCACACGGCGGTGACGCGAACGAACCGCCGCAGGGCCCGCCCATCTCGGACTGGGGTTCGCCGCTGATGTGGGCCCTTCGCCGCCGCCGTTCACCGGCGCACGTCGAGGCCTTGCTGGCCGCCGGCGCGCGACCGGACGCGTGCACGCCCGATGGCACGTCCGCGCGCATCATCGCCCTGCGCTTCGGGCTGACCGAGGTCGCGCAGCTGCTGCTGGCAGCGGGCGAAGAAGAGGCACCGCTCCCCACCAGCGAAGCCTTCATCGCCGCATGCGCGCGCGGCGACGAAGCCACGGCGCGAGCGCTGCAGGCGCGGCACCCGGGCCTCATCGGCTCGCTCGACCCCACGCAGCTTCGCCTGCTGCCCGAGCTCGCCGCCCAGGGCTGCAGCGAGGCGGTGAAGGCGATGGTCACGCTCGGCTGGCCGCTCGAAGTCCGTGGCGGCGACTGGGACGCCTCGGCGCTCAACCATGCCGTGTTCTGCGGCGATGCGGCGCTCACCCGGTTCCTGCTTGCACACGGTGCCGACTGGCAGGCGCCGCACGGCTTCGGCGACAACGCCTGCGGCACCTTGTCGTGGGCCTCGCTGAACGAGCCCGTCGAAGGCGGCGACTGGGTCGGTTGCGCCCACGCGCTTGTGGCCCACGGCATGCCTTCCGCACGGCCCGACCCGGAGAGTGCGGATGGTGTGCTCATCGGTGCGCGGCGCAGCGTGTTCTCGGACGAGGTCACGGACTTCCTGCTGGGCGCATCGATGGCGTGAAGCCGGACGGTGCCGCGCGCTCAGCGCACCACCATCGCCCCGAACACCACGATCAACAAGGCCAGGTAGACCTTGGCGTGGATGCGGTCCGGAATGCGCCCGATCCACAGCGCGGCGACGCGAATGCCGATCCACGAGCCCACCACGAGCGCCGCCGCCGCGCGCACGTCGACATACCCGACATGCCACGGCCCGAACGCCGGCGTCGAGGTGGCGGACAGGGCCACGTAGGTGGCCGTGCCCGCCAGCGCGACCGGCAGGGACAGCGGGTTGGCCATGGCCGTCGCGCGGCTCATCTCGATGCCGCGACGGCGCATGAGGGGCACCGTCATCACGCTGCCGCCGACGCCGAGGAAGGCGGCAATCCAGCCGATCGCCAGGCCCGACAGCGCCGTGGCTGCAAGAGAGGGCGCCGCCCTGCTCGCCACGGCCGGCGAAAGAAAGCCGG
Organism: Variovorax sp. GW821-FHT06D12; assembly: GCF_059419205.1. Taxonomy (NCBI): domain Bacteria; kingdom Pseudomonadati; phylum Pseudomonadota; class Betaproteobacteria; order Burkholderiales; family Comamonadaceae; genus Variovorax; species Variovorax sp. GW821-FHT06D12. The sequence goes on along the minus strand of NZ_JBWKRI010000003.1, from coordinate 579,704 downwards.
GGCGCAGCCAGCAGTCCACGATGGTCAGCGCGAGGTACGCGGCAAATGCCCAGCGCAGCCATTCCCCGTGGACCGCCGTGGCGGCCAGGGCACCCAGCACCGCGCCGGCACCGATGACGCCCAGCAGCGGCCTGATGTGCGACCAGTCCAGCGTCCCCGCACGCTGATGCCGCCACGTGGCCAGCAACGCGCCGAAGACCATCACGCAGGTGGAGGTGGCCACCGCGATCTGCATGGCCGACTGCCCGACGGCGCTGTCGGCCGCGTTCAGCTGGGACAGCAGCTGGTAGAGCAACGGGACCACGACGAATCCACCGCCGAAACCGAACAGCACGGTGGTGACGCCCGTCAGGCATCCGCACACCACCAACATCACATACAACGACACAAGGCACTCCATCGACACGGAAAGAAGCCTCGAGGCTAGAGTCCGAGGGGCTGGCGCGCTTGCGATGTTCGGTCAACAATATTTGCGTTCCGGCCAACCCACCGATCCGCTGCCGTGCGCAACCAGTCTCTCGACACCCTCGACCCCACGCCCCGCGCCGTGCTGGCCATCGGCACCGACTACGCGCCCGGCACCCTGCTCGAAATGCACAGCCACCGCCGCGCCCAGTTTCTCTACGGCGCGACCGGGCTGATGGAGGTGGGCACGGACGACGGCGCCTGGGTCGTGCCGCCCCACAGCGGTGTCTGGATTCCGGCCGGCAAGCCGCACCGGGTGCGGATGGTGGGCGTCAGCACCCGCAGCCTCTACATCGAGCCGGCCGCCGCGCCGCGCGGCGGTCCGCAGTGCGAGGTGCTGGCCGTGTCGCCGCTGCTGCGGCAGCTGTTGATCGAGGCCATCGACGTGCCGGCGCTGTACGACGAACGCGGCCGCGACGGCCTGTTGATGTCGCTGGTGCTGAAAGAAGTCGGCCGCGCGGCGGCCCTGCCCTTCTTTGCGCCGCTGCCGGGCGAGCCGCGACTGGCGGCGCTGTGCATCGCCTTCCTGCACGCGCCCGACGTGCGCACCTCGCCCCTGGCCTGGGCGCAGCAGCTGCACCAGAGCGAACGCACCTTCAGCCGGTTCTTCCGCCAGCACACCGGGATGACGTTCGCCGAATGGCGCAGCCAGGCCTGCCTGCTCTCGGCCATGGCCCAGCTGGCGATGGGCCGGCCGGTGACCGCGGTGGCGCTTCAGCTGGGCTACGACAGCCCGGGCGCCTTCTCCACCATGTTCCGCAAGCGGCTCGGGCAGAAGCCTTCGGCGTTCATCGCGACGTGAGGCGCAGGTTCTCGCTCGCGGCGATGCATGGCATTCTTCGCCTGCTTGCCCACCGATTCACAGGGAGTGAAACCAATGAAGCCTCGTCTGCCCAAGCACCGCGCCGTGCTGGCATGCCACCTCGTCGCCTCCGCCTGCGCTGCGGCGACCTTGCTGACTGCAGTCCCCGCACAAGCCGCCGACACCTGGACCGAAATCGCCACCACCCCTCGCAAGCAGGTGCTGCTGCAACGCGACTCGATCAAGCCGCATGGCGATGCCGTGGAAGCGTGGACGCTCTACCGCTACGACGAGCTGCAGACCGACGTGGGCAAGACCCCGTTTCGCACCTCGCGCTATCTCTACGACTACGACTGCAAGGGCCGGCGCGAAAAGATGCGCCGCGTCATCAGCCACAACGGGCCGCTGGAAGTGCACGACATCGACCTCGCCCGTCGCAGCGAATGGAAGGCCGTGGGCGGCCCGACCACAGTGAGCGGGATCGTGTTCAAGCGCGTGTGCGCGCAGGTGCGCTGACCCAAAAGACGCACGGGTGCTTTCCAGCAACGTGAAGAGGGCCTGAGGGCCTCACGTTGCCAGCAAGAACTGCCACTGCTACGATGCCCTTCCGCGGGAAAACAGCCTCCCGCGCTGCAAAGCAAGACGGTGTCCCGTCCAAGCGCTGGTGACCCTCAACGGAGTTTTCCGTGGACACCGCCTTGCCTGACGCCTCCTCCGCGCTTCCTGCGCCCCCCACGCCCATTTCCTTTGCCGAAGCGCTTCGCTTCTGGCTCAAGCTCGGCTTCATCAGTTTCGGCGGGCCCGCCGGACAGATCGCGATCATGCATGCGGAGCTGGTCGAGCGGCGGCGCTGGATCAGCGAGAAGCGCTTCCTGCATGCGCTGAACTTCTGCATGCTGCTGCCCGGCCCCGAGGCGCAGCAACTGGCCACCTACATCGGCTGGCTCATGCACCGCACGCGCGGCGGCCTCGTGGCCGGCGCCCTGTTCGTGCTGCCCTCGCTGTTCATCCTCATCGCGCTGTCGTGGGTCTACCTGCGCTTCGGCAACGTGCCGGTGGTGGCCGGCATCTTCTACGGCATCAAGCCGGCGGTCACCGCGCTGGTGCTGCACGCGGCGCACCGCATCGGCAGCCGCGCGTTGAAGAACCGGTGGATGTGGGGCATCGCCGCCGCGGCCTTCGTCGCCATCTTCGCGTTCGATGCGCCGTTTCCGGCCATCGTGCTGGCCGCCGGCCTGATCGGCCACGTCGGCGCGCGATGGGCGCCCGAGGTGTTCGCACTCGGCGGCGGCCACGGCAGCGCGCAGCAGCACCACGGCCCGGCGCTGATCGACGACGACACGCCCACGCCGGCGCACGCGCGCTTTTCCCGCGCGCACCTGCTGAAGATCCTGGGCATCGGCCTGGGCCTGTGGCTGCTGGCCATGGGCGTGCTCGTCGCGACCCAGGGCCTGCATGGCACGCTCACGCAGATGGGCGGGTTCTTCACCAAGGCCGCGCTGTTGACCTTCGGTGGCGCCTATGCCGTGCTGCCTTACGTGTACCAGGGGGCCGTCGAGCAGTACCACTGGCTCTCCGGCGCGCAGATGATCGACGGGCTGGCGCTGGGAGAAACCACGCCGGGCCCGCTCATCATGGTCGTGGCCTTCGTCGGCTTTGTCGGCGGCTGGCTGACGCAGGTGCTGGGGCCCGACTCGCTGTTCCTCGGCGGCGCGCTGGCCGCGACGGTCGTCACCTTCTTCACCTTCCTGCCCTCGTTCATCTTCATCCTGGCGGGCGGGCCCGCCATCGAGGCCACGCACGGCCGGCTGGGCTTCACGGCACCGCTGTCGGCGATCACCGCGGCGGTGGTGGGCGTGATCCTGAACCTGGCGCTGTTCTTCGCGTACCACGTGCTCTGGCCGCACGGCTTCGGTGGCCGCTTCGACGCGATCTCGGCGGTGATGGCCGTGGCCGCGGCCATCGCCCTGTTCCGCTTCAAGGTCGGCGTGATGACGTTGCTCGGTGCCTGCGCGGCCATCGGGTTGGCAGTCACCCTGTTGCTTCCGCTGCTGCGCTGAAGGAGTCGTCATGGACGCCCGAACTCAAGCCTTGCCCTTCGATCCCGCCGCGCTACGCGGCCTGTCGGCGCAACTTCTGAACAGCCATCACCAGAACAACTATGGCGGCGCCGTCAAGCGCCTCAACGCCATCCGCGCAAAGCTCGCCACGGCATCTTTCGCCGCCATGCCCGGCTTCGAACTCAACGGCCTCAAGCGCGAAGAGCTCATCGCCAGCAACTCGATGCTGCTGCACGAGCTGTACTTCGCATCGCTCGGCGGCGACGGCCGGTCGATGGAGCCCGCCATGGCGCTCGCCCTGGCGGCCAGCTTCGGCAGCGTCGACCGATGGCGCGAGGAATTCGCAGCGATGGGCAAGGCGCTTGGCGGCGGCTCGGGCTGGGTGCTGCTCACCTTCCAGCCGCGCGAGGGCACGCTGGTCAACCAATGGGCCGCCGACCACACCCATGCGCTGGCAGGCGGCACGCCGCTGCTGGCGCTGGACATGTACGAGCACGCCTACCACCTGGACCACGGCGCCGCCGCCGGTGCGTATGTCGATGCCTTCATGGCCAACATCGACTGGGCCCCGGTGTACGCGCGCTACCAGCAGGCGGTGCACGCCGCCAGCGAACTCTTCGGCGCGGCGCAGGACGACGTAGCCGGCTCGGTGCTGCTCGACGTGCGCCGCGCCGGCGTGTTCGCGCAGGCCGCGTCGATGCTCCCCGGTGCCCGCTGGCGCGACCCGGCGGCGGTCGAGCACTGGGCCGCCGAGCTCCCGGCCGACCGCGCGCTGGTCGTCTACTGCGTGTACGGCCACGAGGTGGGACGCAGCACGGCCCTGCGGCTGCGCGCCGCAGGCCTGGATGCACGTTATCTGCGCGGCGGCATCGACGGCTGGCAGGCCGCCGGCCGGCCGCTCCAGCCCAAGCCTGCCGACCCAGGAGCCACGCCATGAAATGGATCACCCGCGAACGCCCGAAGATCGACCGCATCGCCTGCCCGTGGCTGATCCTGCGCTTCATCGACCGCGAGGCCGAGTTTCTCTACGTGCCGCCGGCCGACGTGCTGAGCACGGCGAAAAGCACCGGCGCCACGCCCTACGACCTTCCGGGCGTGGAGATGAGCCACGTCGGCGAGCGCTGCAGCTTCGACGCCTTCCTCGCGAAGTACGAGCTCGCCGACCCTGCGCTGCACCAGATGGCCGACATCGTGCGCGGTGCGGACACCGCGCGGCTCGACCTCACGCCGCAGTCGGCAGGGCTCTACGCCATCTCGCTGGGCCTGTCGCGCGTGTTTGCCGACGACCACGCCATGCTGCAGCACGGGCTCGTGATGTACGACGCGCTCTATGCCTGGTGCAGCGAGGGCCGTGGCGAGACGCACCACTGGCCGCCGAAGATGCCGGCGTGAAGCGGGTCGGAGGACGATGGCCTGCCTTGCCGGAAGCACGCTAACATTTCGCCCGGCTCCGCCGCACCACCCGGGTCGGACCCTTGAGCGCACAGCGACAACCCAGGGTGTCACCGCAAATGGAGCGTCCCGATGTGGAGCATCCTGGCCGACCTTGTCGTCGGCATCTTCGATTTCGTTCTCGATGTCCTGTTGTTCCGGGGCCTGCGCCGCAAGCACGGTCAGCGCAACCGCAGCGTGGCGGAAGACACCGTCGAGGTCGCACGCTTCGATTTCGTCACGCTGACTTTCATCGCGCTGGTCAGCGTCGGCTTGATGCTGATCCTGGCGCTCGGATTCGATGTGTCGGCGGTCTGGAGCGTGGGCATCGGCATCACCGTCGGCGCGATCTGGGGCCTCTGGCGGTACGCCCAGCTGGTTCGTGAGTGAGTGATGCGCACATGAAGCATTCAAGAGGGTCAACGATGCAGGGCACGGCTCGTTTCGCACGCCTGGTCACCGGGGTTTCGATCGCAGCGGCCGCCTTGCTGATCGCCAGTTCCGCGGCAGCACAGTCCCTCGCCTGCAACGGCTACCTCGTCGGAAAAGGGGCGTCGCCCGCGACCTTGCTCCAGACCTGCGGCGAGCCGGTCTACCGGCAGGCGGTCTGCGTGCCGATGGTGCAGCTCGGCTGGGTCCTCACGCCGTATCGGCCAGGCAGCCCCGAGGCCGTGCTCGCCAATCAATGCGTGCCGATGGAGGAATGGACCTACGACCGCGGGCCGGGCACCTTCTTCGGCATCGTGCGCATCTACAACGGCACCATCGAATCGGTGCGCGACGGGGACCGCGGCCGTTAGGGGGTCGACCGATCGGCGCGCCCGAAACGCCCGGCAACATCTCCGGTACCCACTACAGGGGAGGACGCCCGCGCAACGGCGTTGACGACGATGCCTGGCAGGGCCACCATGGCCCATCGTCCCCGTCACGCATGCCCGAACAGGCAACGGACTCGTTGGAGCAAGGGAGCAGGCCCGCTCTGTTCAGAGCTTTCAAGGAGTTCCCATGGCCGACGAAAGCGACAAGGTGTTCGCGGGCTCGATCCCGAAGTTCTACGACACGCTGATGGTCCCCCTGATCTTCGAGGGCTACGCCGTCGACGCGGCCGCCCTGGTCGCTGCGTTCTCGCCCGGCGCGGTGCTGGAAACGGCGGCCGGCAGCGGCGCGGTCACGCGGATGCTGGCACCCCAGCTCGGCGCCGGTGCGCGCTACGTGGTGACCGACCTCAACCCCGCCATGCTCGACTACGCCGTCACGCGGCAGGCGAGGGACAACCGCATCGAATGGCGGCAGGCCGATGCGCTCGCCCTGCCGTTCGAGAACGCCTCGTTCGATGTGGTCCTGTGCCAGTTCGGCGCCATGTTCTTCCCTGACAGAGTTGCCGGCTACAGCGAGGCGCGTCGCGTGCTGAAACCCGGCGGGCGCTTCGTGTTCAGCGTCTGGGACCGCATCGAAGACAACGCCTTCGCCGACGACGTCACCCGCGCCGTCGCCACCGTGTTCCCGGACGACCCGCCGCGCTTTCTCGCGCGCACGCCGCACGGCTACCACGACGTCGCACAGATCCGCGACGACCTGCGCCGCGCGGGGTTCACCGACATCGAGATCCAGACGCACGAGAAGCTGAGCCGTTCGCCCTCGGCACGCGAGGTGGCGGTGGCCTACTGCCAGGGCACGCCGTTGCGCAACGAGATCGAGGCGCGCGACGCAAGCCTGCTCCAGCTTGCGACCGACCGCGCGGAGGAGGCGATTGCCCGCCGGCATGGCGCGGGGCCGGTGGCTGGGAAGATCCAGGCGCATGTCATCGTGGCGACGGGCTAGACACGCGCAACGCGCGGGCTACGTTCGCAGGATCTTCTCGATCGCCTTGCCCTTGGCCAGCTCGTCGACCAGCTTGTCCATGTAGCGGATCTTCTGCATCAGCGGGTCTTCGACTTCCTCGACGCGCACGCCGCACACCACGCCCTTGATCAGCGCGCGGTTCGGGTGCAGCGCCGGGGCCTGCGCGAAGAAGATCCTGAAATCGTTCTGCTGGTCGATCTGCTGCTGCAGCCCCGCGGGGTCGTAGCCGGTGAGCCAGCAGATGACCTGATCGACTTCGTCCTTCGTGCGCTGCTTGCGCTCCGCTTTCTGGACGTACATGGGGTACACCTTGGCGAACGGCATCGCGAAGATCCGGTGCTCTGACATCGTCATGTCTCCTTCAAGTCGGGCCGCAGGCTGACGCGGGCGCTCAGCCCTTGCGGCCACCTGCAGTCTTCTTCGCCACCACAGTCTTGCGCGCCGGCTTCATCGCAGGCGCCTCGCGCGCCGACTTCATGTGCCCGCTCTCCCCCGAGGTCATGCCCACGATCTTCGCGAGCTGGCGGCTCACGCTCACGTAGGCGTGGCCGAGGCGACTGTCGAAGTACAGCGAGTCGCCGCGCGCCAGGCGCACCACCTCGCCGTTGTCGAAGTACACGTCGATCTCGCCCGACAGCACGTAGGCGAACTCTTCGCCCGTGTGCCGCACGAAGTCCTCGGGGCCGTTGATGCGGCGCGCGTGCACGGTGCCGACGATGGGGCTCATCTGCTTGCCGGCGGCGGTGGTGCCCAGGAACTCGTAAGCGATGGCCAGCCCCTTGTAGACCACGCCCTTGCCCGCGCGCGTGACGACCGGGCCGTCGAGCTGCTCGGGCTTGACGCCGGCGCCCGCGAACATGGCGTTCATGTCCATCTCGAGCGCGCGGCCCAGGGCGGTGAAGTTCTCGTAGCCGAGCGCGAGCTGGCCGCGCTCGGCGCGCGAGATGGTGGTGATCGACACGCCGGAGCGCTCGGCCAGTTGCGCCAGTGTCCAGCCGAAACGCTTGCGCGCGGTGCGCAGGCGATGGCCGAAAGTGGTGCGGTCCAGCGTGGGCGGCTCTTCCTTCGGCTTCGCCCCGCCCCGGTTCCCTGTGTGTGGAGTCACGCTTGGCTTTCTCTAGGTATGCCGGGCGATTCTGCCAGCCCCGCGCCCGGCCGGCCACGCACGGCGCGACAGCTCCGGCATGCGTTTTGCGTATGCGCAAATTGCGTGTACGCAAATTTCACCTCGATGGTGCACCCATGGTTTCCCCTTGGTTGGCGCAAATCAATTTGCGTATCCGCAAATTTCTACCTACACTTTTCGGCGATGACAACAAGCACAACCACTCCCGTCGTGGCCGACTACCTCGTGATCGGCGGCGGCATCGCCGGGGCCTCCGTGGCCCATTGGCTCGCCCCGCATGCCCGCGTGATCCTGCTCGAACGCGAAGCCCAGCCGGGCTACCACTCCACCGGCCGTTCGGCTGCGCTCTTCATGGAGAGCTACGGCACGCCGCAGGTGCGCGCCCTCACCATGGCCAGCCGCGCCTTCCTCGAACACCCGCCCGAAGGCTTTGCCGAGCACCCGCTGCTCACACCGCGCGGCGCGATGATGGTCGCGGGCACCGAGCACCTGCACGAACTCGAAGCGCACTGGGAGCTGCTGCGCGCCATGGACGTCGGCGCCCAGCGCCTCGATGGCGAGCAGGCGCGCGAGATGGTGCCGGCGCTGCGCCCCGAGCAGGTGGCCGGCGCGGTGTACGAACCCGACGCTTCCGACATGGACGTGCACGCCATCCACCAGGGCTACCTGCGCGGCATGCGCCAGGCCGGCGGCAAGCTGGTGTGCGACGCCGAGGTCACGGCCATGGAACGCGTGGGCGAGCGCTGGCGCGTGACGGCCGGCGACGCGGTGTACGAAGCGCCCGTGGTGCTCAACGCAGCGGGCGCCTGGGTCGACACCATCGCGCAACTGGCCGGTGTGCGCCCGCTGGGCATCGAGCCGCGCCGCCGCTCGGCCTTCATCTTCGCGCCGCCCGAGGGCCAGAGCGTGGCGCACTGGCCGATGGTGTTCGCCGCCGACGAGGGCTGGTACATCAAGCCCGACGCCGGCATGTTGCTGGGCTCGCCCGCCAACGCCGACCCGGTCGAGCCGCAGGACGTGCAGCCCGAAGAGATGGACATCGCCATCGCCATGCACCGCATCGAGGAAGCGACCACGCTCGCCATCCGCCGCCCCACGCGCACCTGGGCCGGCCTGCGCTCCTTCGTGGCCGACGGCGACCTGGTGGGCGGCTTCGCGCCCGACGCGCCCGGCTTCTTCTGGGTCGCGGCGCAAGGCGGCTACGGCATCCAGACCTCGGCCGCCATGGGCGAGGCCTGCGCCGCGCTGGCACGCGGCCTGCCGCTGCCCGAGCGCATCGCGGGCTTCGGGCTCACGGCCGAGATGCTCGGCCCGCAGCGCCTGCGCACCGCCGGCTGATCCGCATTCCTTCCCCCACCAATCTTCCCCACGAGAAATCACCATGCGTGTCTTCAGTGCCTCCCTCGCGACCGAAACCAACACCTTCGGCCCGATGCCGACCGGCATCGCCTCCTTCAAGGACCGCGGCTACTTTCCCGCCGGCCAGCATCCTGACGCGCTGACGATCTACTCGGGCCCGCTGTGGGCCGCGCGCATCCGCGGCAAGGAAAAGGGCTGGACGCTGCTCGAAGGCATGGTGGCGGGCGCGCAGCCCAGCGGCATCACCACGCGCCACGCCTACGAAACGCTGCGCGACGAGATGCTGAACGACCTGCGCGCCGCGCTGCCGGTCGACATGGTGCTGCTCGGCCTGCACGGCGCGATGGTGGCCGACGGCTACGACGACTGCGAAGGCGACATGCTGGCGCGCGTGCGCCAGATCGTCGGCCCTGATGTGGTGATCGGCGCCGAGCTCGACCCGCACAACCACCTCACGCCCGCCATGGTGGACAACGCCAACGTGATGGTCTCCTTCAAGGAGTACCCACACACCGACGTGCTCGAACGCGGGCTGGAGCTGGTCGACATCTGCGCCGCGGCCGTGGAAGGCAAGGTGAAGCCGGTGGTCGCGATGGTCGACTGCGACATCATCGTCACCGTCCACACCTCGCGCGAACCGGCGCGCAGCTTCGTGCAGCGCATGCAGGCGCTCGAAGGCAAGGACGGCGTGCTCTCGGTCTCGCTCACGCACGGCTTCTCGTGGGGCGATGTGCCCGAGATGGGCACCAAGGTGCTGGTCTACACCGACGGCGATCAGGCCAAGGCGAATGCGCTGGCACGCCAGCTCGCCGACGAGGTCATCGCCATGCGCGACGGCCTCACGGTCAATTACCCGAGCATCGACGACTCGCTCGACGAAGCGCTGGCCTTCGACGGCGGCCCCGTGGTGCTGGCCGACGGCGCCGACAACCCCGGCGGCGGCGCGGCGAGCGACTCCACCTTCATCCTGAGTCGCATGCTGGAGCGCGGCATCACCAACGCCGCGCTGGGCCCGATGTGGGACCCGATCGCCGTGCGCATCGCCTTCGACGCCGGCGTGGGCGCCAGGCTGCAGATGCGCATCGGCGGCAAGATCAGTCCGCTGTCGGGCGATCCGCTGGACCTCGAATGCACCGTGAAGGCGCTGAAGGAAGACCTGGTGATGACGGGCCTGTCGAACACGCCCACCGCCATGGGCGACTGCGCGCTGGTCGAGGTGAACGGCATCGAGATCGTGCTGATCACGCGGCGCAACCAGGCCATGGGCACCGACCTGTTCACGCAGCTGGGCTGCGACCTGGCCGCCAAGAAGATCGTGGTCGTCAAGTCGTCGCAGCACTTCTACGCGTCGTACTCGCAGGTGGCCAAGCACGTGATCTACGCCGGCGCACCGGGCGCCGTGACGCTCGACCTCACCACCCTGCCGTACCGCAAGGCTCGCCTGCCGAAGTGGCCCATCGGCGTCGCCGCCTGAACTCCCTCTTCTTCTTTCTTGTTTCGCCCCACCGACCGGAGAACCGACGATGACCCGACGAACGCTTGCTGCCCTCGCTGCCCTGGCCCTTTCGGCCGCCAGCCTTCCCGCGCTCGCCCAGACGCCGCCCAAGACACTCAAGGTGGTGGCGCATGCCGACCTGAAGATCCTCGACCCGACCTTCACCACGGCCTACATCTCGCGCAACTTCGGCCACATGGTGTACGACACGCTGTTCGCGCAGGATGCTACCGGCAAGCCGCAGCCGCAGATGGTCGAGAAGTACACGACCTCCAAGGACGGCAAGCAGTGGAGCTTCACGCTGCGCCCCGGCCTGAAGTTCTCCGACGGCGCCGCCGTGACCTCGGCCGACGCCGTGGCCTCGCTGCAGCGCTGGGCGGCGCGCGACAGCCTGGGCCGCGCCATGACGGCCGTCGGCGCCGAGTGGAAGGCGACCGACGCGCGCACCCTCACGCTCACGCTCAACGAGCCCTTCGGCATGGTGCTCGACGCGCTGGCCAAGCCCTCGGGCTTTCCGCCGGTGATCCTGCCCGAGCGCATCGCCAAGCTGCCGGCCACCGCGCCCCTCACCGAGGTCGTCGGCTCGGGGCCCTTCATCTTCAAGCGTGACGAATGGGTGCCGGGCAACAAGACGGTGTTCGTGCGCAACCCGAACTACGTGGCGCGCAGCGAGCCGCCGAGCGGCCTGGCCGGCAGCAAGAAGACCAGCCTCGACCGCGTCGAATGGCTCTACCTGCCCGACGCCAACAGCGCCATCTCGGCGCTCAAGCGCGGCGAGGTCGACTACATCGAGCAGCTGGCGCCCGACTACATCGCACCGCTGCGCACCGACAGCAACATCAAGATCGGCTCCGGCGGCGCCTACCAGGGCTTCCTGGTGATGAACCAGCTGCACCCGCCCTTCGACAACCCGAAGGTGCGCCAGGCGCTGCTGCAGGCCGTGAACCAGGAACGCTTCGTGGCCGCCATGGGCTTCCCGCTGGACATGCGCATGGCCTACTGCGCCACCTGGTTCATCTGCGGCAGCCCCAACGACACCTCGGCCGGCGCGGAGCCTTTCCGCAAGGCCGACGTCGCCAAGGCGAAGAAGATGCTCGCCGACGCCGGCTACAAGGGCGAGAAGGTGGTGCTGATGGTGCCCAGCGACGTGCCCTACCTCAACGCCGAGGCGCTGATGGCCGCGCAGACCATGAAGAGCATCGGCCTGAACGTCGATGCGCAGACCATGGACTGGGCCTCGATCGGTGCACGCCGCGCCAAGCGCGACGCGTCCGACGCCGGCGGCTGGAACATGTACGTCACGGTGGCCGGCGAGTTCGACGTGAACTCGCCCATCAGCAACGCCTACCTGGGCGCGGCCTGCGGCAACACGCTGCCAGGCTGGCCCTGCGACAAGAAACTGGACGAGCTGCGCACCGCCTGGCTGAAGGAAACCGTGCCGGCCAAGCGCAAGGAACTGCTCGACGCCTTCCAGTCGCGCGCCTACGAGGCCGTGCCGTACATCAACGCGGGCCAGTACTCGGCCGCGTTCGCGGCGCGCGCCAGCATCAAGGGGCTGGACAAGATGTGGGCCGGCATGCCCACTGTCTGGGTGCTCGACAAGTAAGCCACGCGCACCGCCATGGGCTACATCGTTCGACGCTTTCTTTCCACGCTGCCGGTGATGGCGGTGGTGGCCGTGGTGGTGTTCCTGCTGATCCACCTGTCGCCCGGCGACCCGGCCGCGCTCATCGCGGGCGACCTCGCCACCACCGAGGACATCGACAAGCTGCGCGCCGCGCTCGGCCTGAACCTGCCGCTGTGGCAGCAGTTCGGGCTGTGGATCGGCAAGATCTTCACCGGCGACCTGGGCACCTCGATCTTCACGCAGGTGCCGGTGACGCAGCTGCTCGGCCAGCGGCTGGAGCCCACGGTGTCGATCGCGGCGCTCACCATGCTCATCACGCTGGTGACGGCCGTGCCGCTGGGCACGCTCGCGGCCTACTGCGCGGGCACCTGGATCGACCGCCTCGTGATGCTGTTCGCGGTGCTGGCCTTCTCGGTGCCGGTGTTCCTCGTGGGCTACCTGCTGGTCTACACCTTCGCGGTGCAGCTGCCGTGGTTTCCGGTGCAGGGCTACGTGAACTTCTCCGAAGGCCCCGGCGCCTGGCTGCGCGCGCTGGTGCTGCCCTGCGTGAACCTGGCGCTGGTGTACATCGCGCTGGTGACGCGCATGACGCGCGCCACCGTGCTCGAGGTGCTGCACGAGGACTACATCCGCACCGCACGCGCCAAGGGCCTGGGCGTGCTGCCGGTGCTGGGCCATGCGCTGCGCAACGCGGCCATTCCCATCGCCACCACCATCGGCGCGGGCATTGCGCTGCTGATCGGCGGCGTGGTGGTCACCGAGACGGTGTTCGCCATTCCGGGCGTGGGCCGGCTGGTCATCGATTCGGTGCAGCGCCACGACTACCCGGTGATCCAGAGCGTGCTGCTGCTGTCGGCGGGCGCGTACGTGCTGATCAACCTCCTGATCGATCTGAGCTACCGCCTGTTCGATCCGCGCATCCAGTACTAGAACAAAGAACGAGCCCCACGACGCCATGTCCACTGCCCTGCCCTTGCGCGAGGTCGATGCGCCGGTTCCCAACGCCGCTGTCGCCGACACCGCCGAAGACCCTCCTTTCGTACCGCCGCGCTGGCGCTGGGTGCGCAAGCACCCGACGCTGATCGTCGGCGCGCTGCTGCTCCTCGCGGTGGCCGCGCTGTCCATTGCCGCACCCTGGATCGCTACCCACGACCCGCAGGACATCGACCCGCTGGCGCGCATGCAGCCGGCTTCGGCCGAGCACTGGTTCGGCACCGACGCGCTGGGCCGCGACGTGTTCAGCCGCGCCGTGTGGGGCGGTCGCGTGTCGATGATCGTCGGCGCCTCGGTGGCCGTGCTCGCCACCTTCTTCGGCATCGCGCTGGGCCTGGTGTCGGGCTTCGTGCGCTGGGCCGACGGCCCGATCATGCGGGTGATGGACGGGCTCATGGCCATCCCCGGCATCCTGCTGGCGATCGCGCTCATGGCCGTGACGCGCGCCAGCCTCACCACCGTGATCATCGCCATCACCGTGCCCGAGATTCCGCGCGTGGTGCGGCTGGTGCGCTCGCTGGCGCTCACGCTGCGCGAACAGCTGTTCGTGGAGGCCGCGCATGCGGTGGGCACGCGGCTGCCGGTGATCCTCGTGCGGCACGTGCTGCCGAACATCGTCGCACCGCTGGTGGTGCAGGCCACCTTCGTGGCCGCCGCCGCCGTGCTCACCGAGGCCGCGCTGTCCTTCCTCGGCGTGGGCGTGCCTTCGCAGACGCCGAGCTGGGGCAACATGATGGCCGAGGGCCGCAACTTCGTGACCGTGGCGTTCCACATCATCCTGTACCCGGGCCTGCTGCTGGCAGCCACGGTGCTCGCCATCAACCTGCTCGGCGACGGCCTGCGCGATGCGCTCGACCCGCGCCTGGCGCGGCAGCTGTGAAGAGGAACGCCCCATGACGATCCCCATGTCCCAGGCCACCCTCGCCCCCGGCGAGCCCTTGCTCGAGGTCGACAACCTGCGCACCTACTTCAGCACGCTCGCGGGCACGGTGCGCTCGGTCGACGGCGTGTCGTACACCGTGCGCGCGGGCCGCACGCTCGGCGTGGTCGGCGAATCGGGCTGCGGCAAGAGCGTGACCGCGCTCTCGATCCTGCGGCTGGTGCCCACGCCGCCCGGCCGCCACATGGGTTCCGTGCGCCTGCGCGGCACCGACCTGATGCAGCTGAGCGAACGCGAGATGCGGCAGATCCGCGGCAACCGCATCTCGATGATCTTCCAGGAACCGATGACCTCGCTGAACCCGGTGCTCACCGTGGGCCGGCAGATCGCCGAGACGGTGCAGCTGCACCAGAAGGCCAGCCGCGCCGAGGCGCTGCAGCGCGCGGTCGAGATGCTGCGCCTGGTGCAGATCCCCGAGCCCGAGCGGCGCGTGAACGAGTACCCGCACCAGCTCTCGGGCGGCATGCGCCAGCGCGTGATGATCGCGCTGGCCCTGGCCTGCAACCCCGAGGTGCTGATCGCCGACGAGCCCACCACCGCGCTCGACGTGACGATCCAGGCGCAGATCCTCGACCTCATCAAGCGGCTGCAGAAGGAGCTGGGCATGGGCGTGGTGATGATCACGCACGACCTGGGCGTGGTGGCCGAGAGCTGCGACCGCGTGGTGGTCATGTACGCCGGCAAGAAGGTGGAAGAGGCCGACGTGGTCGACCTGTTCGACCGCCCGCTGCACCCTTACACCCGCGCGCTGATGGCTTCGATGCCCGCCATGAGCACCTCGAGTGCGCGGCTGCACGAGATTCCGGGCATGGTGCCCGCCGCGCACGAGCTCGGGCGCGGCTGCGCCTTTGCCGCACGCTGCGCACAGGCACGCGAACGCTGCCGCCGCGAGACACCGCCGCTCTCGACGCAGGGCGACGGGCACGTGGTCGCATGCTTCGCGGTGCAGGAACAATGGACCGACGAGGCTGCCGAGGTGAGCGCATGACGACGACAACCACAACAACATCCACGAAGGCGCCGCTGCTGCAGGTGCGCGAACTGCGCAAGCACTACACCTCGCCGCGGCGCTGGCTGCGCCCGGCGAAGCCCGCCATCCAGGCGGTCGACGGCGTGTCGTTCAACGTCGGGCACGGCGAGACGCTGTCACTGGTCGGCGAATCGGGCTGCGGCAAGACCACCACGGCCAAGTCGGTGATGCGGCTGGTCGAGCCCACCTCGGGCTCGGTGCGGCTGAACGGCGAAGAGCTGCTGACCCTGCCCGCGAACGCGATGCGCCAGCGCCGGCGCGACCTGCAGATCATCTTCCAGGACCCCTACGCCTCGCTGAACCCGCGTCTCACGGCCGGCGACATCGTGGCCGAGCCGCTGCGCAACTTCGGCGACGTGTCGGTGGCCGAGCGGCGCGAGCGCGTGCAGTGGCTGTTCTCGCGCGTGGGCCTGCGGCCCGAGGCGGCGAAGAAGTTTCCGCACGAGTTCTCGGGCGGCCAGCGCCAGCGCCTGGGCATTGCGCGCGCGCTGGCGCTGAACCCCAAGCTGATCGTCTGCGACGAGCCCGTGTCGGCGCTCGACGTGTCGGTGCAGGCGCAGGTGGTCAACCTGCTGATGGACCTGCAGGCCGAGTTCGGCATCGCCTACCTGTTCGTGGCGCACGACCTCGCCGTGGTGCGCCACATCAGCCACCGCGTGGCCGTGATGTACCTCGGCCACATCGTGGAGATCGCCGACCGCGACACGCTGTTCTCGGCCCCGCGCCATCCGTACACCGAGATCCTGCTGTCGGCCGTGCCCGTGCCCAACCCGCGCACGCCGGCACGCCGCCTGCTGCTGCAGGGCGACCCGCCGAGCCCGGCCAACCCGCCCTCGGGCTGCCGCTTTCACACGCGCTGCCCGATGGCGCAGGCCGCGTGCAAGGAGAAGACGCCCGAGCTGAGCGAGCGCCCCTCGACTTCCCAGGGCGGCCACTGGGTCGCCTGCCACTTCCGTTGAAAGCATTGCCCTCATGACCGACAAGACACCCCACTACGACCTCTTGATCCACGGCGGCACCGTGATCGACGGCACCAAGGCCCCGCGCTTCGACGCCGACGTGGGCATCGTCAATGGCCGCATCGCCGCCATCGGCAAGCTCGCGGGCCACACGGCCGACCAGACGCTCGACGCCACCGGCCGCATCGTCGCACCGGGCTTCATCGACTCGCACACGCACGACGACCAGGCCGTGCTGTCGCACGCGCAGATGCCGTTCAAGGTGTCGCAGGGCGTGACCACGGTGGTGGCGGGCAACTGCGGCATCAGCGCCGCGCCGCTGCGCGCCGACATGGACCTGCCGATGCCGCTGAGCCTGCTCGAGACGCCGCCGGAAGACCGCTTCACGACGTTTGCGGCCTACCTCGACGCGCTGCGCGCCACGCCCTCGTCGGTCAACGTGGCGGCGATGGTCGGCCACTCGACCCTGCGCGCCGTGACCATGTCCGACCTCGACCGCCCCGCCACCGCACAGGAGATCGCCGCCATGCAGGCACTGGTCGAAGAAGCCAT
Organism: Variovorax sp. GW821-FHT06D12; assembly: GCF_059419205.1. NCBI lineage: Bacteria > Pseudomonadati > Pseudomonadota > Betaproteobacteria > Burkholderiales > Comamonadaceae > Variovorax > Variovorax sp. GW821-FHT06D12. Next base: position 563,023 of record NZ_JBWKRI010000003.1, on the reverse strand, counting down.
GCAGGCCGGCGCCATCGGCCTGTCGACCGGCACCTTCTACCCGCCGGCCGTGAAGGCGACGACCGAGGAGATCATCGAGGTCGGCCGTCCGCTCACGGCGCGCAAGGCGCTGTACGTGACGCACATGCGCGACGAGAGCGACCACGTGATGGAGTCGCTGGAAGAAACCTTCCACATCGGCCGCGCGCTCGACATTCCGGTGGTGGTGTCGCACCACAAGGTGCAGAACACACAGAACTTCGGCAAGACCAAGGTCACGCTGCCCTTCATCCAGGAAGCGATGAAGCACCAGTGCATCGGCCTCGACTGCTACCCGTACACCGCGGGCTCCACCATGATCCGCACCGACCGCGGGATGATGGACGGCCGCGTGCTCATCGCCTCGAGCGTGCCGCACCCCGAGTGCGCGGGCCGCGACCTGAAGGACATCGCGGCCGAATGGGGCGTGTCGGGCGAAGAGGCCGCGCTGCGCCTGTCGCCCGGCAGCGCCATCTATTTCATGATGGACGAGGACGACGTGCAGCGCGTGCTCGCCTTCGACGAAACCATGATCGGCTCCGACGGCATTCCGCTGGGCGACAAGCCGCACCCGCGCCTGTGGGGCACCTTCCCGCGCGTGCTGGGGCACTACAGCCGCGACGTGGGGCTGTTCCCGCTGGAGACGGCCGTGTGGAAGATGACGGGGCTCACGGCGCGCAACTTCGGCCTGCACGAGCGCGGCGCGCTCAAGGTCGGGCACCACGCCGACGTGGTGGTCTTCAATGCCGCCACCGTGCGCGACACCGCGAACTACGAAACGCCGACCGAACCGGCCAAAGGCATCGACGCGGTGATCGTGAACGGCGCCGTCACCTGGCGCCACGGCGTGCACAGCGGTGCGCGCAACGGGCAGGTGATCGTGCGCCAGGACGCGGCCTGACAGCGCGCACCTCGGCGGCGCCTGCACGGCGCCCGCCTTCGCATCCTGGTGCATGCGCAGCACCGGATCGGTGAACACGCCGGGCCTCAGGGGCCCGGCTTTTCTTTCTCCCTTGCGCTCTTTCCCTCTGGCAGAGCGCCCCTAGGGGATTTCCCTCGACAGCTGGCCCGGAGCTTGCGTAGTTCGCCCACATAGTTGAACATTTCAACTATTGAAGACTTCTACCAACCCGACATGCACGCCCCGCTTCGCCTGAAAGACGACTACCTCAACGTCCTGCTCGACCTGGCCTCGCAGCGCACGCGCGACCGCGGCTCGCGCATCTACGAGATCGAGCTCGGCCTGTCGATCCGCGACGTGCGGCTGCTGCGCATGATCGGCGCCGCGCCCGGCATCACCATGGGCCAGCTGGTGCAGACCTGCGCCATCGAGAAGACGCTGGTCTCCAAGCTGGTGAGTTCGCTGGTGCAGCGCGAGCTGGTCGAGCGCCAGATCGGCGCCGAGGACGCGCGGCAGATCCGTCTGTGCCTGAGCCCGGCCGGCATCGACATGGTGCTGCGCGCCGAGCCCATCGGGCACGAGATGGAAGCGCGCTTTCTCGACTGCCTGAGCGTCGCCGACATCGAGAACCTGCGCCGCATCATGCACAAGCTCATCGACGCGGAAGAAGGCTCGCGCGACATCTTCGAATTCCTGCTGGTGCAGTTGCGCGAAAGCAAGGAATCGCCCCCGTCTTCCTCTCCCTCGTCTTCCGCTCCCTCCCGAAAGAAGTAAGGCTCCATGGCAATCCACCTTTCACCGCGCCGCGTCGCGGCGGCTTCCCTGTCGGCGCTCGCTTTGTGCTTCGCCGCCACCGCGTCCGCCCAGACCGTGCTTCGCACCGTGCCCTCGTCGGATCTGAAGATCGTCGACCCGATCTGGACCACCGCCAACATCACGCGCAACCACGGCCTGATGATCTACGACACCCTCTTCGCGATGGACGAGAAGGGCGTCATCAAGCCGCAGATGGTCGACAAGTACAGCGCGAGCGCCGACAACAAGGTGTGGAGCTTCACGCTGCGCCCGGGCCTGAAGTTCCACGACGGCGCGCCGGTCACCTCGCAGGACGTGATCGCCTCGCTGGCGCGCTGGGCCAAGCGCGACACGCTGGGCCAGAAGATGTACGAGGCGATGGACAGCATCGCCGCCGACGGCCCCAACGGCTTTCGCATGACGTTCAAGCAGCCCTTCGGCGTGGTGCTCGACGCGCTCGGCAAGCCCAACCCGCTGGTGCCTTTCATCATGCCCAAGCGCGTGGCCGACACGCCCGCCGACAAGCAGATCGACGAGATGGTGGGCTCCGGCCCCTTCACGCTCGCCAAGGAAGACTTCCGCCCGGGCGACCGCGTCATCTACCGCAAGAACACCGCCTACGTGCCGCGCAAGGAACCCGCCTCGGGCCTGGCCGGCGGCAAGGTGGTGCATGTGGACCGCGTCGAATGGGTGATGCTGCGCGACCCGCAGACGCAGGCCAACGCGCTCCTCAACGGCGAGGTCGACATGCTCGAGACCGTGCCCTCGTCGGGCTACACCGGCATGCGCACCAACGACAAGATCGAGCTGGTCGACGTGATGCCGGCGGGCCCCTTCACGGTGCTCTACAACCACAAGGTGCCGCCCTTCAACAACCCCAAGGCGTTGAAGGCCGCGATGCTGGCCATCAACCAGGAAGCGATGCTGCGCGCGCAGGTCACCTTCCGCGACTTCTACAAGCCCTGCGCCTCGATCTACCTGTGCGGCTCGCTCTACGCGAGCGACAAGACGGGCTTCTACACCGGCAAGCCGCAGTTCGAAGAGGCGCGCAAGCTGCTCAAGGAATCGGGCTACGACGGCAAGCCCGTGGTGATCCTGCTGCCGGGCGATGCGCCCGCGCTGAACAAGCTGCCTGCGGTGTACGGCCAGCTGCTCAAGCAAGTGGGCTTCAACGTCGACGTACAGACCACCGACTGGGCGACGCTCGTGACCCGGCGCGCCAAGAAGGACCTGCCTGAGAACGGCGGCTGGAACGCCTTCATCACTTTCTGGGGCGGCGTGGACGCGAGCAGCCCCATCGGCTACAGCCCGCTGACCGGCAACGGCGACCAGGGTTACTTCGGCTGGCCCGTGGTGCCCGAGCTCGAGGCGCTGAAGACCAAGTTCATCGCCACCGCCGACCTCGCGCAGCGCAAGGAGATCGCCACGCAGATCCAGCAGGTCGTGCTCGAACACGGCGTGCTCGCCCCGCTCGGCGAAGGCAAGGCGCCCACGGCCGTGCGCCGCGGCACCATCACCGGCCTGCTGCCATCGCCGGCGGTGCTGTACTGGAACGTGCGCAAGACGTCCGCACCATCGCCATGACCGCGACATAGGCCGGCCCGCGCGCCCGCCCCTCTCCCCTTTCTGATCGCCCCCCTGACCGGCTGCGCCTTGCGCGGCAGCCGGGCGGGACTTCCTTTGCCCGCGCCACACGCCCGGCCCCTCGTCAAGGACCTGATTCACATGCTCCACTTCCTGTTGCGCCGCGGACTGGCCACCGCGCCCGTGCTCCTGATCGTGGCCGTCATCGTCTTCCTGCTGCTGCGCATGACGCCCGGCGACCCCGCGGCGGCCATTGCCGGTGACGCGGCCAGCGCGCAGGACATCGCACGCATCCGCGCCCAGCTGGGCCTGGATGCATCGATCGTGACGCAGTTCGTGCACTGGCTCGGCCAGGTGCTGCGCGGCGATCTCGGCTACTCGTTCTTCTACCGGATGCGCGTGACCGACCTGATCGGCCAGCGCCTGGAGCCCACGCTCTCGGTGGCGGCGGTGACGGTGGTGCTCACGGTGCTGATCGCCGTGCCGCTGGGCGTGCTCGCGGCCTCGCGGCGCGGCGGCCGGCTCGACCGCTTCATCATGGGCGCCTCGGTGCTCGGCTTCTCGGTGCCGGTGTTCGTGGCCGGCTACGTGATGATCTGGCTGTTCTCGATGCAGCTCGGCTGGCTGCCCTCGCAGGGCTACCAGCGCATCGGCGACGGCGTGGGCCCGTGGCTGCGCCATCTGGCGCTGCCCTGCATCACGCTGGCCGTGATGTACGCGGCGCTCATCGCGCGGGTCACGCGCGCGGCGGTGTCGGAGGCGCTCACCGAAGATTACGTGCGCACCGCGCGCGCCAAGGGCATCGCCGAGTGGCGCATGCTGCTGCGCCACGCGCTGGCCAACGCGGCCGTGCCGATCGCCACCGTCATCGGCCTGAGCGTGGCGGGCCTCATCGGCGGCGTGGTGGTCACCGAGACGATCTACGCGATCCCCGGCCTGGGCCAGCTCACGGTGGACGCCGTGCTCTCGCGCGACTACCCGCTGATCCAGGCGATCACCCTCTTCTTCTCGCTCGTGTACGTGGTGGTCAACCTGCTGGTGGACCTGAGCTACCTGCTGCTCGATCCGCGCATCCGGTACTGACCTCCTTTCGAAAGCCCAGCCATGACTTCGATCTCCCTGCGCGACGATGCGCCTGCCTCTGCCGCGGTTCCTCCCGCTGCACCCCGGGCCCCGGCCCGCTCGCTGCTGCGCCGCCTGCTCGCCAACAGCGGCGTGCGCATCGGCGGCGTCCTGCTGGCCGCGATGCTGCTGCTGGCGGTGGCCGCGCCCTGGCTCGGTACCATCGACCCGAACGCGATGGACCCCGCGAACTCGCACCTGCCGCCCGGCGCGCGCGCCGAGTTCACCACGCTGGCGGGCGACAGCTTCGATCGCTTCTTCCCGCTGGGCACCGACAGCATGGGCCGCGACCTGTGGAGCCGCACGGCCTACGGGGCGCGCATCTCGCTGTCGGTGGGCGTGGCGGTGGCGCTGGGCTCGGTCGCGTTCGGCCTCGTGGTGGGCATGGTGGCGGGCTACTTCCGGCGCCTGGACGGCGTGATCATGCGGGTGATGGACGGGATGATGGCCATCCCCGGCATCCTGTTCGCGATCGTGCTGGTGGCCGTGTGGCGACCCAGCCTGCTCACGGTGATCCTGGCCATCGTGGTGCCCGAGACGCCGCGCGTGGCGCGGCTGGTGCGCTCGGTGGTGCTGTCGGTGCGCGAAGAGCCGTATGTGGAAGCGGCCGTCGCGCTCGACACGCCGACCTGGAAGCTGATGTTGCGCCACATCCTGCCCAACACGGTGGCACCGCTGATCGTGCAGGGCACCTTCATCTGCGCGGCGGCGATGCTGGTGGAGGCCGTGATGTCCTTCCTGGGCATCGGCCTGCCGTCCGAGGTGCCGACCTGGGGGAACATCATGTCCGAAGGCCGCACGCACTTCACCTCGCACCCCTCGACCGTGCTGCTGCCCGGCCTCTTCCTGGCGCTCACGGTGCTGGCCGTGAACATGCTCGGCGACGGCCTGCGCGACGCACTCGATCCCAAGTTCAAGGCACGCGGAGGCTGAGCATGACATCCACCCCTTCCACAACGTCTGCCGCGCCCTGCCTCGTGGTGCGCGACCTCGCCATCGACCTGCCCGCCGGCGCCGACCGCGCGCACGCGGTGCACGGCATCTCGTTCGACGTGATGCCCGGCCAGGTCGTGTGCCTGCTGGGCGAATCGGGCTCCGGCAAGTCGGTCATCGCGCAGGCCGCGATGGGCCTGCTGCCCGCGTCGCTGCGTCCCTCGGCCGGGCGCATCGAGGTGCAGGGCGAAGACGTGCTCGCGGCCAGCCCGGCGCGGCTGCGCGCCCTGCGCGGCGCGCGCATGGCGATGGTGTTCCAGGAGCCGATGACCGCGCTCAACCCGGTGATGCGCTGCGGCGCGCAGGTCGACGAGATCCTGGCCGAACACACGACGCTGGGCGCCGCCGCGCGCCGCGAGCGCGTGCTGGCCATCTTCGAGCGCGTGCGGCTGCCCGAGCCCCAGCGCATCTACGACGCCTACCCGCACCAGCTCTCGGGCGGGCAGCGCCAGCGCATCGTGATCGCCATCGCGCTGATCCTGCGCCCGGCCCTGCTGATCTGCGACGAGCCCACCACCGCGCTCGACGTGACCACGCAGGCCGAGATCCTCGCGCTCATCCGCGAGATGCAGCAGGAGAACGGCACCGCCGTGCTGTTCATCACGCACGACTTCGGCGTGGTGGCCGACATCGCCGACCAGGTGGTGGTGCTGCAGCTGGGCCGGCAGGTCGAGAGCGGCCCGAAGGACGAGGTGCTGCGCCGCCCGAAGGAGGCCTACACGCGCATGCTGCTCGACGCCGTGCCGCGGCTGGCGCCCGTGCTGCGCGCGCCCATCGACGCCCAGGCGCCGCTGCTCGATGCGCGCGGCGTGGGCAAGGTCTACCGCACGGGCAGCTGGCCCGGCAAGCGCCGCACGGTGCATGCGGCGGCCGACGTGTCGCTGAAGCTGCATGCGGGCGAGACGGTCGGCATCGTGGGCGAATCGGGCTCGGGCAAGTCGACCGTGGCGCGCTGCATCGCGCGGCTGATCGAACCCACCGACGGCGACATCCGCGTGCCGGGCATCGAGGGCTCGCGCGGCGCGCAGCGCTCGGCGTTCCGGCGCATGGTGCAGGTCGTGTTCCAGGACCCGAACCGCTCGCTCAACCCGCGCCGCACGGTGGGCCAGTCGATCGTCGAGGGGCCGGTGAATTTCGGCGTGCCGCACGCCCGGGCCTGGCAGCGCGCCGAGGAGCTGATGGCGCTGGTGCGGCTGCAGCCCGAGGTGCTGCACCGCTACCCGAGCGAGTTCTCGGGCGGCCAGCGCCAGCGGCTGTGCATTGCGCGCGCGCTGGCCTGCGAGCCGCGCGTGCTGATCGCCGACGAGGCCGTGTCGGCGCTCGACGTGTCGGTGCAGGACCAGATATTGAAGCTGCTCGCGGAGATCCAGCAGCGGCTGTCGATCGGCATCCTGTTCATCACCCACGACCTGCGCGTGGCCAGCCAGATCTGCGACCGCCTGATCGTGATGCACAAGGGCCGCATCGTCGAGCAAGGCAGCGCGCACGACGTGCTGCTGTCGCCGCGCGAGGCCTACACGCGCACGCTGCTGGCCGCGGCGCCGGGCCAGGGCTATGCGTTCGGAGGCGGCTGAGCGCCGTCCTCTTCCTCTCTTTCAACCCACCTTCATCCCTCCACCCCAAGAAGAAACGAAGACATGACCACACCCCTGTACGAACTCAGTGCCCTCCAGTTGCTCGAACGCTACCGTGACCGCGCCTTGTCGCCGGTCGAGGTGACGCAGGCCGTGCTCGCGCGCATCGAGCGCTGGGAGCCGCACATCCACGCCACCTACGGGCTGGACGCCGAAGCCGCGCTGGCATCGGCGCGCGCCTCCGAGGCACGCTGGGCGCAGGGCAAGCCGCAGGGCGATCTCGACGGCGTGCCGGTCACGCTCAAGGAGAACATCGCCACGCGCGGCACGCCCACGCCCATCGGCAGCGCCGCCACCGTGCTGGCGCCCGCCGCAGCCGACGCCCCCGCCGCCGCACGCCTGCGCGAAGCCGGCGCGGTGATCGTGACCAAGACGACGATGCCCGACTTCGGCTTTCTCGGCGCGGCGCCGTCGAGCTTCCACGCGCTCACGCGCAACCCGTGGGACCTGGGGCGCAACACCGGCGGCTCGAGCTCGGGCGCCGGCGCCGCCGCTGCCGCGGGCTACGGCCCGCTGCACCTGGGCACCGACATCGGCGGCTCGGTGCGCATTCCGGCCAGCTTCTGCGGCGTGTTCGGCCTCAAGCCCAGCCAGGGCCGCATCCCGGTCGACCCGCCCGCCGCGGCGCGCGTGATCGGCCCCATGACGCGCACCGTGGCCGACGCCGCGCTGCTTATGCAGGTGGTGACACGCCCCGACGCGCGCGACTACATGAGCCTGCCGCCGAACGACTTCGCATGGCAGCGCCTTGAGCGCAACGTGAAGGGCCTGCGCATCGGCTTGTGGACCGAGACCATGGGCGGCTGGCCCATCGATGCGGAAGTGAAGGAGGCCGTGCTGGCCGCGGCCCGCCTGTTCGAGCAGGCCGGCGCCATCGTCGAGCCGCTGGCCGACTGGACCACGCTGGACATGCGCATGGGCATGGCCCACTTCTTCACCATGCGCTGCCGCGTCGACCTGGCCGCGATGCCGCCGGAGCGCGCAAAGCTCGCGGCCGGCTACATCCACCAGGCGGCGGAGTTCGCGGCCTCGCTCACGCCCGAAGACACCTTCCGCGCCTTCACGCGCATGCAGGCCTTGCGCGCGGCCACCGTGGCGGCCACGCGGCCCTTCGACTACGTGCTGTCGCCTGTGTCGCCGGTGTTGCCGTTCGCGGCGGACGCGATCAACAGCGGCTCTGAAAACCTGCTGAAGGACTCGCACTTCACGTCGGTGTTCAACCAGTCGGAACAGCCGGCCGCGTCGATCAACTGCGGCCATGCGAAAAATGGCCTGCCGATCGGCCTGCAGATCGCGGGACGCCGCTTCGACGACCTGGGCGTGCTGCAGATGGCGCGCTTCTACGAATCGGTGCGTCCGGCGCAGGCGCGCTGGCCTGAACCGGCCTGACCGGGCTGGGTCAGGCGAATCAGTCCGGCGCGTTCATCACGCGGTCGAACTCTTCGTCGGCCGGCACGTTGTCGGCATCGAGCTCGCTGGCATCGGTGAGGTCGATGCCCGTTTCGTCCGACAGGTCGTCGGACGCATCGGCTTCGAGTTCATCGAAGTCGTCGGCAGGCGTGCTGTCGTCATCGTCGTCTTCGGACGACGAGGCGGAGCGCGCGGTGGCATCGGCTTGGGGCGTCATGATCGAATTCCTCGGCAGATGGGTGAACGGCCCTCTATGGTGCGCCTGTTTTGCCCCTTGCGGTGGATCGACGGGCTGACGTCGGTGTCGGAAAGTTTCCCGTCACCGCAGGCTGCAGGCGCGTGCCGTCGTCAGTCCTTGTGGACGTGGCCGTGCTCGCCGTGCCCTTCATCGTGGCCGTGTTCATGGCCATGCTCGCCGTGCGCGAGCCGGCTCACGAGCGTGACCAGCAGGATGCCCGCTGCGAGCCACGCGATCTGTGCCGCGGTCTGGCGCGCGGGCAGGCGCTTTTGCAGCTGCGGGATCAGGTCGGCCAGCGCCACGTAGACGAAGCTGCTGCCCGCCAGCACCAGGAAGTACGGCAGCCAGCCATGCAGCTGGTCGACCAGCCACCAGCCCGCGATGCCGCCGAGCATGGTCATCGTGCCCGCGAGCGACACCTTCACCAGCGCCGCGCGCGAATTGGCCGAGCTCTGGCGCAGCACGACGAGGTCGCCGATGTGGTGCGGCACTTCGTGCGCGAGCACGGCCAGCGCGGCCACGAGGCCCAGGCGGATGTCGGCCACGAAGGCCGAGGCGATCAGGATGCCGTCGCCAAAGCAGTGCACGCTGTCGCCGGTGAGCACGGCCCAGCCGCCGCCGCCCGTGGGGGGTGCGTGGTGGTGATGAGCGTGCGAATGGTCGTGATGATCATGGCCGTGGTGGTCGTGCGCGCCCTCTTTCGCCGGTGCGGCATCGCCATGGTGGTGCTCATGCCCGTGGTGCCACAGCTCGGCCTTGTCGAGCAGGAAGAAGAACACCAGCCCGAACAGCAGCACCGCGAACAGCAGCGCGGGTTCGATGCGGCTTTCGAAGGCCTCGGGCAGCAGGTGCATGAAGGCGGTGGCCAGCAGTGCGCCGGCCGCCAGGCTCAGCAGGTGCTGCGGGTTCACGCCGCCGCCGCCGCTGCGCACGCCCACGCGCAGCAGCAGGGCCGCGAGCCAGACGCTTCCGATGCCGGCGACCAGGGTCGCCACGAGAATTACTATCAAATTCATAGCTGCTTGCGCAAGAGGGACGGCCGGTACGGCCTTGTTCCGTTCATAAAAAGAGAAAGGCCGTCACTTCGGACGGCCTTCGGCGGCGGGTGGCTACGGGCGCCGTCTTCGGTCAGGCGACACCATTGGCTTTGAACCAGGCCGTGGCACGCTGCCAGCCGTCTTCCGCGGCGCTCTTGAGGTAGCTGGGGCGGTAGTCGGCGTGGAACGCGTGGCCTGCTTCGGGGTACACGACGAAGCTCGATGCCTTGGCCGCCGGAGTCCCACCGGCCAGAGCAGCTTTCATCTTATCAACCGTGTCAAGGGGGATGCCCTGGTCTTTTCCGCCGTACAGGCCGAGCACCGGCGCCTGCAGGCTGGCGGCGATGTCGACGGGGTGTTTCGGCTGCAGTTCGCTGGCCTGCCCCACCAGCCGGCCGTACCAGGCCACGCCGGCCTTGACCTTGCCGCTGGCCGCATACAGCCACACGATGCGCCCGCCCCAGCAGAAGCCGGTGATGCCGGCCTTGCCGGTGTCGCCGCCGTTGGCCTTGGCCCAGGCCAGCGCGCCGTCGAGGTCGGCCATGACCTGCGCGTCGGGCACCTTGGTGACGATGTCGGCCTGCAGCTTGGGAATGTCGGTGTAGCCGCGCGGATCGCCCTGGCGCGCGTACAGCTCGGGCGCGATGGCCAGGTAGCCCAGCTCGGCGAAGCGGCGGCAGGTGTCGGCGATGTACTCGTGCACGCCGAAGATTTCCTGGATCACCAGCACCACGGGCAGCCCGGTCTTGCCAGCCGGCGCCGCGGCATAGGCAGGCACCCCGAAGCCGTTGACGGTGTACTTGATGGGGCCGGCCTTCAGGCCGTCGGCCGGGGTGGTGATGGCCGTCTGCGCGGCCACCGGCAGCACGGCGGCGGCGTAGCCGACACCGAGGGCGGCCTTGAGCGCGGTGCGGCGCGTGGCCCCCTGCTCGGTGCTGTCGCCGGGGCGCAGCGAATCGAATTCGGAACGGTTGTCGTCGAAGGAGGTCATGCAAGGGCTCCGGTTGAATCGTCTGACAAGGGGGTGTGGCGTAGAAAAACGCACGCCGCAATGTAGGCGAAATCGGGCCGGGCCGTGTGACCGGACCGTAAAGCAGCCGGGCCGCTTCGGGCTGAGGTCAGGTGCCGTAGGCCCGCCGTGCCAGCGCCTCGGCCAGCACCTGCGCCGGATCGACGAGGCGCAGCCCCGCCACCGCGGCCGAGCCCTGCAGGCCCAGCGGCACCTCGGTGCAGCCCATGATGATCGTGACCGGGCCGTGCCGTTCGGCCAACCGCAGCGCGACCTCGGAGAAGCAGCGTTCGGCCAGCGGCAGGTTGCCGGCCTTCACGCCGTCGAAGATGCCGCGCATGATGGTCTGGCGCTCGTCGGCCGACGGCACATGGCAGCCCAGGCCGGCCTCGGCCAGCGCCTGCTCGTACAGCCGCACGCGGTAGGTGCCTTCGGTGGCCATCAGCGCCACTTCGCTCGCGCCCTGCGCGGCCAGGTGCTGCGCGGTTTCGCGCGCCATGTGCAGCAGCTCGACCTGCGGAAAGCGCTCCTGCAGGTTGGCGTGCCACGCATGCGCGGTGTTGCAGGCGATGGCCACGGCGCGGCTGCCCAGCGCGGCCAGCCGGCCCAGCGCCTGCAGCATCGGTTCGAGCGGCTGGTGCGCGCCCTGCGCATCGGAGGCCAGCGCGCCGGTGCGGTCGGGCACCGGCACCTGCGCCAGCCAGTGTTCGGGAAAGGACTGGTCGCGCACCGGCTCGCCGCGTGCACGCATCTGCTGCGCGCAGGCCTGCACGAAGAGCCGGACGAAGTCGGCGCCCGCCGCGGGGCCCATGCCCCCGAGGATGCCGACGACCTGTGTGGCTGCGACCATGTCTTTTCTCTCTTGCCTTCGATCAGGTGGCCGGCTTGTCGCTGAAGGCCTTCAGGTTTTCTTTGAGCTGGTCGCTCATCGGCAGGTTCAGCGGCACGTTCTTCGGCGGGATCGGCTGCATGAACCACTTGGTGTAGAGCTTCTCGAACTCGCCGCTCTTCATCATCGCGGTGAAGGTGTCGTCCACCAGCTTCTTGAAGGCCGGGTCGTCCTTGGGCAGCATGCAGGCATAGGGCTCGACCTGCAGCGACTCGCCCACCACTTCGTAGTCGGCCGGGTTCTTCGAGTTGGCGATGAGGCCGAACAGCAGGATGTCGTCCATGGCGAAGGCCACGGCGCGGTCGCTCTCGACCAGCAGGAACGCGTCGGCGTGGTCCTTGCCGAGCACGATGTTCATGTCGAGGTTCTTCTCGGTGTTGTACTTGCGCATGACCAGCGCGTTGGTGGTGCCGGTGGTGCTGGCCACGGTCTTCTTCGCGAGGTCGGCGTAGTCCTTGATCTTGGAGGACTTCTTCGTCAAGAGGCGCGTGCCCGTGTAGAAGTGGTTCACCGCAAAGGCCACGTCCTTGCCGCGCGCGGTGTTGTTGGTGGTGGAGCCGCACTCCAGGTCGATGGTGCCGTTGGTGATCAGCGGGATGCGGTTCTGCGAAGTGACCGCCATCAGCGAGACCTGCAGGTTGGGCTTGTTCAGCTTCTTCTTCACCGCCTCGACCACGGCGTTGGAGAGTTCCACCGAGAACCCGATCGGCTTGTTGGGGCCGTCCAGGTAGCTGAAGGGCACCGACGACTCGCGGTAGGCGAGCGAGATCTTGCCTGACTCGGCGATCTTGGCGAGCGTGTCGGCAGCCTGCGCGGCCGGTGCAGTGAAGAGGACCGCGGCAGCCAGGGACGCCATCAAAACGGAGAGTTTCATTCGAGCCTTCATCGGTTGGATTGAACAGACAGCCAGTGTAAGAAGGAGTGACACATCGGGACAATTCCAATTAACCCCGGGGTCATGCCCAAAGGTTATGGGCTGGGTTCTTTTGGCATTTCCGGGCACGGCGAGGGGCCTCTACAGTCGCACGCTGTCTCTTCTGTTCCCTTTCTTCTTCACTTCCGGAAAGTTGCCTCCATGCATGTGTGCGTGCTCGGCGCCGGCATCGTGGGCCTGGCGACCGCCTGGCAACTCGAGCGCCAGGGCCACCAGGTCACGGTGATCGACCGCGCGGCGCCCGGCGCGGGCGCCAGCGGCGGCAACGGCGCGCAGCTGAGCTACTCGTACGTGCAGCCGCTGGCCGATCCGTCGATCTGGACGCAGCTGCCCAAGCTGCTGTTCTCCCCCACCTCGCCGCTGAAGCTGCGCCCGCAGCTCGACCCGCTGCAATGGCGCTGGGGCCTGGCCTTCCTGGCCGCGTGCAACGCCGCGACCTCGCGCGACACCACCGCGCAGCTGCTTGCGCTGGCGGCCGCGAGCCGCACCGGCTTCGAGGCCATGCAGGCCGACATCGCACCCGATTGCGATTTCTCCGCCACGGGCAAGCTGGTGCTCTACGCCAGCGCGGCGTCGCTCGAAGGGGCGAGCGCACAGGTCGCGCTGCAGCGCACCCTGGGCAGCGAGCAGCGCATCGTCACGCCCGACGAGTGCGTGGCCATCGAGCCTGCGCTCGCGGACTACCGCGGCCAGATGGCGGGTGCGGTCCACACGCCAAGCGAGTGCGCGGCCGACTGCCTCAAGGTGTGCGCCGAGCTGATGCGCGCACTGAGCGCGCGCGGCGTGCGCTTCATGCTCGGTGCCGACGTGCACGGCTTTGCGCGCAGCGAGGGCCGTGTCGCCGCCGTGCAGACCAGTGAAGGCGACATCGAAGCCGATGCCTTCGTGATGGCGCTGGGCTCGGCCTCGCACAAGCTCGGTCGCGCGCTCGGCGCCTACCTGCCGGTGTACCCGCTCAAGGGCTACAGCATCACGGTCGACGTCGACCCCGCCCCCGGTGCGGCGCCGCGCGTGAACGTGACCGACAGCGCGCGCAAGGTCGTCTTCGCGCGCATCGGCTCGCGCCTGCGCGTGGCCGGCATGGCCGAGCTCGTGGGGCACGACGCGAGCATTCCCGCCACGCGCATCGAGACACTGGCCGACGCCACGCGCGCCGTGTTCCCGCGCGCCAGCCGGCTGGCCGAGCTGCACCCCTGGACCGGCATGCGCCCGGCCACGCCGAAGGGCCTGCCGATCATCGGGCGGCTGCCGCACGCGCCGTCGAACATGCTGTTCAACACCGGCCACGGCGCGCTGGGTTTCACGCTGGCCTTCGGCTCGGCGCAGCGGATCGCGCAGGCGCTGGACGCGGCCCCGCCGCACGCTTGAGCTTGCGGCCCAGGCGCCGCCAGCCGATCACCACGCCGGTCAGGCTCAGCAGCGCACCGCCCGCGCTGAGCGCGACCAGCAGCACGTCCCACAGCGGGCGGTGCGCGAGCAGCGGCAGCCAGTCCCAGCTGTGCAGCATCGCGAACAGCCAGCGGCTCCACCGGCGCGTGCTGTCGCTGCGACCGAGCACGGAGCCGGTCTGCGGATCGACGTGGACCCAGGTGGCGTGCGTGTCGGCGAACACCACGCGCCAGACGGGCAGCGGCTTCTCGCTGCCGCCGGTCATGGTGTGCGCTTCGCGCGTGTAGTAGTGGCTGTCGTAGGCGGTGAGCACGTCGATGCGCGCGACCGGATCGGGCAGCAGTTGCGCGACGGCGGTGCGCAGCGCCGCGGGGTCGATCTGCCGCGGCTGCGCGCTGGCCGCGTCGCGCACCAACGGCCGGCCGCTGGCGGTGCTGGCCAGCACCAGCGTCTGCCCTGCCGCACGCACCCAGCGCAGTTCGCGGATGTCGCCACGCGTGGAAGCCAGCAATGCAGCGGGCGTCGCCTCGCCCATGCCTACAACGAGCGGCCCGCCCTGCATCACCGCCATGCGCAATGCCGGCGCGCCGCTGTCGAACACGCGCCAAGGGTTCATCGACATCAGCCCGCTGAAGATCCACGTCAGCGTGACGAGCGCGAACAGCAGCCCGCTGATGTGATGCCAACGCATCATGAAGCCCTGGTATGGCGAGTGCGAGCCGCTCTTGTAGGTGCGCCGGAAGCGCCAGCGCATCACGCCCACCACGGTGCCGGTGAGCGTGACGGCGATGCCGACGATCGACAACCAGTTGACGATGTCGGCCCAGTAGCGGTCCAGGCCCGTGCCGCGCAGAGGGTAGAGCCAGTGAATCCATGCACCGGCGTAGTTCCACAGCCGCTCGGCACGCGGTGCATCGCGCACCACCTCGCCGGTCCGGCCCGAGATGTACAGCCGCGTGGCCTGTGCATCGGCCAGGTCGACCACATGCAGCGGGCGGTGCGCGTCGAGCCCGCGCGAATGGGTGAAGGCGTCTTCGTCGATGGTGCCCCGGTACCTGAGCACCGCGGCCTCGCCCCCATAGGCCTGCGCGCTCACGAGTGCGCGGGCGCGGTCGACCTGGCGCAGCACGGCGCCGGTCTGCGCATCGACGACGACCACGCCGCGCCCCGGCGGTGATCGGCGCGCACCGGGTTCTGCCGCGCTCGCCGGCACCGCGAGGTACACCGACTGCCCGCCGCTGGCCACGGCGAGTCGCAGGTCCTGCAACGGCCCCGCGATACCGGCCGCATCGAGCGCCTGCCGCGGCCCCAGCAAGGGCGCCTTCGCATCGAGCGGCGGCAGGTGCTGCAGACGCTCGGCCTCGGTGAGCTTGGGGTAGCCCACGTACATCATCACCACGCCCGAGACGAACCACATCGCGAAGAAGGCGCAGACGACCACGCCGAGCCAGCGGTGGATCAGGAACAACCAGCGTTTGGCATGCATGGCGGCGCTCCTTCGATTCAGAAGCTCACGCGCACCGACACATCGGCCGTGCGCGGCGCGCCGAGGTAGGCGAAGCCGGCGCCGACGTTCGCGGCGTACACGCGGTCGGTCGCGTTGCGCACGCGCCCCACCAGCGTGACGTTGCGGTTCACCTGCCAGCTCAGCCCGAGGTCGAGCAGCGTGTAGCCGGGCCAGTGCATCGTGTTGGCCGCATCGGCGTACACCTTGCCCACATGCCGCACGCCTGCCGTGGCCTGCAGGCGCGGCGTGATGGCGTACGACACCCAGAGGTTCGCGACCACCGCCGGCGTGTTGGTCGGCGTGCGGCCCGCGAGCGACACGCCGCCCTGGCGGAACTGCTCGTAGCGCGCATCGACGTAGGTGAGGTTGCCCTGCAGCGACCACTGCGGCGTGGGCTGCAGCCCGAGCGCCAGCTCCACGCCCTTGGACGACTGCTCGCCGACCAGCACCGTGAGCGCGCTGTTGGCCGGGTCCTGCGTCGCGATGTTGGTGCGGCGGATGCTGTAGGCCGCGAGCGTGGCCGTGCCCTTGCCCTGCCAGAAGTCGAGCTTGGTGCCAACCTCGACCTGCCGGCCGGTGGTGAGCTCGCTGTTGTTGCGCACGTCGGCGAACGACGCGGTCGAGAGCACACCCGACGGCGGATCGGCCGCGGTGGCGTACTGCGCGTACAGGTTGGCGCCGGGCGCGAAGTCCCACACCAGTCCGATGCGGCCGGTGGTGGGCTTGTAGCCACGATGGAAGGTGGCCGGGTTCGCCGCGTCCACGGTGCGGCGGTTGACCAGGTCGAGGTCGATGCGCTCGTGGCGCAGCGCCGTCACGAGGTGCAGCGACGGCTGCAGCGCGGTGCGGTTCTCCAAATACACCGCGGTGGTCCGCACCTTGTTGTCGCGGTCGGGACGGAAACCGGGCGTCATGCCCGGCACGTCGAAGAAGCGCTCGGTGGCAAAGACGTACGGGTTCACCGTGCTCACGGTACCGGGCAGGCTGTTGGGAAAGCGCGTCTGCCGGTTCACGCTGAAGTCCAGCCCGAAGGACCAGTCGCTCTTCAGCCCGCCGAGCTGCCCCTTGTAGAGACCCTCGACGCGGTTGCCCCACACGTCCTGGTCGTGCCGCTGCAGCAAGGCGCCCGAGCGGATGACGGCCGTGTTGCGCGCGTTGTAGCGGTAGTTCTCGACGTTGCGGTAGTCGCGCAGCGCGTCGTAGGCGTAGAAGGTGTTCTTGAACTGCAGCGCGTCGCTGGCCTGCCATTCGGTGACCGAGCGCAGCCACTGCACGCGCTGCGCGTAGAGGCCGTCGGCGCTGTTGTAGTTCTTGAAGCGCGTGCCGCGGTCGATGCGCATCTCGCCGCCCGCCGGGTTCAGCACCGGCGTGCCCCAGTAGGGCCGCGTGACGTCCTCGTCCTGGTACTCGTAGGCCAGCGTGTGCTTCAGGCCGCCGCCGAAGTCCGACAGCAGCGAGGCCGCGAGCTGTGTCGACTTGCTTTTGGTGCCGTCGGTCCAGCCGTGGGCGTCGCGGTGGTTCACGTCGATGCGCGCGTAGTGGCTGCCCGCGCCGCCGTCGCCGGCGATGCGGCGGTTCAGGCCGAAGGAGGCCTCTTTCAGGTTCTGCGTGCCCAGGCGCAGCTGCGCTTCGGCGAAGTCGCTGCGCTCGGGCGCCTTGGTGATGTAGTTGATCGAGCCGCCCAGCGCACCCGAGCCGAACAGAAAGCTCGACGGGCCGCCGATGGCTTCGACGCGGTCGTAGATCCAGCTGTCGACCGGGCGCGCCGCGATCGAGTACTGCAGGTTGATGCCGTTGAACAGCTGCGCGATCGAGCCGCTGCCGAAGCCCCGGTAGCTCACGCCGACGTTGCCGGGTGCGTCGTGCGCGGTCACGCCGGGCACGGCGCGCAGCGCCTCCTGCGTGTTCTGCGCGCCACGCGCATCGAGCACCGCGCGGTTCACCACCGTGACGGAAGCGGGCGTCTCGCGCGGCGTGAGGCCCAGGCGGCTCGCGGTGTCGGCGGGCGTGTCGAGGTCGAGCCGGCCGTTGGGGCGCGGGGCGTCGTCGGCCACCTCGATCGGGGGCAGCGACGACACGGTGGTCTGGGCTTGGACAGGCGAACTGACGGCGCCGAACAAGGCAAGCAGCCCCAAAGCGGGGGCACGGGAAAGGGTGGGCATGGCATCTCTCTTGCGACGGCGCTGGCGAAAACAATGAAGCGCAGCGCCGGCCGCACAACGACCGGGAACGCACCGCGCGGCCCGTTCAGGCGGCGTCAGGTGCAGGAACGACGAAGCTCAGGAGAGATGCGTGGGCGGCCCGCGCGCCGGCAGCGGCGAGGCCGTGGCTGCCGCGAGGCGGGCAGCAGGAATCGATTGCAGCGCGCGGCCCAGCGGCAGCGGCGTGGGCAGCGTCACCTGCACGGCGGCAGGCGGCGGCCCGGAGACCATGCACAGCGGGCAGTCCATGGCCGCCATGCCGACTTCGGTGGCGCCGTCGTCGCCCTGCACGATGAGCTTGACGGTGCCGGCGGCGGAACACACCAGCTCCATCGCCTGCGGGTTCACGAGCGGCGACGCGCCCGCAATCAGCAGCGACGCCATGAACCACGCCAGCACCAGACGGTGCATTGCGCAGAAGGTTCGAAGGGCGTGCATGGGCGCGGATTATGGCGCGAGGCGAATGCCCCGCATCTTTCTCAGGCGGTCTGCTCGATCGCTTCGCGCATGCAGCGCGTGATGCCGCGCACCGCCACCGAATCGGGCCGGCCCGCGAAGCGCAGCGCGCGCACCGGCACCGGAATGTGCGGCTCCAGCGTCAGCACGTCGACCTTGGCACGGTCGGCCGAGCGCGCCGTGCAGCCGTCGACCAGCGCCACGCCCAGCCCGTGGTGCGCCATGGCCAGCGCCGCGTGGTAGGTCTGCACCGTGACGACGGCCTGCTGGAAGCCCACGCCCGCCTGCCGGCAGGCCTGGCTCAGGCTGGTGCCGACCGGGTCGCGGCCGTCCAGGCCGATCACCGGGCGGTCGATGAGGTCGTGCAGCGCCACCGAGCCGTTGCGCACCAGCGCGCGCGGCAGCATGCCCTTGGGCGCCACGCACACCATGCGGCTGTCGGCCAGCGTCTCCTGCGTGAGCGAGGGGTGTACCGCGGGGCTGAAGGCGAAGCCCACGTCGGCCTCTTGCAAGAGCAGCGCCGACATGATCTGCGGCGAGTGCAGCGACTCGACCGTGATCGCGTAGCCCGGATGCATCTCGCGGAAGGCCTTGAGCGCGCGCGGCAGGATTTCGTAGCTCAGCGCGAGCACGCTGAGGATGCGCAGCTCGCCCGTGTCATTGCCCGCGCGCAGGTTCGCCGCCAGCCGCTGCACCTCGTCGAGCTGCGCGAACAGCCGCTCGATGTGCGGGTACAGCGTGAGCGCCTCGGTGGTCGGCGTGAGCCGCCCCTTGGCGCGCTGGAACAGCGGAAAGCCCAGCTGCAGCTCGGCATGCTGCAGCGTGCGGCTCACGGCCGGCTGCGTGATGTTGATGAGCCGCGCGGCCGCGCTCACGCTGCCCGCGAGCATGATCGCGTTGAAGACCTCGATGTGGCGCAGCCGCATGGCCGACAGCGGTCGGTGGCGGTCAGCGAACGGTGGTCTTGCCGGTGGCGATGTCCATCACCATGCGCACGCCCAGGTACAGGCGCGGCTCGATCGAATCGATCAGCACGTACTCGGCGTCGGCCGTGTGCGCGCCGAAGCCTTGCAGGCCGAAGCGCTCGATGACCGGCGCCTTGGTCTTGAGCGAGGCGAACGCCGCGTCGGTGCCGCCACCGGCGGCCTTGTCGTCGGCGCCCAGCGGGCGGCCCAGCTCGTCCTTGTAGATGGCCTGCGCGTGCTTGGCCAGCGCGCGCGACGCGTCGGTGGCCTCGAGCGGCGGACGGCGGCGTTCGAACTTCAACTCGACCTTGGCCTCGGGCACCAGTTGCTTCTTCACGCGCTCGTTCACCTGCTGCTCGATGCGGTCGTAGTCGGCCACCTTGAGCACGCGCACGTCGGCGCCCGCCGTGGCGCTGGCCGGGATCACGTTGCGGTTGGTGCCCGACTTGGAGATGGTCCAGTTCATCTTCAGGCCCGTGGACGGGTCGGACAGGTCGCGCATCTGCAGGATCTGGTGCGACAGCTCGTACAGCGCGTTCACGCCCAGCTCGGGCGCGGAGCCCGCGTGCGAGGCCTTGCCCGCCACGTTCAGCGTGACCGAGGCGATGCCCGCGGTGGCCAGCGAGAGCTTGTCGTCCTTGATGGAGGCGCCCTCGAACGACAGCACGGCATCGTGCTCGCCGCCGAGCTTGGTGAGCAATGCGCGCGAACCGGGCGAGCTGATTTCCTCGTCGCCGTTGATCAGCACGGTGAGCGTGCCGTAGTCCTTGAACTTCAGCGCCTGCAACATCGACACCAGGTGTGTGATGACGGCCACGCCCTGCTTGTCGTCGGCGATGCCCAGGCCGTAGGCCTTGTCGCCGTCGACGCGGAACGGCTGCTTGTTGAGCATGCCCACGGTGTAGACCGTGTCCATGTGCGCGATGAGCATGATCTTCTTGGTGCCCGTGCCCTTGAAGGTGGCGCGCACCACGCGGCCGATTTTTTCGGGCGTGTCTTCCATGCGGTAGGCGTCGGCGCTCGGGTCGATGAGCTCGACCTCACCGCCCAGCGCCTTGAACTTGGCGGCGATGAGATCGGAGATCTTCTCGAGGCCTTCGATGTCGCGGCTGCCCGACTCGATGGAGACCAGCTCCTTCAGCGTCTCGAGCAGGGCGGGCTTTTCCTTGGCGGCGAGCGCGGCGATGCGGGCATCAGGGGCAGCGGAAGCGGTGCCGAGGAAGGCCGCGCAGACGGCGGCGAGCAGGAAGGTGCGGGGCTGGAGTTTCATGGGCGTGTTTCTTCTTTCTGTCGTTTGTCTCTTGGGGGTCGTGCGAAGGAGGATCAGTGGGCCTTGTCCCAGTTGGGACCGACGCCGATCTCGGCGAGCAGCGGCACCTTGAGCGCCGCCACGCCGGCCATCAGGCGCGGGATTTCGGTGCGCACCCATTCGACCTCAGCCTCGGGCACTTCGAACACCAGTTCGTCGTGCACCTGCATGATCATCTTGGTGGCACGCTTTTCTTCGTCAAGCACGTTCTGTACCTTGACCATGCTGAGCTTGATGAGGTCGGCCGCCGTGCCCTGCATCGGCGCGTTGATGGCCTGGCGCTCGGCCGCCTTCTTGCGGGGGCCGTTGCCGCCGTTGATCTCGCTCAGGTAGAGGCGCCGGCCGAACACGGTCTCGACATAGCCCTTGTCGCGCGCGAACTCCACGATCTGGTCCATGTAGGTCTTCACGCCCGGGTAGCGCGCAAAGTAGCGATCGATGTACGAGGCCGCGGCCTTGGTCTCGATGCCCAGGTTCTTCGCCAGGCCGAAGCTGCTCATGCCGTAGATGAGCCCGAAGTTGATGACCTTGGCGTAGCGGCGCTGCTCGCTGGACACCTGGTCGGGCGTGGTGCCGAACACCTCGGCGGCTGTGGCGCGGTGCACGTCGACGCCGTCGGTGAAGGCGCGCAGCAGCGACTCGTCGCCGCTGATGTGGGCCATGATGCGCAGCTCGATCTGCGAGTAGTCGGCGCTGGCGATCACGCTGCCTGCCGGTGCCACGAAGGCCTCGCGCACGCGCCGGCCTTCGGGCGTGCGGATCGGGATGTTCTGCAGGTTGGGGTCGTTGCTGCTCAGGCGGCCCGTGACGGCCACGGCCTGCGCATAGTGCGTGTGCACGCGGCCGGTGCGCGGGTTGGCCAGCTGGCCGAGCTTGTCGGTGTAGGTGCCCTTGAGCTTCGAGAGGCCACGGTGCTCGAGGATCTTGGCGGGCAGCGGATAGTCTTCGGCCAGCTTCTCGAGCACTTCTTCGTCGGTGCTGGGCGCGCCGCTCGGCGTCTTCTTGACCACGGGCAGGCCCAGCTTGGTGAAGAAGATTTCGCCGATCTGCTTGGGCGAACCGAGGTTGAAGGGCTGCCCCGCGATGTCGTAGGCCTCCTGCTCCAGCGCCATGATGCGCGTGCCCAGGTCGTGGCTCTGCGCGGCCAGCGTGGGCGCGTCGATCAGCACGCCGTTGCGCTCGATGCGGTACAGCGCCTCGCTCGAATCCATTTCGAGCTGGTAGATGTAGGCCAGCTTTTCTTCCTTCTGCAGCAGGGGCCACAGCGCGTGGTGCACGTCGAGCGTCTGGTCGCTGTCTTCGCACGAGTACTCGGCGGCCTTGGCGATGTCGACCTGGCTGAACGGAATCTGGTGCGCGCCCTTGCCGCACAGGTCTTCGTACGAGATGCCGCTGCGCCCCAGATGGCGCTCGGCCAGGGACGACAGGCCGTGCGGCTTGTTCACTTCGAGCACATAGCTTTGCAGCATGGTGTCGTGCGCGTAGCCCTGCACCTCGATGCCGTGGTTGGCGAACACGTGGCGGTCGTACTTGATGTGCTGGCCGAGCTTCTTCTTGTCGGCGTTCTCGAGCCAGGGCTTGAGCCTGGCGAGCACCTCGTCGATGGGCAGCTGCGCGGGCGCGTCGGGGTAGTTGTGCGTGAGCGGAATGTAGGCCGCTTCGCCCGGCGTGACGCTGAAGCTGATGCCCACGATCTGCGCGACCATTTCGTCGAGCGAGGTGGTCTCGGTGTCGATGGCCGTGAGTTCGGCGGCCTCGAGCTTGGCGAGCCAGGCGTCGAACTGCGCCCACTCCATGATCGTGTCGTACTTGAGGTTGCTCGCGGGCGCGGCGGCCTCTTGCGCGTCCAGCTCGGAGGGCTCGTCGAACAGGCCGCCCTGGTCGCGGTCGGCCTTGGGGGCGGCCTTCTTCTTCGCGTTCTCTTCGATCAGCTCGGGCGGCACCTCTTGGGCTTCGAGCGACTTGACGAGGCTCTTGAAACCGAACTTCTCGTAGAAGGGCTTCAGCTCGGCCGTCTGCGGCGCACCAACGGGCAGGCCTTCGAGCGAGGGCAGGCCTTCGACAAAGCCGTTCAGGTCGCAGTCGGTGCGGATGGTGACGAGGCGGCGGCTCAGCGGCAGCTTGTCGAGCGCCTGGCGCAGGTTCTCGCCGGCGGCGCCCTTCACTTCGGCGGCGCGTTCGACCAGCGCATCGAGCGAGCCGTATTCGAGCAGCCATTTGGCCGCTGTCTTGGGGCCGACCTTGGGCACGCCGGGCACGTTGTCGACCGTGTCGCCGATGAGCGTCTGGTAGTCGACCATGAGGCTGGGCGGCACGCCGAACTCGGCCGTCACGCCGGCGATGTCGCGCTTCTTGCCGTTCATCGTGTCGATGATGGTGATGTGCTCGTCGACCAGCTGGCTCAGGTCCTTGTCACCGCTGGAGACGATCACCTCGACGCCCTGCGCGGCCGCCACCTTGGCGAGCGTGCCGATCACGTCGTCAGCCTCGACCTCGGGCACGGTAATCACCGGCCAACCGAGCAGCCTGACCACTTCGTGGATGGGGTCGATCTGGCTGCGCAGGTCGTCGGGCATCGGCGAGCGGTTGGCCTTGTACTCGGGGTACCAGTCGTCGCGGAAGGTCTTGCCGGGGGCGTCGAAGATGCAGGCCGCGTAGTCGGCGCGCACCTCGCGGCGCAGCGCGGTCATCATGTTGATCATGCCCCGGATCGCCCCGGTGGCCGGGCTCTTGGGGTCGCCGGGCACGGCGCGCAGATCGGGCATCGCGTGGAAGGCCCGGTACAGGTAGCTCGAGCCATCGACGAGCAGCAGCGTTTTCTTGTCGGTCATCGGGTCATTTTGCCGTGCCCGGGCCGGCGTCCGGAACGACACCAGGGTCGGCTGGCGGCCGACACGCCGCCAGCGGGTGCACGCCTACAATCCGTGCATGCCTAGCTCCCCACTCCTGGTCGCCCGCCGCATCCTGCTGGCGCTGGCTTTCGCCACCCCCGTTGCCGCCCTCGCGCAGGCGCCGGCCGCGCCCGCCGCCAAGCCGGCTCCGGCGGAACCGCTACAAAATCAGGAGCAGGCCGACGGCCGGCGCAACCAGAAGGTCGAGCACATCCACACGGAAGACAGCGGCGCCTCGGTCGACGAGGTGCGCTACGGCGGCCGCACGCAGAGCATCAACGTCAAGCCCAAGTCGAACATGCCCGGTTACGAAGTGCTGCCCAACGACGGCGGCAGCGCCCGCCCCGGCACGACTGGCGACGCGAACAGCGGCGGCAACGGCCCGCGTGTCTGGAACGTGCTGAAGTTCTGACCGTGACGCTGTCGTTCTCCTTCCCGCCCTCCCTCTTTTCTCCCGCAGCCGCCGTCCGGCGCTGAGCATCGCCATGGCAGTTTTTACCGAAGTCCAGTTCGGCGAGGCAGACGCGCTCGTCCAGCGCCTTGGCATGGGCGCCCTGCGCGAGTTGCGCGGCATCGAGGGCGGCATCGAGAACACCAACTACTTCGCCACCACCGAGTCGGGCGAGTTCGTGCTGACGCTGTTCGAGCGCCTGAGCGCCGAGCAGCTGCCGTACTACCTTTGCCTCATGAAGCACCTGGCCGGTGCCGGCCTGCCGGTGCCCGCGCCCGTCGCCGACCCGGCCGTGGCGCCGCCGACCGGCCATGCGCTGTCGATCCCCGCGCAGGCACCCTGCGAGTTGCTGCACCGCGTGGCCGGCAAGCCCGCGGCGCTGGTGCAGAAGCTCTCGGGCCGCAGCGAGTTGGCCCCCACCGCCGCCCACTGCGGCGAACTGGGCGCCATGCTGGCCCGCATGCACCTGGCCGGGCGCGACTACCCGCGCATCCAGCCCAACCTGCGCGGCCTGCCCTGGTGGAACGAGACCGCCCCGGTGGTGCTGCCCTACATGGACGAGGCGCAAGCTGCGCTGCTGCGCGCCGAGCTGGCCTACCAGAACCATGTCGCCGAATCGTCGGCCTACGCGGCGCTGCCGCGCGGCCCGGTGCATGCCGACATGTTCCGCGACAACGTGATGTTCGCGACTGGCGGCGAGCCCGACGTGCCGCCGCGCCTCACGGGCGTGTTCGACTTCTACTTCGCCGGCACCGACACCTGGCTGTTCGACCTGGCCGTGTGCCTGAACGACTGGGCCATCGACCTGGCCAGCGGCCGGCACGACGCCGCCCGCGCCGACGCCCTGCTCGCCGCGTATGAGAGCGTGCGCAGGCTGAACGCCTCCGAGCGCGCCCTGCTGCCCGCGATGCTGCGCGCCGCCGCGCTGCGCTTCTGGATCTCGCGCCTGTGGGACTTCCACCTGCCGCGCGAGGCCAGCATGCTCAAGCCCCACGACCCGACGCACTTCGAGCGCGTGCTGCGCGAGCGCGCCACCCACCCGCACGCCATCGCCCACGTCCTCGAGCCGGCGCTGGCAGCCTAAAGAAGGTGTGACCGAACCCGCCATGCCCGCTCATCCCGCCCAGACACACCCACTCTGCGTTGCAAATGCTCGCCATAGCCCAAGCTATGGCTGCGCTTTGCGCCTTGATTGGGCGCGTCTGGGCGGCCTGCTCGGCCACGCCGGATTCATTCACACCTTCTGACCCCCCACATGAAACTCCACCTCGTGCCGGCGCGCACCGGCTTCGACTGGGTCCGCCTCGGACTCAAGACCTTCTGGCGCCAGCCGCTGGCCTTCATCTCGCTGTTCTTCCTGCTGATGGCGATGATCTCGACGGTGTCGATGCTGCCGCTGCTCGGCAGCGTGCTCGCGCCGATCCTGTTGCCCTTCATGACGCTCGGCCTGATGGTCGCGACCTCGGTGGCAGCAACCGACAACGCCGACGGCCTGGGCAACGCGGGCGACCTGGGCCGCCCCACGGGCTCGGCCATGTTCATCGCGGTGTTCGACGCCATGCGTACCGAATGGCGCTCGCTGGTGGTGCTGGGCGTGATCTCGGCCGTGTACTTCGTGCTGGCCGTCACGCTGACGGCACTGGTCGACGGCGGCCAGCTCATGCGCGCCTACCTGTTCGACGAGGCGGTGACGCCCGAGGTCATGAAGAGCAGCGAGTTCCTCACGGCGCGCACGCTGCTGATGTGCTTGAACCTGCCGCTGTCGCTGGCCATGTGGCATGCGCCCGCGCTGGTGCACTGGCACCGCGTGGAGCCGGTGAAGAGCGTCTTCTTCAGCATCGTCGCGCTGTTCCGCAACTTCGGCGCCTACGCGCTGTTCGGCCTGGCGTGGTTCGGCGTGTTCATGCTCGCGGGCATCGCCATCGGCCTGCTCGCCACCGTGCTGATCGGCGTCGGCGCCATGGGCTCCGACGGCGCGGCGCTGGCGATCGGCAACATCCTGATGATCGGCACGGCGCTGGTGCTGGCGGCCATGTCGCTGGCCTCGACCTGGTTCACGTTCCGGGACAGCTTCGACGCGAACTGAAGTCGGCATCGCCCGCTGCCCTTTCGGGCAAGCGGGACCGCCGGACTCAGACCGGCGTGAGCTTCGCCACCGACAGCGCCAGCCACTTCACGCCGTGGCGCGCGAACTTCACCTGCGCCCGCGCATCATCGCCGGTGCCTTCGAGCGCGGTCACCGTGCCCTCGCCGAACTTGTTGTGGAACACCTGCATGCCTGAACGCAGGCCGTGCGACGGCGCGGTCTTCTGCGGTGGCACGGGCGGGCTGGCGAAGGTGTCCTTGCTCGCGCTGCCACCGCCTCCACCGTAGCGGTTGCCGCCGCCTCCCCCACCGCCGTAGCCACCGGCACCGCCGCGCGTGCTGCCGTAGCCGCCGCCGTAGCCAAAGGCCGAGGGCGCAAAGCCCTGGTTCTTCGGCGTGAGCCACTTGAGCGCGCCTTCCGGCAGCTCGTCGAAGAAGCGACTCTTGACGTTGTAGCGGGTCTGGCCGTGCAGCATGCGCGTCTGCGAATGGCTCAGGTACAGGCGCTTGCGTGCGCGCGTGATTGCCACATACATCAGGCGGCGTTCTTCCTCGAGGCTCTCGAAATCGCTCATCGAGTTCTCGTGCGGGAACAGGCCCTCTTCCATGCCGGTGATGAACACGCAGTCGAACTCCAGGCCCTTGGCGGCGTGCACGGTCATGAGCTGCACCGCGTCCTGCCCGGCCTGCGCCTGGTTGTCGCCCGACTCGAGCGCCGCGTGCGTCAGGAAGGCCGCAAGCGGGCTCAGCGTTTCGCCGGTTTCGGCGTCGGGCGCCAGCGGCTCGTCGAGCACCGGCCGGCTGGGGTCGAGCCCCTGGCTGGCTGGCGACTGGCGCAGCTCGTCGACCGGCAGCGCCACGGCGTCGCGACCGAAGCCTTCCTGCGTGACGAAGCTTTCGGCCGCGTTCACGAGTTCGTCCAAGTTCTCGATGCGGTCGGCGCCTTCGCGGTCGGCCTTGTAGTGTTCGACGAGGCCGCTGTGGTCGAGCACCAGCTCAATGATCTCGCGCAGGCTCACACCCTGGGTCTGCTCGCGCAGCACGTCGATCTTGGCGACGAAAGCCGTGAGGTTCGAGCCGGCCTTGCCGCCGACCGCGCTCACCGCGTCGTGCAGCGAACGCCCGGCGGCGCGCGCCGCGTCCTGCAGGCTTTCGAGCGTGCGCGCACCGATGCCGCGCGGCGGGAAGTTGACGACGCGCAGGAAGCTGGTGTCGTCGTCCTTGTTCTCGAGCAGGCGCAGGTAGGCCAGCGCGTGCTTGATTTCGGCGCGCTCGAAGAAGCGCAGGCCGCCGTACACGCGGTACGGCACCGAAGCATTGAACAGCGCCGTTTCGATCACCCGGCTTTGCGCATTGCTGCGGTAGAGCACGGCCATTTCCTTGCGATCGAAGCCGTCGCGCGCCAGCTGGCGCATTTCCTCGACCATCCACTGCGCCTCGGCGAGGTCGGTGGGCGATTCGTACACGCGCACAGGCTCGCCCGGCCCCTGATCGGTGCGCAGGTTCTTGCCCAGGCGCTTCTTGTTGTGGCTGATGAGCTCGTTGGCCGAATCGAGGATGTTGCTGTAGCTGCGGTAGTTCTGCTCCAGGACGATCTGGCGGCGCACGTCGAACTCGCGCACGAAGTCGGTCATGTTGCCCACGCGCGCGCCGCGGAAGGCGTAGATGCTCTGGTCGTCGTCGCCCACGGCGATCACGCTGTTGTGCTCGCCCGGCGTGAAGTGGCCGCCGATCGCCGTGTGGCCCGCGAGCATCTTCAGCCATGCGTACTGCAGGCGGTTGGTGTCCTGGAACTCGTCGACCAGGATGTGGCGGAAGCGCCGCTGATAGTGCTCGCGCACGGGCTCGTTGTCGCGCAGCAGCTCGTAGCTGCGCAGCATCAGCTCGCCGAAGTCGACCACGCCTTCGCGCTGGCACTGCTCTTCGTACAGCTGATAGAGCTCGACCTTCTTGCGGTCGTCGTCGCTGCGGGCCTCGATGTCGCCGGGGCGCAGGCCGTCTTCCTTGGCGCCGGCGATGAACCACTGGGTCTGCTTGGCCGGAAAGCGCTCGTCGTCGACGTTGAACTGCTTCATCAGGCGCTTGATGGCCGAGAGCTGGTCTTGTGTGTCGAGGATCTGGAAGGTCGAGGGCAGATTGGCCAGCTTCCAGTGCGCGCGCAGCAGGCGGTTGCACAGGCCGTGGAAGGTGCCGATCCACATGCCGCGCACGTTCACCGGCAGCATCGCGGTCAGCCGCGTCATCATTTCCTTGGCGGCCTTGTTGGTGAAGGTGACGGCCAGGATGCCGCCGGCGGACACCTGCCCCGTCTGCAGCAGCCAGGCGATGCGGGTGGTGAGCACCCGCGTCTTGCCGGAGCCGGCACCGGCAAGGATGAGGGCATTGCCCGCGGGCAGCGTGACGGCAGCAAGCTGCTCGGCGTTGAGGTTGTTCAGCAACGGCGAGGCAGGGCCGCCCGTATCGGCTGCGGACGCGCCGGAAAACAGGTCGTGAGGGAGCATGGGTGCCATTGTAGAAAGCTGCCCCGCCCCGGGCCCCGGCGGACGCGCTTGCCCCTGCGGGCATGACCTGGATCAAGGCCGGGCCCGCGGGCATGCGCCGGCCCGCCGCGCTTGCGGCAGATCAAGCGGCACGGCGCTGTCGGACGGGAGACTGCCTTCCAGTTGCCGGCCCTGCGCGCCGGCCGTCACTGGAGAACCCATGCCCAAGAAATTCGCCCCCGCCTGCCTCGCCGCCCTGCTCGGCGCCATGGCCGCCCTGCCGGCCGCGGCGCAGGAAGCACAAGGCAACTGGCTGGTGCGCGCCCGCGCCGTGTACCTGAAGCCGGCGAACCACTCGGCGCCGGTGGCCGACCTGTCGATTCCGGCCGATGCCATCACGGTCAACAGCAAGACCATCCCCGAGCTCGACGTCACCTACTTCTTCACGCCGAACATCGCCGCCGAACTGGTGCTGACGGTACCGCAGAAACAGACGGTCACCGTGCAGCGCAGCGCGCTGGGCGGGCCCGTGGACATCGGCACCTTCAAGCACCTGCCGCCCTCGCTGATGCTGCAGTACCACTTCATGCCGACCGCGAAGATCCGGCCCTACATCGGCGCGGGCCTGAACTACACGCGCCTGAGCAGCGTCAACCTGCAGGTGCCGACGGTGGGCCGCCTGCAGCTGCAGAACGAAAGCTTCGGCCTCGCGCTGGGCGCCGGCGTCGACATCGAGGTGGCGAAGAACACCTACCTCAACCTCGACGTGAAGAAGCTGCGCATCCGCAGCGCCGTGAACATGAATGGCGTGCAGCTTTCGACCGTGAAGGTCGACCCGTGGCTGTTCGGCGTGGGCATCGGCTACCGGTTCTGAGGAAGAGCCGCACCATGGTCGTCGGGTATACGCAGCAACCCATAGGGTCAATACGCCCCGGCAACTTGCGCATCATCGCCATGGCCGTAAAATCAATCACCGGGCCCAAGTTTCTTGCGTCCGGTTTTTTTTGGCCGTCATTTTCATGACGCGACCACGAGAACCGGCCGGACCAAGCGCTCATTCGTTCCACTCAACGATTCCTTTCAGGAGCCTGGTCATGCAAATCTTCGATTACGACAACATCCTTCTGCTGCCGCGCAAATGCCGCGTGGAAAGCCGCTCGGAATGCGACGCCAGCGTCACGCTCGGCGAGCGCACTTTCCGCCTGCCGGTGGTGCCTGCCAACATGAAAACGGTGGTCGACGAGTCGATCTGCCTGTGGCTCGCACAAAACGGCTACTTCTACGTGATGCACCGCTTCGACCTGGACAACATCCAGTTCGTGAAAGACATGCAGGGCAAGGGCGTGTTCGCCTCGATCTCGCTGGGCGTGAAGAAGCCCGACTACGACACGGTCGACCAGATGGTGGCCCAAGGCCTCGTGCCCGAATACATCACGATCGACATCGCGCACGGCCATGCCGACAGCGTGAAGAACATGATCGGCTACCTCAAGGCCAAGCTGCCCAAGTCGTTCGTGATCGCCGGCAACGTCGGCACGCCCGAAGCCGTGATCGACCTAGAGAACTGGGGCGCCGACGCCACCAAGGTCGGCATCGGCCCGGGCAAGGTCTGCATCACCAAGCTCAAGACCGGTTTCGGCACGGGCGGCTGGCAGCTGTCGGCGCTCAAGTGGTGCGCGCGCGTGGCCACCAAGCCGATCATTGCCGACGGCGGCATCCGCGACCACGGCGACATCGCCAAGAGCATCCGCTTCGGCGCGTCGATGGTCATGATCGGCTCGCTGTTCGCGGGCCACGAAGAATCGCCAGGCAAGACGGTCGACGTCGACGGCACGCTCTTCAAGGAGTACTACGGCTCGGCCAGCGACTTCAACAAGGGCGAGTACAAGCACGTCGAAGGCAAGCGCATCCTCGAGCCCATCAAGGGCAAGCTGGCCGACACGCTGGTCGAGATGGAGCAGGACGTGCAAAGCTCGATCAGCTACGCGGGCGGCCGCACGCTGATGGACATCCGCAAGGTCAACTACGTCACGCTGGGCGGCGACAACGCCGGCGAACACCTGCTGATGTGAGCGCGACGGGCGGCCCTCTGCCCGCCCGTCTTTTCTTTCAGGCCTCGAGCAGTTGCACCGCATAGCGGTGCAGCGCGTGCGCCGAATCGGCCAGCGCATCGACCACGCCGAAGTGGTCCAGCCCCGGCAGCACCTCGCACACCGGCACGGTGTGGCGGCCCCAGGCCTCGCGGATCATCGCGTTGTGGCGGATGAACTCCGCACTCTCGTTGCCCCCCACCGCCGCATAGAGCTGGCCGCGCGCCGGCGCAGGCCACAGCGCCGGGCTCGCGCGTCGCGCGTCGGCATCGGTGAGCTTCAGCGTGTGCTCGAGGAAGGGCGTGCGCTGCAGCGGCCGCAGGTCGAACAGGCCCGAGACCGACAACGCATTGCGCACCAGTTGCGCGGGCAGATCGGGCGCCACCGCCTTCCAGTCGCAGGCCAGCAACGCCGCCGCCATGTGGCCGCCCGCGGAATGCCCCGCGACGGTGATGCGCGAAGGGTCGCCGCCATGCGCTGCCACATGGCGCCACGTCCATTCCAGCGCCCGCACCATCTGCAAGAGGATGCCCGGCACCGTCACCGGCTGGTCGACCGGGCCCGGGCACAGCGCGTAGTTGGGCTGCACCACGCAGATGCCGCGGTCGTGGAAGGCGGGGCTGATGAACGAGTGGTCCTTCTTGTCCATGGCGCGCCAGTAGCCGCCGTGGATGAAGACCAGCACCGGCGCATCGGGCACGGGCGCCGGAAAGATATCGAGCGTTTCGTTCGGTCCGGTGCCGTAGGGAACATCGATGCGGCACGGCAGCGTGTCGCGCGCCGCGGCGGAATCGCGCCCCCAGCGCGCGAAGTAGGCGGGGTGGTCCTTCACCCGCGCCAGGTTGTTGTACATGCCTTCCAGCCAGGCGGGGTCGTGCGCTTCCATGCGGTGTTTGCTCCTTGTTTTTCCGGGGCGCATCTTGGCACGGCCGCGTGCATGGAAATGCGCGGCTGGATAAAATGTGGCCTGTGTTGGGGGGGTAGCTCAGCTGGGAGAGCGCCGCGTTCGCAATGCGGAGGTCGGGAGTTCGATCCTCCTCCTCTCCACCAACCGACCCAGCAAAAAGGCCTTGGCAATCGCCAAGGCCTTTTTCATTTGCAGCTGTGCGCTGCGGCCGGGAAATATCAGGCGTCGAGCGTCAGGTGCTGGCCGTGCAATGCCGCGGCGCCCGGCGATGCCAGGAAGCCGATGGTCTGCGCCGCGACCGAGGTCGACACCCACTCGGCCGGGTTCGCGTCGGGCATCGCCTGGCGGTTGGCCGGCGTGTCCAGCACGCTGGGCGCCACGCTGTTGATGTTCACGCCGTGCGGCGCAGCCTCGGCCGCCATCGACTCCACCAGCCGCTGCAGCGCGCTCTTCGACGCGATGTACGCCGCCATGGCCGGCAGGCCGCGCGCCGCCACCTTGGCCGTCACCGCGATGATGCGGCCCGCGCGGCGCTCGATCATCGAGGGCAGCACGGCCTGCGTCACGGCGACGAACGACCAGGCGTTGAGATTCATCATCCGGTCCCAGCTCGCACGCGTGAGTGCGTGCGTCGCCTCGCCCATCTCGAAGCCGCCGGCAATGTGCACCAGCGCATCGACGCGGCCGCCGAAGGCCTGCAGCACCTGGCCGGTGAGCGCGGCCATGTCGGGCGCCGAGGTCACGTCGCCGGCAAGCAGCAGGTGCTGTGAGTTGTCCAGGCCCGGGAAGACTTCGGCCAGGCGACCGGCGTGGTGATCGACCAGCGCGAGCCGCGCGCCCTGGTCAAGAAAGTGCTGGGCCACGGCACGGCCCAGTGCGCCCGCGGCGCCGGTGATCAGGACATGGGGGGTGTTGCTTGCATCGCTCATCGAAATTTCTCCTCTGACAGGGATGGGGTCGGGCCCCGAAGGTCGCGCATCCTAACGCCGTCGTACAAATGTGCAGAAATTTTTTGAAGTCCCAAAAAGATTGGTATATACTCGTGGTCTTGCCAGAAAACACTAACGGTTTTCAAAGCAAGGGCTCTTAGCTCAGTTGGTAGAGCAGCGGACTCTTAATCCGTAGGTCGAGTGTTCGAGTCACTCAGGGCCCACCAACCAACATCGCGGCAACGCTGGAAAGCCTGCTACCCACAAGGTAGCAGGCTTTTTTCATGGTGCGTTCACTTGTACGTTTGATCGCGCCGACGCGAACCTTCGCAAGCCCCTCCCCGACATCCCGTGAAGAAATCCAAACCCGCGCCATCGCCGAAATCCTTCGACCTCAAGCAGCACTGGCATTGGGGCCGCGGCATGCGCCAGTTGCGCATCGCCGACTTCCTGAAAGACGGCCGCCTGCTGGTCCCCGGCGACCTCACGGGCGAAGGCCCGGCCACCGATGACGGCACCGGCGCACTGCGCACCGTGGGCGGCGTGCAGGTCGGCAGCGCCGACTATGAAACCGGCCTGATGTGGGTCGGCCGCAAGCTGCGCGAAGGCGACCTGCCGAGCAAGCCCCAGGGCTGACCTAGCTACGGCGCCGTGACGCGCCGCAAGAACTGCAGCGAGCGCTCCAGCGCCAGCCGCCCCGGCGCATCGTCGAGGTTGAACTGGTACTCGTGCGGCAACGCCGGCGTTTGATCGGCGGGGAAGAACAGGCTGTCGACCTGCACGCCCTTCGCCATCAGCGTTTCAGCCATCGACCGCGACTGCCCTTCGAGCGGATCGCCGTTGCCCGCGGTGATGAACGACGGCGGAAAGGCCCCGGTCACATAACGGCGCACCGACGCAGTCTCGAAGGCCGGCGCGTTCTGGAAATCCTTGCTGCCGCTGTACGACCAGAACACGGTCCGCAGGAAGCCGCCGAAGGCACCGTCGAGTTTGGCCTGCGCCGCGTCGTAGGCCCCGCAGTGCAGCAGCATGCCGCGCAGCTGCTCGCGCGCGATGACGGGCGTGAGACCGACGGCTTTCGCGTAGCCCGGCACGGCCACGGCGTTCGCGACCTGCGCGACGATGTGCGCCCCCGCAGAGTCACCGGCCAGCACGAGTCGCGTCGGGTCCACGCCCAACCTCGCTGCCTCACGCACGAGATAGCCCAGCGCCGTGTTCACCTGCCGCACCGGCACCGGATAGCCCTGGCCCGGCGCGATCGAATAGCCGACGGCCACCACGGTGAAGCCCTGCCCCGCCAGCACGCGCGCGTAGTTCGCCACGTCGCGCCGGTGGCCCGAGACCCAGGCGCCGCCGTGCACCCACACGATGGTGGGCAAGAGCTGCGCGCCCGCCGAGGCCGGACGGAACACGTCGAGGTAGGCATCCGGGTCGGCCTCGTCGTAGTGCTGATCGAGCACCGCCGAGATGCCAGTCGGCACGTGCTTCTGCAGCGACTGCGACGCGGCGTCCGAGCCCTTGCCGAAGGCATAGCGGATCATCAACACCGAGGGCCACGGGCTCCACTGGAACGCGGCATAGCCCACGATCGCGAGGCCGACGATGACGCCGAGGATCCGCAGCAGGATGGTCTTGAGCTTCACGGTGGGGCGCCTGCACCGGACGGTCCGGCGCTTCAGGGAGCACCCCGCATTCTGCTTGCCACGGGCAGTGCCCCGCTATGCTCGCCTCACATGTCGCCACCGCCCGTCATCGCGCCCTCCTCCGCGCTCACACAACCGCTGCGCCACGCAGCGCGCACGCTGTGCGCAGCCCTGGTGTTCGCGGCGGCGCCCACCTTCGCATCGGCCGCGTCCGGCTGCCTTGCCACGGCCTCCTACATTCCGCCACCGCCGCGCGCCCTCGCGATGGCGGCGTTGGCGCGCCAGGAGCACGTTGCCTTCGGCAGCCAGACGATGGACGCCGAAGGCCGGCTCACCGAGTCTGGCTATTCGGAAGCAGAAGACACGCGCTATCCGATCGACGCGCTGCCCGCATGGCAACGCGTGCTGCGCTACTGGCGCGCGGTCGATCCGTCGAGCGAGCGGTTGCCTTCTCTCGTTCGCTTCGGCGCCCCGCACGCGGCCGACCGCACGCGATTGACCGACGCGCTGAACCAGGCGAGCGCCGCGCGCCTGCAAGGCCTGGGTGTCGGCCCCGGCCAGGGGCTGGCCGCGCCGGACCAGCGCGCCCTCGAAGTGGCCCTGCAGCGTGTCGCGGTGATCGACACGCCCTGGTCCGCCGCGTTCATCAGCTGGGTCGCGCGCGAGGCCGGGCTCGGCGCCGACGAGTTCGTCCTTTCCGAGGCCCACGTCGACTACGCCGGCGCCGCGTGGCAGGCCGGCATCGACGAGGCCGCGGGCCGCGCAACACCGCAGGCCCTGCGCGCCTGCGACCTGATGCGCACGCCGCCACGCCCGGGCGACCTGGTCTGCCATGCACGTGGCGCGCGCGGCACCGCGCTCGACCGCTTCGCCAAGATCGGCGAGGTGCTCGCCGCGCGCCCCACGGGCGGCGCGCCGTTGCCGATGCACTGCGATGTGGTGGTGGGTGTGGACGGGGCGGGCTTCGATGCCGTGGGCGGCAACGTGCTGCAGTCGGTCACCTTGCGGCGCCTGGCCTTTGCGCCCGGCACGCGGCTGCTGGACCCGAGCTACCTGCCCGAAGGCTGCACGGCGGGCCGCAGCGCATGCGTCGATCGCCACATGAGCCGGCAGCCGTGGTCGCTGCTGCTGCAGTGGCGTTGAAAGAAAAAACAGGAACGGTGGGGCGCGTGCCCCGCTCCGTCAGTCGCGGTAGTACACCTCGACAGCGCCCTTGAGCTTGATCAGCAGCGGGTAGCCCTTGCGGTCCAGCGTGCGGCCGGCGGGCACCTTGATCCAGCCTTCGCTGATGCAGTATTCCTCGACGTCCAGGCGGTCCTTGCCGTTGAAGCGGATGCCGATCGGGTGCTCGAACACGGCGGGAATGTGGTGCGGGCTGCGCGGATCGGTCGAGAGATGGTCGGGCAGCGTGGGCTTGGAGGTGGCTTCTTCGGTCATGGGGAAACGGGTGTCTGAATCGACCCGAATGATAGAACCTGCCGCATGCCCCTTCGCGGGCGCCGCTAGCGCCGCTTCTTCCAGGCCTTGGGCGGCGGCTTCGGCCCGAAGCCCAGCGCGGCCCGCGCGAGCGCGTCGGCCTCGGCGTTGCGGTGGCGCGGAATCCATTGCACGCGCGCCTCGTCGAAGCCCTGCAGCAGCGTGCGCGCCTCCTCGAACAGCGGCGCCATGCGCACGATCGGCCGCACGTCGGCAGCGCCGCTCAACTGTTCGACCAGCGTGCTGTTGTCGCTGAAGGCCTGCACGCTCGTGGCGCCGCGCGCCTGCAGCTCGCGCAGCGCGAGCGTCAGTGCCCGCAGCTCGGCCTCGTTGTTGCAGCCCGTGGTGTGCGTGGCCTGCGAGAAGGTGTGGCGGGTGCCGTCGGGCTGCGTGATGACGACGCCGACGCCCATGCGCCCGGGGTTCGGCATGGCACTGCCGTCGCAATGGACGACCCACGGGGAAAGGCGCTCGGGCGCGGCAACGGTCATGAAGAAACAGGAAGCAGAGGAACGAGGAACGAACGCGCTCAGCAGTTGCTGCGCTTGATGCCCGCGAGATTGCACGGCCGCTGGCCGGGTGGCGGCCCCGGATCGCGCGGCGGACGCGGCGGCCGGGGGTGATACCCCGGTCGCGGCGGGCCGTAGTACGGATCGCCGCCCCAGATGTAGGTCGGCCCCGGGTCGGCCGCAGGCGCCTCGCCCACCGGGTAGCGCGGAATGATGGCCGGCCCCGAGGGCGCGGGCTGCGGCGGTGGGGCGGACGGTGCCGCGTAGTCCGACCGGCGCGCTGTGTCCTCCTCGCTGGAGGCGCGCGGTGGTGCAGGCGGCGGCTCGTCGATGCGCAGCTGCCGCGACTGCCTGGTGCCCGGCGGGCAGGCGCCGTCGGTGTAGACGATGCGGCCGTCGGCGTCGGTGCAGCGCACCACCTCCGCCTGCGCGGCCGGAGCGGCCACGACAAGCCAGAGCAGCGAAACGAAGAGAAAGGTGGTGGAGCGCATGGAGACGCCCTTTGTAACAGTGCGCGGCCGCTCGAACAAGCGGGCACGCAGAAACGGGTGGGGGATGAGGCTCGCAGCAGAGGAAAAGTCGATGCCGGCCGGCACGTCAACGCGACTTGGCTCGCGCCCCTTTCCTGGCCGGAGGACTGGCCTGCGTGGTGATGCGCGGGTAGTGCTCGAAGGTGTGTTTCATCACGTCGCGCAGCCAGACCACGGCCGGGTCGTGGTGAAAGCGCGGATGCCAGTGCTGGTTGAGTTGAAACTGGGGCACGGGCACCGGCGGCTCGAACATGCGCACCGTGCCCATGCGGGCGAAGACCTCCGCCAGTTCGCGCGGCACCGTCGCGAGCAGATCGGCGTGCCGGTCCATCAGGAGCGGAACCATCAGGAAGTGGGGCGTCATCACGGCCACGGTGCGGCGGATGCCCTGGTCTTCCAGCACCTTGTCGTAGCTCTCCGCCGAGTGGCCGGTGAGCGAGACCACGATGTGCCGCATCGCCTCGAAGCGCTCGCGCGTGAGGGTGGCGCCGATGTCCTTGTTCCGCGCGCTGGCGATGGTCACGAAGGAGTGCAGGAACAGGCGCTGATGAAACAGCCCCTCGGGCGCCGCACGGATGGACCCCACCGCCAGGTCGGCCTCGCCTGACGCAAGCAGCCCTTCGACCTGCTCGAGCGGCACCTGCAGCGTGCGCAGCGAGCATCCGGGCGCCTCCTTCTTGAAGCGCTCGAGCAGCGGCGGCAGGAACACCAGTTCGCCCATGTCGGTCATGCACAGGGTGAAGGTGCGTCGCGCCAGTGCGGGCTCGAACCGGGCGCCCGCCAGGATCTGCTGGCGCACGGTGGTCATCACCTCCACCACCGCGGCGCGCATGCCCTCGGCCTTGCGCGTGGGCTCCATGCGGCTGCCGACCTTGACGAACAAGGGATCGTCGAAAAAAGCACGCAGCCGGTTGAGCGCATGGCTCATCGCACTCTGCGTCAGTCCGAGGCCCTGCGCAGCCTTCGTGACACTGGCCTCGCGAAACATCGCGTCGAAGACCGCCAGCAAGTTCAGGTCGAGGTTTTCCGCATGCATGCCGCGCATTCTAGGAATGACTGAAATGACATTGATACATGAGAACCCTCGTCCTACGCTCTGCCCATGCCGTGACCCGAACGCGGCGAACAACAAAGGAGACGCCCCATGTTCATCAAAAACACCTGGTACGTGGCTGCCTGGGACAACGAGCTCACGCCGCAGGGCCTGTTCGCCCGCACCATCATCGGCGTGCCCGTTCTCATGTACCGCAAGGACGACGGCGAGATCGTCGCCATGGAAGACCGCTGCTGCCACCGCGGCGCGCCCCTGTCGGTGGGGCGGCGAGAAGGCGACTGCGTGCGCTGCATGTACCACGGCCTGAAGTTCGACGCCTCGGGCCAGTGCATCGAGGCGCCCGCCCAGAAGCGCATTCCCATCCAGGCCAGGGTGCGCACCTTCCCGGTGGTGCAACGCCACCGCTGGGTCTGGATCTGGATGGGCGCTCCCGACAAGGCCGACCCTGCGCTGATCCCCGACACGCCCTGGCTGGACGACCCGCACTGGCGCAGCCTGGACGGCTACATCCACTACGACGTCAACTACCTGCTGATCTGCGACAACCTGCTGGACTTTTCCCACCTGCCCTTCGTGCACCCGACCACGCTGGGAGGCAGTGCGGACTACGCCGCCGCCCAGCCCAAGGTCGAACGCATCGACAACGGCGTGCGCATCACCCGGTGGGCCCTCGACACCGAGCCGCCGCCTTTTGCCCAGGCGGTCAAGGACTGGGGCAGCAGGGTCGATCGATGGAACATCTACAACTTCACCATCCCGGCCGTCCTGCTGATGGACTCCGGCATGGCGCCCACCGGCCAGGGCGCTGCCGAAGGCAACCGCGACGGTGCGATCGAATTTCGTGGCTGCCAGGCCATCACGCCCGAGACGGAAAACTCCACCCACTACTTCTTCGCGCATCCCCACAACTTCGCCATCGACCAACCCGAAGTCACGCACTCGATCCACCAGGCCGTGGTGGATGCCTTCGATGAAGACCGCGACATCATCACCGCGCAGCAAAGGAGCCTGGCGCTGGCGCCCGACTTCAAGATGATGGCCTTCGGCATCGACGCCGCGCTGAACCAGTTCCGCTGGATGGTCTCGCGCCGGCTGGAAGAAGAAGCGCTCGAGGAAGCCGCGGCCCGCCCTGCCGCCACAGCAGCGCCCGAACCCGTCAAGGCCTGAGCCATGAAGCTCCTCGTCACCCGCCTCACGCAAGAGGCGCAGGATGTGCTCGGCCTGGAATTGCGTGCGCAGGACGGCACCGCGCTGCCGCCCTTCACCTCGGGCGCCCATGTGGACCTGCTGCTGCCCGGCGACATCCGCCGCCAGTACTCGCTGGCCAACTCGCCGCTGGAGCGCCACCGCTACGTGCTCGGTGTGGGCCTGGCGCCAGCTTCGCGCGGCGGCTCGGCCTTCGTTCACCAGCGCCTTGCCGTGGGCGATGTGCTCGAGGTGGGCGCGCCGCGCGCCCTGTTCGGCATCGACCCGGCCGCCACCGAGCATCTGTTCGTGGCCGGGGGCATCGGCATCACGCCCATCCTGAGCATGATCCTCTGGTGCGAGGCCAACGCCAGGCCCTGGAAGCTGCTGTACTGCGTGCGCACGCGGGCCCGTGCCGCCTATGCGTGGACATTGGCGCGCCACCATGACCGCGTGCAGCTGCACGTGGACCAGGAAGCGGCGGGCGCGCCACCCGACCTGGCGGGCTGGCTGGCCGGTGCGGCCCCGGGCGCCCACGTCTACTGCTGCGGCCCCGAAGGGCTGATGAACGCGGTCGGTGCGGCCGCAGGCGTTGTCGGCATCGACAAGGCGGCCACCCATTTCGAACGCTTCGCACCGCCGGAACCCGCCACGCCCGCAGCGCCGGCCGGCACCTTCACCGTGGTGCTGCATCGCAGCGGCCAGAGGATCGAGGTCGCACCGCGGCAGAGCCTGCTCGACGCACTGGAAGGCGCCCACGTCAGCATTCCCTTCTCGTGCCGCGAAGGCATGTGCCGCAGCTGCGAGGTGCCGCTGCTCGAGGGCGAGGCGGATCACCGCGACTTCGTGCTCAGCGACGAAGAGCGCGACAGCCACACCTGCATCCTGCCCTGCGTGTCTCGCGCGCGCAGCGCCGTGCTCGTCCTCGATCTCTGACGCCCCCAACAACAAGCAGACAACCCAACCCCACCACTGGAGACAACCATGTTCAAGAAAATGACTGCCGCATGCGCAGCGATCACGCTGGCGCTGCCCATCGCCGCGCAGGAGAGCTACCCCTCGCGGCCGATCCGCCTCGTCGTGCCCTACGCCGCCGGCGGTGCGACCGACTTCGTGGCACGCACCCTGGGCGATCGCCTGTCGAAATCGATGGGGCAGCCGGTGGTGGTGGACAACAAGGCGGGTGCGGCGGGCGCCATCGGCGCCGGCGAAGTCGGCCGCGCCAAGCCCGACGGCTACACGCTGCTGATGACCATCACCGATTCGCAGATCAACAACACGGCGCTGTTCAAGACCCTGGCGTACGACCCGCAGAAGGACTTCGTCGGCGTCACGCAGGTGGTGCGCAGCCCGGCGCTGATTTCCACGCACCCCGGCACCGGCATCAAGAGCATCGAAGACCTGAAGGCCAAGGTGGCCAAGGGCGTGAAACTGAGCTACGGGTCCTGGGGCGTCGGCGGGCTGGGCCACCTGGCCGGCGAGAGCCTCAACCGCGGCCTGAATGCAGGCATGGTGCATGTGCCGCAGCGCGGCGAAGGGCCGGTGGTGACCGACCTGCTGTCGGGCACCATCGACGTCGGACTGTCGTCGGTGCCCAGCGCGATGCAGCATGTGCCAACGGGCAAGGTCGTGCCGCTGGCCGTGCTGGGACGACAACGCTCCACCTCGCTCCCGCAGGTTCCGACCATGAACGAGCTGGGCTTCAAGGACCCGCTCTACGACACCAACGTCTGGATCGGGCTGCTGGCACCGGCGAAGACGCCACAGCCCATCGTCGACAAGCTGGCCCGTGAAGTGCGCGCCATCGTCGGCTCGCCCGACGTCAGCCAGCTGTTCGTGGGCCGGGGCTTCGAGGTGATGAACAGCACGCCCGAGCAGTTCGCGGCGTCGTACAAGGAGGAGTTCAACGTGATCACCAGGCGGATGCGCGAGCTGGGCGTCGAGGCGCAATGAGGCAAGCGACCACCCGGACCGTCATGCAAGGACGACCGATGCATCTGCCGTGCGCCGACCGCCAGTGACTGTGTGGCCGGCCGCATCAGGCGTTCCCTAGGCGACAGGCGCGGCGCGGAGACTTTGCCATCATCGCGAACTCGACTGGCGCCCGCCGCCGGCTACACGGAGCCCTCCCCCATGACCTCGCCTTTCACCACCACCGCCCTGGGCCTGTGCGGCCCGCTGCGCCAGCCGCGCCAGATGCTGGCCGACCAGACCTACGACGACCACAAGTCGATCCACGACGACGCGACGGCCGAAACGCTGGGCCTGCGCGCCGGGCCGATCGAAGGGCCGACGCACTTCAGCCAGTTCGACCCGCTGCTGTTCCATGTGTTCGGACAGGCCTGGTTCGAAACCGGCTGCATCAGCGCCCACTACCAGAACATGGTGGTCGAGGGCGAGTCGGTGCGCGCCTTTGTCGACCTGCCCGCGCCCGGCGCCACCTTCGTGCGCCTGCGCGCCGAGAAGGCCGACGGCACACCGGTGCTGACCGGCACCGCGTCCGTGGGCGATGCCGCGCAGCACCCGCACGAGCTGCCCCAGCGCATCGCGAAGCTGCGCCCGCCCCAGGGCCTGGTCATCAACCGCGACCTGCGCGTGGGCCAACGCGGCGCCGTCGTCGAGAAGATCCGCATGGGCTTCGACCAGCACATGGGCGACCACTACCCCTTCACATTGGCGGACAAGCTCAAGGTCATCACCGAGCCCTGCGACTGGTACACGCCCGAAGGCGGCAAGGGTTCGCCGTGGGGCCGGGCGATCATCCCGACCGAGATGATCAGCGTGCTGCTCGGCTCCACCAGCGCCGAGGCGCAACTGAGTGGCCGCAAGCCGGCGGTGGGCCTGTTCGCCGGGCAGGAAATCCGCCTCATCAAGGGACCGCTCTTCGTCGACCAGGACTACGAACTGGAGCGCGAGATCATCGCGCTGAGCGAAAGCGCGCGCACCGAGTCCGTGTGGGTGCGCACCCAGGTCTACGAGATGCCGTCGCGCACGCTCGTGGCCGAGATGATCCTCAACGGCGCGACGATGAAGGCGTCGTACCCGAACTACGAAGCCGAGGCCAAGGAGCTGGGGCTGGCCTGAGCGCGCGGTTCGGGCAGCTGCATCGAACGCCGTCGATCGAGGGGGCAGAATCCTCCTCTTTTTCCGGGTGCCGTATGCCAGCTGTACTTGAAGGGGGTTGCCTCTGCGGCAAGGTCCGATTCAGCACGACCCAGCCGCCGCTGCGCACGTTCGCGTGCCATTGCACGTTCTGCCAGCGCATGACCGGCACGTCCTTCTACGCCGAGTCGCTTTTTCCGATGGACGCCGTGCAGTTCAACGAAGGCGAACTGCGGCAGTACGCGCACCGATCGGACGGCAGCCACAAGCAGGTCTTCGTTCATTTCTGCCCCTCATGCGGCACGACGATGGGCCTGACCTTCGAGCGTTGGCCCGATGTGCGCGCCATCTCGCGCGGGTGCTACGACGACCCCAACGCGGTCGAACTCACGAGCCACATCTGGACCCGCTCCGCCCAGAGCGGCGTGGCCTTGCCGGCCGACGTGGATTGCTTTGCCGGGGCGCGGGCCACGCTCGACGGCCAGCCGGAGCCAGCCTCGCGGCATGAGGCGCCTGTCTTGGCCCGGCAAGACGGCGGGGCCTGAACTTTCGCTTCAGCCGCTCATCAGCGGCCATTCGCCCGACGACGGCGAAGCACGACCCCAAAGTAGTAGATGGAGAGGCACGTGAAGAGGCCTGCGACCACGGACCAGACGGCGCCCCCGCCGATCAGATTCGCTCCGTCGGGCGCGATGCAGCTGGAGGCGGATGCTTCGATGCAGTCCCTGTGCCTGTAATACCGCTCATGGAACGCCCACCAGAAGAACCCCGCCGCGGCGGCGCATGCGACGCAGAGGATGGCGGGCCGGGTGATTGGAAGAGAGTCTGTGGTCATGGGCTTGGATCGCTAAGCCGCGCAGCCTGGGAGCATCGCGGCGCACGATGCGAATGAGCGCTTCGGAAGAAATCCTCGCGGCGGACGTTCAGCGCGGTCGAGACGCCACACGGAGCGCCTCTTCCCTGATGTAGGAAGAAGCCGCCGTGTTCGCCAGGTCGTGCAGCGTCTGCAGCAATGAAACGCCGCCGATCTCTGTCGTGCCGGCGTTCAGGATGCGACCGACCATGGCGATGCCGAGTTCGCTGGGCTGTCGCGCGAGGGAGCGAAGAAGCTCAGGCTGGTAGTTGGGCAAGCTCTCCAATCCGTGAACGATGGTCCACATGACCCCGTAGCCGTCTTCCTCGGGGTAGCGCTCGAAAACGCTCAGCATTTCGGGCATGGCTTGCTCCGGATTGCCTGCCCTCCAGAGTTCATCCAGAAGCGAGTCCAGGTGGCGCCAGCTGCCGTCCTCCGGAGGTTCGAAGTTGGCGATGTCGTGAGCGATCTCGGAAGTGGTTCGAGGCATTGAAAGTCTTGTGCGCGTGGCTGCTTCTGGCCGACTCTAGCGGCTCAGGCGGCCTTCTGCTTCTTCTGCACAGACCTCGGCGCCTCGCTGCGCGCCAGCCACAGTCCGCTCGCGACGATCAACGCCCCGCCGCCCAGCGTCCACGCATCGGGCGCGGCCTGCCAGAACACCCAGTCCATCACGAGCGCCCACGCGAGCGCGCTGTATTCGAAGGGCGCGATGGCCGCGGCCTGGCCGTGGCGGAAGGCCTCGGCGATGGCCAGCTGGCCCAGGAAGCCGCTGAGGGCCAGGCCTGCCAGCGCCCAAGCGTGCCCGGCCTGCAGCGGCACCCATTGCGGCGCCGCGAACAGGCTGCCGCCGACGGCCATGCCCGCCGTGGTCCAGAAGACCAGCGCGGCGCTCGGCTCGGTGCGGCTGATGAGCCGGCCCAGCATGTTCGACAGCGCATAGCAGACGGCGGCCACCAGGATCGCCAGCGCGCCCGTCGAAAGGAAGGCCCCCTGCTCGGGCCGCAGCGCCACCACCACGCCGACAAAGCCCAGCCCGATGGCGATCCAGTGCCGCGGCAGAATCGACTCGCCCAGCAGCGGCACGGCGATGAGCACCATCAGCAGCGGCGCGATGAACGTGAGCGTGTAGGCCTCGGCCAGGCCCAGGGTCTTCAGGCCGTGCACGAAGAGCACCAGCATCGTCATGTTCAGCGCCGTGCGCAGCAGGTGCAGGCGCCAGCGCAGCCGGCG
The DNA here is from genome assembly GCF_059419205.1 of Variovorax sp. GW821-FHT06D12. Lineage (NCBI taxonomy): Bacteria > Pseudomonadati > Pseudomonadota > Betaproteobacteria > Burkholderiales > Comamonadaceae > Variovorax > Variovorax sp. GW821-FHT06D12. The sequence continues at coordinate 519,217 of NZ_JBWKRI010000003.1, read as the reverse complement.
GTTGAAAACGCCGGCCGCCTCGCGCCGCCAGACGATGTACACGCACACCAGCGGCAGCGCCGTGAGACCGCGCAGCGCCATCACCTGCACCGGCGGGTAGTGCCCGGCCAGGGTCTTGAGCAGCGCGTCCATGCAGGCGAAGAAGGCGCAGGCCAACAGCATCGCGGCGATGCCGCGCAGGGTTCCGGTCGGGTGCATGGTCAGGCTGTGGTCTCGCGGCAGTGGCCGGGAGGGACGGGGTTTGTTCTTGAACGCCGAGCATAGGCGCTGCGAACGTCGGGGTCTTGGCCAGATGCCGCCAGCCCCTGCCTACCGACACTCGTTCCAGTACCCATCCGGGTTCGCCTCCAGCGGCGTGGCGATCCGCTTGAGCGACGTGCGGCCCTGCGCGTCCTTCGCGACCACGAAGATGTGCCCGTCCTGCACCGGGAAACCGTTGCGCAGAAACTTGAAGCCGCTGCGCACCGACGAGAAGTCGGCCTCATTGAGTGCGTTGCGCAAGGCACCGCGATCGGCGACGGAGCCCTTGGTCTCCTTCAGCGCGCTGTCGATCAGGAGCGCCGCATCGAAACCTTGCGCCGCGTACTGCGAGGGAATGCGCCCGTGCTTCTTTTCGAAGGCGGCAACGAAAGCCTTGCTCGTCGGGCTCGGCAGGTCGGGGCCCCAGACCGCGCCGGCCACCACACCAAGCGCGGCATCCTTGAGCAGCGGCAATGTCGTGCCATCGACCGTGCCCACGGTCAGCAAGGGCACCTTGTTCAGCAGGCCCGAGCGGTTCATCTGCTGGATGAAGTTCACGCCCATGTCGCCCGGCAGGAAGGCCACCACCGCATCGGGCGCTACGCGCTGGATCTGCGCCAGCGCTGCCGCGTAATCGGCCTGGTCGGGCTTGACGTTGATCTCGCTCACCACCTCGCCCGAGTAGTAGCGCTTGAAGCCGCGCAGCTGGTCTTTGCCCGCTGCGTTGTCGGGCGCAATGAACAGCGTCTTCCAGTAGCCCTTGTCGACCGCGTAGCGTCCCACGATCCCGGCCTGGTACTCGTCCTGGTACGAGGCGAAGACGAACCGGGTGTTGCACTGCTTGCCGGCGATCGGCGCGGGGCCGGCGTTCGAGCCGACGAACAGCATGCCCGCTCGGGCCATCGGCTTGGCCATGGCCATCATCACGTCGGAGAAGGTCACGCCGGTGATGAAGCTCACCTTCTCCTTCTCGATCAGGCTCTGCACCAGCTGCGCCCCGCGCTCGGGGTTGTGCTGGTCGTCTTCCTTGAGGACCGCCACGGGAACACCGCCGAGCATGCCTTGGCGTTGCTCGACCGCCAGCATGAAGCCGTCGTACTGCTCCTGCCCGACCGCGGCCCCAGGTCCGGAGAGCGTGCCGATGAAGCCGATGGTGACCTGCGCGGAAACGGCCAGTGCCGCGGCGCCCAATGTGCAGGCCACGAGGGCCGTGCGGATGCGGTGGATCAAGATGTTCCTTGTGATTTCGCTCGCGATGTTTCGCGGTTCGACTACCCGGCCTTCAAAGGGCCGACGACCTTGTAGGCGCTGAGGAGGATGCCCGATGGCATTGCTTTCGTGGTGACAAGCTCGAAGGCGCGTGGTGGAGTGCCCTGTGCGAAGAAGCGCTTTCCCGCGCCCAGCAGCACCGGATAGACGAGCAGCACGACGTCATCCACCAGGCCGTGCTCCAGCAGCGTCGATGTCAGCGAGGAGCTGCCCCAGAGAATCAGGTTCGGGCCCGCCTGAGACTTGATGCGGCGAACGCCCTCGACGACGTCCGGTCCCACGCTTTCGAACGGGCCCCATGCCAGGCTTTCGGGGCGGTGGGTCACGACATGCTTGGTCGCCGCATTCAGTCCATCCGCCATCGCGCCGCTCGGCGCCTTGGGCCAGTAGTCCGACCACAGGTCGTAGGTGCGACGCCCAAGCAGCAGATCGAAGCGCCCGCCATGCGCGGCGAGCACTTCATCCCGGCCGGCGGGGCTGCGGTAGGGCGTGGTCCAGTCCGCGTAGGGAAAGCCGTCTTCGCCCGAGGTCTGGATCACGCCATCCAGCGAGATGTGCTCCATGATTTTCAGCGTTCTCATGCGGGTCTCCTTGCTTGGGATGGGAGGGCGCTCAATGGGCCTGCGCATCAAAGTATGCCGGCCACGACAGCGGCGAAGCCTGGAGCCCTTCGGCCCCACGGAATGCAGACATGGCTTTCGCGCGTGAGCCGAAGTTCATCGTTGCCACGCCGAGGTTGAAGAACGTGTTCCGATCGGTGGAGCCGAGTTCGACTGCACGCTGCAGGACGGATGCAGCCTCTTTGTGCTTGCCTTGATCGGAAAGCACTGCGCCCAAGCACGTCAGGGCAAGGACGTTGCCGGGGGATTCAACGAGCGCCTTCGAGAGCAACGCTTGCGCAGAGGCAAGGTTGGCTTCCCACTTGTCGGGGTTGTTCCATGCGTCCTCGACCAGTGATCGGCTGATGGAGATGAAGTCCTCGCTCATAGGCTGTTCAAGCTTTTCTCGACTCTATTCCGTCCAGCACTCGACTGACTGGCCCCGGTCAATTCAGGTTGCAAGCAGATATTGAAGCACCGCTCTTTGCACCGGCAAGAGGAGCTTCTTCTGCTCGTAGCCGGCGAAGTGCGGATAGCGACGAGGGTCCACCGAAAGTTCACCACCGACAGTGAACGGTGGCGTCGGCAACAGCACGGGGTTGCCCATCCGAGCCAGATCTTCAACGGACAGCGGACGGCTCAACTGCTCCGTGCCCCGAGGCCAGCCATCGGTGATGACCACGTCTGTTGCTTCTGGGGAAGCCGATGAAAAGGCGACGTTGGGGATGGTCTCGTGGAAGCTCTCATGGCAGACATGAACCAGCGTAAAGCCCATCACGCTGGCCAGCTCGTGCCACGAACGAAACACGTTGGTCGGCGGTCCCCAAAGGCAGATGCGCGCCCTCTGGATCGGACCCATGATCGTTTCGATGAAGTAGGCGTCCGTAAGCACTTCGCATGGATGGCCGGCGTTCGACATCGCGTTGACTACGGGTCTGCGAGACGAGGCCGCAAACTCCGCGAGGCGCTCGTGGTTCGACTCCCGGATGACGTAGATGTCATAGAACGGGTCGAGATAGCCTGCGAGATCGCACACGCGTTCGCTTGTCTTCAGAAGATTCGGCAGCTCGATGACGGACAGCTTCAGCTCCTGGAATGCCTTCAGGAACGTCGTGCGCGTGCGAATGCCATTTCCTTCGAACGACCAGGCGGCAGTGCCTTGAACGCCCGCGCCGGATGATGCAGCCAGACGCCAGATCGCGTGAACATCCTTGGGGGGCAAGTGACGACAGGCTGACTAGGTTCATGGCTGGGGATATGTCGGAGATCAGAGATTGGAGGATGCGATTGAAGGTCCGCTTCTGGCCGTGGAGTGCAACCTCAAGCTGGTAACAAGAGGTGAAGATTTGGAGGGTGGTGGCTCCTGACCATCAACAGTCGACTTCAATCAATTGGCCGGTGCTTTCGTAAATCTCTTGAACTCTGAATAGTTGTAGAGACCAACAAGTACCCCGACAGCGAGCGCCGACATGAAGTACGCGGCAAGCATCCAAAAAGGCGCTGCGACCAAAAGTCCTCCGATCGAGCTGAAACTCATGGCGGGGAATACCACCACGAGGGGGATCACGACGGACATGATCAGCACGGGAATCGCATAGAGCACAGCAAACAGCAACCCGCGAAATTTCAACGAGACCTTCTCATCCCAAAGATTGGGCTGAATCATCAGCGGGATGGAAAAGAAGTGGTACGGCTTCCCGGGAACGTGAGTTGGTGGCGGGTTCATCTCAAATCAAGAAACTGGGGCGACTGACAAGGCTCGCTCCCGATAGTACCTACCACCTCAGCCGAACACCCCCTTCAGCGCCACGAAGACAGAGACGCGCGTTCCACTCGCATCAGCAACCGGGGACAATGAAAGCATGGCCCAAGGAAAACGAATTTCTTCCGACATCGGAGACGACGCGATCGAAGCGATCAAGGCGTTCGGTGCTGCTGCCAAGCTGGCGCGCACAACGGCTGGCGAGGGCCAGGCCGCTGCTGCCGCGCGCCTGGGCGTTCATGTCCAGACGATCGCGCGGATCGAATCGGGGGAGCCGGGCGTTGCCATCGGGCACGTGCTCGGCATGCTGGCGCTCTACGGCATCTCGACGACGTTGCAGCAGCGACAGCAGCAACCACCGGCGGAGAACGGCGAGCGCCCCGCCTGAACCGTCAGCCCCGCTGGGCATCGCCCACGGCAGCACGCAGCGACTGCAGCGTGGCCTCGGCGGCTTCGATGCGCCGCTGCAGCTCTTCATTGACCAGCCGCACGAGCGCCCCGAGTTCGGTGCGCGTCGGGTACACATCGTCGGTGTCGTTCACACATTGCGGCACGATGAGTTTCTCGATGCACGCATACGCGCGGCGCACCATGTGAAAGCTGTCGAGGTCGTCGCAGGCCTGCAAGGCGAGCGATTCGGCTGTGACGGAAGGGGCAAGAGCCATGCGTGGCCTCCAGGCAGTTCGGTTTGCAACAACCGTCGCACCCAACGCCAATTGAGGGCGGCAGCTCGAACAGGTTGGCGTACCGGGAACTGCTTGCGCAAACCGGCGAGCCTCGCGGCTCCCTGCTCGAGCCGCCAAAAAAATGGAGGCACGAACGACAAAGCCACAGAGTCTCTGCGGAGAAATCTGCGGCTTTCGTCGCAGCAGTTACACGGGACGCCAATCCCGGTCACGCCTGTTTTTGACGTGACGGCCGCAGTATAGCCACGCACCCCCACCCCCTTCGCAGCGCAAAACCGGGATGCCCCTACGACCCGTGCCCCCTCCCCCGATGCTGGAACAATGCGCCGATCTATGGATGGTCTCGATCTCATCAAAACGTTCCGCGAAGTCGCGTTCCGGCGCAGCTTCTCCCGCGCGGCCCTGTCGCTGGGCATGTCCAAGGCGACGGTCAGCCGCTATGTGGCCGAACTGGAAGCGCGCAGCGGCGTGCGCCTGCTCAACCGCTCGACCCGCTCGCTGAGCCTCACCGACGCGGGCGAGGTGCTGCTGGAGCGCAGCACCGAGCTGGTGACGATGGCCGAGAACACGCTCAACGACCTGCAGGCGCACGGCTCGCACCCGCGCGGGCGCCTGCGCATGAGCGCGCCGCACGGGCTCATCGCGGGCTGGCTTTCGGACGTGATCGCGGAGTTCATCAAGCTCTACCCCGACGTGTACGTGAGCTTGAATTTCACCAACCACGACATCGACCTGATCGAGGAAGGCATCGACATCCACCTGACGGGCGGGCGCATCGACGACATGAACCTGATCGTGCGCCGGCTGGTGCGCTTCGACATGGTGGTGTGCGCGTCGCCCGCCTACTGGGCGCAGCGCGGCATTCCGCAGGTGCCCGAGGACATGGCACGGCACGACGTGCTGAGCTATTCGCCGATGCCCACCACGCACCTGCCGTTCGAGACAGACGGCCAGCCGCACGACGTGGCGGTGCACAGCCGCATGGAGGCCAACGACGCGGTGGCGCTGATCGAGCTGGCGCTGCGCGGCGTGGGCGTGGCCTACGTGCCCGAGCCGCTGGCGCAGTCGCACCTGGAGCGCGGCGCGCTGGTGCCGGTGCTGCGCGACCACATGCCGCACGAGCACTGGCTGTATGCCGCGTACTCGCAGCGCCGCCACAACAGCGCGGCGATGCGCGCGATGCTCGACTTTCTTGAAAAATCGATGGGGCCGGTGCCCGAACCCATGCCCGCGGCAGTGCCGGTGGCGCTGCCGGCCTGTCCCGCCAACGCCGCAACCACCGCCGCTGCTGCCGCCGCCATCGCGGCGCGCGACACGCTCGCTCCCAACGGAAAGGCCCCCTGACCTCATGACCACGCCCGCGCTCCTGATCCGCCCACCCACGCCCGACGACTTCGCCGCATGGAAGCCGCTCTGGGACGGCTACAACGCCTTCTACGGCCGCGAGGGCCCCACGGCCCTGCCCGAGGCGATCACGCAGGTCACGTGGCAGCGCTTCTTCGATCCGTACGAGCCGGTGCATGCGCTGGTGGCCGAGCGCGAGGGGCAGTTGGTGGGGCTGGTGCACTACCTGTTCCACCGCAGCACGACGCGCATCGAGCCGACCTGCTACCTGCAGGACCTGTTCACGCAGTCGTCCGAACGCGGCCGGGGCGTAGGCCGGCAACTGATCCAGGGCGTGTACGACGCGGTGCGCGGCGCGGGCGGGCAGCGCGTGTACTGGCAGACGCACACGACCAACGCGGCCGGGCGCACGCTCTACGACAAGGTCGCGAAGCACGAGGGCTTCATCGTCTACGCGACGATGGTCTGACCCCGTGCTGAAGATCAGTACTTGATGGTGATGCCGGCCTTCACGCCGGTGTTGGCCTTGCCGTCCGAATGCGCGCCGCCCGAGAAGGAGACGTCGCCGCCGGTCTTGGCGCCCACCGAATAGGTGGGCCGCTTGCCCGAGGTGTCGGTACCGGCTTCGAGGGCGCTGCCGTCGGGGCGCTGCACGCCGACCGTGGCGCCGTTCGTTCGGGCCGAGGTTTCGGTGGAGTTCACATTGGGCGCGATGTAGGCCGTGCCCTTGTCGTCGCTGTCGACGGGCACTCTCACGGGCTCTGCGATGGCCGCCACGGCGGCGGCGCAGGCAACCCCACCCAGGAACGCAAGAATCACTCTGTTCATGGGGACCGATGGTGGATGCAGCGCGACGCGCGGGCTGTGGGCGTGGCCTCACCGCGCGCGTAGGACGAAGGCGGCATCAATGCCATGACAGGTTGAACAGGAAGAACGCCGCCAGCACCCACAGGAACAGCACGAGGTGCGTGAGCTGCAGGCCCTCCTGCCGGATCCAGTAGCCGAACCACAGGCCGCCCAGGTGCATCGCGAACAGGAAGGCGGCAAAGCCGGCCAGCCCCAGGTTGAGCCACGGCCGCGCGGCCGACAGGTCGCCACCGACCACCAGCATCGCGCTGCCGGCCCAGAACGCCAGCGCCGCGCCGAGCTGCAACGCCAGCACCACGCACAACGCCGCGCGGTGCAGCGCCACCGAGCGGATGGCGCGCGTGAGCAAGGGCGTGTCGATGGCAGGCTCGGTGCGCAACGGCGCCATCGACATCGTGCCGCCCACCGCGAACACCGAGCCCGCAAAGCCGCGCCAGTTGTTGCGCACGGCAATCGACAGCCACAGCGCCATGCCCAGCGCGTGGAGGGACTGGAACAGCCAGACGGAGGTAGGGAGATTCATCGGAACGCCTGCGTTCTTAAATATCAAAGATTATTCTTTGATATTGATGCAACCGCCGGCCGGCGCTCAAAGTCCCTCAAGGAAGGTCGAACGAATCCCATGAACACCGCCACCACCCCACCCGGCCCCTCCCCCGAGGCGCTCGAGCGCCTGCTGGCCGCCGGCCGCGACGGCGCCCTGCTGCGCATGAGCCTGGCGCTGGCGCACCACCGGCGCGACGACGCGCCCACGGCGCTGATGCATGTCGAGAAGGCGCTCGTCTTCGACCCCGAGTTCACCGCCGCGTGGCGGCTGCAGGGCCTGCTCGCGCTGGCGCTCGGCGACGCGGCGAAGGCCGAAGCCTCGTTCGCGCAGGCGCTGGAGGTGGCGCAGCGGCGCGGGGAGCTTCAGCTGGTGAAGGAGCTCACGGTGCGGCTGCGGCGCCTGCGCACGCCGAAGCCGCCCGCCGCTTGAAGGGCCTCAGCCCATCTTCGCCAGCGGATTGAGCCCTGGCTCGCCGACGCGCGTGAGCGTGTTGCGGTCGGTGTGATGGAAGGGCTCGGCCTGGCCCAGGATCTGCATCACGGTGTCCTGGTCGTACGACCAGCTGCCGTCGGCGTTGATCTTCACCGTGATGTTCCACGCCACCGTGGTGAAGGCGCGCTCCAGGAACGGGTTCGACACGATGCCGTTCACCAGGCTGCCGTGCTCGGCGCTGAGCGTGAATTCGGTGTCGCCGGGCTTCACGTGGCCGCTGGCCATGGCCACCTGTCCGCGCGGAATGGCCAGCGTGAGAAACACGGTGCTGGTGGCCGGCTCCCACAGCCAGTAGCCGACCTGGTCGTGGTACATCTTGGTGAGGCCGGGCTTGTGGATGTAGGTGTGATAGCGCAGGCCGTACAGCAGCTGCGGGCCGTTGGTCTGCGCGTCGATGGGCTGCAGCTCGTAGTGCTCGACGTAGACCTGCGTCTTCGGGCCCTCTTTCTTCGGCTTGACGTCGACGCCCTTCGTGCCCTCCCAGATGCCGGCCAGCGGCCGCAGCGGGCCCAGGTTGGCGAGCGTGTCGGGATCGGCGGGGGGTTCGGTGTAGATGTCTTCGGGAGTGGTCATGGTGTGTGTCGTGGGGGAAGGAAAACGGAGAGGAGCTTGTCGGTTCTGATTCTGCTTGAGTGCCGTGGCGGCGAGGTCGTCAGAGCGTGTCCCAGACCTGCACGAGCCCGACGAGGTGCACCACGCCGTACACGAAGCACACGAGCGAGCTCCACACCCAAAAAGCACTGAGGCGGCGCCGGTCGACCAGCCACATCGCGACGGCGACAAGGCCACGCAGCAGGTACACGGCGGTGATGGCAGGCAGCACCAGCGCCTGCAGGGGCAGCGGCTGCAACACGCCGGCGCCCGCCAGCGCGTAGGCGGCCCACACGCCCAGCATGCCGGCGATGACCAGCGTGACGGCCACGGGGTACAGGTGGCCGGCTTCGGCACTCGCGGCCATCCGCTCGCCCGCGCCGAAGAAGCGGTACCAGGCCGGGCCGCCAAAGATGACGCAGATGTGCAAGAGCGCGGCAATGGCGCTCAGCACGGCACCGGCGATCAGGAAGAGGTTGGGGGTCACGCAGGCTTTCTCATCAGGTCAGCGCAGCAGGTCGCGCGCACGGACGGCCTCGCGCACCGGGCCGAACGCGCCGAAGCGCACGGGCAGGCCGCTGAAGGCTTCCACGCGCTGCACCCACTCGGAGGCGCTGGCGATGGGGTTCGGGTCGTACAGGGGCTGGGCGCCCTCCAGCAGGCGGGTGAGCGCGTACTGGTGATCCAGGTCGCTCGCACCGCCGAGCGGCAGCGATGACAGCGTGTGCCCGTCGGCATCGCGGTAGCCGGTGCACCAGCGCAGGTCCGCGTGCGCGAGCGCATCGAGGTGGCTGGCGAGCAGCCCGTCGAGCGGCCCGGCGGCGGCGAGTGCGTAGCGCAGCAGCACCGCGTCGGGGTGGCCGCGGCGGAATGCGCCCTGCCAGCCGTCGTCGGCGTTGTGCGGCTCGGCCAGCCGCGCATCGAGCGCGCGGTCGTGCGTGGGCAGCGGACCGGCGCCGTGCCGCGTGAGGTGACTGCGCAGCACGCCCAGGTGCTGCACGGGCGCCGCGATGCCCGCATCGCGAAGCACCGCCTCGACGGCGGCGGTGGAGACGGTGCTCCAGGTCGTGTGCGGATGAAAGCCGCGCCACTCGTCGAGCAGCACGCCCTGCGCGCCTTCGAACAGCACGGTGCCGGCACGCGCGAGCCGTTCGCCGATGGCGTCGGCGCTCGCGGGCGGCGACTGGCGCAGGCAGGGTTGCACGGCGTCGAGCCAGCGTTGTGCGAGTGAAGCGTCGGCGAGCACGGACAGCTCTTGCTCGGCCTCGGCCGACGAAGGCAGCGCGTTCGCGAACTCGCGGTGCAGCGCGAGGCGCAGGGCCTCGAGCTTGTCGAGCGTGCGCGCGGAGTTCGTGAGATCGCCGTAGTGCAGCGTCGTTTCAGGTGCAGCGAGCGCCTGCCGCACGGTCTCGCCCACGCCGACGCCGCAGCTGCCATGCGCGGCCGCGCCGCGCACCCACTCTCGCAGCCGGCCGGCGGCCTGGTGGAACGGCGTGGTCACGCGGCAGCGCGCGTCGATGAACAAACGCGCGAAAGCGTCGGGCACGCCCGCGCGCTGCAGCACCTCGGCCTCGACGCGCAGCGCGGTCGGGTGTACCACCACCGGGCTGGCGAGCACCGTCGCCACGCCGGCTTGGAAGCTGCCCGCGCCGAACTGCGAGAAGGTGTGGTGGCGGCCGTCGGCCAGCACCACGTTGTGGCCGGCCTGCGCGCCGCCGTTGAAGCGCACCACGGTGTGCGCGCCCCAGGCGCCGCACAGGAAGTCGGTGAAGCGGCCCTTGCCGCAGTCGCCGAAACCGAGGCCGAGCAGCGAGACGTAGCGCGTCGAAGTCAACGACAGGCCGTCAGCCGAAGAGCCGCTTCCACCACGAGCTGCGTGCCCCATTGCCGGCGGCCGGCGTGGCGCGGCGCGGTGCGGTCGGGTCGAGCAGCGCGGCGTAGCCGTCGAGCGCGTGCAGCACGCCGCCCACGCGTTCCTTGGCCATGCCGGTGGCGCCCATCACGCGGGCCAGCGCGTCGAGGCTGGGCACGGCCTTCTCGGTGAGCGCGACGATGCCGGCGGCCACGGCGCAGGCGTCGTCGGGCGAGTCCATGCAGATCACGTGGTCGCCCAGCAGCTCGCGCCAGCGCGGCTCGCAGCGGCGACGGCGTTGTGCGTCGGGGATCAGAAAGAACAGGTGCGTGGTCTCGGCCGCGGCGGCGATGACTTCCTCGATGGGGATGTCCTCGTCGAGCTTCTCGCCGATGAGCCCCTCGACCTGGTGGCGCGACACGGCCGGGTACGGCAGCTCGTCGCCCGTGACGAACAGGTAGCCGCGCTTCTTGCGCTTCACCCAGCAGTCCATGTCGGTGTGCTGCGCCATGACGTAGAAAGCCAGCTCGTAGCTTTCTTCGCCGCTGCCCCCGCCGCCGCCTTCGAGGTAGCTCCAGGTGAGCCACTGGTCCATGAGGTTGGCGGTCGATTCGAACTGGCCCACCTGCAGCGGGGCCTGGTCGGAGGTGGCGTCGCCGATGGCCATGAACATGAGCTGGGGGTCGGCCACGCCGCAGTCGGTCAGCAGCTTCATGAAGGTCGGCAGCTCGCGGCGCGCGAGGGTCTGCGGGATGTCGCCCATCGAGCCGGTGACGTCGAGCGCGAACACGATGCCCAGCGAGTTCGGATGGTCGGCGTTGTCGCGCGACTCGCGCACCTTGAGCCCCTGCGGGTTCATGAGCGCGTGCGTGGCGGTCTGCGTGAAGACCTCGCTGCCGGACTTGGCGGCGCGGTCGGCCACGATGGCCGCGTGGGCGGCGTGCGAGTAGTTTCCGTAACCCATGGACGTGCTCCTTCGTGAGGAAAAAGTGAAAGGCTGGCAGCTAGCCTGCCGGCGCGGGGTCGAAGTGAACGAAGCGCGGCGGCCCGAAGGCCTCGCGCGAGGCCACCGACAGCGCCTGCTCGATGCCCTGCGCGCCCAGGCGCTCGCAGGCCACGGCGTCGTCGCTGCACTCGCGCAGCAAGGCGGCCAGCGGCGCGGAGGTGGCGCTGTCGGACAGCAGCGCGCGCACGCTGCGCGCCGACGCCATCAGGTCGCGCCCGATGGCGCCGCCCGACACGTCCTGCCTGGCCTGCGACCAGCCGATGAGCAGCACGCCGTGGTCGCGCGGATGCACGAGCGCATGCGCGGGCGCGAGCGCGCGGTGCGTCCAGCCGGCGCCGTGCACGAAGGCCAGCACCTCGAGCATGCGCCGCCAGAGCCAGACGGCATGGCGCGCATCGATGCCTTGCGGATTGGCCTGCTGCACCTCCTGCAGGCTGCCCCAGAAACCGGTCGGGTGGCGCAGCACGAGCGCCTGCCGTTCGCCATCGCCCAGGCCCAGCGCCACGCCCAGGCCCAGCGGCTGCGGCAGCCGCCGCGTGAAGTAGGCCGCGCCGGGCACCGACAGGGCTTGCAGCGCCTGCAGCACGGCGGCCTCGCGCGTCAGCACGACGTCGCCCGCCGCGTCGCGCGCGAGCTTGATCGTCACGCGCTCGGGCACGGCGCCGAGCCGTTCGGCCAGCAGCACCTCGCTGTGTTCGCCCTGGCCCAGCGGCGCGAGCACGCGGTAGTGCGCGCCGCGCCATTGCAGCAGCCGGCCGGTGTCCGCGAGCTGCGCCGCGTTGGCGCGGCGCCAGGCGGCGCGAAAGCTCTCGCGCTCGACGGTTTCGGTGCCGCGCGTGATGGTGGCGCCGCAGTAGCCGCAGGTGACGGTGCGCCAGCGCGCCGCGCGCGTCAGCGGGGCCGAGCATTGGGGGCAACTCAGTGCAAGCAGCGACAGCATGGCCGCACCCTCCTCTTCAGTCTTCTGGCGGCGCGGCCGGGTCCGGCGAGGCCAGCACGCGGTCGATGCGGCGCCCTTCGAGCGCCACGACCTCGAAGCACCAGCCGGCGCAATCGATGTGCTCGCCCACGGCGGGCAGGTGGCCCGACACGGACATCAGCAGGCCGGCCACGGTGTTGTAGCGGCCACGCTCTTCATCGGGCAGCTCGCGGATGCCCAGGCGCGCGCGCAGTTCCGACACGGGCATGAGGCCATCGAGCTCCCACATGCCGTCGGCGCGCTGGTGGGCCCAGGCGTCGGCCTGCATGCCGGGCTGCAGCTCGCCGGTGATGGCCTCGAGCAGGTCGCGCGGGGTCATGAGGCCCTGCACCACGCCGTACTCGTCGACCACGAACACCAGCCGGCCGGCGCGCGTGCGGAACTGCTCGAGCAGCTCCATGCCGGTGAGCGTCTCGGGCACGAACACGGCGGGCGTGGCCTCCTGGCCGAGCACGCCCTTATGGGCGGAACCCAGGCGCAGTAGGTGCGCCACGCTGATCACGCCGACCACGTCGTCCAGCGAGTTGCGGCACACGGGGTACCACGAGTGCACGAGGTTGAGCGCCGCGGCGTCTGCCACCTTCTGCAGCGCCTGCGCCACGGTGTTGGAGGCGTCGAGCCATTCGATGTCGGCGCGCGGGATCATGAGCGACGACAGGCGGCGGTCGTCCAGGTGGAACACGTTGCGCACCATCTGGTGCTCGTGCTGCTCGATCACGCCGGCGTCCACGCCTTCTTCGAGGCTGGCCGAGATTTCTTCTTCGGTCACCGAGCGCGCGGCGTTGGCGTCGATGCGCAGCAGCTTCAGCGTGGTGGCGGTGGCGCCGGCCAGCAGCCACACGAAGGGCTTGGCCGCCTTGGCCAGCCCGCGCATGGGACGCGACACGAAGCGCGCCACCGGCTCGGGGTACAGCTGGCCGATGCGCTTGGGCACCAGCTCGCCGAAGATGATGGTGAAGAAGGTGATGCAGGTCACCACCACCGCGGTCGACACGATGCTGGAGGTGCCGGCGCCCATGCCCAGGCCTTCCATCCACACCGCGAGCGGCGCCGCGAAGGCGGCCTCGCCCACGATGCCGCTGAGCATGCCGATCGAGGTGATGCCGATCTGCACGGTCGAGAGGAATTGCGTGGGCGATTCCATCAGCTTCAGCGCAGCCTCCGCCCCGGTGTCCCCCGTTTCGGCCAAGGCCGCGAGGCGTGCGCGGCGGCTGGTGGAAAGGGCCATTTCGGACATTGCGAACACCGCATTGAGGGTGGTCAGCAAGGCCAGCAGGAAGACATCCATGAACGGGGGGAGAGAATGAGGGAATGTCACTTTACTGTATCGGCGACGTCCAGGGCTGCGATGTCCCCCTGGGCCGGCTGCTAGACAAGATCGATTTCTCTCCCAGCCGCGACACGCTCGTGGTGCTCGGCGACCTGGTCAACCGGGGCCCCGATTCGGCCGCGGTGCTGCGCCGCCTGCAGGGCTACGGCGCCTCGGCACGCAGCCTTCTGGGCAACCACGACCTGCACCTGCTGGGCGTGGCGCACGGCGTGCGCAAGGGCGGCCGCAAGGACACGGTGGCCGGCCTGCTGGCCGCGCCCGACAGCGAGGCGATGCTCGACTGGCTGCGCCAGCAGCACATGGCGCTGCACATGCAGGTCGGCGGCGGCGACCTGCTGATGGTGCATGCCGGCGTGCTGCCGCAATGGACGGTGGGCGACACGCTGGCGCTGGCGTCGGAGGTCGAGTCGGTGCTGCGCGGCCCCGCGCTGGGCGACTTCCTGCACGAGATGTACGGCAACACGCCCGACCACTGGGACGACGCGCTCACGGGCCACGCGCGGCTGCGCGTGATCGTCAACGCGCTCACGCGCCTGCGCTACTGCACGCCCGAGGGCGTGATGGAGTTCGAGAGCAAGGACGGCGCCATTCCCGGCCCCGAGGGCTACCTGCCGTGGTTCGACGTGCCGGGCCGCAAGACCGCCGCGGCCACGGTCGCCTTCGGCCACTGGTCGACGCTGGGCTGGCTTTCGCGGCCCGACCTGCTGTCGACCGACACGGGCTGCGTGTGGGGCGGCTGCCTCAGCGCGGTGCGCTTCGGCACGACGCTGGACCAGCGCGAACTGGTCCAGGTGAATTGCGAGCAGGCGCAGAAGCCCGGCAAGGGGGCCTGACGGGCACCCGCCCCGTCCGGGGGCTCAGAACCCGTGCGTCATCAGCGCGTAGACCGTCTGCACGCCGGTCACGTAGTTGCCCATGCGCAGGTTCTCGTTCGCCGCGTGCTGGTTGTTGTCGGCGTTCACCAGCGGAATGATCGCGAACGGCACCTGCAGCACGCGCACGATTTCCGCCGTCGGCACGGTGCCGCCCATCATGCGGATGCGCACCGGCTCGGGCGTGGTGCCGAAGGTGTCGGTCAGCGCCTTGTAGGCCCACTGGCCGATCGGTGAGTTGATCGGCGAGCCCGCCGCGTCGGCGCCCTCGCTGCGGTAGCTGAAGCTGGCGAGCTTGTCGTAGCGGGCGCGCTCCTCGTCGGTCGGCGCGCCCTTCACGAGGTGGTAGCCCTGCTTGACGATGTGCGCCTCGATGAGCTTGCCCAGGTAGGGCGCGTCGGAGTCGGGCGTGGTGCGCAGGTCCATCTCGGCCTCGGCCTTGTCGGGGACGATGTTCGCCACCTTGTCGCCCACGGCCGCCGAGGCCATGCCGCGCACGTTCAGCGAGGGGTACTGCATCGCCTCCTGGTAGTTGGCGCCGACCCGGTCGGTGCGGGCGATGCCCAGGCGGCGCTTGAGCGCGGCCTCGTCGTCGGGCACGGCGGCCATGATCTTGCGCTCGGCCTCGCCGATCTTCACGCGGTCGTAGTAGCCGGGCACGGTCACGCGCCCGGTGTCGTCCTTCATCGTGGCCAGCAGGCTGGCCAGGCGCTGCGCCGGGTTGGGCGCGTAGTTGCCGTAGTGCCCGCTGTGCAGCGGCACCTTGGCGCCGTACACGGTGAGCCGCGCATCGGCCGCGCCGCGGTTGCCGAACACCAGCGTGGGCCGGTTGGTCGCGTGCATGGGGCCGTCGTGGATCACGATGGCGTCGCTGCGCAGCAGCTCGCGGTGCGCCTGCATGACCTGGCTGATCGACGGCGAACCCTTTTCTTCCTCGCTGTCGAGGATCACCTTCACGTTGACCGCCGGCTGGCCGCCGCCGGCCTTCAGCGCGTCGATGGCGGCCAGCAGCATCATGATCGGGCCCTTGTCGTCCGCCGAGGCCCGGCCGAACACGCGCCACTCGGGGTCCAGCGGGCCGCTGAAGAGCGGGGCCGCATCGATCTCTTCCCATTCGCCCTTCTCTGTCTTGCGCTTGAGCACAGGCGTCCACGGGCTCTTTTGCGCCCACTGCGCGGGGATCACCGGCTGGCCGTCGAGGTGCATGTAGAAGAGCACCGTCTTGCGCGCGGGGTCGCTGCCCGGGAACTCGGCGTAGAGCATCGGCTTGCCGCTGTTGGGCAGCTGCTTCGTCGTGAAGCCGCGCTTGCGGAAGGCCTGCTCCAGCCAGTCGACGTTCTTGCGGATGTCCTCCGGCACGGTGGCGTCGTTGGGCAGCGCCAGCAGCTCGAAGTACTCGCGGTAGGTGGCCTGCGCATGGCGCTCGGCCTGGGCCGGCGAGAGTTCGGCCGACTGCGCGAGGCCGTGGCCCAGCAGCAGGACGGCCGTGGGGAGCAGCGCCAACAGGCGACGGGATGAGCGGGGGGAAGGGGTGGGCATGGATGGCAGCGCAGAAGGGAGCAGGACGGCGAACCGGGGATCTGCGCAGCATAAAAAGCGGGCACCTTTTCAACAATTGCTATTTTCTTGAGCTACCTTTGCATTCCTTGCAAACCTCACATCACCCCATGCCCAGCCGCCGCCTGCAGGAAACCTCGCTGCGCTACTTCCTCGAAGTGGCCCGCACGGGCTCGCTCACCGAGGCGGCCGCGCGGCTGAATGTCAGCATCTCGGCCATCAGCCGCCAGGTGGCCGCGCTCGAAACGCTGGTGGGCGCACCGCTGTTCGAACGCCGCCCACGCGGCATGGTGCCCAGCGCCGCGGGCGAGCTGCTGGCGGCGCACGCCCTGCGCGGCGCGCTGGAGGCCGAGCGCGTGCTGTCGGACATCCAGGCGCTGCAGGGGCCGTTGAGCGGGCGGGTGCGCATCGCCTGCTCCTCGGGCTTCGCCAACGAGTTCCTGCCGCGCACCATCGCGGCGTTCCGCGAACAGTACCCGGGCGTGCGCTTCCGGCTCGATGCCACCGGGCCGACGCAGGTGAGCGACGCCGTGCTGCTTGGCGAAGCGGACATCGGCCTGACCTACAGCCGCGCGGCGGTGCGCGGTATCCGGGTCGAGCATCGCCAGCCGGCCTCGGTGTTCGCGATCATGCGGCCCGACCATGCGCTGGCGAAGTCGCGCAGCGTGACGCTGGCGCAGATGCATCCCTTTCCCATCGCACTGGGCAGCCCCGAGAACACGGTGCGCCAGCTGTTCGACGTGGGCTGCAGCAACCGCGGCCTGGTGTTCGAGCCCGTGCTGGTGAGCAACCGTTTCGAGGCGCTCGCCAACTTCGTGCTGCAGGGCGGCGGCCTGGCCATCACGGGCGAGATCACGGTGCGCGACCGCGTGCAGCGCGGCGAACTGGTGGCGGCCGAGATCCGCGAGCCCGGCATGCGCGGGCGCTCGGTCGAGCTGCAGACGCTGGCCGATCGCACGCTGCCGGAGGTGGTGCGCACCTTCCTGGACTACCTGCGCGAGCAGTTGCCGGCGCCGGGTGCCAGTGCAGCGGTGAAGAAGACGCGGGGCGCACAGGCCCCGCGCCCCCTCACTTCGCCGCGAACGGCAGCGTGATCTCGAAGGTGATCCCGAGGCCGGTCTTGCCGACGCCGCGCTGCGAGCTGAAGTACAGGCGCGTGCCGTCGGGCGAGAGCGCCGGGCCGGTGACCTCGCTGTCGTCGTGGCCCTCCAGGCGCATGAGCGGCTGCGAAGTGCCGGCCTCGATGCGCAGCACGCCGATCTCGAGGTTGCCCGCGTCCTCCGCCACCAGGATGTCGCCGAGCGCCGAGATCGTCAGGTTGTCGGGCTCGTCGATCGAATGCGTGGCGGGGTCCTTGTCCTTGCCGTCGTAGATCACTTCGAGCGTCTCGTTCTTCGTGTCGTAGGCCCAGATGCGCGCATTGAACGAGGTCACGAAGTACACGATGCCGGCAAAGAACCAGATGCCCTCGGCCTTGGTGAAGATGGCGCCCGGCGGCGTGAAGCCCGCGGTGCGCATGCCGCTGCGCACGGTCGATTGCGCCTTGTCGGCGTTGATGACGTCCAGCCACTCCACGGGCTGCGGCTTGCTGAAGTCCTTGAGCGCTGCCTGGGCCGGTGCGGCCAGGTCGAGGTCGTTCGCAATGTCCTTGACCTTCAGCACCTGCAGCCGGCCGGTCTTCATGGCGGCGCGGTCGGCGCCCTCGGGCCAGTCGGTGGCGTCGCAGACGAAGCGGTAGACGCGGCCGCCCGAGGCGTCTTCGGTGAGGTAGAGCGTCTTGTGGACCGGGTCGACGCACACGGCCTCGTGCGCGAAGAGCCCCAACGCGGGCAGGCTGGGCGCGCTGCTGGCGTCCACCCAGGGCTTGGCGGGATTGCATTCCCAGACCATGCCGCTGGCGTATTCCTCGCACGACAGCCAGGTATTCCAAGGCGTGGGACCGCCAGCGCAGTTCGTCGTCGTGCCTTTCAGGATCGGGTACGAATCGACCACCGTGCCGTTCTTGTCGAAGCGCAATGCGCCGACGCCACCGCCGTTCGCCTTGATTTCCGAGTTGCTCACGTAGATCCAGCCGCCGTCGGCACCCGGGTACACGGCGCCGCCATCCGGCGCGCCATGCCACGTGTAGCTGCCCGCGGCCACGCTGCCCGACCGGGCGACGATGCGCGAGCTGAAGCCCTTGGGCAGCATGACGCCGTTGGCATCGGCGGGCTGCAGCTCGGAGAACTCGGCGAACGGACTCTTCTTGACGGGCGGCTCGACCGGTGCGGGCGCCGGAGCCGGTGCGTCCGGCGCAGGCGGCGGACTCGGCGGCAGGCCCGCCAGGGGCGGGAAGCCGACCGCACCGCCACCACCGCCGCCGCCGCAGGCAGCCAGAAAGGCCGGCAGCGTCACGGCGCCTGCGGTCGCGAAGGAGCGTTGCAGGAAGGCGCGGCGCTGGGGAAGGTCGAGGGGAATGGTGGGGAATGGCGAGCGAGGCTGCGTGGTGTCGGTCATGTTCTTTTCATCGGAGAAGTCAGTCGGTGGTCAGCTTGGCTGACGGCGCGATTCTTCTGAGGCCCGATGGCAGAACGGTGACAGTGGACAGGCGCGATGGCGATCACGCGGCGCTCGCGCCGCGCGCAGACCCCGCTCAGTTGCGAGCAGGGGTGGACACCGGAAACCGGATCACCCGGCGCTGCGTCGCGCCCGAGGGGCGCAGCAGCCCGCGCCGCGTGGCCTCGTGCACGGCCTGCGTGCGCGAATGGACCGACAGCTTGCGGTAGATGCTCTTGATCTGGCTGGCGACCGTGCTGTCGGAGCGGTGCAGCGCCTCGGCCACGCGCCGGTTGCTCCAGCCCTGGGCCACGAGTTCCAGCACCTTGAGTTCGCGCGGCGAGAGCAGGCCCTCGTCGCAGGCCGCTTCGCGCGATCTGTCGAGCCCGTGTGCCTCCAGCGCAGCTTCCTCGATGTCGCAAAGAATCTGCCGCGCCGTGCGCGCAGCAGCCCACACGTCGCCGCGCTCGACCGCCGTCATCAGGTTGGCCAGGTCCAGCTGGTTGGCCTGGGCAAAAAGCCGCGCCGCGGCGTTCGCGGCCACGGCGGGGCTCAAGGGCGGTGCGTCGTCCAGTTCCGAAATGGCACGCAGCTCGGCGCTTCCTTTGGACATGTCAATGCTCGCTCGGTCGATCAACGCTGGGGGAAAAAAGTAAACCCGGCGTCCCTGTGCCACGAAATGCAATGCAAGGACGCCTCTCGCGAGCCTGAGGTCGCTTTGTAAACAGCCTTGACCTTCCGTCTCAGTTCTTGGGAGAATTTCGCAAAATCTGTGATTTTTTAACGCTTAGTTAGTACTATTTGGCGGGCATGGACCCTCCAGCCCCTTGGCGCCGCTCCGACCTCGCCCTATGACGCACAGCGCCGCCACGGCCCCCGAACGCCCCCTCTGTCCCCCGGGCGTGGCGCACAGCCATTTCGACGTGCACGCAGAGCCGCCCGACCGGCAGTTCCTGGCCTGGCGCGCGCGCGTCGGCCATGTGATGGACGCCCTGCCCTCGCGCGACGCGCTCGAGCACCCCTTCCACGCCGCGATCGACCGCTACGACGTGGGCGGCCTGGTCTTCACCGAATGCCGCTCCGACACGCTGGTGCTGGAGCGCTCGCTGGCCCGCGTGTCGACCGACAGCGTGCGCGACTTCGTGTTCCATGTGTTCGAGGAAGGCGGCGTGGAGGACCTGCGGGTGCGCGCCACACCCGGTGCACGCCGCAAGGGAGAACCGCCGCCCGCCCCCGCGGGCACGCCCACGATCCTCGCGCTGGACATGAACCAGCCGGTGCGCATGCGGCGCCACGACTGCCGCGTCCACACCTTCTTCGTGCCCGGCGCGCTGGTGCAGGAGAGCTTCCCCGACCCCGAGGCCCTGCACGGGCGCACGCTGGCCTGCACCACGCCGCTGGCGCGGCTGGCGGCGGGGCACGCGATCACGCTGGCGCGCCACATCGGCGGCATGACGCCGGCGGCGGCGCAGAGCGCGGTGCGCACGGGCGCGCAGCTGGTGGTGTCGGCCTTCGGCAAGCAGGCCGGCTTCGACGGCAACGCGCGCGCGGCGGCACGCGCCGCCATGTTCGACCGGGTGCGCCGCCACGTGCAGACGCACCTGCACCGCGCCGACCTCACGCCCGAGAGCGTGCTGGCCGCGCTGCAGCTGCCGCGCCCCACGCTGTACCGCATGTTCCAGCACGAAGGCGGGCTGGGCAGCTACATCCGCAGCCTGCGGCTGCGCCAGGCGGCGAGCGACCTGGCGCGCTACCCGCATGTGATGGTGACCGACATCGCCTACGGCGCCGGCTTTCGCAGCGCCTCGGACTTCAGCCGCGCCTTTCGCCGCGCCTACGGCATCGCGCCGCAGGACTTCCGCGTGCAGGCGCTCGAACGGCGGTTCTAGGCCGCCGTGCCGAAGCCGGTGTCGAACGTGCCCTTCACGTCGAGCGGCTGCTTGATGAGCCCCACCTGCCGGTAGAAATCGGCCGTGCCCTGCTGGTCGGCGATGACCTGCGCGTCGATGGCCACCCACTGCTGCTGGCGGCGCTCGAACTGCAGCTTCGCCGCCTCGGGCGGAATGCCGATGATGCGTGCGAGCGTGGCCGAGAACGCATCGACGTTGCGGTACGACCAGCGCTGCGCCTTCACCACGCGCTGCAGAAAGTCCTGCAGCACTGGCCGCTTGGCGGCAATGGCGGCGTCGGTCGCGGCGAGGTAGCTCAGCCCCGGCAGCAGGCCGCGTCCGCTGACCAGCACGCGCGCATGGCGGCTGATTTCGGCCAGCGCGGTGTAAGGCTCCCAGGTGGCCCAGGCATCGACCGAGCCCTGCGTGAGCGCGAGCTTGGCATCGGCCGGCGCGAGGAAGCGGATGTTCACGTCCTCGGGCTTCAGCCCAGCCGCGGTGATCGCCTTCAGCGTGACGTAGTGGCCGATGGAGCCGCGGTTGGTCGCGACGCTCTTGCCCTTGAGCTCGGCGGCGCTCTTGAGCGGCGAATCGGGCCGCACCAGCACCGCCGTGCCGTAGGCGTCCGAGCGGTTCGCGCCGATGGCCTTGACGCGCGTGCCGGCCGCGAGCGCGAAGATCAGCGGCGCATCGCCGATCGGGCCCGAATCGACCGCGCCCGCGTTGAGCGCCTCGGCCAGCGGCGCGGCGGCGGGGAACTCCGACCACTGGATGTCGTAGCCCAGGCCTTCGAGCCCGCCCGCCGCTTCGAGCAGCGCGCGCAGCCCGCCCTTCTGGTCGCCGGCCTTGAGCACCGGGCGGCCCTGCGCGCGGACGAAGGCGGGCAAGGTGGCGGTCGTGGCCGCAGCAAGGCCGCCGGCAAGCAGTTGGCGGCGCGATCGATCGAGGTGTGAGGTCATGGGTTCGTTCTCCGTGGAAGCAGTGAAAAGGAAATCAGTGGATGAAGCCGCCCTTGACGAAGCGCACCGGCTCGGCGTCCATGCGCGCGATGAGCGCGCCCAGGCCATCGGGTGGCAGCACGGCGCCTTTCGCCGAGGCAGCCGGCGGGCTGTCGCTGCGGCACAGCAGGTCGTCGTCGGACCAGCCGGCCTGTCCCGGCTGGCCGCGCACGCGCAGCCAGCCGTCGCGGTCGGCGATGAGCTGCATGCCCGCGAGCTGGTCAGTGCCCGCGATGAGCGCCAGCGCCTCCCACGCGGCCGGTGAATCGGCGACGCAATCGGCAGTGACGCCTGCGGCCCTCGCCCCGGGCGGCAGCAGCTGCACCGTCACCAGGCGCGGGTCTTCGCTGGGCGCGACCGCGCCCGCCACGACGCGCACGCGCTGCCCGCGCCAGTGCGCGAGCGACCGGGGCGCCTGTGCGCCGCAGCGCACCGCCATGTCGGGCAGGCCGACCGGCTGCGGCCAGTGGCCCAGTGCGCGCAGGCTCTGGCCCGCGCCCTGCGCCTTCATGTAGTCGATGAGCGCCCAGGCATCGGCCGCGTCGAGCGCACCGCCGAAGCCGGGCATGGTGGCCGTGCCGTGAAGCACACGCCAGAGCAGGTCGCCATCGGCCCGGCGCCACAGCAGCGGGCCCGTGAGGTTCGGCGGCCACACGGCGAGCGAGGCGGCCAGCGGCCCTTCGCCCTTGCCGTCGGTGCCGTGGCAGCTCACGCAGTGCTGCGCGTAGAGCACGCGGCCTTGCGCGATCGACGTGGCCGTGAAGCCCGTCGGTGACGCGTGGAAGCTCGCCGGCGTCGCAGGCACGAGCACGACGTTGGCGTGGGGCCAGGGCGCGGCGATCAGCAGCATCGGCACCAGCGCGAGCAGGTACCAGCGCGGGCGCCGCCAGAGCAACGCGATCGACAGCAGCAGCAAGGCGACGCCGACGCACACCAGCGTCCACGCGAGGCTGCGCGCCTGCCCCAGGTCGATCAGCAGGTTCTCGCCCGACAGCCGGTGCGCCCACGGCCACGCCGGCTGGCCGTGCACATGGCGCACGAGGCCAAGCGCGTCGAGCACGCGCAGCAACTGCAACTGGGCGCCCTGGAGCAGGCCGATCAGGAAATTGAGCCAGTCGGCTTCCGGCAGAGCGTTCATATCTGTTCAAGGGGGCCGCCGCGCACGGCCGCCCGAAGCGGCCGGCCCGCCCCCGGTAGGGGGTTGGCGAAGCGACACGAAGTGCGCGCAGCCTGGGGGCGAGCTACATCTACCAGGTGGCGTCGAGCCCCAGGTGGCGCAGCGCCTCGTGACGGAGTTCTGCCAAACGCGCATGGCCGCGATGGCGCGGGTACGGCAAGTCGACCACGAGCTCCGCCGCGATGCGCGCCGGCCGGTCGCTCAGCACAATCACGCGGTTGGCGAGGAACAGCGCTTCTTCCACGTCGTGCGTCACCAGCAGCGCCGAGAAGCCCGCGCGCTGCCACAGGTTGACCAGCTCGCTCTGCATCGCGATGCGCGTGAGCGAGTCGAGCTTGCCCAGCGGCTCGTCGAGCACCAGCAGCTGCGGGTCGTTGACCAGCGCGCGCGCCAGCGCCACGCGCTGCGCCATGCCGCCCGAGAGCTGGTGCGGAAAGGCCTTGGCGAAGTCGGTGAGGCCGACGAGCTTCAGCGCCTCGTCGACGCGCCCGCGCTGCGCCTTGAGCACGCCGCGCGCCTGCAGGCCGAGCGCCACGTTGTCCCACACGCTGCGCCAGGGGTAGAGCGTCGGGTCCTGGAAGACGACGATGCGCGACGGGTCGGGCCGCGTGATGGGTGCACCGTCCTGCGTGATGCGCCCGGCCGTGGCGGGCTCCAGCCCGGCCACGAGGCGCAGCAGCGTCGACTTGCCGCAGCCGCTCGGCCCGAGCAGCGCGACGAACTCGCCGGGCTTCACCGTCAGGTCGATGTCGTCGAGCACCTGCAGCGGACCCGCCGGCACGTCGAACCAGTGGCTCACGCCCTGGATGTCGATCTGCGCGCCAGCCTGGCGCACCTTGGCTTCAACGGTGGCTACCATTTCACGGTCCCCTTCTGCCACGACAGCACGCGGTCGCGCACCTTGAACAGCAGCGTGATCAGGCCCGAGCACAGCAGCGCCATCACGATCAGCGCCGCGTACATGTTCGAGTACGAGGCCCAGCCCTGCGCCCACGACAGGTAGAAGCCCAGCCCGGCCTTCACGCCCATCATCTCGGCCGTCACCAGCACCGAGAAGGCGGCGCCCAGCCCCATGAACAGCCCCACGAACACCTGCGGCAGCGCGGCGGGAATCGCCACGCGCAGCACCAGGAAACGCTCGCTCGCGCCCATGGTGCGCGCCACGTCGTAGTAGTTGCGGTTGACGCCCGCCACGCCCGACCACGTCAGCACCGCCACCGGAAAACCCGTGGCCAGCGCGATGAGGAACACGGCCGCCGCGTAGCTCGACGGAAAGAAGAAGAACGCCAGCGGCAGCAGCGCCGAGGCCGGCACCGGCCCCACGAAGCGCAGCACCGGATGCACCCAGTAGCCCGCGATGCGCGACCAGCCGATGGTCACGCCCGTGAGAAAGCCCGCCAGCGCACCCAGCACGAAGCCGTGGGCAAGCAGCCGCGCCGAATGCGCCAGGCTTTCGCCGAGGCGGCGCCAGTCGTCGATGTAGGTCTCGATGAGGCTCTGCGGCGGCGCGAAGAACGGCGTGGGCAGCAGCGCGAGCTTGGCCGTCGCGATCTCCCAGATCGCGAACAGGACCGGCAGCGCCACCAGCCAGGGCCCGGCCGGTCGCAGCGTGCGCGCCACGCGGCCCGCGCGCGTGCCGAGCAGCGCCACGAGCAGCAGCGCCGCGCCGATGGCGATGGCGGCAATGCCGAATTCGTTGGTGTAGGCCCAGTCGCTGAAGCCCACGGCCTTGTTGGGCCAGTAGACGGTGAGCAGGCCCAGCGCGACCCAGCCCGCGCTCGCGAGCGCGCCGGTGCGCCAGAAGCCTTCGGCGGGACGCGCGAACACGGCGGCCGGCGCGGCCTTCTCGATGCCAGGGCGGCGCCAGTTCCCCGGCGCCGGTGGCGGTGCTTCCAGCACCCGGTCGATGACGGCGCTCATGCCAGCGGATCGAAAGACACGTGCTCCGCGAAGCGCACCGGGTCGGTGGTCTTCTTGAGCACGCCGACGCCGCGGAAGTCGCGCGCGTAGAACTCCACCTCGTCGCGCAGCTTGCGGCCCAGCGGGTGGTGGTTGTGCGTGAGCGTGCCCAGCAGCGCGCGCAGGTCTTCGACCGGCACCTTGGGCGAGTACTTGGCGAAGAGCTTGGCCGACTCGTTCGGGTTCTCGGCCACGTAGTCGGAGGCTTGCGCGATGGCGCGCACCAGCGAGGCAACGGTCGCCTTGTCCTTGCGCACCAGCTCGCCGCGCGCGCCGACGATGCAGCAGACCTTGTCCTTGTACTCGCCCGAGAGGTTGCTCGCGAGCTCGACGAAGGTGCCCTGGTTGCGCTTCTCGATCAGGTACACGTTCGGGTCGCCGTCAGCAATGGCGTGGATCTCGCCCTTCTTCACCGCGATGTCGAGCAGGTCGGCCGGGTACTGGCGCCAGGTCACGTCGCGGTCGGCGTCGATGCCGTTCTTGGCCAGCAGGATCGAGAAGAAGTTCTTGCCCGGGCTCGCGATGTCCGACACGCCGATGATCTTGCCCTTGAGGCTGGCCAGGCTGGTGGCGCCCGCGTCCTTGGCGCCCACCAGGCGCACGCAGCCGCCGTGCGAGCTGCCGACGATCTTCACGTCGAAGCCCGATTCGAGCGGCTTGAGCCAGCGGTGGATCATGCCCACGGCCGCGTCGGCCTTGGCGGTGGCGAGCGATTCGAGCAGCTGGTCGGTCGAACCCGTGTAGTTGATGAGGTCCACCTGCAGGCCGTTGCGCTCGAAGTAGCCGCGCTCCTGCGCCACCACCACGGGCGAGAGGCAGAAGGCGGCGGCGTTCCAGGCGAAGGTGAGCTTGCGCGCCTGCTGCGAGAAGGCCTGCGAGGCAATGAGGCCGCCCGAGGCGACCACGGCGGCGGCGGCGCCGGTGCGCAGCACGCTGCGGCGGGAAAGGGATGCGTTCATCGGGGAAAGGCTCCGGGGGTTCGTCGTCGTCAAAGCAGGAGTTCGGGTTCGGCCTCGACCAGGCCTTCGTACAGGCTGTCGAAGGAATGGATGGCGCCTTCGGGCCCGCCGATCTGGCCGTGCGTGTGGCGCGCGGTGGCCTCGTCGATCGGCTGCGGCGTGCCCGCCGCCTCGGCTAGCAATTGCGTGTGGCAGGCGTTGTCCAGCGCGATGTACCACCACGCGGCGGCCTCCACGGTGGGGCCGGCCGTCAGGATGCCGTGGTTCTTGAGAATGGCGCCCTTCTTGTCGCCCAGCGCGCGGGCGATGCGCTCGCCCTCGCTGGTGTCGACCACCATGCCGGTGAAGTCGTCGAACAGCGCCACGTCGTCGTGGAACACGCAGCTGTCTTGCGTGAGGGTGTCGAGCTTGCGGCCCAGCGTGGACCAGGCCTTGCCGTAGGTCGAGTGCGTGTGGGCGGCTGCCACGATGTTCGGGTTGTGCTCGTGGATCGCGGCGTGGATGGCGAAGGCGGCCTTGTTGAGCGGCCGGTCGCCGACGACGGTCTCGCCTTTCGAATTGACGAGCAGCAGGTCGGACACCTTGATGCGCGAGAAGTGCACGCCCAGCGGGTTGACCCAGAAGTGGTCGGTCAACTCGGGGTCGCGCGCCGTGATGTGGCCGGCCAGGCCCTGCGCGAAGCCGAAGCGCGCGAACAGGCGGAAGGCACCCGCCAGGCGCTCCTGCCGGTGGCGGCGCTCGGCCTGCACGGTGGGGCGCGGCGGGATGGGGTCGAACCAGTGCTTCTGCTGCGGGTTCGCGTGCAGCTTCAGCGGCTGGGCCGCGCTGCGGTCGATGGACAGGACGGCACTCATGACTCAGGCCGCCTTGCGCTGCGATTGCAGGCGCTGCGCGACGAGTTCGCGCGTGCGCGGAATCAGCGCGCGGCCGTAGTCCGTCGCGTCTTCGAGCGGATCGAAGCCGCGGATCAGGAAGGTGGTCACGCCCAGGTCGTAGTAGTCGAGCAGTGCGTCGGCCACCTGCTCGGGCGTGCCGACCAGCGCGGTGCTGTTGGAGCGCCCGCCGATCTCCTGCGCGACCGCGGTCCACAGCCGCTTGTCCAGGCGCGAGCCCTTCTCGGCCGCGGCCAGCAGGCGCTTGGCGCCTTCGCTCTGCTGCGGGCCGCCGCGGTTGTAGCCCTGCACCACGCGCAGGCGTTTCGTCTCGGCCAGGATGTTCTCGGCGCGCGCCCATGCGGCTTCTTCGGTGTCCGCCAGGATCGGGCGGAACGACACCGAGAAGCGCACGCTGCGCCCGTGCTTCGCGGCTTCGGCGCGCACGCGCGTCGTGAGTTCGCGCGCCTGGTCGAGCGATTCGCCCCACAGCGCGTACACGTCGGCGTACTTGCCCGCGACCGGGATCGCGGCCTCCGACGCGCCGCCGAAGTACACGGGCACGTGCGGCTTGCCGTGGCGGGTCTGCACCGGCTTCACTTCGGAGAACGCGTTCTGGAAGCGGTAGTGCGCGCCTTCATGGTCGAAGGGCTTCTCGGCCGTCCACACCTTGTGCAGCACCTCGAGGTATTCGTCGGTGCGGGCGTAGCGCTGGTCGTGGTCGAGCCAGTCGCCGTCGCGCTTCTGCTCTTCGTCGGAGCCGCCCGAGATGTAGTGCACGCCGAGCCGCCCGCCGCTGAACTGGTCGAGCGAGGCGAACTGGCGCGCCGCGAGCGTGGGGGCCACGAAACCGGGGCGGTGCGCGAGCATGAAGTGGATGCGCTCGGTCACCGAGGCCGCATAGGCCACCGTGAGCGTGGCGTCGGGGCTGGTCGAATGGTGCGGCACCAGCACGCGGTCGAAGCCGGCGTTCTCGTGTGCCTGCGCGAAAGCGCGCACATAGTCGCGGTCGATGGCCGGGCCCTTGGCGGCATGGATCTCCGAGACCTTCTGGCCCTGGATCATGCCGATGAATTCAACGTCGTTCTGGCTCATGGTGTCCTCGTGGATGCGGATGGAATGAAGGGGTCAGGCGGCGGGCAGCCGCAGCAGGTTTTCGAAGCGGCGGTCCCACAGCGGCTTCACGTCGGCCGGGCCGTCGAGCACGCCGATCTTCTGGAAGGTGTCGGCCACGTCCTGGTGGCTGCGCACCACGGCGTCGGTGACCGGGCCCAGGCTGTAGTCGCCGCTGCGGCCGTTGAACAGCTCGACCAGGTCGCCCACGGGCACGCGCGTCTCGGCCGACTGCGCGCGGGCGTAGGCCAGGAAGTTGCCGTTGATCCAGGCGAACGCGCGCTGCAGGCGCTGCAGCAGGTCGCCCAGCGCCGCGCGGCGCAGCGTGTCGTCGAGCGCGCGCGGGTTGGCGTAGATGGGGAAGTTGCCCGACAGGTAGCCCACGCCGGTCTTGAGCGTGCGCGCGCCGTACTGGGTGCGCGCGAGCTGGCCGTTGTAGCCGTAGATGGCCCAGGCATCGAGGTCGCCGCGCGCAAAGGCCGAGAGGCCGTCGGCCGGCGTGAGGCTCACGGGCTGGATGTCGGCGAACGACAGGCCCGCTTCGGCCAGCTGCTTGGCCAGGTAGTAGTGCGAGGTGGTGGCACGCACGTAGCCCACGCGCTTGCCCTTGAGGTCGGCGATGCTGCGGATGGCCGAGTCCTTGCGCGCCAGCGTGGCCTGGTTGTTGAGGTCTTCGTGCGTCACGGCCACGAGCCGCACGCTCGACTTCTGCCGCGCCGCGAACACCGGCGGAATCTCGCTGCCCGAGCCCAGGTCGAGTGCATCGCCGTTGATGGCCTCGATGTGCAGCACGCCGTTGTTGAGTTCGCGCCAGTCGATCTTGTAGGGCGTGTCGGCCTGGCCCGAGGCCGTGAGCAGCGGGCGCCACAGGCCCTTGTAGGTGCCCACGCGCAGCGTCACGCCCGACAGGTCGCGCGAGGGCGCGGCGGCCTGCGCCACGCCCGAAGCCGCCACGCCCCATGCGGCGGCGGCCTGCAGCAGGCGGCGTCGGTCCAGCGGGAAATCGGGTGTCATGCCTTGTGTTCTTTCTTCTTCACTCACTCACGAGGAGAAGCGAGACCGTACCGAGGCAGGCCCCGAAAACGAACGCAGAAAAACGAATTTGGATATGCGCGATGCATCCTTCGCGCGCTGGCAGCGGGCCTTTACCGTGCGGGCACCATGAGTGCACTCCCCTTGCGCCGCGCGCCGGCCGCTCCCGAAGCAGACACCCCGCCCTCCGTCGATCCCGCCGTGCTGGCCCGCCTGTCGGACCAGTTCGCGTCCACGGCCGAAGACCACGACCGCAGCGGCGCCTTTCCGCGCCAGAACTTCGAGGCGCTGCAGGCCCACGGCCTGATCGGCCTCGTCGCGCCCGCCGCATACGGCGGAGGCGGCGCCACGCTGGCCACGGCGCGCCGCGTGATCGCGGCGGTGGCGCGTGGCGAGCCCGCCACCGCCCTGATCCTCACCATGACCTACCTGCAGCACCAGGCACTCGCGCGCCGCGAGAGCCGCTGGCCCGCGCACCTGCGCGAGCGCGTGACACGCGACGCGGTGGCGCACGGCGCGCTCATCAACGCGCTGCGCGTGGAGCCCGCGCTGGGCTCGCCGGCGCGCGGCGGCCTGCCCGGCACCGTGGCGCGGCGCACGCCCGAGGGCTGGCGCATCGACGGCCACAAGCTCTACACGACCGGCATCGAGGGCCTGTCGTGGCTCGCGGTCTGGGCGCGCACCGACGAGGCCGCGCCGCGCACCGGCGTGTTCCTGGTGCCGCGCGACGCGCCTGGCATCCGCGTGATCGCGAGCTGGGACCACCTGGGCCTGCGCGCCTCGGGCAGTCACGAGGTGGTGTTCGAGGACGTCGCCATCGCCGCCGACCACGCCGTCGATCTGCGCGCGCCCGCCGACTGGGCGCCCGGCGCCGGCAGCCAGACCGACATCGACGCCCATGCGGCGCAGCAGGCCTGGATGGTCGTGCTGCTGGGCAGCCTCTACGACGCCGTGGCGCGCGCCGCGCGCGACTGGCTGGTCGACTTTTTGAACCGGCGCGCGCCCGGCAGCCTGGGCGCGCCGCTGGCCAGCCTGCCGCGCGTGCAGGAGCAGTTGGGCGAGATCGAGGCGCTGCTGCGCACCAACCGCGTGCTGCTCGACGACGCGGCCGCCGCGGTCGACAGCGGCCACACGCCACCCGCCGCCGACAGCGGCCTGCTCAAGCACACCGTGACCACGCACGCCATCCGCGTGGTCGAGCTGGCGCTGCAGCTGAGCGGCAACCACGGCCTCACGCGCCAGAACCCGCTCGAACGCCACTACCGCGACGTGCTGTGCAGCCGCATCCACACGCCGCAGAACGACGCGATCCTGGTCGCGGCGGGCCAGCGTGCGTTGCAGGCCTTCGGAGGTGCGGCATGAGCGCGCTGCCAATTTCTCGCCGCGCCTGGCTCGCGCAAGGCGCCGCGCTGTCGCTGGCCGTGGCCGGCCCGCTGCGCGCGGTGGCGCAACCCCAGGCCACGCTGGTGCTCGGCGACCAGGCCGGCGGCCTGCGCTCGCTGTTCGAGGCCTCCAAGGCCCTCGACGACGCGCCTTTTGCCTACCGCTGGGCCAACTTCCAGGGCGCCGCGCCGCTGTTCGAGGCGCAGCGCAGCGCCGCGGTCGACACCGCGATGGCCGGCGACCTGCCGGTGCTCGCGGCGGCCGTCGGCAAGACGCCGCTGAAGATCGTCGCCACGCGCGTGGGCAAGGCCGAGTCGCTGGGCATCGTGGTGCAGCCCGACTCGCCGCTGCGCCGCGTGGCCGACCTGCGCGGCCAGACGGTGGTCGTCTCGTCGGCGCGCGGCAGCATCTCGCAGTACCAGCTCTACGGTGCGCTCGAAGAGGCCGGCGTGCGGCGCGACGAGGTCACGGTGAAGTTCGTGCTGCCCACGGACGCGGCCGCCGCGTTCGCGTCGAAGCAGATCGACGCCTGGGCCATCTTCGACCCCTACTACGCCATCGCGCTGCAGCAGGGCGGGCGCATCCTGCGCGACGGGCGCGGCATCAACATGGCGCTGGGCTTCATCACCGCGAGCGAGCATTCGCTGGCGGATGCGGCCAAGCGCGCGGCCATCGTGCAGTTTCTCGAGCGGCTCGCCCGCGCGGGCGACTGGGCGCTGGCCAACCCCGAGACCTATGCGCAGGCCTACAGCCAGCTCACGCGGCTGCCGATCGCCTCGGCGCGGCTCATCACGGCGCGCGCCTCGGTGGCGGGGCGGCCCGTGAGCGAGGCCGACATCGTCGCGCTACAAACTGTGGCCGACCGCTCGGCGCGTGACGGTATCCTTCCCACACGCGTGGATGTGCGCGCGATCACCGACACCCAACTCTGGAAACGCCCCGCATGATTGCTCCGCTGCGCGATTTCGTCGGCGCCTTCGGCCGGCTGCTCGACAGCCGGCCCGACGAGCCGCGCATCCTGTCCGAAGGCGGCGCGCTGCTGCGCACGCTGGTGGCGCGCGACGACTGGCTGCCCGACGCCTTCGCCGTGGCCGACCCGACCTACTACCAGCAGTTTTTGCTGCATGCCGACAGCACCGAGCGCTTCTCGGTCGTGAGCTTCGTCTGGGGGCCGGGCCAGGCCACGCCGATCCACGACCACACGGTGTGGGGCCTCATCGGCATGCTGCGCGGCGCCGAGTACAGCCAGCCCTACGCGCTCGACGCCGACGGCACCGCGCGGCCCCAAGGCGAGCCGGTGCGGCTCGATGCGGGCCATGTCGAGGCCGTGTCGCCCACCGTGGGCGACCTGCACCGCGTGCACAACGCGCACGCCGACCGCGTGTCGATCAGCATCCACGTGTACGGCGCCAACATCGGTGCCGTGCGCCGCCACACCTATCCGGCCGAAGGCGGGCGCAAGCCCTTCGTCTCCGGCTACTCCAACACGCTGCTGCCCAACCTGTGGGACCGCTCCGCCGAACTCCGAAACACTGCCGCATGACGACGACCACGACCGCTTCCTTCCCCCTGCTGCCCTTCGCCGCGCTGCGCGAACGCCTGATCGCGCGCGAGGAGACCGCGCTGCTCGACCTGCGCGAGGAAGACCCGTTCGCGCAGGAGCACCCGCTGTGGGCCGCCAACCTGCCGCTGTCGCGCATCGAGATCGAAGCGTGGCGGCGCATTCCGCGGCGCGACACCTTCATCGTGCTGTACGGCGCGCACGACGGTGTCGATCTCGCGCCGCTCGCGGCACGCACCTTCGCCGCACTCG
This sequence comes from Variovorax sp. GW821-FHT06D12, assembly GCF_059419205.1. Lineage (NCBI taxonomy): Bacteria > Pseudomonadati > Pseudomonadota > Betaproteobacteria > Burkholderiales > Comamonadaceae > Variovorax > Variovorax sp. GW821-FHT06D12. The sequence continues at coordinate 487,494 of NZ_JBWKRI010000003.1, read as the reverse complement.
GCTACACCAACGTGCATCTGCTCGACGGCGGCCTCGAAGGCTGGCGCGCGGCGGGCGGCGAGCTGTTCCGCGACGTCAACGTGCCGAGCAAGTCCTTCGGCGAGCTGGTCGAGCACGAGCGGCACACGCCGTCGCTGTCGGCGCCCGAGGTGAAGGCGCTCATCGACAGCCGCGCCGACGTGGTCGTGCTCGACGCGCGTCGCTTCGACGAATACCAGACCATGAGCATCCCCTCGGCCACCAGCGTGCCCGGCGCGGAGCTGGTGCTGCGCGTGCGCGAGCTCGCGCCCGACCCGGCCACGCGCGTGATCGTGAACTGCGCGGGCCGCACACGCAGCATCATCGGCACGCAGTCGCTCGTGAACGCGGGCATCCCGAATCCGGTCGCGGCGCTGCGCAACGGCACCATCGGGTGGAAGCTCGCGGGCCAGGTGCTCGACCACGGCGCGGGCCGGCAGGCACCGGCCGCGGTGTCGGACGCGAACCGCGCGCAGGCACAGGCCGACGCGCGCCGCGTGGCCGATGCCGCGGGCGTGCACCGCATCGCCCTCGACGCGCTCGGCACACTCGAGGCCCCGAACCGCACCGTGTATCGCTTCGACGTGCGCACGCCCGAGGAATACACCGCCGGCCACCTGCCCGGCTTCGCGAGCGCGCCCGGCGGGCAGCTGGTGCAGGAAACCGACCACCAGGTGCCGGTGCGCGGCGCCCGCATCGTGCTGGCCGACGACGACGGCGTGCGCGCGTCGATGAGCGCCTCATGGCTCGCGCAGATGGGCTGGGAGGTGTACGTGCCCGATGCGGTGCCGCCAGCCGCCGCGCACAGCGAAACCGGCACGCCGACGGCGGCCCACCCGCCCGTCGCGACCACGGTCGCCGAGATCGCGCCGCAAGCCTTGGCCGAGTTACTGAAGCAGCAGCCCGCCACCGCCGTGATCGACGTGACCACGAGCGCCAACTACGTGAAGCGCCACATTCCCGGCGCCTGGTACGCGATCCGCGCGCAGCTGGCGCAGGCGATCGACCGCCAGGCCCTTCCGTCCGCGCCGCGCTACGTGCTGACCTGCGGCAGCAGCCTGCTCGCGCGCTACGCCGCCGCGGACCTGCGCGCCCTGCTCGACGCATGCGGCCAGCGCGACGTGGAGGTGCAGGTGCTCACGGGCGGCAACACCGCCTGGTTCGCCGCCGGGCTGCCAGCCGAGACCGGCGAGACCCGCCTGGCCACCGCCCGCACCGACCGCTATCGCCGGCCCTACGAGGGCACCGACGCGCCCGCAGAAGCCATGCAGGCCTACCTGGACTGGGAGTTCGGGCTGGTGGAGCAGCTGGGGCGCGACGGCACGCATCACTTCCGCGTGGTCTGAGCGCGCAGCGCAGACAAAAAAAAGCCGGGCATGCCCGGCTTTTTGCTTTCACTGTCGCGCGACCCCGGCTCAACCCGGCTCGGCCGCCTTGAACAGTGCCGCGACCTTGCGCTTGCTCTTGATGTTGCTCGAGATGCCGCGTGCGGGCGCGGCCTTGGCCGACGCTTCCCAGGCCGGTGCGGCTTCGCGCTCGCCGGATTCGTAGGGCTTGTCGAAGAACGGATCGCGCGGCGCGGACGGCGCGCGGTGCGGGCGGCCGCCACCGCTCATGCTGCGGCGGGTGTCGGCTTCGCGGCGTTCGCGCGGCTGGTCGAGCACGTCGCGTGCGTCGCCGGCTTCGCCTTCTTCACGCCAATGGCGGCGTCCGTCGTTGATGCGACCGCGCGGGCGGTCTTCTTCGAACTCGACGGGTTCGAGCTCGATCTTCTTCTTGATCAGCTTCTCGATGTCGGCCACCAGGCGCGCATCGTTGCCGCCGCTGGCGAAGCTCACGGCCAGGCCCGAAGCGCCGGCACGGCCCGTGCGGCCGATGCGGTGCACGTAGTCTTCGGCGTTGAACGGGATGTCGAAGTTGAAGACGGCGGGCACGTCCTTGATGTCGAGGCCGCGGGCCGCGACGTCGGTGCACACCAAGAGGTCGACTTCGCCGGCCTTGAACGAGGCGAGCGCCTTCAGGCGTTCGTCCTGGCTCTTGTCACCGTGCAGTGCGGTGGTACGCAGACCGTCGCGCTCCAGCGAGCGTGCGAGGCGCGCGCAGCCGAGCTTGCTGTTGACGAACACGAAGGCCTGCGTAATGCCGCGCTGCTTGACGATCTGCTTGAGCGCACGGCGCTTGTCGTCGTCGGAGACGCTATAGAAGTGCTGTTCGACGGTGGAGGCCGTTTCGTTCGGCCGTGCCACTTCGATGGTGACCGGGTTCTGCAGGTAGCTGCTGGCCAGCCGCTTGATCTCGGGCGAGAAGGTGGCCGAGAACAGCAGCGTGGTGCGCTGCTTGGGCAGGTAGCTCAGGATGCGCTGCAGGTCGGGCAGGAAGCCGATGTCGAGCATGCGGTCGGCCTCGTCGAGCACGACGTATTCGACCTGGTTGAGGACCGCGTTCTTGGCCTCGATGTGGTCGAGCAGCCGGCCCGGCGTGGCCACGAGCACTTCGACGCCCTTCTTCAGCTCCAGCGTCTGGGGCTTCATGTCGATGCCGCCGAACACGACCGTGCTGCGCAGGTTGGTGTACTTGGCGTACAGCTTGACCTGTTGCGCGACCTGGTCGGCCAGCTCACGCGTGGGCAGCAGCACCAGCGCACGCACCGGATGCCGCGCGGGCGAGGTGGAGGCGTTTTCGTGCTTGAGCATGCGCTGCAGCAAGGGCAGCGAAAACGCCGCCGTCTTGCCGGTGCCGGTCTGCGCGGCGCCCATCACGTCCTGGCCTGAAAGCACGACCGGAATGGCCTGTGCCTGGATGGGCGTCATGGTCTCGTAGCCCATTTCGGCCACGGCGCGGGCCAGCGGTTCTGCCAGCGAAAGATTGGAGAAGGACATTGTCATTGAGCCTTCTATTGTCGCACTGCCGCAAAAAACGGCAGTGACAACGAAACGACAACATCCGCGCAGGCCGAATTGCTATTTATTCAATAGCAAAGACCTCAATGAAATCGGGGCTCTCGGGAGACAATCTTTACAGATTGCGCGCGTTGAAGGTGTCGCAGGACTTCATTTCACCCGTCTGGTAGCCCGTGCCGAACCAGCGTTGGCGCTGTGCACTGGAGCCGTGGGTGAAGCTGTCGGGCACCACGGCGCGGCCCGCGGAGCGCTGCAGGGCGTCGTCGCCGATCTTCTGCGCGGCGTTCATGGCGGCCTCGATGTCGCCCGGGTCGAGCCACTTCTTCGACTCCTGCGAATGGTGTGCCCACACGCCCGCGAAGCAGTCGGCCTGCAGCTCGACGCGCACGCTGATGGCGTTGTTCTGCGACTGGCTCAGGCGCCCGCGCATGCCGTCGACCTTGGCGGTGATGCCCAGTTCGTCCTGCACGTGGTGGCCGACCTCGTGCGCGATGACGTACGCCTGCGCGAACTCGCCGGGCGCACCGAGCTGGTTCTTGAGGGTGTCGTAGAACGCCAGGTCGATGTAGACCTTCTTGTCGCCCGGGCAGTAGAACGGCCCCATGGCCGATTGACCGGTGCCGCAGGCCGTGGGCGTGGCGCCGCGGAACAGCACGAGCCGGGGTGCCTGGTAGTTGCCGCCGTTCTTGCGGAACAGATCGGTCCAGACCACCTCGGTGTTCTTCAGCACGGTGGAGACGAAGGCCGCCTCGCGATCGCCGGTGGGCGGCTTGGGCGCCGGGCCTTGCTGCTGTTGCTGCACCTGGACCGGATCGCCGCCACCGCTGAGCAGGCCCAGCACGGTGAGCGGATTGATGCCGAAGACCCAGCCTGCGATGAGCGCGACCGCGATGGTGCCGATGCCGATGCTGCGACCGCCAAACAGGCCGCCCCCACCACCGCCGCCGCCCCCGCCGTCGCGGCGGTCTTCGACGTTGTCGGATTGTTCGTTGCCTTCCCATCTCATCGCAGTCTCCTTGCCGGCTTGCTGAACGGTGTATTTGCCGGAACGTCGCAGGATGGTACTTGGCCCGGCCGCCCGGAACGTAACCGGCGGTCAGGATGCCTGTATCAGGCTGTCAGGTCTTGGGCAGCGTGACGCCGCGCTGGCCCTGGTACTTGCCGCCACGGTCCTTGTAGCTGGTCTCGCAGACCTCGTCGCTCTCGAAGAACAGCACCTGCGCGCAGCCTTCGCCCGCGTAGATCTTGGCGGGCAGCGGCGTGGTGTTGCTGAACTCCAGCGTCACGTAGCCTTCCCACTCGGGCTCGAACGGGGTCACGTTGACGATGATGCCGCAGCGCGCGTAGGTGCTCTTGCCCAGGCAGATGGTCAGCACGTTGCGCGGGATGCGGAAGTACTCCACGGTGCGCGCCAGCGCGAAGCTGTTGGGCGGAATGATGCAGTAGTCGCCGTGCATGTCGACGAAGCTCTTCTCGTCGAAGTTCTTCGGGTCGACCACGGTGCTGTGGATGTTGGTGAAGACCTTGAACTCGGGCGCGCACCGGATGTCGTAGCCGTAGCTCGAGGTGCCGTAGCTGATGATCTTGTGGCCGTCGTTCTCGCGCACCTGGCCCGGTTCGAAGGGATCGATCATTCCTTCGTTCTCGGCCATGCGCCGGATCCATTTGTCGCTCTTGATGCTCATATGCGCTCGCTGATGCTGCTGCGGGGGAAATCGGGGCCGAATTGTGGCATGGGCGCCCTGCGCGCCCTCCCCCCGCCAGCGCCGCTCAGCCCGCCTGCGAAATCACCGTGCGCTCGACCAGCCGGTCGTCGCCCAGCACGATCATCGCGAACAGCAGCTCTTCGAGGTTGTTGGCCAGCGAGGTCTTGCGCGCCAGGAGCGGCGTGGCGGACGGGTTCAGCACCAGGAAGTCGGCCTCGCAGCCCGGCTGCAGGTTGCCGACCACGCCGTCGAGCCCCAGCGAGCGCGCGGCGCCGCCGGTGTGATGCCACCACAGCCGCGAGGGCGCGATGCTCAGTCCGGTCTTGGTCTGACCCTCGCGACCGACGTAATACGCGGCCAGCATGGTGTGGAAGGGGCTGAAGCTCGTGCCGCCACCCACGTCGCTGGCCAGGCCGTAGGGCTGCTCGAGGCGGTCGGCCGCGCCGAAGTCGAAGAAGCCGCTGCCCAGGAACAGGTTGCTCGTGGGGCTCACGGCGGCGGCCGTCTTGGTCTCGTGCATGAGCGCACGGTCGGTGTCGTCCAGGTAGATGCAGTGGGCGTACACGGCGCGCTCGCGCAGCAGGCCGAAGTCGGCGTACACGTCCAGGTAGGAGCGCGACTTGGGGTACAGCTCGCGCGCCCACTTCACCTCGTCGCGGTTCTCGGCCACGTGCGACTGGATCCAGGTGTCGCCGTACTTCGCGGCCAGCTCGCCGGCGCCGCGCATCTGCGCGTCGGTGCTGGTGGGCGCGAAGCGCGGCGTGATGGCGTAGCCCAGGCGATCGACGTTGTGCCACTTGCGGATCAGCGCCTCGGTGTCGACCAGGCTCTGCTCGGTGTCGTCGCGCACGCCGTCGGGCGAGTTGCGGTCCTGCAGCACCTTGCCGGTGATCATGCGCAGCTGGCGGCGCTGCGCGCTCTCGAAGAAGGCGTCGACCGAGGCGACGTGCGAGGTCGCGAAGGTCAGCGAGGTGGTCACGCCGTTGCGCAGCAGCTCGTCGAAGAACACGTCGGCCACCACGCGCGAGTGGGCGGGGTCGGCGAACTTGCTTTCGGCCGGGAAGGTGTAGTTCTCGAGCCAGGGCAGCAGGCCGGCGGCGGGCGCGCCGATGATGTCGGTCTGCGGGTAGTGCACGTGCATGTCCACGAAGCCCGGCGCCAGGATGCGGCCCGGCAGGTGGGTGGTGTGGGCGCCGGCATGGCGCGGCGACACGTCGGCATGGCTGCCGGCGTCGAGCACGCGCTGGCGGCCGGTGCTGTCGGGGGCGACGACCAGCAGGCCGTCCTCGTCGAAGACAGGCAGGCCGGCGGCGTCGAATCGCAGGAGGGAGGCGCGGTAGGCTTTTTTCATCGTGGATGCGGAGGGTAATCCAGCCCCGGACGGCGGGAATTGCCCTGCGCGTATGAGTGCTATACGCGCAACGCTCTCTTCAGGCGGGGGGAAGAGGCCGCGCTCAGCGCGTCACCCGCCCCTGCACGCCCTCGGCCAGCCAGTTCATCTGCAGGATCTGTTCGTCGGTCAGCTGCGTGCCCTTGGCGATCGCGACGCGGCCCTCGTTGTCGCGCACATCGGCCGCCACCGCGCGGAACGGCTGCAGCTTGCCCGCCGCGATGTCCTGCTGGCGCGCCAGCACTTCGTCCTGCACGGCCTTGGGCACCTTCGTGCCGAAGTCGCCGACGCGGATCATTCCTTCCTTCACGCCGCCCCAGAGGTTGCCGCTCTTCCAGGTGCCGTCGAGCACGGCCTTCGCGCGTTGCGTGTAGTAGCCGCCCCACTGGTGCGTGACCGCGACGATCTGCGCGTCGGGTGCGATCTTGCGCATGTCGGAGTGGTAGGCCACGGCCATCTTGCCGCGCTCCTGCGCGGCGGCCATCACGGCGGTGGAGCCGGTGTGGAAGGCGAGCACGTCGGCGTTCTGGTTGAACAGCGCCATCGCCGCGTCGCGCTCCTTGGGCGGATCGAACCACTCGTTGAGCCACACCACGATCACCTTGGCCTTCGGGTTCACCGAGCGCATGCCGAGCGTGAAGGCGTTGATGCCCTGCAGCACCTCGGGAATCGGAAAGCCCGCGACGTAGCCGGCCACGTTCGTCTTCGTCATGCGCCCGGCCGCGATGCCCGCGAGGTAGCGGCCTTCGTAGTAGCGGGCGTTGGCGGTGGCGACGTTGGGCGCGGTCTTGTAGCCGGTGATCGATTCGAACTTCACGCCGGGGAAGTCCTTCGCGACCTTCAGCGTCGGCTCCATGTAGCCGAAGCTGGGCGTGAAGATCAGCTGGCTGCCCTGCTGCGCAAGGTCGCGGATCACGCGTTCGGCGTCGGCACCTTCGGGCACGTTCTCGACGAAGACGGTGTTCACGCGGGGGCCCAGCGCGGCCTCGACGGCCTTGCGGCCTTCTTCATGCTGGCGCACCCACCCGGCATCGGTGACCGGCGTGACATAGACAAAGCCGACCTTCAGCGCATCCTTCGCCAGGGGAGGCTTCGGCGGCGCGGTCTGGGACAGGGCGGGAGATAAAAAGCAAGCGGCTGCCAGCGCCAGAACGGCGCGGCCCGCGAGGTTTTTGTACATGGTGGTCCTCTACATGGCCCCGGAAAAGCAAAACCCCGCAGCAGGCCGGGACGCCCTGCTGCGGGGTGGAGATTTTAAGCGTCGGGGCTCAGCGAGCCCTGCTCGCCGCCCACAGCCACGCAGGCACAGGTGTCATGCCCGCGCCGCCACATCCGCCCCGTTCGCCCGGTAGCGCGCCGCCGGCGCCGTGCTCGACAACCTGCCCGACATCGCACGCCGCGCCGCGTCGAACGCATTCCACTCGGCGAGGTCGGGCAACGCCGGAATCGTGACCTGCTCGCCCTGGTCGAGCCCCGCAAGGGCCGCGTCGACCATGTCCTGCGCCGTCATCACGATCTCCTTGGGCAGGTGCGCCATCGGCACGCCCGCGACGCCCCAGAACTCGGTGGCTGTCGCACCGGGCAGCACCGCCTGCACGCGCACGCCTTTGTCCTTCAGCTCGTGCTGCAGCGACTGGCTCAGTGCCAGCACGAAGGCCTTGGTGCCGCCGTACACGCCGTTGAGCGTCTCGGGCGAGATCGCCACGATGGAGGCGATGTTCACCAGCGTGCCGACGCCACGTTCGACGAAACCCGGCACGGCCGCATAGGTGAGCCGCGTGAGCGCGCTCACGTTGAGCTCGATCATGTCCTCCATCTTGTCGATGTCCGAGCCGAGCAGCGGCCCGGCGGCGCCGAAGCCGGCGTTGTTCACCAGCAGGGTGATGTCGCCGCGGGTGCGCAGCACGGCTTCCACGGACGCGATGTCCTTCCGGTCGGACAGGTCGGCCGGAAGGACCTCGACCTTGCGCCCGGTCTCGTCCGAGAGCTTCGCGGCCAGCGCGGCGAGGCGCTCGCGGTTGCGCGCCACCAGGATCAGGTCGAAGCCGCGTCGCGCGAGACGGTCCGTGTACACGGCGCCGATGCCCGACGACGCGCCGGTGATGAGGGCCGTGCCCTTGTTCGGATTTGCTTGGGTTGCAGTCATGGAGTTCCTTCGTCGCCACGGGTGTGTGGCCGTGGGGAGAAGTCTCTTCCTGCAAGGCGATGGCGTAAATGTCATATAAGCCACCTTTCAGGACATGCGCTGCTCAAGCCGTCGCGGCCTCCCGACGGGCCACGCGGCGCACGCTCTGCGGCGGATGCCCCAGCGTGCGCAGGAAGGCGCGGCGCATGCGCTCGGGGTCGCCGAAGCCCGTTTCGCGGGCGACCACGCCGAGCGCGAGGCTGCCCTCGTCGATCAGCGCGCGTGCCGCCTCCACGCGCAGGTTCTCGACCGCATGCGCCGGCGACTGCCCGGTCTCGGCCTTGAAGGCGCGGCTGAACTGGCGCGGGCTGAGGTGCACGACCTCGGCCAGTTCGTCCACCGACAGCGTCTCGCGCAGGTTGGCGCGCGCATGCACCAGCGCCTTCTGGATGCGGTCGGACTTGGGCGCCAGTTCGAGCAGCGCGGAATGCTGCGACTGCCCGCCCGCGCGGCGGTGGTACACGACCAGCTTCCTCGCCGCGAACCGTGCCGCCTCCACGCCGAGGTCTTCTTCCACCAGGGCCAGCACGAGGTCGATGCCCGCCGTCATGCCGGCCGAGGTCCACACCGGCCCGTCGTTGATGAAGATGCGGTCGGGCTGCACCTTGACGGCGGGATGGCGCTTCTGCAGTTCGCCCGCAAAGGACCAGTGCGTGGTCGCCCGGCGTCCGTCGAGCAGGCCCGCATCCGCCAGCCCGAAGGCGCCAGTGCAGATGCTGGTCACGCGGCGCGCGTTGCGCAGCCCCGCGCGCAGGAAGCGGCACATCTTCTCGGACGTGGGCGCGATGAAGAGCGCGCCGCTCATCACCAGCGTGTCGAACTTCCCCGTGCCGAAGCGCTTGCTGTCGGTGACCACGCCCGACGAGCTGGTCACGGGGCCGCCCTCTTCCGACAGCAGCTCGACCTGGTAGACCGGCTTGCCGGCATGGATGTTCGCGAGCTCGAACGCGGCAATGGCAGCGAGGTCGAGGATCTGGAAACCGGGGAAGACGAGCATGCCGATGCGTTTCATGGCCATGTCCTGAAAAGAGGGTTGTTTGAAGCAGCAGACACAAGGCTAGACCAACCCGTCCCACCGCGCCAGCGGGAGGGATACGGCCTGCGCCCTTCCCGCGCCGCGATGGGTGCCCCCACCAATCGGCAAGCGCCAGCCCGCGCGGGTCGTCCCACAATGGGCGTTCCCACCATGACCAACCCGACGACAACGACAGCCGGCGCCCCTGCAGCCGAACCGGGCGCCCACGCACACTGGCAGCGCAACCTCGCCGTCTGCATGTTCGGCTCCTTCACGACCATCATCGCGATGACACTGCTGCTGCCCTTCCTGCCGCTGTACGTCGAGCAGCTCGGCGTGAAGGATCACGCGGCCATCGTGCAGTGGTCCGGCGCGGCTTATGGCGCCACCTTCCTGAGCGCCGCGCTGGTCGCGCCGCTGTGGGGCCGGCTGGCCGATCGCTACGGGCGCAAGCCGATGCTGATCCGCGCGAGCCTCGGCATGGCCGTGGCGATGGCGCTGATCGGCCTGGCAGCCAACGTGTGGCAGCTCGTGGGCCTGCGGCTGCTGGCGGGGCTGCTCGGCGGGTACGCCTCGGGCTCGATGGTGCTGGTCGCCACGCAGACGCCCAAGGACCGCACCGGCTGGGCGCTGGGCACGATGTCGTCGGCCATCATGGCGGGCAACCTCGTGGGGCCGCTGGTGGGCGGGGTGCTGCCGCCGCTGGTCGGCATCCGCAACACCTTCTTCGCGGCGGGCGCGATGATCTTCGTTGCCTTTCTCGCGACGGCCTTTCTCATCCGTGAAGAGAAGAAGGCGCCTTCCGCATCGAAGCAGCGCGGCGCCTCCGACGACACCGGCTGGGCCGCCGTGCCCGACAAGCGCCCGCTGGTCGCGATGCTCTTCACCGGCATGCTGCTGATGCTCGCGAACATGTCGATCGAGCCGATCATCACGGTCTACGTCGCCACGCTGATCGACGACCCGCAGCGCGTGACGATGATGGCCGGCCTCGTGATGTCGGCCGCCGCGCTCGGCAGCATCCTCTCGGCCTCGCGGCTGGGCAAGCTGGCCGACCGCGTGGGGCACTGGAACGTGATCGTCGGCTGCCTCGCGGTGTCGGCGCTGCTGCTGATTCCGCAGGCCTTCGTCACGTCGGGCTGGCAGCTGGTGGTGCTGCGCTTCCTGATGGGGCTGTCGCTCGGCGGGCTGCTGCCCTGCATCGCCAGCGTGATCCGCCACAACGTGCCCGAGCGCGTGGCCGGCAACATGCTCGGCTACTCGACCTCGGCACAGTACGCGGGCCAGGTGGCGGGCCCGCTGCTGGGCGGCTTCGCGGGCGGGCACATCGGCATGCGCGCCGTGTTCCTCGGCACCTGCGTGCTCATGGCCGCAGGTGCCGGGTGGAACTGGATCGCGCAGCGCGCGGCCTCGTCGTCGGCTACTCGCTGACGACGGCGCTGCGGTAGGCCGCGTCGCCCTTGATCTCGGCTTCGGAGAACGGCACCTTCAGCCACTGCCCCGCGCTGTAGGCCCGGGTGTAGTCGGCGTTGTGCGCCGAAGCCGGGTCGTCCGACAGCGAGAACGTCAGGAAGGTGTGGGCCTCGACGCCGCCCTCGGGGAAACGCACGATGTGCATGTAGCTGTTGCCGTTCGGGTTGAGATCCATCGTGTAGCCGCCCTTGTCGAGCCGGTTCTCGGAACAGGCGATGGTGAAGTAGCCCGGGCCGCCGCAGCCGCCGTACAGCGGGATCTTCTGGCCGCTGCGGGTGGCGAACAGGTAGTCGCCGCGCGCCGCGTTCTCGGCGAAGCCGCTGGCCTGCACGCGCGCCACGGCGGCGCCGAAGGCCTGCTGCAGCGCGGGGGCGGCGGCGGGCTTCAGGTCACGCGGGGTGCGGACCGGGTCGGCCGGGTTGAAGGGCACGCTGTACAGGTCGGCCGCCGGAATGCGCGAGGCGCGGCTCCAGAACTCGTCCCACACATGCGCACCGCGCGCACCCGCAACGCCGGTGCCGTTCCAGTCCTGCAGCGCGCTGCAGGCTGCAGAGACATCGATGTCGCGGCCGATGGCCTCGCTGGTCAGCGGATCGGTGACGACGTTGATGGTCGACTTCGCGCACACCAGCGGCAGCGCCTGCATCTTGAAGAGTTCGGCCGTCAGCGCGCGGCTGTCGAGCACCATGCGCTTCACGGTGTCGGGCGTGGCACCCCGCGCGCCGTGGCTGTCGGTGCCGTCGATGCGGCCTTGCGCGAGCAGGTGGCCCAGTCGCGTGCGGAAGCTCACGGGGTCGGTGCCGGCCGGTCCCATGATCTCCGGGAAGCCGGTGAGTGGCGCCTTCGGGTTCGCCAGCCAGTAGCTGTCGTTCATGTTGGCCACGTAATCGTCACGCAGCAGGCTGGGCATGCGGGCGGCGCTCAGCGCGCCCTTCTGCGCCGAATCGGCATCGGTCTGCCAGTCGCAGGCGCTGCGCGAGCCGTCGAGCACCGGCACGCGTGCGAGGGCCGGCACGGCCTGCAGCGCCCCGCCGACCGGGCTCTTGCTCGAACAGGTCGCCATCTGGTCCACCGACACGTTGGGCACCGCGCCGATGTCGGCATACCAGGCCTTGGCGCTGCCCCGGCCCACGGCCACGGTGTTGACCCACGGAATGGCGGCTTCTTCGCGCTGGATGGCAATGAACTCGTCGAGTGACTTCGCCTGGCTCCAGCGCAGCCAGTTGCGGAAGGTGCGGAAGTTCTGGTCGTTGATGTCGCGCATCGCGTAGGCCATGGTGGTGGTCCACGGCGGCAGCTTGTCGCTGAGGTACTGCAGGTTGACGATCGGCCCGTACTCGGACTTGTAGAGCGTGCGCGTCACCGGCACCACGCTGCCGTCGGCCTGCTTCACCTGCACGGTGATCTCGCGGGCCTGCATCTTCACCGCGCTGCCGTCGCGCATGTAGCTGGTGGGGTCGCCCGAGGCCAGCTGCAGTTCGTAGAAGCCGAAGCGCTTGGCGGTCGAGACCGTGTGGCTCCACGCGATGTTGTCGTTGAAGCCGATCAGCGTCACCGGAATGCCCAGGAACGAGGTGCCGCTCACGTTGAGCTTGCCCGGAATGGTGAGCTGCGCCTGGTAGAAGCGGTCGGGCCCGCGCCAGTACCAGTGCGGGTTGCCGAACAGCAGCGGGCTCGCGTCGCCGGTGGCGGCGGTGCCGAAGCCGATCATGTTGCTGCCCACGCCCTCTTCGCCGCCGACCTGCAAGGGCACGGCGAGATCGCGCGCGGCGAGCTGCAGCGGCGGCTCTTTCTTCTTGCTGTTGCTGGTGCTGCGTGCCGCGACCTTCGTCGGCGCCGCGGGCACGGGCGGGGTCGCGTTCGCGATGTGCGCCAGGAAATTGCTGTAGCCGCCCGCGAGGTTGGTCGCGTACATGCGGCGGTAGATGTCTTCGGCAGTGATCGGCTTCACCCAGGCTTCGGTGCGGCAGGCGGCGTGCGCGCTGCCGCCGGCCCTCACGTCGCGCAGGTAGCGGTTGTAGCCGGCGGCGAAGCCTTCCACCAGTCGCTGCATGTAATCGGCCTGCGCGCCGATCATCTGCTGCAGCACGTCGGGCGAGATGACGTGGCGGTGGAAGAAGTCGGCGTCGATGTTCTTCGGCAGGCCGATGGTGCTGCCGGCCACGAGCTTCGCGTCGGCGCCGAAGTACTGCGAGCGCTCGCCGCGGTAGGTGAGGAACGAGTCGGCCATGGTGCACAGGTTGTCCTCGGCCTGCGCGTAGCCGTAGCCGTAGCCCAGGTCGGGCCAGTCGGCGGCCTTGATGTGCGGCACGCCCATCGTGGTGCGGCGGATCTCGGCCTTGTAGGCGTTGTTCTCTGCGGGCGGATTGCCGCCCGTGCCGGGGAAGAAGGGAAAGCTGCTGCTGCCACCGCCTCCGCCGCCACCGCAGGCGGTCAGTGCGGCTGCGGCCACGAGCGCAAGCCAGAGTGATCGCGGCGTTGCGCCGCGCAGGAAAGTCCGAGGTCTCATGCTGTCTCCAGTTGGATGGGCGCTCTCTTGGCGGAGCACCGCACAGCTTAGGCACGCCGGCGTGCCGGGGCTTGAACGCAGCCGCTGTCCTGCGCCGCGCCTGGAGACCTTCGAAGGCGCCTCAGTGCGCGAGCCCGCGCCCCCACGCGTGCGAGGCCTGCTCGTCGGCCGTCACGCGCACCTGGTTCGACAGGAAGGACGGCGACAGGCCGAAGTAGCGCTGGAAGGTGCGGCTCATGTGCGCCGCGTCGGTGAAGCCGCTGACCAACGCCACGTCGGTCAGCGGGCGGCGCGCGGTGAACTGCTGCACCGTGCGGCGCACCTTGGTCCACAGCGCATAGCGCTTGATCGACACGCCCACCTGCTGCGCGAACAGGTGCGTGAGCCGGTCGGGCGAAAGAAAGGCCAGCGCCGACAGCTCGCGCAGCGGGATCTGCCCCGCATGCGTGCGGATGGCCTGCAGCACGCGGTCGATGCGCGGGTCGATGACGGCCTGCAGCTCGGGGCACTCGGTGATCGACGTGACCAGCTTCGAACTCAGCACCTGCAGGCGCCGGTCGGACAGCGCGCCGTGCTGCGCCGGTTCGAAGTCGTCGCGCGCACGGCCGAAGCGGCGCGCGTCGAGCGGCTGAATGCCGTGGCCGCCCAGGTGCCGCGAGAGCATGCGGTAGGCGCTGGAGGCCGGGTCGAGGTTGAGCGACAGCAGCCCGCAGCCGTCGACGTCGAGCCGGCGCGACACGTGCGGCCCCACCAGCGCGGCGGTGCAGCGCACGCGCGTGCCGTCGACCGCCTCCAGCGTGAAGGGATGGCCGCTCACCGACGCCAGCAGCGTGGCCGACGAACGCGCCGTGAGCCCCGACTGGATCGCCGGCGTGATGTAGAGGAACCTGTCGTCCCACAGGTGCAGGGAGTTGTGCCGCGTGGTGGTCATGCCGTCTCGCTTGGGTCTTGTCTCTTGTACTTGTCTCCAGCGGCGGATTCTCACGCATCGCGGCGGCGGCCCGCGCAAGGGCCTGCGCTCAGCGGGGTTGCACGGTCTCGAGCTGCAGATGCTGGCGCACGGCCTCCAGCAGCAGCGTGGCCAGCCGGCTCGCCGGGGCCTCGGCACGCGCCTGCGCGCGGTACAGCACGAGCGAGATCTGCGGCAGCGCCGGCAGCGAGAGCACCGCACGGTCGAGCGCGCGCACCTGCGCAGGCAAGCCGAACGGCGTGCGCACGGTCAGGCCCAGCCCGGCCGAGGTCGCGGCCCACAGCGCCGCCAGGCTGGCACTGCCGAAGGCGCGGCGCCACGGCAGGCCGGCGCGGTCGAGCGCGGTGATGACGATCTCGCGCAGCGGGCACGGAGCGTCCAGCATGATGAGCGGCAGCGGCTCCTTGCTCTTCGCGGCGCGAACGCCCGCGCGGTGCTCGCGCTCGGTCCACCAGGGCGCATCGACGCGCTCGGGCGCCGTGGGGCCGATCCACAGCAGCGGCATCCGCGCCACGCGCTCGGCATGCGGCGACAGCGGCTGGTCGCCCGCGTCCCATGCCAGGGCCAGGTCGAGCTGGCCCAGCTCCAGCCGCTCGCGCAGCTCGCCGCTGCGCGCCACGCTGGCCTCGATGCGCACCTTGGGATGGGCGCGCGCGAAGCGGCCGAGCACGGCCGGCAGCAGCGTCTCGCCGAAGTCTTCCTGCAGGCCCAGCCGCACCCAGCCCTGCAGGTCGGCGCCACGCAGGGCGGCGCTGGCCTCGTCGTTGAGCTCGAGCATGCGGTGCGCGTAGGCCAGCAGCGTCTCGCCCGCATCGGTGAGCGCCAGGCCGCGGCCCTCCTTGCGGAACAGCACGGTGCCGGCCTGCGACTCCAGCTTCTTGAGCTGCGCGCTCACGGCCGAGGTCGAGCGGCCCAGCTTGTCGGCCGCGCGCGCGTAGCTGCCGAGCGCCATGCCGGTGGAAAAAGTGCGCAGCACGTCGAGATCGAACATCACCTGGGTCATCGCGGGTCCTTGCATGAGGCTTCTCGATCATCCTGAATTTCAGGACGATCCACTCATTATTTTCTGATTTTCAAAACCTTTGCAGCGGCGGACACTGCGCTGCAACATGACCCATTCGCCCTCCTCCACCCCGCTGTCGCCCCGCCACCGCTGGAAGGTGCTCGCCGCCGGCGTGGCCGCCAACGCGGCCTTCTCGGTCGCCTTCAGCGGCATCCCCATGACCGCCGTGCTCATGCGCACCGGCTACCAGCTGGACAACGCCGCGCTCGGCCTGGTGCTCGGCCTCATGGGCCTGGGCATCGCCGTGAGCGAGCTGCCCTGGGGCCTGCTGACCGACCGCTGGGGCGACCGCCCCGTGCTGCTGGGCGGGCTGGGCAGCACGGCGATCGCCCTGGTCGCGATGGCGCTGTGGGCCGCGCCGGGCGCCGGACACGTGCCGGGCCTCGGCGTGCTGGGCGCGGGGCTGCTGCTGGTGGGCCTGCTCGGCGGCAGCGTGAACGGTGCCAGCGGGCGCGCAGTGATGACCTGGTTCGACGCCAGCGAGCGCGGCCTGGCCATGAGCATCCGCCAGACCGCCGTGCCGATGGGCGGCGGCATCGGCGCGCTGGTGCTGCCCTTCGTGGCGCTGCACTTCGGCTTTGCCGCGCTGTACGGCCTGCTGGCGCTGCTGTGCGCGCTGAGCGCGGCGATGAGCTGGGCCTGGGTGCACGAGCCGCCCGTGGCGCCCCGCCATGCGAACGTGGAAACGCCGGCGCCGAAGACCGGCCCGCTGCGCGATGTGCGCGTGTGGCGCATCGTGGCCGGCATCGGCATCCTGTGCGCGCCGCAGTTCGCGGTGCTGTCCTTCGGCACGGTGTTCCTGCACGACTTCGGCCACGTGGGCCTGGGCACGATCACCGCCGCCATGGTCTTCGTGCAGGTCGGCGCGATGGCGATGCGCGTGTGGAGCGGCCGCTGGACCGACCGCCGCCGCAACCGCCCGGCCTACCTGCGCGCCTGCAGCGCACTGAGCGTGCTGCTGTTCGCGGGCCTGGCCGCGCTGGTGATGGCGGCGGGCACCGAGGCGCCCTCCACACCGCTGCGCCTGGCGCTGATCGCGCTGCTGGCCGTGAGCGGCGTGTGCGTGTCGGCCTGGCACGGCGTGGCGTACACCGAGCTGGCCACGCTGGCCGGCGCGGCGCGCGCCGGCACCGCGCTGGGCATGGCGAACACCAGCGTGTTCCTCGTGTGCTTCGTCACGCCCTTCTCGATTCCGCACCTGCTGGCGCTGCAGGGCTGGCCGGTCGTGTGGCTGGCGGCCAGCGCCTGTGCGCTGGTGGCGATGCCGCTGCTCGTGCCGCGCCGCGACGCCGGTCCCGGCGCCTGCACGGCAGAGCTGGCTCAGAAGGTCGCGAAGACGGCGTTGAGCCGGTCGACGTAGGCGCGCTTGGCCGCCGCGTCGATGAAGCTGCCCTCGAAGCTGTTGGCCGCGAGCTGCCAGGCCTGCTGCACGCCCAGGCCGGTGGCGGCGAAGGTCTGCGTGAAGTTCTGGTTCATGTAGCCGCCGAAGTAGGCCGGGTCGTCCGAGTTGACGGTGGCGACCAGCCCCGCGTCGAGCAGCGCGCCCAGGTTGTGCTGCGACAGGTCGGGGAACACGCACAGCTTGAGATTCGACAGCGGGCACACGGTGAGCGGAATGCGGTCCTGCGCCAGCCGCTTCATCAGCGCCGGGTCCTTGGCGCTTTGCACGCCGTGGTCGACGCGCTCGACCTTCAGCACGTCGAGCGCGCTCCACACGTAGGCCGGCGGGCCTTCTTCACCCGCGTGCGCGACGAGGTGAAAGCCCAGTTCACGGCAGCGCGCGAACACGCGCGCGAACTTCTCGGGCGGGTGGCCGACCTCGCTCGAGTCGAGCCCCACGCCGATGAACTTGTCACGGTACGGCAGTGCCTGCTCCAGCGTCTCGAAGGCCTCTTCCTCGCTCAGGTGGCGCAGGAAGCACAGGATGAGCGAGGCGCTCACGCCCAGCTTCGGCAGCGCATCGACGCAGGCGCGGTGCAGGCCGTTCACCACCGTTTCCATCGACACGCCGCGCGCCGTGTGCGTCTGCGGGTCGAAGAACATCTCGGTGTGCACCACGTGGTCGGCGGCGGCGCGCTCCAGGTAGGCCCAGGCCATGTCGTAGAAATCCTGCTCCTTGAGCAGCACGCTGGCGCCGGCGTAGTAGATGTCGAGAAAGGTCTGCAGGTTGGTGAAGGCATAGGCCTTGCGCAGCTCTTCCACGCTGGCATACGGAATCGAGACACCGTTTCGCTGCGCGAGCGCGAAGATCAGCTCGGGCTCGAGCGAGCCTTCGATGTGCATGTGCAGTTCGGCCTTGGGCATGGCGCGCAGCAGCTCGGGCAGGCGTTCGGCGGGAATGCGCTGCGCGAAGCTCGGGTCGAACAGGGGGCGGCTGGAATCGGTCATGGGGCGTGGAAAATCGACGTTGTGATCGCGCACAGCATAAGGGCAGACACCCTGCGCGGCATCCCCGAAAACGTATACGCTGCCAGCCCCATTTCCCCCAAACTGATCTGGGTCAAATCGGGCCATGGCGGATGCGCTAGGCTTGGACCCCGGCAGGCCCGGCATCGGGCGTGTTCCCTCCAATCCGCGCGCAGCGTGCATTCGTGCCCCTGGCGCCGTCCTTGATCGACTCGCATGACCCTACAAAACGCCTTCACCCGCGAAGACCTGCTGCGCTGCAGCCGCGGCGAACTGTTCGGCCCCGGCAACGCACAGCTGCCCGCCCCGAACATGCTGATGGTGGACCGCATCACCCACATCAGCGCCGAGGGCGGTACCTACGGCAAGGGCGAACTCACGGCCGAACTCGACATCACGCCCGACCTGTGGTTTTTCGCCTGCCACTTCGAAGGCGACCCGGTGATGCCGGGCTGCCTGGGCCTGGACGCCATGTGGCAGCTGGTGGGCTTCTTCCTCGGCTGGCAGGGCCTGCCGGGCCGCGGCCGGGCCCTGGGCTCGGGCGAAGTGAAGTTCACGGGCCAGGTCCTGCCGACCGCCAAGCTCGTCACCTACAGCATCCAAATCAAGCGCGTGCTCAAGGGCAAGCTGAACCTGGCCATCGCCGACGGCTCGGTGAGCGTCGACGGCCGCCAGATCTACACCGCCGAGGGCCTGCGGGTCGGCGTGTTCACTTCCACCGACAACTTCTGAGGGTTTCGCCATGCGACGCGTCGTCATCACCGGTCTGGGCATCGTTTCGTGCCTGGGCAACGACAAGGAGACCGTCTCCGCCAACCTGCGCGCCAGCCGCCCCGGCATCCGGTTCCAGCCGGCCTACGCCGAAATGGGCCTGCGCAGCCAGGTGGCCGGCTCCATCGACCTTCCCCTCGAAGACCTCATCGACCGCAAGCTCTACCGCTTTGTCGGCCACGCGGCGGCCTATGCCTACCTGGCCATGAAGGACGCCATTGCCGATGCCGGCCTGACCGACGAGCAGGTGTCGAACCCGCGCACCGGCCTCATCGCCGGCTCGGGCGGCGCCTCCACGCTGAACCAGATGGAAGCGCTCGACCTGCTGCGTGAAAAAGGCGTCAAGCGCGTCGGCCCCTACCGCGTGACGCGGACCATGAGCAGCACGGTGTCCGCCTGCCTGGCCACGCCCTTCAAGATCAAGGGCCTGAACTACTCCATCGCCTCGGCCTGCGCCACCAGCGCGCACTGCATCGGCAACGCCATGGAGCAGATCCAGATGGGCAAGCAGGACATCGTGTTCGCCGGCGGCGGTGAAGAAGAGCACTGGACCCAGTCGTTCCTGTTCGACGCCATGGGCGCGCTGTCCACCAAGTACAACGACACGCCCGAGAAGGCCTCGCGTGCCTATGACGCCGAGCGCGACGGCTTCGTCATCGCCGGCGGCGGCGGCATGGTCGTGGTCGAGTCGCTCGACCATGCACTGGCGCGCGGCGCAAAAATCTACGCCGAGATCGTCGGCTACGGCGCCACCTCCGACGGCTACGACATGGTCGCGCCCAGCGGCGAAGGCGCCGTGCGCTGCATGCAGATGGCCCTGTCGACCGTCGACACGCCCATCGACTACCTGAACACCCACGGCACCTCCACACCCGTCGGCGACGTCATGGAAATGAAGGGCGTGCGCGAAGTCTTCGGCGACAAGGCGCCGGCCATCAGCTCCACCAAGAGCCTGTCGGGCCACTCGCTGGGCGCCGCCGGCGTGCACGAGGCGATCTACTGCCTGCTGATGATGGAAGGCAACTTCATGGCCGGCTCGGCCAACATCGAGGCGCTCGACCCCGAAGTGGCCGACATGCCGATCCTCACCGCCACGCGCGAGAACGCCACTGTCGACACCGTGATGAGCAACAGCTTCGGCTTCGGCGGCACCAACGCCACGCTGGTGCTCAAGCGCTGGCAGGGCGCGTAAGCCTGCCACCTGCCGGCCCCGTCGCGCCCGCGACGACGGGCCTGCGGGCGCTTCGCTAGACTGGGTTTTCCGTTCTTCCATCCATCCACCGCGCGAGGAGACCCATGGCGATCGACACCCTTTCCACCTGGCACCGGCTCGTCAAGACACGCGACGTGGCGGGCCTCGATGCCCTGCTGGCCGACGACGCCGTCTTCCTCTCGCCCGTGGTGCACCGGCCGCAGGTCGGCAAGACGATCACGAAGCAGTACCTCGCCGCGGCCTTCCAGGTCTTCTTCAACGAGAGCTTCCGCTACGTGCGCGAACTCCAGGGCCCGACCGATGCCGTGCTCGAGTTCGAACTCGAGCTGGACGGCATCGCCATCAACGGCGTGGACATGATGAAGTGGAACGCCGAAGGCCGGATCACCGAGTTCAAGGTGATGCTGCGGCCGTTGAAGGCGGTGAACCTGATCCACCAGAAGATGGCTGCGCAGCTGCAGGCAGCTGCGCAGCAGTAAACGCGCTCAGGGGCAGGCCAGTTCCGTCCTGGCCACGGCACACAGCCGGGCCTTCTCGGCCGCAGGCAACGTGAGCCCCGGCATCAGTCCGTCCAGCCGCAGCACCGCCGGGTAGAGGCGCGCATCCTGCGGGTTCTTGCGGTAGGCGCGCAGCACCAGTTCCTGGCTCTTCTTTCCGCAGTGCTGGCGCTGCTGGCGCGCCACTTCCTTGTCGTGCGCCGAGCCGTCGCCGTTGAATTCGCCGGCGAAGTGAAAGCACATTTCCGCGTCGTCCACGGCCTTGCGCAGGCGCTGCTCCTCCTTCGAGAACGTCAGCGGTGCGGCCGACGACAACGACACGGCCAACAGTGCCACGCCCGCCGCCATGACCCCTTGCAGCTTCATGGTGTGAATCCTTTTCCTGAATGAAAAAAGGGCCGTCCGCAGACGACCCTTCTCGTGGCAATCGCCGAAGCGATCGATCGACCGATTACTTCTTGTCGCCGCCCGGCACCTTGCCTTCCACGCCCTTGACGTAGAAGTTCACGCCCGACAGGAACTTGTCGTCGGCGACCGCGTCCTTGGCGATCAGCTCCTTGCCGTCCTGGCCGACGATCGGGCCCTTCCAGATCGAGAAGCTGCCGTCCTTCAGGCCCTTCTTGATTTCCTCGACCTTGGCCTTGGCTTCGGCGGGCACGTCTTCGGCGATCGAGACGATGTCGATCGCGCCTTCCTTCACGCCCCACCAGGTCTGGCCGGTGGCCCACTTGCCGTCCAGCGCGTCTTGGGTGGTCTTGATGTAGTACGGCGCCCAGTTGATGATGGCCGAGCCCAGGTGGGCCTTCGGGCCGTAGGCGGTCATGTCGGAGTCCCAGCCGAAGGCGCGCTTGCCCTTCTCTTGGGCGGTCTTGAGCACGGCCGGCGAATCGGTGTTCTGGAACAGCACGTCGGCGCCGCCGTTGATGAGGGCGGTGGCGGCTTCGGTTTCCTTGGGCGGGCTGAACCACTCGTTCACCCACACGACCTTGGTCGTGATCTTCGGGTTGACCGACTGCGCACCCAGCGTGAAGCTGTTGATGTTGCGCAGCACTTCAGGAATCGGCACCGAGCCGACCACGCCCAGCGTGTTGCTCTTGGTCATCGAACCGGCAATCACGCCGGCCATGTACGCGCCTTCGTAGGTGCGGCTGTCGTAGGTGCGCATGTTCTCGGCGGTCTTGTAGCCGGTGGCATGCTCGAACTTCACGTCCTTGCTGTCGTTGGCGACCTTGAGCATGGGTTCCATGTAGCCGAAGGTGGTGCCGAAGATCAGCTTGTTGCCCTGGCCCACGAAGTCGCGGAACACGCGCTCGGCGTCGGCCGACTCGGGCACGCTTTCGACAAAGGTGGTCTTGATCTTGTCGCCGAATTCCTTCTCGAGCGCCTTGCGGGCGTTGTCGTGCGCGAAGGACCAGCCGCCATCGCCCACGGGACCGACATAGGCGAATGCGATGTTCAGCGGGGCCGCCGGTGCGGGGGCCGGGGCGGCCGCGGGGGCCGGTGCCGGCGATGCTGCGGGGGCGGCCGCCTCTTCCTTCTTGCCGCAGCCGATGAGGGCCGCCGAAGCCACAGCGGTGAGGGCGGCGAGCTTGAGAAGGGAACGCTTGTTCAGATCATTCATTGTCGAAATCCTCGGAAGAAAAGGACGGGTTGGCAAAAAAACGAGAACGCGATTATGAGCCGGGGTAGAACGGTTTCCCCATCGAAGCCGGCATGTTGATGCGGATGAAGGCGGGGTTGCGCGAGATCAGCGCCAGCACCACGATCGGCGCGATGTACTGGGCCATGCTGAGGAACTGCGAGGGCACGTCGACGCCGCTGCTTTGCAGGTGGAAACCCAGCATCGAGACGCCGCCGAACAGGTAGGCGCCGAGCAGCACGCGGATCGGGCGCCAGGTGGCGAAGGTGGTCAGCGCCAGCGCGATCCAGCCGCGGCCGGCGACCATGCCCTCGACCCACAGCGGCGTGTACACGGTCGACAGGTACGCCCCCGCCAGCCCGCACAACGCGCCGCCCGCGATCACCGCCAGGAAGCGGATGCGCCGCACCGGGTAGCCCAGCGCATGCGCCGACTCGGGCGACTCGCCCACCGAGCGCAGCACGAGGCCGGCGCGGGTGCGGTACAAGAACCAGATGAGCCCGATGGTCAGCAGCACGGCCACGTACACCATCGGGTGGTGACGGAACAGCGCCGGGCCGGCCAGCGGAATGTCGGCCAGCACGGGAATGGCGAAGGGCGTGCTCTCGGGCAGCTTGGCCTGCACGAAGCTGATGCCCGCGAAGGCCGAGAAGCCGACGCCGAACAGGCTCAGCGCGAGCCCCGTCGCGTACTGGTTGGTGTTGAGCCAGATCACGAGCACACCGAAGAAGGCCGCGAGCAGGGCACCGGCCGCCATGCCGGCCAGGAAGCCGAGCCAGGGGTTGTGCGTGATGACCACCGTCGCGAAGCCCGCGATGGCGGCGCACAGCATCATGCCCTCGGCGCCGAGGTTGACGACGCCGGCCTTCTCGTTGATCAACAGGCCCAGCGCCGCGATGGCGAGCACGGTGCCCGCGCTCAGGGTCGAGCCCAGCAGGAGTGCGTAGCTTTCCATGGTTCAGAGCCCTCCTTCGGTGGCACGCGCGGTCGGCGCAACGGGCGCGGTCGGCGCGGTGATCGGCGTGCTGACCTGCAGCGAACTCGTGGTCAGCGTCGCGGCCTTGGCGCCGGCCTTGCGGCGGATGCGGTAGGCGATGAGCGTATCGCAGGCCAGCAGCGTGAACAGCAGCAGGCCCTGGAACACGCCGGTGAGCGACTTGGGCAGGCCCAGGCGCGACTGCGCGAGCTCGCCGCCGATGTAGAACATGCTCATCAGGATGGCCGAGAAGATCATGCCCACCGGGTGCAGCCGCCCGACGAAGGCCACGATGATGGCCGCGAAGCCGTAGCCCGCCGGCACGTACGGCGTGAGCTGGCCGATGGGGCCCGCCACTTCGAGCGCACCGGCCAGGCCGGCCGCGCCGCCCGAGGTGAGCAGCGCGATCCACACCGCGCGGCGTGCCGAGAAGCCGGCATAGCGCGCCGCCGCGGGCGCCAGCCCGCCGACCTGCTGCGCGAAGCCCGCGCGCGTGCGGAACAGGAACACCCACAGCGCGCCCGCGCCGACCAGCGCAATGATCAGCCCGATCGACACGCGCGAGCCCTTCATGAGCCGCGGGATCTGCGTCACCGCCTCGAAGGTCTTGGTCTGCGGAAAGTTGTAGCCCTGCGGATCTTTCCAGGGGCCGAAGACCAGGTAGCTCAGCATCAGCGTGGCGACGTAGACCAGCATCAGGCTCACGAGGATTTCGTTGGCGTTGAACTTGTCGCGCAGGAACGCGACGATGCCCGCCCACACCATGCCGCCCAGAATGCCCGCCAGCAGAATGGCCACGACGATCCAGCTGCCGGTGCTCTTGTCGGCCAGCAGCGCCACGCCGCCCGCCGCGATGGCGCCGCAGACGAACTGCCCTTCGGCGCCGATGTTCCAGACGTTGGAGCGAAAGCACACGGCCAGGCCGAGCGCAATGATGAGCAGCGGCGTGGCCTTCACCATCAGCTCACCGATGGCGTAGCCGCTCTTGATCGGCTCGTAGAAGAACACCTGCAGGCCCTTGACCGGGTCCTTGCCCAGCGCGGCGAACAGCGCCACGCCGATGAGCACGGTGATCAGCAGCGCCAGGATCGGCGAGCCATAGCTCCAGAAGCGCGACAGCTCCGGGCGGGGTTCAAGCTTGAGCATGCGCGCCCTCCTTCGTGTTGTTGTTCTGGTGGGGCTGTGCCTGCGGCCACAGGCCGCTCATCCACTCGCCGATCTGCGGCAGCGTGGCCGCCGCGCGGTCGATCGAGGGCGACAGCCGCCCCTTGGCGATCACGTGCAGCCGGTCGCAGATGTTGAACAGCTCGTCCAGTTCCTCGCTGATCACGAGCACGGCGCAGCCGGCATCGCGCAGCGCCAGGATCTCGGCGTGGATGAGCGCCGCCGCGCCCACGTCCACGCCCCAGGTGGGTTGCGAAACGATGAAGAGCTTGGGGTTGGCGTCGATCTCGCGGCCGACGATGAACTTCTGCAGGTTGCCGCCCGACAGCGAGCGCGCCGCCGCGCCCGGGCCGCCGGCCTTCACCTTGAAGCGATCGATGATGGAACGCGCCTGCTTGTCGAGCTCGGCGGTGCGAATCCACCCGCCCTTGCCCACCGCGTTGCTGCGCGTGAGCAGCAGGTTGTGCGCCAGGCCCAGCGTGGGCACGGCACCGCGCCCCAGCCGTTCCTCGGGCACGAAATGCAGGCCCAGCGCACGCCGCGCGCGCGGGCGCAGCCGGCCGGCCGGCTGGTCGAACACGCGCACCATGGCAGGCTCGGCGCGCACGTCCTCGCCCGAGAGCGTGTACAGCAGTTCCTTCTGGCCGTTGCCCGAGACGCCGGCGATGCCGACGACCTCGCCGGCGCGCACGTCGAACGAGATGCCGTCCAGGTCGACGCCGAACTGGTCCTCGCGCGCCAGCTTCAGGCCCTGCACGCGCAGCGCCACCGCGCCGGCATGCAGCGGACGGTGCTGCAGCGGCGGCGGCTCGCTGCCGATCATCAGGCGCGAGAGCGATTCGGTGCTCTCGTTGCGCGGGTTGCACACACCCGTGACCTTGCCGCCGCGCAGCACGGTGCAGGCCGTGCACAGCTCTTGGATCTCGTGCAGCTTGTGGCTGATGTACAGGATGCTGCAGCCTTCCGAGGCCAGCTTGTTCAGCACGCCGAACAGGCGGATCACGGCCTGCGGCGTGAGCACCGAGGTCGGCTCGTCCAGGATCAGCAGCTTGGGGTTGGTGAGCAGCGCGCGGATGATCTCCACCCGCTGCATCTCGCCCACCGACAGCGTGTGCACGGGGCGCGAGGGGTCGATGTCCAGCCCGTACTCGCTCGCCTTGGCCGTGATGCTGCGGGCCACCTCGGCCAGCGCGAGCGACTTGTCCAGGCCCAGCCAGACGTTCTCGGCCACGGTGAGCGTGTCGAACAGGCTGAAGTGCTGGAACACCATGCTGATGCCCAGCGCGCGCGCCTGCTGCGGGTTGCGCAGGTTCACCGCCTGGCCGTCGAAGGTGACGGTGCCTTCGTCGGGCTTGACCGAGCCGTAGATGATCTTCATCAGGGTCGATTTGCCCGCGCCGTTCTCTCCGAGCACGGCATGGATTTCGCCGGGCTGCACGGCCAGGGAGATGTCGCTGTTGGCCACCACCGCGGGATACCGCTTGGTGATGTGCGCCAGCTGGAGTCTGGGGGTTGTCATGCCGGGTTTCGTGGGTTTGTCTCGTTCAACATCAACAAGCGGGGACAGCTATAAGTTTAATAGCGTCCCCGCGACCATCGGCGCCCGACGGCGCTCTACTCAGCCTCTCAGTGCCCGCCGATGTAGGCGAACTTGAACAGGAAGATCGCCGCGATCACCCAGACCATTGCATGCACTTCCCGTGCCCGGCCGGTGCACAGCTTGAGCACGGCGTAGGTGATGAAGCCGAAGGCCAGGCCGTTGGCGATCGAGTAGGTGAAGGGCATGGCCAGCGCCGTGACGGCCGCCGGGATCACCTCGGTGGTGTCTTCCCAGTCGAGCTCGACCAGGTCGCGCAGCATCAGGCAGCCCACGAAGAGCAGCGCCGGTGCGGTGGCGTAGGCCGGCACCGAGCCCGCCAGCGGCGAGATCATCAGGCAGGCCAGGAACAGCACCGCCACCACCACGGCCGTGAGGCCGGTGCGGCCACCGGCTTGCACGCCGGCCGCGCTTTCCACGTAGGCCGTGGTGCTCGAGGTGCCCAGCAGCGAGCCCGCGAAGATCGCGCCGCTGTCGGCCAGCAGCGCCTTGTTCATGCGCTCCATCTTGCCGGGCACCAGAAGGCCGGCGCGCTTGGCCACGCCCATCAGCGTGCCGGTGGCGTCGAACATCTCGACCAGGAAGAACACCAGCACCACGTTCAGGATGCCGCCCTTGAGCGCGCTCAGGATGTCCAGTTGCATGAAGGTGGGCGCGATGGACGGCGGTGCGTCGAACACGCCGTGGAACTTGTTGCCGCCGAAGAAGAACGACAGCACCGTCACCGTGAGGATGCCGATCAGGATGGCGCCGCGCACCTTGAGCCGGTCGAGCGCCACGATCATGAGGAAGCCGATGGTCGCCAGGATCACGGGCGCCGAATGCAGGTCGCCCAGCGTGACGAAGGTGGCCGGCGAAGCCGCGACCACGCCCGCGCTCTTCAGCGCGATGAGCGCCAGGAACATGCCGATGCCCACGGTGATCGCCGTTCGCAAGGACTGCGGTATGCCCGCGATGAACAGCTCCCGCAACCCGGTGACCGTCACGATCAGGAACAGGCATCCGGAGATGAACACCGCGCCCAGCGCGGTCTGCCACGTGTAGCCCATGCCGAGCACGACCACGTAGGCGAAGTAGGCGTTCAGGCCCATGCCCGGCGCCATGGCGATCGGGTAGTTGGCGTACAGGCCCATGATCAGCGTGCCGATGGCCGCGATCAGGCAGGTGGCGACGAAGACCGCGCCCTTGGGCATGCCCGCGTCCCCGAGGATCGAGGGGTTCACGAAGATGATGTAGGCCATCGTCAGGAAGGTGGTCAGCCCTGCGATGACTTCGGTGCGCACGGTGGTGTTGTGCTCGGTCAGCTTGAAAAAGCGTTCCAGCAGACCGGCGTTGGCCGGTGCGGTGGCCGCACGCAACGGCGCCGCCTCGGTGGCCCCGGCGGCCCGGGGAGTGGTGGCCTTGGGCACCTCTTCATACCTGTTCATTTCGCTTGTCTCCAGCTGTTGTATGTGGCGGTTCGTTCATCGTTGCCTCGGTCGCGACGCCGGCGCGACGGAGGGCTCAGGGAGGATCGGAAAGCGGCTCAGCCGGCAGGGCTCGGGCAGTGGCGGCAGGCGCGGCATCGAAGCCGGGCCGCAGCGACGCCGCCACGCCCTTGATGCATTCGCGCAGCCAGCGCGCGGAGCTCGACGAATGCGTGCGTTCGTGCCAGAGCTGGTAGTACATGAGGCGCGGCAAGGCGGCCGGGCACTCGAGGATCTTCACGGGCAGCCGCGCGGCAAAGCGCTCGCAGTACTGGCGCCCGGTGGTCAGCACCAGCAGGCTCGAGGCCACCATGTCCGGGATGAGGCTGAAGTGCGCGCAGCGCGCCGTGATGTTGCGCTGCCGACCCAGCTCGTCGAGCATCTGGTCGATGATGCCGCGCCCGCCCGGGTGCATGGGGGTGGGCGCGATGTGCTCGGCCGCCAGCCAGGTTTCCAGATCCCAGCCGCGGCGCACCGCCGGATGGTCCTGGTTGACCAGCGACACCACCTCGTCGCCGAAGAGGCGCGCCATGTGCAGGTCTTCCGGCGGCTTGAGCCAGTTGCCGATCACCAGGTCGACCTGCCCGAGCGCCAGGTGCCCGTGGTAGTCCGAGTCGGGCGAGAGCGCATGGATCTCGATCTGGCACAGCGGCGCCTCGCGCTTGACCTGCGCCACCAGCATCGGCAGGAACAGCGGGTCCATGTAGTCGCTGGCCGCGATGCGGAAGGTGGTGGCCGCCGACTGCGGCTCGAAGCCGCGCGCATCCGAGAACAGCATCTCGGCCGCCCGAAGAATGCTGGCCGCGGGCTCGATCATGCGCAGCCCCGCGTCGGTGGGCACCATGCCCGAGCCCGAACGCACCAGCAGCGGGTCGCCCGACAGCTCGCGCAGGCGCTTCAGCGCGGCCGAGACGGCCGGCTGGTACATGCCCAGGCGGATGGCGGCGCGCGAGACGCTGCGGTCGGTCAGCACGGTATGAAGCACCCGAATCAGATGAAGGTCGATCTTGTCGAAAAGCGCCTGGTCTCTCATGGCTGTTCACACCTTTCTTGTCTGTGCGAACAGTTATACAGCGCAGCATTTGGAGAACGGAAGGACGCTCGGACCGTGCGAGCACGGCCGGTGCTCATTCGCCAGAGGCTGCCTGCACCGCGGTCAGGGCGCGGAGGATGGATTCGCTCGTGGCCGGCGCCTTCAGCGGCGGATCGACCCGGTGCCCGCCCGCGGCCGACACGGCATCGCGGATGGCGAAGAACACCGAGAACGGCAGCAACAGCGGCGGTTCGCCCACGGCCTTGCTGCGGTGAATCGAGTCTTCGAAGTTCTGGCCCTCGAACAGGCGCACGTTGAACACCGGCGGGCAGTCGTTGGCCGTCGGGATCTTGTAGGTGCTGGGCGCGTGCGTGGTGAGCTTGCCGCTTTGCGGATGCCACACCAGCTCTTCGGTGGTGAGCCAGCCCATGCCCTGGATGAAGGCGCCCTCGACCTGGCCGATGTCCACGGCCGGGTTCAGCGACTTGCCCGCGTCGTGCAGGATGTCGGCGCGCAGCAGCTTCCATTCGCCGGTGAGCGTGTCGACCACCACCTCGCTCACCGCTGCGCCGTAGGCGTAGTAGTAGAACGGGCGGCCCTGCATCTTGTCCTTGTCCCAGCTCAGGCCGGGCGTGGCGTAGAAGCCGTCGGACCACAGCTGCTTGCGGTCGAGGTAGGCCTCGCCCACCACGGTGCTGAAGGCCAGCGTGCGGCCGTTCACTTCGACCTGGTCGTTGGCAAAGCGCACGTCGGCGGCGTTGCCGCCATGGCGCTCGGCGGCGCAGGCGGCCAGGCGTTCGCGGATCTGGCGCGCGGCGTCCTGCGCGGCCTTGCCGTTCAGGTCGGCGCCGGTCGAGGCGGCCGTGGCCGAGGTGTTGGCCACCTTGGTCGTGTCGGTCGCGGTGACGCGCACGCGCTCGAAGCTCACGCCCAGCTCGTGCGCCACCACCTGCGCCACCTTGGTGTTCAGGCCCTGGCCCATCTCGGTGCCGCCGTGGTTCACGAGGATCGAGCCGTCGGTGTACACGTGCACGAGCGCGCCGGCCTGGTTGAAGTGCTTCACGTTGAACGAGATGCCGAACTTCAGCGGCGCCAGCGCCAGGCCGCGCTTGAGCACCGGGCTCTTCGCGTTGAAGGCGGCGATCTCTTCGCGGCGCAGGCGGTAGTCGCTGGTTTCCTCCAGCTCGGCCACGAGTTCGTGGACGATGTTGTCGGTCACGGTCTGGCGGTACGGCGTGACGTTGTTCTCGCCCTTGCCGTAGAAGTTGACGCGCCGCACGTCGAGCGGGTCGCGCTTCAGTTCGCGCGCCACCGAGTCCATGATGTTCTCGATGGCGATGGCGCCCTGCGGGCCGCCGAAGCCGCGGAAGGCCGTGTTGCTCTGCGTGTTGGTCTTGCCCGAGAAGCCGTGCATGCTCACGTTGGGCAGCCAGTAGGCGTTGTCGAAGTGGCACAGCGCGCGCGTCATCACCGGGCCCGACAGGTCGGCCGAGTGGCCGGCGCGCGACACCATCGTGATCTCGGCGCCGAGGATGCGGCCCTCGTCGTCGTAGCCCACGTCGTACTCGTACCAGAAGCAGTGGCGACGGCCGGTGATCATGAAGTCGTCGTCGCGGTCCAGGCGCAGCTTCACGGGGCGCTGCAGCTGGCGCGCCGCAATGGCCGCCACGCAGGCGAACAGCGCCGACTGCGATTCCTTGCCGCCGAAGCCGCCGCCCATGCGCCGGCATTCCACATGCACTTCGTTCGAGGCCAGGTGCAGCGCGTGCGCCACCAGGTGCTGCATCTCGCTGGGGTGCTGCGTCGAGCAGTGGATGTGCAGCGTGCCGCCCTCTTTCGGAATGGCGTAGCTGATCTGGCCTTCGAGGTAGAACTGTTCCTGCCCGCCCACGTCGAGTGTGGCCTGGTGGCGGTGCGGTGCCTTCGCGATGGCGGCGCGCACGGCGGCCTCGTCGCCTTCGTTGGCGGCCCCGCCGCTGCGCACGATGTGCATCGGCGGCACCACGTACTGGCCGCGCGCATGCGCGTCCTGCGGCGTGATGACGGGCGGCTGCGCCTCGAGGGTGATCGCGTCCTTGGCCTTGGCGGCGGCGCGGCGCGCGGCATCGCGGGTTTCTGCGATCACGGCGAACACGGGCTGGCCGAGGTAGCGGATCTGGCCGCCGTCGTTCACGGGCAGCAGGATCGGGTCGTCGTGAATGATCGAACCGCAGTCGTTGGTGCCGGGGATGTCGTCGGCGGTGAGCACCGCGACCACGCCGGGCATGGCGCGGATGGCGTCGAGCGACAGCGCCGTCACGCGGCCGTTGGCGGCCGGCGACAGGCCCAGCGCGCAGTGCAGCGTGCCGGCGAGTTCGGGAATGTCGTCGATGTAGGTGGCTTCGCCGGCCACATGCAGGTGCGCCGACTCGTGCGGGCGGCTGATGCCCACGCGCATGCCGCGGTCGTGCGCCAGCGCTTCGGCGCCCACGTCGATGCGGGCGGCAGTGTTCTTCAGGTAGTCGGCAAAGGCCTCGGCGGGCTGCAGCAGGCGGGCGTCGATGGGTTTGTTCATGGTCAGAGTCCTTCCGCCGCCACCTTGGCAACGACATGAGGCATCACGCTCCAGACGCTGGTTTCCTCGAGGGACAGCGCGTCCTGCGTGCGGGTTTCGAGCCACAGGCGCTGGATCAGGTTCTGCGCCACCTGCAGGCGGTAATCGGCCGAGGCCCGCATGTCGGAGAGCGGCTTGAAGTCTTGCGCCAGCGCCAGCTTGGCGGTGGCCACGCTGGCCTGCGTCCAGGGCTTGCCCACGAGCGCGGCTTCGGCGTTGGCGGCGCGCTTGACGGTGGCGGCCATGCCGCCGAAGGCCAGGCGCACGGCCTTCACCGTGTCGCTGCCGGCTTCCAGTTCGATGGCGAAGCCCGCGCACAGCGCGGAGATGTCGCAGTCGAAGCGCTTGCTGATCTTGTAGGCGCGCACCTGGCGGCGCATGGCGGCCAGCGGCACGGCCAGGCCCTGCACGAACTCGCCGGGCTGCAGCTCGTTCTTCATGTAGTCGAGGTAGAAATCGGGCAGCGGCATGCGGCGCACGACGTCGCCGCGGCGCAGTTCGATTTGCGCGTCCAGCGACATCAGCACCGGCGGCGAGTCGCCGATGGGCGAGCCGTTGGCAACGTTGCCGCCCATGGTGCCGGCGTGGCGGATCGGCGGCGAGGCAAAGCGCAGCCACACGTCGGCCAGGCTGGGCACGCGGGCCACCAGCGCGCCGAAGGCGGCTTCGAGCGAGGCGCCGGCGCCGATGTAGAGCTCGTCGGCGCGCTCTTCCACCGTCTTCATCTCGGCCACGTCGCCGACATAGATGATGTCGCCGAGGTCGCGGAACTGTTTGTTGACCCACAGGCCGACGTCGGTCGAGCCGGCCAGCAGCTGGGCGCGCGGCTTCTGCACGCGCAGCGCGGCGAGTTGAGCGATGGTCTTGGGGGCGTGGAAGTGGTCGATGCGGGCGCCCAGCGGGGCGGCGTAGTCCAGGCCGTCGTTCTTCAGCGCGGTGAGCGCGGCCACCACGGGGGCGGTGTCCAGGCGCACGGCCGGCAGGTCGAACATGCGCTGGCCGGCGTCGAGGATGGGGCGGTAGCCGGTGCAGCGGCACAGGTTGCCCGACAGGTCGTCGGCCAGCTGCTGGCGCGTGGGCTGCGTGCCCTCGGCCTGGTGGTGTTCGTAGGTGGCCCACAGCGACATCACGAAGCCCGGCGTGCAGAAGCCGCACTGCGAGCCGTGGCAGTCGACCATGGCCTGCTGCACGGGGTGCAGCGGGTGGACGGCGTGCTTGGCGGGGGCGTCGGCCTTGGGCTTGCACTGCGACGCGCACTGGCCCTTGAGGTCTTCGACCGTGAACAGCGCCTTGCCGTGCAGCGTGGGCAAAAACTGGATGCAGGCGTTGACGGTCTGCAACTGCAGGCCGTCGACCGCGCCGGGTGCGTGGGCGTCGGTGGCCAGCTCGCCGATGACGACGGTGCAGGCGCCGCAATCGCCTTCGTTGCAGCCTTCCTTGGTGCCGGTGCAGCGCGCGTCCTCGCGCAGCCAGTCGAGAACGGAGCGGGTCGGATGGACTCCGCTGACGTCGACGATCTTTCCGCGATGGAAGAAACGGATCGGTTGAATCGGTGTACTGCTGCTCTCGGTGCTCATGCTTTTTCAGGCTCGTGGGCGGCCCGTCATGGGCCAGTCATGGACGTTAGCGGCTTGCGTGGGGTCTTGCATACGGGCACGCCCATAACGCGTATGTGAGGGTCGGTATGCCACGTCCGGGGAAACCCTTGGATTGACGTTGCAATTCCCGGGCCACGCCGGAAACCGAGGGTTTTCAGCCGTTTTTCAGCCGTGTGCGATCGCGGTCCAGGCGGTGGCCAGCAGCGTCACGCCGGCCACGAAAAGCAGCCCGGCGACCAGCCATTGCAAGGTGCGCGGCTGCAGCTTGTTCGGCAGACGGTGGTGCAGCCGCGTCGCGGCGTAGACCACGGGCATGGCGCAGCCGGCCAGCAGCGCCGAGTGCCACGAGAAGTGGCCCGTGGGCACCACGATGACGAGCCGCACGAGCGAGTTGAAGGCGAACATCAGCAGCAGCGCGCGGCGCACGAGTTCGCGGTCCAGCGGCTGGCGGTACATGTGGAAGACGATGGGCGGGCCCGAGGCCGAGAACAGCCCGCCCAGCACGCCGGAGAGCCCGCCGATGAGGGCGAAGCTGGTGCGGCCCGACACGGCCGGCAGCGGCTTGCCCTGCAGCAACAGCAGCACGGCGCAGATCAGGATCGACACGCCCAGCAGGCCCCGCAGCCACGACACGGCGCTGCCGCTGAGCCACACGAGCAGCATGAGCCCGACGATGACGCCGACAGTGCTGCCGTTGAGCGCGGGCTTCATCAGCTGCCAGGGCACGGGGCCGGGGCGCGCGCGGAAGTAGGTCCAGGCGTTGATGAGGCTCAGCACGGTCGCGGCATTGGCCGCGTCGTTCACGCTGGCGATGTCGAACACCGACACGAGGCCCAGCAGGATGAGGCTGAACGCAAAGCCCGTGAGGTTCTGCGCGTAGGTGGCCAGGCCCACGCAGGCCATGAAGATCAGGACCGGGACGGCCCCGGAAAGAATCGCTTGCACCGGGAGGCTGTCAGCGCGCGCCGAGGCTGGCAGGACGTTGAAGGAAGGCGGGGGACAGGGGATGCGGGACGGACATGCGGACGGGGATCGGGGGACTTAGGCGCGAGGCGGGAACGTTTGAGAATAACGCGTGTGTCCGGGGGGCGTGCCCAGGCCACCGGGTACTTCCCTCCGCGAATGTCCCCCGGGCTTCGCCCTCCTCCTTGATTTCGCTGCGGGAAGCCCCCAGTGCCCTGGTCACGGGGCACGCTGCGGGTGTTCGGCGGCCGCGGTCAGCCTCTCTCCGAGAACAACGCCACGATCACCTGCCGGAGCCACCGGTTGCCCGGGTCGGCCTCGAAGCGCTTGCTCCAGTGCAGCGACACGGTGAAGTCGCGCAGCGGAAACGGCGGCTCGACGATGGCGTAGCCGCCCTCGGCCGCGAAGCCGCGCGCGATGTTGCGCGGCATCACCACCGCCAGGTCGGTGGCGCGCACGATGGCCGGCAGCACCATGAAGTGCTCGGTCGTCAGGCGCAGCCGGTCTTCGAGGTTCAGCAACTGCAGGATGCGCAGCGTGTCGGCGTGGGTGCGCACGGCCACGTAGTCGAGCTCGTGCAGCGCGGCGAGCAACGCCTGGCCGCTGCGCCGGCGCTTCACGAAGGGGTGGTCGTGGCGCAGCAGCACGATGTAGCGGTCTTTCAGCAGCTGGGTGCGCTGGGTGTCCTCCACGTGCGGCAAAAAGCCGAAGGCGAAGTCGACCCTGCCGCTGTCCAGCGCGGTGGCGATCTCGCCCGGCGCAAGCGGCATGGTCTCCACGCGCACGCCCGGTGCCAGCTCGCGCAGCCGCGCCATCAGCGCGGGCAGAAAGCGGCCCTCGCCGATGTCGCTCATGTGGATGCGAAAGAGCTTGCGCGAGGCGGCCGGGTCGAAGCGCTCGGGCTCGCTCAGTGCCTGCTGCAGCATGGCCAGCGCCGACTGCACGGGCACCGCCAGCCGCTCGGCGCGCGGCGTGGGCGCCACGCCGCCGAGGCTGCGCGTGAACAGCGCGTCGCCCAGCAGCAGGCGCAGCCGCGTGAGGCCGTGGCTGGCCGCCGGCTGCGTGAGGCCCAGCGCCTCGGCGGCGCGGCTCACGTTGCGGGTGCGGTAGACGGCGTCGAACAACCGGAGCAGGTTGAGGTCGACCGAATCAATATGCACCCCATTCATATTCGATAGCTGGCTCATTGCATTGAAGTATGACGCAGGCCCGCCCACACTCCCGCGTTCTCCCCACGACAAGAAGCACGAGACACGATGGAAGTTTCATTCAGCAAGGAAGTGGAAATGCTGCGCCTGGGCGCGGGCGACACCTTCCACGGCGAGGGCATCCTCGCGATCACCAAGGGCCTGCTGCAGTCGGGCGTGGCCTACGTCGGCGGCTACCAGGGCGCGCCGGTGTCGCACCTGCTGGACGTGATGGTGCAGGGCAAGGCCTACATGGACGAGCTGGGCGTGCACGTCGAGGCCTGCTCCAACGAGGCCTCGGCCGCGGCGATGCTCGGCGCGTCCATCCACTACCCGCTGCGCGGCGCGGTCACCTGGAAGTCGATCGTCGGCACCAACGTGGCGGCCGATGCGCTGTCCAACCTGTCGTCGCCGGGCGTGACCGGCGGCGTGCTGATCGTGGTGGGCGAGGACTACGGCGAAGGCGCCAGCGTGATCCAGGAGCGCACGCACGCCTACGCGCTCAAGTCGAGCATGTGCCTGCTCGATCCGCGGCCCGACCTGGGCGTGATGGTGCGCATGGTCGAACAGGGCTTCCAGCTGTCGGAGGCCTCGAACATGCCCTGCCTGATGGAGCTGCGCATCCGCACCTGCCACGTGCGCGGCAGCTTCGACTGCAAGGACAACATCGCGCCCGCCGTGTCCACGCGCGCGCTGATGGACGAGCCCGCGGGCTTCGACTACATGCGCCTGGCGCACCCGCCCGTCACCTTCCGCCACGAGAAGCTCAAGGGCGACGAGCGCATGCCGGCCGCGCGCCGCCACATCGTGGCGAACGGCCTCAACGAGCTCATGCCCGGCCGGCGCCACCCCGACCTGGGCATCGTGGTGCAGGGCGGGCTGTACAACGCGCTGATCCGCAGCCTGCAGCAGCAGGGCCTGGCCGATGCCTTCGGCGACACCGACATCCCGATCCTGGTGCTCAACGTGACTTACCCGTTGGTGCCCGAGCAGGTGGCCGACTTCTGCGTGGGCAAGCGCGCGGTGCTGGTGGTGGAAGAAGGCCAGCCCGAGTACATCGAGCAGGACATCGCCACCTTGCTGCGCCGCCGCGACATCCAGACGCCGCTGCACGGCAAGGACCTGCTGCCGCAGGCCGGCGAGTACGGCGTGGAGGTGCTGTCGGGCGGCCTCGCGGCCTTTGCCGAACGCTACCTCGGCGCAAGCGAGGCGGCCGCCTCGGCGCAGGCCTGGCTGGCCGGCAACCGCGAACGCCGCGAGGCCGTGGCGCGCCGGCTCGACGCGCCGCTGCCCAACCGCCCGCCGAGCTTCTGCGTCGGCTGCCCCGAGCGGCCGGTATTCTCGGCCCTCAAGCTGGCGCAGCAGGAAACCGGGCCGGTGCACATCGCGGCCGATATCGGCTGCCATGCCTTCGGCACCTTCGAGCCCTTTTCGATGGGCCACTCGATCCTCGGCTACGGCATGAGCCTGGCCAGCCGCGCGGGCGTGGCGCCGATGATGAACCGCCGCACGCTGTCGATCATGGGCGACGGCGGTTTCTGGCACAACGGCCTGCTCACGGGCGTGCAGAGCGCGCTGTTCAACGACGACGACGCGGTGCTTCTGATCTTCAAGAACGGCTACACCTCGGCCACCGGCACGCAGGACATCATCTCCACGCCCGACGACGAGATCAAGGAACGCGCCGTCGACAAGCAGCAGAGCCTGGTCGACAAGAACCAGACCATCGAGGCCACGCTGAAGGGCCTGGGCGTGCAGTGGATGCGCACCGTCACCACCTACGACGTGGAGCGCATGCGCAAGACGCTCACCGAGGCGCTCACGAGCGACTTCAACGGCCTGAAGGTGGTGATCGCCGAGGGCGAGTGCCAGCTGGAGCGGCAACGCCGCATCAAGCCGTGGATCGCCGGCCTGCTCAAAAAGGGCAAACGTGTGGTGCGCGTGAAGTACGGCGTCGACGAGGACGTGTGCAACGGCGACCACGCCTGCATCCGCCTGTCGGGCTGCCCCACGCTCACGCTGAAAGACAACCCCGATCCGCTGAAGGTCGACCCGGTGGCCGTGGTCATCGACGGCTGCGTGGGCTGTGGCCTGTGCGGCGCCAATGCGCACGCGGCCACGCTGTGCCCGAGCTTCTACCGGGCCGAGGTGGTACAGAACCCGAAGTGGCACGAACGCCTGCTGCACGGCCTGCGCAGCGCGATCGTCGGCGCCCTGCGGCCGGCCTGAGAAGAAAGAACCGAGACATGGAACAGAACCGTCCCACCACCCTGCTCGTGTGCGCCCTCGGCGGCGAAGGCGGCGGCGTGCTCACCGAATGGCTGGTCGACGCCGCGCGGCATGCGGGCTACGCGGCGCAGAGCACGTCGATCCCCGGCGTGGCGCAGCGCACCGGCGCGACCACCTACTACCTCGAAGTGTTCCCGGTGCCGATGGCGCAGCTGGGCGGCCGGCGCCCGGTGTTCAGCCTGGGCCCGGTGCCGGGCGCGCTCGACGCGATCGTCTCGTCGGAGCTGCTGGAGACCACGCGCCAGATCGGCAACGGCATGAGCGCGCCGCTGCGCACGCTGGTCATCAGCTCGTCGGCGCGCGTGCTCACCACGGCTGAGCGCATGGTGCCCGGCGACGGCCGCGCCGACGCGCAGCGCCTGCTGGACGTGGTCAAGGCCTTCAGCCGCGAGCACCACGTGCTCGACATGGGCGCGATGGCGCGCGAGGCCGGCACGGTGGTCAGCGCCGTGATGCTGGGCGCGATCGCGGGCAGCGGCCTGTTCCCGTTTCCGCGCGAGGCCTACGAACGTGCGGTGCGCGGCGGCGACGAGGCCGCACCCGACAAGCTCGGCAAGATGGCCGCCGCCAGCCTGCGCGGCTTTGCTGCCGCCTTTGAGGCCGTGCGCGCGCCGCGCGCCCAGGCCGCGTTCGTGCAGGGCGTGCTGGCCGGCGACGACACGCGCGACGCGCCCCCGCCGCCGCAGGCCCTGCCCGACGACGTGGCGCGCCGCTTTCCGCCGGCCGTGCACGACATGCTGGCGCTCGGTCATGCGCGGGTGCGCGACTACCAGGACAGCGCCTACGCCGCGCTGTACGCCGATCGCCTCGCGCGAATTCTCGAGGCCGAGCGCGCCGCCGATCCGTCGGGCGCACAGGGCTTCGCGGTCACGCGCGAAATGGCGCGCTGGCTGGCGCTGTGGATGGCCTTCGACGACATCGTGCGCGTGGCCGCGCTGAAGGGCCGCGCCAGCCGCGCGCAGCGCGTGCGGCAGGAAGTGCGCGCGGGCGACGACGACCTCGTGAAGGTCTTCGACCACTTCAAGCCCGGCGCGCCCGAGTTCGCGGCGCTGCTGCCGCCGTCGCTCGCGCGCCGCGTGACCGCCTGGGACCGCGCCCGCCAGTCGCGCGGACTTGCGCCCTGGGCGCTGCCGCTGCAGGTGGGCAGCCACTCGGTGCTCGGCATGGCCTCGCTGCGGCTGCTGGCCTCGCTCACCTGGCTGCGCCGGCGCGGCAGCCGCTTTGCCGAAGAACAGGCGCTGATCGAACGCTGGCTCGCCGCCGTCGAGACCGGCACGCGCGCGCACTGGGCGCTGGGCCGCGAGCTGGCGCTGTGCGGCCGGCTCATCAAGGGCTACGGCAGCACCAACGAACGCGGCAAGCACAACCTGCTGCACGTGATCGACGAGCTCGCGGGCCGCGCCACGCTGCAGCCCGCCGCGCGCGCCGAGGCGATCGCCGCGGCCCGCGAGGCCGCGCTCGCAGACGAAGGCGGCAAGGCACTGGACGCCGCGCTCACGCGCCACGGCGCCGCGCCGCGCCCGGTGCAGGCGCAACCCATCCGCTGGATGAAGCGGCCCAAGACAACGACCACGATCTGAGGAGACAAAGAACCATGACCCCACGTTCCGCCCCCGTTTCATCGCGCCGCCTGCTGCTGGCGCTCGCGTTGGCCAGCACCGCCTTGTGCGCGCCCACTGTGCATGCCGACACCTGGCCCTCCAAGCCCATCAAGGTGATCGTCAACTTCCCCGCCGGCGGCGCGGCCGACCAGCTCGCGCGCGCCGTCTCGCAGCCGCTGCAGGAGGCGCTGAAGCAGCCCGTGGTGATCGAGAACCGCGGCGGTGCCAACGGCAACGTCGGCGGCGAGGCCGTGGCGCGCGCGGCAGCCGACGGCTACACGCTGCTCATGAGCTCGGGCGGCATGGTGTCGGTGAACCCGCACCTGTATGCGCGCATGAGCTTCGACCCCGCCAAGGACCTGGTGCCCGTGGCCGCCGCCGCGCGCGTGCTGGTGTTCCTGGTCACGCGCCCTTCCCTGCCGCCGACCGACGTGAAGTCGTTCATGGCCTACCTCAAGGCCAACCCCGGCAAGCTGTCGTACGGCTCGCCGGGCAATGGCAGCTCGCCGCACCTGGCGGGCGAGATGTTCAAGAGCCAGGCCGGCCTGTTCGCGTTGCACGTGCCCTACCGCGGCGCGGCGCCCGCGTTGCAGGACCTGCTGGCCGGCCAGATCGACTACGCCTTCGATCCCGGCATTGCCCTGAACCAGGTGCGCGCCGGCAAGCTCAAGCTGCTGGCCGTGGGCAGCCCGCACCGCTCCTCGCAGTTCCCCGACGTGCCCACGCTCGACGAGGCCGGCCTGCGCGGCTTCGACGCCGACACCGTCTTCGGCTTCTACGCACCGGCCGGCACGCCGCCCGAGGTGGTGGCGCAGCTCAACACGCAGGTCAACCGCGCGCTCGCGCTGCCGGCGGTGAAGGAGCGCATCGCGGCCATCGGCGGCGAGCCGGCGCCGGGCACGCCGGCCGACTTCCAGCGCCGCGCGGCGGCCGATTCGCAACGCTTCGGCGCACTCATCCGCGAGCGCGGCATCAAGGCGGACTGAGCAGCCGGGACAATCGACGGATGAGCAGCACTCCCTCTCCCACCGACGCTTCCGGCAAGGAAGTCGTCTACACCGCACGCGTCGAGTTCGGCGACTGCGACCCGGCCGGCATCGTCTGGTTTCCCAACTTCTTCCGCTGGATCGACGCGGCCTCGCGCCACTTCTTCGCCGAGTGCGGCGTGCCGCGCTGGGAAGACACCGCCCGCACGCTCGGCGTGATCGGCACGCCACTGGTCGACACGCACACGCGCTTCGTCAAGGCGGCCAGCTACGGCGACACGCTGCAGATCGCGGTGCGCATCACCGAATGGCGCGACAAGAGCTTCGTGCAGACCTACCGCGTGACGCGCGGCGACGACCTGATCCTCGAATGCGAAGAGGTGCGCATCTTTGCGGCGAAGCGCGAAGGCGGCGGCATCCGCGCGGTGCCGATTCCGCCGACGATCCGCGCGCTCTGCACGGGCTGAACCCCACCGCCTGCAGGCTCAGGCCGCGTCGCGACGCAGCTGCGCGAGCAGGCCTTCCACGCCGAGGTCGATCAGGTCGAAGGCCTCGATGAAGGCCTGGTGGCCGCCGTACCAGGGGTCGGGCACGTCGCCGCCGATGGCATCGGCGAACTCCGAGAGCAGGCGCACCTTGCGCGCCGCCTCGGCGGGCGCACGCCGGCGCAATGCGGCGCAGTGCTGCTGCGTCATGCCGATGAGCCAGTCGAAGCGTTCAAAGTCGGCCACATGCACCTGGCGTGCGCGGTGCGCGGGCATCGCGATGCCGCGCCGCAGCGCCTCGGCCACCGAGCGCGGATCGGGCGGATTGCCGCGCTCCTCGTCGGAGATGGCGGCGCTGTCGACCTCCACCGCGAAGCCCGCGCGCTGCGCCTTGTGGAGCAGCAGTGCGTGCGCGGTCGGCGAGCGGCAGATGTTGCCGGTGCACACGAACAGGATGGCGGGGGTGCTTGGTTTCATGCGCGTCGACTATAGGCACGAGGAGCAGGCATTCGGCATAGGCCACCCTACCCCTGGCATCCCCCGGTCGGGGGATGCCACGAGGGAGCGAGGGCGAATCGCACCCCCTCTCCAATGGACAGCTCCCATATCTTCGGTATCGCCTGACACAACTCCTTGCGCTTCACTACGGCCCATGGTCAGTGCAAAGGAGGTCACGATGCCCCGACCCAGTCTTCACAGCGCGAGCATCACGCTGAAACTTCCCTTCGACATGAGCGCCGCGCAAGAGGTCGAGGCCCTGCGCGCCGCGGGCATTCCGGTGGACGACCTGGGCAATGCGATGTCGGGCTTCCTGTTCGTGCGCTTCAGCAACGGCTGGCGCAGCGACTCGAACATCTTCCGCTGGTTTCCGGCCCCTATCGAACGCAGCGCGAACGAGGCCCGGCTCCACGCCACGCAGCCCCGACGCAGCCTGTTGCTTCATGCCAAGGGTTGACGCTGCCAATGATGCGGTGCAACAATCCGGAAATCATCATTTCGGAGCCCCGTGCGTGGACAGTGCCAGTTGGATCAGTGACAAGACGCGTGCCTCGGCAGGCGTGACACCCCCGGCCCTCTAGCGCAGGCAGCTCCCGCGCTTGCGGCCGCCGTGTCCGCAGCGCGAACCCCTTGCCCCTCGGGCAAGCGGCTCCCCCTACCGATTCCCGTTGTTCTTCGTCGCTGACTTTGTCAGTCAGCTTGCGTGCGTCCGTGCGCGAGGCCCTTCAGCGTGAAGGAGCCTTGTCATGCGCCAGTTTCAGATTCGTCCGCTGCATCCGCAGGTGCAACCGTCGCACGGTCGCCCGTCGGCGCACGCCGGTGCGCCTGTGCGCGTGAACCCGGCCCCGCACGTCGACGACGAGCAGGCCCTGGACCGCGCCGCCGCGCTGTGGACCACGCGCCGCATCCGCAGCTTCTTCCTGCTGCTCGAACAGCCCGGCCACGGCACCACGCGCCGCTGAAGCCCGCCCCTGCCACCCCCACAGAACAGGAGGCCCTCATGGACCCGGACCCTTGCTTGCGCCGCTGTGCGCCGCCTTCACTGCCCGATCGATCCCCCATTCACCTCGCAGCCTGCCGCGCTGCGGAGGAGCCCCGCCGGCTGACTGCTGAGTAAGCAAGCAAGTCGTCACGGGCGTTTCCTTCCTTCGCGGCGCGCCGCACCCGAAGGAGAAACTCCCATGACCCGCGAACGCCTGCGGCGTGTCGTGCGGACGGCCACGCCCGCCCGTTCCACCGCCCGCCCCTTTGCCTTTCGCCGCCCCGCGCCAAGCCGCGCCTGGCTGGCCACCCTCTGCGGCCTGGCCGCCACGCAGACCCACGCCGCCGGCGGACACCATTCGGTGGACGACGCCGCCATCCTCGATCCGGGCCAGTGCCAGATCGAGACCTGGGGCGGCCAGCGCCTCGTGCACCTCGGCCCGGCCTGCCGTGTCGGCCCCATCGAGCTGGGCCTGAACCTCGAACGCGAGCGCAGCGCCGACGGCCGCACCCTGCGCGCCGGCCCGCAGATCAAGTGGGCCTTCGCGCTCACCGACACGCTGAGCACCGGCGTGCTCGCCTCGGCCTCGTGGCAACGCAGCGACGCGGGCCACGCCTCGCTGCGCCTGGCCGACAGCAGCGTGGTGATCCCCGTGACCTGGCAGTTCGACGACGCCTGGCGCGCCCACCTGAACCTGGGGCGCGACTTCCATCGCGCGCAGCCGAGCACCAGCCACTCGGGCGCCGCGCTCGAATGGGCCGCCCTGCCCGCGCTGTCGCTCGTGGCCGAGCGCTTCCGCGAAGGCGGGCGCAACGCCTGGCGCGCCGGCCTGCGCTGGACGGCCACGCCGTCCGTCAACGTCGATCTCAGCCACGCCCGCGACCTGCGCCACGACGGCCCGCGCGGCTGGACGCTGGGCCTCACCTGGGCGTTCGCTCGCTGAGCGCCCTCACACAGGAGAAGAACAATGAAGAACGTCCTGAAGTCCTTTTTCGAAAGCTTCCTGCGCAGCCGCCATATGCGGCATCACTTCGAGCGCTGGCAGACGCTGCTGAGCGCCAAGCCCAGCAGCCTGGGCTCGGCCGCGATGCCGGCCGAGATCGCCAAGGCGCTGGCCGCCGCCTCGCACACCGACGCGGGCGAGGTGCTGGTGCGCATGAACAGCTCGTCGCAAGGCCTGACCGAGGCACACGCGCTGGCGCTGCGCAAGCGGCTGGGCAGCAACGAGGTGCGCCACGAGCAGCCGCTGCCGTGGTGGAACCACCTGTGGCAGTGCTACCGCAACCCCTTCAACCTGCTGCTGACGGTGCTGGCGCTGGTCTCCTACATCACCGAGGACACAAAGGCCACGGTGGTGATCGGCAGCATGGTGCTGCTGTCGACCGTGCTGCGCTTCCTGCAGGAGTCGCGCTCCAACAAGGCGGCCGACCGGCTCAAGGCGATGGTGAGCAACACCTCGACAGTGCTGCGCCCCGCGCCCGGCGAGAAGGCCGGCCGCGCGGGTGACGACGGCTTCGACCTCGCGCACGCCGGCACGCAACGCATCGAAGTGCCGATGCGCGACCTCGTTCCGGGCGATGTGATCGCGCTGTCGGCCGGCGACATGATCCCGGCCGACGCGCGCCTGCTCTCGGCGAAAGACCTGTTCATCAGCCAGTCGGCGCTCACCGGCGAATCGATGCCGGTGGAGAAGTTCGCAGCCACCGCCGCCGACCACCAGGCCGGCGTGCTGGAGCGCGACAACCTGCTGTTCATGGGCACCAACGTGATCAGCGGCACCGCCACCGCGGTGATCGTGCACACGGGCGAGCGCACCTTCTTCGGCGCGCTGGCGCAGCGCGTGAGCGCCACCGACCGCGGCACCACGGCCTTCCAGGCCGGCATCAACCGCGTGAGCTGGCTGCTGATCCGCTTCATGCTGGTGATGGCGCCGCTGGTGCTGGTGATCAA
The DNA here is from genome assembly GCF_059419205.1 of Variovorax sp. GW821-FHT06D12. Classification (NCBI taxonomy): domain Bacteria; kingdom Pseudomonadati; phylum Pseudomonadota; class Betaproteobacteria; order Burkholderiales; family Comamonadaceae; genus Variovorax; species Variovorax sp. GW821-FHT06D12. Next base: position 444,371 of record NZ_JBWKRI010000003.1, on the reverse strand, counting down.
CGGCGTGACCAAGGGCGACTGGTGGGAGGCGGCGCTGTTCGCGCTGTCGATCGCGGTCGGCCTCACGCCCGAGATGCTGCCGATGATCGTGACGGCCACGCTGGCCAAGGGCGCGGTCGTGATGTCGCGCCGCAAGGTGATCGTGAAGCGGCTCGAAGCCATCCACAACTTCGGCGCGATGGACGTGCTGTGCACCGACAAGACCGGCACGCTCACGCAGGACCGCATCGTGCTCGAACGCCACACCAACGCCTGGGGCGAAGACTCCGACCACGTGCTGCAGCAGGCCTACCTCAACAGCTTTCACCAGACGGGGCTGAAGAACCTGCTCGACAAGGCCGTGCTCAGCCACGCCGAGGTGCAGCTCGACACGCAGCTGCAGACCGGCTGGCGCAAGGTCGACGAAGTGCCCTTCGACTTCTCGCGCCGCCGCATGTCGGTGGTGGTGGCGCACGGCGAGGACGAGCACCTGCTGATCTGCAAGGGTGCGCTCGAAGAGATCCTGTCGGTGTGCACCTCGGTCGAACGCGGCGCCGAAGTGCTCGCGCTCGACGCCGACGTGATGGCGCGCATCCATCGCGTGGCCTCGGAGCTCAATGCCCAGGGCCTGCGCGTGGTGGCCGTGGCCAGCCGCACGCTGCACGCCGATGCGCGCAAGCCGGCCTACGGCGTGGCCGACGAAGCCGGGCTTACGCTGCTGGGCTACGTGGCCTTTCTCGATCCGCCGAAGGAATCGACCGCGCCCGCGCTGCAGGCGCTGGCCGCGCACGGCGTGGCGGTGAAGGTGCTGACCGGCGACAACGAACTGGTCACGCGCAAGGTCTGCGGCGACGTCGGCATCGACGCCGGGCGCATGGTGCTGGGCCATGAGGTCGAGCGCATGAACGAGGCCGAGCTGCGGCAGGTGGTGGAGATGCGCCAGGTGTTCGCCAAGCTCACGCCCGCGCACAAGGAACGCATCGTGCAGGCGCTGCATGCCAACGGCCACGTGGTCGGCTTCATGGGCGACGGCATCAACGACGCGCCCGCGCTGCGCGCCGCCGACATCGGCATCTCGGTGGACGGCGCAGTGGACGTGGCCAAGGAATCGGCCGACATCATCCTGCTCGAGAAGAGCCTCATGGTGCTGGAGCAAGGCGTGGTCGAAGGCCGCCGCACCTTCGCCAACATGCTCAAGTACATCAAGATCACGGCCAGCTCGAACTTCGGCAACGTGTTCTCGGTGCTGGTGGCCAGTGCCTTCCTGCCCTTCCTGCCGATGCTGCCGCTGCACCTGCTGGTGCAGAACCTGCTGTACGACGTGTCGCAGATCGCGATCCCGTTCGACAACGTGGACGAAGAATTCCTGAAGACGCCGCAGCGCTGGAACCCGGCCGACCTGGGCCGCTTCATGGTGTTCTTCGGGCCGCTGAGCTCGGTGTTCGACATCCTGACCTACACCGTGATGTGGTTCGTGTTCGCGGCCAATTCGGTGGAGCACCAGACGCTGTTCCAGTCGGGCTGGTTCATCGAGGGCCTGCTGTCGCAGACGCTGATCGTGCACCTGATCCGCACCCGCAAGATTCCGTTCCTGCAAAGCCGCGCGGCCTGGCCGCTGCTGGCCATGGGCGCGGCCATTGCGGCCGTGGGCATCTGGTTGCCGATGGGGCCGCTGGCGCACTACTTCAAGCTGCAGGCACTGCCGCTCGCGTACTTCCCGTGGCTGGTGCTGATGCTGGTCGGCTACGCGACGCTGACGCAGGCCGTGAAGGGCTGGTACGCGCGCAAGTACGGCTGGCAGTAAGACAAGAACCACCCGGCGGACGCAGGGTCGCGGCTGTCACACAAGGCCGCTACCCTGCTTCGCACACAGAGGATCAGGAGGATCACGCATGGAAGCCATTCGCCACATCAACCTGCCTTCGTTGCTGGACACCCTGGTCAGCGTGGGCGCGGCCTTTCTGCTGGGCTCGCTGATCGGCTTCGAGCGCCAGGTGCGCCAGCGCACCGCGGGGCTGCGCACCAACACGCTGGTGGCCGTGGGCGCGGCCGTTTTCGTCGACATGGCGGCCCGCCTGGGCGGCCCCGACGGCGCGGTGCGCGTGGTTGCCTACGTGGTCTCGGGTATCGGCTTTCTGGGCGCGGGCGCGATCATGAAGGAAGGCGCCAACATCACGGGCCTGAACACGGCCGCCACGCTGTGGGGGTCGGCCGCGGTGGGCGCCTGCGCGGGCGCCGACTTGCTGGGCGAGGCGTTGATCGCCGCGCTCTTCGTGCTGGCGAGCAACACGCTGCTGCGGCCGGTGGTGAACCGCATCAACCGCCGCCCGGTGCACGAGGAATCGAGCGAGGCCACCTACACGGTGCGTGTGATCTGTTCGCGCGCGGCGCGGCCCGAGGTGATGGACCAGCTGCTGGTGCAGCTGGAAGCCGCGAACTACCCGGTGCGCGACATCGACCAGCACGCCTTCGGGCAGGCCGACACGGAGATTGCAGCAACGCTGTACGCCACCGCGGTCGAGCCCGAAGAGCTCGACCAGGTGATCGCGGAGCTGGAAACGCTGGAAGGCGTCCAGCAAGCCTTCTGGAACGCCAGCGCGGAGGATTGACCTCCGGCCCGTTCGAGGAACACCGCGGAACCGGCTTTGCCGGGCCGCTGGTGTTGCCCCCGGTGAGGGGGTTGGCGAAGCGACACGAAGTGCGCGAAGACTGGGGGAGAGCCCAGTTCAGACGCCGAGGATCGAAACAGCCTTGGTGTTGAGATAAGCCTCGATCGCTTCCGGGCCACCTTCCGAACCGTAGCCCGAATCCTTCACGCCGCCGAACGGCATTTCCGGCGAGGGCGTGGCGGGCTGGTTGATCCACAGCATGCCCAGCTCGAGCTTCTGGCTCAGCAGGTGCGCGCTCTTGATCGACTTGGTGAAGGCATAGCCGGCCAGGCCGAACGGCAGGCGGTTGGCTTCGGTGATGGCTTCTTCGAGCGTGTCGAAACCGCGGATGGCAGCGATGGGGCCGAAGGGTTCGTTGTTGAACACGTCGGCGTCCAGCGGCACGTCGGTGATGACGGTGGGCGCGAAGAAGTTGCCGGTGTCGCCGACGCGTTCGCCGCCGGTGGCGATGGTGGCGCCCTTCTTGCGCGCGTCTTCCAGCACATGGGCCATGGCCGTGAGGCGGCGGGCGTTGGCCAACGGGCCGAGGTTGGTGCCTTCGACCAGGCCGTCGCCGAGCTTGAGGCCTTCGGCGTGCTTGACCAGCAGGCTCGCGAACTCGTGGCGCAGGCTGTTGTGCACCAGGAAGCGGGTCGGCGAGATGCAGACCTGGCCCGCGTTGCGGAACTTGGCAGCACCGGCGGCCTTGACGGCCAGCGCCACGTCGGCGTCTTCGGCCACGATCACCGGGGCGTGGCCGCCCAGTTCCATCGTGACGCGCTTCATGTGCGAACCGGCCAGCGCGGCCAGTTGCTTGCCGACCGGGGTCGAGCCGGTGAAGGTGACCTTGCGGATGATCGGGTGCGCAATGAGGTAGCTCGAGATCTCGCCCGGGTTGCCGAACACCAGGCCCACGACGCCGCCCGGAATGCCGGCGTCGACGAACGCCTTGAGCAGCGCGGCCGGCGAGGCCGGGGTTTCCTCGGGCGCCTTCACCAGGAAGGAGCAGCCGGTGGCCAGCGCGGCGCCGAGCTTGCGCACGATCTGGTTGACGGGGAAGTTCCACGGCGTGAAGGCCGCGACGGGGCCGACCGGCTCCTTGATCACCAGCTGCTGCGCGGCCAGGTTGCGCGAGGGCACGATGCGGCCGTACACGCGGCGGCCTTCGTCGGCGAACCACTCGATGATGTCGGCGGCGGCCATCATTTCGACCTTGGCCTCGCCCAGCGGCTTGCCTTGTTCCTGCGTCAGCAGCTTGGCGATGTCCAGGGCGCGTTCGCGGATCAGGCCGGCGGCGCGGCGCATCACGGCGGCGCGCTCGTTGGCGGGCGTGTCGCGCCAGGCTTCGAAGCCGCGCTGGGCGGCGGCCAGGGCACGGTCGAGGTCGACGATGCTGGCGTGCGCCACCTTGCCGATGGCCTTGCCGGTGGCGGGGTTCAGCACGTCGAGCGTCTTGCCGTCGGCGGCGTCGACCCATTGGCCGTCGATCAGCAGGCGGGTGTCGGTGTAGGTGGCGGTCATGGCGAACTCTTTCCTTCGAGGACTGGATGGTGAAAACGAAACGGGAAATCGGGCGCGCGGCGCGGCACCCCGTGGGGGTGCGCATGCGACAACGGCGGCCAAGCGCCGCCGGGGCCGTAGATTAACCTGAGTTCACAAAGCTTGCCGGCGGCCCCCGCCAGGGGCCGCGGCGCGCCTACAGCACGAGGATCGCGCGGAAGTCGTTGACGTTGGTGTTCGTCGGACCGGTCACGAACAGATCGCCGATGGCGTCGAAATAGCCGTAGGCGTCGTTGCGGTCGAGGTGGTCGGACAGCTTCCTGCCCTGCGCCGTGGCGCGCGCCAGGGTGTCGGGCGTGACGAAGGCGCCGGCGTTGTCTTCCACGCCGTCGATGCCGTCGGTGTCGGCGGCCAGCGCCCACACCTGCGGCTGGCCCATGAGCGCGCCGGCCAGGCCCATGCAGAACTCGCCGGCCCGCCCACCGCGGCCCCTGGCCTGGCCGGGCTGGCGCGGACGGATGGTGACGGTGGTTTCGCCGCCCGACAGGATGACGCAGGGCCGGGCGAAGGGCTCGCCGCGCAGGGCCACGGCGCGGGCGAGCGCCGCATGCACCTTGCCGACTTCGCGCGATTCGCCTTCCATTTCGTCGCTCAGCACGTGCACGCCGATGCCGGCGGCGCGCGCCGCCGCGGCGGCGGCTTCGAGCGACTGCTGCGGCGTGGCGATGAGGTGGGTGCTGTGGCCGGCGAACGCGGCGTCGTCGGGCTTGGGGGTTTCGAGCGCGCCGCTTTCGAGCTGCGCGCGCACGGGCGCCGGCACCTCGATGCCGTAGCGGTCGAGGATGGCCAGCGCGTCGGCGCAGGTGGTGGCGTCGGGCACGGTGGGGCCGCTGGCGATCACGGCCGGGTCGTCGCCGGGTACATCGCTGATGGTGAGCGTGACCACGCGCGCCGGCGCGCAGGCCGCCGCGAGCCGGCCGCCCTTGATGCGCGACAGGTGCTTGCGCACGCAGTTCATTTCGCCGATGTGAGCGCCGCTGTCGAGCAGCTGCTTGTTGATGCGCTGCTTGTCGGCCAGCGTGAGGCCTTCGGCCGGCAGCACCAGCAGCGACGAGCCGCCGCCGGAGATGAGGCACAGCACCAGGTCGTCTGCCGTGAGGCCCTGCGTGAGCGCGAGGATGCGCTCGGCCGCCTGCTGGCCGGCCGCGTCGGGCACGGGGTGCGCGGCCTCGACGAGCTCGATGCGCTGCGGCACGCCTTCGGGGCGCGGCGGAATGTGGTCATAGCGCGTGACGACCAGGCCCGACAGCGGGGCGTCGGCCGGCCACAGTGCCTCGAGCGCCTGCACCATCGAGCCGCCGGCCTTGCCGGCGCCCAGCACCACGGTGCGACCCTTGGGCGGCTGGGGCAGATGCGCACCCAGCGTGGACAGCGGCAGTGCGCGGTCCACCGCCACGCGGTACAGGTGTTCGAGGAAGGCGCGCGGGGCTTCGCGCGGATCGGGAGCTGTTGCAGAGGGCGAGGTCGATGCGGTCATGGCTTGCGTGTTGTCTCCATTCGGCGATTGTGCGACGACCGGCGGCCCGCCCTTGCAGGCCGCTGCGCCTCTAGTTCGTCTTGGCGCCGGCCTGGAACCAGCGGCTGATCAACGCCCGCTCTTCGTCGGTGATGTTGGTCGCGTTGTTCATCGGCATGATCTTGGTCACCACGACCTGCTGGTAGATCGCCTGCGCATGCGCCGTCACCTGGTCGGGCGTGTCGACGCGCACGTTCTTCATCTGCACGGCCGCGCCGTGGCACATGAAGCAGCGCTGCTCCAAAACCTTCTGCACGTCCTGGTAGGCCACGGCGGGCACGGCCTGGGCGGCGGTGGCCGCCACGGGCGCGGCCGGCTCGGGCTTCATCCACACGATGGTCAGGCCCAGCACCGCGATGCCGACCATGGCGTAGGGCAGCGGGTTGCCCGCGTTGCCCAGCTTGAAGCGGTGGCGCACCACGAAGAACTGCCGGATGGCCGCGCCGCCGAGCATGATCAGCAGCAGCACGATCCAGTTGTACTTGTGCGTGTAGGTGAAGCTGTAGTGGTTGCTCAGCATCGCGAACAGCACCGGCAGCGTGAAGTAGGTGTTGTGCACGCTGCGCTGCTTGCCGCGCTGGCCGTGCACCGGGTCGACCGGCCGGCCTTCGCGCAGCGCCTTCACGTTCTTGCGCTGGCCCGGGATGATCCAGAAGAACACGTTGCCGCTCATGGTGGTGGCCATCATGGCGCCCACCAGCAGGAAGGCCGCGCGGCCCGCGAACCACTGGCAAGCCAGCCAGGTCGCGAAGACGATGAAGACCGCGATCAGCACGCCGACGATGGTGTCGCCGTTCTTGCGGCGCCCGAAGATCTGGCAGATGCCGTCGTAGACCATCCAGAACACGACGAAGAAGGCCAGCGCCACGGCAATGGCGGCGCCGGGCTGCCAGTCCATCTTGCTCTTGTCGATGAGGTACGTGCTCGCGTTCCACAGGTACGACATGGTGAACAGCGCAAAGCCCGTGAGCCAGGTCGAATAGCTCTCCCAGTACGACCAGTGCAGGTGGTCGGGCAGCTTCTTGGGCGCCAGCGCGTACTTCTGGCTGTTGTAGAAGCCGCCGCCGTGCACGGCCCATTGCTCGCCGCCCACGCCCTTGTCGAGCGATTCCTGGTCCTGCGGCTTCTCGAGGCTGTTGTCCAGCATCACGAAGTAGAAGGAGGCGCCGATCCAGGCGATGGCGGTGATGACGTGGACCCAGCGCAGCAGCAGGTTGGCCCAGTCGAGGTAGTAGCTTTCCATATAGCGCTCTCTCAACCCTGTTGGCGCGTGGGGCGCCAAGGAGGGGTTTCAGCCTGCTCACCACCGCGGGCGCTGTAAGCAGAGAAAGTGCCGCGAACGCAGGTCCGTTGAAAACGACCTCGCTCCGCTGCGGCTTGTTGTGGACCGAAAGTGTATACAGTTTTGGCACGAGGCGGGATGCTATTTGCGGCGTCACCGCCAAGGGAAAACCCTGTTCAGCCCAGCGATTGCAACAACTGTGCCGCCACGGCGACCGCGATCACCTCGGGTTCCTTGCCCGTGATGCCGGGCACGCCGATCGGGCAGGTGACGCGCGCCAGCTCGTCGGCCGTGAAGCCGCGCGCCTCCAGCCGGTGGCGGAAGGTGGCCCATTTGGTCTTGCTGCCGATGAGGCCGATGTAGGGCAGGTCGTTGCGCGTGCGCAGGCGCTTCAGGCAGGCGATGACGATGTCCAGGTCTTCGGCGTGGCTGAAGCTCATGATCAGCACGCGGCTGCCGGGCGCGAGCGCGGCGACCGCGTCCTGCACGGGTTCGGAGTGCTCGGTGTCGATCTGCGCGGGCAGTGCGTCGGGGAACACGCCGTCGCGGCTGTCGATCCAGCGCACCGAGAACGGCAGCACGGCCAGCAGGCGCGCCAGCGCGGCGCCCACGTGGCCGCCGCCGAACAACGCCACGGGTTCGAGCTGCGCGACCAGTTCTTTCTGCAGCGCGGGCGCGTCGGCCGCGCCGATGCGCCGGTAGGTCAGGAACATCACGCCGCCGCAGCACTGGCCCAGGCTCGGGCCCAGCGGGTAGCGCTGCACGCCCTCGAGGCTGCGCGTGCCGGCCAGGATCTCGCGCGCTTCCTGCGTGGCCTGGAACTCGAGCTGCCCGCCGCCGATGGTGGCGGTGAGGCCGTCGGCCCAGACAGCCATCCAGGTGCCGGCCTCGCGCGGGGCCGAGCCCTGCGTCGATTCGACGCGCACCAGAACCGCGTCCTCCTGTTGAAGACGCGCCAGCAATTGATCGACCGCACCGTTCATGACCGAAACCTTCGGTTGCCGAGGCTGCAACAACTCACGGTATAACCCCGGCGATGATGACGAACCGCCAGCTTACGCCGCGCCGCCTCGCCTGGGCCGCCACTGTTCTTTCCGCCTTGTGGCTCGCCGGCTGCGGCTCGACGGGCTCGGTGCCCGGCCAGCTGAGCGGTGCCAGCAGCGCACAGGGCAGCGGCCCCGCGCCGCGTGCCTCCAGTGCGGCTACCGCGCGCGAGTACCGCCGCGACGCCGCACGTCACATCTACAACGCCAACGCCTCGCGCATCTACAAGGGCCAGATGCCGCCCCTGCTGTACGCGGTCGGCACCTTGCAGGTGAACCTCGACACAGGCGGCAAGGTGGTCTCGATGCACTGGCTGCGCGCGCCCAAGCACGCGCCCGAGGTGATCGCCGAGATCGAGCGCGCCGTGCTGCAGGCCGCGCCCTTCCCGCCCGCCCAGCGCCTGGGCGCGGTCACGTGGACCGACACCTGGCTGTGGGACAAGAGCGGGCGCTTCCAGCTCGACACCCTGACCGAAGGGCAGCAACAAGGCGACTGACCTCAGGAGCCGCGATAGGTGGAGTAGCTCCACGGGCTCACGAGCAAAGGCACGTGGTAGTGCTGGTCGGTGTGCGCCACGCCGAAGTCCAGCGCCACCTTGTTCAGGAAGTTCGGCTCCGGCAGCGTCACGCCGCGGGCCTTGAAGTAACCCGCCACGTCGAACACCAGCCGGTAGGTGCCGACTTTCAGCGAGTTGTTGTCGTACAGCGGGCCGTCGCTGCGGCCGTCCGAATTCAGCGTGAAGCGCTTCACCAGCGTCGCGGCGTCGCCGTCGGTGGTGTACAGCGCCACCTCCATGCCGGCCGCGGGGCCGCCGTGCATCGTGTCCAGTACGTGAGTGCTCAAGCCCATGGGGCCTCCTTCAAAGGGTGTCGAATCGGTGAGATCGGGGTGCGGGAAATTCCGGTGGACAAAAGTGTATACAGTTACCGGCTTTGGGTCTATCATGAAAAACATGGAGTCCTCCACCACCCGTTCGATCGTCGATGCCCTCACGAAGGCCATCGTCGAGCACCGCCTTCAGCCCGGCACCAAGCTCGCCGAGCAGAAGCTGGCCGATCACTTCGGCGTGTCGCGCACCTTGGTGCGCCAGGCGCTGTTCCAGCTCTCGCAGAACAAGCTGATCCGGCTCGAGCCGGCGCGCGGCGCCTTCGTGGCCGCACCCGCCGTCGACGAGGCCAAGCAGGTGTTCGCCGTGCGCCGCATGCTCGAGGCCGAGATGACCCGCGCCTTCGTGCGCAGCGTCACGCCCGCCAAGATCAAGGCGCTCAAGGAGCACGTGGCGCTCGAGAAATCGGCCGTCGGCGGCGAAGACGTGTCGGGCCGCACCGAGCTCTTGGGCGACTTCCACGTGCGCATGGCCGAGCTCATGGGCAACCAGGTGCTGGCGCAAATATTGGGCGAGCTGATCTCGCGCTGCGCCCTCATCACGCTCATGTACCAGAGCACCAGCGCCGCCGAGCACTCCAACGACGAGCACGCCGACATCGTGAAAGCGCTGGCCGCGCGCGACGAGGAACTCGCCGTGCGCCTCATGACCGAGCACCTGGAACACGTCGAGGCCAACCTCACCTTCGACCGCAAGGTCCCGACCAACGACATCTCCCTCGCGCTGTCCTGATCCACACCATGACCGTCTACGACACCACCCTGCCCTACCCGCGCGACCTGATCGGCTACGGCCGCAACCCGCCCCATGCCCGCTGGCCCGGCGGTGCGCGCGTGGCGGTGCAGTTCGTCCTCAATTACGAAGAAGGCGGCGAGAACGCCACGCTGCACGGCGACGCGGGCTCCGAGCAGTTCCTGTCCGAGATGTTCAACCCGGCGAGCTTCCCCGACCGGCACATCAGCATGGAAGGCATCTACGAGTACGGCTCGCGCGCCGGCGTGTGGCGCATCCTGCGCGAGTTCGAAAAGCGCGGCCTGCCGCTCACCGTGTTCGGCGTGGGCATGGCGCTGCAGCGCTACCCCGAACTCACGGCCGCCTTCAAGGAACTCGGCCACGAGATCGCCTGCCACGGCTGGCGCTGGATTCATTACCAGAACCTCGATGAAGCCACCGAGCGCGAGCACATGCGCCTGGGCATGGAAGCCATCGAAAAGCTCACCGGCGAGCGCGCGCTCGGCTGGTACACCGGCCGCGACAGCCCGCGCACGCGCCGCCTCGTGGCCGACTACGGCGGCTTCGAGTACGACAGCGACTACTACGGCGACGACCTGCCCTTCTGGATGAAGGTGCAAAAGACCGACGGCAGCGTCGTGCCCCAGCTCATCGTGCCCTACACGCTGGACTGCAACGACATGCGCTTTGCGCTGCCGCAGGGCTACTCGCACGCCGACCCGTTCTTCCAGTACATGAAGGACACCTTCGACGCGCTGTACGCCGAAGGCGATCCGAACGGCGACGACAGTCCCAAGATGATGAGCATCGGCATGCACTGCCGCCTGCTCGGCCGCCCCGGCCGCATCACGGCGCTGCAGCGCTTTCTCGATCACATCGCCACGCACGACAAGGTCTGGGTCTGCCGCCGCGTCGACATCGCACGCCACTGGAAGCAGGCGCACCCCTTCGAAGCCGGAGCCGCATCATGAGCACCCCTCTCCTCACCCTTGCCCAACTCAACGCCGCCGGGCCGGCCTCTGCCGTCGCCATGCTCGACGGCGTGTACGAACACTCGCCCTGGATCGCGCAGCGCGCGCTGGTGCAGCGCCCCTTCCGTTCGCTCGCGCACCTCAAGCACGCGCTGGTGCAGGCACTGGCCGCGTCGTCGGCCGACGAACAGATCGGCCTCATCCGCGCCCACCCCGAGCTCGCCGGCAAGGCCATGGTCAGCAAGACGCTCACCGCCGAGTCGACCAACGAGCAGAACAAGGCCGGCCTGACCGACTGCACGCCCGAAGAGTTCGCGCAGATCCAGAAGCTCAACGCCGACTACAACGCGAAGTTCGGCTTCCCGTTCATCCTGGCCGTGCGCGGCCCGCGCGGCACGGGCCTGGCCAAGCGCGAGATCATCGAGACCTTTGCGCGCCGGCTGCACAACCACCCGAGCTTCGAGCTCGGCGAAGCGCTGCGCAACATCCACCGCATCGCCGAGATCCGCCTGAACGACAAGTTCGGCGCCGACATCACGCTGGGCAACGACGTGTGGGACTGGCAGGAGCAGCTGTCGGTGCACACCGACCCCGGCTATGCCGAGAAGGGCCAGCTCACCGTCACCTACCTGACCGACGCGCACCGCGCCTGCGCCGCGAACATCTCGGGCTGGATGCGCGACTGCGGCTTCGACTCCGTGCACATCGATGCCGTGGGCAACGTGGTCGGCCGCTACGAAGGCGCCACGCCCGACGCCAAGACCCTGCTCACCGGCTCGCACTACGACACCGTGCGCAACGGCGGCAAGTACGACGGCCGCCTGGGCATCTTCGTGCCCATGGCCTGCGTGCGCGAACTCAAGCGCCAGAACCGCCGCCTGCCCTTCGCCTTCGAAGTCGTCGGCTTCGCCGAAGAAGAAGGCCAGCGCTACAAGGCCACCTTCCTCGGCTCGGGCGCGCTCATCGGCCACTTCGACCCGCGCTGGCTCGACCAGAAAGATGCCGACGGCATCACCATGCGCGAGGCCATGCAGCACGCCGGCCTGAAGGAAGAAGACATTCCGAAGATCCAGCGCGACCCGGCGCGCTACCTCGGCTTCGTCGAGGTGCACATCGAACAGGGCCCCGTGCTCACCGAGCTCGACCTGCCGCTGGGCATCGTCACCTCCATCAACGGCAGCGTGCGCTACGTGGGCGAAGTCATCGGCATGGCCAGCCACGCCGGCACCACGCCCATGGACCGCCGCCGCGACGCTGCCGCCGCCGTGGCCGAGCTCATTCTCTACACCGAGCAGCGCGCCGCGAAAGACGGCGACTCGGTCGGCACCGTGGGCATGCTCGAAGTGCCCAGCGGCTCGATCAACGTCGTGCCCGGCCGCTGCAAGTTCAGCCTCGACCTGCGCGCGCCGAACAACGCGCAGCGCGACGCACTGGCCAACGACGTGGTCGCTGCACTGAAGGACATCTGCGAACGCCGCGGCGTGCGCTACGAGCTCGAGGAAACCATGCGCGCCGCCGCCGCGCCGAGCGCACCGGCCTGGCAGCAGCGCTGGGAACAGGCCGTCGACGCACTGGGCATTCCGCTCTTCCGCATGCCCAGCGGCGCCGGCCACGACGCGATGAAGCTGCACGAGGTGATGCCGCAGGCCATGCTCTTCGTGCGTGGCATCAACTCGGGCATCAGCCACAACCCGCTCGAGTCGAGCACCAACGACGACATTCAATTGGCCGTGCAGGCGTTCCAGCTGCTGCTGGACAACCTCGCCGCCGAACAAGCCCACTGACCGACCCCACAAGAACAACCACCATGACCGACTACGCCAAACTCGACGCCTGGATCGACGCCCACTTCGACGAGGAAGTGCAATTCCTGAAGCAACTGGTGCAGGTGCCCACCGACACGCCGCCCGGCAACAACGCGCCGCACGCCGAGCGCACCGCCGAGCTGCTGAAGGACTTCGGCCTCGACGCCGAGAAGCACGCCGTGCCCGCGCAAGAGGTGAAGGACTACGGCCTCGAATCGATCACCAACCTGATCGTGCGCCGCAAGTACGGCAACGGCGGACGCACCGTGGCGCTCAACGCCCACGGCGACGTGGTGCCGCCCGGCGAAGGCTGGACGCACGATCCGTACGGCGGCGAGATCGTCGATGGCAGCCTGTACGGCCGCGCCGCCGCCGTCAGCAAGAGCGACTTCGCCAGCTTCACCTTCGCGCTGCGCGCGCTCGAGGCCGTGGCCAAGCCCACCCAGGGCAGCATCGAGCTGCACTTCACCTACGACGAAGAGTTCGGCGGCATCCTCGGCCCGGGCTGGCTGCTCGAGAAGGGCCTGACCAAGCCCGACCTGATGATCGCGGCCGGCTTCAGCTACGAAGTGGTCACCGCGCACAACGGCTGCCTGCAGATGGAAGTGACCGTGCACGGCAAGATGGCCCACGCCGCCGTGCCCACCACCGGCATCGACGCGCTGCAGGGCGCCACCAAGATCCTGAACGCGCTGTATGCGCAGAACACGCTCTACCAGAAGGTCACCTCGAAGGTCGAGGGCATCACGCACCCGTACCTGAACGTGGGCCGCATCGAGGGCGGCACCAACACCAACGTCGTGCCCGGCAAGGTCGTGTTCAAGCTCGACCGCCGCATGATCCCCGAAGAGAACCCGGTCGAGGTCGAAGCCAACATCCGCCAGGTGATCGCCGATGCCGCCGCCGAAAGCGCGGGCATCACGGTCGAGATCAAGCGCATGCTGCTCGCCAACTCGATGAAGCCGCTGGCCGGCAACAAGCCGCTGGTCGACGCAATCCAGAAGCACGGCGGCGAACTGTTCGGCGAACCCATCAAGGCCATGGGCACGCCGCTGTACACCGACGTGCGCCTGTACGTCGAAGCCGGCATTCCGGGCGTGATCTACGGCGCCGGCCCGCGCACCGTGCTCGAGTCGCACGCCAAGCGCAGCGACGAGCGCGTGGTGCTCGAAGACCTGCGTCGCGCGACCAAGGTGGTGGCGCGCACGCTGAGCGACCTGCTGGCCTGAGCGCCCTGAACTGCGGCTGAAAGCGCATGCCTTCGGGCGTGAACTTTCATCGCAGTTTCATCGAAGCGTCACGACAGGATTTCAGACTCCGGGGTTCTCCGGCGGTTGCGCTTTCACGCCATCCGCCTCGTTGAAATCCCGATGCGACGGCCAGCCATGCGCTGGCCGTTGCTGCTTGTGTCGCCATGAAAACCCTGTCTCCCGCACCCCGCTTTCGCACCACGCTTTTCTCTTCCCTCGCGCTCGGCGCGGCCCTGCTGACCGCGTGCGGCGGCGGCTCCGGCGGCGGTGCGCCGTTCGCCGGCCTGCCCATCGCACCGCCGGCCCCTGCACCGGCGCCCTCGCCCGCCACGCCACCACCGGCCGCGCCGGCCGGCCGCTGGACCGTGGGCGACCTGCATGTCCACACCATCCAGTCGGAAGACACGCAGCAGATTTCCACGCTCGACCAGGTGCTCGTCAAAGCCTTCGACACCTTCGGCCTCGACTGGGTCGCGCTGTCGGACCACCTGCGCATGTCTTCCTATGACAACGACGGCCGCAAGCTGGACCCAGCGATTCCGTTCTCGCGAGGCATGGCCCTCTATCAGGTGCCGCGCATCAAGGCACTGCAGGCCGGCGGCAAGTACACCGACAAGACGATCTTCGCGTCCTTCGAGTGGGACATGGCCACGCACGACCACGGCAACGTCGGCATCCTGACCGACAGCCCCATGTCCGACGCGGCGCTCAAGGCCGTGAGCCAGTTCGAATACCTGTTCACCAACCGCGACCCCGCGCTGTTCCCGGCCGCCGACGTGGCCGCGTGGAGCGCCAAGGACGCACGCGCCTTCACCACGCACGAAGACGTGCTCAAGGCCATCGCCTGGCTGAAGAAGAACTACCCCGACTCCAGCTACCTGCAGATCAACCACCCCTCGCGCAGCCCCGGCAAATACACCGCCACCCAGCTGCGCGAGATGAACGACGCCGCGCCCGACATCGTGTTCTCTCTCGAGGGCATGGTCGGCAACCAGATGGAGCCCGACCGCGGCGGCTACGAGAGCGCCTACACGCCGGCCAACCTGCCCTCGCGCACCTACGGCGGCGTCGACTACCTCGTCGCCAAGCTCGGCGGCACCTGGGACGCCCTGCTGTCCGAAGGACGCCGCATCTGGAACACGGCCGATTCCGACTACCACTTCACGACCTCCAAGGGCCTGTACAGCAGCGGCTACGCGCCCGGCGAGTACGCCAGGAACCACCTCTGGGGCGACATCAAGGACCCGAAGTCGCTGCTCACTGCGATGCGCTCGGGCAAGCTCTTCGCGGTCAACGGCAGCCTGATCGACGCGCTCGACTTCAAGGTGCAAAGCGCCAGCGGCGCGGGCGAGATGGGCGCCGAAGTGAGCGCCAAGCCCGGCGAAGACCTGAAGATCACCATCCGCTTCAAGAGCCCCGAGCGCAACAACTTCGAGTACCAGCTCGGCAGCGGCGTGTACGCCAACGTGAAGCCGGTGGTCGACCACATCGACCTCATCGCCGGCGACGTGACCGGCCGCGAACTCCCGGGCACCCCCGGCTATGCACGCGACACCAACCCGACGACCCGCGTGGTCAAGCGCTTCACCCGCGCCGACTGGACACTCGACACCGAAGGCTACTTCGCGGTGACCTACACCGTGAAGGCCGGCAACAACCAGTACTTCCGCCTGCGCGGCACCAACCTGGGCACCGACGTGCCGAACGAAACGGCGGGCGGCGAGCCGCTGTTCGATGCACGCACGCCCACGCCGGCCGGCGACGACCCGGTCACGCGCTTCAATGCGATCAATGCGCGCAACTACAACGACCTGTGGTTCTATTCGAATCCGGTGTTCGTGAAGGTGGCGACACAGTAGGCGGCGCCCTCGCCCCCGGCCTCCAAGGCGCCATGTCCCTCGCGGGGCACGGCGCTTTTTCTTTGCCCCTACCCTTCCGCATCAGGGAATCTACGGATATATGATTCCCCGCATGGTCTTGATTGGGTTCAATTTTTGTATACAAATAACGCACCCATAAAGACGGCGCGAAATTTGCGTCAAAAAGTCCCTCATCCCAACCAAGTACGAGGAAAGACCATGAGCACAGTCGCCAGCCATGCCCCCGCCGGGGCCAGCGAAGCCGGCATCGCGCCGCACGCGGAATCGAATGCCCTCATCAAGCCGGGCTACGACCCGCGCCTGACCAACGAGGACCTCGCCCCGCTGAAGAAGCAGACCTGGGGGCAATACAACATCTTTGCGTTCTGGATGTCCGACGTGCACAGCGTGGGCGGCTACATCACGGCCGGCAGCCTGTTCGCGCTGGGCCTGTCGAGCTGGCAGGTGCTGGTGGCGCTGCTGGTGGGCATCGTGATCGTGCAGGTCTTCTGCAACCTGGTGGCCAAGCCCAGCCAGGTGACGGGCGTGCCCTACCCCGTGGTGTGCCGCGCCTCTTTCGGGGTGCTGGGCGCCAACATCCCGGCCATCATCCGCGGGCTGATCGCGGTGGCCTGGTACGGCGTGCAGACCTACCTGGCGTCGGCGGCCTTCATGGTGCTGGCGCTGCACATGGCGCCGGGCCTGGCGCCGTATGCCGACGTGGCGCAGTACGGCTTCGTCGGCCTCTCGGCCCTGGGCTGGGTGGCGTTCATGGTCATGTGGGTGCTGCAGGCCTTCGTGTTCTGGCACGGCATGGAAGCCATTCGCAAGTTCATCGACTGGGCCGGCCCGGCGGTGTACGTGGTGATGGCGGTGCTGTGCGGCTGGCTGGTGTGGAAGGCCGGCTGGAGCAACATCGACCTGAACCTGGGCGGCATCAAGTTCCAGGGCTGGGACGCGCTGCCGGTGATGCTCTCGGCCATCGCGCTGGTGGTGAGCTACTTCAGCGGCCCGATGCTGAACTTCGGCGACTTCTCGCGCTACGGCAAGAGCTTCGACGCGGTGAAGAAGGGCAACTTCTGGGGCCTGCCGGTCAACTTCGTGTTCTTCTCGCTGCTCACCGTGATCACCACGGCGGCCACGCTGCCCGTTTTTGGTGAACTGATCACCGACCCGGTGCACACCGTGGGCAAGATCGACAGCACCACGGCCGTGGTGCTGGGCGCGCTGACCTTCATGATCGCCACCATCGGCATCAACATCGTGGCCAACTTCGTGTCGCCGGCCTTCGACTTCTCGAACGTGGCGCCGCAGCACATCAGCTGGCGCACGGGCGGCATGATCGCCGCGGTGGGTTCGGTGTTTCTCACGCCCTGGAACCTTTACAACAGCCCCGAGGTCATCCACTACACGCTGGACGTGCTGGGCTCGTTCATCGGGCCGCTGTTCGGCATTCTGATTGCCGATTACTACATCGTGCGCAAGCAGCAGATCGACGTCGACTCGCTCTACACCATGAGCAAGCAGGGCAAGTACTGGTACAGCGGCGGCTACAACCCGAAGGCGATCCAGGCGCTGGTGCCGTCGGCCCTCGTGCCCATCCTGTGCGTGATGGTGCCGACGCTGCGCGGCGCCGCCAACTATGCGTGGTTCATCGGCATGGGCCTGGGCTTCGTGCTCTACGTGCTCTTGAACCGCAACAACAAGACTTGAAAAACTGACCGAAGAAGGGACCGCGCCGTGCGCATCAAGATCATCAACCCCAACACCACCTGGAGCATGACCGAGAAGATCGGTGCCTGCGCCCGCGCGGTGGCGCACGCCGGCACCGAGATCGTGGCCGTGAGCCCGGCCATGGGGCCGGTCTCCATCGAAAGCCACTACGACGAGGCGCTGGCCGTGCCGGGGTTGCTGCAGGAGATCGCGGCGGGCGAGCGCGACGGCATCGACGGCTACGTGATCGCCTGCTTCGGCGATCCGGGCCTGAAGGCGGCGCGCGAGCTGGCGCGCGGCCCCGTGGTGGGCATCGCCGAGGCGGCGATGCACCTGGCCAGCATGATCGGCAGCCGCTTCAGCGTGGTGACCACGCTGGGGCGCACCATGGGCCAGGCCTGGCACCTGGCCGAGATCTACGGCATGGAACGCTTCTGTGCCAACGTGCGCGCCTGCGAGCTGCCGGTGCTCGAGCTGGAAGAGCCGGGCTCCAACGCCCGCGAGCGCATCGTCGACGAATGCCGGCGCGCGCTGGAAGAAGACGGCGCCGACTGCATCGTGCTCGGCTGCGCCGGCATGACCGACCTGTGCGCGCACATCGAGCAGGTGCTCGGCGTGCCGGTGATCGACGGCGTGGCCGCGGCCACCAAACTCATCGAATCGCTGGTGGCGCTGAAGCTGCGCACCAGCAAGCGCGGCGAGCTGGCAAGGCCCTTGCCCAAGCCCATGATCGGCGCGCTCGAGGCCTTCACCCTCACGCGCTGAGCCACAATCGACGGATGCCCCGCGCCAGTTCCAAAACCTCCGTCCCTTCCGCCGCCCCCGTTGCCGCACCGGCCGAGAACGGCGCGGCGCCGGCCGACAAGAACAGTTCCATCGAAAGCATCGCCAACGACATCGCCACCGCGATCGTCGAGAAGCGTCTGCCGCCCGGCACCTGGCTGCGCGAAGAGGCGCTGGGCCGCGTCTATTCGGTGAGCCGCACCAAGGTGCGCGCGGCGCTGCTGATGCTGTCGAAGGACAAGCTCATCGAGATGATTCCCGACAAGGGCGCCTTCGTCTGCCAGCCCACGGTGGACGAGGCGCGCGAGGTGTTCGCCGTGCGCCGCATCCTCGAACGCGAGGTGGTGCGCCTGTTCATCGCCAACGCCCGACCGCGCGACTACCAGACGCTCGAGCAGCACATCAAGTTCGAACGCACCGCGCTGCGCCAGAGCACCACCATGGGCACGGTGCGCGAGAAATTGCTGGGCGACTTTCATGTGGCGCTGGCCGAAGCCACCGGCAACCACACGCTGGCCGAGATGGTGCGCGAGCTGGTGGCGCGCAGCTCGCTGATCGCGATGCTCTACCACTCCTCGAACGACCCGCACTGCTCGTCCGACGAGCATTCCGACTTCCTGCGCCTGTGCCGCAAGGGCGACGTGGAAGCGGCCGTGACCTGCATGATCGAGCACCTCGAACGCATCGAGGCCAGCCTCGAACTGGGCACCGAGAAGCCTGATCGCCAGCTCGACCTGGTCAAGGCACTGCTGGCCTGAACCCGCGTCGCTGACGCGCCCCACTCCCAATACCTGAGCGCCGGCCGAACCGCCGGATGCCCCGGCGCGCGCCTCCCACAGCGCTTCTTCGCCGGATTCGGGTTTACCTGAATCCGGATTGCCGCATAAATTGTATACAGTTTCGCGTACACAACTGGTGTGCGCGACGGCTCTGCGACGCGCATCACTGCTCCGTTCCCCTCGCCGCGCCAGGAGACAACGATGACGGCAGATTCCCTTTCCAGCAATGTCCATCCCGTGGACCAGCGCCTGCCTTCGGGCAAGCTCGCGGCCCTCGGCCTGCAGCACGTGCTCGTGATGTATGCGGGCGCCGTCGCGGTGCCGCTCATCGTGGGCCGTGCGCTCAAGCTCTCGCCCGACGAGGTCGCGCTGCTGATCTCGGCCGACCTGTTCTGCTGCGGCATCGCCACGCTGATCCAGGCACTGGGCGCCACGCAGTGGTTCGGCATCAAGCTGCCCGTGATGATGGGCGTGACCTTCGCCTCGGTGGCGCCCATGGTCGCCATCGCCAACGCCAACCCCGGGCAGAACGGAGCGCAGCTGCTGTTCGGCGCCATCATCGGCGCGGGGGTGATATCGATACTGATCGCGCCGCTGGTGAGCCGCATGCTGCGGTTCTTCCCGCCGGTGGTGACGGGCACGATCATCGCGGTCATCGGCATCAGCCTGATGCGCGTGGGCATCAACTGGATCTTCGGCAACCCCGTGGGCCCGACGGCGCCCGCGCTGGTCGACCCGGTGTACGCCAAGTGGCTGGCCGAGGTCACCTCGCCGGGCAGCTCGATCCCCGCGGTGCCCAAGGGCTTCGCGATCATGCCCACCGTGCCCAACCCCAAGTACGCCGATCTGTCGGGCTTCGGCGTGGCCGCGCTGGTGCTGGTGTCGATCCTCCTGATCGTGAAGTACGCCAAGGGCTTCATCGCCAACATCTCGGTGCTGCTGGGCATCGTGATCGGCGCGGTGGTGGCCTCGCTCACCGGCCTCATGACCTACGAGAAGGTCGGCAAGGCCGCCTGGGTCGACATCGTGCTGCCCTTCCATTTCGGCATGCCGCTGTTCGACCCGATCCTGATCCTCACGATGACGCTCATCATGATCGTCGTGATGATCGAATCGACCGGCATGTTCCTCGCGCTGGGCGAAATGACGGACCGCAAGATCAGCCAGCAAGACCTGGCCAAGGGCCTGCGCACCGACGGCCTGGGCACGCTCATCGGCGGCATCTTCAACACCTTCCCGTACACCAGCTTCTCGCAGAACGTGGGCCTTGTGGCCGTCACCGGCATCAAGAGCCGCTATGTCTGCGTGGCCGGCGGCGTGATCCTGATCGTGCTGGGCCTGCTGCCGAAGATGGCCGCGCTGGTCGAGTCGCTGCCCACCGTGGTGCTCGGCGGTGCGGGCCTCGTGATGTTCGGCATGGTGGCCGCCACCGGCATCCGCATCCTGTCGGGCGTGGACTTCAAGACCAACCGCCACAACGCCATGATCGTCGCCGTGGCCATCGGCGTCGGCATGATTCCGCTGATCGCCCCCAACTTCAAGCAGTGGATGCCGCACTCGATCCACTCGCTGATCGAGTCGGGCATCCTGCTGGCGTCGATCACCGCCGTGCTGCTGAACCTGTTCCTCAACGGTGCGAAGCACGACGAAGAGGCGGTGATCGCGGCGGCCAAGCACGCCGACGCGCACTGAGCCGAACCGTGCTTTAACTAGATCATCGCCAACGGCGTCTTGCGCTTCGGCACCGGATAGATCCGGTCCAGCGCCGCCAGGGTCGTCGCATCGAGCTGCAGCTCGGCGGCGGCCCTGTTTTCTTTCAGGTGGGCGCTGCGCACCGCCTTCGGAATCGCCGCCACGCCCGGGCGCGCGATGACCGCGGCCAGCGCCAGTTGCGCGGCGCTCACGCCGAGGTCCGCCGCCAGCCGGCCCAACGCCTCGTCGCCCGCCAGCGCGCCCTGGTCGATCGGGCTGTAGGCCATCAGCGGCATGCCGCGTTCGCGCTGCCAGGGCAGCAGATCGAACTCGGGGCCGCGCTCGCCGAGCGACAGGTACACCTGGTTCGCCGCGCAGGCCGGGCCTTGGCCGATGACCTGCGCCAACTCCTGCATGTCGTCGGTGTCGAAGTTGCTCACGCCCCAATGACCGATGCGGCCGGCCTCCACCAGTTCGTGCATCGCCTCGACCGTGTACGCCAGCGGGTGGTTGCCGCGCCAGTGCAGCAGGTACAGGTCGATGCGCTCCAGCCCCAGCCGCGCCAGGCTGCGCTCGCAGGCCTGGCCCGTGCCGCGGCGGCTGGCGTTGTGCGGGTAGACCTTGCTGACGATGAAGAGGTCTTCGCGCTGCACATCGCCCGCGCGCAGCGCCTCGGCCACGGCCTGGCCGACCACGGTCTCGGCGCCGCCCTCGCCGTACATCTCGGCCGTGTCGATCAGGCGGTAGCCCAGGCCGATGGCCTCGCGCACCGCGGCCACCTCGGCCGCGCGGCGGGTGGCGTCTTCGCCCATGCGCCAGGTGCCGAGACCAAGAACCGGCATCTCGCCGCCGGTGGGGAGTGAAAGTGTTCGCATGGCGCCCATGCTACTCAGGCCCTCACGGCGGGTGCCCGGGTGCGGGTTTTCCGCCCCCGACGCCTTCTAATTTTTCGAAGCCCAAGTCAGTTCGATGACCATCAATTGCTTATCTTCCGCCTTGTTCTGGCGTTTTGGCCTTCGCTTTTTGTCAATGCCTGGTGGGTGCCAACCCCCATCGCGCGCGCCCCACCCGCTCCTAGAATTTTTTGACGGCCCGGTGTCACAAGCGTCGGCGCTCTTATCGAAACGGTTCAGGAACAGGTTGAGTCAATGCAGCAGAAGCAAAAGCACAGGATTGCCGTCATTCCCGGAGACGGCATCGGCGTCGAAGTCATGCCCGAGGGCCTTCGCGTGCTCGACGCGGTCAGTCGGCGCTTCGGCATCGATTTCGCGTACGACCATTTCGACTGGGGTTCCGACCACTACGTGCGCACCGGCCTGATGATGCCGGCCGACTGGGCCGACAAGATCCAGGGCCACGACGCCATCTACTTCGGCGCCGTGGGCGACCCCGCCAAGGTGCCCGACCACATCGCCGTGTGGGGCCTGCTCATCAAGATCCGCCGCGACTTCGACCAGTACGTCAACCTGCGCCCCGTGCGCCTGATGCCCGGCGTGCCCGGCCCGCTGGCGCACCGCAAGCCCGGCGACATCGACTTCCTCGTGGTGCGCGAGAACACCGAAGGCGAATACACCTCGGTGGGTGGGCGCCTGTTCGAAGGCACGCCGCGCGAGATGGCGATCCAGGAAGCCGTGTTCACCCGCGTGGGCGTGGACCGCATCATCGACTACGCGTTCCAGCTCGCCAACCGCCGCAAGCGCAAGAACCTGGTGGCCGCCACCAAGTCGAACGGCATCTCGATCACCATGCCCTACTGGGACGAGCGCCTGGCCGAGATCGCCACGCGCTACCCCGACGTGGCCACGAGCAAGTACCACATCGACATCCTGTGCGCGCACTTCGTGCAGCACCCCGACTGGTTCGACGTGGTCGTGGCCTCCAACCTGTTCGGCGACATCCTCTCCGACCTGGGCCCGGCCTGCACCGGCACCATCGGCATCGCGCCCTCGGCCAACCTGAACCCCGAACGCAAGTTCCCGTCGCTCTTCGAGCCCGTGCACGGCTCGGCGCCCGACATCGCAGGCAAGGGCATCGCCAACCCCATCGGCCAGATCTGGTCGGCCGCGCTCATGCTCGACCACCTGGGCGACAACGACCCCGTGTACGCACAGGCCTCGGCGGCAGTGCTCTCGGCGATCGAGACCGTGCTCAGCGAAGGCCCGCGCACGCGCGACATGGGCGGCACCGCCAACACGGTGGACGTGGGCCGCGCGATTGCCGAGTGCATCGCTTCGGCATGACGCCTCCCGGCCTTCCTTGTCGCGTTGGAAAAAACGCGCTGCGTCCCGGTGCCCAGGGCACTGGGTGCTTCCCGCAGCGAAATAAAGGAGGAGGCCGAAGGCCGGGGGACATTCGCGGAGGGAAGTACCCGGTGGCCTGGGCACACGCCCTGAACAGCGACAAACAACGGAGCCACTGAACCATGGGCCTGTTCCTGCTCAAGCGCACCTTGACGCTCATCGGCACGCTGATCGGCGCGTCCGTCATCGTGTTCCTGGTGCTCGAAATTCTCCCCGGCAACGCCGCGCAGATGCTCATGGGCCCCGACGCCTCGCCCGACGCCGTCGCGGCCCTGGCCACCAAGCTCGGCCTGGACCAGCCCGCGTGGACGCGCTACTGGCACTGGATCGGTGGCCTGCTCACCGGCAACCTCGGTGACAGCTACGCCTACAGCTCGCCCGTCATCGACCTGATCCTCGAGCGCCTGGCCCTCACCGTGCCGCTGGCCGTGATGGCGATGGCCTTCACCGTCGTCATTGCATTGCTGGTCGGCGTGACGGCTGCGGCGCGCCACAACAAGCTCGGCGACGTCGGCCTCATGGGCATGGCCCAGGTCGGCATCGCCATTCCCAACTTCTGGTTCGCGATCCTGCTGATCCTCGTGTTCTCGGTGCAGCTGCAGTGGTTCTCCGCGGGCGGCTTCGAGGGCTGGGGCGAAGGCATCTTCGCGGGATTGAAATCGCTGCTGCTGCCAGCCTTGTCACTCGCAGTGGTGCAAGCGGCGATCCTCGCGCGCATCACGCGCTCGGCCGTGCTCGAGGTGATGCGCGAAGACTTCGTTCGCACCGCGCGCGCCAAGGGCGTGTCGCAGCGCATGGTGCTGTGGACCCACGTGCTGCGCAACGCGATGATCCCCGTCATCACCGTCATGGGCATGCAATTCTCCGAGCTGCTGGCCGGCACCATCGTGGTGGAGAACGTGTTCTACCTGCCGGGCCTGGGCCGCCTGATCTTCCAGGCCATCAGCAACCGCGACCTGATCGTGGTGCGCAACTGCGTGATGCTGCTCGCGGCCATGGTCGTCATCGTGAACTTCGTGGTCGACGTGCTCTATGCCGTGATCGACCCGCGCATCAAGGCGAGCGACATATGAGCGCCATCCTCTCCCCTTCCGTGCCCGCATCTGCCGCGCCCCTCGCGCCCGGCTTCTGGCGCCGCGCGGTCAAGCACCGCAGCTTCGTCATCGGCGGCGTGTTCGCGCTGCTGCTGTTACTGGCGGCACTGATCTCCTTCGTCTGGACGCCGTGGTCGCCCTACGCGATGGACATGGCGAACAAGATGCAGGGCCCCTCGGCCACGCACTGGCTCGGCACCGATGCCTTCGGGCGCGACGTGGCCTCGCTGCTGCTCGTGGGCGCGCGTGCGTCCATCCTCGTCGGCGTGATCGCCGTGGGCATCGGCCTCGTGGTCGGCACCGCGCTGGGACTGCTCGCTGCTGCGAGACGCGGCTGGGTCGAAGAGGCGGTGATGCGCCTGTCGGACTTCACGCTCGCCTTCCCCGCCATCCTCTCGGCCATCATGATGACCGCCGTGTTCGGCGCCGGCATCGTCAACGCCATCATCGCCATCGGCATCTACAACATCCCGACCTTCGCGCGCATCACGCGCGCTTCGGCCAACGCGATCTGGTCGCGCGAGTACGTGGCTGCTGCACGCGCCTGCGGCAAGGGCAGCTTCGCGATCACCATGCAGCACGTGCTGCCGAACATCTCGGCCGTGCTCATCGTGCAGATCACCATCCGCTTCGCCATCGCGATCCTGGCCGAAGCTGCGCTGTCGTACCTCGGCCTCGGCACGCAACCGCCGCAGCCCTCCTGGGGCCGCATGCTCAGCGAAGCCCAGACCCTCATGTTCCAGCAGCCGCTGCTGGCCGTCTTCCCCGGCATGGCCATCGCCTTCGCGGTGCTCGGCCTGAACCTGCTGGGCGACGGTCTGCGCGACCTGCTCGATCCGCGCCTGGCCCGCGCAAGGTAGACCGCCATGCCCCTTCTCGAAGTCAACGACCTCCACATCGGCCTGCAGACACAGCGCGGCCCCGCCGAAGCCGTGCGCGGCATTTCCTTCTCGCTGGAGCGCGGCGAAACGCTGGGCATCGTCGGCGAGTCGGGCTGCGGCAAGTCGATCACCGTCATGTCGCTCATGGGCCTGCTGCCGTCCACCGCCAAGGTCACGGGCAGCATCAAGCTCGACGGCCAGGAACTGGTCGGCCTGCCCGAGAAGCAGCTGTGCCAGCTGCGCGGCAACCGCATCGGCATGATCTTCCAGGAGCCGATGACGGCCCTGAACCCCGTGCACACCATCGCGCGCCAGGTCGGCGAGCCGCTGATGCTGCACCGCGGCCTCACCAAGGCGCAGGCGCGCAAGGAAGCGCTCGACCTGCTCGACCGCGTCGGCATTCCCGATGCGGCCTCGCGCCTCGACGCCTACCCGCACCAGTTCTCCGGCGGGCAGCGCCAACGCATCGGCATCGCCATGGCGCTGGCCTGCGGCCCCGACCTGCTGATCGCCGACGAGCCCACCACCGCGCTCGACGTGACGATACAGAAGCAGGTGCTCGACCTGATCCAGGGCCTGGTCGCCGAAATGGGCATGGCGCTGATCCTCATCTCGCACGACCTCGGCGTGATCGCCAGCAGCGTGCAGCGCATGCTCGTGATGTACGGCGGCAGCGCCGTGGAAAGCGGCCCGACCGACGCAGTCTTTGCCGACCGCGCCCACCCCTACACGCGCGGCCTGTTCGCCGCGCGCCCCGCGCTCGGCGCCGTGCGCGCAGGCCGGCTGCCCACCATCCGCGGCAGCGTGCCCGAGCTGGTCGACATTCCGCGCGGTTGCGGCTTCGCGGGCCGCTGCGACTTCACGACCGACGCCTGCCACACCACGAAGCCGCCGGTGGCCCGCCAACCCAACGGCCATGCGGTGAGCTGCCTGCACCTCGACGCCGTCGCCGCGCACGCCACGCTGGCCGCCGCATGAGCACCCCGATGACTTCGACGTCTTCCTCTTCGACCCCGCTGCTGCAGGTGACCGACCTCGTGCGGCACTACGCATTGCCGCGCGAAAAACTCTTCGGCCCGCCCCCCACCGTGAAGGCCCTCAACGGCGTGAGCTTCGAGGTGCAGGCCGGCAAGAGCGTGGGCATCGTCGGCGAATCGGGCTCGGGCAAGTCGACCATCGCGCGTCTGGTGATGGCGCTGGACACGCCCACCTCGGGCAGCGTCGCGCTCGAAGGCCGCAACCTGCACGCGCTCTCGAAGGCCGAGCTGCGCACCGCGCGGCGCGACTTCCAGATGGTCTTCCAGGACCCCTACGGTTCGCTCGATCCGCGCCAGACCGTCGCACGCATCGTCGCCGAGCCGCTCGAAGCGCTGGCCGAAACGCGCCGCACCGAGCAGCGCGAGCGCGCCGCCGAAGCGCTTGCCGCCGTGGGCCTGCGCACCACCGACCTCGACAAGTACCCGCACGAGTTCTCCGGCGGCCAGCGCCAGCGCATCGCGATCGCGCGCGCGCTCATCACGCGCCCCAAGCTCATCGTCGCCGACGAGCCCGTGAGCGCGCTCGACGTGTCCGTGCAGGCCCAGGTGCTCAACCTCATGCAGGACCTGCAGCAGCAGTTCGGCATCAGCTACCTGCTCATCAGCCACGACCTCGCCGTGGTCAACCACCTGTGCGACGAAGTGTGCGTGGTGTTCAAGGGCCAGATCGTGGAACGCGGCCAGCCCGCCGAACTTTTTGCCCACGCGCAACACCCATACACACGCACCTTGCTGTCGGCCGTGCTGCACACGCCATCGCGGTAGGCCCGAACGGGTCGAACCGGCAGCCCCTCTTTTCTTCCAGGAGAACCCCCGAATGTTGAAGCGACGCACCCTCATGGGCACCGCCATCGCCGCCGCGATCCCCGGCGCCTTTCCGCTGTTCGCGCAGGCCCAGACCGGCAAGAACATGCTGACCATCGGCATGCCGCTGGAACCGCCGGGCCTGGACCCGACGACCGCTGCCGCCTCGGCCATTGCCGAGATCGCGCACTACAACATCTTCGAGACGCTGACCAAGATCAACGCCGACGGCAGCGTGACGCCGCTGCTGGCCGAGAGCTGGACTGTGTCGCCCGACCTCAAGACCCACACCTTCAAGCTGCGCAAGGGCGTGACGTTCGAGAACGGCGAGGCCTTCGACGCCGCCGCCGTCAAGTTCAGTTTCGAGCGCGCGGCCGGCGAGAAGAGCACCAACAAGGACAAGCGCTTCTTCAGCGAGATCAGCCTGAAGACGCCCGACGCCGACACGGTGGTCATCACCACCGCGCAGCCCAACCCCGACCTGCTCTTCATGCTCGGCCAGGCCACCGCCTGCATCGTCGAGCCCAAGAGCGCCGACACCAACGCCACCAAGCCCGTGGGCACCGGCCCCTACAAGCTCGACAGCTGGCAGCGCGGCTCGGCCTGTTCGCTCGTGAAGTCGCCGACGTACCGCAACCCGGCGCTGGCCAAGGTCAACAAGTTCGTCTTCAAGTTCATGTCCGACTCGGCCGCGCAGACCGCGGCGCTGATGGCCGGCGACATCGACATCTTCCCGCGTGCCGGCACACGCAGCGTGGGCCAGTTCCGCGCCAACCCGCGCTTCCGTGTGCTCGAAGTGGGCACGCGCAGCAAGGTGATCCTGGCGATCAACAACAAGCGCAAGCCGCTGGACGACGTGCGCGTGCGCCGCGCCATCCTGGCCGCGGTGGACCGCAACGTGGTGATCCAGGGCGCGGCCGACGGTTTCGGCAAGGCCATCGGCAGCCACTACCCGATCGGCGCGCCGGGCTATGTCGACACCACCGGCATCAACCCCTTCGACATCGCCAAGGCGAAGAAGCTGCTGGCCGACGCGGGCGTGAAGACGCCGCTGGAGCTGCGCATGACGCTGCCGCCGCCTTCGTACGCACGCCAGGGCGGCGAGGTGATCGCGGCCCAGCTCGCGGCCATCGGCATCAACGTGAAGATCCAGAACGTCGAGTGGGCCCAGTGGCTCAGCGGCACCTTCGGCGGCGGGCACGACTTCGACCTGAGCATCGTCGCGCACGTGGAGCCCTTCGACCTCGTGAAGTACACCGAGCCCGACTACTACTGGGGCTACGACTCGAAGAAGTTCCGCGACCTGTACGCCTCGGTGCAGAGCGAACCCGACGAGAAGAAGCGCAACGCGCTGCTCGGCGAGGCGCAGAAGATGCTCGCGAACGATGCCGTCAACGGCTTCCTGTTCCAGGCCGTGTTCCCCACGGTTGCGCGCAAGGAAGTGAAGGGCCTGTGGCCGAACATGCCGATCGTCGCGAACGACCTGGCTGCCATCTCGTGGGGTTGATGCGGCCATGACGAAGCCTCTTTACGCCCTGGGCGTGCAGGAACTGCACGCCGCCTACGCTGCCAAGGAACTCTCGCCGGTCGAGGTGACCCGCGCGGTCAACGAACGCATTGCGGCCTGCGAGTCGCAGCTGCGCGCCACCTGGCTGTTCCGCCCCGAAGCCGCGCTCGAGCAGGCGCGCGCTTCCGAGGCGCGCTGGCGCGCCGGCACACCGCGCGGCGCGCTCGACGGCGTGCCCGTGACCATCAAGGAAAACCTCGCGACCGAGGGCGACCCGATGCCGCTGGGCACCGCCGCCTACGAGCTCGTGCCGATGACCTACGACTCGCCGCCCGCCGCGCGCCTGAAGGCCGACGGCACGGTGATGGTCGCCAAGACCACGATGCCCGACCTGGGCATGCTGTCGTCGGGCCTGTCGAGCTTTCATGACCTCTCGCGCAACCCGTGGGACACCTCGCGCACACCGGGCGGCTCCAGCGCCGGCGCGGGCGCCGCCGCCGCTGCCGGCTACGGCCCGCTGCACGTGGGCACCGACATCGGCGGCTCGCTGCGCCTGCCGGCCAGCTGGTGCGGCATCTTCACGCTCAAGCCCAGCTTCGGTCGCATTCCGCTGAGCTCGCCCTACATGGGCCGCTGCGCCGGCCCGATGACGCGCACCGTGGCCGACGCGGCGCTGATGATGGCCTCCGTTGCGCAGCCCGACGACCGCGACTATTCGGAACTGCCGCCGCCCGTGATCGACTGGAACGCCTTCGAGGTCGATCCGTCGTTCCTCAAGGGCAAGCGCGTGGCGCTGCACATGGACGCGGGCTGCGGCCTGCCGCTCGATCCGCAGATCGCGCAGGCCGTTCGCGATGCCGCCAAGCGCATCGAGGCGGCCGGCGCGCACGTCGAGGAAATTCCGGCCTTCATGACGCCGCAGATGCTGCAGGGCATGGACCACTTCTGGCGCATGCGCTCCTGCCTCGACATGCAGGCGATGAGCGCCGAGCAGCGCGCGAAGATCCTGCCGTACATCCGCGAATGGGCCGAGAGCGCGGCCGGTTTCTCGGGCGCGCACGTCTTCGACGGCTACAGCCAGTTCGTCGCCACGCGCGCGGCCACGGTCGCCGCCACCAAGGCCTACGACTTCGTGATCTCGCCGGTGTCGCCCAACATGCCCGCGCCCGCGGACCATGCCTCGCCCACCAACGACCCGATGCGGCCGCTGGAACACATCGGCTTCACGGTGCCCTACAACATGTCGGAGCAGCCGGCGGCGTCGGTCAACTGCGGCTACTCGACCGAAGGCCTGCCCATCGGCCTGCAGGTGGCCGGCCGCCGCTTCGACGACCTGGGCGTGCTGCAGTTCAGCCGCGCCTTCGAACAGATTCGCGACGCCCAGAAACCCTGGCCGGAACCCATCTGATCCGACCTGATCCGCCACACGGAGACACACCTTCCATGAACGCCACCCACTACATCGACGGCCGCCGCGTGGCGTCCGAAGGCAATGCCACCATCGACGTGATCGACCCGAGCGACGGCCAGAAATTCGGCGAGATCGCACGCGGCACCGCTGCCGACATCGACGCCGCCGTGCGCGCCGCGCGCCAGGCCATGGGCGAGCATTTCGACGGCCCCTGGGGCGCCACCACTGCGCTGGAGCGCGGCCGGTTGCTCGCCAAGCTCGGCGCCGCCGTGATGCAGCACCACGAAGAGCTGGCCCAGCTCGAGGCGCGCGACACCGGCAAGGCGCTGCGCGTGGCGCGCAACGACGCGACCGCGCTGGCGCGCTACTTCGAGTACTACGCCGGCGCCTGCGACAAGCTGCACGGCGACACCCTGCCCTACGAGCGCGGCTACACCGTGCTCACCGTGCGCATTCCGCATGGCGTGACGGGCCACATCATTCCCTGGAACTACCCGATGCAGATCGCGGGCCGCAGCGTGGGCGCCTCGCTCGCCGCGGGCAACGCCTGCGTGGTCAAGCCGGCGGAAGACGCGAGCCTGTCGCTGCTGCGCCTGGCCGAGATCGCGACCGACGTCGGTTTTCCGGCCGGCGCGCTCAACGTGGTGACGGGCTACGGCAAGGAAGCCGGCGCCGCGCTGTGCGCGCACCCGGGCATCGACCACATCTCGTTCACCGGCTCGACCATGACCGGCCGCAGCGTGGGCCTGGCCGCGGCCGAGCGCCACTGCCCGGTGACGCTGGAGCTGGGCGGCAAGTCGCCGCAGATCGTGTTCGCCGACGCCGACCTCGACGCGGCCGAGCCCGTGCTGCTCAACGCCATCATCCAGAACGCGGGCCAGACCTGCTCGGCGGGCAGTCGCGTGCTGGTCGAACAGTCGATCTATGAAGAAGTCGTGCAGCGCCTCGCGAAGCGCTTCACGGCCGTGCGCGCGGGCACGCCCGCCGAAGACCTGGACATGGGTCCGCTGATCAACGAGAAGCAGTTCCGCCAGGTGCGCGACATGGTCGCGACCGCCGAGGCCAGCGGCATGAAGGTGGCGGCGCGCGGCACCGTGTCGCCGCAGGCGCCGTCCACCGGCTACTACCAGGAGGCCGTGCTGTTCCGCGACGTGCCGCATGACAGCGACCTGGCCCAGCGCGAGGTCTTCGGCCCGGTGCTGGCCGTGATGCCGTTTGCCGACGAGGCCGAGGCGGTGCGCCTGGCCAACGGCACGGACTTCGGCCTGGTGGCCGGCGTGTGGACGCGCGACGGCGCGCGCCAGCTGCGCATGGCGCACAAGCTGCATTGCGGCCAGGTGTTCGTGAACAATTACGGGGCGGCGGGTGGTGTAGAACTGCCCTTCGGCGGCGTGAAATCGAGTGGCTTCGGCCGCGAGAAGGGCTTCGAGGCCCTGCTCGGCTTCACGACCCTCAAGACCATCGCCATCAAGCACGGATGAATTCATGACCACCACTGAACAGCAACCACAAACCTCGCGCAAAGTCGGCCTCGTCGGCGTCGGCCTGATGGGCCACGGCATCGCCAGCAACATCGTCAAGCACGGCCACCAGCTCACGGTGCTGGAGCACGCGGGCAACCAGCCGATCGATGACCTGCTGAAGGCCGGCGCCACGTCGGTCAAAGACGTGGCCACGCTGGCCACGCAGGTCGATGTGCTGATCCTGTGCGTGACCGGCACGCCGCAGGTCGAGGCCGTGATGCTGGGCGACAACGGCGCGCTGAGCACGCTGCGCCCCGGCACCGTGGTGATCGACTGCTCCACCGCCGTGCCCGCCTCCACCGCCAAGGTGGCGCGTGCTGTGCACGCCAAGGGCGGCCTCTTCCTCGACACGCCGATGACCCGCACCGCCAAGGAGGCCGCCGAAGGCCGCCTGAACCTGCTGGTGGGTGGCGACGCCGACGTGCTGGCCTCGTGCCTGCCGCTGCTGCGCTGCTTTGCCGAGAACGTCACGCACGTCGGCGATGTGGGCGCGGGCCATGCGATGAAGCTGCTGCACAACTTCGTGTCGCTGGGCACCGTGGCGCTGCTGTGCGAGGCCGCGGCCTGCGCGCAGCGCGCCGGCGTGAAGCCCGAGGTGTTCGTGGACGTGCTCGCCAAGGGCGGCGGCAACGGCGTGGCGCTGGAACGCCTCAAGCCCAAGCTGCTGACGGGCAGCACCGATTCGCTGAAGTTTTCGATGGCGAATGCGAAGAAGGACCTGGGGTACTACAACGACATGGCGGAACAGTCGTCTTCGAGCCATGGCATCGCGCAGGCTGTGGATGCCTTGCTGGCGCACGGGGTCGAGGTCTTCGGGCCGGATCGCATGGTGCTCGATCTGGTCGAAGCGCTGCGCTGAAACTCTTCAGGGCGCGTGCACAGGCCACCGGGTACTTCCCTCCGCGAATGTCCCCCGGCCTGCGGCCTCCTCCTTGATTTCGCTGCGGGAAGCACCCAGTGTCCTGCGCACGATGAGCGTGGCTGTGGTGCTGGCTGTTCAGGCACTGCGGCGAAGTGCCAGCCCCAACCCGCCTGACCGCTTCAGTGTTGTTGGATGGCGGTAGCCAGTTCTGCGCGCACGGCGGCGAACACGGCGGCAGGATCTGGGGCACGCGATATCGGGCGGCCGATGACCACGTGCGTCGCGCCAGCCCCGATGGCCTGCGAGGGCGTCGCAGCCCGCGCGTGGTCATTCTTTTCATCGCCTGGAAGCTGCGTGCCTGGCGTCACGATCAGGGCATCGGGCGGCAGGATCTCGCGAAGCAGCCTCACCTCCAACGGCGACGAAACAACGCCATGGCAACCGGCCGCGGCTGCCAGACGGCCCAGCCGTGCGACCTGCTCTGGAACCGTCGAGGCGACGCCCACCTCTTCCAAGTCCTGGTCACCCATGCTGGTGATGACGGTGATCGCAAGCACCTTCAGTTGAGGGAACTGGCTCGCGGCCTGGACGGCCGAGCGAAGCACGGCGGAACCGCCTGAGGCGTGCACCGTCACCATCGACGCACCCAGATGTCCGGCTGCGGTGACTGCACCCGCCACCGAGCTGGGAATTTCCAGCAGCTTGAGGTCGAGGAAGACACGCTTCCCGGCATCAACGAGCTCGCGGACGACCGAAGGTCCTGCCGCTGTCAGCAGCTGCAGGCCGACCTTGTAGTGCGTGGTCGCCGCGCCCAGTTGCTTCACGAGGTCCGCCGCCAATGCGGCGGCAGGGAAGTCGAGCGAAACGATGATGCGGCTGTCCGTACTCATTGGCTTGTCCTCCATGCCGACGCCCCGCGCTCGGAGGGAACTCAGGCCTCCGAACGCTCCACGACCACCTCGCTGATCTGCACCAGGGGTTGAATGTCCGTGTAGTTGGCGATGTCGCCCCGGATCTCCTCCTGGTGCTGGGCAGAGGCTGCCCGGTAAGCGTCGACGGAAGTGCAGACGAAGTCGCACTTGGCGATGTACGCAGGGTCGGTGCCCACACCACGCCCGGAGATGCCCTTGTCCACCATGTAGTACAGGCACGCTGCGCCGAGCAGTCGTTTCATCATGGGCATGTGCCTCTCGCGGTAGTACGCGTGGTCGAAGCGCGCGCCTGCGGCGTAGGGGTACATGACACTGACCTTGATCATCGAGATTTCTCCTGGGGGTTGCACGCTGGTTGATCGCCTCAAGCGGGGAATCGCGCGCCCGACGCTTCCAAGGGCAGGCGCAGCCCGTTCGTGAGGTAGCTGACGGTGCGATAGAAGCCAGCCAGCATCAGCAATTCGATGATGGCTTCTTCGCTGAAGTACGTTCGCAACGCGTCCCACAGGCCATCGTCGATGTCGGCGTGCGCGTGCAAGGAGTCGCACAGGCGCAGAAGCACCTGATCCTCGGCCGACCAGCAGGCATCGTTCGCCGAAGCCGTGACACTCGCCTGAACCTGCTCTGGCGTCAGGCCAGCGAGCCTCGAGAAGATCGTGACGTGGATGCCCCATTCGTATTCGGACTTGCACAATGCCGTCGTGCGGTGAATCACGATCTCGCGCTGTCGGATGCTCAAGTGGCCTTTGTCCAGCAACCCGCCGGCAAAGAACTTCTGAAACAGACGAGGGTCGCGTGCCAAGGTCGTGAACAGCCGCAAGGGGGGCTGTCCCTTCATCACCCTGTCGAGTGACCTGGAAATGTCTTCACCAAATGGCGGCGTTGCTGGCTCGATGCGTGCGGGCATGCAGACTCCTGATTCAAGGGCCACGCCATCGTAGGTCCGTTGCTGTATAAAGTAAAGCATGACGACACCTCGCATCGGCCACCCAGTTCGCGGTTCCACCACCGGCCGCCCCCTCATGGTCGCCCTGGACCTGCTGGGCCGGCGCACGGCGCTGCGCGTGCTCTGGGAACTTCGGGAGGGCTCGCTGACCTTCAGAGCGCTGCAGGACGCGTGCGAGACGAACACCCGATTGCTCAACACGCGGCTCACCGAACTGAGGGAGGTCGATCTGGTCGAACATGCCGAGGGTGGCTATCGGCTGACGGACGAAGGGCGGCGGCTTTCGAAGGCGCTGAAGCCGTTGTCAGCCTGGGCGGACCAGTGGGGGCGCGGAAAGCGATGAGAAGCGGAGCATCCGCGGCGAATGGCTCCGCCTATGATCAGAAACGTTTTTGTGGAGGAGCCCGTGACCGGCATGTTCGCGCTGCCCAGCCTGTCTCGCAGGTCGTGCGGGACACATCGCGTCAGTGCCTTGGAAAACCTATGAGAAAAATCTTTCCTCTCTGCACCCTCGTGTTGCTGTCCGCCCTCTCGGGTCAGGCCCTCGCAGGTGCCAATACCGCACGACTGAACTGCACGGGCAGTCACGCGGGGCAGGCACTCACCTTGGTGGGTGATGTTCCCGCCTCCATCGTGGAGGTCGATCTGAAGCTCTCCTACGGCGGGCAAACCATGCGCCTGGTTTCACCCCAGGCGGAAACCTCCGAGTCCACCGATTTCCGCCGTGGCGTCTTCAGGTTGGAAGCTGCGCTGTCCGGTTCGAACAAACTCCAGCTTCAAGCCAAGCCCAAGAGCATCAAATACAAAGGCAGCATGGGTGCCGGCAAACTCAACGCCAGCTTTGGCGCCATCCTCAAGAATGCGCCTGAGCCCTTTCAATCCGCGCTGAAAGGGGCTGAGCTCACTTGCATCTATGCATACGAAGTTTGAGCGAGGGCCAGCAGATCGTTCAAGCAGGCAGACAGCCGCCGCGCGTTCAACCGCGAGCGCCTCGGCGAACCGCGATGCCTGCGATGGAATGGCATCCATCTACGGCCACGACCCGAGGCTGAACCCTTGTTTCTTGCTCGCCCGATGAAGCGGCTGCGTCTCTTTGCCGCCCTGCTGTGGCTCGGCATCGCTCTCGGTCCGGCCCACGCAGCGCCACCGACCTACCAGGCGCTGTACGCCAACCCGGAACGCGCGTTGCCGATGCAGCCGACCTGGCAACTGCAGCCAGTGGATGCACAGGCGCCACCGTGGGAAGACATCTTCACCTTCACCATCGGCATCGCCCCCAACCTGATCGAACGGGCGCGTTGGCTGAGCCTGAATCCGGGCAAGCACAGCGAGCGCGCCCCCGCGTTGTTCGACGCCCTCGACGGGCGCGTGCTTTTCCTGTCGCCGACGGCGCGCAGCTTCTGCGACGGACGCTGGCAGGTCGTGCGGCAGGAATACATCTCCGTCAATCCCGCACTGCAGCCGCTGCACCGGGTGTGGCTGGTGGAGCGAAAGCCCGGCGGCGGACTGCGCACCACCACGGCCAACGGGCGCATCGATGCGCAAGGCCAGTGGGCCGTTCCGCCCGTGAGCTGCGATGGCAAGGACACGATCTCCGCCGACTCCCCCGCGGCCCTCTCGTACCTGATGCCCGAAGGATCCAGGCCCGTGCCTTCCGAGCTGCAGGTGGACACGGTGTTCGCACAGCCCGGCCTGCGCGATGCACGGGGACAGTGGCGCCCCCCCGCCCCGCCGCGGGACATCACCACTGCACGATGGATGGACTACAAGCGGCAGATGGTGACGCCTGGCTCCACCGGCTCCGGCCTGATCGACGCGCGAGGACGCATGGTGATTCCGTTCATCTTCGGCGAGCGGCCCGACGCAACCGCCCAGCGGCGCATCCGGCTGTGCACCGCCACCGGGCTGGATCTGCAGCGCAACGCCGGCACGCCGCAGGTGTGCCGCTGGCAACGACTGCACGGCAGCGGCGATGCCGGCGCCGCGCTGCGGCCGGTCAAGGACGCGGCCACCGGCCGATGGGGCTACCAGAACGCGCGGGGCCAATGGGCGATCGCGCCGCAGTTCGAATCCGCGCGCCGGTTCCGTCATGGCTACGCCGTCGTCTCGGGCGCGTTCCCAGACGACTGGCGGCCGCCCGGGTGGCAGGACGAACGGCCGATCATCCGGCAGTTCCACCGCGTGGGCCGCCATTGGGTGGTCGACGCCCTGGTGCGCAACGCGTCCACGGGCGGCGCGTGGGAATTACGCTATGGCCTGATGAACGATGCAGGGCAATGGCTTGCCGCCGTGCCGCAGCCCGCGCTGCACGTCACCGTGCTGGTTCCGCCCGGTGGCCGCAGCGGCCACTATGCCGAGATGCTGGCCAGCCACTTGCCCACCCTGCTGGGACGCAGCGTGCAGGTCGATCACGTGCCGACAGCCACCGAGGCCGACTATCGCCGGCTGATGACGGAGGGCGGCAACGAGAAGGTCCTGCTCGCGGCGTTGCGGCTGCCGCGCGGAGGCATCGAGGGCGTGCACCAGGCCGCGCCGATCGATGCGCTGATGCATTCCCTTCGCCCCGTCACGCTGCTGGCATCGGAGCCTCTGGTGCTGGCCATCGACAGCACGAAGGCCGACACGCTGGGCATCCGCAGCACGGACGACCTGCTGGCCTACGCACGGGCCCACCCGGGCAGCCTGCGCATCGGCACGGGCGACGACGGCTGGACGGGCCACCTCGCCTTCGGCCAGTTCCGCGCAACGAGCGGCGTCGACGTGCAGCGCGTGGTCTTCAAGGGCATGTACCCCGACTCGGACGTCATTACCAAGGAGCATGCGGTGGACCTGCTGTTCGCGCCCGTGAACGGCGTGGCGGTCGCCGTACGGCGCGGCCAGTTGCGTGTGCTGGGCACCACCGCCGACCCGGCGCACCCGCAAAGCTTCGAAGGTGTGCCGTGGCCAACACTGGCGTCGAGCGCCCCCCTGGCCGGTTTCAAGACCTACGACCACTTCAGCCTCTGGGCGCCCGCGAATTCGGAGGTCGCGTCCAATCGCACCTTGCAGGAAGCCGTGGCCCAGGTGCTTGCCACGCCCGAGGTGCGCAAGCAGCTGCAAGACCTTCGCGTGGTCGGCGGCGGCGGTTCGCCAGAGAGCCTGCTGGCGCTGGAAGACGAAGAGCGCGAACGCTGGATGCGTGCGCTTTCATCACCGGCGCGTTGAGGGCGTTGAGGGCGCTGCCCCGCACCATCACTCGAACCGTATCTCGGCCACGGTCGGCGCATTCGGCTCCCTGGTCCTGGCATTCGCAATGGCACCGTCTTTCTCGTTCCTGAACCAGTAGCGGCACCCGGTTCGAGAAATCATCGTCACGCACATCGAGCCGTCGGCGTTGAGAACCCATTTGCCCGACGCCTTGCCCGGTCCGCTCTGGTTGACAAAGTCGACGCGGCCATCCGTATAGAACTGCCAGCGCGAGACCATGCCGGTCGACAGATTGCTCGAGACGATGGGTTTGCCGATCAAGGTGCTCTCGACCTCGGCTTTGCTCAGGAACACGCGGCCATGGATGGGTGCGGGCTCCTCGGAGATGGCCGGCACGACGGCGATGCACAGCAGCGCGCGGATGGCGTAACGGGTGAACATGACATGCCCCTCTGACGTCGCGCAGTCGGCATGCGCTCAGCCGAGCGCGTGCGTCCAAGCGCCTGGTTGGCCTGTCGGTAACGCCCGATGGCGTTACATGGCATTAACTAAAAAGCGCTACTTTTCTGCGCGCCAGATCCAGCCGGCGTACGCGAACGAGGCCTGCTTCTTCCTGCACGCCACGGCCACGCCGGGAGGCGGTGGCCCGAGGTCGAGACGAGGAAGGCGGCGTTCTTTTTCTGCGACGACACGGCTTGTGCTCCGATGGCCCCTCGGCAAGGTGGCCGAAGGGCGTTGTGGGTGGCCTACGCAAACTCCGTGGCAACGGCGCCGGCGACGGCGGAAGAGCACTGTGAAGGCAACTGTGCAGTGGCTTGTATGGCACTGTGTCGTGCGTACGGTGCCTGTAAACGGCTTGTCGATTTCGCGGGCCCGTTTCGCCTGCCTGCTGTCGCGGATCACAGGTGCTGCCTGCGTGCGAAGCGCGCCGGCCCCTGCACCGTCCAGCCACCGCCGGCCGGATCGAGGTCGCGAAGGCATTGCGTGAGCCCGTTGTCCAGATCGAGGGTGACGCCGATCCGCCAATGCCCGGTGGCGCCGCGCTCCACCTGCAGCACGGCGAAGCCGTTGCCGGTGCCCACGGCCGCCGTGACCATCGTGGCGCCGAAGGCACCCGGCACGGCGCCGAGCTCGACCTGGCCGTCGAGCCAGAACGCGTCGGGCCGCGCATTGACGAAGGTCCAGGGTGCATACAGGCCCGAGGACACGACCGAGATCACCTCCACCGGCCCGCCCGGCGCCTGCAGCCAGAGGCTCGACACGCTCGACATGTGGCGGTCGCCCGACAGCACCACCACGTGGCGCGCGGTGGTGTCGCGCAGCAGTTCGAGCAGCGCGCGCTGCGAGGCCGGGTAGCCACTCCAGTCGTCCATCCCCAGGCGTTGCGCCGGGTCGCCGAAGACGGCCGCGCGCGGCATCGGGAACAGCGCCACCGGCGACACGATGAACTTGGGCAGTTCGGCGGGCGCAGCCTCGAGCCACTTCTTCAGGTCGCCCATGCCGGCCTCGGCGCGGATCGCCGCCTGGTCCAGCGGCGTGGCTTGCGCGTCCGTGCGCAGCGCCCGCCGCTGTCGCGTGCTGCGCGTGTCGAGCATGTAGAACGGAAAACCGGCCGGCGCCATGCGGTAGTCGAAGGGACGCGGGTCACGCTGCGGGCCGATGCCCCGCACCAGCTTGTGCTGCTGCGCGACGTAGCCGTCGAGCGCGGCGCGCACGGCCGGCGTTCCACAGGGGTCGGGGCCCGGCTCCCAGTCGTCCATCACCTCGTGGTCGTCGAGCAGCGGACAGGTCGGCAGCGAGGCCATCACCTGGCGCAGCGCCTCCAGCCTGAAGGTGAGCGCATAGGCCTGGCCGACGTCGTCGCCGCCCGCCGGCACGAAGAGCCCGGCGGTCTGGTCGACATACACCTGGTCGCCTGCCAGCACCAGCAGTTGCGGCTTGTGCGGCGGCGCGAGCACCTCGAGCCGCTGCGCGAGCCGCCGGTACGACGCCTGCGCGGGCACCCGGTCGACCAGGCCCGGCACGTACTGGCAACTGGCGAGCACGAAGCACAGCGAGGCCTGTGCGGGCTCGCCCTCGCGCTGCACGGCGCCGGTCCATGCGGGGTCGAGGCGCACCACGGCGCGCTCGCGCTGCGCGTCGGTGGCCGCGTCCAGTGTTTTCATCACCTGTTTGCGGATGGGCTCGATGGGTTCGTCCTGCGGCTGCGCGAACAGCCCGGCCGACAGCCTCCGGCCCAGCACCTCGAGGGGGCCGCGCGCCATGGGCAGGTCGTCGTGCGCCGTCAGCACCGCGAAGCCCTGGTAGTCGGCGAGCCGGTCGTCGAACAGGTCGATCTCCACCGCCTCCTGCAGGAGCTTTTCGCGCGTGGTCTCCAGGCCCACCATCCATGCGAAGTCGAAGCACCAGCGCCCGTCGCGACGCCACGCGGGCACGAAGACCACGGCGCGCGCCGACACATGCGCGGGCGGCGGACGCAGCGCCAGCCGGCAATGCAGCCGGCCCGCGTTGTCCGCCGACCGGCTCGCAAGGCCGAGCCACGGGCCGGTCCACGGCAGGCTGGCCCGCCAGTCGGGCGGCACCGGGTTGCCGCGGCCGGGCTTGTGGTCGAAGGCCTCGAGAAACCGCACGATGTGCGGGAACACGTCGGTGCAGGCCTTCTCGCCGATCAGCGTGTCCTGGTGGCCGTAGTCGCCGAGCACCAGCAGCTGGTGCGGGGTACCTTCACCAAGGAACAGGTCGCCCCCGGAAGGCTTCGAAGCGTCCGACGGCTCCGGCAGCTGCGGAGGCTCCCGCGGCAGGCCTTCGTCCTTGCCGAACACGCGCTTGAGCAGCCAGAAGCTGTCGTACGAGCCGCGCCAGTCGAACACCGCGTTGCGCTGCCCGTGCAGCATGAACACGGGAAAGCCGAAGCGCTGGCCGACCTGCTCGAAGCCCACCACATGGCCCTGCCCGCCGGCATCGGTCAGCACCTCTTCGCGGGCATAGTTGCCGACCTGGGCGAGGCCGCGCACCTTCACGAAGCCGTAGATCGAATCGAGCGCATCGAGCGTGTCCTTGCCGATGTTGTGCAGCCGCATGGTCTGGCCGAAGATGGCGTCGGCCCGATGCCGCACGGCCGCGAAGCCCGGCACCTCGCGCAGACGCTCGGCCTCCCCGTCGTCATCGGGGTAAGGAAAGGTCGCCAGCAGGCCGTCGACAAGCAGGCGCTTCATGCGCGTGAGCGTGGGTCGCGTGTCGAACTCGTCGATGCCGATGAACTGCTGCAGGTAGCCCGCCACATAGCCCCGGAAGCGGTTGAAGGCCGTGGCGCGCAGCAGTGGCCCCACCTGCGACAGCACCACCGCGCCGATGGACGCATGCAGCCCCGGCAGGCGCAGCACCGCCACGCTGAACATGGCGGCGCCGATGCAATGCGCCACCACGTCGACCTGGATGGGCGCCGCTTCGTCGGGCGTCGCATGCGCCGCCTGCACGGTGCGCAAGGCGTCCGGAATGTCGGTCTCGGCCACCTCGTCGAACGACCAATAGCGCCGAGGCCGGTTCGGAAATCCGATGCTGGTGCGCAGGTCGAGCACCCAGACCTCGCGCCCGGCCGCGAGCAGGCTGTGCACCAGGTTGCCGGGAATGCTCCTGTGCGCGAAGGTGGAACCGCTTGCGCCATAGCCGTGGATCAGCATCACGGGCCGCGTGCCCGCGCGGCGCACCGGCGGGTGGTAGCGCGACAGCAGCCGCGGCGGCGCGCTGCCCGGGCCGGCCGCGGTGACGAGCTCGACCGGCTCGGGCCGCACGCCGTACACCTCGCCCGGCAGGCGCTCCCAGTCGCGCTGCGGCGAGTCGGGCGGCGGCACGAAGTGCAGCAGGTGAACCTGCAGCACGATGCGCAGCACCCACAGCGCCAGCTCGGCCAGGTCCGCCAGCTGGTTGGGCATGTCCTGCTGGTGCTCGACGCGCAGCAGGGGTTGCAGCGTCTCGACGAAGTAGGAAGGGTCCAGCACCAGCCGGCCCAGCGGCTTCGGCGCATGGGGGCCGAGCAGCTGCAGTTCGCCCTCGCTCAGCTGCCGCCACGGGTTGCCGCCTTCGACGAACGCGATGCGCTTGGTGAGCCGCAGCCGGTCGCCCTCCTTCAGTGGCGCGCCGTGCGCGACCCGCGCCACCGTCCAGTCGTACTCGATGAGGCGCACCTGCCCCAGGTGCGAGCACAGCGCCAGCAGGTCGGCCATCGCGGGGCCGTCGAAGACGGCATCGTCCCCATCGATCGCGCCGCCGGCCGATGCGGCGCGCGCGTCCAACAGGCTTTGCACCAGCGCCAGCAATTTCTTGCGGGCCAGTCCGTGGCTGCGCAGGATGCGTTCGATGCTGTCGCTCTTCTCGCGCACCAGCATCGATGCGGTGCCGGTGCAATGCGCGACGGGCGCGTCGTCGCCCTTGCCGAAGCGCAGGACCACCACCGGCTGGGACAGCACGCGCGGCGTCGCGCGCAGGCTCGGCACGTCGAACGGCTCGAATTCGACTTCGGCGCTCAGCGCGAAGGCCTGGCCGTCGATGTGCACGCGGCCCGTCATGCGCTCGCGCAGCGAGACGCGCGTGGGCGCGGGCGCGCGGGGACGGGTCAGGTCGCGGCGCAACGGGCGCTGCGACGGCGGCGGCTGCGGCGAACCGGCCAGCGCCAGGCCCCAGTCCTCGGCCAGCACGGGCACCGCGCGCTCGGCCAGCGCGGCGATGGTGAGCGAGGGGTTGATGCCGAGCGACACCGGCACGATCGAGCCGTCGAGCACCGCCAGGCCCGGCAGCAGCGACGGCACAGCAGAAGCACCCGCAGCGCCGTCGTAGACGCGGCCCCAGCTGTCGACCACGCCGCGCTCGCACCCGTCGGCCATGCGGCAACCGCCCAGCGGGTGCACGGTCAGCACCGAGCCCACGCCCTCCAGCTGGCCGACCAGGTCGGCGAAGCTGCCGAACGGCGGTATCGGCTTCCACAGCGGGTTGGCCAGCACGCGCCCGCCGAGTCCGCCCGCGCCATCGTGGGCCGCATGCAGGGCGCGCATCTGCGCCTCGAACACGGGCAGCGCGGCCACCTTCGGCCATGCCACGCGCACCTGCGCGTCGGCCAGCACGGCGCCATCGCCGTCATGACCGACGAAGCGGACCTGGCCGGCCGCCCCGTCGTCGCCCATCATTCCGTAGACCGGCGTGCGGCGCAGCATGTCGTCGTCCACGGCCAGCGGATCGCGCCCTTCGTCCGGCGCGTGCAGGTCGAGGTCCATGTGCGCGAGCGCCTGCAGCGCGTCGGTGGTGGTCACCACTTCGGCCAGCAGGCGGCGCAGCGGCGCGGGAATGGCGAACTCCTCGATCACCAGCGGGCGCTCGCCCTGTGTCGCGCAGGTGCGCAGCAACCCGGTGATGGTCGGCCCGATGCCGCGCTGTGCCGGCGCCTCGCCTTCGGGCGCGCTGGACAGCGCTTCGTCGTTCTGCGCCGCCGCCACCGCGATCATGTCGCCGTTGGCCGAGAAGCCGCGGCCCACCGCCAGCGAGACGGGCAGGCCCGGGCCCCTGGAGCGCAGCAGCAGCTCGGTGGAACCCAGCGTGCCGGCGGCCACCACCACCCGCCGCGCGCGCACCACGTAGGGCCGGGCGTTGTCGGTGCGCGCCTTGCGCCGGTCGGTGAAGAAGAACTCGACGGCATAGCCGCCGCCTCCCTGCAGGGCCGCGATGCGGTGCGCGGTGCCGCCGGTGAACAGGCGCGCGCCCCGTGCATGGGCCAGCGCCAGGTAGTTGGTGTCCAGCGATTTCTTGGCGCGGTGGTTGCAGCCGCTCACGCAGTCGCCGCAGCGCAGGCAGCGGTGCATCGCCACCTGGGCCGGCGTGCACGTGCCGTCGTCGAAGGCGATGGCGACATGGGCCTTGCCGCTCGCCGCATGCAGCCGCGCGCCGGCCTTCAG
Organism: Variovorax sp. GW821-FHT06D12; assembly: GCF_059419205.1. NCBI lineage: Bacteria > Pseudomonadati > Pseudomonadota > Betaproteobacteria > Burkholderiales > Comamonadaceae > Variovorax > Variovorax sp. GW821-FHT06D12. The sequence goes on along the minus strand of NZ_JBWKRI010000003.1, from coordinate 401,447 downwards.
CAGGGAGTTGAGCTTCGATACGCTCTCGGGGATCTGCTCCGGCGCCAGCATGGCCTCGGCCTTGCCGTAGCCCTGCGCCAGCGCGGCAAGGTCGAGGCCCCCGGGCCAGGCGCCGCCTTCGAAGGCATCGGGCGTGGCGCGCTCCATCACCGCCGCATTGATGAGCGACCCACCGCCCAGCCCGTTGCCGAGCAGCGCGTTCACCTCGCCGCCCAGGCGCAGATCGAACAGCCCCGAGGCGTTGCCGCGCGCGGGCCGGCCGTCCTGCATGCTGAAGCGCACATGCCCCGGCAGCTCGGCGAAGGTGGCCGGAAATTCGCCCGGCAGGTATTCGCTGCCGCGCTCCAGCACATAGACCTTGATCGGCACGGCGCCCGGTGCAATGCCGGGCGCCGCGTCCAGCGACAGCGCGCCCGCCAGCCGTGCCGCGGCCACCGCGCCGCCGTAGCCGCTGCCGATGACCAGCACATCGCAGTGCAGCGCGTCGGGCGGCGCCGCGGCGATCTCGCGCACCAGCACCTCGGCGCCCTGCGAGAGCAGGCGGTCGCCGGGATCATCCTCATCGTCGCGGCCACCGTCGTTCATGTTCGGCTCCTCGCGGAATGGATCGCGGATTCAGGAATGCTCGATGGCCGCGGCCAGCGCGCGGCCGAGCGTCTGGTCGTCGACAGGTTTGCGCAGCAGCGGCAGCGCCTGACGCCGCGCCGCCTCGACCACCGCCGGGTCGGTGTCGGCCGTGACCATGACGATGGGCAGCGCCGGCTGTGCGGAGCGCTGCGCGCGCAGGCGCCCGGCGGCATCGAAGCCCGAGACGCCGCCGCCGAGCCGGCAGTCGAGCACCACCGCATCGGGCTCGTCGACCTGCGCCAGCGCCTCGTCGAGCGTGGCGGCGGACAGCACGCGGCAGCCCATCGCGCCCAGCGCGTTGAGGTAGGCGCCGCGCACCATCGGATCGTCCTCCAGCACCAGCACGCAGCGCCCGGCCAGGCTCCACGTCGCGTCGGCGCCCTCCCCCCCGGAGCCGTCGGCACCGACAGGCGCGGCGCGCGGCAGCCGCAGGCGAAAGCAGGCGCCCGCGCCGAGGCGGGACTCGAGCTCGACCGGCACGTCCAGCAGCTCGGCCATGCGCCGCACGATGCCCAGGCCCAGGCCGTGCCCCGCGGCAGGCGTGGTGCCGGAGCCCGACGCCTGGAGCTGCACCAGGTCCTCGAACACGAGCCGGTGGTTCTCGGGTGCGATGCCGGGGCCGCTGTCCTGCACGGTCAGCTCGACCTCGGCGTCCGATGCATCCAATGGGTCCTGCGTGCGGACCCGCACCTCGACCTGCCCGCCCGCGGGCGAGAACTTGATCGCGTTGTCCACGAGGTTGGCCAGCATGCGGCGCAGCAGGTCGGGGTCGGTGCGCACCGCCAGGCTGGGCGGACAGTCGGTGTGCAGACCGACCCGGCGCGCCGCCGCCGCGGCGCCGAAGCTGGCCATCACGGCGGTCAACAGCCGGTCGATCTGCACGCGCTGCGGCTGGGCCACCACCACGCCGGCGTCGAGTTTCGAGACGTCGAGCAGCGCATCGAGCATGGCGCGCAGCTGCTCCAGGCTGCTGTCGACCACCTCGACGATCGCGCGCGCATCGGACGCCATCGCCACGTGGCGCAGCGCCCCTACGTTGAGCGCCATCGCCTGCAGGGGCTGGCGCAGGTCGTGGCTGGCGCCGGCCAGGAAGCGGCTCTTGTCGTTGTTGGCGCGCACCGCCTGGTCGCGCGCGATGGCCAGCTGCGCGCGCTCGAACTCCAGCGAGGTGGCCAGCGCCTGGTTCTCGGCGCGGATGCCGAACGACTCCTCGAAGGTCTGCAGGTTGCGCCGGGCAAAACGCGTCTGCACGCCGAAGAACATCAGCACCAGCGCGGCCACGCCCCCGCCGAGCCAGCCGCCGGCCACCAGCCACATGGCGGCCGTGGGCACGAAGAGCAGCCCTGCGTAGGCCAGGAAGGCGGGCATCACGGTCGCGCTGGTCGACACGGCGCCCGCGCCCCAGGACACCAGAATCATCGTGAGGACCGCGTCCAGCGTCGGGTCGAGCCGGGCCATGAACAGCGCCGCGGAGCCGTTGCAGGCGCCGATCAGCACGTTCCAGTGCACGGTGGCGCGCAGCCGCGCGGCGATGGGGCGGGCGCGGTCGGCGGCCATGCGCGCGAGCGCGGCGGCGCGCCACTCGCGGCTGGCGATCACCGCCGCGAACCAGCCGAGCACCCAGGGCGTCGGCACGTCGCGCCAGACGATGGCCGCGACGACGACGGCGGTGAGCAGGATCTGCCAGCGCAAGCCCACGGCCTGCTCGGCGACCACCTGCAGGCGCCGCTCGTCCAGTTCGTCCAGCGCGGCCGGCATGCTCACGCAGCCTCGAGCGCCCATGCCGCCTGCGCGTCGAAGACGCGGCACATGGCATCGGTGCGGTTGCGCGCGCCCAGCGCCCGGTAGACCATCGACAGGTGCACCTTCACGGTGCCCTCGGCAATCAGCAGCTGGCGCGCGATCAGCTTGACCGGCATGCCCCGCATCGCCAGCGCCAGCACCTCGCGCTGGCGCGGCGACAGCTCGACGCGCAGGAAGCCGGCGAGGTCCTCGCGCGGCAGCTCGTCGGGGTCGCGCGCGCGGGTCACGTCGTCGGCCAGCACGAACTCGGCCGGCAGGTAGATCTTGTGGCGCAACACCACGCGCAGGGCGGCCTCCATGTCCTCGAGCCGGTACGACTTGGGGATGAAGCCGGCCGCGCCGGCCTCGATGACCTCGCGCACGCGCTGCGGCGAGCTTTCCGCCGACTGCATGCACACGGGCGTGGCCTCGAAATGCGCCTTCACGGCTTTGAGCGCCGCCAGCCCGGACAGTTGGGGCAGGTGGTAGTCGAGCAGCAGCAGATCGATGCCGGTGGGGTCGCGCTGGCAGGCCTGCTCGGCGTCCCGCACGGCGTCGAAATGGAAGGGACGGCCGGGTTCGATCTCGGCGGCCATGCGCTCCAGCAGGAGGCGCGTGCCGTTCCAGACGATCTCGTGGTCATCGACCAGCAGAACCTTCATACAGGCCTCTCGTCTACGGTGACCCTCCCCGTCCTGAATGCAGATTAGCGCAAAGCCCCCCAAGAAGCGAGCGTGCGCACCTACACCAAAGGCCTAGTCGAATGGCCACGCCGGGGACTAGGCGCTGCGCGCAATGGTTGCGGCGGGCGCCGCGCGGAAAACTGCCTGCATCGATCGCCACTTCGCATCCGATGCACCGAGGTCCGCCATGAACACCTCTCAATCTCTTGCCGCGCTGCGTGCCGCATGGGAGCCCCTTGCGTGCCGCTTGTGCATCCTGGCGCTGCAGCATGCGGCGCTCGCCCGCTGGCTGTGCGCCGCGGCCATGCTCGCCGTCTCGCTGCTCGCGGGCTGCGCTGCATTGCCCGGCGAGGTACCCCGTGTCGTGTCGCACGCGCGCACCGACCTCGGGGACAGCCCCCTGGCGCGCATCGCCGCCGCGTCGCTGCCGGCACTGGACAGCGCGATGCCCGATGCATCCGGCGTGCGCCTGCTGCCGGGCGGCGACCAGGCCTTCGACGCACGCATCGCACTCGCGCAGGCCGCACAACACACCGTCGACGCACAGTACTACGTGGTGGCCCAGGACAGCGCGGGGCGGCAGTTCCTGCGCGAGCTGCGCGACGCGGCGCAGCGCGGCGTGCGCGTGCGCCTGCTGGTCGACGACCTGTACACGGGCGGAGACGACGAGATGCTGGCCGGGCTGGCCGCGCACGCCAACGTCGAGGTGCGCGTCTTCAACCCGCTGCCGGTGCGCAGCGGCGGCCTGCGCACGCGCGTGCTGCTGTCGCTGCACGAGATCGGCCGCGTGAACCGGCGCATGCACAACAAGCTCTTCATTGCCGACAACAGCTTCGCCATCACCGGCGGACGCAACATCGCCGACGAGTACTTCGGGCGCAGCAAGCCGGCGAACTTCATCGACATGGACGCGCTGCTGGCCGGGCCGGCGGTGCACGCGCTGTCGGCGAGCTTCGATGCCTTCTGGAACGGACCGCTGTCGTACCCCTTCGAAGCCATCGCAGCCGACAGCGCCCCGGCAGCGGCTCCTGCGCGCGAACGCTTCGCCGCGCTGGTGCACGACCTCGCGCGCTTCATGCCTCCTGCCGACGAACCCGATGCGCTGGGACGCGGCCCGGTCGGCACGCAGCTGGCGCAGGGGCGCGTCGCGCTGGTGCCTGCGCAGGTGCGCGTGGTTGCGGACGCGGCGGTGCCAGGCCGCTTCGCTGATGATGCCGGCGGCAACGTCGAAGAAGCCGCAGCGCCCCAAGGCCGCGAGGGCGCGGTCATGGCCGCGAACCTCGACCTGTTCCGGACCGCGCGCTCCGAGGTGCTCGTCGTCTCGCCCTACTTCGTGCCCATGCCCCGCATGATCGAGGCCCTGAGCCATGCGAGCCGCGAGGGCGCGCGCGTGTCGCTGATGACCAATTCGCTCGCCACCACCGACGAACCGCTCGTGCACTACGGCTACGCGCGCTACCGCAGCGCCCTCTTGCAGATGGGCGCCATGCTGTATGAGCTGATGCCGGCCAGCGAAGCGCATCCGGCCTGGAGCGACACCGACAGCGGCCGCGGCTCGCTCGGGCGCCTGCACGCCAAGCTCGCGGTGGTCGACCGGCGCTGGTTCTACGTGGGGTCGATGAACATGGACCGGCGCTCGGCGCACTGCAACACCGAACTGGGCCTGATCGTCGACAGCCCCGCGCTGGCCAGCGAGCTGGCCGACCTGATCCAGCGCGTGCGCATGCCCGCGAGCTTCACCGTGAGCGAGGTACCTCTGCGAGGTGGCCTGCAATGGAGCTTCCTGCGCGACGGACGTCGCTGGGTGCTGCACCGGGAGCCCGAATCGAACTGGGCCCAACGACTGCGCTGGTCCGTGCTGTCGCTGGTGGTGGACGAAGATTTTCTGTAACCCGGCTTACGCAAACTGCCACATGACGCTCTTCGAAAGAGCGGCGCTTTCGTGCAAGAAATAGATCACTGCACGCGTGGCCCGGGACTACCATTCCATCGTTCACGTGCGGTTCGGCACGAGACTGCCGCGGACTGTTTGCTCACTCGTGTCGCAAGGAGAGTCGCGATGGCAAGCCCGATGAACGTCAGCAAGCTTCAGACGAAATCCCATGACGAACCGGATGAGGTTCGGGAGCCCGAGAAGACCCGGGTCGAAGTGGTCCGCCTCGAGGGCTACACGCTCGGACGCTTCAAGTTCGAGCCCGGGTGGCGCTGGTCGAAGTGCATCAAGCCGGTCGTGGGCACGGACAGTTGCCAGGTGGCTCACGTCGGGTACGCGGTTTCCGGCCGGGTCACCGTGCAAATGAATGACGGCTCGCAGACCGTCATCGAGGAAGGCATGTCGTACACCATTCCGCCGGGCCACGACGCATGGGTCGAAGGCAACGCTCCGTTCGTTGGCCTGGAGATGATGAGCGCAGAGGAATTCGCGAAGCCCCAAAGCTGAGCCGGGGTGAGAGGCCTCGGGAAGAGACTTCTTCGGGATGGTCGAACGGGGCGTGACACCCGCGACCGTCCGGCTCACGCGCCCGGGTCTGCGGAGTGCCTGGGCGGCGAGCCGGACGCCGGGGGCGTTTCAGCCCTTTCGCATGGTGATCGCATGAAAAGGGCAAGTCACTGCGCAATCGCTGCAGCCCGTGCACCGATCCGCGTCCTGAAGCGTCGACAACTTCTTCCATTGCTCGACTTCGAGACTGAGAAGGTGAAGGTCGCACGCGGCGACGCACCAGCCGCAGCCCGTGCAACGCGCGGCGTCGACAACGGGCAACCAACCGGGTCGGTGCGGGCGGCGAAGCTGATGTACGTCCATCTATGATTCCAACGAGCCGTATCGGTCCGGAAGGTAGCATGCTGCTGGCTCCAGTCGGCCAACAGCGGACCTTCGCCAACGCCCTCCACTAACGCCGCGGCCCCCCAACTACAGTGAGCTTGATTCTGATCTTGCGCGTCAAAGATGTACTTTCTTTCTGTCTTCCAAGACAAACGCGAAATTGTTGCGAGGCGCCCGTTTGCGGACTTTGCCGATGCGGTTGCTGCTTGTGGCGACTACTACGAACCGAGGACGTTGGGAGCGGTGCTTGAATTCAATGTTCAGGTGACCGGCAAAATATTTCGCCGTGCTACCGCTCAACTCGCGCGGCCCGAGGATGTTCCTTTTGAGTACGCCGACTCGCCCCTTGCGTGGAGAGCAGCGAAGCAATCGAACGCCTTCAGATTCGACCATTCCTATCACTTTCTTGTTGAAGGTGAAGCTGGCATTGAGCAGACCGAGCAGTGGCAGCGTGACGATGAGGCGGATGCCGAGTAGCAGCAGGTGACGCCCGCATCTGGCAAGCGGCTGCAACCAGCTTCAGTCGGCCAAGACCGGACGCTCGCTGGTGGCGCTCAATTCGCCCGATAGCAGACTTAGCGGGATCTAGTGTCGTGGACGAGTACGGCGAAAGAACAGATAAGGAGAGACATGTTCCTTAGAGCATTCATGGCGGCTTGCGGTGCGCTGTTGTTAGTTGCGTGCTCCAGTCCCAACGGCGGGAGACAAAGCTGCGAGTTGAGTGCACCACCAAGCAACGCTCAAGTCCAAGAAACTCATGGCACAACCCTCCTGATATATCCAAGCACGGTTCCGCCTCAGTACTCTGGATGTAGGAGCGTTTGGTTTTCTAATGGTCAGCTATTCGCTCGCGTTCGAGTGGAAGATGGGGACGTGAGGTCCGTCTATATCCAAGCGCCTGAAAAAACTCCGGTTGTGTGCGAGTTCGAGATATCGGGGCAACTGAAACTCGGAGACGCCCGCAGGTGCCTTCCTCAGGAAAGATGGCTGTTGAACTGAAATGTCTACGACGCGGGGCGGTGTCATGTCCGTGAGATGACGTGTTTCAACGTACGCCTCGGCATGACCGGCTACAGTCGGCCACAACCGGACTTTCAATTCCGCAGTCCATTTCTTGAAGCTAAGGCGAGTGCACATGGCGCATTCGAGAATTGCTCTCTTCGCATTCACAAGAGGTTAACCAATGAACCGGAGTATTTGCAGCGCAGTGACAGTGCTCGTCTTGGCATTGCATACCAACGTCTTTGCGCAAGCGTCGGTGAAAGTTGTCGAGGCGGCTCGACTCCAAGCGGCTCCTGTCCCAGTGGTGGTAGACCTCACGGAGCAAATCTCTTGGGTCAGAAAGGCTGAGTCCTGGATGCAGCGAGACGTTGAGCAAGGATTGCTCCCAGGCAAGTACGGCTTGCAGCTGAGGGACGCGGATGGCGTCTACCACCTTGGACCAGAACTAGCTGTGTATGTGGTGGAGCGAAACTCGGTCGCAGTGTTTCGTGGCGGCGTGTTTATTCCTATCTCCCAGGCGGCCTCACCGCGCCTATTTGCGGTGGAGGAGGGCAATCCTCGAAGGGGGAAAACTCTGGCTGAGGCGATGAGCTCACAGCCTCCAGGGGGAACTATCCTCCCTCTCGGGCTTGCCTTGATAGAAGCTTGGGCGGTAGCGTCAAACCGAGGAAATTTGGTGCTACTTCAGGAAATACAGGACGATGTTGTCGCGGCAAAGGTACGGGCCATCTTCAACCCCTAGAAAATGTCTGGTAAATGCTCCAGCGGCCGCATCTTGTTGGGCAACCACTAGCAAGAATCGGCCAAGAGCGGTCGGTGGTTATGACGAGCCTCTCACTCTCCAAGGGTTGCTTCGCCGGAAGCAAGCTTTACCTTGCAAGACAGGTCAGAAAATTATGAGCAGCCAGCCGGATTTCTATGAGAGCACCAAGGAGATGGTTCAGCTGAGACTGGGGCGTGTGCTAACCCCAGAAGAGGGACGCTCAATCGTGTCTTTTTCGATGCTGACTGAGCATCAGCTGAGAGAAATCAGGACGATAGGCGAAGCCTCCACTGTGGATGCAGCCGATTTTGTACTCTTCCTTTGCACGCCGGAGCTTCGGCAGGACGCGTTTGGATTTGCAAAAATTTTTCTCGAGAGTCGAGTAGACGTCCAATCCGTCATACGCCATTTTGAAGAGCGACGCGCTCGGAGAACACAGAGGGCTTAGGCTGTGTCACAAAAAATCCACTTCACCGAACGTCTGGTTTGTGGGTTTGCGTACTTCTGCTATGGGCCCACAAGAGACACTCCAGCATCTCCAAAGCAGGCACTCATCAGCGCGGCTCAAGCCCGCTGCTTGACAGCGTCATGAGTCGATCGCATCAAGACTTGATTGCTGCGCCTCGACTGCTCAGAAACTCGCGTCTGTGAGTGTGTTCGCTTCACGATGACGTGCGATCTCACGGACATCGGCCCACCATTTTGACCATCGCTGCGCCACCTTGTCCGCAGTGAAGCGCTCCGCGGACGTCAAAGCGCCGAAGCGAAGGTCATAGGCTTTCTCGGGGTCCTCCAGCAGCGCGACGATCGCATCGGCCATCGCGTCGACGTGCCCGGGGGGAATCAGGATGCCGGCATTCCTGCCTTCCAGCAAATCCTTCGGGCCGTACTTCACGGAAAAGGCGACCAACGGACGTGCGTGGGCCAGGCATTCCAATCCAAACAACGAGAACCCCTCCTCGTTGGACGCCATCACGCCGAGACTCGACTCCTTGAAGAGGGTTGCAACATCATTTGCATAGCCGTGGATGTGGATGCTCCCCGCCAGACCGGAGGCGTCGACACGGGCCTGGAGCGTCGCTTGCAAAGGGCCCACGCCGTGGGTGTGCAACTGTGCGTCCGGAACCCTTTTGAGGACGCGCTCGAACACCTGAAAAAGCAGTTCATGCTGCTTCTCCGGCGTGTAGCGCGCCAGATAGATCACCCGCTTCTCCTGCAAGGAAGCAGATTCCACGATCTCGGGCACACCAGGCAACGCGTGCGGAATCACGTTCAGCTTCGTCGCCGGCATACCGGACTCGAGCAAGTCCCGATGTTGCTCCTCCGTGGCAACGATCAGGCTGTCGCAGGAGTCCGCATCTTCGAACAGGTGCCGATAGCTGGTTTTCAGTTGCCCATTGGGAAGCCGATGGGTGCTGTGCAAGAAGGCGCTCACAGTGTGGCGAAACCGGTGGCTCGCCGTACTTTGCCGGAGCTTGCGATACATCTTGTTCTTGTCCACGAGGAAGTGCCAGGTGACGTCTTCCTCCAGATTGGCGGCCATCATTGCGCAGACAAAATCGCTCTCGGTCGCGTGGGTGACCGCAGTGCCCTGCGCATCGCGCAACTCGATGGCCTGAAGATCCGCGCCGCTTCGGCCCGACTTGAACGTCTTTCGCATCAAGATCTGACCGTTCGCCAGCCCGAACTCTTCACATCCGACCTGTGTCGAATCCCAGGCTGCGGGGTGGCTGACCTTTCGCAGCGAAGGCTTGGCAGCGCTGGCAGAAGATGAACTGCCTGGTGAACGTGATGGCCGTGATGAAGCGAGCGGGGTCAGCAAGCCCTGAGAGCTCATGTCCACCAGCCATTCGTAGACATTGAGCACCTTCGTTTCCGAAGGCAGCATCCCTTTGTCCTTCAAGCTCGCTTCGTTCTCACGCAGGCGAGGAGAGAAATTGCTGGTCAGTATCCACGGCGTGATGCCGAGCTGGCCGTGGAAGAGATGGGCGCGGCGGATGCCTGCGACCTCAATGCCGTTGCCGATCTGACGCAAGTTTTCCTGCAGGAACAACACGCGCTCTGTCGGGGAGGACTTCTGACTTCCTGCAGCCCCATCTGCAGGGGGCGTCGATGTCTTGAGTGCGGGCCGGACCTGCTGGAACAGATCGCCCCCTTGAGTTTTTCCTTGCTTGCCTGTGGATGCAGTTGGAGCGACCGAAATATCGACATATTTCATCTCTGCAGCGCTTTCTTCTTCGTTGGCAAGGCGCCGAAGATAGCTGACCAGAACCTGACTTACAACAGAATTAGGAATTGGCCATGGCTTTGGGTAATGACAAAGTACTGGATTTGAAGCCGGCCGATCTGGCATTTCCACGCAGAGTTCTGCTGCCAGTGCGCCCATGAACGGCTGCGACTGCATGGCGCATTCAACTTTGAAAATGCAAGCGGATGCTGGCTGGCGAGTGGAGCGACACGCGTCCAGTCGAACTTGATGACGCCCGACTCGCAGGGAATCTCGACGGTGTTGAGGTCAGCGTCGATGGCCATCCTCAAGCGCTCCGCCCCGCGCCTTCTCACTCGCCTGAAACAACTCCCCCGCCTTGCGCGCCAGTTCCGCCGCAAGCCAAAGCAGGTTGTCCAATTGCCGGGGGCCTTCGCCGCTGCACCAATCGATGTCTTCCCCGTGGCAGACCCACAGCAGGGCTTCGAGTTGGGCGAGTGTGTTTTCGAGGAGGTTCGCCGGGTCTTCGTGGGCGCTTCCGGCGGGGGATACCGGCGTGCGAGGCCGGGCTATAGTCTTGGTAGCCATTTTTGTGCGTTCCTTCCAAGGTGATTGCACGTCTTTGGTTAGACGGTCGGGGTGCTCGTAACACCCCGGCCGTCGCCTTTTGATACCTCGCATTTGCATCGCTGCTTTCGCATCGACAACCTGCCGCGAGGCAAGCAGCCTTTCAACATTTCAACGGCTGTGTATGTAGCGCCTTCCGAGTCCCGTTGTTGGGGTTTTGAGTGACAGGGGCAGCTACTTTAGAGAAGAGCGCAGCGCAGTGGCGCTTTCGTGCGGCACGAAGTCCCGACGAGCGCCAACAAATGCAGCTTCCGCAATGCGCCGCACGCGGGCCTTACGAGCGCCGTGCCAATCCGCAGCAGCGCTGAACACGCTCACGTCGATGGAGTGCCTTGCGCAGCGAAATCAAGGAGGAGGCCGAAGGCCGGGGGACATTCGCGGAGCAAGGTGCCCCATCGGCGGGAGCGTCGCCCCGAATGACGCTCAGGGCATCCCTCGCGCCAGCAGATGATCCACCAACCGACGCTGCGGAAAACTCAACGCCTCCTGCCGCGTACACAGGTACATCCGGCGTGACGCCCACGCATCGGTGAGGTTGATGAAGCGCAGCTTCATCTCCTTGCGGTAAGTCACCGCCGCCCCCTCGGGCAGGATGCCCACGCCCATCCCCGCTTCGATCATCCGGCACACGGCCTCGAAGCTCTTCACGCGCACGCGCAGGCGCAGCACCTTGCGCGCGCTCATCGCGGCGTCTTCCATGGTGCGGGAGATGGCCGAGTCGTCTTCGAGCCCCACGAAATCGAAGTCGAGCAGTTCTTCGAACGACACCTCGCGCCCGCGCCACGGGTGCTTCTGGCGCACGATGGCCACGAGCCGGTCGGTGCGGTACGGAATGAAGTGCAGCGCCGGGTCGACCGCCTCGCTGGTGATCACGCCCACGTCGGCCTGGCGGTCGCGAATCGCTTGCACGATGTAGACGCTGCGGTGCTCTTCCACGCTCACGCGGATCTCGGGGTAGCGCAGCCGAAAGCTCGCCACGTCGTCGGGCAGGAACTGGCCCATCGCCGACGCGTTGGCATGCAGCCGCACGCGGCCGGTGGCGCCCTGCGCGTAGTCCGACAGGTCGGCGCGCATGCGGTCCACGTCGCGCAGGATCTGGCGCGCATGCATGGCCAGCGACTCGCCCGCGCCCGTGGGCGTCACGCCCTTCGAGGTGCGGTTGAGCAGCCCCACGCCGAGCTGGCTCTCGAGGATGGCCAGGCGCCGGCTCGCGGCCGACAGCACCATGTGGCTCTCGGCGGCCGCCTTGGACAGGCTGCCGTGCTCAATGGCGCGCAGGAACAGCGCCAGCGAATCCAGGTCGGGTCTCATCGGGTCCTCGGTCGATCGGGCGGACATTGTCGGGCCTGCGCGGTTGTGGACGCGTGGCCGAAGGCCTTTCGGCGAATCGACGGCGGCGGCGATGGTTCTTCCGGAATGCGGGTTTCCCCGTCGAAACGAAGAAGCACTTTCGGGCCGGGGTGCGAAAGAATCGTCGCTGTCTCGGCGGCAACCCCGGCGAGGCGTTTCGCGGGCCGGCCCTCTACCGGGGCCACGCCCGCATTCCACGAGTCCTACCCGGAGTCTTTTTTTCTCATGGCAACCCACGAACTCGCCAGCGTTGCGCTGGACGACAAATACACGGCCACCGAAGGCCGGATCTACCTGAGCGGCATCCAGGCGCTGGTGCGCCTCATGCTCGTGCAGAAATGGCGCGACCAGCAGGCCGGCCTGAACACCGCGGGCTTTGTCTCGGGCTACCGCGGCTCGCCGCTCGGCGGCCTGGACGAAGCGCTGTGGAAAGCCCAGCCGCAGCTCGAAGCCAACGCCGTCAAATTTTTGCCCGGCGTGAACGAGGAGCTGGCCGCCACCGCCGTGTGGGGCACGCAGCAGGTGCACCTGACCGGCGAGAGCGCGGTCGATGGCGTGTTCGCCATGTGGTACGGCAAGGCGCCCGGCGTGGACCGCTGCGGCGACGTGTTCAAGCACATGAGCCACGCGGGCACCTCGCCCCAGGGCGGCATCCTGCTGGTGGCGGGCGACGACCACGGCGCGTCGTCGTCCACCCTGCCCAACCAGAGCGACCACCTGTTCGCCGCCTCGATGATCCCCATGCTCTACCCGCAGAGCGTGGAGGAGTACATCGAGCTGGGCCTGCACGGCTTTGCGATGTCGCGCTTTGCCGGCCTGCCGGTGGGCTTCAAGGCGCTGGCGGACACGGTGGAGTCGTCGGGCTCCATTGCCGCGGGCGCGCTCGACGTGCACACGCGCCTGCCGAAAGACTTCGCGTTCCCGCCCGGCGGCGTGCATGCGCGGCTGTCGACCGACACGCTCGGCGTGCAGGCGCGCAAGCAGGAAGCGCTGATGCAGGACTACAAGATCTACGCCGCCATCGCCTACGCGCGCGAGAACCGCCTGAACCGCGTGACCATCGATTCGCCGCAGGCGCGGCTGGGCATCGTGGCCTCGGGCAAGTCGTACCGCGACGTGCTCGAAGCGCTGGAAGAACTGGGCATCGACGCCGACGAGGCCGCGCGCATCGGCATCCGGCTGTTCAAGGTGTCGATGTCCTGGCCGCTGGAGCCCGACTCGATCCGCGAGTTTGCCGACGGGCTCGAAGAAATCCTGGTGGTCGAAGAGAAGCGCCAGATCGTCGAGTACCAACTCAAGGAGCACCTGTACAACTGGCGCGAGAACGTGCGCCCGCGCGTGATCGGCAAGTTCGACGAGCAGGGCGAATGGGGCGCGCACCCGCGCGGCCAGTGGCTGCTGCCGGCCACGGCCGACTTCTCGGTGGCGCAGATCGCGCGCGTCATCGCGGGGCGCGTGGCACGCTTTCACACCAGCGACCGCATCCGCATGCGGCTGGCGATCCTCGACGCGAAAGACGTGGTGCTCGGCAAGGCCGTGGCCACGCCCTCGCGCCCGGCCTGGTACTGCGCGGGCTGCCCGCACAACACCTCGACCAAGGTGCCCGAAGGCAGCCTGGCGCTCGCGGGCATCGGCTGCCATGTGATGGCCACCGCCATCTACCCCGAGCACAACCGCACCACCACGCACATGGGCGGCGAAGGCGCGCCCTGGCTCGGGCAGGCGTGGTTCTCCAAGCGCAAGCACGTGTTCGCGAACCTCGGCGACGGCACCTACTACCACTCGGGTTCGCTGGCGATTCGCGCGGCCGTGGCGGCGGGCGTGAACATCACCTACAAGATCCTCTACAACGACGCGGTCGCGATGACGGGCGGGCAGCCGGTCGACGGGCCGATCACCGTGCCGCGCATCGCGCACCAGGTGGCGGCCGAAGGCGTGAAGCGCATCGCGCTGGTGGCCGAGGACCCGACGCGCTGGGCCGACCGCAGCCTGCTGCCGCCCGACCGCGACGGCCTCTTTGCGCTGAGCGTGCACCACCGCGACGACATGGACGCGGTGCAGCGCGAGCTGCGCGGCTTCGAAGGCGTGTCGGTGCTGATCTACGACCAGGTGTGCGCGGCCGAGAAGCGCCGCCGCCGCAAGAAGGGCGAGTTCCCGCCCGCCGCGCGGCGCGTGTTCATCAACGACGCGGTGTGCGAAGGCTGCGGCGACTGCGGCGAGCAGTCGAACTGCACCGCCCTGCTACCGAAGCAAACCGACCTGGGCCTGAAGCGCAGCGTGGACCAGAGCGCGTGCAACGCCGACGAGTCGTGCATCAAGGGCTTCTGCCCGAGCTTCGTGACGGTCGAAGGCGTGAAGCCGCGCAAGCACGCGCCCGTGGCCGTGAAGGCCGCCGAAGAACCTGCTCTGCCCGCGCCGGTGCCGCTCGCGCTCGAAGGCATGCACAACATCCTGATCACCGGCATCGGCGGCACGGGCGTGATCACCATCGGCGCGCTGATCGGCATGGCGGCGCACCTCGAAGGCAAGGGCGTGAGCGTGCTCGACATGACGGGCATGTCGCAGAAGAACGGCTCGGTCACGTCGCACGTGCGCATCGCGCGCGACGCGGCGCAGCTGAAGGCGCAGCGCATTCCCACCGGCGAGGCCGACCTGATCCTGGGCTGCGACATGCTCACGGCCGGCGCGCCCGACGCCATTGCGCGCATGCGGCCGGGCCGCACCTATGCGCTGGTCAATACCTTCGAGCAGCCGACCGGGCATTTCGCGCAGCAGCCTGACTGGCAGTTCCCGGCCGCGCAGGTGCGTGCGCTCATCGAGGAATCGGTGGAAGGCCGCGCCGACTTCATCGACGCCACGCAACTGGCCACGCGCCTCATGGGCGACGCCATCGCGGCCAACCTGTTCCTGCTGGGCTTCGCGTTCCAGAAAGGGTTTGTGCCGCTGTCGGCGCAGGCGCTCGACAAGGCCATCGAGATCAACGGCGTGGCCGTGAAGGCCAACCAGGCTGCGTTCCGCTGGGGCCGCAAGGCGGCGCTTGACCTCGCGGCCGTCACGCGCCAGGCCGCGCCGGCGCAGGTGGTGTCGCTGCAAAAGCCCCAGAGCTTCGAGGCGCTGGTGGCCGACCGCACCGCGTTCCTCACGGCCTACCAGAACGCGGCCTATGCGCGCAGCTACGCGGACCTCGTCGAACGCGTGCGCGACGCCGAACGGCGCACGCGCGGCAGCACGGTGCTCGCCAAGGCCGTGGCCTCGGGCCTGTTCAAGCTCATGGCCTACAAGGACGAGTACGAGGTGGCGCGCCTGTATGCCGACCCGCGCTTCATGGAGAAGTTGGGCGAGCAGTTCGAAGGCAAGCCGGTGCTGCGCTTTCACCTGGCACCGCCGGTGCTGGGCCGGCGCGACGCCGAAGGCCGCGCGGTGAAGACCAGCTTCGGCCCGTGGATGCTCGGTGCCTTCCGCGTGCTCGCGAAGCTGCGCGGCCTGCGCGGCACGGCGCTCGATCCGTTCGGCCGCACCGCCGAGCGCCGCATGGAGCGCCAGCTCGTGGCCGACTACCGCGCGATGGTCGAAGACCTGCTCGCGCGCTTCGAGCGCATCGACTTCGACACCGCGCTGTCGCTGGCACGCCTGCCGGAACAGATCCGCGGCTTCGGGCATGTGAAGGAAGAAAGCATCGTGTCGGCGCGCGTGCGGTGGGAGATGCTGCGCGGGCAGCTCGATGCTGGAGCGCCTGCACGGGCCGCCCGAGCAGAACCAGTGGCGGCTTGAACGATAGCGCGGCCCGCTACAGCAGGCCTCTGGCAGAGGCCTTCAGCGTGGCGGCCGCGCGGGTCGAGCAACCGAGTTTGCGAAACACGCGTTCGACGTGCGTGCGCACCGTGCTCGCACTGATGCCCAGCGCACGCGCGACCTGCTTCGTGTTGTCGCCCTGGCTGATGCAGCGCAGGACGTCCAGCTCGCGCTGGGACAGTGACGCATCGTCCTGCGCAGGCATCGCGGGCTTCGCAGGCGTGCCCGAGATCGCGCAGGCGAGCAGTGCGCCGACAACCTCCGCATCGAAGCGGCCGGCCTCGGCGTCCGCCTGCATGCGATCGCGCGCCTGGGCGTCGGTCAGTTCGGGTCGCCACGGGCGGCGGGTGCGGTGCGACACCCACTGCTCGGCCGCCGCGACGACCTGCCCTTCGAGCGGCATCGACGCGCCGGAGCGGCCACGGAAGTAGCCGGAGCCATCGCGCCGCTCGAAGGCGAACGAGGCGATCTCCGCTTCTGCCGCGAGACCGTCGATCTGCCCCGCCGCGCGGGACGTCCAGTACGGCACGAGCCGCAGGCGCTCCATCGACGCGGCCGGCAGCGGCTCGGGCGCATTCCAGATGGCGTTGGGCACCGCGGCCCGCCCGATGCCGTGGATCAGGCCGGCCCGGTGGATGCGATGGCACATCGCTTCGCTCATGCCCAGCTGGGCGCCACAGTCGCGCGCCAGCCGGGCCACGCGCCGCGAGTAGCCCGTCATCCAGGGCAGCTTGAGGTCGCTCACGTCGCCGACGAGTTCCAGCCCGACGCGCCGGCGCATCGACACCGGCGGATCGGCGGCATCGGCCCACGGCGCGGGCGACGCATCCAGCCGCGTCATCCATGCCGCAGCGTGCGGTGCGCAGGCACCGACCAGGAAACCGGGGTAGAGGCTGTCGGCGCGCCCCCGCGCGAGCGTGAGGGCTTCGTCGAGCCCGTAGAGACGGCAGAAGATTTCGAGGTCGCTCGCCAGGGCCACGACGTAGGTGGCCAGCGGCACGCCCTCGCCCTGCAGCAGGCCGGGGACGCCGCTGCCGTCGTAGGCCTCGAAGACGGCGCGCAGCGCGGCTTCGGCCTCGGGCCCCAGGCCGAGCATGTTCGCGATGTCGCCGGCAATCTCGCAATGGATCTGGGCCATCGCCACGACGGCCCCGGGAATGGACGCCTGGTGGGGTTGGCGCAGGCGCGGTTGCGCGGAGGCCAGAAGGGCTCGCCGGCCCAGCACGTCGTCTTCCAGGAAGTCCGCGAACTCCTGCGCGTTCGCCGTGCAGCCCGACCAGCGCAGCAGCGCCACGTGTTGCGCGACCTCGGCCTGCGCCGCGTTGCAGCCGGCCTGCGCCGCGATCATGCCGGCCAGCCAGGCGGTGCGCAGCGAATGGTCGATGGGCTGGCCCATGCTCAGGTCGCCGATGAAGGCGAGCGCGCGGGCCGCGTCGAAAGCGGTGAGGGTGGTGTCTTCGGGCATGGGATCGCGGGGGCGAGCGCACAGCATCGCACAGCCGTCGGTTCGGCGCGTGTCGGTCATTCGACCGATACCGTGGTCCGGGGGAACGCAGAAGAATCGTTGCACCCGCCTCGTGCGAGGCGCGCCCCCTCCTCCTACCTCCCCCCTTTCATGTCCGACATCATCCAACCCCCTCTGCAGCCGGCCGCCTGGCTGCGCAAGCTCTACCTCACCCGCGCGGCCTTTTCCTTCGTGTGGGTTGCGCTGGCCTTCACCGTCGCCAGGCAGTCGCCGGCGCTGACGGCGATCCTGCTGGTCGTCTATCCGGCGTGGGACGCGCTGGCGAACCTGGTGGACGCCCGGATGACGGGCGGCCCCCGGGCCAACCCCAGCCAGATGCTGAACGCGTGGATCAGCGCACTGGTCACCGCGGCCGTTGTGGCCTCCCTGGTGCTCGGGCTCCAGATCGGCCTGGCCATCTTCGGCGCCTGGGCCATCGTGTCGGGCCTGCTGCAGCTGGCGACGGCCGTTCGCCGCCGAAAGAGCCATCGGGGGCAGTGGGTGATGATGCTGAGCGGCGCGCAGTCTGCGCTGGCCGGCGGCCTCTTCGTCGCACGGCAAGGCACCGATGCCCCGGTCCTGCAGACGCTCGCGGGCTATGCGACGGTGGGCGCGGTGTACTTCCTGATCTCCGGACTCGTGATCCTGCTTCGCAAGCCGCAGGAGCGGCCCGTGAACCCGCTCACCGCCACGCCTACAGCATCTTCCACTTCTGGCGGTCGATGACGCGGCGGCGCGTGTCCATGTTCAGCTGCGACAGCTCGATCTTCACCTGGTCCTTCGTGATGTCGACCAGCCCCCAGTTGCGCTGCAGCGCACCGACGGTGACGGCCGTGCGCAGCGCGGCGCCGGAGGACGTGGCTTCGAACAGGCTCCAGGGGCCCGCCGGCCACGGCACGGCGAAGCGGTTCTCGTGCACGTCGCCGCTGAGGATGAGGATGCGGCGCTTCTCCGCGAGCTTGAGGATCGCGGCGTGCTCGGCCGCGCAATCCATCCAGGTCTCGCCGTGGCGGGCTTCGAAGGTGAGGCCGCTGGCGATCAGGTGCACGGTCTTCTCGTCCGAGTCTTCGATGGCCTTCTTCAGCTTGTTCATCTGCTTCTTGCCGAGCACGGCGTCCTCGCCGCCCTTGGTCTTGTAGCTGCGGCCGTCGGTGAGGTGCAGCATCACCGGGCCATCCGCATCGCCGACATTGCTCAGCATGAGGGGCCGGTAGCCGGGTTCGGGAACGCCCGATGCCCAGGGATCGCCGGCCTTGGGAAAGGTCTTCGGATCGTTCGAATCCAGCGCCTTGCGGTATTCCTGAAACGCCGCGCGGGTCGGGTCCAGCAAATGCCGGTAGGACGGCTGTCCCTCGATCTGCGCGCCGCAGGCGCCGTTCCACAGAAAGTCGTGGTCGTCCCAGATCGGATGAATCTGCAGGTCGGTCTTGCGCACGAGCTTGGCGAACTCCTTCTGGTTCAGCTGGTCGCGCAGCCGGCCGAAGGCGTGGATCGCGAAGTCGTTCGCGCCCATGGCCTTGACCGCGCCCATGCTGGAGCCGTCCGCGTCGTAGTAGGCCGAGTCGCCCAGCAGCACCAGGTGCGTGGCGCCGGACGCGCCCACCTGGGTCCAGACAGGTTGTTCTTTGAAGGTCTGGGCACTGAAGCAGGAAGTAAAGGCGATCTTCATCGGGAGGCTCCTCGTTGTGGGTGCGCGGATGCTAGGAGCCGCCTCGAAACGTCGCCTCCCCCATCCATGGGAGGCGCATGCCGCGGGCCGCAAGGGCTCAGCGCCCCTCGTCTTCCCAGTCGACCCACTCCACCGGATGGGTCTTGAGGTACCCGCTGACGGCGGCACCGACGGTCGGAAAGAACGCGGCTTCGCCCAGCCGCGCGAAGAGCCCGAAGCGCTTCAGCTTGTCCTTGACGGGGTCCTTCATCTCGGCGAAGCACAGCTGGATGCCGGCGTCGCGCAAGCTGTCGACCAGCTCGGCCAGCATGTCGGCGGAGGTCACGTCCACGCTGGTGACGGGCTCCGCCGCAACGACCAGCCACCGCACCGGCACGGGCGACGACGCGATGGCGTCGCCCACCCGGTCGCGGAACAGCTCGGCATTGGCGAAGAACAGCGGCGCATCCCAGCGAAACAAGACCAGGCCCGGAATGAGGCGCGCATCGGGATAGCGCGTGATGTCGTGGTAGCCCTTGACGCCATCAGCGCGCCCCAGCACCGCGGAATAGGGGCGCCAGGCATCCCACAGGAATTCGATGACCGCGATCACGATGGCCAGGCCGATGCCCTCGACGGCGCCCAGCACGACCACGCCGACCGTGCAGGCGATCGACAACCAGAACTCCCAGCGCTGGATGCGGTAGATCCGCCGCAGGTCGGCAATCTCGATCAGGCCGATGGCCGATGCGATCACGACCGCGGCCAGTGCGCTGGTGGGCAGGTTCTTCAGCAGGTCGGGCGCCGCCACCAGCAGCAGGGCAACGGCCAGTGCGCCGACGACGCCGGTCAGCTGCGTCCTGGCGCCCGCGGCCTCGGCCACGGGGGTGCGCGACGAACTGCTGCTGACGGCAAAGCCCTGGAAAAATCCGGCCGCCAGGTTGGCGGCGCCCAGCGCCACCATCTCCTGGTTCGGGTCGACGTGGGTGCGGGTGCGCGCCGCATAGACACGGGAGAGCACGCTGGTGTCGGCGAACGAGACGAGCGCGACGGCACAGCCGCCGATCAGCACGGGGCCGATGTCGGCGGCCGTGACCCACGGGATGCCGAATGCCGGCAGGCCCTGCGGGAGGGCGCCGAGCACCGGCACCCCCTCGCGTGTCGCCAGGCCCAGCACGCCGACGGCCACGGTCGCGCCCACCACGGCGATCAGGATGCCCGGCACACGCCGGCGGCCCTTGAGCAGCAGGATGACGGCCAGGGTGCCCGCGCCGACCATGAGCGTGGTCGCGTGGGTCTTGCCCTCCATCACCGACACGGCGATGGCCTTCAGGGTCGCCAGCGGTGCGTCGCCCTCGACCGAAAAACCCAGGAGCCTGGGCAGCTGGCTGATCAGCACGGTCAACGCGATGCCGTTCATGTAGCCGTAGCGGATCGGCTTGGAAAGAAGCTCGGTGACGAAGCCCAGGCGCGCAACGCCCGCGAGGATGCACACCGCGCCCGACACGATCGCCATCAGGCCCGCCAGGGCGATGGCGCGCTGCGGGTCGCCGCCCGACAGCGGAAGGACGACGGCCAGGATGAGGGCCGCCAGCGAGGAATCCGGGCCCAGCACCAGGATCCGGCTGGGGCCGAACACGGCGTACGCGAGCAACGCCACGATGGTCGCGTAGAGGCCGTGGATGCCCGGGACGCCCGACGCCTGTGCGTAGGCGATGCCGACGGGCACCAGCATCGTGGTCAGCACCAGCCCGGCCACGATGTCGTGCCGCAGCCAGGCCAGTTCGTACCCGCGCAGCGTGCGCAGTCCCGGCAGCCAGCGGCGCCACCCGGCCGCATCGGCGGCCTTCGCCCGCGGCGCACCGCGGCCGGGTTCGGAAAGAGGAGGTGGAGGTTCCAGGTCGTTCATGCGCCGCGGGCCACAGGGTGGACGGACAGTGCAGAGGCGCGCCGGGAAAGGCAAGGGGGAAGACACGGGTGCCGGCGCGGGCCGCGCGCCCCTCCCCGCCCCTGCGCCCCGGTCGCCTGCGAAACACGCACTTGACCGGCTGCGCCCGCGCCCGAAATTCGCTAGGCTGTGGTGGCGCGCGATGCCATCGAGCGCGGAGACAACGCGATGAGCCCAGGCACATCTCTTCGTCTGCATGTACCGGAGCCCACCGGGCGGCCGGGGCACGAGACCGATTTCTCCTACCTGCACCTGTCGCGCGCCGGCGAGGTGCGAAAACCCCCGGTCGACGCATCGCCGGCCGACACCAGCGACCTGGCCTACACGCTGGTGCGCGTGCTCGACGACGAAGGCCGCGCCGTCGGCCCGTGGGCGCCGCCGGCCGACCCCGAGCTGCTGCGCCGCGGCCTGCGCGCGATGATGAAAACACGCGCCTTCGACGCCCGCATGCTGATCGCGCAGCGGCAGAAGAAGATCTCCTTCTACATGCAGTGCCTGGGCGAAGAGGCCATCGCCACCGGCCACGCGCTGGTGCTGCAGCAGGGCGACATGTGCTTTCCCACCTACCGCCAGCAGGGCCTGCTGCTGGCGCGCGACGACGTGACGCTACTGGAGCTGACCTGCGAGCTGATGTCCAACGAGCGCGACCCGCTCAAGGGGCGTCAGCTGCCGGTGTGCTATTCGATGAAGCGGGCCGGCTTCTTCTCGATCTCGGGCAACCTGGCCACGCAGTTCATCCAGGCGGTGGGCTGGGGCATGGCCTCGGCGATCAAGGGCGACACGCGCATCGCCTCGGGCTGGATCGGCGACGGCGCCACCGCCGAGTCCGACTTCCACACGGCGCTGACCTTCGCGCACGTCTACCGCGCGCCGGTGATCCTGAACGTGGTCAACAACCAGTGGGCGATCTCCACCTTCCAGGCCATCGCCGGCGGCGAGGCGACCACCTTCGCGGCGCGCGGCGTGGGCTGCGGCATCGCCTCGCTGCGCGTCGACGGCAACGACTTCCTCGCGGTGCTGGCGGCCTCGCGCTGGGCGGCCGAGCGCGCCCGCAGCAACCTGGGGCCGACGCTGATCGAGTGGGTCACCTACCGCGCCGGCGCGCATTCGACCTCGGACGACCCGTCGCGCTACCGCCCGGCCGACGACTGGGCGCATTTCCCGCTGGGCGACCCGATCGCGCGCCTGGCGCAGCACCTGACGGCGATCGGCGCCTGGTCGCAGCAGGAGCACGCGCAGACGCAGGCCGACATGCAGGCGCAGGTGAACACCGCGGTGAAGGAGGCCGAGCGCTTCGGTTCCATGGCCGACGGCCACGTCGCCGGCGACGCCGCCCTGTTCGAGGACGTCTACAAGGACATGCCCGAGCACCTGAAGCGCCAGCGCGAACAGCTGGCGTCCGAGGGGTGACGGCCATGGCCTCGATGACCATGATCCAGGCCCTGCGCTCCGCCATGGACGTGATGCTGGAGCGCGACGACAACGTGATCGTCTACGGCCAGGACGTGGGCTACTTCGGCGGCGTGTTCCGCTGCACCGAAGGCCTGCAGGCCAAGTACGGCCGCTCGCGCGTGTTCGATGCGCCGATCAACGAGGGCGGCATCGTCGGCTCGGCCATCGGCATGGGCGCCTACGGCCTGCGCCCGGTGGTGGAAGTGCAGTTCGCCGACTACGTCTATCCGGCCTACGACCAGATCGTGTCCGAGGCGGCGCGCCTGCGCTACCGCTCGGCGGGCGATTTCACCGCGCCGATCACCATCCGCATGCCCTGCGGCGGCGGCATCTACGGCGGCCAGACGCACAGCCAGAGCCCGGAGGCGCTGTTCACGCACGTCTGCGGGCTGCGCACGGTGATGCCCTCCAATCCGCGCGATGCCAAGGGCCTGCTGATCGCCTCGATCGAGAACGACGACCCGGTCATCTTCCTGGAGCCCAAGCGGCTGTACAACGGCCCCTTCGACGGCCACCACGACCGGCCGCTGGTGCCCTGGTCGGCGCATCCGCTGGGCGAGGTGCCCGAGGGCTACTACACGGTGCCGCTGGAGTCGGCCACCGTGTTCCGCCCCGGCGCCGACCTGACGGTGATCAGCTACGGCACCATGGTCTTCGTCTGCGAAGCGGCCGCGCGCGAGACCGGCATCGACGCCGAGATCATCGACCTGCGCAGCCTGTGGCCGCTGGACCTGCAGACGCTGGTCGCCTCGGTGAAGAAGACCGGCCGCTGCGTGATCGTGCACGAGGCCACGCGCACCAGCGGCTTCGGCTCCGAGCTGACGGCGCTGGTGCAGGAGCATTGCTTCCACCACCTGGAAGCGCCGATCGGGCGCGTGGCCGGCTGGGACACGCCCTACCCGCATGCGCAGGAGTGGGCCTACTTCCCCGGCCCGGCGCGCGTCGGTGCGGCCTTGCGTCGCGCCATGGAGAACTGAATGGGCACGCTCACGATCAAGGTGCCGGACCTGGGCGAAGGCATTGCCGAGGTGGAGCTGGTGGCGTGGCGCGTGCAGCCCGGCGACACGGTGGCCGAAGACCAGGTGCTGGCCGACGTGATGACCGACAAGGCCACCGTCGAGATTCCCTCGCCGGTCGCCGGCCGGGTGGTCGCGCTCGGCGGCGAGGTGGGGCAGCAAATCGCGGTGGGCGCGGAGCTGATCCGGATCGATGTAGCGGACGGCGGGGAGGCGCGGGAGAAGGCGCCGGTCGTATCGGCGGCAGCGCCTGCAGCGGTGCCTGCACCGGCACCGGCCGAACGCGCGCGCCCCTCGGGCGACAAGCCGCTGGCCTCACCCGCGGTGCGCCATCGGGCGGCGGTCCTCGGCATCGATCTGCGGCAGGTGCCGGGCAGCAGCGCGGACGGCCGCATCCTGCACGAGGACCTCGACGCCTGGCTGCTGCGCCGGTCCGGTCCGCCGGCGCCGGATGCCGCGCGCTACGCCGAGCGCCACGACGAGGAGGCCGTGCCCGTGACCGGCGTGCGCCGCCGCATCGCGCAGCGCATGCAGGACGCGATGCGCCGCATTCCGCACTTCACCTACGTCGAGGAGGTCGACGTGACCGAGCTGGAGCTGCTGCGCGCCCGCATCAACGAACGCTGGGGCGGCGAGCGGGCGCACCTGACGCTGCTGCCGCTGCTGGTGCGCGCGGTGGTGCTGGCGGTGCCGCGCTTCCCGCAGATCAACGCCCGCTTCGACGACGAGGCGGGCGTGCTCACGCGCCACGGCGCGGTGCACGTCGGCATCGCCACCCAGACGGCGGCCGGCCTCATGGTGCCGGTGCTGCGCCATGCGGAGGCGCGCGACCTCTGGTCGAGCGCGACCGAGATCGCCCGGCTGGCCGACGCCGCGCGCGCGGGCCGGGCCACGCGCGACGAGCTGAGCGGCTCGACCCTCACCGTCACCAGCCTGGGCGCGCTGGGCGGCATCGCCTCCACGCCGATCATCAATGCGCCCGAGGTGGCGATCGTCGGCGTCAACCGCATCGTGCAGCGCCCGGTGATGCTGGGCGGCGCGGTGGTTGCGCGCCGCATGATGAACCTGTCCTCCTCCTTCGACCACCGCGTGGTCGACGGCCAGCTGGCGGCCGAATTCGTGCAGGCCGTGCGGGCGTCGCTCGAGTGCCCGGCGCTGCTTTTCATCGAGTAGCTGTCGGCCATGTGCACCGCATGCGGCATGAACCGGCGTCTGCGCAGTGCGTCGGCCTCATCGGCCCGCCCGGCCCGCTAGGGAAAATCGCTAGACCAAAAAGCACCGAAGTATCAATTCGGGCAAGTCGACGCGTTACAGGAATCGGACCATCCTCGCGATCCTTGGGGGAGATCGGAATCGCCGATTTCAAACCCGATGGGAGACACCTCATGACCTATACGAAACTGCTTGCAGGCTTGGCCGGCTCGGCGTTCGCTTTTTCCGTCTCGGCCACCGAACTGGTCATCGCGACCGTCAACAACGGCCACATGATCGAGATGCAGAAGCTCACGCCCTTCTTTGAAAAGGCCAACCCCGACATCAAGCTCAAGTGGGTCACGCTCGAGGAAGGCACGCTGCGCCAGCGCGTGACCACCGACATCGCCACCAAGGGCGGCCAGTTCGACGTGATGACCATCGGCCTGTACGAGGCGCCGATCTGGTCGAAGAAGGGCTGGCTGCAGCCCATCGCCACCGATGCCGCCTACGACGCCGACGACCTGCTGCCCGCCATCCGCGCCGGCCTGTCGCACGAAGGCAAGCTGTACGCCGCGCCCTTCTACGGCGAGAGCTCGATGCTCATGTACCGCAAGGACCTGGCCGACAAGGTCGGCTTCAAGATGCCCGAGCAGCCCACCTGGGCGCAGGTGAAGGAGCTGGCCGGCAAGATCCATGACCCCAAGGGCGGCCTGTACGGCATGTGCCTGCGCGGCAAGCCGGGCTGGGGCGACAACATGGGCCCGATCACCACCCTCGTGAACACACATGGCGGCCAGTGGTTCGACATGCAGTGGAAGCCGCAGATCGACACCAAGCCCTGGAAGGACGCGATCGGCTTCTACGTCGACCTGATGAAGGCCTACGGCCCGCCGGGCGCCTCGGCCAACAGCTTCAACGAGAACCTGGCGCTCTTCAACGAAGGCAAGTGCGGCATGTGGGTGGACGCGACCATCGCGGCCTCGTTCATCAGCGACCCCAAGCAGTCGAAGGTGGCCGACAAGGTGGCCTTCGCGCAGGCCCCGGTGGCGGTCACACCGAAGGGCGCGAACTGGCTGTGGACCTGGAACCTCGCCATTCCCGCCAGCTCGACCAAGGGCGCCGCCGCGCAGACCTTCGTGAAGTGGGCGACCTCCAAGGAGTACGTCAACCTCGTGGCCAAGGAGAACGGCTGGGCCTCCGTGCCCACCGGCACGCGCAAGTCGACCTACGCGAACCCCGAGTTCCAGAAGGTCGCCAGGTTCGCCGCCGCCGAGAAGAAGGCCATCGACAGCGCCAACCTCAGCGACAGCACCTTGCCCAAGTCGCCGTACGTCGGCGTGCAGTACGCGGCCATTCCCGAGTTCCAGGCCATCGGCACCGGCGTGGGCCAGCAGATGAGCGCGGCGCTGTCGGGCAAGGTCACGGTCGACCAGGCGCTGAAGACCTCGCAGAGCATCGCCGAGCGAGAGATGAAGAAGGCCGGCTACTACAAGTAGCCGGCGCTTTGAAGCCAATGCAACGGGCGACCGGAAAGCGCATGGAGAAGTCTCACCCGTCCAGGGAAGATCCGCTGTGCCGCAACGCAGAGCTCGGCTACAGCCCCTCGTCCGATCTCGACAGGCTCGTGCGCTGCGTGAGCCACGGCACGCCCTCGCCGCTCATCCGGTGGCACTACCACGACGACTACGAGATCCACCTGGTCGTGTCCACCTGCGGAAAGATGTTCGTGGGGGACTACATCGGCACCTTCGAGCCGGGCAACCTCGTGATCACCGGCCCGAGGCTTCCTCACAACTGGATCTCGACGAACGCACCCGCCGGCGGCGTGGCACTGCGCGATCACTGCATCGTCTTCGACCGGGGGCCGCTGGACCGGGCGTCCGAATCGATCTCGGAACTCAAGGACGTGCTGCCCCTTCTGGACCGGTCTGCACGCGGCATCGAATTCTTCGACATGTCGGCGCTCGCCGGCGACTACTTCGGCCGCATCCGCGCCAGCCAGGGCATATCGAGGTTCTCGGTCTTCCTCGAGTTCCTCTGCGTGCTCGGCGAGTGGAAGGACTACCGGCTGCTCTCCAACCCCTGGACCGATGCGGCGGAGGACGCCAACTCGATGGCGCAGATCGACGCGATCATCGGCTTCATGAACGACCGCTATGCCGAAGACCTCTCGATGCCGCGGGTGGCTCGGCACTTCGGCATGAGCAAGAGCCACTTCTCGCGTCTCTTTCATCGGCGCACGGGCAACACGTTCACGGACTTCCTGATCCAGCTGCGCGTGTCCAGGGCGTGCCAGCTGCTGGCGCATGCGCGCGATCCGATCGCCGCGATCTGTCAGGACGTCGGGTTCAACAACGTTGCCAACTTCAACCGCCGCTTCCTTGCGGTGAAGGGAATGACGCCTTCCGCGTTTCGCAAGGCGTTTGCGGACCCTCGCTGAGGGCTGCGGGGCTCAAGGCCATGTGAACACGTGGTGAGCGCGCGCCTTCGTTGCCGCGATCAGCCGTGCGTTCGGTGCATCGGTGCTGGCCACCCAGTCGCGCGCGGCCTCGGCATCGCGGCCGAACTGCCGATGGCGCGCGACCAGGCGTTCCTCGCGCACCGCGTCGTCGATGTCCACGTACCAGACTTCGTCGAGCATCGCCCCCGCCCCCGCCCACGGGCCGGCGTCGTGCAGGAGGTAGTTGCCTTCGGTGATGACGAGGGGCGTCGACGGCAGCACCGCAATGGCGCCGGCGATCGGCTCCTCGATCTCGCGGCGGAACTCGGGGGCGTAGACGGTGTCGCCGTCGGGGCGCTGATTGCGCAGCCGCTGCAGCAGGGCGACGTAGCCGGCGCTGTCGAAGGTATCGGGCGCGCCCTTTCGGTTGGCACGGCCGAGCCGTTGCAACTCGACGTTGGCGAGGTGAAATCCGTCCATCGGCACGACCTGCGCGCAGTCGGCGCCAGCCGCCTGGTGCAACGCCATCGCGAGCGTGGACTTGCCTGCGCCGGGCGCACCGACCAGCCCCAGCAGCTTACGCTGGCCGCCGGCCATCAGGGCATGCAGGCGTGCGACTGAATCTGAAGGAAGAAAGAAGGGCTGCGGCATGGCATTCATGGCTGCAGCGTATCGCCCGCGCCTCCCCGGAGTTTGCCGATGGCGCCTTCGTTCTTTGCACATGGCGCACGGCGCTTCAAAGCTGGAAGGTTCACGCCCGAGCCCCCGCAGGCAGCCGGAACGCCCCGGGAATACCCTCTGAACCCCCTGCAATCTTCTTGCCTACAGTTCTTGTATGCAAGAAAAAGCGATCCTTGCATGCAAAACCTCGACACGACAACGACAGGAGATTTCCATGCCTCGCTTTGCCAAATCGCTCTTCGGACAGGTGGTCATCGCACTGGTGATCGGCGTGCTCGTCGGCCTCTTTGCGCCCGAGTTCGCCGCCAAGCTCAAGCCGCTGGGTGACGGCTTCATCAAGCTGATCAAGATGATCATTCCCGTGCTGGTTTTCTGCGTGGTGGTGCATGGCATCGCCGGCGCGGGCGACCTCAAGCGCGTGGGCCGGGTCGGCGTGAAGGCGCTGATCTACTTCGAGGTGCTGACCACCATCGCGCTGGCGATGGGCCTGGTGCTGGCCTTCGTGTTCGAGCCGGGCGTGGGCATGAACGTCGACCCCAAGGCGCTGGACGCCAGCGCCATGAGCGCCTACGCCTCCAACGCCGACAAGCTCACCAGCGGCGGCACGGTCGAGTTCCTGATGAAGCTCATTCCCACCACGGTGGTGGCCGCCTTCGCCACGGGCGACGTGCTGCAGGTGCTGCTGTTCGCGGTGCTGTTCGGCTGCGCGCTGTCGCTGCTGGGCGATCGCGGCGCGCCGGTGGCGGCCGTGGTCGATGCGCTCTCGCTGGTGCTGTTCAAGATCATGGGGATCATCATCAAGCTGGCGCCGCTGGGCGTGCTGGGCGCCATTGCCTTCACGGTCGGCAAGTACGGCATCGGCTCGCTCAAGCAGCTGGGCATGCTGGTCGCTCTCTTCTACGGCGCGGTGCTGGTCTTCGTGTTCGTGGTGCTGGGGCTGGTGATGCGCATGTCGGGCTTCAGCCTGTGGAAGCTGCTGCGCTACCTGCGCGAAGAGCTGGCCATCGTGTTCGCCACCACCTCGTCGGACAGCGTGCTGCCGCAGATCATGGCCAAGCTGCGCCGCATGGGCATCCGCGATTCGACGGTGGGCCTGGTGATTCCCACGGGCTACTCGTTCAACCTGGACGCGTTCTCGATCTACATCACGCTGGCGGCGGTGTTCATTGCGCAGGCCACCAACACGCCGATCTCGATGGCCGACCTGCTGACCATCCTGGCGATCGCACTGGTCACCTCCAAGGGCGCGCACGGCGTGCCGGGCTCGGCGATCGTGGTGCTGGCCGCCACGCTGCATGCGATTCCGGCGATTCCCGCCATCGGCCTGGTGCTGGTGCTGTCGGTCGACTGGTTCATGGGCATCGCCCGCGCGCTGGGCAACCTGATCGGCAACTGCGTGGCCACCGTGGCGATCGCCGCGTGGGAAGGCGACATCGACCGTGAACGTGCCCATGCCGTGCTCGACGGCACCTATTCGCCCGACGACGAACCGCTGGCCGAGGCGCCCGTGGTAAACACCGGCACCGCCGCTTCCACCGCCCACTGAAAAAATGCCCGCCGACGTCAGCCCCACCGCCATCGCCGAACGCGTCGTCGAGGCCATCCTCGCGCAGAAGCTCGCGCCCGGCGACCGGCTCGGCGAGCAGGCGCTGGCCGAGAACTTCTCGGTCAGCCGCACGATGGTGCGCGAGGCGCTGATGCAGCTGCAGGCGCGCGGTTTCGTCGAGGTGCAGTCGCGCCGCGGCTGGTACGTGGTGGAGCCCTCGGCCGAGGAGGCGCGCGACGCCTTCTCGGCGCGCCGCATCGTCGAGGCCGGCATCCTGGCCGCGAGCGAAGGCCGGCCGCTGGGCCAGGTGATCCGCAAGCTGCGCGACCACATCGCCGACGAGCAGCGCGCCATCGAAGGCGCCGACGCCGCCACGCGCGCCTTCCTGCTGGCCGACTTCCATGTCTGCCTGGCCGAGCAGATGGGCCACCAGTTATTGGTCGACGTGCTGCGCGACCTCACGGCGCGCACCACGCTGGCGGCCACGCTCTACCAGTCGAAGCACGAGGCCGGGCAGTCGTGCGCGGAGCACGGCGCCATCGTCGCGGCGCTCGAGGCCGGCAACATCGAGCAGGCGCGCCAGCTCATGCTCGACCACATCGGCAATGTCGAACGGGCGCTGGAGGTCGACGCCACCGCCGAGCCCGATGCGCCGAGCCGCCTGCGCGCCACGCTGGCGCCGGTGGCGCTGCCGCGCGCGGCCAGGCGTTGAAGCTGTGCATTTGTGCCACGATCAGCTATCGATTGCATAGCTGACACCCGCCGCCGGTTCTGCGCCTGCGGCGTTTTTCCTTGGCAACCCTGTTGCGCCGCACAAGGGCGCGCCGGCTGACACGGCGGCGGGTTCCGGCTCGGCTACAGTCCGAGACACTTATGAACTCTCCCCAACTCCAGCGCGGCGTCTTCCTCGCCCTGCTTGCCGCCGTCACCGTCGCCTTTCTGTGGGTGCTGATGCCGTTCTTCGGCGCGGTGCTCTGGGGGGTGGCGCTGGCGATCCTGTTCACGCCGCTGTTCAAGTGGCTGCTCAAGAAGATGCCGGGCCGGCGCAACGTGGCCGCGATGTCCACGCTGGCGATCTGCCTGTTCATCGTGATCCTGCCGCTGGCGATGGTGGGCGTGTCGCTGGTGCAGGAGATCGCGCTGATCACGCAGAGCATCCGCTCGGGCCAGATCAACTTCGCAGCCTACTTCCAGCAGATCCTGAACGCCACGCCGCAGTGGCTGCTGAACATCGTGGAGCGCTTCAACCTGGGCGACATGGCGGCCTGGCAGGCGCGCGTCTCGGCCATCGCGGGCCAGGCCAGCCAGCTCATCGCCAGCCAGGCGCTGGCCATCGGGCAGAACACCTTCGACTTCGTGGTGAGCTTCTTCGTGATGCTGTACCTGCTGTACTTCCTGGTGCGCGACGGCACTTCGCTGTCGAAGACCATGCGCGACGCGCTGCCGCTGGCCAAGCCGCACACGCACTACCTGCTGAACAAGTTCACCACCGTGATCCGCGCCACCGTGAAGGGCAACGTGGCCGTGGCCATCGCGCAGGGCACCATCGGCGGGCTGGCCTTCTGGTTCCTGGGCGTGCAGGGCGCGCTGCTGTGGGCGGTGCTGATGGCCTTCCTGTCGCTGCTGCCGGCCGTGGGCGCGGCGCTGATCTGGGGGCCGGTGGCCATCTACTACCTGGCCACCGGGCACTTCTGGCAAGGCGGCGTGCTGATCTTCATCGGCGTGTTCGTGATCGGCCTGGTCGACAACATCCTGCGCCCCGTGCTGGTGGGCAAGGACACGCAGATGCCCGACTACATCGTGCTGATGTCGACCATCGGCGGCATGGCGATCTTCGGCATCAACGGCTTCGTGATCGGGCCGGTGATCGCGGCGCTGTTCATGGCGGCCTGGAGCCTCTTTGCGGACTCGGGCCATGTGGGCACGGGGCACGCGGTCGAAGAGGCCGCGCAGGCTCCGAAGGACGGGCAGGACAAGGCCTGACACCGGTCGTGGCCCTTCCCGGGCCGCGGCGTTCGCTCCTTCTGCGCGCATTTCGCGCGCGCAATCACGCATTCCGTCGCATGACGCTGGGCACCGCCCGGCGACTGCGGGATCGTCGGGCCCTCCACTCACCACGAGGCCTGCCATGCACCTTCCCGCCTTCCTCTCCCGCCCCGCCACGCGCGGCCTGATCGCCGCCGCTGCGCTCACCCCGCTCGGCGCCCTGGCTGCCGACCTGAACCTGCGCATCGCCGACGGCCCGGCCGCCGGCGCCACGCTCTACGTCGCGCTGTACAACGACGCCGCCAGCTACGCCGAGAGCAAGGCCGTCGCCTCGCAGACCGCACCCCTGCGCGAAGGCAAGGCCCGCTTCGTCTTCACCGACCTGGCGCCGGGCCGCTACGCGCTGCGCGTGTTCGCCGACGAGAACGGCAACGGCAAGCTGGACACCAACCTCGTAGGCATGCCGATCGAACGCTACGGCTTCTCGAACGACGCCAAGGGCAACCGCGGCGCGCCCGACTTCGAGGCCGCGGCGCTGCGCATCGACGCCGACGCGCAGGCCGTCATCCACCTGCGCTGAGGAGACACGGCCATGGAACGACGCGAACTCCTGCGCCTGCTGGCCACGGCCGGCGCCCTGCCCCTGCTCGCCCCGCTCGCACGCGCGGCCGGCACCACCGACGACTGGCAAGCCCAGTTCGAAGCCGCCGACGCACCCTGGAAGATCGGCTTCGCCACGCCCCCGGGCGACCTGCCCCTGACCCGCGCCACCGTGCGCGGGCGCTTCCCCGACGCCGTCGCCGGCACGCTGTTTCGCATCGGCCCGGCCGGCCACGACCTGGGCGGCGAGCGCTACCACCACTGGTTCGACGGCGACGGCATGGTGCACCGCTTCGTCATCGAAGGGGCCGACGTGCGCCACCAGGGTCGCTACGTCGCCACGCCCAAGCGCGTGGCCGAGGTGAAGGCCGGCCGCCACCTCACCGAAGCCTTCGGCACCATGCCGCCGGGCGTGGAGCCGCCCACCTCGGCCGACGCCATCAACGTCGCCAACACCAGCGTGCTGCCGATGCAGGGCGAGGTGCTGGCGCTGTGGGAAGGCGGCTCGGCCACGCGCATCGACGCGCGCACCCTCGACACGCTGGGCGTGAAGACCTGGCGCCCCGACCTCGCGGGCATGCCCTTCTCGGCCCACCCCAAGGTCGACCCGGACGGCACCGTGTGGAACTTCGGCGTGAGCTCGGGCCAGAGCCTGCTGGCGCTGTACGAGATCGCGCCCGGCGGCGCGTTGCGCCGCGCGGCCGTGGTGCCGGTGCCCGAGCTGCCCATGGTCCACGACTTCGCCGTGACCGCGCGGCACCTGGTGTTCCTCATGCCGCCGCTGGTGTACGACAGCAAGCGCAAGGAGGCCGGCGCGAGCTTTCTCGACGCCCACGTCTGGCGGCCCGAACTCGGCATGCGCGCGCTGGTGGTCGACAAGCAGGACTGGGACAAGCGCCAGCTGCTGGAGCTGCCGGCCGGCTTCCTGTTCCACGTCGGCAATGCGTGGGAAGAAGACACGCCGCGCGGTGCGCGCATCCACATCGACTACGTGCGCACGCAGAACGCCGAGTCGGTGTTCACCAGCAACCGCGAGGTGATGCGCGCGCGCCGCGTGCGCCGCAACGAACCGCGCCTGACCGTCGCCACGCTCGACCTGGGCACTGGCAAGGCCACGCAGCGGGAACTGCCGCTGGAAGCCGAGTTCCCCCGCATCGACCCGCGCCGCGTCGGCCTGCGCCACCGCCAGGTCGTGCACGCCACGCAGACGCGCGCCGACGTGCCCGGCTTCGGCGCCGTCGCGCGCACCGACATCGAGAGCGGACGCAGCCAGCGCTTCAGCTACGGCGCGCAGGCCATCGTGGAAGAGCACGTCTTCGTGCCCGACGGCGCCAGGCCCGGCTGGGTGCTGGGCACGGCGCTGGACTTCGGGCGGCAACGGACGGTGCTGTCGTGCTTCGCCGCCGACCACCTGGCCGCCGGGCCGGTGGCACAGGCCACGCTGCCTTACGCGCTGCCGCTGGGGTTGCACGGCGCCTTCGTGAAGGCCTGAGCGCCGCCCGTTCAGGCGGCCTTCGCGATCGGGATCATCATGCCCCGGTGCACCTCCGCCTCGCCGTACCTGGCCAGCAGCTGCATCAGGTGCTTGCGGATCAGCATGCCCGGCCGGTCGGACTCCATCGAGTACTCCACGCCGCGCCGCCGCGTGTCGACCAGCGCGTCGGGGTCGGTCGATTCGAGGATGTCCTTGTCCTCGCGCGTGATCTCCTCGTCGAAGTCGATCAGCATCTGCGCCGCGCAGTCGGCCTCGGTGTCGTTGCGGAACAGCCACTGGCACAACTGCATGCGCCCGTCGTCGATGGGCGTGAAGCAGTTGATGATGATGTGGCGGATGCCGCTCGGGTACTCGATGTCGAGGCGGCGCGCGAACGGCAGGAAGTAGGCGTTGCGCATGTGGCGCGTGGTGATCGCGTCGGTCACGCCGCTGATCGCATGGAACTTCACCGGGTTGGTCGCTTCGATCACCGTTTCGGCGTAAAAGCCCGACTCGTTTTCCACCAGCTCGTACTTGCTGGGCTTCGGGCTTGCGGCCACGCCGAAGGTGGCGCGGTGCACGAAGCTGAAGTGCGAGTTGTCGAAGGAATTTTCGAGCGCGCGCATCGGGCTGGTCTGCCACTCTTCGTAGAACTGGAAGATGGTGCGATAGCCCGGGTCGTCGAACTCGGGAATGGCCGGGATGTCGGCGATGGGTTCTTCCAGCGCCACCCAGGCGTAGCCGTAGCGCGCGGTGCAGGGGTAGGCCGTGGTCTTGTACTCGGGAGAAATCTTGCGGTCGGGCTCGTACTGCGGAATGCGCACCACCTGGCCGCTGCGGTCGTAGGTCCAGCCGTGGTAGCCGCACTGGATCGCGCCCTGCCCGCAGGCCTTGCCCTCGCCGTCCACGCACCAGCCCTTCGAAAGCTTCGCGGTGCGGTGGCAGCAGCGGTCGCGCAGCGCGGCCGGCTGGCCGTCGGCGTCGAGGAACAGAACGATGTCTTCGCCCAGCAGCCGGAAAGGCTTGGGGCCGTGGGCCAGTTCGGTGAGCGGCATGACGGCATGCCAGAACTTGCGGAAGACGGGTTGTCGGGTGACGAGCATGGGCGAACTCCTTCGTTGTTGCGTGGGGGAACGAACGTGAAAGAGCAATTTCCTGCTTCGTCGGCATGCCTGATGAAAGGCATGCGCGAGGCTGAACGCTTCTACTCTGCGCCGATCGACTTGCAATTAGCGCGCCCGGATTGTGGCGCGCCCTTGTCGCGCGTCCAACCCCCACGCTGCCATGCCCGAGCGCCGCACCCTGGCATGCCTCATGCAAGACAGCGAGCAAGAGTAGAAGCGTTCAGCAGCGCACGCACCATCCCCGTGCGCCCGCCCGGAAATTGCTCTTGAGGCGCCTCCCGCCTGCGGTGGGAGGCATCCGTCAAGACCACCGACTCCGAGGCCCCACCATGCAACGCCGATCCTTTCTTGCCGCCGCTGCCGCCACCCTCGCCGCCCCTGCCGTGTTCGCGCAGGGCGGCAAGCTCACACCGCTGAAGTTCACGCTCGACTTCCGCATCAACGGCCAGACCGCGCCCTTCTTCCTGGCGCAGGCCAAGGGCTACTACCGCGACGAAGGGCTGGACGTGACGATCGACACCGGCGCCGGCTCGGTCGCGTCGATCACCCGCATCGCCAGCGGCGTGTACCAGCTGGGCCTGGGCGACATCAGCTCGCTGGTCGAGTTCAACGCACAGAACCCGGGCACGCCGGTGGTGCAGGCCGTGTACCAGTACTACAACCGTGCACCGTTCGTGATCATCGGGCGCAAGGACCGCGGCGTGACGACCGACTTCAAGAGCCTCACGGGCAAGAAAGTGGCAGCCGCAGCCGTCGAGTCCACGCGCCGCGCCTGGCCGATGGTGGCGCGCAAACAGGGCATGCGCGGCGACGCCTTCCAGTGGCAGACCACCGACTTCAGCGCGCGCGACAACGTGATGGTGCGCGGCGACGTCGATGCCGCCACCTACTTCCACGACTCGGCCGTCTCGCTCTTTGCGCGCATGAAGGCCGACGAGCTCTCGGTGCTCAAGTATTCGGACGCGGGCGTCAACCTGTACGGCAACGCGATCCTGGCGAGCAGCAACCTCATCGCGCAGAACCCGAAGGTGGTGGCGGCTTTCTTGCGCGCGACCAACCGCGCCATCGTCGAGACCTTTGCCAACCCCGTGCCCAGCATCGCGGCCATGCGCCAGCGCGAACCGATCCTGGACGAGAAGGTCGAACTCGAACGCTGGGGCCTCACGGCCCAGTACGTGGGCGCGGCGGACACGCGCGGCCACGGGCTGGGCGACATCCGCAAGCTCACGCTCGAACAGCAGGTCGACGAGGTGGCCGACACCTTCGGCCTGAAGACGCGGCCCTCGGCCGACGCTCTCTTCAATAGCTCGATGCTGCCCGCGCGCAGCGAGCGCCTTCTTCCCGCACCCAAGGCATGAACCTTCCTGACCCTTCCATTCCCACCCTCCCCGAAGAAACCACGCTCGACGAGCGCGACGGCCGCTACCTGCGCAAGGCCATCGTGTGGTCGCATGCCGCACGCCGGCGCGGCAACCGGCCCTTCGGCTCGGTCATCGTCTCGGCCGCCGGCGAAGTGCTGGCCGAGGCCGCGAACAGCAACGCCGAAACCGGCGACTGCACCGCGCACGCCGAAGTGAACGCGCTGCGCGCATTGGCTGGCCGTGGCCTCACGCGCGAGGAACTGGCCGGCGCCACGCTCTATGCCTCGGGCGAGCCCTGCGTGATGTGCGCGGGCGCGATCTTCTGGTCGAACATCGGCCGCGTGGTGTTCGGCATCGACGCGCAGCGGCTGCGCGTGTTCCGCGGCGAGCGGCAGGACCAGCGCGACGCGGAGCTGTCGTGCCGCGACGTGTTCCGTGCCTCGCCGCATCCGATCGAGTGCATCGGGCCTGCGCTCATCGATGAAGCGGCTGCCGCGCACGACGGCGCCTGGAAGACCTGAGCCGGCGCACTAGACTCCCCGCATGCCCTGGCACGCCCGTCTCCACCTCGCCTACCAAAAAGAAGTCGACCGCAGCGTCGCCCGTTTCCGCCACGACGGCCCGCTGCGCATCCTGCAGAGCCTCTACCCCGAGGGCGATGCGGTGTGCCACAACGTGCTGGTGCATCCGCCGGGCGGCCTCGTGGGCGGCGACACGCTCGACATCGACATCGAGGCCGCCGACGGCAGCCACGGCCTGATCACCACGCCCGGCGCTTCGCGCTTCTACCGCTCCGAAGGCGAGACCGCTCTGCAGCGCACGCGCATCCGCCTCGCACCGGGCGCACGGCTCGAATGGCTGCCGCTCGAAGCCATCTGCTACAGCGGCTGCCAGGCCGAGAACCGGCTCACGCTCGAAGTCGCACCGGGCGCCGAGATGATCGGCTGGGACGTGTGCGCGCTCGGCCTTCCGAACGCCAACCAGCCCTTCGAACGCGGCACCTACCTGCAGCACATCGAAGCGCCCGGCGCGTGGCTGGAGCGCGGGCGCATCGACGCGAGCGACCACCGCCTGCTGCAAAGCCCGCTGGGCCTGGGCGGCCACCGCTGCCTTGCCTCGCTGTTCGTCGTGGCGGGTTCGCCGATGGCCAAGGCACGGCGTGAAGCCCTGCTGGCGCAGGCGCGCGAGCTGCTCGACGTGCACGAACTGCACGAGAGCGCGGGCGCGACCAGCCCGCATGCGGAGGTGGTGGTGCTGCGCGTGCTCGCACCGGTGGTCGAGCCCGCGATGCAGCTGCTGCGGCAGGTCTGGCAGGCGTGGCGCGGCGAGCTGTGGCAACTGCCGGCGGCCACGCCGCGCATCTGGGCGACCTGAGGAGCAGGCGGCAATCGCCGCTACTTTCGTGTCTTCAGGCGGTAGGTGCCGTTGAACGGGTACGGGGTCGAACTGCCCTGCCCCACTGCCTGCACGTCGACCGTCAGCGTATTGCCCGAGAAAACGAGCGCGCCCGTGAGACGCGGCCTGCGCTCCTTCTCGTAGTGCTCCCGCAGCCGGAGGTCGACAGAGTGCGTGGAAGGCGCCTTCTTCTCGGCCGCCTTGTCGAATTCGCTCACCTCGTACACCGAGGCGTCGGCTGCGTCGACGCGCCCTTCGATCGACGGCACCCGGATGCGGGATTCGAGTTCGTAGCTGCGGTGGAAGATCAGCGACACAGGGTCATGCACCATCAGGCCCCGGGTGGCGTAGAGCGTGACCTCGTAGCCGTCGGCGGTCCGGGTGACGGTCGCGTCGGGCTTGTTGCCTGTTGCCGTGCACCCGGCGAGCGCGAGCGCGGACAGCATCCAGGACACGGTGCGCATGCGTCGGTTCGCGAGAGAAGGAGTGGGCATGCAACGGCGCGCTCGTGAAGGAGCGCCGAGTATGGCCGCACAGCCCCCGCCATCAACCGCAGGCGATCTTTCCGGACGGCGCGCTGCGCAGCCTGTTGAGAAACGCCAGCTGCACCCGGGCCGTTTCGCTGCCCTGCCCGGCGGCGCGCAGCATCCACGTGCGCGCCTCGCAGCGGTCGGCCTTCACGGCCGAACCGTACAGCGTGGGCCCCGTCAGCAGCACCATGCCCAGCATCTCCTGCGCCTCGGGGTGGCCTTCGGTGGCGGCCTGGCGCAGTTGCTCGAGCATCGTGCGGTAGTCGCGTGCGGCCTGCGCTTCGAGGGCGAGCTGGTAGCGCTGCTCGGTCTGCAGGTCGACGTTCGCGTCGAAGGGCTTGGCCGCGGCGATGGCGGCGACGAGGCACAGCACGCCTGACAGGACAATGCGCCAGCGCAGCGACCAGCTGGCGATCTGGTTGAGTTCGGATGACATCGGTTTTTTCTCCACGGGTTGCGTGGCACCGATGGTCCCGCGAAGGCGCGCGCAGGAGAAACTGGAATTCACGCAGGACGCCTCAGGCGCCGCCTGAGCCCTGCGCGAAATTCGTTCAGAACATCGCCAGCACGGCGGCGTTCACCGCATAGCCGCCGGCGGTCAGGAACACGAACAGCAGCGCCCCGAGCTTGAGCGGTTGCGCCCCCGCCTTGCGCAGGCTCGCGGCGCTGGTGCGCAGGCCCATCGCGGCCATGGCGGTGGCCAGCAGCAGTGTGTCGAGCTGCACGAGCCCAGCGACGAGTGCGCGGGGCAGCACGTCGAGCGAATGCACGGCGCTCACGGCGATGAACAGCACCGCGAACCATGGCACGCGCACCTGGCGCCAGCACGCGCCCAGGCTCGCCGTGCCCGGCGTCGAGGCCGCCACACGGAACGACAGGCCCATGAGGAACGGCGCCAGCATCATCACGCGCAGCATCTTCTCGACCACCGCCGCGTTGGCCGCGCCCGGGCCGACGGCCTCGCCGACCGCGACCACCTGCGCCACCTCGTGGATGGTGGAGCCCGCGAAGAGACCGAAGGCATGTTCCGTGAGGCCGAGGTACGGATAGACCAGCGGGTACGCCACCATCGACAGCGTGCCAAACACGACCACCGTGGCGACGGCGATCGACACCTTGTGCTCTTCGCCGCGCACCACAGGCTGCGTCGCCATCACGGCGGCGGCGCCGCAGATGGCGCTGCCCGCGCCGATCAGCGCGGCCGTCTCGCGGTCGAGCCCCAGCCAGCGCGTGCCGATGCGCACGGCGAGGCCGAAGGTCAGCGCCACCATCGCCATCGCGATCAGCACGCCGGGCCAGCCGACGGCGCCGATGTCGCTCAGCGAGATGCGAAAGCCGTAGAGCACGATGCCCGCGCGCAGCAACGCGCTGCGCGCGAAGTCCACGCCCGCGCCGGCGCGCTGCGACACCGAGGGGAACACCGTGTTGCCCGCCACCATGCCCAGCGCGATGGCCAGCGTGAGCGCGCTCAGGCCCAGGTGCACCATCGGCGGCCATTCGGCCAGCAGCGCGGCGGCGGCCGCCAGCAGTGCAGACAGCAAGACGCCGGGGCCGCAGCGGCGAACGAAGGAGAAACCGGGCAAGGAGGCGGCAAGGGAGGACATGGACCCGAGCTTAGGAATCGACACCTCATGAGTCAAAGACATAAACTTCACCGATGCATGAAGTTAAGTTATGACCCTGAACCTGCACCTGGTGCGCCTGTTCGTCGCCGTGGCCGAGGCGGGCAGCTTCTCGCGCGCGGCCGAGGGCCTGTGGATCAGCCAGCCGGCGGTGTCCAAGGGCATCCGCGAGCTGGAGCACCAGCTCGACCTGACGCTCATCGAGCGCGGCGCGGGCAAGGGCTTTCGGCTCACCGAGGCCGGCGCGTCGCTGCTCACGCATGCGCGTGGCATCTTCGCGATGGAGCGCGCGGCGCTGGACGACGTGCGTGCGCGCGTCGGCGTGCAGCGCGGCAGCCTCACGCT
Source organism: Variovorax sp. GW821-FHT06D12 (assembly GCF_059419205.1). Lineage (NCBI taxonomy): Bacteria > Pseudomonadati > Pseudomonadota > Betaproteobacteria > Burkholderiales > Comamonadaceae > Variovorax > Variovorax sp. GW821-FHT06D12. The sequence goes on along the minus strand of NZ_JBWKRI010000003.1, from coordinate 361,925 downwards.
GGGCGCCAGCACCACGGTGGCGAGCTACTGGCTGCCGCCGCAGATCGCGGCCTTCTGCGCCGCCTACCCAGCGGTGGTGCCGCGCGTCACGGTCGGCAACACGCAGTGGGTGTGCGAGCAGCTGCTCGAATGCCGCATCGACCTCGCGCTGGTCGAGGGCCGGGTGGACGAAGAGCGCGTCGAGGTGCGTGAATGGACCACCGACCCGCTCGCCATCGTCGCGCCGCCCGATGCCGCGCTGCCCCGGCGCGGCGTGACGGCCGCGCTGCTGGGCCGGCAGAACTGGATCCTGCGCGAGCCCGGCTCGGGCACGCGCCAGGCCACCGAGGCGCTGTGCGCGGCGCACGGCATCGACGCGCCGCCGTGGATGGAAATGGCGAGCAACGAAGCCATTGCGCGCACCGTGGCCAGCGGGGTCGGCATCTCGATGCTGCCGCGCGTGGTGGTGGCCGACATGCTCGCACTGGGCACGCTGCGCGAGCTGAAGCTGCCGGGCGCGGTGCTGTCGCGGCCGCTGTACCGGCTGGCGCTGAAGAACCGGCCGCTCTCGCCGGCGGCGCTGCGGATGGCGCAGATCCTCGACGCCTCGTGACATGAAAAAAGGGCGCACCGTGTGCGCCCTTTGTCGTTGTTGTCAGCCGGCTGCCGCTAGCAGCAGCGGCCCTTGCCCGCGCCGTAGCGCGCCTCGAGCCGTTCGCGAAAGAACTCTTCGTAGCTCATCGGCGCCCGGTCCGGGTGGGTGGCCGCCATGTGCGTCAGGTAGACGTCGTAGTCGGGCAGCCCGACCATGAGCCGCAGCGACTGCTTGATCGAGCGGGCGATGTAGCGCCCGGCTTCCGGCATGGCAAGGCCCATGGCGTTCTTGCGTTCGTTCAGTGGGCAGCGGACGAGGCCGCGCCCATCGCCTCGAACGGCGTCTCCTGCGTGGTCGGCCGGTGGGCCGCGCGAGCGGCCAGGCAGGCCTTGATGCTGTAGACCAGCACGCTCAGCACCACGAAGATGAAGAGCGCGCACAGCGCCGCGTCGAGCCGGTCGTTGAAGACGATGCGCGACATGGCTTCGGGCGTCTTGGCCGGCGCGATCAGCACGCCGTTGGCCAGGCCGTCGGCGTACTTGGCCGCGTGCGACAGGAAGCCGATCTTCGGATCGCTCGAGAAGATCTTCTGCCAGCCCGCCGTCAGCGTGCAGGCCAGCAGCCACACGGCGGGCGCCGCCGCCACCCAGGCGTAGCGCTCGCGCTTCATGCGGAACAGCACGACCACGCCCAGCATCAGCGCCACCGCGGCCAGCATCTGGTTGGAGATGCCGAACAGCGGCCACAGCGTGTTGATGCCGCCCAGCGGATCGACGACGCCCTGGTACAGGAAGTAGCCCCAGGCCGCCACGCACAGCGCGGTGGCGATCAGGTTGGCCGGCAGCGAGTCGGTGCGCTTGAGCGCGGGCACGAAGCTGCCCAGCAGGTCCTGCAGCATGAAGCGGCCGGCGCGCGTGCCGGCGTCCACCGCCGTGAGGATGAAGAGCGCCTCGAACAGGATCGCGAAGTGGTACCAGAAGGCCATCATGGCCTGCCCGCCGATTACCTGGTGAAGGATGTGGGCCATGCCCACGGCCAGCGTCGGCGCGCCGCCGGTGCGCCCGAGGATGGTGGTCTCGCCCACGTCCTTGGCCGTCTGCAGCAGCATCTCGGGCGTGACGACGAAGCCCCAGCCCGAAATGGTGGCGGCGGCCTGTTGCACCGTGGTGCCGACCAGCGCGCCCGGGCTGTTCATCGCGAAGTAGATGCCCGGCTCGATGCACGAGGCCGCCACCAGCGCCATCACGGCGACGAACGATTCGGCCAGCATGCCGCCGTAGCCGATGAAGCGCGCGTGGCGCTCGTTGTCGAGCATCTTGGGCGTGGTGCCCGAAGAGATCAGCGCGTGGAAGCCCGAGACGGCGCCGCAGGCGATGGTGATGAACAGGAACGGGAACAGGCTGCCCGACCACACCGGGCCGTTGCCTTGCGCGAACTGCGTGATCGCGGGCATCTGCAGCGTGGGCATCACGACCACGATGCCAATCGCCAGCGCGATGATGGTGCCGATCTTCAGGAAGGTCGACAGGTAGTCGCGCGGCGCCAGCAGCAGCCACACCGGCAGGCTGGCGGCCACGAAGCCGTAGCCCACGAGCATCCAGGTGAGCGCCTTGCCGTCGAAGGTGAAGGCCGGGCCCCACACCGGGTGCTGGCTGACCCACTGTCCGCCGAAGATGGCCGCCATGAGCAGCACGAAGCCGATCACCGACACCTCGCCGATGCGGCCCGGGCGGATGTAGCGCAGGTACACGCCCATGAACAGCGCCACCGGAATCGTCGCGGCCACCGTGAAGCTGCCCCACGGCGATTCGGCCAGCGCCTTCACCACGATCAGGGCCAGCACCGCCAGGATGATGATCATGATCATGAAGGTGCCGAACAGCGCGATCATGCCGGGCACCACGCCCATCTCCTGCTTGACCAGGTCGCCCAGCGAGCGGCCGTCGCGGCGCGTGGAGATGAACAGGATGATGAAGTCCTGCACCGCCCCCGCGAACACCACGCCCGCCAGCACCCACAGCAAACCGGGCAGGTAGCCCATCTGCGCGGCGAGCACCGGGCCCACCAGCGGGCCGGCGCCCGCAATGGCCGCGAAGTGGTGGCCGAACAGCACGTTCTTGTCGGTCGGCACGTAGTCCAGGCCGTCGTTGTGGCGGTGCGCGGGCGTCTTGCGGTTGGCATCCAGCCCCAGCACCTTGTCGGCGATGAACAGGCTGTAGTAGCGGTAGGCGATCAGGTAGGTGCAGAGCGCGGCGGTCACGACCCACAGGGCGTTGATGCTCTCTCCCCGGCTCAGGGCCACGGTGCCCAGCGCAAAAGCGCCGAGCACGGCCACGGCCAGCCACACCAGATGGCGGCGAATGTTGGGCATGCGGATGTCTCCTCGATATGAACCGGGCGAGTGTTCCCCGCCCGCCGCCGGGCCGCATCCGTCGGACTGCGCGGGCTGGCCGGGTGGAATTGCCTAATGGATAACCCCTATCCGCGCCCAAATCGCCTCCGCCCGACAGCCATCAGAAGCGCCGCAAAACCGTTGCGCTCACATTAGATGTGATAAATTCACATTCACTAACAATGTGAAACATCTCTGACAAGTCCACGATGACCCAGCATTCGCAGGCGCGCACAAGCGGCGGCTTCACATTGATCGAGGTCATGATCACGGTGGTCATCGTGGCCATCCTGGCGTCGATCGCGCTGCCCAGTTACCGGCAGTACATCGTGCGATCGAAGCGCTCGGCGGCCCAGGCGCAGATGATGGACATCGCCAACCGGCAGCAGCAGTTCCTCATTGCCAACCGCAGCTACGCGAACACGACGGCGCTGACCGCCAGCGGCTACAGCCTGCCCGCCGAAGTCAGCAGCAACTACAGCTACGAGGTCACGCTGCAGGAAGCCGGCCTCCCGCCCGCCTTCACGATCACCTTCACGCCGATCGGCAGCCAGGTGGGCGACGGCAACCTCGGGCTCACCAGCGAAGGCGTGAAGACGCCGCCCAACAAATGGTGAGCCCCGCCTTGCAGCGCCAGCGCGGCGCCACGCTGATCGAAGTGCTGGTCACCCTGCTCGTGCTGGCCTTCGGCCTGTTCGGCCTCGTAGGGCTGCAGGCCCGGCTGCAGGCCTCCGAGATGGAGTCGTACCAGCGCTCGCAGGCGCTGATCCTGCTCAACGACATGGCCAACCGCATCGCCATCAACCGCCGCGTGGCGGCCAGCTACGCCACCAGCGCACCGCTGGGTGGCACCGATGCCTGCCCCACCGGCACCGGCACGCGCCAGCAGATCGACGCCAAGGAGTGGTGCAACGCGCTGCAGGGCGCCGCCGAGTTCTCGGGCAACGACAAGTTGGGCACCGTGATCGGCGGGCGCGGCTGCGTGGAAGACATGGGCAACAACGAGTACCTCGTGACGGTCGCCTGGCAGGGCCTGGGGCCGATCTCGGCGCCGCCGGCCGGCGTGGCCTGCGGCAAGGACCTCTACGACACCGGCACCAAGTGCATCAACGACCTGTGCCGCCGCACCGTGACCACGCTCGTGCGCATCGGATCGCTCTCATGAACCCGCGCCCCACCGCACGCCGCGCCCAGCGCGGGCTGACGCTGATCGAGCTGATGGTGGCCATCACCATCATGCTCATCGTGATGGCCGCGCTGCTCACGCTGTTCCTCAACGTGAGCGGCTCCCAGCGCGAGATGGAACGCGTCAACCGCCAGATCGAAACCGGACGCCTGAGCATCTTCGTGCTCGAGAACGAGATCTCGCACGCGGGCTTCTGGGAAAACTACATGCCCGAGTTCGACGACCTCACGGTCAGCGCCGCGCCCACGCACGTGCCCACCGGCAACGTGCCCGACCCGTGCCTGGCCTACTCGGCGGCGAACTGGACCGAGGACTACAAGCGCCAGCTGCTCGACCTGCCCGTGCAGGTCTACAGCAGCGTGCCGGCCACCTGCACCGATCTGCTGACGCACCACAAGACCGGCACCGACATCCTCGTGGTGCGCCATGCCGAAACCTGCCTGCCCGGCACGCCCCATTGCGACGCCGACGTGGCCGGCGCGATGTACTTCCAGTCGTCGCTGTGCGGCACGCAAAAGCCCTCGTCGTTCGACCTCTCGACCGGCGCCTTCGACCAGATGTTCCTCAAGGACTGCACCAGCGCCTCGCCCAAGCGCAAGCTGGTGGCCGACATCTACTACGTGCGCGACTACGCCGAGGCCGAAAACGACGGAATTCCCACGCTGGCACGCTCGCGCTTCGACCTGGTGGGCGGCACGCTCGCGCAGCAGCCGCCCACGGCGCTGATCGAAGGCGTCGAGGGCTTTCGCGTCGAGCTCGGCCTGGACACGCTGAGCAAGACCGGCGCCGCCGTCAACTACACCCAGGCCATCGCCTGGGCCGATCCGGCGAACAAGTCCACCCCGTCCAACCGCGGCGACGGCAGCCCCGACGGCGCCTTCGTGCACTGCGGCGCGACCTGCACCGCCGACCAGCTGGTCAACGCGGTGGCCGTGAAGCTGTATGTGCTCGCGCGCGCCACCACCATCTCGCCGGGCCACACCGACACGCGCAGGTACCAGATGGGCGCTGCGACGCTCGCGCCGTTCAACGACCACTACAAGCGGCACGCGTTCGCGACCACCGTGCGCCTGACCAACGTCACCGGCCGGAGGGAAACGCCATGAAGCCACGCGTGCACGCCGGCCGCTCCACCCAGACCCAGCGCGGCGCCGCCCTGATCATCGGGATGATCATGCTGCTGCTGATCACGCTCGTGGTCACCGCCGCCTTCAACCTCAGCGGCGCCAACCTCAAGGCCGTGGGCAACCTGCAGACCCGCAACGAAGCCGTGGCCGCCGCCAACCGCGCGATCGAGGAGGTCGCGGCCAGCCTGCTGGTGCCCGGCAGCGACGGCACCCCGTCGCTCGCGCCGCCGCAGGGCACCGTGAGCATGGTCGACATCAACAACGACGGCGTGGACGACTACAAGGTCACCATTGCCCCGCCCGTGTGCGTGCGCGCCACCAAGGCCGTCGACAGCAGCGGCGGCGGCAGCACGGGCCCGGGCGGCATCACGGGCGGCGCGTCCAGCAGCGGCTCCGGGCTTGCGGCCCTGCCCGACCAGTACAACGCCGTGTGGGACATCAGTACCACCGTGACCGACACCACCCCCGGCGCCACCGGCATCTCGACCTCCGTGCGCCAGGGCGTGCGGGCGCTGCTCAACAAGGCGCAGTTCGAAGCGCTGTGCGCGCCGCCGCCGGTCGCGCCAGCCGAACCCGCGCCGGCCGCCTCTTGAACCACGACGATGAACGGGTCCCCGCCATGACAAGGAAACTACTCACCACGCTGTGGGCCGCCGTGCTGCTTGCGTTGCCGATGCAGGCTGCGCAGGCGGAGGACATCGATCTCTTCGTGGAATACAACCAGGCGGCCGGGCAGATGCCCAACGTGCTGTTCGTGCTGGACAACACGGCCAACTGGAACCAGCCTTTCGAAGCCGAACTCGACGCGCTCAAGACGGCCTTCAGGAGCCTTGACCCCAACCAGTTCAAGATCGGCCTGATGATGTTCACGGAGACCGGTGGCGGCAACTCCAACTCGGACGGCGGCTACGTGCGCGCCGCCGTGCGCACGCTGGACGGCGACACCAAGATCACGTACACCAGCATGCTCGCCAGCCTGGACAAGACCGCCGACAAGTCCAACGGCGGCAAGGCCGGCAAGACGATGGCGGAGGTCTACCGCTACCTGTCCGGCGGCGCGCCGATCGCCGGGAACAACAAGCTCAAGGCCGACTATCTGGGCAATACACGCGGGACCGCCGCGTCCAACCAGATCTATGCGCTGGCGGGCAACGCGCTCAGTTCGTTCAACGGCGCCCGCTACATCCCGCCGAGCACCGAGAACTGCACCGGCACCTTCATCATCTACATCAGCAACGGCGCGGCGCAGGACAACACCAACGACATCCAGATCTCGACCGAGGCCCTGCGCGCGGCCGGTGGCGACACGACCCCCATCGTGCTGGGCGTCAGCGGCTCGCAAGACAACCCCGCCGACGAATGGGCACGCTTCCTGAGGGACAGCATGCGCGTGAAGGTCTACACCATCGAGGCCGTCCGCGCGACCGGCGGCCAAGGCCCGGGCTGGACGGCGTTGCTCCGGAGCATGGCCGACAGGTCCGACGGTGAGTACTTCGACCTGTCCGGCAGCACCAATCTCAATACTGCGCTCATCGATGCGCTCGCCAAGATCTTCAGCAAGATCCAGGCGGTCAACAGCGTCTTTTCCTCGGTGAGCCTGCCCGTGAGCGTGAACACGCAGGGCACCTACCTGAACCAGGTGTTCGTCGGCATGTTCCGCCCCGATCGCAGCGCGCGCCCGCGCTGGTACGGCAACCTCAAGCAATACAAACTGGGACTGGACAGCGGCGGCCAACTTCTCCTGCAGGATGCCGTCGACGGCAACGCGATCAACAACAACACCGGTTTCGTGGACCCCTGCGCCCAGAGCTTCTGGACACCCGCGAAGGGGAGCGGGGGCAGTTACTGGGATTTCCTCCTGCCCGCGGACCGTCCCTCGGGCGGCTGCCTGGGTCAGAACAAGCTGTCCGACAGCCCCGACGGCGATGTGGTGGAAAAAGGTGCGCAGGGCTACATGCTGCGCAGCCTGACCGTGGCCAGCCGCAACATGAAAACCTGCGCCGCAACCGGCTGCAGCACACTCACGAACTTCTCCACCGGCAACAGCGCCATCACCAAGGGCGACCTGGGCGTCGCCGTGGATGCCGACCGCGACAAGCTGATCGACTGGGTGCGCGGCCTCGACAACAAGGGCGATGACAGGGCCCGGGCCGATGGCACGCTGGTCACCACCGGCGGCATGCGTCCCTCCGTGCATGGCGACGTGGTTCATTCACGGCCGGTCGCCATCGACTACGGAACCGCCACGGCGCCCCAGGTGGTGGTGTTCTACGGCGGCAACGACGGCGCGCTGCGAGCCATCAACGGCAACCGCAGCAGAGCCATCGGCACGGCTGCCGCGGGCGCCGAGCTGTGGTCTTTTGTTCCGCCCGAGTTCTATGGCAGCTTGAAGCGGCTGTACGACAACAACGTCCGCATCGATTTCCCCGGCATGCCCGTGCCCACCGGCACCACTGTGGCCCCCAAGGCCTACGGCATGGACGGCGCGGTGTCCGCCTACCGCCAGGGCAACACGGCCTGGCTGTTTGCCAGCATGCGCCGCGGTGGCCGGCAGATGTACGCTTTCAACGTGTCCGACCCGGCTGCGCCCTCCCTGAAATGGCGCCGCGGCTGCCCCAACCAGTCCAATGACACCGACTGCGACAGCGACTTCGAAGGCATCGGCCAGACCTGGTCGGCACCGAAGGTGCTGAAGGCCAGCGGCTACGCGTCGGGCAACTCGCCGCTGCTGATCTTCGGCGGCGGCTACGACAAGTGCGAAGACGTCGACACCAACAGCGCCACCCAGGCCTGCGGCAGCGGCGTGAAGGGCAACCGGATCTATGTGCTCGACGCCGATACCGGCGCGCAACGCAAGGTGTTCACCACGGAACGCCCGGTGGTCGGCGAAGTGACGGTGGTCACCGACGCGCTCGGCGTCGCCAAGATCGCCTACGCCGCCGACCTGGGCGGCAACGTCTACCGCATCAAGATCGGCACCGCAGCACCGTCCGCCTGGGAATTAAAGAAGATCGCCTCGCTCGGCTGCGACACCGTGACCACCTGCACGCCCAACCGCAAGTTCATGTTCGGCCCCGACGTGCTGGAGGACACCGGCTCCTACGTCGTGCTGCTGGGTTCGGGCGACCGCGAGAAGCCGCTGCGCCGCTACACCTCGGCCCTCAGCGTGGCCAATCGCTTCTACATGCTGGTGGACAAGCCCACCGACGACAACTGGCTGAGCAGCGAGGCCGTCCTCACCCGCTGCGGCACCGGCACCAGCAACGAGCTGCTGTGCCATGCCTCGCTGCAGGCCATCACCACGACCGACGACCCGACGTCCGCGGACCTTGCGACCAAGAAGGGTTGGTACCTCGCCCTCGCTGCCGGCGAGCAGGTCGTGACCGGCTCGGTGACCGCCTATGGCGTCACCACCTTCAACACCCACACGCCCACCGTCCCCAACACGCTGACGTGCAAGGCCGACCTGGGCACCGCACGGGTCTACAACGTCTCGTACGTCAACGCCGCGGCCCAGAGCCCCCTCGGACGCTTCCAGAACGTGGTGGGCGGCGGCCTCGCGCCCACGCCAGTCGTGGGCCGGGTCGAACTCGACAACGGCAGCATCCGCGACGTGGTGATCGGCGCCAGTCCCAATTCCTTCCTCAGCCCCAAGGGCACCGCGCCCAAGGCCGCCTTCAAGCAGCCCAAGGGCCGGGTCTACTGGTTCATCCAGAAGTAACGCCGTGCACCCGCGCATGCGCAACCACCACCCCAGGCAGGCCCGCCCCCGGCCGCGCGGCTTCACGCTCATCGAGCTGATGGTCACGCTGGCCGTGCTGGTGGTGCTGATCGCCATTGCCGTGCCCTCGTTCGACGGCATCCGGCTGTCCACCCGCCTGAGCAGCTACAGCACCGCGCTGGTCGCGGGCAGCCAGCTGGCGCGCAGCGAGGCCATCAAGCGCAACGCCCCCGTCACCCTGTGCGCCTCGGCCAACGGCACCAGCTGCAGCACCAACGGGCAATGGGAAGCCGGCTGGATCGTGCGCAGCGACACGCAGGTGCTGCGCGTCGAGCCCGCGGCCGCCAGCGGCTACCGACTGCGCGAGGCCGGCGGCGCCAGTGCCGTCGTGTTCCAGGCCACCGGCCTGGGCGCCGGCCAGAGCCGCATCACCATCTGCCGCGCCACCCCGAGCGCCGACCAGTCGCGCGCCGTGAGCATCAGCGCCACGGGACGCACCACCGTCACCCGGTCCAGCGGCGGCACCTGCGCCGCGACCTGACCCGGGCCGGCCGAGGGGGTCCGCCGGACGAACGACAATAGGGCCCTGTGGCAAGCCCGGGCGCCGGTCCCGCCTCTCTTGCCTTGACGACCTTCACCAGGAACAACGCTCCCGCATTCATGGAACACCGGCTGGACTGGGCCCTTGCCGCCTGCGCTCGCATCCTCAGGCCCGTGGTCCGGCTGGCGCTGGGCATGGGCGTCAAGCACCCGCACCTCGAAGCCCTGCTGCGCGACCTGCTCATCGAGGAAGCCCAGCGCACCTGGCGCGCCCAGGGCGTGACCAAACCCAACCTCAGCCAGATTTCGGTCACCACCGGGCTGAACCGCAAGGTCGTCACCGCCAAGGTCCGCGCCACCGTTGACCCGCTGCCCCACACCGAGCTGTCAGCGGCTGCCAAGACTTTTACGTTGTGGTTACAGATGACCACCGACGACGACACCCTGCGCCGCCTTCCCGTCGTCACCGAGGGTGACGGGCCGTCGTTCGAGCGCGTGGCCCGCCTGGCCAGCCGGGGCAACGTGCACCACCGCACCATCCTCGACGAGCTGGTGCGCCTGCAGATGGTGGCCGAGAGCGACGGCAGCGCCGAACTCACGGCCGACGGCTTCGTGCCGGTGGAAGACCTGCAGTCGATGCTCGCCTTCCTGGGCGACAACGGCCGCGACCACCTGCTGGCCGCCGTCTCCAACACCCTGGGCGAGACGCCCCGCATGCTCGAGCGCGCCGTGTACGCGCGCGGGCTCACGCTGGCCGACTGCACGGCCATCGAACGCCTCGTGCGCGAACGCTGGGCCGGCCTGCACCACGAGCTGGCCCGCGAGATGACCGAAGCCGTCGACCGCGTGCCCCCCGAGGCCACCGCGAAGGCGCGCATCCGCGTCGGCATCTACACGTATTACGAAGACGAAGAAGGCGCGCCCCCCCCCGGCGCGCCCCAGCACAACGAGTCCCCCCGATGAACACGCCTCCCCTCTCCTTGCGACTCGTGCGCGGCCTGCTGATGGCCGGCGCCATGGCCCTGCTTCTGTCCTGCGGGGGAGGCGGCGGTGGCGGTGGAGGCGGCGGCACGCCGGGCTTCAGCACCGCCGGCACCACGGCCACCGGCAACGGCGGTGGGGGCGGCGACGGCGGCTCGGGTGACGCCGGCTCCGGCAGCGGCACGGGCAACGGCAGCACCGGAAGCACCGGCGGCGGCGACAGCACCGCCGGCAACACCAACGGCGACGGCTCGGGCGTGGGCTCCGGCGGCACCGGGGTGACCGCCGACGCCGCCGGCATCGGCGCGGCCGACGGCCTGGGCAGCGTGATCCTCAACGGCCTGCGCTACAACACCGACAGCGCCACCTTCAGCCTCGAGGACACCACCGAGCTGCAGATCGGCATGAGCGCGCGCATCGCCGGCAAGGTCGACGCCAACTTCACCAGCGGCATCGCCGCCACCGTCGTCTCGGCCGCCGAGCTGCGCGGCGCCGTGTCGGCCATCGACCTGAAGGACGGCAGCTTCACCGTCATGGGCACCCGCGTGACCACCGACAACGCCACCGTCTGGGGCGACGCCAAGGGCGCCACCGACCTCGTCGACACCGCCGTGGTGCAGGTGTGGGGCCTGCCCGCCGCGCCGGGCATCCTGCGCGCCACGCGCGTGCAGGTGGCGCCCACCACCACCGCCCCGCTGGTGACCGGCACCGTGCAGAACCTCGACCGCGGCGGCCAGCAGTTCACCCTCGGCCTGCTGACCATCGACTTCGGCGGCGCGGCCTTCGGCCCCGGCATCGACGCCGCAAGCCTGGCCAACGGCGCCATCGTCCGCGTGCGCGGCACGGCGGCGCCGGCCGCCGGCCGCTTCACCGCCACCCAGGTGCAGGGCTGGTACGCCATTCCCTCGGCCGACGGCATCGCGCTGCAGCTGGCCGGCGTGGTCACCGACTTCGCCGCGCTGGGCGACTTCCGCGTGCTGGGCAACAAGATCGACGCGCGCAACGCCCAGATCACCGGCGGGCCGAGCGGCTCCATCGGCAACGGCGTGAAGGTCGAGGTCGACGGTTTCCTCTCGGGCCAGGTGCTCGTGGTCAAGAAACTGCGCATCCGCCACGTGCCCGGCACCGGCGGTCCGGTGTCGTTCACCGTGATCGGCGCCATCGGCGGTTACGTGTCGGCCGCCGACTTCACCGTGCGCGGCCAGCGCGTGGATGCCAGCGGCTCCGGTACCATCTTCGAAAACGGCACCGCCACCGACCTGGGCAACGGCAAGCGCGTGACCGTCGTCGGCGACCGCGTGGTCGACGGCGTGCTCATCGCCCAGAGCGTGAGCTTCATGCAGCCCTGAGGTCCGGGCCCCGGCGGTCCGGCCGCGCAGTGCGTGCACCGAGGGTGCGCGCACCGCGCACCCCACAGGCCACGCCACCCATGGCGCGACCGGATCGATCGGAGCCATGGACACCCACACCACCTCTGCGCCCGCTCCCACCACGTCGCCCCGCTGCTGCATCGCCGGCGGCGGCCCGGCCGGCATGGTGCTGGGCCTGCTGCTTGCGCGCGCGGGCGTGCCCGTTGTCGTGCTCGAGAAACACCTCGACTTCCTGCGCGACTTCCGGGGCGACACCGTGCACCCCTCCACCCTCGAAGTGCTGCACGAACTCGGCCTGCTCGACGCCTTCCTGCAACGCCCGCACAACCGCATCGAAGAGCTGCGCGGCACCTACGAAGGCCGCGGCGTGACCATTGCCGACTTCAGGCGGCTGCCCACGCACGCCCGCTTCCTGGTGCTCATGCCGCAGTGGGAGTTCCTGGACTTCATGTGCGACGAGGCGCGGCGCTACCCCGGCTTCGAGCTGTGGACCGACGCCGAGGCCATCGGTCTGCTGCAGGACAAGGGCCGCGTCAACGGCGTGAAAGTGCGCGTCGGCGCCCGGCGCCCCGACAGCGGCGGCCCGAAGGACATCGAGTTGCACGCCTCCCTCATCGTGGCCGCCGACGGCCGCCACTCCACCCTGCGCGACGCGGCGGCGCTGCCGCACATCAGCTACGGCGCGCCCATCGACGTGCTGTGGATGCGCCTTCCCAAGCGCCCCGGTGACCCCGAAGCCACCGGCGGCCACATCGCCGCGGGCCACCTCCTGGTGACGCTCAACCGCGGCGACTACTGGCAGTGCGCCTTCGTCATCCGCAAGGGCGGCAGCGCCGAACTGCAGTCGCGCGGCATTGCCGCCTTCCATGCCGAGATCGCGCGCATCGCGCCCTTCTTTGCCACGCGCCTGCCCGAGGCCCTGCCCGACTGGGAGGCCGTGAAGCTGCTCGCAGTGAGCGTCGACCGGCTCGAATCGTGGTCGTGCCCCGGCCTGCTGTGCATCGGCGACGCCGCGCACGCCATGTCGCCCGTGGGCGGTGTCGGCATCAACCTCGCCGTGCAGGACGCCGTGGCCGCCGCCAACCTGCTGGCCGCCTCACTGGCCGGCAGCGCCACCGACAAGGAAATCGACAACCTGCTGCCCCAGCTGCAGCGCCGCCGCGAATGGCCCGTGCGCGTCACGCAGGCCGCGCAGCGCCTCGTGCAGGACCGCGTGCTGATGCCCGTGCTCAGCCGCAAGGCGGCTGCATCGACCGCGCCCCGCCCCATGCCCTGGGCCTTGCGCCTGCTGGGGCGCTGGCCGTGGCTGCGCACCCTGCCCGCGCGCGCCGTGGGCATCGGCGTGCGGCCGGAACACGTGCGGTCGCCGCGCGCGTAACGCGCGAGCCGGGTTCGCCGGATCAGCCGGGCCGGCGCGCCTGCGTCGGCTGGCGCGACCAGTACACGCCGTCGAGCCGGTCGAGCCGCACCTCGCCGCCCGTGGACGGCGCGTGCACGAAACGCCCGTCGCCCACATAGATGCCCGCATGCGTCGGCGACGCCGAGCCGAACAACACCAGATCGCCCGAGCGAAGCTCCGACATCGGCACCGGCCGACCGAAGCCCGCCATGCGCGACACCGTGCGCGGCGGCACCTGCCCCACGCTGTGTCGGTACACGTAGCCGATGAGCCCGCTGCAATCGAACCCGCCCTCGGGCGAGTTGCCGCCATAGCGGTACGGCGTGCCGACCAGCCCCAGCGCATGGATCGTGATGCTGTTCGACTGCTCCGACGTCAACGGCGGGATGTTGCTGCTCGGAACCGAACCACCGGGCGCACGCGTCGACGGCGGGCTCGCGCAGCCGACGGCCAGGAGGCAGGCGGTGACGGCGGGGATCAGTCGGAACAGGAGCCGCTGCTGCAGCAGCGACAGCGATGCGGGGAAATGAGGAGGCGTCGGCAATGGTGTGTCGAGCATGGGCGCAGGCCGGTCTTGTGGACGTGGCCCGACTCTAGCGCGAGTGGGCCGGATCGCAATGCAGAGCCCCTTGGCGGGCGACAACGCCCTCGCCCTTCATCGCCATCAGCTGAAGCCGAAGACCAGCAGCAGGTTGTTCGCAGGCATCGCGTGCCGCTCGCGCAATGCGAGGCCGACACGGCGCGCTTCTGCCACCACGTCGTCGAGCCGGCGAATGCCCCAGGCGGGATTGCGCGTGCGCAGGTCTTCGTCGAACGCCAGATTGCTCGGTGCCGTGGGGCCGTGCTGTGCTTCGTCTTCGAAGTAAGGCCCGTAGGTGATCAGCACGCCGGTGCCGGCACGCAGATACCGCGCGGCACCGGCCATGAGCGCGGCGCAGGTGGGCCAGGGTGCGATGTGCAGCATGTTGGCGCAGTAGATGGCGTCGAACTTTTCTTCCTCTTCTTTGCCTTCTTGAGCGAACGCGGGGCCTTGCGACGGCCACTGCGACGCCATCACGTCGAGCAGCAGCGGTGGGCGCAGATTGGGCAACGCGGCGTGCTCGACGCGACTGGCGATCGCGGGGATCGAGCGGGCGTCTGCGTCGGTGGGCTGCCAGGTCCATGAGGGCATGGCGGCGGCGAACCAGGCGGCGTGTTGGCCTGTGCCGGAGGCGATTTCCAAGGCGGTGCCGCGCTCACCGAGGATGCGGGTCAGGGCATCGAGGATGGGTTGCTTGTTGCGGTCGGCGGCTGGGCTTGAGAGAAGGTGGGGCATTGAAAGAGACATTGGGTTGATATGGTTGAGGGTATCAAGGCAAACCTCCTTCAATTCCTCTTTTCTCACACTTCAACAATATCGGAGATGCCGCGGAAATGACCCTTCTCAAGACGCCGGGGCCTCGACTCGTTTCGGTCCAATTCTGCCGATCGATATCACTGGCAGGTGTAGCCACTTGACGTCGCTCTCGCCCGAGGATGAGGTTTGCCGTCAAGCCCCAAGACGGTCAGACGTGCACCATGCGCAGCAATTTCAATGGATTGTGCGCTGCCCGCCTCGCGCACGATCTAGCTTCGGGCACAGGCTATAGTGCTTCTGAAGAATGCGCTCTACAGTCTGGCTTCGAAGTCGTCTGAAGGCCGAGACGGGCTGCTAGGTTTCACAGTTTTTTCGACCGCGTATTGCACGGTGCGTTGGCCGTAAGCCCTGGCTACCGGCCACTCATAGAAAGGAAGCATGACCCGAATTTCTTGCAGCGCCCAATTTGTCCCGCCAGTTCTTCGAGATACCTTGCGTTAGGACGCGCATCATGGGCGTGTTTCGCTTCTACGGCACTCCAGTTGGAACACGCGGCAACGCCGTTTTGAACTGGGGAGCAGAGCCAATGGAAGACATAGTTGCGTACGCACACTGCTATCGAAATGCGGCGCAGGCCCTGATGCATTTGGAGGATCGCCGCGAACACGACGAGGTGGGCTACGCCGCTTGCCCCATCATCTTCATCTACCGTCACGCGCTGGAGCTGTACTTGAAGGCGATGATCTATCGCGCGGCTCGAATCAGCGTGTCCGATTCCGAACTTCTAGATATGGTGCCTAGGCTTTGGCGAGAGCACTCGCTCACGCGATTGATCGACATGGCCAGCCCGATACTTGAAGTTCTGGAACAACGTCTCTCCCCATCACTTCTAGCTACAAAGGGGGAAGTGTGGGACTGGATCGGGGAACTAGATGCAGTGGACCCCGGGTCTTATGTTTTTCGCTACCCAGTTACCGTGGGCGGGGCGGCATCTCTCCCGAGTACAGCGATCGTGAACATATTCGAGTTTGCGCGCCATGCGGATGCCGCTTTGGACCACTTGAATCAGATGTGCATTTATCTTCGGGAGGCGATCCCGCCTTCAACTCAGATGAGGCTCGCACTCAACCCAATCGTGGTCAAGGAGCGAAAAAAGCCCAAATAGGCCGATCGACGAACACATCTTATCGGCAGGCTTCCCTCGCCTACTGTCTGCCGGTCATGTCCAACGTTGGGCGCACAGGAAGATATGCTCAAGGCTCTGTATTACCCGCACACCGAGATTGGCAACCCGACTATTCTCAAGAACGCGCTCCTACTCTGGGACTCGGTTGAGACGATAGTCCCTCGCGCACCACGACCTTCACCGCACGGCCCCAAGGACCGAATGCTTCAACAGGCTGCGGACTTGGTGGTGAGGTCTCGGCGTCCCAGCAATAAGGAACAGCAGGAAGCCCACGCAGCACTCAAGAAGCTGCTGAGCACAGGGCAACTCGCCACGATCATGGCCAGGACCCCGGTCGAGTGGCGAGGCGGGCGTTACTCGATCTACCCTGATAAGTTTCTCCACATGACCTGGCGCATGCTGGAGGAAGAAGGACTTGCGAGTTTCGAAGCCGGCCATATGGACTATGACGTCCCAGCGGCACTCGGATTCTTAATGATGTCCCTTCTCGCTGACAGCTGCGCTGGCACACAAATACAAAAGATAACCGACCGTACTGATGCGTACTCTTGGCTTTCCGAGGCGCATGCAAGTGCTCTGGGCACAGTGCCTGTTCTCGGTCTTGACGTTAGTCAAGTGGCACCAGCCTACGACCGATTGGTTGCAATATCACTTGAAGTTCTTGACGCTCGCGACGTCCCGCTCAAGAACTTAATCGACTTCCGGAGGCGCGAAGCCAAGAGCAGCAGCACAGACTACACAGCCATGCGTCGCCGATACCTCGCAACACTAGACGCTCACGTCAAGCGCGTTACGAAGGAAGCAAAGAGCATCACTGATCTTCGAGAGCTTGAGCGTCAGTTTCGTAGTGATCTAAAACATGATCTTTCCGATCTCAAGTCGGAGCTTGGCGTAGCCAGCCTCAAGACACTCTTCTCCAAGGAGGTGGCAGTTTCAGCGCTAGTCACCGCAGGGGCCTTAGTCGAGCCCATCGCTGGTCTAACCGCGCTATCAACTCAGTTCGGCCTGTTTGGGGTAATTCCCTTACTGAAATCCGCGACGGAACTTCGTGGAGCGCGTCGAACTGCCTTGCTAAAGCACACGTCATCATGGCTATACCTAGCAACCAAGCCTCGACTTCAAGCTCGATAAAAAGCGCCACGACGTTTGATTCTTCCATCAAGAGCATGACGCCCAAAAATTCGAGTGACGTCTCTCCTTTTTGAAATTGGTCTTACAAGCCCCCTTCTCATGCATTTTTCCTTTGAGATCAGTACAAAAGACAATGAATCTTTCTTGGCGCATTGGGCAACCAAATACGACTACCCCGCTGACGAAAAGTACACAAAGAACATTGGAAATCCACTAACAGAGAAATCGCGCCAAGATCTTTTCGAGTGGAAAAACGGAACCTCCATATCCAAGTCAAAGACTACCAGCATCATAGAAAACTACCCGTTGGTTTTCACTGGGGATCGACGCGCCCGCTACTTGAATCACAAGGAGCTCGGTGGTGCGATTTGGAACATCTTCTACCTACATTGCCTGGAGCCGGAAAAATGGCCAATCTTCGATCAGCACACATTTCGAGCAATGCAATACATGAAGACTGGTCACATCATTGAGATAGGTAGCACGAATCGACAGAAGTACGCAGCTTATGAAGACGAGTACCTTCCCTTTCTGCGCACTTTTGAGGGTGAGAATGCCCGAAAGGTCGATAAGGCTCTATTTGCGTTCGGTCAATTTCTCAAGCTCGCCGCAAGGTACGCTTAATCTTCCATCGAGAGGGCGTTACAAGGGCCACCCCCTTGCGCCGGCGCTCGCTTAAGACGTTGACTATTCGTTCTCGAACGACGGATTCGACGACTCTTAGCTCGCTGCCAGATTTCTTGGTTGACCGTTTTTCCAAGAGCTGAAAAACAGCATTGGCTACTCTGCAGCCGGATGGTCCAATCGTTGCGAACCATCACGAACAGTTCAGCGCTCTGCCCCGATATCCAATACCAGGGCTAAACCCCTCACCCTCCCCCACTCTCCTGAAACAACGCCGCCGCATCCCGCGCCAAATCCGAAGCGATCCAAAGCAGGTTGTCCCGATGTCCTGCCCCTGCATCTTCGAACCATCCATCGCCGGCGCCGTGGCAGCACCACAGCAGTGAGTTCAGTTGTTCCAGCTTGCATTCCAGCAAGTCTGCTGCGCTCGGGGTGGTCGCGTGGGGAGAGGTCAGCCGGGGAGCCCGGGCCATAATTCGATCAGCCATTGGTGTGCTCTCTTTCCAAAGTTGTTGCACGTCATTTGGTTAGACGGTCATGGTGTTCGCGCACCGTGGCCGTCGCCTTTTGTGCCTCACGTTCGCATCGATCGATCTGCATCGATGGCCCGCCGTGAGGCGAAGCGGTTCATTCATTCACTCAACAATCAGTCAGTGGTCCGTGGTGTGGTGTGTGCTGCCCTCCTCGCCCACATGGCGGGTCGTTTCATCACAGGGGCATTCACTGTAGAGAAGTCCCGCCCGGCGCACAGAGCAATTTCGCCGAGGAATGCGCGGTTCGCGCAAGTAATCGCGCTGCGGAAGCGGCGATTCACAAAGCCCTGACAGTCAGGCCCTGAAAGCAGGGGCCGAGCCCCGCATCGACAGCAGCGCCTCAGCCCTGCCCGCCGAACTCCCGCGCGTGCTCCACCGCGTACTTGATGAGCTCCGCCTGCCCTTCGATGCCCAGGCGCCGCTTGATGCTCTGGCGGTGCGCCTCCACGGTGCGCACGCTCAGGCCGAGGTCGCGTGCGATCTGCTTGCTCGATTCGCCGCGGCCGAGCGCGCTCAATATCTCGCTCTCGCGCGGCGTGAGCAGCGGGCGCGGGGTCTGGTTGCGAAAGAGTTTCTTCGACACGGCCGGGCTCAAGAAGGTGCCGCCCGCCGACACGGCCTCGATGGCCGCCACGATCTCCGCCGCCGGCGCGTCTTTCAGGACGTAGCCGCGCGCGCCGACCTGCAGGGCCTTCTGCACGTACTCGGGGTTGTCGTACATGCTGAGCATCACGATGTGCGGCGCGGGCTGCTGGTGCGGCTGTTGTTGTTGCAGCAGCAGCGCCGCCAGCTCGATGCCGTTCATGTCCTTCATGCCCACGTCCATGAGCACGAGGTGCGGCTGCGCGGGGCCGATGAGTGCCAGCGCCTCGGCCGCGCTGCCGGCCTCACCCACGATCTCCAGGCCGGGCATGGCGCCCAGGCGCGCGCGCAGGCCGTCGCGCACCAGCGGGTGGTCGTCGACCAGGAACAGGCGCACGACAACGGGAGCAGCAGCGGCGGCGGGGTCTTCTTTCATGGCCGCTATTCTGGCTTTGCGCGCCGCACGGGCACTTCGGCCACGATAGAGGTGTGGCCCCGGCCCGAGCGCATGCGCAGCCGGCCTTCGATGGACTCCATGCGCTCGCGCATGTTGCGCAGGCCGATGCCGCGCTGCGGGTCGAGCTGCATGGCCTCGACGTTGAAGCCGACGCCGTCGTCGCTGATCTCCAGGCGCACGGCCTCTTCGTCGAAGCTCAGCGCGATGTGCACCTGCTGCGCACGGGCGTGTTTGCGCACATTGGTCAACGCTTCCTGCGTGACGCGAAAGAGCGCGGTCTTGGCTTCTTGCGACAGCTCGAAGGGTTCGCCCTCGACCATGATCGATGCGTCCACGCCGCCTTCTTCACCGAACTCGGCGCCCAGACGCTCCAGCGCGGCGGGCAGGCCCAGGGTGTCGAGCAGCGCGGGGCGCAGCCGGTGCGAGATGCGGCGCACCTCGGTGAGCGAATCGTTCAGCCGCTGCAGCGCCTTGCCGAGCGCGGGCGGCGGCGACTGGTGCGCGCGGTCGAGTTGCTCCACCGCCGACTCGATCAGCAGCTTGGCCGACACCAGCGTCTGGCTGGTGCCGTCGTGCAGCTCGCGCGCGAGGTGGCCGCGCTCTTCTTCCTGCGACTGCACCACGCGGCGCGCGAGCAGGCGCAGCTTGGCTTCGGCGGTGCGGTGCTCGCTGAGGTTGAGCAATAACCCGGCCGCGCTCACCACGCCCAGGCACAGCGCGGCGATGCCGGCAATCCACAGCAACGTGGCGGTGACGTTCGCGTTCATCTGCCGGTCGAGGGTGTCCATGGTCGACTGGATGTCGTCCAGGTACAGGCCGGTGCCGACCATCCAGTTCCAGCGCGGCAACGCGGTGACATAGCCGAGCTTGGGCGCCATCTGCGCGCTGGAGGGCTTGCGCCATTCGTACTCGACGTAGGCGCCGCCCTTGTCGCGTGCGCCCTTGATCAGCTCCTGGATGGTGAAGCGGCCATGCGAATCGCGCAGGTTCCACAGGTTCTGGCCCACCAGCTCGGGCTGGCGCGAGTGCATGAGCGAGTTGCCGTCCATGTCGTAGACGAAGAAGTAGCCGTCGTCGCCGTAGTTGAGCGTGGCCAGGCGGCGCAGGGCTTCGTTGCGCGTGGCCTCGTCGTCCAGCCCCGACTCGTACAGCGGCAGCAGGTTGCTCACGGCCAGGTCGACGTAGCTGCGCAGCTCGCTGCGGCGCTGGGCCATGTAGCTGCGCTCGATGAGCGCCCGCTCGCGCTGGGCCAGGTCGTGCTCCTGGTGACGAACGGCCAGGGCCACGAGCACCAGCGCGACCAGCAGGGGCGCAACGGCCAGCGCGACGATCTTGGTGCGCAGGTTCATCGTCGGGGTGGGTGCCTCGTTCGTCCTGGTGCGGTCAATGCACGCTGGTCGGCCGCCCCGCAGCCACCCACGCATCCAGCCCCCCCGTCAGCGGCAGCGCCCGCCGCGCCCCGCGCGCCAGCAGCACGCGCGCGGCCTGCGCGGCCGAGACTTCGTTGGGGCAGTTGCAGTACAGCACCACGTCGCGGTCGGGGTCGATGGCGAGGTCCAGGTTGCGCTGCTGCAGCGCCTTGAGGGTGTACGACAGCGCGCCCGGGATGCGGCGCGGGTCGACCTGCACGCCGGCTTCGCCGCGCACGTCGATCACCAGCGGCGGCACGTCGCCGCTCATGAGGTCGAACAGTTCGTCGACGCTGATGCGCGGCATGCCGGTGAGCCGCGCGAAGGCGCGGCGGCGCCAGTAGCGCACGGCGAGCATCACGAGCAGCACCACGCCCAGCGCGGCGGTGGCGATGCCGCCGGCCTGGGCCAGCACGGCGAGCACCTGCTGGATCTGGTCGCGAAAGAGCCAGCCCAGGCCGAGGAACAGGCCCGTCCAGACCAGCGCGGCGACGATGTCGAAGCCGACAAAGCGCCGCACCGACATGCCCAGCGCGCCGGCCATGGGCGGCGCCACCACGGAGACGCCGGGCACGAACTTGGCGGCCACGAGCGACATGCCGCCCCAGTCGGAAATGAGCGATTCGCCGCGCCGCACGCAGGAGTCCTGCGACAGCGAGATGCGGCACAGCAGCCGCATGAAGCGGTAGCCGAAGCGGCGCCCGGCATAAAACCACGCGCCGTCGCCCAGCAGGTTGGCGACCACGGCGGCCAGCACCACGCCGACCACCGACACGTCGCCTGCCGCCAGCAGCGCGCCGGTGACGACCAGCACGGCCGCGGCCGGCACAGGCAGGCCCAGGCGCGCGGCAAAGCTGGCGGCAAACACCACCAGGATCGCGTTCTGCACCAGCAGCGACATCAGCTGCGCCATGCTGCGGGCCGCCGTTCGTTCGTTGCCGGGGGCCGCAGGGCGGCGCGCCGGG
Source organism: Variovorax sp. GW821-FHT06D12 (assembly GCF_059419205.1). NCBI lineage: Bacteria > Pseudomonadati > Pseudomonadota > Betaproteobacteria > Burkholderiales > Comamonadaceae > Variovorax > Variovorax sp. GW821-FHT06D12. Next base: position 340,412 of record NZ_JBWKRI010000003.1, on the reverse strand, counting down.
AGGGGGTGTGGGATGTGCTCATGCCGGGCGCGATTCTCCCGCATGGCCCAAGCACGTACTGCGCGCAGGCCATCCGGGGCGCCCGCACGCCCGTTCGCTCAGCGGGGCGCGTCGCCCTTGCGGTACTCGGCGGTGAGCGCGTCGAGCTTCTGCTTGAGCGCCGGGTCGAGCGTGTAACTGGCGGCAGCCACGGTGGCGTCGAGCTGCTCGGGGCGGCTGGCGCCCAGCAGCGGCGCGGTGATCAGCGGGTTGGCCATGACCCACGCCACGGCCAGCGTGGCCAGCGGCACGCCGGCTTCGTCGGCCAGCGCGTGCAGCTGGGTCACGGTGTCGAAGCTGCGGTCGTTCCAGTAGCGGTCCTGGTACATGCCGCCGGCGGTGCCGAGGGTGAAGCGGGTGTTTTCCTCGGGCTTGGCGCCGGGCTTGTACTTGCCGGTGAGCAGGCCGCCGGCCAGCGGGTTGTAGGGAATCACGCCCAGGCCCTCTTCGGCCGCGAGCGGCAGCAGCTCGCGCTCGATCTCGCGGAACAGCAGGCTGTAGCGCGGCTGCACCGACACGAAGCGCGTGAAGCGGTGCAGCTCGGCCTTGCCCAGCGCGCGGGCCAGGCGGTAGGCCAGGAAGTTCGACACGCCGATGTAGCGCGCGCGGCCCGACTTGACGATCACGTCGAGCGCCTCGAGGCTTTCCTCGAGCGGCGTCTCGCGGTCGTCCATGTGCAGCTGGTACAGGTCGACGTGGTCGGTCTTCAGGCGCTTGAGCGAGAGGTCGATGGCGTCGAGCAAATGCTTGCGCGAGGCACCCTGGTCCCAGGGGTTGGGGCCGACCTTGTTGACGGCCTTGGTGGCGACCACGAAGCGGCGGCGGCCCGCGGGGCCCTGCTTGTCGAGCCAGTTGCCGATGATCTCTTCGGTGCGGCCGGTGGTCTCGATGGTGCCGCCCAGCGGGTACACGTCGGCGGTGTCGAGGAAGTTGATGCCGGCGTCGGCGGCCTTGTCCAGGATCTGGTGCGACACGGCCTCGTCGGTCTGCAGGCCGAAGGTCATGGTGCCCAGGGCCAGGCGGGACACGGTGAGGCCGGTACGGCCCAGGCGGGTGGTGGGGATGCTCATGCAGGCTCGCTCCGAGAAGGTGGGAGAGGGAGGGAAAGAGGCGGCGGCCATCATAGGCACGGCCGCGCATTCCTGCAGGCGCTGGAGATTCAGGTGGATTCGAGGTGCACGCCGGGCGCGCCGCGTTCGACCGAGAAGCGGGCCATGGCCGCGACGGCAGAGTCGGCGTTCTTCTCGTCTTCGACCGCGCGGAACTCGACCGCGCAGCCGCGCGCGTCGAGCGTCATGAGGCCGTAGCCGCGCTTGTCGGCGCGGCCGTAGCGCAGGTGTTCGTTCTTCGCGCGCATGTGGGCCACGCTGGCGGCGCTGGGCCCTTCGGAGGTGATGGCGCCGCCGACGAACTCGGTCGCGACCACGGGCCCCTGCGGCTCGCGGCGCAGGTCGGCGGCCCAGAAGGCGTGCACGTCGCCGCCGAGCACCAGCGCATCGCCGCCGCGCGACGGGTTGGCGGTCAGCGCGTCGAGCAGCCGCGTGCGCGCGGCGGCGTAGCCGTCCCAGCCGTCCATCCAGTAGCCGTGACCGGGGCCGCGCTGGCGGTCGGCTTCGGCGAGCAAGGTGGGTTGGGCGATGACGGTCCAGCGCGCCGGCGGCGTTGCGAGTTCGTTCGCGAGCCAGGCTTCCTGCTGCATGCCGAGCAGGCTGCGCTCCGGGGCCAGCCGGTCGGCGCAGTCGACCAACGGCTTGGTGCTGCGGCCCGGGAGGCAGGCGTGGTGCGAGCGGTACTGGCGGCCATCGAGCAGCATCACGTCGAGCATGCGGCCGAAGCGATGCCGGCCGTAGATGGTCGCGCCCGCGCCGCGCGGGCGCATGGAGGCCGGCACGGGCATGTGCTCGTACCAGGCCTGGTAGGCGGCGGCGCGGATGGCGAGGAACTGCGCCGGGTCGGGCGTGCGCGGCGAGACGTCGTCGGTGTAGTCGTTGGCGACCTCGTGGTCGTCCCAGGTCACGAGCCAGGGAAAGGCGGCGTGCGCGGCCTGCAGGTGCGGGTCGGTCTTGTACAGCGCGTAGCGGTTGCGAAAGCCGGCCAGGTCGGTGGGAATGCCGCCCTCGTGCCGGCGCACGTTGTGCGAGCCGCGCGAGCTTTCGTAGATGTAGTCGCCCAGGTGCACGACGAAGTCGAGCGGCTGCGCGGCCATGTCGCGGTAGGCGGCGTAGTAGCCCTCCTCGTACTGCTGGCACGAGGCGAAGGCGAAGCGCAGCGGTTGCACGGCGGCGTCATCGTCGGCCGGCGCGGTGCGCGTGCGGCCGACGGGGCTGCGCACGCCGGCGGCGGTGAAGCGGTACCAGTAGGGGCGGCCCGGGCGCAGGCCCTGCACGTCGACGTGCACCGAGTGCGCGAGGTCGGCCTCGGCGCTGGCAATGCCCTTGGTCACGATGCGGCGAAAGCGCTCGTCCTCGGCCACTTCCCACTGCACCGCCACGGGCGCGTCGCCCATGCCGCCGCCCTGCAGCGGCTCGGGCGCGAGCCGCGTCCACAGCACCATGCCGTCAGGCCGCGGCGCGCCCGAGGCGACGCCGAGCGTGAACGGGTCACGCGTGGCCGAGGGCTGGGCGCGCAGGTGCAGGAAGGGATGGCCGAGCGCGGCGGCGGCGAGGCCGGTGTGCAGCAGGCGTCGGCGGGTGAAAAGCGGAGTGGTCATCGGGCGTCTTTCTTGGCGCGTCGCTCGGCGATCTCGAGGTCGATCGATGCCTGCAGGCGCGCTTGCCGGTCGAGCTCCCTCTGCCGGGTGTCGACGCTCGTGTACTCGCGGTCGATCAACGCCTGCAGGCGCGCCAGCTGCGTGAGATCCATCTCGCGGGTGTTGGCGCTCGCGTGCTCGAAGTCGATCGACGCCTGCGGGCGCACTGGCCGCTCGGGATCTTTCGGATGGGTGTCGACGCCCCTTGTGCGCAGGTCTTCGCTCGACTGCGAAGAAGCACCGCCGGAGCGTCCCTCCCAGATCACCAGTGCGCCTACAAGAAAGAGCACCGCGAACATGAATTCCATAGCGACGGGGTTCAGGTCGTCCTTGAGGATCGGCTTGAGCGAGCCGTCCAACCGATCTTTCGGAGGCAGCAGGACCGCGACCTTCTTGCCCACGGGGCGTGCATCGAACTTGCCGCCGCTGCGTGCGTACAAGACAGCCCGTCGGCCGTCGGGCCGGACGTAGTCGACCCGGACCTCTGTGTTGCCGGCGCCGGTGACGACACCCTCGACCTTGTCGTAAGAAAAAAGAATGACCGCGGCATCAAGCGCCGACAGCAGCGCGACACACAGCATGGCGACGCCCATCGCCGCGAGGCACACCGCCACAAACACTCGAAGGATCTGCATGGACTCCAGCCGTCAGGAACGTGCCTGATTCTGGCGCCCTTCTCTTACAGCACCGCCACTGCAGAACGGCGTCTCAGCCCGCCGACCCTTCGCAAGCCACAGCCACCGGCCGTCGCGCATCCGCACGCGCGCTCGCCACCGCCCAGGCAAAGATGCCCACGCCCGCCAATGCCAGCAGCGCGCCGACCCAGCCGGTCGAGGTCCAGCCCAGGCCGGCCGCAATGGCGACGCCGCCGAGCCAGGCGCCGAGGGCGTTGGCCATGTTGAAGGCCGAGTGGTTGAGCGCGGCGGCGAGCGTTTGCGCGTCGCCGGCCACGTCCATCAGGCGGATCTGCAGGGCCGGGCCGATGGCGACGGTGGTGCCGATCAGGAACACGGTGAAGGCCGCCGTCACGACGTGGTGCGCCGCGAAGGTGAAGCTGGCGAGCACCAGCGCCGCGTAGACGAGCACGCCGCCGATGGTGCGCATGAGCGACTTGTCGGCCAGCCGCGAGCCCACGAGGTTGCCGGTGACCATGCCCAGGCCGAACAGCGCAAGCACGAAGGGCACGCCGCCCAGCGGCAGCCCGGCCACCTCGATCAGCGTGGGCTTGATGTAGCTGAACACGGCGAACATGCCGCCGAAGCCGATGGCGCCGATACCGAGCGTGAACCACACCTGCTTGCGCTTGAGCGCGCCGAGTTCGCGCCAGGGGCTGGCGCCGGCGGCGGGTGCGATGTCGGGCACGTCGCGGCGCAGCAGCGCCACGGCGACGAGCGCGATGACGCCCACGAACACGAAGGCCGCGCGCCAGCCGAACAGCTGGCCCAGCCACGCCGCGATGGGCACGCCGACCAGCGTGGCGCCGGTGAGCCCCAGCATCACGAGGCCGACGGCGCGCGCGCGGCGCCCCGGCGGCGCGAGCGTGGCGGCCACGAGCGCGGCCACGCCGAAGTAGGTGCCGTGCGGCAGGCCGGTGGCAAAGCGCAGCAGGTTGAGCGACAAGTAGCCGGGCGCCAACGCGCTGGCGAAATTGCCGGCCGCGAACACAGCCATCAGCGCGATCAGCAGCGCGCGGCGGCCCCAGCCGGCGGCCAGCACCGCGAGCACGGGCGCGCCGATGACCACGCCCAGCGCATAGGCGCTGATGACGTGGCCGGCCTGCGGGATGGTGACGGCGATGTCTTTCGCGACCTCGGGCAGCAGGCCCATGATGACGAACTCGCCGGTGCCGATGGCAAAGCCGCCGACGCCGAGCGCGAGCACCGCGCGCAGGAACTGGGCGGACGAGACGGACGGTGCAATGGCGGTGGTTTCCGCGCCTTCGCGGGCGGACGGTGAGGCGTTCAAGGCCGGGCTCCTGGGGGGTGCCCGGCGGACGCGGGCAAGGCCCGATTCTAGGGTAAACCCTTAAATTGTGAAGATGCTCTCGTGCGCCGCGTCGGTACCGTCTTGCAATTCAGATCGCGACCAGCTGCCGCACGCCCTGCGCTTCCATGTCTTTTCCCAGGCCGCGCGCAATGACTTCGCCGCGCTCCATCACGAGGTAGTCGTCGGCCAGCTCCTGCGCGAAGTCGTAGTACTGCTCGCACAGCACGATGGCCATGTCGCCGCGGTCGGCGAGCATGCGGATGACACGGCCGATGTCCTTGATGATGCTGGGCTGGATGCCTTCGGTGGGCTCGTCGAGGATCAGCAGCTTGGGCTTGGGCGCGAGGGCGCGGGCGATCGCCAGTTGCTGCTGCTGCCCGCCCGAAAGGTCGCCGCCTCTTCTGTTGATCATCTGCTTGAGCACAGGGAACAGTTCGAACAGCTCCGCAGGAATGGGCGTGCCGCCGCTCTTGTAGGCCAGGCCCATGCGCAGGTTCTCCTCGACCGTGAGCCGCGCGAAGATCTCGCGGCCCTGCGGCACGAAGCCGATGCCGGCCCTGGCCCTGTCGTAGGGCGTGGCCTTGTGGATCGGCTTGCCTTCGAGTTCGATGCTGCCGCTCTTGATGGGCACCAGGCCCATGAGCGACTTCAGCAGCGTGGTCTTGCCGACGCCGTTGCGGCCGAGCAATACCGTGACCTTTCCGAGCGTGGCTTCGAAGCTCACGTCTCTGAGGATGTGGGAGCCGCCGTAGTACTGGTGGATGTTCTTGACTGTCAGCATGGTGGGATGCCTTCCTTGGTCTTTATCGGGGGCGCCCGGTGTGCGGCACGGCGCGGTCGGCCCCACTGTGCCGGCCCTTCGGGCTGCCCTGCGGTGCTCGCGTTTCGCGGGGTCTCGCAGAACTCGCTGCGCTCAAACAGCTGCGAGCCCTGATCCGCGAAACGCTGCGCGCCTCGGCGGCACAGAGGGGCCGCCCACGCCGCACCGCACACCGGGCGCTGGTCGTGACGTTGATGCCGCCGGCTCTGGCCGCGGCGACAAGTTCACCGGCCAAGGTAGACCTCGATCACGCGTTCGTCGGCCTGCACTTCGTCGAGCGTGCCTTGCGCGAGCACGGAGCCATCGCACAGCACGGTGACGATCTCGGAGATGGTGCGGATGAAGCTCATGTCATGCTCCACCACCATCAGCGAGTGCTTGCCCTTGAGCGTGAGGAACAGCTCGGCGGTGCGAGCGGTTTCCTCGTCGGTCATGCCGGCCACGGGCTCGTCGAGCAGCAGCAGCTTCGGGTCTTGCATGAGCAGCATGCCGATCTCGAGCCACTGCTTCTGGCCGTGGCTCAGGTTGCCGGCCAGGCGCGACACGCTGTCGGCCAGGTGGATGGTTTCCAGCACCTCGGCCAGGCGGTCGCTCTGCGCCGAGTCGAGCTTGAACAGCATCGACGCGCGCACGCCCTTGTCGGTCTTCAGTGCGAGCTCGAGGTTCTCGAACACGGTGAGGTGCTCGAACACCGTCGGCTTCTGGAACTTGCGGCCGATGCCCAGCTGCGCAATGTCGGCCTCGCGGTGGCGCAGGAGGTCGATGGTGCTGCCGAAGAACACGGTGCCCGAGTCGGGCCGGGTCTTGCCGGTGATGATGTCCATCATCGTGGTCTTGCCCGCGCCATTGGGGCCGATGATGCAGCGCAGCTCGCCCGGCGCGATGTCCAGCGAGAGCTTGTTGATGGCCTTGAAGCCGTCGAAGCTCACGCTCACGTCTTCGAGGTACAGGATGCGGCCGTGCGTGATGTCGACCTCGCCCGGCGTGGCGATGCGGCTGAAGCCTGCGGTGCGGCCGCCCGATTCGGTCTGGCCCGTGGCCGCGTGCAGGCCGGCTGCGCGTGTGGCGCGCTCGGCGCCGGCTTCCATCAGGTCGGGCGTCATGCGCGGGCTCCCTTCACATCGGCGACCAGGGGCGCCTGCACGGTCGCGTCGGGCTCGGCATGCGAGGCGGCGGGCTCGCGCCGCGCTTCCCTCGCGGCCGGCGCCGCAGCCTCCATCTTCTCGCGCGACAACCACTGGCGCACCAACCCCACGATGCCGTTCGGCAGGAACAGCGTGACAGCGATGAACAAGGCGCCCAGGAAGTACAGCCAGTACTCGGGGTAGGCCACGGTGAGCCAGCTCTTGGCCCCGTTGACGATGAAGGCGCCGAGGATCGGCCCGATCAGCGTGGCGCGCCCGCCCACCGCCGCCCACACGGCGATCTCGATGGAGTTGGCCGCGCTCATCTCGCCCGGGTTGATGATGCCCACCTGCGGCACGTACAGCGCGCCGGCCACGCCGCACATCACGGCGGAGATGACCCAGATCGTGAGCTTGTACGGCAGCGGGTTGTAGCCCGAGAACATCACGCGCGTCTCGGCATCGCGGATGGCCTGCAGCACGCGGCCGAACTTGCTGCCGATGAGCCACTTGGCGAACAGGAAGAAGCCCAGCAGCGTGAGGCCGGTGAGCGCGAAGAGCGTCATGCGCATCTCCTGCGTGGCGATCGGGATGTTCAGGATGCGCTTGAAATCGGTGAAGCCGTTGTTGCCGCCGAAGCCCGTCTCGTTGCGGAAGAACAGCAGCATCGCCGCGAAGGTCATGGCCTGCGTGATGATCGAGAAGTACACGCCCTTGATGCGCGAGCGGAAGGCGAAGAAGCCGAACACGAAGGCGATGAGGCCGGGCACCGCCACGATGAGCAGCAGCGTCATGCCGAAGCTACCGCTGAAGGTCCAGTGCCAGGGCAGTTCCTTCCAGTCGAGGAACACCATGAAGTCGGGCAGGTCGCTCTTGTAGTTGCCGTCGCGGCCGATCTGGCGCATGAGGTACATGCCCATCATGTAGCCGCCCAGCGCGAAGAACAGGCCGTGGCCCAGCGACAGGATGCCGGTGTAGCCCCAGATCAGGTCCATGGCCAGCGCGCAGATGGCGTAGCACATGATCTTGCCGACCAGCGCCACGGCGTAGTCGCTCATGTGCAGCGGGCTGTCGGCCGGCACCCACATGTTGAGCACGGGCGCCACGGCGCACACGACGATGAGCGCGACGAAGAAGGCCGTCCAGCCCTTGCCGCTCAGCAGCGGCCCCTTGGTTGGCAATGTGACCTTGCTCATGCCTCTGCGCTCCGGCCCTTCATCGCGAAGATGCCTTGCGGGCGCTTCTGGATGAAGATGATGATGAAGACAAGCACCGCGATCTTCGCGAGCACCGCGCCCGCCCAGCCTTCGATGAACTTGTTGAGAATGCCCAGCCCCAGCGCCGCATACACGGTGCCCGCGAGCTGGCCGACGCCGCCCATCACGACCACCATGAAGCTGTCGACGATGTAGCTTTGGCCGAGGTCGGGGCCGACGTTGCCGATCTGGCTCAGCGCGCAGCCCGCCAGGCCCGCGATGCCCGAACCGAGCGCGAAGGCGTAGGTGTCGATGCGCGCGGTGTTCACGCCCATGCACGAGGCGATCGGGCGGTTCTGCGTGACGCCGCGCACGAACAGGCCCAGGCGCGTCTTGCCGATGAGCCAGCCCATCGCGAGCAGCACCAGCGCCGCGAAGACGATGATGCAGATGCGGTTCCACGGCAGCGTGACGTTGCTCAGCATGGTGAAGCCGCCGCTCATCCAGCCGGGGTTTTCGACGCCGACGTTCTGCGCGCCGAACAGCGATCGCACCAGCTGCTGCAGCATCAGGCTGATGCCCCAGGTGGCGAGCAGCGTCTCGAGCGGACGGCCATACAGGAAGCGGATCACGCCACGCTCGAGCACCGCGCCCACGAGCGCCGAGGCGAGGAAGGACACGGGAATGGCGGCCACCAGGTACCAGCCGAAGGCCGCCTCGGGCATGTACTTCTGGAAGATGCCCTGCATCACGTAGGTGGCGTAGGCGCCGATCATCATCAGCTCGCCGTGCGCCATGTTGATGACGCCCATCAGGCCGTAGGTGATGGCCAGGCCCAGCGCGGCCAGCAGCAGCACCGAGCCCAGGCTGATGCCGCTGAACACGGCGTTGATGCGGTCACCCCAGACGAGCGCGCCGTCGATGTTGGCGATCGATGCGGTGATGGCCGCCTTCACGTCGGCTTCGGTCTCGTCGGCCAGGCGCTGGTTGAGCAGAAGCTTGGTGTCGGGGCTGCGGTTGTTGCCCAGCTCCTTGGCGGCGGCCAGGCGCTTGGCCTTGTCGGCGCTGGTGAGCATGCTGGCGGCGCGCACGAGTTCGAGCTGCGCCTTGATCTTCGGGTTGGTCTCGGCGGCCAGCGCCTTCTCGACCATCGGGAGACGGGATTCGTCGGGCTCCTTGAAGAGCGCCTGCGCGGCTTCGGCGCGCACCGCGTCGTCGGTGCTCGTGAGCTTGAGTGCAGCCTGCGCGGCATCGAGCGCGCCGCGCATGAGGTTGTTGTTGACGACGTCCTCGGCGGTGTCGGGCACCTTCAGCTCGGTGCCGGTGACCGGGTCGAACCCCTTGTCGTCCTTCATCACGAAGACCTTGTCTTCGGTGTACTTCACGGCGTCGTCGGACATCGCCTGGATGAACGCGGCGGTCTTGTCGTCGGCGGTGAGGACGGCCTTGTTGAGCGCGGCGATGCGGGCTTCGGATTCACCGGAGGCGATGGCCTTGGCCTCGTCGGCGGTCAGCGCGTGGGCGGCCGTTGCCATGAGCAGCATGGCGGCGAATGCGCAGTGAAGGGTTCGTCGAAGCATCATGAATTCGTGTTGCCCGCTCTCCCCTTGGGGAGAGGGTTAGGGTGAAGGCCGGTGGCCATCCAAACGAGCGCGGCGGCCCTATCGACCGCCGTTGCCCTCCCCTCGCCCTCTCCCCAGGGGGAGAGGGAGCAGGGCAAGGGACTTGTCGAAGACTTACATCGACTTGCCGGCCGGGTAGTCGGGCTTCTTGTCGTTGCCTTCGATGTACGGGCTCCACGGCTTGGCCTTCACCGGACCCGGCGTCTTCCACACCACGCTGAACTGGCCGTCGGCCTTGATCTCGCCGATGAACACGCTCTTGTGCAGGTGATGGTTCTTCTCGTCCATCTTCGAGACGATGCCCGAGGGAGCCGTGAAGGTCTGGCCGGCCATCGCCGCGATCACCTTGTCGGTGTCGGTCGACTTGGCCTTCTCGACCGCCTGCTTCCACATGTGGATACCGATCCAGGTGGCTTCCATCGGGTCGTTGGTGAGCGGCTTGTCCTTGTGGCCGGCGATGTTCTTGGCCTTGGCGTAGTCGCTCCACTGCTTGATGAACGCCGTGTTGGTCGGGTTCTTGATCGACATGAAGTAGTTCCATGCCGCGAGGTGGCCCACGAGCGGCTTGGTGTCCACGCCGCGCAGTTCTTCCTCGCCCACCGAGAAGGCGACGACCGGCACGTCCTTGGCCTTCAGGCCCGCGTTGCCCAGCTCCTTGTAGAAGGGCACGTTGGAGTCGCCGTTGATGGTCGACACCACGGCGGTCTTGCCGCCGGCCGAGAACTTCTTGATGTCGGCAACGATGGTCTGGTAGTCGCTGTGGCCGAAGGGGGTGTACTTCTCGTCGATGTCCTTGTCGGCCACGCCCTTGCTCTTGAGGTAGGCGCGCAGGATCTTGTTGGTGGTGCGCGGGTACACGTAGTCGGTGCCCAGCAGCACCCAGCGCTTGGCGCCGCCGCCTTCCTTGCTCATGAGGTAGTCGACGGCCGGAATGGCTTGCTGGTTGGGCGCAGCGCCCGTGTAGAACACGTTCTTCGAGAGCTCTTCGCCTTCGTACTGCACGGGGTAGAACAAGAGGCCGTTCATTTCCTCGACCACCGGCAGCACCGACTTGCGCGACACCGAGGTCCAGCAGCCGAAGATCACCGAGACCTTGTCCTGGCCGAGCAGCTGCTTGGTCTTTTCAGCGAACAGCGGCCAGTTGGAGGCCGGGTCGACCACCACGGGCTCGAGCTGCTTGCCCAGCACGCCGCCCTTCTTGTTGATGTCGTCGATGGCCATCAGCACCGTGTCCTTCAACACGGTTTCCGAGATGGCCATCGTGCCCGACAGCGAGTGCAGCACGCCGACCTTGATGGTGTCGGCTGCCAATGCGGATGTGACGGGCGCAGCAGCGATGCTGGCCAGCGCGACGGCGGCGGTGAGCGCCTTGAGGGTGAAACGACGTTGCATGTGGACTCCTGCTCCGGGTGGGTTGAACCTTGTCGACAGCGCGGGGCTGGCGATGGAGAGGAGTCTGCGGAACGCACCACAAAGGGGAAATACGCCGGGTGGCGTACACGGAGGTACTCAGGCGGGTGGCGAGGCCGGGTACTTCACGGCGTTGGCGAGCATCTTGCGCTTGGCCGCCTCGACCGGATCGATGCCGAGCTTGTCGGCCAGCTGCAGCAGGTAGAGCAGGACGTCCGCGATCTCGGTGCCGATCTCGGCGCGCTGGTCTGCGGGCAGCGCCCGGCTTTGCGCCTCGGTGAGCCACTGGAAATGTTCGAGCAACTCGGCCGCCTCGACCGACAGCGCGGCGGCGAGGTTCTTGGGGGAGTGGAATTGCTCCCAGTCGCGGGCTTGTGCGAAGTCGCGCAAGGCCTGGGTCAGTGCTTGAAGTTCGGTGGCCATGTCAATCCTGCGGGGGTCTGCCGCGAGTTTGGCATGGCCGCCCGGCTACGCCATGCGACTTCCCCGCCCATGCAGCACCGCCACCAGCAGCGCCGACACCATCAGATAGACCAACGCCACACCGAAGGCTGCCGTGTAGTCCCCCTCGCCCCCCAACTGCCCATAGAACAGGATCCCCACCAACGCCACCCCCAGCGCATTGCCCGCCTGCTGCACCATCGACAGCACGCCCGAAGCCACGCCCGCGTGCTGCGGCGGCAGGCCGGCCAGCACGGTGGACACCAGGGGCGCCATCACCATGCCGAGCCCCGCGCCCTGCACGAACAGCAGCGGCACCATCCACGCCACGACATGCGCGTGCCCCGGCCAGCCGGCCACGTTGGCGCACTGCAACGCATGCCCCGCCGCGAGCACGAGGGCGCCGAGCGCGATCGGGGGCGTGCCGCCGAAGCGGCGGGCGATGCGGGCGCCGGCCATCGAGGTCGCGAAGAAGCCGATGGCCAGCGCGGTGAAGACGATGCCCGAGCTGAGCGGCCCCAATGCCAGCCCCTGTTGCAGGTAGAGCGCGAGCACGAAGTAGAACGAGGCGTTGCCCGCGTAAAACGCCAGCGTGGTGAGCAGCCCGGTCACGAAGCGGCGGTTGGCGAGCAGCACCGGCGCCACCAGCGGCGCACCGCCGCGTGCCGCAAGGCGGCGCTGCTGCCCCGCAAAGAGGCCCCACAGCGGCACGGCGGCGGCCAGGCACAGCCAGCTCCACAGCGGCCAGCCCTGCTGGCGCCCTTCGACCAGCGGCAGCACCACGGCCACCGAACCGGCGGCGACCAGCGCCATGCCGGCGAGGTCGAGCCGGCTGTCGCCCCGGCCCTGCGCCAGTGGCGGCACCACGCGCGGCGCGAGCACGAGCGCCAGCAGGCCGATGGGCACGTTGATGAGAAAGCAGCTGCGCCAGCCGAGCCCCGCGAGGTCGGCATGGATCAGCGCGCCGCCCACCAGCTGCCCCAGCGTGGCCGCCAGGCCCAGCGTGAGGCCGTAGGCCGCGAAGGCGCGCGTCCGGTCTTCGCCCGCGTAGGCCAGGCCGATCATCGCGAGCACCTGCGGCTGCAGCAGCGCGCCGGCCAGGCCCTGCAGCAGGCGCGCGGCCACGAGCAGCCCGGCGTTCGGCGCCACGCCGCAGGCGGCCGAGGCGAGCGTGAACAGCAGCAGGCCGAGCATGAACATGCGGCGCCGGCCGAACAGGTCGCCCAGCCGCCCGCCCGTGACCAGGCCCGCGGCAGTGGCCAGGCCGTAGCCCGCCACCACCAGCTGCAGCGTGCCCGCGCTGGCCTGCAGGTCGTGCTGCATCGATGGCAGCGCGACGTTGACGATGAAGAAATCGAGCACCACCAGGAAGGTGCCACTGAGCATGACCCACAGGCCCAGCCGGCCCGGTGTGGCGGACGTGATCGATGGGGCAGAAGAAACGGCAGGGTTCGACGAGATCATGGCCCCCACTGTCGGCACCGGCCGGCATCGCGGCAATGACCTGCGAGGTCATGCGCGCAGGGCGCCGCGCGCTCAGCGCTTGTCGAACTGCGCGGACACAAAGGCCCAGGTCATGCGGGTGGCGTCGGGCCCGAGCGGGTCGCTGAACAGCTGTCCGCGCGACCCGCCGCTCCACGAGTGGCCGAGCCCCGCGATCTCGCACAGCGTGACCAGGGTGCGGCCCTGGCGCTTGAAGTCGGTCACGCGCATGGCGCGGCGCTGGCCGCGTTGCAGGTCACGCGCCATGCCCGCGTGCGCGCCCACGGCGGTGGCCCAGACGGCCGCGCTGCTCATGGCATTGCTGGGCGCCACCACGGCGTCGGCGTCGCCGTGCAGCACCAGCATCGGCGGCAGCGTCGTGAAGACGGCCGCCGCGCCCATGGCCTTGCCGACCGCGGTGACGGGCATCGGCGGCACGTGCTGTCCACGCATGGCGCCGAGCGCGGTGGCCGACGACTTCGCGGCGCCGGGCGCCACGCCCGAGTGCATGACCACCGCGCGAAAACGGTTCGGGTAGCGCGTGGCCAGCAGCGCCGCCATGCTCGCGCCCGCCGACAGGCCGGCCACGGCCACGCGATCGCGGTCGACGGGGTACAGCATGCAGGCCTGGTCGACGGCGGCCATCAGCGTGGCGGCCTCGGCGTCGGCCTTGCCGGAGCGGCGCTCGTACCAGTTCCAGCAGCCCTGCGGATGGGCGATGCGGTCCTGCTCGGGGTAGAGCACGAGAAAGCGCTGGCGCACCGCGAGCGCGTTCATGCGCGTGCTGGCCGCGAAGTCGCGACCGGTCTGGCCGCAGCCGTGCAGCATGACCATGAGCGGGAGCTTCTCGCCGGGCTGCAGCACCAGGTCGGCCGGACGGAACAGGTGATAGCCGCGCGCCCCACCCGCGCCCATCGCCATGCCACTGATCCAATCGCCCTTGCCGGGCGGCGGCTTGAGCCGCTTGGCGGTCGCGCGTTGCACCTGGCCGGCCACGCGCTTGCCGTTGCTCAGCGTGAGCTTGGTGAGCGCCTTCAGGTTGCGCTCATAGGCGCGGGCGAAGAAAGAAGCGGTGGAGCGACGGGCCATGGCGCAGTGTGCAGGCAAAGCGCCGGGCGGCCAAACGGCCGCGAAGCCTTCAGTAGATTTCCGGGACGATCATGCTGGCGGGGACGGGCTGGCGAAGGTAGTCATCATGCCGCTCCCGCGCCGGCAGCTCGACCGGCGCGTGCGCCACTTCCTGGTAGGGCAGCTGGCCCAGCAGGTGGCTGATGCAGTTCAGGCGTGCCTTCTTCTTGTCGACGGCCTGCACCACCCACCACGGCGCCTCGGGGATGTGGGTGCGCTCCAGCATGATCTCCTTGGCCTTGGTGTATTCCTCCCAGCGGCGGCGGCTCTCGAGGTCCATGGGGCTGAGCTTCCACTGCTTGAGCGGGTCGTGGATGCGGCCCAGGAAGCGCATGTGCTGCTCGTCGTCAGTGATGGAGAACCAGTACTTGATGACCTTGATGCCCGAGCGCACGAGCATCTTCTCGAACTCGGGCACGGTGCGGAAGAACTCCTCGTACTCGTCGTCGCTGCAAAAGCCCATCACGCGCTCGACGCCGGCGCGGTTGTACCAGCTGCGGTCGAACAGCACCATCTCGCCGGCCGCCGGCAGGTGCGCCACGTAGCGCTGGAAATACCACTGGGTGCGCTCGCGGTCGTTGGGCGCGGGCAGCGCGGCCACGCGGGCCACACGCGGGTTCAGGCGCTGGGTGATGCGCTTGATGACACCGCCCTTGCCCGCCGCGTCGCGGCCTTCGAAAAGAATGACCACCTTCTGCTTGCTGTGCTGCACCCAGTCCTGCAGCTTGACCAGCTCGCCCTGCAGGCGAAAGAGCTCCTTGAAATAGGCCTGGCGCGCCGCCTTGTCGGACACGGAAGACGCGGCCGAGCCGGGGTCGAGCCCGTCGAGGTTGCGGTCTTCGATCTCCAGTTCGAGCTCTTCGTCGTAGCTGTCGATCAGGTCGCGGGCGATGCGTTGCATCAGGTCTTCGTGGTCGGGAAGTGCGCTCGTCAGCATGATGAAAAGGGGCAAGAGTGGCGGGTAGACAAAAAGCATGCTGCACCCGCCGCATGACGGCGGCGTGACGGTTTTGCGGCTGTTTTCTGTAAGCCGACACGCCGTTGTCACATGGCACGAACACCATCCGGGGCACGCTGGCAGCCCGCCAAACGGGCGTCTGCCTGTTCACACGTCTTTTCTGACCACGCACCTTGTCGGTATTTCATGACCTCGCCGCGCAGTCCTATGGCGGCGACGAAGCCGGGCTGATCTGCGGCTATCTGTTCGACGCCGCGGCGCCGGAACCCGCGCGGGCGATCGATTCGGCGCAGGCCGCCGCGTGGCTGGCGGATGCCGGCCAGCTCGGCGACAGCAACGCCTACGTGTGGCTGCACTTCAACCTGAGCCATGCGCACGCCGAACGCTGGCTGGTGCGGCACGCCGCCCTGTCGGACACCTTCTACGAGACGCTGCACGAAGGCCTGCCCTCCACGCGCATCGAGCGCGCCGACGACTCGCTGATCGCGGTCATCAACGACGTGCACTTCGAGTTCAGCTTCGAGCCCTCGGACATTTCGACGCTGTGGATCAGTGTCGGCCCGCGCCTGGTGGTCACGGCGCGCACCAAGCCGCTGCGCTCGGTCGACGCGTTGCGCACGGCCGTGAAGGCGGGCGAGGCGCCGCGCTCGAGCACCGAGCTGCTCGAGCACCTGCTGCGCGCGCAGGCCGACGTGCTGGTGAAGATCGTGCGCGGCGTCACCTCGCGCATCGACCGCATCGAAGACGAGCTGCTGGCCGGGCGCCTGGACCACAAGCGCGCGCGGCTGGGCGTGCTGCGCCGGCTGCTGGTGCGGCTGCAGCGGCTGCTGGCGCCCGAGCCGGCCGCGCTGTTCCGCCTGCTGCAGGGCCCGCCGGCCTGGATGGCCGAGCCCGACGTGCAGGAGCTGCGCGGCTCGACCGAGGAGTTCTCGGTGGTGCTGCGCGACATGCAGGCGCTGCAGGAGCGCATCAAGCTGCTGCAGGAAGAAATCGCCGCCAACGTCAACGAGGACAACAACCGCAGCCTGTTCGTGCTGACGGTGGTCACGGTGCTGGCGCTGCCGATCAACATCCTGGCCGGCCTGTTCGGCATGAACGTGGGCGGCATTCCGCTGGCGGAGCACAAGCACGGGTTCTGGATCGTGGTGGCGATCGTCGCCAGCTTCACCGCCGTGGCCGCCTGGACGGCCTTTCGCAAGAAGCGCTGAGGCGCCACAGCACCCGCCCGCCCGCCCGGTCAGTCCGACGGCGGCAGCGGCGCGGCGGCCGCGTCCTGCATGCATTGCAGGAAGACGCGCGTGGGCGTGTTCATCGCCTCGCTGCGCAGGCGGAAGGCGCACATGGGGCCGCGCAGCAGTTCGCCCGGCATGGCGATGCGGCGCACGAGCCCGCGCCGCTCGAAGTCTTCGGCGTAATGGTTGGCAGTGGCCCACAGCAGGCCCGAGCTGCGCACGAGGTGCAGCGCGAGCGGGGCCGAGTCGGCCTGGATGTCGGCCGGATGCGGGCCGCCCGGGCGGCGGTGCACCGACAGCATGCGGTCCAGCTTGGGCCGCAGCGGCGTGCGGTGCGGCGGCAGCACCCAGCGCTCGTTGGCGGCCTCGGCCCAGGTCGGCGCGCGCTTGAGCGCCAGCCGGTGCCGCGGCGCCGCCACGATGCTGCTGAACTCCTCGTACAACGGCGTGACCTCGACGCGGTTGAGGTCGACCGTCCACTCCGCGTGCGCGAGCATGAGGTCGATGCGCCCGTCCTGCAGCGCGCCGTGCAGGTCCTCGATCTCCAGCGTCTGCACCATCGGGCGCACGTGGGGCAGCATCTGCGAGGCCTGCAGCAGCGCAGCCGCGAGCCGCTGCGCTGAGAACACGGGCAGCACGCCCAGGCGCAACTCGCCGCTCACGCCCACGCGCAGGTCGCGCAGCGACTCCTCGGCCAGCATCAGCTCGCCCAGCACGCGGTCGGCGTGCCGGACCATGCTCAGCCCCGCCGCCGTGGGCGCGATGCGCTTGGTGGTGCGCTCGAACAGGCGCACCTGCAGCGTGGCCTCGAGCTGGGCCAGCGTGCGCGACAGCGCGGGCTGGGTGGTGTTGAGCAGCTCGGCCGACTTGCTCAGGCTGAGCGTGCGGCCCAGCTGGCTGAGCAGCCGCAGCTGGCGCAGCGTGAGGTTTCGTTCCAGGAAGGAGGCCATGGCCATTTATATCGGCAACGGTATGAGTACGCTCGGATTTCTCATTTGTCGCCCTCCCCCGGCCTGCCCAGAATCCGCCCACCGCCCTGGCACCCCGGAGACCCGCGATGACCGAACCGACGAAGCGATCCCTTTGCGCCGCCCTCATGGCCGCCGCCCTGCTGGCCGGCCTGCTGCCCGCCGGCGCCGCGGCCCAGGCGTACCCGTCCCGGCCCGTGCGCCTGATCGTGCCGTGGGCGCCCGGCACGCCGGCGGACGTGGCGGGCCGCGTGGTGGCCGAGCGCATGGCCGGCGGACTGGGCCAGACCGTGTTCGTCGAGAACCGGCCGGGCGCGGCCGGCACCGTGGGCCTGGGCGAGGTGCTGCGCCAGCCGGCCGACGGCTACACGGTCTACATGCTGTCGTCGGCCTCGCTGGTGGCGCCGCTGCTGTTCCCGGGCCAGTCGCTGGACCTTCTCAAGAGCCTGGAGCCGGTCGGCATGACGGCCTGGAGCTACAACGTGCTGGTGGCGCCCGCCGCCTCGGCGCTGGGCTCGCCGCGCGAACTGGAGGCCGCGGCCAAGGCCCGGCCGGGCACGCTGAGCTTCGGCTCCGGCGGCAACGGCACGCCGGCGCACCTGGCCGGCGCGCTGTTCGCCCAGCAGACCGGCAGCCAGCTCACGCACGTGCCGTACAACCAGTTCCCGATGGCGGTGGGCGACCTGCTGGCCGGGCGCCTGGACACCATGTTCCTGACCGCGTCGGCGGCGCTGCCCCACATCCAGGCCGGCAAGCTGCGCGCGCTCGCGGTGACCGGCGCGCACCGCCTGCCCGCCCTGCCGGCCGTGCCCACGATGATCGAGCAGGGCTACGCGGGCTTCGAGCTGCGCTCCTTCGACGGCATGACGGTGCGCAGCGGCACGCCGCGCGAAATCGTCGAGCGGCTCAGTGATGCGCTCGCCAAGGCGCTGGCCGCGCCCGAGGTGCGCGATCGCCTGGCCACGCTGGCGCTCGAGCCGGAGCCGATGACGCCGGCGCGCTTTCGCACCGTGCTGGCGGCCGAGTCGGACAAGTGGCTGCGCCTGGGCCGCAACGCCGGCATCAAGGCCGACTGAGCACGCACGATGCAGGCGGACATCGTGATCGTCGGGGGCGGCTCGGCGGGCTGCGTGCTGGCCGCCCGCCTGAGCGAAGACCCCGCGCTGCAGGTGGTGCTGGTCGAGGCGGGGCGCCCCTCGCGCAACCCGTGGCTGCGCATTCCCATCGGCTACTTCAAGACGGTGGGCCACCCCCGGCACGACTGGCGCTTCGAGACCGACCCCGAGCCCGACATGGCGCAGCGCCGCCTGCCCTGGCCGCGCGGGCGGGGGCCGGGCGGCTCCAGCCTCATCAACGGCATGCTGTACCTGCGCGGCCACCGCGCCGACTACGACCAGTGGGCCGCCCTGGGCAACCCGGGCTGGGACTGGGACAGCGTGCGCCCCTACTTCGACCGGTCGCAGCCCGCGGCCGATGGGCCGCTGTGGGTGTCCGCGCTGCCGCGCGATGCGCTGTCCGATGCCTTCATCGCCGCGGCGGCGCACGCCGGCATCGCGCCCACGGCCGACTTCAACGGCGGCGACAACAGCGGCGCCGGCTACTTCCGGATGACGACGCGCCACGGCCGGCGCATGGACACCGGGCGGGCCTTCCTGGCGCCGGCGCGGGGCCGGCCCAACCTGCGCGTGCTGTCGGGCGCGCAGGCGACCCGCGTGTGCTTCGAGGGGCGGCGTGCCGTCGGCGTCGAGTGCGTGCGCGACGGCAAGGCCGAACGCGTCTCGGCGCGGCACGAGGTGATCCTGAGCGCCGGCGCCATCCAGTCGCCGCAGCTGCTGCAGCTCTCGGGCGTGGGGCCGGCCGGGCTGCTGGGCCGCCTGGGCCTGCCGGTGGTGGCGCCGCTCGAGGGCGTGGGCCGCAACCTGCAGGACCACCTGCAGGTGCGGCCCAGCTACCGCTGCCAGGGCATCGAGACGCTCAACGACATCGCCCACAGCCGCTGGCGCAGCGCGCGCGAGTTCATGCGCTACCTGCTGACGCGCGGCGGCGCGCTGAACGGCGGCGTCTACCGCGCCGGCGCCTTCTTTGCGGCGGGCGACGACGCCGCGGGGTGGCCCGATGCGCAGATCCACTTCGGGCTGGTGAGCTTCGAGCGGCCGCACCAGCCGCCGCATCCGTTCCCGGGCGTGACGCTGTCGGCCTGCCTGCTGCGCCCGCACAGCCGCGGCGAGATCATGCTGCGCTCGGCCGATCCGCTGGCGGCGCCGTCGATCCAGCCGCGCTACCTGTCGCACGAAGCCGACCGCGCGCTGGCCGTGCGGCTGGTGCGCAAGATGCGCGAGATCGCCGCCGCGCCGCCGCTGGCGCGCTACCTGGCGCAGGAGCACGAGCCCGGGCCCGCGTTGGCCAGCGACGCGCAGCTGCTGGACTGGGTGCGCCGCCGCGGCGGCAGCATCTTCCATCCGGTGGGCACCTGCGCCATGGGCCCCGCCGATGACGGCGCCGCGGTGGTGGATGCCCGCCTGCGGGTCCATGGCCTGCAAGGGCTGCGCGTGGTGGACGGCTCGGTGATGCCGCGGCTGGTGTCGGGCAACACGAACGCGCCGATCATCATGATCGCCGAGCGCGCCGCCGACCTCGTCAGGCACGACCTGCGCGCCTGAGCGGCCACAGGACGGCACGCGCCAAGCCGCTTGGGCGATGAGGTTAATGCTATTTATCTAGTAGCACAGCGAAGCATCCACACGCCGGTGTCGGCGGGCGAGAGCGCCTAGAATCGGCCGGTGTCTTCTACTCTCAATGCCGATCTTCACTGCCACTCCGTGGTCTCCGACGGCACATTGACGCCCGAAGAGCTGGCCGCCCGCGCGGCGGCCAACGGGGTGGAACTCTGGGCCCTGACCGATCACGACGAGGTCGGCGGCCAGCACCGCGCCGCCGCGGCTGCGCGCGAAAACGGCATGCGCTACCTCACGGGCACCGAGATCTCGGTGACCTTCGCGAACGAAACCGTGCACATCGTCGGCCTGGGCTTCGACCCCGACGACGCCGCCATGTCGCAGGGCCTGTACGACACGCGCGGTGGTCGCGGCAAGCGCGCGCAGGAAATGTCCGAGGGGCTGGCCAAGGTCGGCATCCACGGCGCCTACGAAGGCGCGCTCAAGTTCGTCGGCAACCCCGAACTCATTTCGCGCACGCACTTCGCGCGCTTCCTGGTCGAGCAGGGCCACTGCCGCGACACCCCCGAGGTGTTCCGCAAGTTCCTCACCGAAGGCAAGCCGGGCTACGTGCCGCACCGCTGGGCTTCGCTGAAGGACGCCGTGCACTGGATCACCGCCGCCAAGGGCATGGCCGTGATCGCGCACCCGGGCCGCTACAAGTTCACGGCCAACGAGGAGTACGCGCTGTTCCTCGAATTCAAGGCGCACGGCGGCCAGGCGATCGAGGTCGTCACGGGCAGCCACACGCCGGCCGAGTTCGTCGAGTACGCCGACAAGGCGCTCGAGTTCGATTTCGCCGCCTCGCGCGGCAGCGATTTCCACAGCCCCGACGAGAGCCACTGCGATCTCGGCAAGCTGCCACCGTTGCCCGGCAGCCTCACGCCGGTGTGGGAACTGCTCGGCCACCGCATCCAGCAGTGAGCCAGAGCCCCGGGCCCGGCATCGACAGCGCGGCCACCGCCGCGCTGGCCCAGGCACGCGCCGCAGCGCAAACCCGCCGCCGCACCGAATCCGAACGCATCCTCGCGGGCATCGGGCTGGTCATCCTGGCGGTGGCCTGCTTCGCCACGCTCGACACCGCCACCAAGTACTCGACCCTGGCCGTGCCGATCCTCATGGGCGTGTGGTTCCGCTATGCCTTCCAGGCCGTGGCCACCACGCTGGTGCTGCTGCCGCTGCGCGGCACGGCCCTGCTGCGCACGCAGCACCCGCGCTACCAGGCGCTGCGCGGGGCGCTGCTGCTGGGCTCGAGCCTCTTTGCCTTCCTGAGCCTGCGCTACATGCCGCTGGCCGAGTTCACGTCGATCGTGCTGATCGCGCCGCTGGTGATCACGCTGCTGGCGGCCACCACGCTCAAGGAGCAGGTGTCGCCGCTGCGCTGGACGCTGGTGGCCGGCGGCTTCATCGGCACGCTGGTCATCCTGCGACCGGGCGGCGGCAGCTTCAGCTGGGCCGTGCTGCTGCCGCTGGGACTGGTGCTGACCAACGCCTGGTTCCAGGTGCTCACGAGCAAGCTCGCGCAGACCGAGAACCCGCTGACCATGCACTTCTACACAGGCTGGGTCGGCACGCTGCTGGCCTCGGTGGCCGTGCCCTTCGCCTGGACCGCCCTGCCCTCGTGGGAATGGTGGGCGCTGCTGTGCCTCATGGGTTTCATGGGCACGGTGGGACACTTCATGCTGATCCTGGCCTACCAGCGCGCGCCGGCGTCCACCCTCACCCCGTACCTGTACGCGCAGATCGCCTTCGCGATGCTGGGCGGCTGGCTCATCTTTTCTCACGTGCCCGACCGCTTCTCGCTGATCGGCATGGCGATGATCGCCGTGTGCGGCGCCGCCGGCGCGTGGCTCACCGTGCGCGAGCGGCGCGTGCCGATCGAACCGGCGGAATCCTGATCAGGAGCAATTCACCATGGCCCAGTACTTCGAAGTCCACCCCGAAAACCCCCAGCAGCGCCTGCTGAAGCAGGCCGTGGCGCTGCTCGCGCGCGGCGAGGTCGTGGCGGTGCCCACCGACTCCAGCTACGCGCTGGCCTGCCACCTGGACGACAAGGACGCGGTCGACCAGCTGCGCCGCATCCGCCAGGTCGACGACAAGCACCACCTCACGCTGCTGTGCCGCGACCTGAGCGAGCTGGCCAACTACGCGCGCGTCGACAACAAGCAGTACCGCCTGCTCAAGGCCGCCACGCCCGGGCCCTACACCTTCCTGCTCGAAGCCACCAAGGAAGTGCCGCGCCGCGTGAGCCATCCGCAGCGCAAGACCATCGGCCTGCGCGTGCCCGACCACAAGGTGCTGCTGGAGCTGCTGGAGCTGCACGGCGCGCCGCTCCTGGCCACCACCCTCATCGCCCCCGGCGAAACCGAGGCGCTGAACGACGCGCAGGAAATCCGCGAGCGCTTCGAGAAGCAGATCGGCGCCGTCATCGACGCCGGCGCCTGCCCGTCGCAGCCGACCACCGTGGTCGACCTCACGCCCATGGGCACGGGCGACGACCCGGTCGTGGTGCGCCAGGGCCGGGGTGCGCTCGCGGTGCTTGGCCTCTGACGAACGGCTCGGCCGCCCCATTCCTCTCTGACACAATCGCGCAGTGGATATTTCCAATCTGATACAGACGGTCCTGATTTACGCACTGCCGGTGATCTTCGCGATCACCGTGCACGAAGCGGCGCATGGCTACGTGGCGCGCCACTTCGGGGACAACACTGCCGCCATGATGGGCCGCGTGACGCTCAACCCCATGAAGCACATCGACCCCATCGGGACCATCCTGATGCCGCTGATGCTGTACTTCGCGACCTCGGGCGCCTTCCTGTTCGGCTATGCCAAGCCGGTGCCGGTCAACTTCAACCGCCTGCGCCATCCCAAGCGCGACATGGTGTGGGTCGCGCTCGCGGGCCCAGCCTCCAACTTCATCCAGGCCATCCTGTGGGCCGTGCTGCTCATCGTGATCGTCGCGGCCGGCGTCAGTGAAACCTTTTTCATCAAGATGTGCCAGGGCGGCGTGCTGGTCAACCTCGTGATGTGGGCCTTCAACCTGTTCCCGCTGCCCCCGCTCGACGGCGGCCGCGTGCTGGCCGGCCTGCTGCCCAGCGGCCCGGCGCAGAATTTCCTGGCGCGCATCGAGCCCTACGGTTTCTTCATCGTGATGGCGCTGGTGCTCGCCGGCATCGTCAGCAACTACTGGCTGCGCCCGCTGATGGATGCCGGCTACTTCGTGGTCAACCTGCTCATCACGCCGCTCAAGGCAATGCTGCTCTAAGTTTCTCCTTCCGTCACATGGCTTCGTCTTCTCCAGCTCCCCTGCGCGTCCTGACCGGCATCACGCCGTCGGGCACGCCCCACCTCGGCAACTACGTCGGCTCCATCCGCCACTCGGTGCGCCAGAGCGTCGCGGCCGGCGTCGAGAGCTACTTCTTCCTGGCCGACTACCACGCACTCATCAAGGTGCAGGAGCCCGCGCTCATCCAGCGCTCCACGCTCGAAATTGCGGCCAGCTGGCTGGCCTGCGGCCTCGACCCCGAACGCGTCACTTTCTATCGCCAGTCGGACATCGCCGAGATCACCGAGCTCACCTGGTTCCTGACCTGCGTCACCGGCAAGGGCGTGCTCAACCGCGCGCATGCCTACAAGGCCCAGCTCGACAAGAACGTCGCCAAGGGCGAAGAGCCCGACGCCGACGTGACGGCGGGCCTGTTCATGTACCCCGTGCTGATGGGCGCCGACATCCTGATGTTCAACGCCCACAAGGTGCCCGTGGGACGCGACCAGGTGCAGCACATCGAGATGGCGCGCGACATGGCGCAGCGCTTCAACCACCAGTACGGCGAGCACTTCACGCTGCCCGACGCCGAGATCGACGATGCGGTCGCCACCTTGCCCGGCCTCGACGGCCGCAAGATGAGCAAGAGCTACAACAACACGATCCCGCTGTTCGCGCCGCGCGCGCAGCTGCAAAAGCAGATCGCCAGCATCGTCACCGACTCGCGCGCGCCCGGCGAGCCCAAGGACACCGAGGGCTCGGCCCTGTTCCAGATCTACCAGGCCTTCGCCAGCGCCGAGGAAACCGAAGCGCTGCGCAAGGCGTATGCCGACGGCATCGCCTGGGGCGACGCCAAGCAGGTGCTGTTCGAGCGCATCGACCGCGAAGTGGCGCCGCTGCGCGCGCGCTACGAGGCGCTCATGAACGACCCGGCCGAGATCGAGCGCATCCTGCTGCTGGGCGCCGAGAAGGCGCGCAAGCTGTCGCGCCCCCTCATGACCTCGCTGCGCCATGCGGTCGGCCTGCGCAACCTCGCGGCGGGCCGCGACGGCGCCGGTACCAAGGCCGCCAAGGTGGCAAAGCCCAGCTTCAAGCAATACCGCGAGAAGGCCGACGGCCTGTTCTATTTCAAGCTGCTCGATGCGCGCGGCGAAACCCTTTTGCAAAGCCGTGGATTCGCGTCACCGCAGGAAGCCGGCCGTACCATCGCCGACTTGCAGGCGCAACGCGGCGCGGCGCTCACGGCATTGGCCGCGCAGCTCGAACCGGTCGACGCGCAACAGGCTCGCGCCGCCACCGAGGCGCTGGAGGCACTGGCGGAGGCAACGTCCACCACCCAGGGACATTGATCCGGCAACAACCCGCGGGCCATCCGCCGGCGGGTGTGACAAGAGAGAAGACGGTGCGATCACAAAGGAAGAAAACATGAGCATTTATGTCATCGACGACCACCCCCTGATGCGCGACGCGATCGTGATGGTCCTGCGTCGCCTGCGCCCCGCCGAGAACATCGTCGAGCTCGAGCGGCTCGACAAGCTCGCCAGTTCGGTCCAGCAGCGTGGCGCGCCCACTCTTTTCTGCCTGGACCTGAAGCTGCCGGACACCAATGGCGTCTCGGGCGTGATCGCGGTCAAGCAGGTCTACCCGAACGTGCCGATCGCCGTGTACTCGGCAGCCCCGGCCGCCGACATGGAAGACGCCTGCATCGAGGCTGGCGCTGATACCTACATCGAGAAGTCGGCCAGCTCCAACGAGCTGGCAGCCGCCCTGCGCGGCCTGCTGATGGCCGGATCGGAAGACGACACCGAGGAGATGCCGGCCGCCAACAGCGGCAAGCTCTCCAAGCGCCAGACCCAGCTGATCGCCATGCTCGACAAGGGCATGAGCAACCGCGACATCGCGACCGACCTGGAGATCAGCGAACACACGGTGAAGGTGCATCTGTGGCGCCTGTTCCGCCGTCTGGGCGTGAAGAGCCGTACGCAGGCCTTGCACTATGCACGGACGAATGGATTGCTCTCTGGCTAACCCCCAGGCTTCGCGCACTTCGTGTCGCTTCTCCCTCCCCCTTGCAGGGGGCAACACCTGAGGCCCGGCAGAGCCGGTTCCTCGGTGTTACTGGAAGGAAAAAACCGCGCAACAGCGCGGTTTTTTTTATGGGCGCGTCGCTCTCGTGCTCAGCCGCCCGACGCACTCACCCGCGCCTGCGCCACCGCCTCGTCGGCGTCGTGCAGCGCCACGCGGAACACGCTGCCGCTGCCCAGGCGCGAGCGCACGCTGACCGGGTGGCCCAGCACGTGCGACAGCCGCGCCACGATGGCCAGGCCGAGGCCGAAGCCGTCGGAGGTGCCGGCATGGTCGGCGACCTTGTAGAACTCCAGGAACACGTCGCGCAGGTGCTCGGGCGCGATGCCGATGCCGGTGTCCCACACCTCCACGCGCATGCCCTCGCGGGTCTGGCGCGCAGCCAGCAGCACGCCGCCTTCGGTCGTGTACTTGATGGCGTTGGCGAGCAGGTTGCCGATCATGCGGCGCACGCGGATCGGGTCGGTGAGGAACGAGCCCTCGGTCACGTGCACCCGGAAGTCCAGCCCCCGGCTCTCAGCCACGGGGCGGTACTGCAGCTCCAGGTCGTGCAGCAGCTCGGCCACGTCGACGCGCTCGATGTGCAGGCGCACCTGGCCCGCGTCGATGCGCGCCAGGTCGAACATGGAGTCGAACAGCGCGTTCACCGCATGGGTGGCGCGCACGATCTTCGGGGCCAGTTCGAGCACCAGCTCGGGCTCGTTGCGCAGCCAGTCGGCGTACAGCGACAGCGCCAGCACGGGCTGGCGCATGTCGTGCGCGGCGCTGGCCAGGAAGCGGTTCTTCATGGCCACGGCCGACACCGCCGCCTGCCGCTGCTGCGTGAGCGACTTGATCAGGATGTGGTTGTGGAACAGCAGCTCCAGGCTGTTGCGCGCGGTCTCATGGATGTTGCGGCCGGCGCGCAGCAGCAGGAACCAGTGCAGCGCCGGCAGCAGCGGCATGAGGTAGCCGTACTGGAAATGCGGGTGCTGCATGGTGACGGCCACGAGGCGCACCAGCACCGCGCCCAGCATGGTGATGAACAGCGTGTTGACGTAGCGCTTGAGCAGCGGCGGGTGCAGCGCCAGCCCGTTGAGCGGGAAGGTGCCCACGCCGGCCACGATGAGCCAGCTCATGAACTGGTTGACCTGCGGCGTGCGCTCGAAGAACAGCAGCACCGAGCAGCCCCAGACCACCGCGCTGGTGCTCCACACGAAGCCGTAGCGGTCGGTGAACTGCTGCTGCGCGACCGCGCTACGCCCGGCATAGCGCACGGCGTACACGCGCGCGCCCCAGGCCCGGCAGGCGGTGGCGATGATGCCGGCGGCCAGCCAGGTCAGCAGCTCCCAGCGGGGCACGTGGCCCCAGCTCAGGCCGACCATGGCGGGCATGAGCGCCGCCGAGACGAGGTAGGAGCCGCGCGCCGAGCGCATCAGGCTGCGGATGAGTTCTCCGCGCACCCACGACTCGGCCTCGTCGGCCGACGCCGGAGCGGGTGTCACGCTTGCGATCGACGCATTCGCCATGGATGCATGACCGTGGTGGATTCGGCCAAACCAGAGAAAGATGGAGACAGGCGCCTGCGCAGACGCCGGAAGTTCGCGATCTTAACGGCCTGTCGGCCATGGTTTCGGGAAGTAACCGCAGAAAATCCGCCCGCCCCGCGCAGCGGTCCGCCGCGACGCCCCGTTTACCATGCGGGCTGCCGACACACACCGCACGCCATGCTGAACAACATCACCCCTTTCCTCGTCCACTGGGCCATCACCGGCATCTCGCTGTGGGTCGCCAGCCATCTCTTCAAGGGACTCAAGTTCGACAGCACCTCGGCGCTGATCGTGTCGGCGCTGCTGCTCGGGCTGGCCAACGCCATCGTCAAGCCGCTGCTGATCTTCCTGACCCTGCCGCTGACGCTGCTGACCTTCGGCCTGTTCCTGCTGGTCATCAACGCGCTGATGATCCTGCTGGTGGCGGCGCTGGTGAAGGGCTTCAAGGTGTCGGGCTTCTGGACCGCGCTGTTCGCGAGCATCTTCGTCTCGCTGCTGAGCATCGTCATCGGCTCGTTCGTGACGGGTGGCGACCCGGCCGAGCAGATCCAGATGCCGCAGGGCGGCAACTGGCTCTGAGCGAGCCCCCCGCTTTTCTCGCGGGCCCCACCCGTGCGCGCGAAATGCTCCGCGCCCTTCGGAATCAGTTGGACGACCGGTGCGGCTTCGTGGGAAACCCGTGCGCACGCGATGCCCAGGCAATCAGAAGGCCGGGAAGCAGCAGCACCAGCAGTGCCCATGGAAAAGCGCCGACGCCCGATGTCTCCAGCAGCACGCCACCGACGATGCCGCCGCCCGCGATGGCGATGTTCCACACCGTGACGAGGATGGATTGCGCCACGTCCGCGCCGGGGCCGGCTGCTTCGGCCGACGCGGTCTGCAGCAAGGCCCCGGAGCCGCCGAAGGTCAGCCCCCACGCGGCCACCGCGACATAGACCACCACCGGCTGCGTGCCGGCGACGCCCAGGGCCAGCGACGCCAGCGCAAAGCCCGCGAGGGCGAGCAGCACCAGCGAGCGCAGCATGCGGTCGATGAGCAGCCCGCTGATCCAGATGCCGGCCAGCGATGCCACGCCGAAGACCAGCAGCACCGCATCGACCCGATCGGACAGGCCGGCCGGCGCCAGGAACGGCATCACGTAGGTGTAGAGAATGCTGTGCGCCAGCACCCACAGCGCAAGCACGGCCAGCACCGGTCGCACGCCGGGCGTGACGAAGATCCGGCGCACCGGCGCGCGCTTTTCGGCCGTCTGCCCCGGATAGTCGGGCACCTGCAGGAAGACCCAGGCCATCACCACCAGCGTGAGCAGCGACATGCCGCCGAACGCGGTGCGCCAGCCCAGCGTGGCGCCCATCAACGTCCCCAGCGGCACGCCCAGCGACAACGCCAGCGGTGCCCCCAGCCCGGCCACTGCCAGCGCGCGCCCCTTGAGGTGCTCGGGCACCATGCGCCGCGCATAGCCCGCCAGCATCCCCCAGATCAAGCCGCCCGCCATGCCGGCCATGAAACGCGCAACCAGCGCGACTGCATAGCTCGACGTCAGCGCCGTGAGCGTGTTGAAGGCCAGCACGGCGACCAGCGCCGCGATCAGCAACGGTCGGCGCCGCCAGCCCAGCGTCGCCGCCGTCAGCGGAATGGCCGCAACCAGCGAGCCGATGGCATAGAGGGTCACGAACTGGCCCGCGAGCGCTTCCGACACGCCCAGGTCCTGGCTGATGCGCAAGAGCATGCCGGCCGGCATCGTTTCCGTCAGCAGTGCCAGGAAGCCGGTCATCGACAGGGCCAGCAAGGCGGCCACGGGCAGTCGTTCAGTGCGCTCGCCCCCGGTGGCGGTTGTGGTGGTCATTCAGTTGTTTTCCATCGTCTGTGCCCGCGTTGGCCGGGTGGCCCGCGCTGGCGTTCACCGCAGTGTGGGCGGGAATGCATCAATGAAAAATGGGCTAAAGTTTCAAATACATATGACTCTCCAGTCATCAATCAAAGTCGCTCCATGGAAAACCTGGGTTCGCTGAACGTCTTCGTTCGCGCCGGCGAAACGCGCAGCTTCACGGCCGCGGGGCAGCAGTTGGGCATCTCGGCCTCGGCCGTCAGCAAGGCCATCGTGCGGCTCGAAGAACGGCTGGGCGTGCGGCTGTTCCATCGCTCCACGCGCACCGTCCACCTGACGCCGGAAGGCGCGCTGTTCCTGGAGCGCTGCCGGCGCATCCTCTGCGAGGTGGAATCGGCCGAAGCGGAGCTGCTGCAGACACAGAGCGCGCCGCGCGGCAAGCTGCGCATCAGCCTGCCGTCGGTGGGCACGCTGTTCATGCCCAAGCTGGCGGCATTCAAGCGGCTCTACCCCGACATCGAACTGGACATCGACTACGCCGACCGGCTGGTGGACGTCATCGAGGAAGGCTTCGACGCGGTCATCCGCACCGGCGAGCCCAGCGATTCACGGTTGATGGCGCGCCGCATCGGCTCGTGCCGCAAGGTGATCGTCGGTGCGCCGGCCTACTTTCGCCGGGCCGGCGTGCCGCGCGAACCGCAAGACCTGGCAAGCCACGCCTGCCTGCTCTATCGCTTTCCCAGCACCGGCAAGCTGGACGTGTGGCCGTTGGGCCTCGCGGCCGGCTCGCCCCCTGTCGACCTGCCGGCCAGCATGGTGACCAACACGCTCGATCCGCAGGTCTGCTTTGCCGAGCAGGGGCTGGGCATTGCCTGCGTGCCGGAGATCGCCGTGCGCCAGCAATTGGAACAGGGCCGCCTGGTCACGGTGCTGGACGACCACAACCGCGAACACATGATCTTTCACGTGCTGTGGCCGTCGAGCCGGCAGCTGTCGCCCAGGATCCGTGTGTTCGTGGACTTCATCGCGCAGCACCTGTTTCCGCTTTCGGATGCGCTGGAGCAGCCGATTCGCGCAGGTCAGCGCTGCGCGCCCGCCATGTAGTCCACCGTCAGCTGCGACAACGTGCGCACGCCGATCAGCAGGCTGGCCTCGTCGACGAAGAAGCGCGGCGAGTGGTTGGGCTCGGCCTTGTTCGCGTCGCGGCCGGGCGGCGTGGCGCCGATCATCACGAACAGGCCGGGCGCCTTCTGCGCGAAGAACGAGAAGTCTTCGCCGCCCGTGCCCTTCGGGATCACGATCGGCGTCGCACCGGGCACGCGCTGCAGGCTGGGCACCATCTTCGCGGTCAGGGCCGGGTCGTTCACGGTGGGGGCGTAGCCGTCGGCCTCGACGCGGACCTCGGCCGTGCCGCCGCCGCTTTGCGCGATGTGCGAGGCGGTCTCGCCCATGCGCTTGATGATGAACTGGCGCATCTCGTCGTCGTAGGTGCGCAGCGTGCCGCTCATCTCCACCGAGTCGGGAATGATGTTGTAGCGCGTGCCTGCGTTGAAGGTGCCCACGCTCAACACTGAGGGCTCCTTGGTCACGTTGACCTGGCGGCTCGCGATGGTCTGGAAGCCCAGCACGATCTGCGAGCCCAGCACGATCGGGTCGACCCCGCTCCAGGGCTGCGAGCCGTGCGTCTGGCGGCCCTTCACGCTGACCTTGAAGGTGTCCGAGCTCGCGGTGATGGGGCCGCTCTTGTAGCCGATCTGCCCGGTGTTCAGGGCCGAGACCAGGTGCAGGCCGAACACCGCGTCGGGCTTGGGCGCGTCGAAGGCGCCTTCGGCCAGCATGCGGCGCGCGCCGCCGATCTCGGCATTGGGCAGTTTTTCTTCGGCCGGCTGGAAGATCAGCTTCACGGTGCCGGGCAGCTGCGCCTTCATCGAGGCCAGCACCTCGGCCACGCCCATGAGGATCGCCACGTGGCCGTCGTGCCCGCAGGCATGCATCACGTCGACCGTGGCGAAGCCCCACTGGGCACGCGCCTTGGAGGCGAAGGGCACGTCGACCTGTTCCTTCACGGGCAGCGCGTCCATGTCGGCGCGCAGCGCCACCACCGGGCCGGGCTTGCCGCCGCGCAGCGTGGCGACCACGCCGGTGACGGCCACGCCCTCGCGCACCTCGTAGCCCAGCGCCTTCAGGTGGGCCGCGACCAGCGCGGCGGTGCGCTTTTCCTGGTTGCCCAGCTCGGGGTGCTGGTGGATGTCACGGCGCCAGTCGATCACCTTCTGCTCGATGGCCTTGGAACGCTCGGCGATCAGCGGGTACAGCGGCACGGCGGCGGCCGGTGCGGGCGGCGTGGCCGCAGCAGGCGCCTCCTGCGCCGAAGCGCACAGGGACGAGACGGCAAGGACGATGGGCAGGCACAGGCGCGTGGCCGGACGGAATCGGTGGGACATGGTGATGTGTTGTGAGAAAAGCAAGAAAGGGAAGGACCCGTCGGGCGGGAGCCCTTCGTCCGCACGGCCCCGTCGGGCCGGCAGCCGATGCGCCCTTGTCTGCCGCCCGACCCCGTGAGCGTAGGAAGGCCGCCGATTGGCGTCTAATCGCTTTTGCATCGACTGATAATGATTGCCTATCGATGGCTGCCGACACGCCTACACCCTCCTCCGTGCTGCACGAGCGGCTGCTCGCGCGCCTGCGCCTGCGCCACCTGAAGCTCATCGACGCGCTGGCCGCGCACTCGCACCTGCGCCGCGCGGCCGAGGCGATCCACATCAGCCAGCCGGCGGCCACGCAGATGCTGCAGGAGGTCGAGGGCCTGCTCGACACGCCGCTGTTCGAGCGCCATGCGCGCGGCATGCGCATCACCGAGGCCGGGCGCCTGCTGGCGCTGCACGCGCGCATGGTGATCGACGCCATGCAGGTGGCCAGCGACGGCCTCGCGGCGCTGGCCGCGCAGGAGACGCGCGCGCTGCGCATCGGCGCCATCGAGGCGGCCATCGCCAGCGTGCTGCAGCCCGCGCTGAACCTGCTGCATGCCCAACACCCCAAGCTGCGCCTGTTCATCGAGGAAGGCAACATCGAGCGGCTCACGATCGGCCTGCGCGCGGGCGCCTTCGACGCCGTGCTGCTGCGCCAGCCGGCGCGCGTGCCCGACGCTCACCGCTTCGTGCCGCTGCGCAGCGACGAGGTGGTGGTCATCGCCGGCATCGGCCACCCGGCCGTGCAGCGCAAGCGCCTGCGGCTGCGCGACCTCGCCGATTCGCGCTGGGTGCTGCCGCCCGCGCACTTCGCGGTGCGCCAGGTGATGGAGGCCGCCTGGGCCGCCGAGCGGATCGTGCCGCGCCCGCATGCCATCCAGGTGCTCACGCCGCAGCTGGTGCGCGCCCTGCTCTCGCAGCCCGACGTGGTGGTGCCGGTGCCGCGCACGGTGCTCGACCAGCTCGACCGCGCGGCCGTGGCCGAGCTGCCGCTGCGCATGAACGCGCCCATCGCGCCGCTGGGCATCCTCTACCGCACCGACAACGAGGTCGGCCCGCTGCAGCTGCTGGTCGATTTCCTGGTCGCGCAGGCGAAGAAGAAGCCATAGAGAGCGCTTCAGGCGGGTTTTTCATGCGGGCAATGTCCCGCTTCACACCCGCTTAACTGTGGGGCCGCACACTCGACGCCACCCGCCAGTCCCCTCCGGACATGGCACGGTTTCCGCTCTGTAAAGTTCGCCGCCCCCGCGCCGCGGCATTGAACTCGACGGCGCGAGCCCGCTCCATCTTTGGCTTTCGTTACTTCTGCCTGTCCATGCCCGTCCACTTTGCCTCCCGCTCCGCCCCGCTCCTCACGGCCCTGTGCATCGCCGCCGCCCTCGCGGGGTGCTCGCGCACCAATGTGGAGGCCCCCGGCGCAGCCAAGGCGGCCAACGCCCCGGCAAAAGAAGTCGGCATCGTCACGCTCAAGTCCGAGGTGCTGGCCCTGAGCACCGAGCTGCCCGGTCGCACCGCGGCCCCGGTGATCGCCGAGATCCGCCCGCAGGTCGGCGGCATCCTCAAGGAGCGGCTCTTCACCGAAGGCTCGCAGGTCAAGGCCGGCCAGGTGCTCTACCAGCTCGACCCGGCCTCGCTGCAGGCCGCCCACGCCAGCGCGCAGGCCAGCGTGCGCAAGGCCGAGTCGGCCCTGGCCACGGCCCGCACCGTGGCCAAGCGCAATGCCGAGCTGGTGAAGATCGACGCCATCAGCCGCCAGGTGTTCGACGAGACCCAGGCCGCCGAGCAGCAGGCCGAGGCCGACCTCGGCGTGGCGCGCGCCGCCGAGCAGACTGCGCGCATCCAGCTGGGCTACACGCGCATCACCTCGCCGATCACCGGCTGGGCCGAGCTGTCCACCGTCACGCCGGGCGCGCTGGTCACAGCCAACCAGGCGGCGGCCATGACCACCGTGCAGCAGCTCGACCCGATCCACGTGCACGTCACGCAGTCCAGCAGCGAGCTGCTGCGCCTCAAGCGCGAGCTGGCCAGCGGCCGGCTGCAGCGCGCCAGCGAGGCCGAGGCGCGCATCCAGCTGCTGCTGGAAGACGGCAGCCCCTACCCGCACGCCGGGCGCCTCACCTTCAGCGGCGTGACGGTCGATGCCGGCACCGGCAGCGTCACGCTGCGCGCCGTGGTGCCCAACCCCGACAAGCTGTTGATGCCCGGCATGTACGTGCGCGCCGTGCTGCAGGAAGGCGTGAACGACGCCGCGCTGCTGGTGCCGCAGCAGGCCGTCACGCGCGCGCCCGACGGCAGCGCCTCCACGCTGGTGATCGATGCCGAGGACAAGGTCCAGAAGCGGCCCATCCGCATCGGCCGTGCCATCGGCACGCGCTGGCAGGTGATCGACGGCCTGGCCGCGGGCGACCGCGTGCTCATGGAAGGCTCGCAGCGCGTGAAGGTGGGCGACAAGGTGCGCACGGTCGACCTGGGCGCCAGGCCGGCCGGCGCTGCCGTCGCGAGCGCCACGCCCGACGCCACCTCCGCCACCCTCGCGCGCTGAGGCCCCGCCATGGCCCAGTTCTTCATCGACCGCCCCATCTTCGCGTGGGTGCTTTCCATCGTCGTCATGCTCGCCGGCCTGATGGCCATCCGCACGCTGCCGCTGGAGCAGTACCCCGACATCGCGCCGCCGCGCGTGTCCATCAACGCCACCTACACCGGCGCCTCGGCCAAGACGGTCGAAGACTCCGTCACCCAGGTCATCGAGCAGCAGATGAAGGGGCTGGACAACCTGCTGTACATGCAGTCGACCAGCAACTCGTCGGGCGTGGCGCGCCTGTCGCTCACCTTCAACGCGGGCACCAACATCGACGTGGCCCAGATGCAGGTGCAGAACAAGCTGCAGCAGGCCATGTCGCGCCTGCCGCAGCAGGTGCAAAGCCGCGGCGTCACCGTCACCAAGGGCGGCAACGACTTCCTGCTGATCGTCTCGATGTTCTCCGGCGACGGCAGCGCCTCGGCGGTGGACGTGGGCGACTACATCAGCAGCAACCTGGTCGACGTCATCAGCCGCGTCGACGGCGTGGGCGAGGTGCAGACGCTGGGCACCGGCTACGCCATGCGCCTGTGGCTGGACCCCGACAAGCTGCGCAAGTACGCGCTCATGCCCTCCGACGTGGGCAACGCCATCACCGCGCAGAACGCGCAGGTCTCGGCCGGCCAGCTCGGCGCGCTGCCGGCCGGTGCGCAGCAGCAGCTCAACGCCACCATCACGGCGCGCAGCAAGCTGAAGACGGTCGAGGAGTTCGAGAACGTGGTGCTGCGCGCCACGCCCGACGGCGCCGTGGTGCGCCTGCGCGACGTGGCGCGTGTCGAGCTGGGCGCCGAGAACCTCACGGTGCGCTCGGTGCTGGGCGGACGCCCGGGCGCCGGCATGGGCATCGTGCTGGCCGACGGCGCCAACGCGGTGCAGGTGGCCGAGGCCGTGAAGGCCAAGGTGGCCGAACTGCAGCCGCTCTTTCCCAACCAGATGCAGACCTTCGTGAGCTACGACACCACGCCCTTCGTGAGCGCGTCGATCGACGAGGTGGTGAAGGCGCTGGCCGAGGCCATGGTGCTGGTCGTGCTGGTGATGTACATCTTTTTGCAGAACTTCCGCGCCACGCTGATCCCGGCCATTGCCGTGCCGGTGGTGCTGCTGGGCACCTTCGGCGTGCTCTCCGTGGCGGGCTACTCGATCAACACGCTCACCATGTTCGGCATGGTGCTGGCCATCGGCCTCTTGGTGGACGACGCCATCGTGGTGGTGGAGAACGTCGAGCGCGTGATGCACGAAGAGGGCCTGTCGCCCAAGGAGGCCACGCGCAAGTCGATGGCCGAGATCACGCCCGCGCTCGTGGGCATCGCGCTGGTGCTGTCGGCCGTGTTCATCCCCATGGCCTTCTTCGGCGGCTCGACCGGCGTGATCTACCGCCAGTTCTCGATCACCATCGTCTCGGCCATGGCGCTGTCGGTGTTCGTGGCACTCACGCTCACGCCGGCGCTGTGCGCCACGCTGCTCAAGCCGGTCGCCAAGGGCGGCCACGCAGCCCCGCGCAAGGGCGTGCTGGGCGCGGTCGACCGCTTCTTCGCGGGCTTCAACCGCCGCTTCGACCAAGGCGCCGACCGCTACCAGGGCATCGTCGGCGGCATCGTGCGGCGCGGCAAGCGCAGCCTGGTGGTGTACCTGTTGATCGCCGCCGTGATGGCGCTGCTGTTCATGCGCCTGCCCACCTCCTTCCTGCCCGATGAAGACCAGGCCTTCCTGCAGGTGCAGGTGACGCTGCCGCCGGGCGCGTCCGACGCGCGGCTGCAGCCGGTGGTCACGCAGATGCAGGACTACTTCACCAAGCAGCCCGAGGTGGTGAGCGTGAACGTCATCACCGGGCAGAACGGCGACCAGAGCTCGGCGCGCGCCTTCGTGAAGCTGAAGGACTGGGCCGAGCGCGAAGGCGCCGGCCAGTCGGCCGCCGAACTCGCGCGGCGCGCCAACAAGGAACTTTCGACCATCCGCGACGCGCGCATCTTCGTGCTGCTGCCGCCGGCAGTGCGCGGCCTCGGCGCCAACGCGGGCTTCAACTTCCACCTGAAGGACATCAACGGGCTGGGCCACGACGCGCTGGTGAAGGCGCGCGACCAGCTCATCGACCTGCTCTCCAAGCGCCCCGAGGTGGCGAACGTGCGCAGCAACAACCTGGACGACACGCCGCAGTTCGCGGTGGACATCGACGACGCGCGCGCCGGCGCGGCCAGCCTGGCCACGTCCGACATCGACAGCACCTTGTCGAGCGCCATGGGCGGCACCTACATCAACGACTTCCTGGACAACGGTCGCGTCAAGCGCGTGTACATGCAGGGCGACACGGCCTTTCGCATGCTGCCCACCGACATCGACCGCTGGAGCGTGCGCAACAGCCTGGGCCAGATGGTGCCGTTCCCGGCGTTCTCCAGCTCGCGCTGGACGTATGGCTCGCCGCAGCTGCAGCGCTACAACGGCAGCCCCAGCTACGAGTTCGTCGGCGATGCCGCACCGGGCGTGAGCTCGGGCGACGCCATGGCCGCCGTCGACGAAGTCATGAAGCAGATGCCCGCCGGCATCGGCTACGAATGGACCGGCGCCTCGTTCCAGGAGCGCCTGTCGGGCGCGCAGGCGCCGGTGCTCTACGCCATCTCGATCCTGTTCGTGTTCCTGTGCCTTGCGGCCCTGTACGAAAGCTGGTCAGTGCCGTTCTCGGTGATCCTGGTGGTGCCGCTGGGCATCGTCGGCGCGCTGCTGTTCACCAGCCTGCGCGGCCTGAGCAACGACGTGTACTTCCAGGTCGGCCTGCTGACCACGGTGGGGCTGTCGTCGAAGAACGCGATCCTGATCGTCGAGTTCGCCAAGCAGCTGCAGGAGCAGGGCAAGGGCGTGATCGAGGCGACGCTGGAGGCCGTGCGGCTGCGGCTGCGCCCCATCCTCATGACCTCGCTGGCCTTCGGCTTCGGCGTGCTGCCGCTGGCCATCGGCACCGGCGCGGGCGCGGGGGGGCGCCAGTCGATCGGCACCGCGGTGCTGGGCGGCATGGTGGTCGGCACGGCGCTGGGCATCTTCTTCGTGCCGCTGTTCTTCGCGATGATCCGCGGCTGGCTGGAAGGCCGCCGCAAGCCGGCCGAAACGCCGCCGGATGCCTTGCCCGCGGAACAGGGAGCCCAGTGATGACGCGCACTCTCCTGCCCCGCCTTCCCCTGCGCGCACTGGCCTGCGCCGCCCTGGCCTCGGTCGTGCTCTCGGGCTGCATCAACCTCGCGCCCGCGTACGAAACGCCCGCCTCGCCCGTGCCATCGACCCTGCCCTCGGCCGGCGTCGCCACGGCCACGCCGCTGGACATCGGCTGGCGCGACTTCTTCGTCGACAAGCAGCTGCAGGGCGTGATCGAGCTCGCGCTCGCCAACAACCGCGACCTGCGCGTGGCGGCGCTCAACATCGAGCGTGCGCGCGCCCAGTACGGCATTGCGCGGGCCGACCTGTTCCCCACCGTCAACGCAGGCGCGGCCGGCACGCGCTCGCGCACGCCGGGCAGCCTGTCGACCAGCGGCGAATCGCGCATCGCCTCGCAGTACAGCGCCAACCTCGGCATGACGGCCTACGAGCTCGACCTGTTCGGGCGCGTGCGCAACCTCGGCGAATCGGCGCTGCAGGGCTACTTCCAGACCGAGGAGACGCAGCGCAGCACGCAGATCAGCCTCGTGGCCTCCGTCGCCACGGCGTGGCTGCAACTGGCCGCCGACGAGCAGCGCCTGCAGCTGGCGCGCGGCACGCTCGAGAGCCAGCGCAAGTCCTTCGAGCTGGTGCAGCGCAGCCACGCGCTCGGCGCGCAGTCGGGCCTGGCGCTGGCGCAGGCGCAGAGCACCGTCGATGCCGCGCGCGCCGACGCCGCGGCCTTCGACAGCCAGGTCGAGCAGGACCGCAACGCGCTCGCGCTGCTGGTCGGCGCCACGCCGCCGCCCGAACTGCTGCCGACCGCCGCGACGACCGCCGACGTGGCACAGCTGCTCGTGCCCCCGGCCGGCCTGTCGTCGAACGTGCTGCAGCAGCGGCCCGACGTGCGCGCCGCCGAGCACGCGCTGCGCGCGAGCAATGCCGACATCGGCGCGGCGCGCGCGGCCTTCTTCCCGCGCATCGCGCTCACCGCCTCGGCCGGCACCGCGAGCAGCACGCTCTCGGGCCTGTTCGCGAGCGGCAGCAAGGCCTGGAGCTTCGCGCCGTCGATCAGCGTGCCGATCTTCGACGGCGGCGCCAACCGCGCCAACCTGCAGGTGGCGCAGGCGCAGCAGAAGATCCAGATCGCCACCTACGAGAAGGCCGTGCAGACCGCCTTCCGCGAAGTGGCCGACGCCCTGGCCGAACGCCGCACGCTGGCCGAGCGCCTCGACGCACAGCGCTCGCTGCGCGCCGCCACCGCGCGCAGCTTCGCGCTCTCGCAGTCGCTCTTCAAGAGCGGCGCCGCCAACTACCTCGACGTGCTGGACGCGCAACGCAGCGACTATGCGGCGCAGCAGACGCTGATCGGCCTGCAGCTCACGGAGCAGACGAACCGGCTGGCGATCTACAAGGCGCTGGGGGGTGGATGGAGCGAGGCGTCCGGCGCACAACAACCCGCGCAAGGCGACTGACGCACCACCGCCCTACGCCCCCGCCACCGCATACGGCGTGAACCGGCTTTCGTTCTCGTTCACATCCAGCGGCCGACCGATGAACGGGAAGGCCCGCTGCGGGCAGGCCACGCGCTCGCACACCTTGCAGCCCATGCCGATGGGCGTGGGCACGTCGGGGTCCTTCAGGTCCAGGCCCTTGGCGTAGACCAGGCGCGGGGCGTGGCGGATGTCGCAACCCAGGCCGATCGAGAAGGTCTTGCTCGGTGAGCCGAAGCCGCGCTGGCCGTGCGACACGGTGCGCGCGATCCACAGGTAGGCGCGGCCGTCGGGCATGCGCGCCAGCTGCGGCAGCACGCGCCCGGGCTGCGCGAAGGCCTCGTACACGTTCCACAGCGGGCAGGTGCCGCCGGTCTTCGAGAAGTGGAAGTGCGTGGCCGACTGCCGCTTGGAGATGTTGCCGGCCCGGTCCACACGGATGAAGAAGAAGGGCACGCCCGACGCGCCCGGGCGCTGCAGGCTGCTCAGGCGGTGGCACACGGTTTCGAAGCCGACGCCGAACTGGCGCGCGAGCAGGTCGATGTCGTAGCGGAGCGCCTCGGCCGCCTGCAGGAACGGACCGTAGGGCAGCAGCACGGCGGCCGCGAAGTAGTTGGCCAGCCCGATGCGCGCGAGCGCGTGGGCCGGGGCGTCGCCGAAATCGGCCTGCACGACCAGCGACTCGATGAGCGCGGCCTGCTCCAGCAGCGCGAGCTGCGTGGCCAGCTGGAAGGCCTGCTGGCCCGGCTCCAGGCCCGCCGACAGGCGCAGCACGCGGCGGGCGGGGTCGTAGCGGCGCTGGCTGTCGAGCGCGCCCTCCCCTTCGTCGCCCGGCACCACGCGCACGCCGTGGGCCGAAAGAAGCCGCTGCTGGAGCCATTCGGCGAGCGGTCCGCCGTTCGCACGGGCCTCGGCGGCGAGCGATTCGGCGGCGGTGTCGAGCGGATCGAAATGGTTCTGGTGGGCAAAGAAGAAATCGCGCACCACCTCGAAGGGCATGGGCCGGCTGCGCGAGATGTCGCCGCGCCCGTCGCCGAGTTCGGCGGCCATGAGCTCCAGCCGCTCCTGCGCCTCCTGGTGGCGGCGGTGCAAGGCGAGCAGCGCGCGCGCCACGGCCGGCATCTGCGACGCCACCTCGCGCAGCTCGGGCAGCGCAACCGCCTCGCCGCCGGGGTTGTCCGCCAGCGCCTCGCGCATGCGGGCCACGAGCCGCGCCTCTTCGTCTTCGGAGAACTGCTGCACGTCGACGCCAAGCGTCTTGCTGATGCGCAGCAGCACCGCCACGGTGAGCGGGCGCTGGTTCTGCTCGATCTGGTTCAGGTAGCTCGGCGACAGGCCCAGCATCTGGGCCAGCGCCACCTGCGTGAGGCCGCGTTCGGCGCGCAGCGTGCGCAGGCGCACGCCCATGAAGGTCTTGCTCATCGGGTCACCTCGTGGGTCTTTGCGATATTCGCAATATTTGCAAAATCAGCCGTCTTCATTCGCAATGATTCGCCAATTCAGGCCTTCATTATGGAGGTTCGATTGCGTAAATTGCGAAGCATGCCAAACCGATCCGCCGCCATCGAGCTGACCGACATCGTGTTCCCCGAGCACGCCAACCACTACGGCACGCTGTTCGGCGGCAACGCCCTGCTGCTGATGTCCAAGGCCGCGTTCCTCGCCGCGCGCGCCTTCGCGAAATCCGACGTGGTGATGGCCAGCCTGGGCGACGCGCAGTTCCTCGCGCCCGTGCCCGTCGGCCACGTGCTGCGCCTGCGGGCCTGGGTGACGCGCGCCGGGCGCAGCTCGCTCACGGTCTGCGTCACCGGCGCGGCCGAGCCGCCCGATGGCGAAGCCCGCCCTTCGCTGAAAGGCCTGTTCGAGATGGTGGCCGTCGACGGTCGCGGCCGTCCCGCGCGCCTGCGCAACGCCTACCTGCACACCGTGCCCACAGACAAGGAACCCGCATGAACGACACCGCCACCCCCGCCGGCTTCAAGCCCAAGAAATCCGTCGCCCTGTCGGGCGTGACCGCCGGCAACACCGCCCTGTGCACCGTCGGCCGCACGGGCAACGACCTGCACTACCGCGGCTACGACATCCTGGACATCGCCGAGGTCTGCGAGTTCGAGGAAATCGCGCACCTGCTGGTGCACGGCAAGCTGCCCACGGCCGCCGAGCTGCGTGCCTACAAGGCCAAGCTCAAGGCCATGCGCGGCCTGCCCGCGAGCCTGAAGGAGGCGCTGGAGCAACTGCCCGCCAGCGCGCACCCGATGGACGTGATGCGCACCGGCGTCTCGTCGCTGGGCTGCCTGCTGCCCGAGAAGGAAGACCACAACCTGCCCGGCGCGCGCGACATCGCCGACCGCCTGATGGCCTCGCTCGGCTCGATGCTGCTGTACTGGTACCACTGGTCCACGCAGGGCCGGCGCATCGAGGTGGAGACCGACGACGACTCCATCGGCGCGCACTTCCTGCACCTGCTGCACGGGCGCAAGCCCAGCGCGCAATGGGAGCGCGCGATGCACACCTCGCTCAACCTCTATGCCGAGCACGAGTTCAACGCCTCGACCTTCACGGCGCGCGTGGTCGCGGGCACGGGCTCCGATGTGTACTCGGCCATCACCGGCGCCATCGGCGCGCTGCGCGGCCCCAAGCACGGCGGCGCCAACGAGGTCGCCTTCGAGATCCAGAAGCGCTACGACGCACCCGACGAGGCCGAGGCCGACATCCGCCGCCGCGTCGCCGCCAAGGAGGTCGTGATCGGCTTCGGCCACCCGGTCTACACCGTGAGCGACCCACGCAACGTGGTCATCAAGGGCGTGGCGCGCACGCTGTCGCAGGAGGCCGGCTCGACCAAGATGTTCGACATCGCCGAGCGGCTCGAGGCCGTGATGTGGGACGTGAAGCAGATGTTCCCCAACCTCGACTGGTTCAGCGCCGTGAGCTACCACATGATGGGCGTGCCCACCGCCATGTTCACGCCGCTGTTCGTCATCGCGCGCACCTCGGGCTGGGCGGCGCACATCATCGAGCAGCGCATCGACAACAAGATCATCCGGCCGAGCGCCAACTACACGGGCCCCGAAGACCTGAAGTTCGCGCCGATCCAGGATCGGAAGTAAAAACACGAGAAGAAGAAAAGCGCCCGTGCCTGCGCGCGGGTGCCGAGCGACAAGCGCCCCCCATGAACACCGACTACCGCAAGAACCTTCCCGGCACCGCGCTGGACTACTTCGATGCGCGCGCAGCCGTCGAGGCGATCCGTCCCGGCGCCTGGGCCCCGATGCCCTACACCGCGCGCGTGCATGCCGAGAACCTCGTGCGCCGCTGCGACCCGGCGATCCTCGTGCAGAGCCTCACGCAGCTCATCGAGCGCCGGCGCGACCATGACTTTCCGTGGTTTCCCGCGCGCGTGGTCTGCCACGACATCCTGGGCCAGACCGCGCTGGTCGACCTGGCCGGCCTGCGCGACGCCATCGCCGAACAGGGCGGCGACCCCTCGCAGGTCAACCCGGTGGTGCCGGTGCAGCTCATCGTCGACCATTCGCTGGCGGTGGAGTGCGGCGGCTTCGACCCCGATGCCTTCGCGAAGAACCGCGCCATCGAGGACCGGCGCAACGAAGACCGCTTTCACTTCATCGAATGGACGAAACGGGCCTTCCGCAACATGGAGGTGATCCCGCCGGGGAACGGGATCATGCACCAGATCAACCTGGAGCGGATGTCGCCCGTCGTGCATGCGCAGGACGGCGTGGCCTACCCCGACACGCTGGTCGGCACCGACAGCCACACGCCGCACGTCGATGCGCTGGGCGTGGTCGCCGTCGGCGTGGGCGGGCTCGAGGCCGAGAACGTGATGCTGGGCCGCGCCTCGTGGATGCGGCTGCCCGACATCGTCGGCGTGCGCCTGGCGGGCCGGCCGCAACCGGGCATCACCGCCACCGACGTCGTGCTGGCGCTCACCGAGTTCCTGCGCGCGGCGAAGGTGGTGGGCGCGTACCTGGAGTTCCACGGCGAAGGCGCGGCCAGCCTCACGCTGGGCGACCGCGCGACCATCTCCAACATGGCGCCCGAGTACGGCGCCACCGCCGCGATGTTCGCCATCGACACGCAGACGCTCGACTACCTGCGCCTCACGGGCCGCGCCGACGAGCAGGTGCGCCTCGTCGAGGTCTATGCCAAGCAGGCAGGCCTGTGGGCCGACACGCTGAGCGAGGTCGTGTACGAGCGCGTACTTCAGTTCGATCTGTCGACGGTCGTGCGCAACATGGCCGGCCCGTCGAACCCGCATGCGCGCGTCGCCACGGCCGACCTCGCGGCGCGCGGCATCGCCGCGCCGTGGGACGAAGTGCCCGGCCAGATGCCCGACGGCGCCGTGATCATCGCGGCCATCACCAGTTGCACCAACACCAGCAACCCGCGCAACGTGATCGCCGCGGGCCTGCTCGCGCGCAACGCCAACCGCGCGGGGCTCACGCGCAAGCCGTGGGTCAAGACTTCGCTGGCGCCGGGCTCGAAAGCGGTCACGCTGTACCTGGAAGATGCCGGCCTGATGCGCGAGCTCGAACAGCTGGGCTTCGGCGTGGTCGCCTATGCCTGCACCTCGTGCAACGGCATGTCGGGCGCGCTCGACCCGGCCATCCAGCAGGAGATCGTCGATCGCGACCTGTATGCCACGGCCGTGCTCTCGGGCAACCGCAACTTCGACGGGCGCATCCACCCGTATGCGAAGCAGGCCTTCCTGGCTTCGCCGCCGCTGGTGGTGGCCTACGCCATCGCAGGCACCGTGCGCTTCGACATCGAGAAGGACGTGCTCACCGTCGTCGACGGCCAGGAGATCCGCCTGAAGGACCTCTGGCCCAGCGACGAAGAAATCGACGCCATCGTCAAGGCCAGCGTGAAGCCCGCGCACTTCCGCCAGGTGTACGAACCGATGTTCGCGATCCAGCCCGACACCGGCGAGCAGGTCGCGCCGCTGTACGACTGGCGCCCCGCCTCCACCTACATCCGCCGCCCGCCGTACTGGGAAGGCGCGCTCGCCGGCGAACGCACGCTGAGGGGCATGCGCCCGCTGGCGATCCTGCCGGACAACATCACGACCGACCACCTGTCGCCGTCGAACGCGATCCTGCTCGACAGCGCGGCCGGCCAGTACCTGCAGCGCATGGGCCTGCCCGAGGAAGACTTCAACTCCTACGCCACGCACCGCGGCGACCACCTCACGGCGCAGCGCGCCACCTTTGCCAACCCCACGCTGAAGAACGAGATGGTGCGCAAGGCCGACGGCACGGTG
Organism: Variovorax sp. GW821-FHT06D12; assembly: GCF_059419205.1. NCBI lineage: Bacteria > Pseudomonadati > Pseudomonadota > Betaproteobacteria > Burkholderiales > Comamonadaceae > Variovorax > Variovorax sp. GW821-FHT06D12. Next base: position 296,899 of record NZ_JBWKRI010000003.1, on the reverse strand, counting down.
CGCGCCGGTTCGCTGGCGCGCGTGGAGCCCGAGGGCGAGGTGATGCGCATGTGGGAGGCCATCGAGACCTACATGCTGCGCAAGCAGCCGCTGATCATCGTGGCCGGCGCCGACTACGGCCAGGGCTCGTCGCGCGACTGGGCCGCCAAGGGCGTGCGGCTGGCCGGCGTGGAAGCGATCGCGGCCGAAGGGTTCGAGCGCATCCACCGCACCAACCTGATCGGCATGGGCGTGCTGCCGCTCGAGTTCAAGCCCGGCATCAACCGCCTCACGCTAGGCCTGGATGGCACCGAAACGTACGATGTGACCGGTGCGCGCACCCCGCGCGCCGACCTCGTGCTGGTCGTGCACCGCCGCAATGGCGAACGGCTCGACGTGCCCATGACCTGCCGCCTCGACACCGCCGAAGAGGTCTCCATCTACGAAGCCGGCGGGGTGCTGCAGCGCTTCGCACAAGACTTCCTCGCCGCCACGAAAGCCGACTGACGATGCCGCACCTTCCGCAGATCAAGATCCCCGCCACCTACATGCGCGGCGGCACCAGCAAGGGCGTTTTCTTCCGCCTGCAGGACCTGCCCGAGGCGGCGCAGGTGCCGGGCCCGGCGCGCGACGCGCTGCTGCTGCGCGTGATCGGCAGCCCCGACCCCTACGGCAAGCAGATCGACGGCATGGGCGCCGCGACGTCGAGCACCAGCAAGACCGTCATCCTCTCGAAGAGCGAGCGGCCCGGCCATGACGTGGACTACCTGTTCGGCCAGGTGTCGATCGACCGGCCCTTTGTCGACTGGAGCGGCAACTGCGGCAACCTCTCATCGGCCGTGGGCCCGTTCGCGATCAGCAACGGCCTCATCGATGCGGCTCGCGTGCCGCGCGACGGCGTGGCCGTCGTGCGCATCTGGCAGGCCAACATCGGCAAGACCATCATCGCGCACGTGCCGATGACCGGCGGCGCGGTGCAGGAGACCGGCGATTTCGAACTCGACGGCGTGACCTTCCCCGCGGCCGAAGTGCAGCTCGAGTTCATGGACCCCGCCGCCGAGGAAGACGGCGCGGGCGGCGCGATGTTCCCGACCGGCAACCTCGTCGACGCCCTGGAGGTGCCCGGCCTCGGCACGCTGCAGGCCACGATGATCAACGCCGGCATCCCCACCGTCTTCGTGAACGCCGACGCCCTCGGCTACACCGGCACCGAGCTGCAGGACGCGATCAACGGCGATGCCACCGCGCTCGCCCGCTTCGAGGCCATCCGCGCGCACGGCGCGCTGCGCATGGGCCTCATCCGCACGCTCGACGAAGCGGCCAGCCGCCAGCACACGCCCAAGGTCGCCTTCGTGGCCAAGCCCGCGGGCTACACCGCGTCGAGCGGCAAGGCCGTGGCGGCCGGCGACATCGACCTGCTCGTGCGCGCGCTGTCGATGGGCAAGCTGCACCACGCCATGATGGGCACGGCGGCCGTGGCCATCGGCACGGCCGCCGCCATTCCCGGCACGCTGGTGAACCTCGCGGCCGGCGGCGGCGCGCGCGAGGCCGTGCGCTTCGGCCACCCCTCGGGCACCTTGCGCGTGGGCGCGCAGGCCAGCCAGGTCGAGGGCGAGTGGCAGGTGACCAAGGCGGTGATGAGCCGCAGCGCCCGCGTACTGATGGAAGGCTGGGTCCGTGTGCCCGGCGACACCCTTTGAGCTTTCAGATCCATTCACAGGAAATCCCGATGTCGACTCGCAAGACCCTCCGTTCCCTGGCCGAGGCCCGCCGCGGCGTGCTGGTGCCGGGCGCCTTCAACGCGCTGTCGGCCCGCGTCATCGAAGACCTGGGCTTCGACGCCATCTACGTCACCGGCGCGGGCGTCACCAACATGTGGTTCGGCCTGCCCGACCAGGGCTTCATGGGCCTGCACGAGATCGCCGACCACACGGCACGCATCCGCGACGCCGTGAACCTGCCGCTGATCGTCGATGCCGACACCGGCTTCGGCAATGCACTGAACGTGCGCCACACGGTGCGCGTGCTGGAGCGCGCGGGCGCCGACTGCATCCAGTTCGAGGACCAGGTCGCGCCCAAGCGCTGCGGCCATTTCTCGGGCAAGGAGGTGATCTCCACCGAGGAAGCGGTGAACAAGATCAAGGCCGCCGTCGATGCCCGCACCGACCCCGACCTGCTCATCATGGCCCGCACCGACGCGGCGGCGACGCTGGGCTTCGAGGCCGCGATCGAGCGCGCGCAGAAGTTCAGCGAGGCTGGCGCCGACATCCTGTTCGTCGAAGCCGTCACCACGGCCGACGAGATCCGCGCTCTGCCGCAGCGGTTGGCGAAGCCTCAGCTCATGAACATGGTGATCGGCGGCAAGACACCGATCTTCGGCGCCGAGGAACTCGGCGGCCTGGGCTACGGCATCGTGCTGTACGCCAACGCCGCGCTCCAGGGCGCGCTGGCCGGCATGCAGAAGGCGCTCACGGTGCTGCGCGACACGCGGCGCATGGACGAAGACCCGGCGCTGGTCGCGCCCTTCGCCGAGCGGCAGCGGCTGGTGCGCAAGCCCGAGCTCGATGCGCTCGACGCGCGCTACGCCAGCTAAGGTTCTCTACAGAGAGTCCTTCAGCTTCGCGCGCAGGCGGCTCACCGCCTGGCCGTGCAGCTGGCACACGCGCGACTGGCTCACCTCGAGCACCGCGCCGATCTCGCGCAGGTTCAGCTCTTCCTCGTAGTAGAGCTTGAGCAGCAGCTGGTCGCGCTCGGGCAGCGCGCCGATGGCGTCCACCAGCTGGTGGCGAAAGCCGCTTTCGAGCAGGCGCGCCAGCGGATCGTCGAAGTCGCCGCGCCCCTTGCGCGCCTCCTGCGCATGCAGGTCGAGAAAGGGGTTGTCGGGGTCGCCCTTGGCAAAGTCTTCCACGTACAGCAGCTGGCAGCCCTGGATGTCCTGCAGCATCGACTGGTAGGTCTCCAGGTCGACCTTCAGCTCCTTCGCGATCTCGCCTTCGGTGGGCGCGCGGCCCAGCCGATGGCCCAGCGCCTGGATCGCCTTCTCGATGCCGCGCGCCGACTGGCGCAGCCCACGCGACCCCCAGTCGCTGGCACGCAGTTCGTCGAGCATGGCGCCGCGGATGCGCTGGCTGACGAAGGTCTCGAACTGTGCGCCGCGGTGGTCCTGGTAGCGGCTCGACGCATCGAGCAGGCCGAGCATGCCGGCCTGGATCAGGTCGTCGAGCTCCACGCTGGCCGGCAGCCGCGCCATCATCTGCAGCGCGATGCGGCGCACCAGCGGCTGGTGCTGTTCCAGCAGATGCGATTTCTCGATGGTGCCCTGTGCGGTGTACACGGCCGTCCGTCCTCGTGGTCGTGCCTCAGGCCGCGAGCGCCTGCGGGAACACGGCCGGCCGCGCGGGCGTGCGCCAGGTCCAGCGGCCCATGTCGTCGGCGATGGCGCGGAAATCGACCGCCGCCGCGCTGGCCGGAAAGGCCTCGACCACGGTCTGGCGCAGCCGCGCCGCATCAGCCAGCCAAGGGTCGGTGCGCACCCAGCCCACGGGCAGCAGCGACAGCGCGAGGTAGCGACTGGCGGCCTGCGCGAGGTTGTGCATGACCTGCTGCGCGGTGCCCGCATCGGCCACGCCGTTGAGCAGGAAGCGCAGCTGCTTCAGTGCATGCGCGCTGTGCAGGCGCTTGATGCCCGCGTAGGCCGAGGTGATGGCCGCCGGGTGCGGCTGCAGCACCAGCAGCAGTTCGTCGGCGCCCTGCGCCAGCGGCGACAGGCAGCCTTCGTCGTCGAAGGCCGCATCGACGAGCACGATGCCGCGCGGCCACAGAACGCGCGGGTCGACGGTCGCGCCGGGCGATGCGGGCAGCACCTGCACGCCGCACACCGCGCTCGCAGCGGCCTGGTCGATGCGCAACCGCCGCCCCGCCACATCGGCCAGCGTGCCGCGCGGACCGAGCGCCCACACGTCGCACGCCGAGCGCACCTTGGCGTGATGTTCATCGAGCAGCAGCACGTCCTTGCCCTGCTGCGCCAGCGCCGCGCCGAGGCTCATCGCAGCCGTGGTCGCGCCCGCGCCGGGGCCCATGCCCGCCACCGCGACGACGCGCACCGGCGCCTGCCCGAGCAGCCGGCGCAGCCCGTCGGCCTGGTCCGTGACGCGTGCGCTCATGACCTTCAGCCTTGGCGTTCCAGCGCGCGCGGCGCTTGGGCGGGCCCTGCCGATTCGGTGCCCAGTGCATCGAGCAGCAGGAACAGCTTGCCCACGCCCGCGTACAGCGCGCCGCCCGTCAGCGCGCGGCCGGCGCGCGGGGCGCGGCCCGTGAGCTGGCCCAGCAGCAGGCGCGTGCGGTCGGCCCATTCGCCCTCGGCCTGCAGCAGGCGCCACACAGTGGTCGTGACCTGGCCGGCGACGAGCAGGCGCTTCATCATGTGCGGATCGCCGGGCTCGCCCATGCCGCCCACGAGCTGCACGCCGTCGCGCAGCAGGCGGAAGCACGGCTCGGCGTCGGCGGCCCAGCCCTGCCATTGCGCGAGCTGCGATGTGTCGACCTCGGCACCGAGGTTGGTGAGCACGCAGGTGTGCGACAGCAGCTTGCGGCTGCGCGCGTCGACCACGCGCACGGCCACGCAGCGCAGCGTGGGCAGGGTGTCGCGGTCGAGCGCGGTACGTGGCAACACCTCGACCTGCGCTTCGCATTGCAGCGCGGCCTTGCCGCGATAGCGCACGGGCCGCTCGGTCGTGTCGTCGAATGCGAAGGCCAGGCGCGCGAGCGTGGTCGCGGCGCCGGTGTGCGCGTCCGTCACGGCCGTGCCGCCGGGCGCGCGCGCCAGCCACTTCGAGCCCTCGGCCTGCCACGCCAGCATCTGTTCGACCGCGGGCGGCTTGCCCAGCACATGCACGAGGCGCTTGCCGAAATCCTGTTGCTGCAGCCACTGCGCCTGACGCTGGCCCGGTGCGGCCGCCTGGCGCGCCGCAGCAGTCGAAAGCCACTGGTTCGGTGCCGCCAGCGGCAGGCCGCTGCGGTCCGACAGCAGCAGGCTGCCGTGGCACACGTAGGCGTCGCCGCTGTCGGTCGCACGCAGGCCGACCTGCCCGGCCAGCGCGAGCACATGGGTGTCGCAACCCGCAGCCACCTCGCCGCGCGCGAACGCGGACAGATCGTGCAGCACGGCCTTGGCATCGACGGCCTCGTCACCGGCCTGACGCCACAGCGTGCGTGCGCCATCGAAGCCGATGTGCGCACCGGCCAGTGCGCCGGCGGTCGTCGCCAGCTCCTGCGCGTCGTGCGCCATCGCGCGGATCAGGCTCTGGTAGCGCAAGCGCAGGCGATCGGTCTCGCCCTGCGCTTGCGGCGAAGGTGCGGCCTCGTCGGGCAGGTCGGCCTCGGCCGGCACGAAGAGCGGGCTGTGCTGGCGCGGCTGGAACACGCTGTCGATCAGCTGCGCGCGGTCGGCGCGCACCAGGTTCTCGGGCACCTTCTGGCCGCCCGAGATGTAGTGCACCGGCAGGCGGTGGCGGATCACGGTGTCGATCAGCGCGCCCGGGTGGGTGGCCTCGTCGACCTTGGTGAAGATGCAGCCCGCCAGCGCATGGCCCTGGCGGTAGGCGTGCACCACCTCGTTGAGCGTGTCGCCGTGGCTGGTGGCGTTGAGCAGCAGCAGCCGCTTCACCGGCCGCTGGCTGCTGCCGAGCATGGCGATCTGCTCGGGCACGGCGCGGTCCCGCTGGCTCATGCCGACGGTGTCGATGAGCACCATGTGGCGGTCGCGCAGGTCGTGCAGCACCAGCTGCAGGTCGGCCGCGTCCTTCACGGCATGCACCGGCACGTTGAGGATCTGGCCGTAGATGCGCAGCTGCTCGTAGGCGCCGATGCGGTAGCTGTCGGTGGTGACGAGCGCGAGCTTGTCGGCGCCGAAGCGCATCACGCAGCGCGCGGCCAGCTTGGCGGTGGTGGTGGTCTTGCCGACGCCGGTCGGGCCCATCAAGGCATAGACGCCGCCCTGCGCGAACAGCGCGTCTTCGTCTTCATGCACCGGCACCGCGCGCACGAGTTCGGAGCGCACGAAGGCCATGCCGTCGGCGTAGCTCTGGCCCGTGGGCAGCTTCTCGAGCATGGCCTTCGACAGGCGCGCGCTGAAGCCCGCGCCCAGCAACGTGCGCAGCAGGCGACCGCGCACCGGGTCGCGGCGCTGGCTGTCGCTCCAGACCACGCTGGCGAGCTGTTCCTCGATCATGCCGCGCATCGAATGGAGTTCGCTGAGCACGGTGGGGTCGGCGGATGCGGCCGTGGCAGGTGCGGCTGCGGGCACCGCGGCCTGCACGGTCTGCTGCACATCGCCCTCGGCCATGGCGACGATCTCGACGCCCTGCGCGGTGGCGCGGTGCGTGAGCACGATGGCCTCGGCGCCGAGCGATTCGCGCACCAGGCGCAGGGCCTCGCGGCCGGTGGCGGCGACGAATTTGCGTGCGGTGGTGCGCACGTCGGTCTGTGGATTCAAACGGCTCGTCCTCCAATGGCGGCGGTGATCTTGATGGTCCGGGCGTCAGGGATCTCGGCGTGCGAGAGCACCTTGAGCTGCGGCAGGCTGCGCCGCAAAAAGCGCGACAGCAGCACGCGCAGCGCGTGCTGCACGACGAGCACCGGCGCCAGCCCCATCTGCTCCTGGCGCACCATGGCGGCCTGCGCCTGCTTGAGCAGGTTGTCGGCAATGCCCGGCTCGATGCCGCTGCTGTTGTTCAGGGCCTGCTGCAGCACGCTGTCGAGCGAGCCGTCCAGGCCGATCACCTGCATCTCTTCGTCGCCCGGGAACAGCTGCTGCGTGATGGCGCGGCCCAGCGCCAGGCGCGTGAGCGTGGTGAGCTCGGTCGGGTCTTTCACCGTGGGCGCGTGCTCGGCCATCACGTCCAGGATGGTGCGCATGTCGCGGATCGGCACCTCTTCGTCGAGCAGGTTCTGCAGCACCTTGTGCAGCGTGCTCAGCGACAGCACCTTGGGCACCAGGTCTTCGGTGAGCTTGGGCGCGGTCTTGGCGATCTGGTCGAGCAGCTGCTGCACTTCCTGGCGGCCCAGCAGCTCGGCCGCGTGGGTGTGGATCAGGTGGTTCAGGTGCGTGGCCATCACGGTGCAGGCATCGACCACGGTGTAGCCGTACACCTGCGCCTGCTGGCGCAGGCTGGCGTCGATCCAGGTGGCCTCCAGGCCGAAGGCCGGGTCGCGCGTGGGCGTGCCGGTCAGCGTGCCCGTCACCTGCCCGGGGTTGATCGCCATCCACTGGTTGGGAAAGGCTTCGCCGCGGCCGATCTCCACGTCCTTCAGGCTGATGATGTAGGCGTTGGGCTTGATCTCCAGGTTGTCGCGGATGTGGACCACCGGCACCAAAAAGCCCAGCTCCTGCGCGATCTTCTTGCGGATGCTCTTGATGCGGCCCAGCAGCTCGCCCTGCTGCGACTGGTCCACCAGCGGGATGAGCCGGTAGCCGACCTGCATGCCCAGCGGATCGACCATGGCCACGTCGTCCCAGGTGGCTTCGGCCTGCTCGGCCGATGCGGGCACGCCTGCCCCCTGCGTGGCGGCGGCCGCGGCGGCCTGCTGCGCGGCCGCCTGCGGCTTGCGCTGCACCAGCCGCTTGCCGAGCCATACCAGGCCGCCCGCGATGAGCAGGAAAGCCAGGTTCGGCATGCCCGGGATCATGCCCAGCAGACCGACGATGCCGGCCGTGAGGAACAGCACCTGCGGGTTGGAGAAGAGCTGGCCCGTGAGCTGGCTGCCCACGTCCTCGTCGGTGGTCACGCGCGAGACGATCACGCCGGCGGCGGTGGAGATCACCAGCGCCGGAATCTGCGCCACCAGGCCGTCGCCGATGGCCAGCAGCGTGTAGGTCTTGCCGGCGGTCGAGAAGTCGAGTCCGTGCTGCAGCATGCCGACCACCAGCCCGCCGATGATGTTGATCACCATGATCAGCAGGCCCGCGATCGCGTCGCCGCGCACGAACTTGCTGGCGCCGTCCATCGAGCCGTAGAAGTCAGCCTCCTGCGCCACCTCGGCGCGGCGCTTGCGGGCGATCTCTTCGCCGATCAGGCCGGCGTTGAGGTCGGCGTCGATCGCCATCTGCTTGCCCGGCATCGCGTCGAGCATGAAGCGCGCGCCCACCTCGGCGATGCGGCCCGCGCCCTTGGTGATCACCATGAAGTTGATGAGCACGAGGATGATGAACACCATCACGCCCACCGCGAAGTTGCCGCCCACCAGGAAGTGGCCGAAGGCCTCGATCACCTTGCCGGCCGCGTCGGGCCCGGTGTGGCCGTGCATCAGCACCACGCGCGTGGAGGCCACGTTGAGCGACAGGCGCAGCAGCGTCGAGAACAGCAGCACCGCCGGGAAGGCCGCGAAGTCCAGCGCCTTCATGGTGTACATGCTCACCAGCAGCACCATCACCGACAGCGCGATATTGAAGGTGAACAGCAGGTCGAGCAGGAAGGGCGGCAGCGGCAGCACCATCATGCTCAGGATGAGAATGATGAGGATCGGGCCCGCCAGCCCCTTGAACTGCGAGCCGGAGAAGATCCGCGCCGGCAGGCGCATCAGGTCGTTCAATCCGTTCATGCGACCGCCGGCGAGTACTGCAGGTCGGCCGGCACCGGCAGGTCGGTCGGCGTGCGCGGCGCCTCGCCGCCCTCGCTGTTCCAGCGCTTGAGCTGGTACACCCAGGCCAGCACCTCGGCCACGGCGGTGTACAGCCCCGCCGGAATCTCTTCGCCCAGCTTCGTGTGGCGGTACAGCGCGCGCGTGAGCGGCGGCGCCTCGAGGATCGCGACCTTGTGCTCCTTGGCCATCTCGCGGATGCGCGCGGCCACCAGCTCGGTGCCCTTGGCGACCACGCGCGGTGCGCGCATGTCGCTGTCCAGGTACTGCAGCGCGACGGCAAAGTGCGTCGGGTTGGTGAGCACGATGTCGGCCTTGGGCACCTCGGCCATCATGCGGCGGCGCGCCATCTGCTGCTGTTGCCGGCGGATCTGCGCCTTGATGTGCGGATCGCCTTCGCTTTCCTTGTGCTCCTGGCGCACGTCCTCGCGCGACATGCGCAGCTTGCGGTAGTAGTTCCAGAGTTGGAACGGCACGTCGACGAGCGCGACGAGGAAGAGCGTGGCGGCGATGAGCGCGCAGTGCTTGGCCACCAGCACCAGTGCATGCGGCAGCGCCTCGTGCGCGGGCTGCGACATGAGCGCCATCACGGCCTCGATGTCGTCCACGATGACCCACCACGCCACGCCGCCGATCAGCGCCGACTTGGCCAGCGCCTTCACGAGTTCGGCCAGCGCCTGCGCCGAGACCATGCGGCCGATGCCGGCCAGGGGATTGAGTTTTCCGAAGTTCGGTGCGACGGCCTTGCCGGAGAACATCCAGCCGCCGAGCATCAGCGGCGCGGCCACGGCGGCCACGACCATCATGGCGAACAGCGGCCCGATGGCGATGAGTGCATGCAGCACCATGAGCCCGCTCTGCGAGAGCATGTGCGCAGGGTCGAAGGCGCTGGCGCGTTCGAACTGCAGGCCGCGTCGCAGCGCGCCGCTCAGGCTCGCGCCGAGCGACTCGGCCGCCAGCCACAGGCCGGCGCTCGCGGTGGCGAGCATGACGAAGGTGGTGAGCTCGCGCGAACGGGCCACGTTGCCTTCCTCGCGCGCCTTCTCCAGGCGCCGCTCGGAGGCGGGTTCCGTTTTCTCGAGATCGCTTTCCTCAGCCATTCATGCTCCGAACCAGCACTGGCGAAGTACGCCTTGCCCAGAACCAAATTATTGGATCCGGTGGTGCGGAACAATCTGCCGATCAGGGCCGGTATCGCCCTGCAATTCGGCCAATCAAGCAGGCTGCAAGCGGCTCAGAAACCGAGGCTTTCGAGCAGGTCGTCGACCTGCGCCTGGTCGGTCACGGCGTCGGGGTTGCCGGGCTTCACCTGCGGCCCGTTCTGCAGGCTCTGCACGGCCTCGTGGCGCTTCTCGGGCGGCGAGTTGTCGATCAGCACCTGCAGCAGCTGCGTCTCGACGTCGTTGACGACTTCCATCATCTTCTTGATGACCTGGCCCGTGAGGTCCTGGAAGTCCTGCGCCATCAGGATCTCCATGAGCTGCGTGTTGATGGCGCTGGCGCGCTGGGGCACGTCGTTCAGGTAGCCGCGCGTGTCCAGCACGAGCTCGCGCGCCTGGTCGAGTTCGATCGGGTTCTCGAACCACTGGTCCCAGCGCTGCGTCAGGGCCTTGGCGTCGGTGGCCAGGGCTTCCTGCAGCGGCTGCGCCACGTCGATGGCGTTGAGCGCGCGGTGCGCCGCCCGCTCGGTGGTGGCCGCCACGTAGTTGAGGCGGTCGCGCGCATCGGGAATGGCCTGCGCGGCCTTGGCCACCTGCTTGTCCAGGCCCAGCTCGCGCAGGCCTTCGCGCAATTGGCGCGTCAGGTGGCCGATGCGGCCCAGCAGTTCCTCGGTGGTGTTGTTGGTGGCGTCTGCAGCGCCGGGGGTGTCCTGGCTCATGCCTTGGCCAGCTTCTCGAAGATCTTGGTGATCTTCTCTTCCAGCGTCGCCGCGGTGAAGGGCTTCACCACGTAGCCGTTGGCGCCGGCCTGCGCGGCCGCGACGATGTTTTCCTTCTTGGCTTCGGCCGTGACCATCAGCACCGGCAGCGTCTTCAGCTCGGGGTCGGCGCGGATGGTCTGCAGCATGGTCAGGCCGTCCATGTTGGGCATGTTCCAGTCGGAGACCACGAAGCCGAAGCTGCCGCCGCGCAGCTTCTCCAGGCCGGCCACGCCGTCCTCGGCCTCGTCGACGTTGAGGAACTCCAGCTCCTTCAACAGGTTGCGCACGATGCGCCGCATGGTCGGGAAGTCATCCACCACCAGGATCTTGATGCTCTTGTCGATCACGATTTTTTCCAGCTCCACAGGTCGTTGTTCAAACTCGTCATACCCGGTTCGCACGTTCACCGAACGTGCGAAGGTGCGCCATCACGCGGCGACTGATCTCGTTCAGCGGCGACACCTCGTCCACCGCGCCCAGCGCCACCGCCTCGCGCGGCATGCCGAAGACCACGCAGCTGGCCTCGTCCTGCGCCAGCGTGTGCGCGCCCGCGCGCCGCATGCGCAGCAGGCCCTCGGCGCCGTCCTTGCCCATGCCGGTGAGGATGATCCCGATGGCGTTCTTGCCCGCGTGCTTGGCGGCCGAATCGAACAGCACGTCGATCGACGGCCGGTGGCGGTTCACGGGCGGCTCCTGGTCCAGGTGCGCCACGTAGTTGGCGCCGCTGCGCGCCAGCGACAGGTGAAAGCCGCCCGGCGCGATGTAGGCATGGCCCGGCAGCACGCGCTCGCCCTGCTCCGCCTCCTTCACGCGGATGCGGCACAGGCCGTCCAGGCGCTGCGCGAAGGAGCGCGTGAAGCCGGCCGGCATGTGCTGCGCGATGAGCACCGCGGGCGCATCGGGCGGCAGCGGCTGCAGCACCTCGCGGATGGCCTCGGTGCCGCCGGTGGAGGCGCCGATGATCAGCAGCTTCTCGGTGCTCAGCAGCGGGCTGCGCAGCAGCGCCTCGGGCGCGGCCTCGTGGGCGGTACGTGCCGCCGTGGCCGCTGGGCGCGCGGGCAGCAGCCGCGCGCTGGCGGCCGTGCGGATCTTGCCGGCGATGAGCTCGGTGTAGTTGAGCAGGCCGTCGCGCACGCCCAGGCGCGGCTTGGTCACGAAGTCGATGGCACCCAGCTCCAGCGCGCGCAGCGCGATCTCCGAGCCGCGCTCGGTGAGCGAGGACACCATGACCACGGGCATCGGCCGCAGGCGCATGAGCTTCTCGAGAAACTCCAGCCCGTCCATGCGCGGCATTTCCACGTCGAGCGTGAGCACGTCGGGGTTCGTCACCTTGATGAGGTCGCGCGCCACCAGCGGGTCGGCCGCGGTGCCGACCACGGTCATGTCGGGCTGGCTGTTGATGATCTCGCTCATCACGCTGCGGATCAGCGCCGAATCGTCGACGCAGAGCACCTTGATCTTTTTCTTGCTTGGCAGGCTCACCGGCTTCCTTTGGTTCTGTCGATCTCGTGCGGCGCGGCGGGCACCGACAGCCGGCGCAGCAGCTCGCCTTCGTCGCGGCGCACCCGCAGCACCTCGGTCTGCGCGCGCAGGCGGCGCACCACGGCCTTGCCGCTCTCGGGCAGGAAGCACACGCGGCGTGCGTGCGGCCCGCGCAGGTCCTGCGCCGCCACCTCGATGCGTTCCGCCTCCAGGTAGCGCAGCACGAAGTCGGCGTTGCGGTCGCCGATGTTGAGCGTGGTCATGCCGGCCAGCACGGCGCCGCCGCCGAACACCTTGGCCTGCAGCCGCTCGCGCCGCGCGCCCGCGCGCACCAGCTCGCGCACCAGCACGTCCATGGCGAAGGCGCCGTAGCGCATCGAGCCGCCACCGGGCTCGCCGTCGTCGGGCAGCATGAAGTGGTTCATGCCGGCCACGCCGGCCTGCGCGTCGTGCAGGCAGGCGGCCACGCAGGAGCCGAGCACGGTGCTCAGCACGGTGTGGTCGGTGGTCACGTAGTACTCGGAGGGCAGCAGCTTGACGGCCATGCGCCCGACATCGCGGTCGAAGTAGTGGTGGCTCGCCAGGCTCATGCGGTGCCCGGCGTGCGCGACAGCTCGTACACCGTCTGCCCCAGCGGGCGGAAGGCCGGGTTGACGAGCGAGGCGTTCTCGGAATGCCCGGCGAACAGCAGGCCGCCCGGCTTGAGCAGCGGCGCGAAGCGGTCGAGCACCTTCTTCTGCGTCGGCTTGTCGAAATAGATCATCACGTTGCGGCAGAAGATCGCGTCCACCGGCTCCTTCACCGACCAGGCGCTGTCCAGCAGGTTGACGCGCGAAAACTTCACCAGCGTGGCCACTTCGGGGCGCACGCGCACCTTGCCGGCATTGGTGCCGGTGCCCTTGTTGAAGAAGCGCCGCAGCCGCTCGGGCGAGAGGCGCCGCACCTGCTCGGTGGTGAAGACGCCGGTGGCGGCCTTGGCCAGCACCGCGGTGTCGATGTCGCTGGCGATCACGCGGGCCGAACCCGCGCGCTCGCCCAGCGCTTCCATCAGCGTGATGGCGATCGAGTACGGCTCCTCGCCCGTCGAGGCGGCGGCGCACCACACGGTGACCGGGCCCGGGCGCTTGCGCACATGGTCGGCCAGCGTGGGAAAGTGGTGCGCCTCGCGAAAGAACGAGGTCAGGTTGGTGGTGAGCGCGTTGATGAACAGCTGCCACTCGTCGCCGTCGTGGCGCGCCTCGAGCTGGTCCAGGTACGGCGCGAACGCCGGCAGCTGCAGCTCGCGCAGGCGCCGCGACAGCCGGCTGTACACCATCTGCCGCTTCTGCTCGCCCAGGGCGATGCCGGCGCGGCGATGGATGAGGGTCCGGATTCTGGAAAAGTCGTGGTCGGTAAAGTGGAACTCGGTCGTCACAGCCAGCCTGGAAGCGTGACTTTCAATGGTCACGGAAACCGCCGTTTCCAATCGGCCGATCAGACGCGCAAAAGCCTTGCATTTCCGGGGGTCAGGCGGGCGGCGCGGTCACGGCGGGGCCGGCGTCGAGCGCCCACACCAGCGCCGACAGCTGCGCGGCATTGACCTGCGCGGCGCTCAGGAAGAGCGCCTCCGACAGGCGCGCCGCGCGGCCGTCGTCGGTCTCGCAGCTTTCGGCCAGGGCCACGAAGGGGCCATAGACGCCGCTGCGCGACAGAATCGCCTGCTGCACGGCCTCGGTGAGCTGCACCTTGCGCAGCACGCCTTCCATCGGCACGCCCAGCAGCTGGTCGAGCAGCGAGAACATGCCCGCGACGAACAGGTTGTCGGCCTCACTGGGCGGCAGCATGCCCTGCCCCATCAGCTCGACGAAACGCCCGCGCAGGATGGCCTTCTTCATCATGAAGGGCGAGCTGACCTTGTTGCTGGTGGCCAGCAGCAGCGACAGCCAGCGGTACAGCGGCGAGTAGCCGAGCATGGCGACCGCATGGCGCAGCGAGTGAATCTCCACCGCCAGCCCGACCGAGGGCGAGTTGATGTAGCGCAGCAGCCGGTAGGTGAGCGCGGCGTCGTGCTTGAGCGCGCCCTCGATGGCGCGCACGTCCTCGTTGCGCAGGATCATCTGCATCAGGTGCACGATGAGCTGCGACTCGGGCTGCAGCGCATCGGCGCTGTCGCGCGCCGGCGGCAGGCGCACGGCGCCGTCGACGAACACTTGCACGCCGCGCGCGGCGCAGGCCTCGAACTCGGCCCAGCTCGCCACGCGCGCGGCGATGGGCGCCGGGCCGGTGGGCGACACGTCCGCCAGCAGGGAGGGCAACACCTCGCGGTGCGTGACGATGGCGCGCAGCTCGTCGTCGTCCGGCAGCGCGATGCCACCGCACAGCATGAAGCCGAAGCCCTGCTCGCGCAGGAACAGCAGGATGGAGCGCATGTCGGCGTCCATCAGCTCGTCGGCCTTCATGCACAGCACGACGTTGCGCGGCGGCAGCGACTGCAGCTCGCTCTGGAACAGCGCATCGACCGTGACGTCGACGAACACCATCTGCCCGCCCAGCAGCCAGCCGTGGCCGCCCGGGTTCAGGTGCAGGCCCAGCGTGTCCATGAGCGCCTTGACGCCAGCCGCCGCACCCGCGTCGGTGCCCTGCCCGGCCGCGCGCCAGGCCATGCGGTAGCCGACCACGCGGCGCTTGCCGTCGAGCAGCATGGCGTAGGCCACGTGGCCGTCGGCACCGACTGCGGGCGTGATGGCGGGCGTTGTGTCGGCTTGCGCGCCGTTGCCGTCGACGCCGGGGCGCCGGAAGAAATCGAACCTCATGCGGCCGTCCCTCGCGTCGGGCTCAGGAAGCCAACGCGTCGGTGCGGCGCGCCGCGCCCGCCAGGGCCGCCGCGCTGGCGGCCTGCGCGCGCTGGATGCGCGGCATCGCGCCCACGTCGACGATGAAGGCCACGCTGCCGTCGCCCACGATGGTGGCGGCCGAGATGCCCGGCACCTTGCGGTAGTTGGTCTCCAGGTTCTTCACCACCACCTGGTGCTGGCCGAGCAGCTCGTCGACCAGCAGCGCGAAGCGGCTGTCGTCGGCCTGCACGATCACCAGGATGCCCTGCGTGGGCTGCGTCTGCGCGCCGGCCACGTCGAACACGCGGTGCAGCTCGATGAGCGGCAGGTACTCGCCGCGCACGCGGATCACGTGGCCGTCGGCGGTGATGGAGTGCAGGTGCTCCGGCAGCGGCTGCAGCGACTCGATGACGTAGCTCAGCGGCAGGATGTAGGCCTCGCTGCCCACGCGCACCGACATGCCGTTGAGGATGGCCAGCGTGAGCGGCAGCACGATGCGCGTGGACGTGCCCTGGCCGCCGCGCGAATGAATCTCGACATGGCCGCCCATCTCCTGGATGTTGCGCTTGACCACGTCCATGCCCACGCCGCGCCCCGAAATGTCGGTGACCTGCTCGGCCGTGGAAAAGCCGGGCGCGAAGATCAGCTGCCACACCTCTTCGTCGGGCATGGCGTCGCTCACCGGCAGGCCCTGCTGGCGCGCCTTGTCGAGAATGCGCTCGCGGTTCAGGCCCGCGCCGTCGTCGCTCACCTCGATCACGATGTTGCCGCCGTGGTGCTGCGCCGACAGCAGCAGCTGGCCGGTGGCGTCCTTGCCCTTGGCCAGGCGCACCTCGGGGGCCTCGATGCCGTGGTCCAGGCTGTTGCGCACCAGGTGCGTGAGCGGATCGACGATGCGTTCGATGAGCCCCTTGTCGAGCTCGGTCTCCTTGCCGTAGGTGTCCAGGCGCACCTGCTTGCCGAGCTTGGCGCTCACGTCGCGGATCACGCGCGGAAAGCGGCTGAACACGTAGTCCATCGGCATCATGCGGATCGACATCACCGATTCCTGCAGGTCGCGCGCGTTGCGCTCCAGGTGGCCCAGGCCGCTCAGGAAGCGCTCGTAGGCCACGGGGTCGAGCACGGTCGCGGCCTGCGTGAGCATCGACTGCGTGATGACGAGCTCGCCCACGAGGTTGATGAGCTGGTCGACCTTTTCGACATCGACGCGGATGGAGCTGGATTCCTTGGCGCTGGCGGGCACGGGCGCGGCGGCGACCGGTGCTGGTGCGGCAGGTGGCTGCACGACCGGTGCTTCAACTGCGACCACAGGTTCGGCAACGTCGGCCACTTCGCGCGTGATGTCGATCTGCGATTCGTCGATGACGAAGCAGCACACGGCCACGATGTCGTCGGGGTCGCAGGTGGTCGCCAGCCGCACGGTCAGCTGGTCGTTGCTGCGCGTGCGCGTCAGCACGGTGCCCAGGTTGGCCAGCTCGCCGGCGAGCAGCTCGCACTCGCTGTCGGACAGGCGCGCGAAGCGCACGACCAGCACGCCGTCGCTGCTGCCGCCTTCCTCGGCCGGCGCAGCGGCTTGCACGACAGGCGCCGGTGCGGGCGCGGGTGCCGGCACCGGTGCGGCGGCGGCATTGTTCTCCATCGCCAGCTGCTGCAGCACGCCGCAGATGTGGGCGACCCTCTCGGCGTCCGGCTCCTTGCCGGCCTGGTAGGCGGTGAGTTGTTCTTGCAAGGCGTCCTTCGTTTCCAGAAAGGCATCGATCATCGGAGCGCTCAGGTGCAGCTGCCCGTGGCGGGCCCTGTCCAGCAGCGTTTCGAGCACGTGCGTGGTGTGGGTCAAGGCGGTGAAACCGAACGTGGCCGCGCCGCCCTTGATGGAGTGCGCCGCGCGGAAGATGGCGTTGAGCTGCTCGCCGTCGGGCGCCTCGACGTCGAGGTCGAGCAAGAGCTGCTCCATCTCCGCCAGCAGCTCGATGGCTTCGACGAAGAAGGCCTGGGTGAATTGACTGAGGTCCATCTGTGGTGCTCCGGGGCCCGCACTTTTGCGCGAGGCCGCTTCCTTGTTCTTGTTATCCCGCCGTGTGCCCTGCCGCCGTGCGCGCCTGCGCGGCCGGTGGCGGCAGGCCGATGCGCGTGGCGCCGGCGTCGTTGCTGTTCTCGCGCTCGATGCGCTCCTGCGTGCGGTGGTTCAGCAGGATGATGCTGATGCGGCGGTTGATGGGGTTGCGCGGGTCGGCGCGGTCCAGGTGCATGCTGTCGGCCAGGCCGATCACGCGCAGCACCTTGTCCTCGGTCATGCCGCCCGTGACCAGCTCGCGGCGCGAGGCGTTGGCGCGGTCGGCCGAGAGTTCCCAGTTGCCGTACGCGCGATCGTTGGTGTAGACGATGGCGTCGGTGTGGCCCGACAGCGTGAGCTTGTTGGGCAAGCCGTTGAGCACGGGCGCCAGCTCGCGAAGAATGGCGCGCATGTGCGGCACCACGCGGGCACTGGCCAGCTCGAACATCGGGCGGTTCTCGCTGTCCACGATCTGCAGACGCAGGCCTTCGGTGGTGATGTCGATGAGGATCTGCGAGCGGAACTGCTGGAACACCGGGCTCTTCTCGATCAGCTCGTCGAGCTTCTTCTTCATCTCGGCCAGGCGGCTGGCGTCGGCCGCGTCCTCGCTGTCGGCCTCGGTGTGGCGCACCTCGCCCTCGGCATGCATCACGTCGGCGCCCCCGCCGGGGATCATGCTGGTGCTCATGCTGCTCTTGTCGCCGCCGGCCAGCGCCACGCGCAGCGGCATGCGAAAGTGCTCGGCAATGCCTTCGCGCTGCTTGGGGCTGGAGATCGACAGCAGCCACATCACGAGGAAGAAGGCCATCATGGCCGTCATGAAGTCGGCGTAGGCGATCTTCCAGCCGCCGCCCGCATGGCCGCCGCCGTGCCCGCCGCCGTGGGCGCGCTTGATGATGATGCGGGGCTTCGCGTCGCTCATGGCCGTCGGGGAATCAGCGTGCCTTGACTTCGCGCACGTGGTCGTCCAGCTCGGTGAACGAGGGGCGCTCGGTCGAGAACAGCACCTTGCGGCCGAACTCCACAGCCAGCTGCGGCGCGTAGCCGTTCAGGCTGGCCAGCAGCGTGACCTTGGCGCACTGGTAGATCTTCATGCCCTCCTCGACCTTCTGCTCGATCAGCGAGGCCAGCGGAGACACGAAGCCATAAGCCAGCAGCACGCCCAGGAAGGTGCCGACCATGGCGTGTGCGATGAGCGCACCCATTTCCGACGGCGGCAGGTGGGCCGAGCCCAGCGCATGCACCACGCCCATCACGGCCGCGACGATGCCCAGCGCGGGCAGCGCGTCGCCCACGCGCGAGAGGCTGTGGCCGGGCACGGCCGCCTCGTGGCGGATGGTGTCGATCTCGTGGTCCATGAGGGCCTCGATCTCGTGGGCGTCGGTGTTGCCGCTGATGACCAGGCGCAGGTAGTCGCACAGGAACACGGTGATGCCCTCGTGCGCCAGGATGCTCGGGTAGCGGCCGAAGATCTCGCTTTGCTCCGGCGCTTCCACATCGGACTCGAGCTTCATCATGCCTTCCTTGCGGGCCTTGGCGAGCAGCTCGTACAGCAGCGCCAGCAGGTCCATGTAGAGCTGGCGGTTGTGCTTCGAGGAACGCAGCAGGAGCGGCAGCTCCCGGATGGTCGCCTTGATGGTCTTGCCGTTGTTGCCCGCGATGAACGCGCCGAGCGCGGAGCCGCCGATCATGAGCAACTCCACGGGCTGGAACAGCACGCCGAAATGCCCGCCCATGAGGCCGTAGCCGCCGAAGACGGCGCCGATCACCACCAGATATCCCACCAGTACCAGCACGCGCTTCCCCTATGCCCTGAGGCGTCCAAAACAAAAAACCCGCGCCGGGCGCCGGGGCACTTTCACGAGACGGCGCCGCCGATGTCGAGCACCGGGCCGCCGGCAATGAGGCCGCCGCGGCGCACCGGTTCGAGCTTGGGCTTGCGTGCCTTGCCCGCGCGCGAAGGCGGGCGGCACAGCACGCACACGTAGCCGTGCTTGTGGTCGTGGGCATGCGCCACGAAGTGGCCGCCGCAGCGGCTGCACGGGCTCAGCTGCAGCATGTCGCTGTCGAAGAAACGCACCATGGTCTCGGCGCGCGTGAAGTCGAGCACGACCTCGCTGCCCTGCGACTCGACCTGCTCGGCGTACAGGCGGTAGGCCTTGATGAGCGCGGGCAGCTCGCCCTCGCCGGCCTCGTCGCGCATGAAGCGGTAGATGTTGTAGAACATCGACGAGTGGATGTTGGCCAGCCAGGTCATGTACCAGTCGGTGGAGAACGGCAGCAGGCCCTTGGGCGGCGAGACGCCCTTGAGTTCCTTGTACAGGCGGATCAGGCGCTCGCGGCTGAGCGCGACCACGGCCTCCAGGAACTGCAGGCGCGCACCCAGGCCGATGAGCTCGACCGCGAGCTGCACCTGCCGGACCTCGCCCAGGATGCTCTTGGCAGTCATGCGCTGGCCGAACCTGCTTTGCGCATCTGCGGCTGGGCTTGGGCTTGGGCCTGGCGCGCGCTCATCAGGATCGACATGTGGGCCTGCTGCAGCGCGGGCTCCTTGCCCTCGCCGACCACCGCGAACATGGGCCGGTCGTCCAGGCGGAAGCTGCACAGCAGGAAGTTGGACGCGGCCAGCTTCACGATCTGGCTGAGCGACATGTTCATGAGCAGATCGGCCAGCTCGCGCCCCACGCCGAGACGGAACATGGCTTCCGCCCGGTCCCGCTTCACGAGCTTCTGCGCGAGCAGCATGTAGGCCAGATTGATCTCGCCGATTTCCTTCGAAATCACGCCGCCTGCGTTGACATTGCAATTTTCCACGTCTACTTCCATTTCCGATTCCATGTCGACTCCGCACGTCCATCCAACATGTATACATTATATACACACTTATTTACACTTCGAAGACAAAGTAGACCAAAAAGTAAAATGGTTTTGACGCGGTTTCCGATGGAAGGCTTCAGGCCTCCCTCTGGGGAAGCGGTTTCAGTCTTGGCACCGACGCGAGGTCACGGAGCGCAAGCAATTGTTACGAGCGTGCGTATTCCGGCAATTGGCAATCCCCTCGCCAATTGAATTTATAAAGACTATCGAACGCGACCGAGCGTTAATCGGCGGCTTTATTCAGGGTCTTTCAATAGGTCAATGACTTTCCATAGAACAACCGCCGATCAAGGCGCCGCAGCCTCGGCGCCGCCCTCCAGCCGGTGAATCCAGGCCATCACTTCCGCGACCGCCTGGTACAGCTGCGGCGGGATCTGGCGGTCGAGGTCGATCTGCATCAACAGCTTCACGAGATCGGCCGACGCATGCACGTAGAGCCCGTGCGCGCGCGCCTCGCGCAGGATCGATTCGGCCACCACGCCATAGCCCTTGGCGACGACGACGGGGGCCTTGCGCGTGTCCGCATGCGAGAGCACGACGGCGCTGTGGCGGTTGCGAAGGTCATCGGTCATGCCACCGCCTTCTCCGTGACCTGCAGCTGCTGCAGCTGAAGCCCGACCGCCTCGAAGCGTTGCGCGAGCCGGCCGGCGTCGCCGCGCAGGCGGGCCACGGTGGCGTGCTCGCGCGCCTGCAGCTGCGCCTGCACGGTCGGGCCGCTCAGGCTCAGGCGCAGGTCGACCTCGCCCAGGCGCGGCAGCACGAGCGACACGGTGGTCGACCAGCGGCGCGCGGCTTCTTCCTCGGCGGGTTCGCCTTTGCGTGCGCTTGGGTTGGCGGGCTCTTCCTCGATGGTCCACGCCATCGGCACCTCGGGCCAGGCGTGGCCGCTCCAGCGGAAGGCGGCACTGGCCAGCAGGTCGAGCTGCTGGTGCACGACGGTGACCGCTTGCGGATGGATCACTTCGGCGCTGCGCGGGGCCGGCGTGCTGGCGACGTCGGCCGCAGCGCGCGCGTGTTCTGCGATGCGGGGCGCGGGCATTTCCGGCGCGGCATCGGAGAGGCCGTAGGCCGCCTGCACGCGCGCCGCATCCGGTGCGGGCGCGGCGGCGGTTTCGCTGCGCGCAGTCCCACGCGCAGCTTGTGCGATCTCTGCTTGGGGCGCGTCGACCTGCGAGGCCTGCGCCTGAGCATTCGGCGCGGGCGGCGTTGCAACATCGACCGCAGCCAGCGCTGTCGCCGCAGCCACCACGCCCTGCCCTGCTGCCGTCATTGGTGTCGTCGCCACCATCACCGGACTCGCCCAGCGCGCCTGCGGCTCCCGCGCCATCTGCGCGAGCGTGCGCGTGCCGGCCGCGAATTCGGCGAGGTGCGATTCGTAGAAGAGCCCACTGTCCGCCACCGTCTGCGCCAGCGTGCCCGCGAGTGCCGCGGTGTTCGTGCCCTGGCGCGCGACGGGCAGCAGCAACGGCGCCTCGCCCCGCACCGGCCCCGGCGCGGCCTGCAGGTCGGCCAGCACCGCGCCGATCACGCGCGCGGCCAGCGACAGGCGGGTATCGATCGAAGGCGGCGCGCCGCCAGCGGGCGGCGCAGCCACCTCGCCACCGGACGCGCCCGAAGGCACCAGCCGGTCCAACGCCGCGCGCGACGGCAGGCGCACGTCGTTCGCGGTCTTCGGCACGGCCACCGCCGCACCGGGCGCGCCCACCGTGGTCTCGGGCCGCAGGCCGAGCAGGTCGAGCGGCGGCGTCAGGCGCGCGGCCCTCAGTGCGTCGATCAGTCCGGTGAGTCCCAGCATGGCCACGGTGGTGTTGTCCTGTGGTCGCGCGTCAGTGCGCGAGGCCGTAGGCCTTGCCCAGGTTCTTCTGGTGGTTGAGCGAATCCATGCGGCGGATCAGGTCGTCGAGTTGCGGCTTGATGAGTCCCGACAGCTCGGCCTGCTCGGTGCAGATGCGCTCGAGCAGGCGCAGCACCAGGTCGCGCTGCGCGGGCTCCAGCGACGCCAGCGGCTGGATCGCCTTCAGGCGCTCGACCGACGCCGAGCACCGCGCTTCCAGCTCGGGCAGTTGCCCCCATTCCTTGGCACGGGCCAGCGCCAGCATCGTCGAGATGCACGCGGCCAGCTGCTCGTAGCAATGGACGATCTCGCTGCGCACGGCCATCTGTTCCTGCCCCCAGGTCACGCTCTGCATCATCAGTTGGAAGGCCTGTCGTCGATCTCGCGCCAGGCGGACGCCAGGTGGTCGAGCAGGCGGTCGACCTCGTCCAGCGCCTGCACGTCGTTGCGCAGGTTGGCCAGCAGCAGGCGCTGCACCACGTAGTCGTACAGCGACGAGAGGTTGCCGACGATGTCGCCGCCGGCCTCGCCGGCCGCCTCGGCATCGAGGCTGGCCTTCAGGCCGTTGTCGACGATGTTGATGGCCTTCGAAATCGCCTGCCCCTTGGCGCCGATGTCACCGGCCGTCATGTGCAGGCGCGCCGCGCCGATGGCGGTCTTCGCGCCGTCGAACAGCATGTGGATCAGTTGCAGCGGCGATGCGCTCATGGCGCGCGTCTCCACACCGACGCGCGCGTAGACGCCGGCACCGGTGCGGGAGTGGTGAGAGCTGTACATGTCGCTTCCTGTCCTCAGCCCTTGCTGGCGTTCATCGCGTCGAACTGCTGCGCGAGGTATTTCAGCGTGCCGTTCATCTTGTTCATCGCCACGTCCAACTGCACGAACTGCTTGCGATAGCGCTCCACCGTCGCGTCCGCGCGCTCCTTCATCGCGGTGTACTGGGTGTCCAGCTGCTTGAGCGAGCTCGTGACGCCGTCGGTGGCGACCTTGAGCGCGCCCTTGGTGCCGGTGAGGTCGTCGACCAGCGCCGTCAGCTGCTTGCCGTAGCCGGCGGTGCTGCCGGTGCCGCTGGAGAACAGCTTCGCCACGCCCTCCAGGTTGGTGTCGATGGCCTTGTCGAGCTTGTCGTTGTCGATCGCCAGCGTGCCGTCCTTCTGGAACGAGATGCCGATGGACGTGAGCACCTTCAGGTCGTTCGGGCCGCCCACCTGCGGTGCGACCAGCGCCTGGCGGATGCGCGTCTGCAGGTTGCGCAAGGTCGAGTCGCCCACCAGCGGCGCGGCGGCCTTGGCGTCGGTGTCGAAGGCCGTGAGCGACTTCGCGGTGCTCTGCAGCGCGTTGTAGGCCTTCACGAAATCGGTGATGGCCGTCTTCACCGACGTCGTGTTGGCCTTCATCACCAGGCTGAGCTTGCCGGTCTGCACCAGCGTGAGCGTGGTGCCCTGGATGGCGTCGGTCACCGAGTTGCTCGTGCTGGTGACGGCGATGTTGTTGACGGTGAGCTTGGCGTTCTGCGCCGCGGCGGTCTGCTTCAGGTTCTGCGTGCCGGCGGGGTCGTTGCCCAGCAGGTTCTGCAGCGCGGCGTCGCCGTCCACCGAGATGCGCATGGCCGAGGCCTCGCCGGTCTGCGTGGAGGTGAGCACCAGCCGGTTGGGCGTGCCGCTGCCGTCGTTCACGATGGTGGCCGACACGCCCGCGTTGGCCGCGTTGATCGCATCGCGGATGCCGCCCAGCGTGTTGTTGGTCGCATCGATGGTGATCGGCTTGGCCGTGCGCGTCGCGTCCTTGTCGAAGGTGGCGCCGGTGTACTGGCCGGTCGCCGGGTCCAGCGTGCCGCCGGAAACCTTGCCGAAGTCGATGGTGATCTTGCCGCTGCCGATCGCGGCGGTAGTGCTGGCCTGCCCCTTCGCGATGACCGACTGCGCCTGCGCCAGCTGCGAGATGTCGATGGCATAGGTGCCGACCGAGCGCGGGTCGGTGCCGCTCGCCGCCAGGATGCCGCTCACGCTCGGTGTGCCGGTGATGGCCTGGAACAGCGCCGGGTCGCCCAGCTTCTTGGCAGCCGCCTGGATGCCGGTGAGCGCGCTTTGCAGCGTGCCGTAGGCCGAGAGCTTGCTGTTGTAGCTGGTCTGCTTGGCCTTCAGGGCCACCAGCGGCTGGTTCTCCGCGGTCTGCAGCTGGGTGAGCAATGCGCCCAGGTCAAGGTTGGCGCCAACGCCGATGCTGCTGATCGATGCCATGTCGGGGGTGTCCTGAAATGCGAATGAAATGAAGAGGTCTGGAGCGGGTCGTGATCAGGCTTGCTGGCTCACCAGAAGCCCGGCCTGCCGGTCCATGACCTTGGCGATGCGAACGACCTCTTCGGTCGGAATCTGGCGAATGACTTCGCCGTTGCTGCGGTCGACCACCTTGACGATGAGCTTGTCGGTGTCGCGGTCGACCTCGAACTGCAGGCTGATCGAGCGGCTTTCCAGCGAGGCGTTGACGGACTTCACCGCCATCTCGATCTGCACCGGTGTCGCCTCTTCGACCTCGGCCTCGGCCTTGCGCAGTGCGGTGGCCTCGGCGGCGGCCGCAGCGGCGCCGCCGGTGCGGCCGGCGAGCAGTTGCTGCAGCCAGGGGCTTTCCACGGCGGAGGCGGCGGGTACGGGCTGGGACATGGTCTGCGTTCTTCTTCTGGAGTTCGTTGTCCTGTGCGGCCTCGCCACCAGCGTGGCCGCACAGGACAACGCAGGCGGCTTCGGGTCGCCCCGAAGGCCTGCGAGCAAAAAAGCAAGACACCGGGCGCCGCCCTCGCGAGGGGCGCCCGGTGGTCTCAGCGAATCAACGCAGCAGCGACAGCACGCCTTGCGTGGTCTGGTTCGCCTGTGCCAGCACCGAGGTACCGGCTTGCTGCAGGATCTGCGCGCGCGTCATGTTCGACACTTCCACGGCGTAGTCCGAGTCTTCGATGCGCGAACGCGACGACGACAGGTTGGTGATGGTGGTGCCGAGGTTGGCGATCACCGAGTCGAAACGGTTCTGCACCGCACCCAGCGAGGAGCGCAGCTTGTCGACCTTGGACAGGGCGGCGTCCAGGGCCTTGAGCGGGTCGACCGTCGAGGTCTTGCCGCTGCGGGCGTTCAGCGTGAAGGCGCCAGCCTTGGCCGAATCGGCGTAGACCGCATTGCCAGCGCCGTCGGTCACTGCGCCGTTGCTGTGCACGCTGTAGGTCGACACGGTGGTGAGCGAGTTGCCGAGCGAGCCGTCGGCGCCCACGTAGGCGCCAGCAACCGTGCCGCCAGCAGTGATCGTGACACCTGCCACGCCGCCGATGGTCGATGCCAACACGGCGGTACCAGCACCCGCGGCCAGCTTGTCGTTCAGCGCAGCGGCCGAGATTTCGTCGCCGGTCACGTCGAAGTTGGCTGCACCGGCAGTGGCCGTGTAGGTGGTGCCGCCGACCTTGATGGTGCCGCCCGTGCCGGCAGCAGCCGCCATGCTGGTGGTCAGGCTGGTCAGCGTGGCTGCCGTACCCGTACCGCCTGCGTTGTTCTGCGTCAGGTTGCCAGCCGTGTCCACCCACAGCGCGGAGCCGTCGGTCGCCGTGATGGTGCCAGCGCTGTCGATCTTCACGTCCAGCGAGTTGCCGCCGATGGTGACCGTGGCGGTCTTGCTCGCGCCCGCTGCGGGCTGGAGCGAAGCGATCGTGGCAGCGTTCGTGCGACCCGTTTCACCGAAGGTGAAGGCGGACTTCGCAGCGTTGTAGGTGTAGGTGGAACCTGCGGTGACGACCGAGTCGCCCGCCTTGGCGCCCGCCAGCAGCTGGCTGCGCGTGGCCAGCGTGTTGGTGGCCGTGACGTCGTACTTCTGCGTGCCGTTGACCGGTGCGCCGTTGGCGACAGCGCCAGCCAGCGTCAGGTCGTCCTTGGTGGCGGCCTTGTTCAGCGTGCCCGTGCCGTTCACGTTGAAGCTTTCCAGACCCAGGGTCTTGGCGCTGATTTCCTGCAGGTCGATGTCGATGGTTTCGCCATCGTTCGCACCCACTTGCACCGTCAGCTTGCCGGCGTTGGCCGACAGGACCTTCACGCCGTTGAACTGGGTCTGCTCCGACACGCGGTTGATTTCGTCCAGGCGCTGGCCGATTTCCGACTGGATCGAGTCCAGGTCGGTGGCCGAGTTGGTGCCGGTGGCGGCTTGCACCGACAGGTCGCGGATGCGCTGCAGGTTGTTGTTGACTTCGGTCAGCGCGCCTTCGGTGGTCTGCGCGATCGAGATGCCGTCGTTGGCGTTGCGCGCGGCTTGCGTCAGGCCCTTGATGTTGGCGGTGAAGCGGTTGGCGATGGCCTGGCCGGCGGCGTCGTCCTTGGCGCTGTTGATGCGCATGCCGGAAGACAGGCGCTCGATGGCCGTGTTCAGGGCCGATTGCGACTTGTTGAGGTTGTTCTGCGTGAGAAGAGAAAGGCTGTTCGTATTGATGACTTGCGCCATGTTCGACTCCTGATTGACAAAAGGTTGTGGACTCCGGCCATCGGCCGTAACGCTGGACCCGCTTCCACGGTGAGACTCAAGCCATCGTTGAAGGGGATATCGGCGGGTGTCCGCAAACCTTTAGGGCCGCAACGAAAAAAGTTCTACGTTGCCGCCCCCTGCCTCGTCATGCCTGCATGCTCATGATTTCCTGGTAGGCCGTCACCAGCCGGTTGCGCACCTGCAGCCCGGTCTGGAACGCCACGTCGGCCTTCTGCAGGTCGACCATCACGTCGTTGAGCGCCACGCCGGGCTTGCCCAGCTCGAAGGATTCGGCCTGCGCATAGGCCTGCTGCTGCGCACCGCTGATGTTGGCGAGCGAGCGCTGCAGCTCGGCCGCGAAGCCGCCCGCGCCGGCCGGCGCAGTCGTCGTGGGCCCCATGCCGCTGGCGAGCGCGGTGGCGCGCATCTGCTGCAGGACGGATTCGATGGCATTGATGGACATGGGGAAAAGTTCACTTCCAGCTGACTTGACACGGAGCGCGCGAGCGCTCCAACCGGCAGGCAGCGTATCAAGGGAAGACCCCCATTCAAACGCGCAACTGAGGGCAAAACCCCCGGCTGTTCGACCGATCGAATTCCCCATCGCCTGCTGACAATCGTTCGCGAAACCACAGGCCGCGCACGACGTCGCCGGCCACCGGCATGACATCCCAACACCGAATTCCCTCTCTCACACCGGCGCCGGCCCCGCGCGGCGCAACGGCCCCGGCGAAGGCGCGCCGATGAGCACGGCCGCGCCCACGGGCGGCCTGACGGCGGGCGCCAACGGCCTGCCCCCGATGCTGGAGCGCATGCGCGCGCAGCCCCGACTGCCGCTGATCCTTGGCGCCGCGGCGCTGGCGACGGTGGCGGCCGCTTTCTTCCTGTGGAGCCGCGGGCCCGACTACAAGGTGCTCTACACCAACGTGTCGGACCGCGACGGCGGCGCGATCATCGCGTCGCTGCAGCAGATGAACGTGCCCTACAAGTTCGCCGAGGGCGGCGGCGCGATCCTGATCGCGGGCGACAAGGTCGCCGAGACGCGGCTGAAGCTCGCGGCCCAGGGCCTGCCCAAGGCCGGCGGCGTGGGCTTCGAACTGATGGACAACCAGAAGTTCGGCACCAGCCAGTTCGCCGAACAGGTCAACTACCAGCGCGGGCTCGAGGGCGAGCTGGCGCGCTCCATCGAATCGATCGGCAGCATCGAGGCCGCGCGCGTGCACCTGGCGCTGCCCAAGCCGTCGCTGTTCGTGCGCGACCAGAAGAAGCCCTCGGCCTCGGTGGTGCTCACGCTGATGCGCGGGCGCAGCATCGACGAAGGCCAGGTGAGCGCCATCGTGCACATGGTGTCTAGCAGCGTGCCCGACCTGGACGCCAAGAGCGTCACGGTGGTCGACCAGCGCGGCAACCTGCTGTCGTCGGCGCGCGGCACCAGCCAGGGGCTGGACGTGAGCCAGCTCAAGTACGCGCAGGAGATCGAGCAGGGCTACGTGCGCCGCATCGAAGCCATTCTTCAGCCGCTGGTGGGCGCGAGCAACGTGCGCGCGCAGGTCGCGGCCGAGATCGACTTCTCGGTGGTGGAGCACACCGACGAGAAATACCGGCCCAACCAGGACCCGGCGCAGGCCGCGATCCGCAGCCAGCAGTCGAGCGAATCGGCGCAGCACAACGGTGCGCCACCGGGCGGCGTGCCGGGCGCGCTATCGAACCAGCCGCCGGTGAACCCGACGGCGCCGATCACCGCGCCCAAGCCGCCGAATGCGCCGGGCGCACCGAACACGCCGAACGCATCACCCACCGCCGCACCGGCTGGCCCGAGCAACACGCGCAAGGACGTCACGACCAACTACGAGCTCGACCGCACCATCCGCCACGTGCAGCAGGCCGCCGGCGGCGTGAAGCGCCTGTCGGTCGCCGTGGTGGTGAACCACCGCGACACGGTCGATGCCGCCGGCAAGACCAGCGCCCGCGCGCTCGCGCCGGCCGAGCTGGAGCAGATCCGCAACCTCGCCAAGGAAGCGATGGGCTTCAGCCAGGAACGCGGCGACTCGCTCAACGTGGTCAACAGCGCCTTCGCCCGCGATGGCGAGAGCGACGCCGCCCCCGCGCCCGACGTGCCGTTCTGGCGCGACCGCGACACCCTCGCGTTCGGCAAGACGCTGGTCCCCTACCTGCTCATCGGCCTGCTCGCGCTGTTCGCCTGGTTCGCCGTGGGGCGCCCGCTGATGCGCCGGCACCTGGCCGCGCAGCCGCCCGCGCAACCCGTGGCCGATGCAACAGCCGTGGCCCCCACCGGCACGGCCCCGGCCGAGCCCGAAGAAACACTGCAGCAGCGCGAGTCCGCACGCCAGAAGGCCGACATGGACTACGCCCAGCAGACCGCCGACAAGGACCCCAAGCTCGTGGCCGCCCTGATCCAGCACTGGATGCACACCGATGACTAGCAGCGAAGCAGGCACCCGCAAGAGCGCCATCCTGCTCATGGCGCTGGGCGAAGACCGCGCCGCCGCCGCGCTGCACCTGCTGCCCACCTCCGAGGTGCAGGCGCTGGGCCTGGCCATGTCCAAGCTGAGCGCGGTGTCGCGCGACGAGCTGGCCTCGGTGCTGGCCGAGTTCCGCCAGGAGACCGAGCAGCTGTCGGCGCTGCACCTGGGCTCGACCAGCTACATCCGCGCCGTGCTCAAGAAGGCGCTGGGCGACGACCGCGCGAGCAACCTGCTCGAAGACATCCTGCAGCCCGACGAGCCGCACGGCGGCATCGAGCGCCTGAACGAACTCGAGGCCGGCGAGGTGGCCGAGCTCATCCGCGACGAGCACCCGCAGATCCTTGCGACGCTCTTGGTGCACCTGGACCGCATGAAGGCGTCGGAGGTGCTCGAGAAGCTGCCCGCGCGCCTGCGCCACGACGTGATCATGCGCGTGGCCACCTTCGGCGGCGTGCAGCCTTCGGCGCTGAACGAGCTCACCGAGGTGCTGACCGAGATGCTCGCGGGCCAGGGCCTGCGCCGCAGCCGCCTGGGCGGCGTGCGCACCGCGGCCGAGATCGTCAACCTGATGAGCACCACGGTGGAAGAAGAAGCCATTGCCCATGTGCGCGAGCAGGACGAGGCGCTGGCCCAGCGCATCGTCGACGAGATGTTCGTGTTCGAGAACCTGCTGGGCCTGGAAGACCGCAGCATCCAGCGCCTGCTCAAGGACATCGAGAGCGACTCGCTCATCATCGCGCTCAAGGGCGCGCCGCTGGAGCTGCGCGACAAGTTCCTCAGCAACATGTCGCAGCGCGCGGCCGAGACGCTGCGCGAGGACATGGAGCTGCGCGGTCCCGTGCGCGTGTCGCAGGTCGAGACCGAACAGAAGGCCATCCTGCAGGTCGCCCGCCGCCTGGCGGACGCCGGCGAGATCGTGATCGCGGCGCCTGGCACCGATGACTTCGTCTGACCCCGGCGCCTTCGGCGCCTCCAACAGTTCGCGCGAGCGCCTCGCCGCCATCCACGCGGCCGCGCGCCAGGCCGGTGCCGGCACCCCGGCGCTGTCGGCGTGGGAGCGCTGGGAGATGGGCACGCTCGATGGCAAGGCGCCGTCGGGCACGGCGCTCTCGCGTCACACGGCGCAGCGCCCTTCTCCACCGCCTGCGCCTCCCGCGCCCAAGGTCGACCTCGCCGAGCTGGCCCGCATCCGCAAGGAGGCGCGCGCCGCGGGCGAAGCCGAGGGCCGCGCCGCCGGGCTGGCCGAAGGCCGCCAGGTCGGCCACACCGAAGGCCTGGCCACCGGCCTCGCCGCCGCCAGCGTGCACGCCGAACGCCTGCGCGCGCTCGCCCGCTCGCTGCCCGAAGCGCTGCGCGGCGCCGAAGCCGAACTGGCCGAGACCGTGCTCGCGCTCGCACTCGACGTGGCGCGCCAGGTGGTGCACCGCACCTACCAGGCCGAGCCCGAGTGGGTGCTTCCGCTGGTGCGCGACCTGCTGCACGCCGAACCCGCGCTGCGCGGCGAACCGCGCCTGCTGCTGCACCCCGACGACATCGCGCTGGTGAAGAACAGCCTGGGCAGCGAGATCGAGGCGGCCGGCTGGCAGCTGCGCGCCGACGACAGCCTGGCGCGTGGCGGCTGCCGCGTGCAGTCGGCCACCGGCGAGCTGGACGCCAGCCTGGCCACGCGCTGGGAGCGTGTGGGTGCGGCGCTGCGTGGCGACGCTTCCTGAGCCGATGCAGACCGCGCCCACCAACCCTCATCTGAACAGCGTGCGCGCCGTGCTGGAACAGGCGCGCGCCGACGTCGCCCGCAGCACGACCACCACCGCCTCGGGCCGCCTCACGCGCGCCGTCGGTCTCGTGCTCGAGGCCGTGGGCCTGCAACTGCCCGTGGGCAGCGACTGCCTCATCGAACTGCCGCCCGGCCATCCGCAGCGCCATGCCGAAGCCGAAGTGGTGGGCTTCGCGGGCGACCGTCTCTTCCTCATGTCGCAGACCGAGGTGGCGGGCCTGCTGCCCGGCGCGCGCGTGTTCGCGCGGCCCGGCCTGCGCGAGCCCGGTGCGACCGGCGACGCCCACACCAAGCGCCTGCCCGTGGGCGAAGGCATGCTGGGCCGCGTCGTCGATGCGGCCGGCCGCCCGCTCGACGGGCTGGGCCCGCTCGACGTGGCGCGCCAGGTGCCGCTGGCGGCGCCGCCAATCAACCCGCTGTCGCGCGCGGCCATCGACTCGGTGCTCGACGTGGGCGTGCGCGCCATCAACGCGATGCTCACCGTCGGCCGCGGCCAGCGCATGGGCCTGTTCGCCGGCTCGGGCGTGGGCAAGAGCGTGCTGCTGGGCATGATGGCGCGGTACACCAGCGCCGAAGTGATCGTGGTCGGCCTCATCGGCGAACGCGGTCGCGAGGTGAAGGACTTCATCGAGAACACGCTGGGCGAAGAAGGCCTGGCCCGCGCCGTGGTGGTGGCCGCGCCGGCCGACAACTCGCCGCTGCTGCGCCTGCAGGGCGCGGCCTACGCCACCTGCCTGGCCGAGTACTTTCGCGACCAGGGCAAGGACGTGCTGCTCATCATGGATTCGCTCACACGCTATGCGATGGCGCAGCGCGAGATCGCGCTGGCCGTGGGCGAGCCGCCCGCCACCAAGGGCTATCCGCCTTCGGTGTTCGCGCGGCTGCCTGCCTTGGTGGAACGCGCCGGCAACGGTGCGCGCGATGCGCAGGGGCGCGGCGGCTCGATCACGGCCTTCTACACCGTGCTGTCCGAAGGCGACGACCAGCAGGACCCGATCGCCGATTCGGCGCGCGCGATCCTGGACGGCCACGTCGTGCTCTCGCGCACGCTGGCCGAAGCGGGGCACTACCCGGCCATCGACATCGAGGCCTCGATCAGCCGCGCGATGACGTCGTTGATTTCGCCCGCGCAGTTCGACACCGTGCGCCGCTTCAAGCAGATGCTGTCGCGCTACCAGCGCAACCGCGACCTGATCAGCGTGGGCGCCTACGCGCCCGGGCACGACCTGCAGCTGGACCAGGCGATCGCGATGTACCCGCGCATCGAGGCCTTTTTGCAGCAGTCGATGCACGAACGCACCGGCTACGAGGAGGCCATCGCCCACATGGACAGCCTGTTCACCCACACACCTCCGTCAGGACGCCCATGAGCAGCAGCAAGCTTCCCCTCGGCATGCTCATCGACCTGGCGCAGAGCCAGACCGACGACGCCGCGCGCCGCCTGGGCGCCCTGCAGAGCGCGCACCTGAGCGCGCAGCAGAAGCTCGAGCTGCTGCTGCAGTACCGCCAGGACTACCACGCGCAACTCGACACGCTGATGCGCGGCGGCCTGCCGTCGTCGCAGTGGCGCAACTACCGCAACTTCCTCGGCACGCTCGACCACGCGATCGCGCAGCAGCGCGCCATCGCCGAGCGGGCCGGACACCAGCTCGACCGGGGCCGCACCGACTGGCAGCGCGAGAAGCGCCGCCTCAGCTCCTTCGACACACTGGCCGATCGCGTGCGTGCGCAGGAGCTGATGGCGCAGGCCAAGCGCGAACAGCGCGACAGCGACGAACGTGCCGCCCGCCAGTTCTTCGACCGCGCCTCGCACCCCACCCACTGAATCTCCCCCAGGAACCGACATGCCTCCCATGATCCCGCCGACCGTCACGCCTGCCGCCACCTCGCCGGTGGCGCAGGGCGGCGCACGTGGCCGCAGTGCCGACGAAGCGCAGGGCCGCGCGTTCGGTGCCGCGCTCGAACGTTCGCGTGCGAGCCAGGCCGAGAAGGCGTCGGATGCCGATACCGTGGTGGCGGATGCCAAGCCGCTGCGCAAGACGGACCTTGCGGAAGAGATCCGGGACGCGCAGCCTGCGGAGCCCGACCTCGCCTTTCTCGCAGCCGCCGTCACGCCGCAACAGGCATTGGTGCTTGCTGGAGGTGCGACCACGCAGGGCAGCGGTACGCCAGAAACTTCGCTGGCGCCGGTCACGCCTGACGCGCAAGCCGGCCTGCCTGCTAGCACGGTCCGCCTGAGCAGCGAAGCCGCCGCCACGCCCGCGCCCGCCATCGCCACCGAAGACGCTTCCGCGCCCACCGCCACTGCCGCCGCACAAAGCGCGACGCCCGAAGCCGACAACGCAGCACCGCCTTCGCTGTACGAGATCGTGCGCGCCGCCGTGGCCGCGCAGCCGATGGCTGTCGATGGCAAGAAGCCGGCCGCCGCACCTGCCGGCCCACCCGTCGGCACCGCCGCACCGGGCCGCGCGGGTGCACCGCGCACCGTGAGTGCCACCACCACCGAACAACTCGCAGCCGCTGCGCAAGCCCAGCCTGCCGGCGAGGCGAAACCCGCGACGGCGGACGCCGCCCCCGTCGTCGCAGTGTCGGCCGGCTCCACGGGCGACGACGCAGCGGCGCCATCCATCGCGCCGTTCGCGCTGCAACAGCCCACCGCCACGGCCACCGACCGCACAACCGAAAGCCCCGTCGCACGCCCCGCCGTGCACACGCTCGCCCCCGAAGTCGGCAGCGAGAAATGGGCGCCCGCACTCGGCCAGCAGCTCGCGCGCATGAGCCTCGGCGGCACGCACACGGCCGAGCTGAACCTCAACCCCGCCGGCCTCGGCCCGTTGAAGGTCACGCTGTCGGTCGGCGAGCACCAGGCGCAGGCCGCGTTCGTGTCGGCGCACGAGAGCGTGCGCAAGGCCGTCGAGGCTGCGCTGCCGCAGCTGCGCACCAGCCTGTCGGAACAGGGCATCACGTTGGGCCAGACCTCGGTCGGCGCGGACACGCGCGCGCCGTTCGGGCAGGACGCGGCGTTCGCGCAGCAACAGCAGCAACAACACCAGCGACAGGGCGCATGGCGACCGCAGGGCACTTCCGCTGCCACCGACATCGCCCGCCCGGCAACGGCGGCACCCCGCCCCGTTGCCACCCCACGCACGGGCCCGGGCGTCGACACCTTCGCCTGAAACCGCCCCTCCGCCTCCCGCAATGAACGGATGTGAAGCGCCTTTGTGCGCTTGTTCGGCCGTTCGCCGGCGGGCGACTTCGCAAAGAATAGATCGGACCCGTCCACCGTTTCACCATGGCTACCTCTTCTCCCGCCGCCACCGCGGCTGCGTCGGTCGCGACCGACCCGCCGGCCTCGCGCCGCACCTCGAAACTGCTGATCGGGCTCGTGGCCGTCCTCGGCCTGGCCGCGGCCGGCGCGGCGGCCTACGTCTTCGTGCTTCCGCGCTTCACCGAGCATGCCGCCGCCGAGACGGCCAAGGCGCCGGTGCCCGAGAAACCCATCTTCCTCATGCTCGAGCCGCTGACCGTCAACCTGCAGTCCGAAGGCCGCTCGCGCTTTTTGCAGATCGGCTTGGCGCTGAAGCTGCGCGACGAGCAGGCCAAGGCGCAGATCGTCGAGTTCATGCCCGAGCTGCGCA
Source organism: Variovorax sp. GW821-FHT06D12 (assembly GCF_059419205.1). Lineage (NCBI taxonomy): Bacteria > Pseudomonadati > Pseudomonadota > Betaproteobacteria > Burkholderiales > Comamonadaceae > Variovorax > Variovorax sp. GW821-FHT06D12. The sequence goes on along the minus strand of NZ_JBWKRI010000003.1, from coordinate 262,914 downwards.
GCCGCCTGCTGGTGCTGCTGTCGAACCGCCCGCCCGAATCGCTGGTCACCTCGGAAGACAAGGCCCGGCTGGCCACGGAGATTCACAGCGCGCTGAACGCACCGCTGGCCGAGGGCCTGCCCGAGCTGGGCATTGCGAGCGTGTCCTTCAACTCCTTCGTCGTGCAGTGACGACGATGCCCGTTTGCGGACCCGCGATCCATGGCGTATGAACAGGTGCTCTCCCAGGACGAGGTCGATGCGCTGCTGCAGGGCGTCACCGGCGGCGACCTCGACCAGGCCGCCGCGCCCGCGCCGCCGCCCGACGGCCTGCCGGCCTACGACCTCGGTGCGCCCGACCGCGTGGTGCGCAACCGCATGCACACGCTGGAGGTCATCAACGACCGCTTTGCGCGCGGCCTGCGCAGCGCGCTGCTGAACTTCATGCGCCGCAGCCCCGACATCTCGGTGGGGCCGGTGCAGATCCAGCAGTTCGGCGAGTTCGTGCGGCACCTGCCGGTGCCCGCGAACATCAACATGGTCCACATGAAGCCGCTGCGCGGCACCGCCCTCTTCGTGTTCGACCCGAAGCTGGTGTTCCTCGTGGTGGACAACCTGTTCGGCAGCGACGGGCGCTACCACGTGCGCGTGGAAGGGCGCGACTTCACGCGCACCGAGCAGCGCATCATCAAGCGCCTGCTCGACCTGTCGCTGCAGTGCTACGGCGACGCGTGGCAGCCGGTGTATCCGCTGGCCTTCGACTACGTGCGCGCCGAAATGCACGGCAAGCTCGCCAACATCGTGGCGCCCAACGAGGTGGTGATCAACACCACGCTGCAGATCGAGTTCGGCCCCATCGGCGGCTTTCTGCATGTGTGCCTGCCCTACTCGATGATCGAGCCGATCCGCGACCTGCTGTCCAACCCGATCCAGGACGAGGTCGAGGTCGACAAGCGCTGGGTCACGCAGATGTCGCGCCAGATGCAGGCCGCCGACGTCGAGCTCACCGCCGACTTCGTGACCATGCCCTCGACGCTGGGCGAGGTGATGAAGCTGCGCGTGGGCGACGTGATTCCCATCGAGCTGCCGGCGACGGTGGTCGCCAAGGTCGGCGGCGTGCCCGTGATGGCCTGCGGCTACGGCACCTCCAACGAGCGCTACGCCCTGCGCGTGCAACACATGATCTCCCACCAAGACAGCGATTCGAAGAACGACCATGACTGACAACACCTCTGCCGCCAGCGACGCGGACGACTGGGCCAGCGCACTGGCCGAGCAGACCGCGGCGAGCGCCCCCGCGCCCGACCCGGCCGTGGCTCCCGCAACGGCGCAGGTCTTCCAGCAGATCCAGGACGCACCGGCAGCATCGTCCGCCACGCCCGTGGACATCGCGCGCGTGCTCGACGTGCCGGTGCAGCTCACCGCCGAGATCGGCCGCACGCGCATCACCATCAAGAACCTGCTGCAGCTGTCGCAGGGCTCGGTGGTCGAGCTCGACGGCCTGGCCGGCCAGCCGCTGGACGTGCTGATCAACGGCTACCTCATTGCGCAGGGCGAGGTGGTGGTGGTGAACGAGAAGTACGGCATCCGCCTGACCGACATCGTCACGCCCTCCGAGCGCATGCAGAAGCTCGCGCGCGCATGAGCCTGGCGCGGGTGTCTTCGCTGCTTGCGCGGGGCGCCGCGCTGCTGGCGCTGGGCCTGCATGCGGCGCATGCGGCCTTGCCCACCGTGCCCACGCCGGTGCGCGAAGCCGCGCCGCCCGCCGCGGTCGGCGGGGCGGGCCTGCTGCAGGCGGGCTTCGGCATGGCGGCGGTCGTCGGCCTGATCTTCCTGTGCGCGTGGCTGGCGCGGCGCTTCGGCCTGCAGCGGCTGGGCGGCGGCCAGGTGGTGAAGGTGGTGTCCACCGCCATGGTCGGCCCGCGCGAGCGCGTGGTCGTGGTGGACGTGGCCGGCCAGTGGCTGGTGCTGGGCGTCACCAACAGCCAGGTCCGCACGCTGCACACGCTGCCGGCCCAGGCAACGCCTTCCGTTGCAACGCCTACGCCTGCACAAAATCCGGTGGGCCTGTTCGCCCAGAAGCTGCGCGATTCCCTCGCGGGCAAAACGCGTACCGCGCCATGACGCGCCCCGCCCTGCACCGCGGCCTGCGCACCGCCTTGCTGCTGCTCGCCGCCACGCTGCCCGCCGCCGCGTGGACCCAAGGCCTGCTCGGCCTCACCAGCACGCCGGGCCCCGGCGGCAGCCAGACCTGGTCGCTGAGCGTGCAGACGCTGGTGCTGCTGACCTCGCTCACCTTCCTGCCCGCGCTGCTGCTGTCGATGACCAGCTTCACGCGCATCCTCATCGTGCTGGGCCTGCTGCGCACCGCCATCGGCACGCAGACCTCGCCGCCCAACCAGATCCTGGTGGGGCTGTCGCTGTTCCTCACCTTCTTCGTGATGTCGCCGGTGTTCGACAAGGCCTACACCGACGCCTACGTGCCCTTCTCCGAAAGCAAGCTCAGCGCCGAAAAAGCGCTGGAGCGCGGCATCGCGCCCTTCAAGACCTTCATGCTCAAGCAGACGCGCGAGACCGACCTGGCGCTGTTCGCGCGGCTCGCCAAGGCGCCCGAGATGCAGGGGCCCGAAGACGTGCCGCTGCGCATCCTGCTGCCGGCTTTCGTCATCAGCGAGCTGAAGACCGCGTTCCAGATCGGCTTCACCATCTTCATTCCCTTTCTCATCATCGACCTCGTGGTGGCGAGCGTGCTGATGTCGATGGGCATGATGATGGTGCCGCCCGCGTCCATCGCGCTGCCCTTCAAGCTGATGCTGTTCGTGCTGGCCGACGGCTGGCAGCTGCTGATCGGCGCGCTCTCGCAGAGCTTCTACTTATGACGCCCGAATCCGTCATGACCATGGGCCACCGGGCCATGGAAATCTCGCTGCTGCTGGGTGCGCCGCTGCTGCTGGTGGCACTGGTGATCGGCCTGGTGGTCAGCATCTTCCAGGCGGCCACGCAGATCAACGAGGCCACGCTGTCCTTCATTCCCAAGCTGCTCGCGGTGTTCGCGACGCTGGTCATCGCCGGGCCGTGGATGCTCGACCGCATGCTCGACTACATGCGCGCCCTGTTCGCCAGCATCCCGCAGATGCTGGCGTGACGCCCTCGGTTTTTTCCGTCACCTCGGGCCAGCTCGAGGCCTGGCTGGTGGCCTTTCTCTGGCCCTTCGTTCGCATGCTGGCCATGGTCTCCACGGCGCCGGTGTTCGGCGAGCCCTGGGCGACGCGGCAGGTGAAGGTCGGCATCGCCGCCGTGCTGACGCTGGTGATTTCGCCCACGATCGGGCCACTGCCCGCAGTGCCCGTGGTGTCGGCAGGCGGCCTCTGGATTCTTGTGCAGCAAGTGCTGATCGGCGCCGCCATGGGCTTCTCGATGCGGCTCGTGTTCACCGCCGTGCTGGCCGCGGGCGAGTACATCGGCCTGCAGATGGGGCTGTCGTTCGCGTCCTTCTTCGACCCCATGAGCCACGGCAGCACGATGGTGGTGTCGCGGTTGCTGAACATGCTGGCGATGCTGATCTTCATGGCGCTGGACGGCCACCTGCTCATGCTGGAGGCACTGGCCGCGAGCTTCCACACGCTGCCCATCGCCGACGCACCGCTGGCGGCCGGCGGCTGGATGTTCCTCGTGCTCGCGGGCGGTGACATCTTCGCGAGCGGCCTGCTGCTGGCGCTGCCGCTGATCACCGCGCTGCTCACGCTCAACCTCGCCATGGGCATCCTGAACCGCGCCTCGCCGCAGTTCAGCATCTTCGCGGTGGGCTTTCCGCTGACGCTGCTGGCGGGGCTGGTGATGCTGCAGCTGCTGATGCCGCACCTGGCGGCGTTCCTGGAGCCGCGGTTCGCGGAGTCGCTCTCGAACATGCTGCGGTTCACGCAGGGGTTGCGGCGCTGAGGGCTGGACCTGTGCTTGCGGCCAGTCCACTGGTTCGAATGACAGCAGGGTCACGGAATGGCGCGCCGCTCCCACTAAGATGATTCCGGCCGCAACACGGAAGGTCGCGCATGTCACACCCCATTTATCTGTCCAGCTCCTCCCTGCCCCGGATGCCGGAAGGCAGCCGCAACGAATGGCGCAGCTTCTTCGGCGACGGCGCCGAGCTGGAGGCCAACGCGTTCTTCCCGCTGTTCTGGCGGGCACTCTTCAGCACCAGCGACATCCGGTACGCGCGCTTCCTCGACGAATACGACATCGACGACGAAGCCTCGGCCGTCGACCGGGAGGAATGCCTGGAGGATTTCGGCGCCGACGCGACCTATCCCTACCTCGTCATTGACAAGGCCGCAGCGGTTGCGCGGCTGGCGACACGGCGTGAAGCGATCCTCGGCGCCGTCGGAGAGCGCTACCGCCCGATCTACGCGTCCTTTGAAGCACTGATTGCGCAGCACTTCGGGGACTACCTCCTGCTGCGCACCTCCGGCTTGCCAGATGCGGCCGACGCCGAGCCATGGCTGCGCGCCGATCTTGGGGACATCGACGGTCTCCACGACAGCAAGGCGCTCGAAAGCCTGATGTCGGATCTTGCGAGGCACGATGCGGACCCGGTCTGGACCTTGAGCGGCCTCGCGTCATCCAGCGATGGCGCCTGGCCCACGCCGGCGGTGCGAGAACACTTCCCCGACCCGCGACAACGGAAGGCCCGCAGATCGCCGACAACAACACAGCAGATCGACGAACACGATCGCGCGTTCGCGGAACCCAAGGCGCACGCGGCCAAGAGCTGGCTCGACCCCGCCCTGGAATGGCTGGGCGCCTTCGTGGCGGCGGGTGCGGCCTTGGGCGCCTATTACTTCACCCAATCCACCTGGCTGGCCGTGCTGGCCTTCTTGTGCGTCGCGGTGGCATTGGGCTTCGGCATTGCGAGGCTGCGCGCCCCGAGACGATGAGCCCGACCGTGGCCCCGGCCATCCACGAACCCGCTGCCACTACATCGCGCGAAACAGATGCCCGAACGCCCGGCTGACCTTGAGCGATCGCGCCAGGCCCCTCACGGACAGGCTGTAGCGCCCGTTCTCGTCGCGGGTGGCGCTCACGATGCTGTGGATGTTGACGAGCACGCCGCGATGCACCTGCGTGAAGTCGGTGGCGTCGATCCGCGACACCAGATCGCGCAGGCTCATGCGCACCAGCGCCTCGCCCTGGGCCGTGACGACATTGACGTACTTCTCGGTGGCTTCCAGGCAGATCACCTCCGAGACCGGAATCATCCGCACGGTGTTGCCGACGCCGGCGCGGATGACCTTGATCTTTTCGGGCGCGTCCGCCGGATCGGTGATCGACTGCACGCGCTCCATCAGGGCCGCCATGCCACCAGCCGCCGGTGTCCGGGCGCGCTCGTGCAACCTTTGCTTCAGGCGTTGCACGCAGACCTGCAGGCGTTCGAGCGTCGCCGGCTTGAGCATGTAGTCCATCGCCGCATGCTCGAACGCCGAGATCGCGAAGTTGTCGTACGCGGTGATGAAGACGAAGAGTGGTTCGACCTGGTCGTCGGGCCACTCGTCAGCGACGGCCTCGGCGACTTCCAGGCCTGTCTTGCCCGGCATCTTGATGTCCAGGAACATCACATCGGGCGCCAGGGTCTGGGCCAGTTCGATCGCCTTCAGGCCATCGTCGGCGACGCCCACGATCTCCAACTCGGGCCAGGCTTCGTGCAACAAGCGCTGCAGTGTTCGCGACAGCACCGGTTCATCTTCGGCAATCACGCCGCGCCACGCGCTCACGATGGAATCCTCACGACCGCGCGAACGCCGCACGGCGATCGCGCTTGCAGAGACAGGGACGCACGCAAGCCATAGCGGGTCTGGAGGCGATCACGCACATTTTTCAGTCCGGCCCCGCAGACCTCGTCGCCACCCGAAGCGGGCAGGTGCGGCGACAAGCCCAGACCGGAATCGTCCACAGCGACCTCGATGCCGCCCTCGATCGAACGTGCCAGCACTTCGACGCCACCTGCGCCCAACTTCGGCTCCAGGCCGTGCCTGATGGCGTTCTCGACCAGCGGCTGCAACAGCATCGGCGGGATGGCGATCCGCTCCAGCTCGGCGGGCAAGTCGAGCCGGTAGGCCAGCCTGGGCCCCATGCGCAAGGACATGATGTCGAGGTACGCCCTCAGCTGGGCGAACTCCGACTGCAGCGTCGTCACCTCGTCGCGTGACGCTGCATGCGTGCTGCGCAGGTAGACGATCAGCTGGTCGATCATGCGCTCGGCCTGTCGCGGGTCTTCGTCGACGAGCGAGCGCAGAGTCGCCAGCGTGTTGAACAGCATATGGGGTTCGAGTTGCGCGCGCAGCAGCCGCAGTTCCGATTCGGTGGCCAGGCGCTGGGCGTCGGATCGGGCGACCGCTTCCTTGGCAAGCTGGTCACGCGTCGCGGCGACGTAGAGGACGAACAGGGCCAGCACCAGGCCGAAGGCGAACGCCACCATGTAGTCGCTGTCATGACCCACGACGCGGCCGATCGGTTCGTCCAGGATCAGGAGCGCGACCAGGTGACCGCCGAAGTACCCCGTCGGGATGGCGATCGCGCCGGTCAGAAGCCAACGGGGCAGCGCCTGCATTCGCCGCAGCCGTCCAAAGCGGCCCAGCACCGCGACGCACGCAACGAACACCATGCCGACACATTCGACGAAGACGAACAGGCGCGCCGGCGTTTCGAGTGCAGGAGCGGCCCAGAAGAGCAGCCCGGCCGCGATCGCGCACAGCAGGAACGCGCCGGCCGTCAGCCGCGCGGCGCCCAGCCAGTGGGCGGGAATCGGTGAATCAACGCGAATCACGGGTGGCCGTCGGCTGCATGCATCGCGCCACTGTAGAGGTTGGCACGCCATGCCGCCACCGATCGAGGGCCCGTGGGGGCGAGTTTGTCCTCGAGCCGTCGTTTGAGGGGACCGAACGGCGACCGCTCGGTGCCGCCTCACAACCGTTGATGCCCTCCACCGGGCGTTTGGGCGCCAAACCGGATGCGCGCCTGGCAGCGGCCGCCGACAGTGCGGGCCTCACCACCCGGGAGTTCCCATGCAACGATCTTCTTCTCTTTCGAACACGCTGCTTTGCGCCGCGGCCGCCGTCTGTGCTGCCCTCGTCACGACGAACGCACAGGCCTTCGACGGCATCGTGGAAAAGCAGGTGTTCAACCTGCCCACCTACACGACCGTGAACGGCCAGGTCATCAAGGGCGTGCGCATCGGCTATGAAACCTATGGCCGCCTGAATGCGGCGCGAGACAACGTGATCCTCATCAATCACTTCATCACCGGCACCTCGCACGCCGCCGGCCGGTATGCGGCGAGCGACGCCGCGCCGGGTTACTGGGACACGATCATCGGCGCCGGCCTGCCGATCGACACCGATCGGTTCTTCGTCATCGCAACCGACGCGTTGTCCAACCCCAATCGCGCATCGGCCACCGTCGTCAGCACCGGCCCGGCCAGCATCGACGCCGCCACCGGCAAACCGTATGGCCCGCGCTTCCCGGTGCTGGCTGCGCGGGACACGGTGGAGGTGCAGAAGGCCCTGCTCGATGCGTTGGGCATTCGAACCATTTACGCCGTGGCCGGCGCGTCGGCCGGCGCCTGGATGTCGGTGGAATGGGCCTCGGCCTACCCGGAGCGCGTGCAACGCCTGGTGTCCATCGTGGGACCTGGCGTCGACAGCCCGGCCTACGCCATCGCCAAGATGAGCTCGTGGGGCGCGGCCGTGCGGCTGGACCCGAACTGGTCCCACGGCGACTACCACGGCAAGGCCGAGCCGCTGGCGGGCATGACGCAGGCCATGCGGCTGGTCACGCTCGACGCGCTCAGCTTCGCCTGGGCCGACAAGGCCTTCGGTCAGAAGTGGGCCGACCCGGGCAAGAACCCCGGCGAAGCGGCCGCGAACCAGTTTGCGGTCGATGCCACCCTCGAGAAGATCGGCGAAGCGCGTGCCAAGGGCATGGACGCCAACAGCTGGCTGTACACGCTGAAGGCCTTGCAGCTGCCCAGCGCCAAACCGGAACGCATCAAGGCCAGGTCGCTGTTCGTGGGCATCAGCTCGGACCAGATCTTTCCGCCGCTCCTGTCCAAACGCGCCGTGGAGACCCTCAAGGCGCAAGGCACGCCGGCAGAGTATGTCGAGATGAACAGTCCCAATGGCCACGCCGATGCACTGGGTGCCACCATCGGCCTGGCCGGGCCGGCGATTGCATCGCTCCTGGCGAAGTAGGCGCGCGGTCTGTGGCGTTGTCAGTCAGCGTCCGGTCGGGAAGAGGACGCCGGCCTCTTTCAAATTCCGTCCGCCAGTTTTCTGGAATCGCGCGATGGATGCAGGCTTTCTTTTGGAGGCTGAAGCAGCCATTCCTCAGGCAAATTGCGCCAGCCCATGCCCGACGGACCAGTTCTCCTTGGGTGCATCGGCCAGGGTCACGAACACGTCCTCCGGACGTATCCCCGGACTCTCGGCCAGCAGCTGCGCGATGCGCTGGAACAGCGCCTTCTTCTGCTGCGCGGTGCGCGTGTTGAAAACGGTGATCTGGATGTACAGGAGATCGTCGCTGCGCGCGACGCCGAAGGCGCCCCCATATCGGAAGTTGGCGGCCTCGTGCTCGGTGATCGTCATGAACTGATCGTCTTGCGGCACGTTCAACGTGTCGCGCAGGGCGCGATAGAGGCTGTCGAAGATCGCCTGCCGGTAGGCCTCTGGCTTTCCCGCGCGCATCGAGATGTGAATGGTGGGCATCGCTACTCCGGTCATCTTGGAACAGCGGATGTTATGTATTCGGATTTGCTATTGATACTTATCTCAATAACAATCTTTTGTCATGACTGATCGCCCGCTGGATCTCGACGCCGTTCAGGCCTTCGTTCGCATCACCGAGCTGGGCAGCTTCACGCGCGCCGCGGAAGTCATGCAGACCACGCAGGCAGGGATCAGCCTGAAACTGAAACGCCTGGAAGACAGGTTGGGCTGCCGGCTTCTGGAGCGCACACCGCGGCACGTGGAGCTGTCAGCGCGCGGTGCCGCCTTCCTGGGACATGCCCGGGAACTCCTGGCGGTCCACGATCGCACGCTGGCGGCCTTTGCGAGCGCCCGCCAGCGGCTGACCATCGGCATCAGCGACCACGTGGCAGGACCGGAGTTGCCCGCGCTGATCGCCCGCATGAACGCGCAAGACGCGCAGCTGCTGATCGATATCCGGATCGGCTCGTCGGGCGATCTGCTCCAGAGCTACGACCGACGGGAACTCGACACGGTCATCGTCCGGCTGCATGCCGGACGCACGGACGGAAAGCTTCTGGCACAGGAGCGCTTCGGCTGGTTCGCTGCCGCAGGCTGGCAGCACCGCGTGGGTGAGCCCCTGCCGCTGGCCACGATGGCGCAGCCCTGCGGCGTGCGCGCGTTGGCGGAGCAGCTTTTGGACACGGCCGGCATCCCGTGGACCGAGGTGTTTGTGGGGGGCGGCGTCGCGGCCGTGGCGGCGGCGGTGGTGGCCGGACTGGGCGTCGCGGCGTTGGCGCCGCGCATGTTGCCCCTGGGCTGCGTCGACGTAGGGCCCAAGCTGGGCCTGCCCGACCTGCCGCGCCTGCCCGTCCTGCTGCACTCCCGGGTCCGGGAGGGTCGGGCGCGGGAGGCCGTGGACGCACTGTCTGCGGCGTTCAGGAGCGTGGCGAGAAACTGATCCGACCGCGTCAGGGCGCGCGTTCGTCCACCACGAAGCCCCAGAAATCGTCGTCGCAGTGGATGCAGTGGTCCAGGAAGGATTGCATGTCCCTGGCGTGGAACCACACCAGGCCCTGCGCCTCGTCGCACAGCGCATCGGCCTGCGCGTCCAGGCTGAGCGATGGGAGGTGGGCCAGTTCCATCTCGGCAAGAAACTCCTGCGTGTCCAGCTTGCCTGCAAAGAGGTCGTGGTCGAGGCTGGCGATCCGGCCCTTGTGCCGGCCGTGCAGCACCTCCACGAACGGGTGGCCCGCCGGGTCGCTGCCGATGTCCAGAAACCAGGCGGCCAGCAGGCTCTCGGCCTGCAGCGTCTCCAGGTCGCAGTGGGGGTCCGATGCGCCGAAGCTGTTGAGCACCCGGAAGTTGGCGTGCGACGCGCTGCTCGCCGTGCCGTCTGGCTGCACATAGGCAGCGATGTCGCCGGCCTGTTCCATCTCGTACAGGGAGAAGCCGTTCTGGGTTCGCAGGAAGGCGGCGTAGGCGTTCGAGAAACCGAGGCGGCGCTGCAGCGCGTCGACCGCCTGCGCGGAGGCCGGTGCGCGGCCAAAGGGATTGGGGAAAAGTACTTTCATGGCTTTCGCTGCAGCCTAACGCGGATCACGGCGCACCGGCCCCGCGTCGAGGTCGTGCACCGTCCCTATCGGCCAGGCAGGTTCAGGCCGTAGGTGGCCAGGGGGCCATTCTGGGCCAGGAGCCGAACCGCGAGAATGCGGGGCAACAGACACTTCAGAGGAGCTCGCCTTGACCACCGTCGCCATCACCCCCGCCATCCACGTCAGCAACAGCAACGGCTTTGTCCTGTTCGGCGGCGTGAACGTCCTCGAGTCGAAAGACATGGCCCTGCGTGCCGCGGAAGAATACGTCCGGGTCACGCAGAAGCTCGGCATTCCCTATGTCTTCAAGGCGAGCTTCGACAAGGCCAATCGCTCGTCCATCCATTCCTACCGGGGCCCCGGCCTGGAAGAGGGCCTGAAGATCTTCGAGGCCGTCAAGGCGGCGTTCGGCGTGCCCGTTATCACCGACGTGCACGAGCCCTGGCAGGCGAAACCCGTCGCCGAAGTGGTGGACGTCCTGCAACTGCCCGCGTTTCTCGCGCGCCAGACCGACCTGGTCGTCGCGCTCGCCCAAACCGGCAAGGTCATCAACGTCAAGAAGCCCCAGTTCCTGAGCCCGACGCAGGTGCTCAACATCGTCGAGAAGCTCAAGGAGGCGGGGAATTCCTCCGTCATCCTGTGCGACCGCGGCACCTGCTTCGGCTACGACAACCTGGTGGTGGACATGCTCGGCTTCGGCACCATGAAGAAGGTCACCGGGAACCTGCCGGTCATCTTCGATGTGACCCATGCCCTACAGCAGCGCGAGGCCAACGCCATCGCCTCCGGCGGACGACGCGAGCAGGTGGCCGAACTGGCGCGTGCGGGCCTGGCAGTGGGCCTGGCGGGCCTCTTTCTCGAAGCGCATCCCGACCCGGCACAAGCGAAATGCGACGGTCCCAGCGCCCTGCCGCTGGACCAGCTGGAGCCTTTCCTCACGCAGCTGAAGGCGTTGGACGACCTGGTGAAGTCGTTCGCGCCCTTGCACATCCGCGCCTGAGCGGGACGCTCCCGCAGGGGCCTCTAGCGGCTGTCGAGGCGCGCCTTCATGTAGCAGGCCCGCAGCAGCGCCTGTTCGCGATGGGGATCGTGCAGGCCATTGCCCATCGGCCGGGTCCGGCTCGCCGCCTCCTGCAGCGCCCCGGCGTGGTACTCGGCCAGCGACTGGGGCGGAACGGCCAGCGCGCCTGCGGCGTATTCGACCCTGGCTTTTTCCGTCATCCAGCCCTGCACCCGCTCGCGAGACCCGGTGTGCGTGCGGCGGTAGTAGCGGTCGGCCTCCACCTCCGATTGATAGAAGGTGTCGATGGCGGTCCGCAGGGCGTCCGAGCAGCGCGACATCAGCATGTCCACGGAGGGTTCGCTGCGCGAGGATGCTCTCGCCGCGGGGACGCTGCCCGCCTGAACCGTCGGGCGTTCCGGCGCCGCGGCCTCGTTCGGCATGGCAGCCGAGTCGCAGTTCCTGGCGCCCGAATACCTGCATTCCGAAACGAGCCGCACGTACTCCTGCTGATAGACCCTGCGCGTGGCCGCGCGGTCCTCGGGTGTCAGGTTGCCGCAGCTGCGATCGAGGTACTCGATCATCGTGTAGTTGTGGACGCGGTCCGCGCCGGGGCCCGAGGCCTGCGTGGCGCGTTGCTGCAGCGCCTTGCATTCTTCAGATGAGGCGCGCGTTCGCTGTGAGGGCGCCGGATTCGCGGCCTTCGCGTCCTTCTCGGAGAAGCAGTACCCCCGGTAGCCTCGCCCCTCCACGTACCGCCACCGGCCCGTGCCCCGGTGCTTGGTCGCACAGGCCCACCAGTGCACGGTGCCGTGCAGGAGGTTGCCCTCCTTCTTGCCGGGGCCCAGCGTGCTGAGTCCGCCGTTGGGGCACTGGAAGGCCTCGGAGCTGTCGAAGAAGTGCTTGGTCTGCCGCGGGTTCTCGACGCAGAAGCCGACGTCGACGCTGTAGTTGCACTGGTTGAAAAGCGTGCTGTCCTTGCCGACGACGCAATGGCTGTCGGTGCCGTCGTTCGCGGCCAGGGCGGGCAAGGCCGTGCCCAGCAGGAAGACGCTCAGGGCCAGGGTGCGAACGATCGGCATGCTTTTCTCCTCCAGGATGGCGCCTGAATCTAGCCCGACGATTCGCAAACGAAATACCGCTTTTGTGGGAGGCCACGGGAACCGGTGGCCCGCCTCGCAAAACGCAGGTGGAGAAGCAATCCCACGCCAACGGCAGGCAGCGTGCTTCCTACCTCGTGTTCATCGCACCCGCGATGTCTCGCTTCTATTCCTCCGGCCTGACGTCCATTCCCAGCGCCTCGGCGATGGTCAAGGCTTGCACGGCGGTGATGACTGCGCCTTGGAGCTGTACGTGCTGCGGTTCGAGTGCGCTCAGGTCACTGCCGCGCAGGTCGCAGCGCGAGAGGTTGACGCTGTGCAGCCAGGCCCCCGACAGATCGACATCGCGAAGCACGCCGCCGTCGCATCGTGCACCCGTGAGGTCGACCTCTCGCATCCGTGTGCCATGGAACGACGCCTTGCGCAGGTCCGCCCCCGGGAGGCCGGCAAACGACCAGTCGCCGCCGACCGCCTTCATCACCTCGAACATGCAGCCGTCGAACATGCTGCCGATGAACTTGCAATCGATGAAGCTGGCGTCGAAGAACTTGCAGGCGACAAACGTGCAATTGACGAAAGCCGCATCCGTGTGGACCGACGAATTGAAGCGCGCGCTCCGGAACGTGCAGTCGGTGAACACCGAGCCGGTGTTCCTGGCCTCCGTGAGGTCGAGATCGCTGAACAGGACGGCGGTGTAGGTTTGCCGGTCGATGTCTTTGCCGTACCAGCGCTCTCCAGCCAGCGTGGTCCGGGTCGCAGGTGCCGGTGCCCCATATGCACGTTCGGCCATGGATCGATTCTCCGAGGAAGGTGGGGGTGGTGCGCGGCTGCCAGGCGGACGACCGACGGCAGCCAGCCGACGCATTCTGCCCGCGTCCATCGCGACGATCGGCTTCCCCTCCAGTGGCCAGCACGCAGCCGCTGGCCACCCCACCCTCACAGGTAGTTGAAAAGCGAGATGCTGTTCAGCTTGGCAAACGTCATCTGCGTCGCCTGCAGCGACGACTGCCGCTGATAGAACTCGGAAATCGCCGTGTACGGATCGAGGTCCTCGATCGACGACAGGTAGCTTTCTTCCTGCAGCTTGTTCATCGCACCCGCGCTGTCGAGCGCCTGCAGCTCGACCTGGCGCGAGCCCACCGACGACAGCACCGTGAGCACGTTGTCGTGCGCGTTCGTGACCTTCACGTTGGCGGTGCTCAAGGCGTTGCGCAGCTGCGCCTGGGCCGCCGCGCCGCCGCCATTGAGCGGTGCGCGCAGCGCTGTCACCAGCTCGCCCAAGGCCGCGAAGATGTCGGTGCCGGCGTTCTGCGCGGTCGACACGTCGAAGCTGTCGCCGTTGGCCGGCGTGCCGCTGATCGCGATCTGCACGCCGCCGAACGAGATCGGGGTGCCGGCGGTGAACGGGCCGCTCGCGGCCACGACCGGCGGCGTGTCCTTCGTCATCACCGTGTAGTCGGTGCCGGTGAAGCGGATGGTGAAGTCCTTGCCGTAGTTCGGTGCGGTGGCGTCGGTGATGCTCACGGCGCCGAACACGCCCGAGCCGATGTTGGCAGGTGAGCCCGAGGTCACGTAGCCCGCACCGCCTTGCACCGACTGGAAGATGCTGCGGCCGTCGTCCGAGGTCGACATCTGGCGCGCCACGTCGATCTGCATCAGCCGCTCGCCCTGGTCGCCCACGTACTGCACGCCGCCGCCGGCAGCCATCACGAAGGGCGGGCTGCCGCTCTTGAAGCCGGCGAACAGGTACTGGCCGCTGCCGTTGTCGCTGTTGGCCACGCCCACGAGCTGCTCCAGGCTGCTCTGGATGGCCGTGGCAAGCGAGCCGCGATCGGCGTCCGACAGGCCGCCGCCGCCGGCCTGCACGACCAGCGTCTTCACGTGCTGCAGGATCGCCGTCACCGAATTGAGCGCGTTCTCTTCGGTCGACAGCGCCAGCGCCGCGCGCTGGCGGCTGGTGGCGAACTGGGCGCCCTCCGCCAGCGTCTGGCTCACGCCGAGCGCGCGCGCCGCGCCCACCGGATCGTCGCCGGCCGTCAGGAACTTGGAGTTGGTCGCCAGCTGCTGCTGGACCTTGAACAGCTTCTGCTGCTGCAGGCCCATCGACTGCAGGCTCTGTTCGTAGAAGGATTGGGTGCTGATGCGCATCGCGGGTCCTGGAATCTGTGCGGGGGGTGAACGATCAGCTGCGGATGCCGAGGATGGCGTCGAACATGGCCGAGGCGGTCTGGATCACCTTGGCGTTGGCCTGGTACATCTGCTGGAACATCAGCAGGTTGCCGGTTTCCTCGTCCTGCACCACGCCCGAAATCGCGCGCTGGCTGGCCTTGATCTGGCCGGTGACGCTGTCCTGCGTGACGGCGGCCACCTTGATCGACATGGCGCGGTTGCCGACGTCGCTCACCAGCTGCGAGTAGGCGCCGTTGAAGGTCGCGGTGCCGTTCGACATGGTGGTCTTGCGCTGCAGCGCGCCCAGCAGCAGCGCATTGCCGCCGTCGGAGACGCCGCCGGTGTTCTTGCCGATGGTGAAGGTGTCGCCCTGCGCGGGCGCGCCCGTCATGGCCACGGTGATGCCGTCGAAGCTCATCTTCGCGCCGGCCGTGTAGGGCACGGGCGTGCCGGCCGGGTAGCTGGTGGCGGTGCCGTCGGCGCGCGTGACGGTCACGGCCGAGCCGGCCGGAAAGCCCGACAGCGTGCCGGTGCCCGCGTTGAAGCTCAGCGTGACGTTGCCGGCCAGCGGCGAGCCCGGGTAGGCGGCATCGACGGTGGCGGCGCCCAGTGCGCCGCTGCCCTTGTTGCCCGCGGTGTTGCCGGTGATCACGGGCGAGGCGGCGGCCACCTTGGCCGGGTCGCGCACCAGCACCTCGAGGTCGCGCGCGCCGGTGCGCGTGGGCTGCACCAGGAACGAATCGCCGGCCTGCGCCGTGCCGCTCGCAGCCGTGAGGCTCACGCCGTCGAAGCTGATCGGGAAGGTGGTGAAGCTGCCCATCGGCGTCTTGTCCGAGAGCCGCGTGACCGTGTAGGTGAGCGTGCCCCCCACGTCGGTGACGCTCACGTTGTAGTCGCTGGTCGTGAGCTTGGACGCATCGGTCAGCGTGGCGCCGAGCTCGAGGTTGCCGGCGTTGCCGGCATTGGCGATGGTGCCCGGCACGGCCTGCGAGAAGAAGTTCTGGCCCAGTGCACCGTTCAGGTCCACGCCCAGCTTGTGCTGCGCGTTCACCGCGTCGGCCACCGACATGGCGAGCCGGCCGATGGCGTTCTGCGTGGGGATCAGCGTGTCCTTGCGGAAGGCCATGAGGCCGCCGAGCACGCCGCCGGTGAAGGCGCTGTCGTCGAGCTCGACGGTGTTGCCGGCAAAGCCCGACAGCGCCACCACCTGGCGCGTGGGGTCGGCCGACGAGGTCACCGCCGCCATCTTGGAGGCATGGTCGCCCACCACCAGCGACTGGCCGGTGGCGATGAACACGTTGTACTTGCCGTCGTCCTGCTGCAGCACGCGCACGTCGACCACCTGGCTCAGTTCGCTCACGAGCTGGTCGCGCTGGTCGAGCAGGTCGTTCGGCGCCTGGCCGCCGGCCACCGCGCTCATCTGGCTGATCTGCTGGTTCAGGCTGGCGATCTTGGCCGCGTAAGTGTTGATCTGGCTCACGCTGCCCACGATCTGCTCGTTGACCGAGGTGTTCAGGTCCGACAGGTACTGGTCGGTCGCGCGGAACTTGCTGGCCAGCGACTGCGCCGCGCTGATCATCTGCTGGCGCGCCGCCGGGTCGGCCGGCGTGTTGGCCACGCCCTGCACGCTGGTGAAGAAGCTCTGCATCAGCGGCGCGATGCCCGAGGTCTTGTCGGCCAGCAGCTGGTCGATGCGGTTGACCTGCACGCCGTTGGTGGCCAGCGCGGCCGACTGCGACTGCGCGGTGGCCAGCTGCGCCGTGAGGTAGCGGTCGTAGCTGCGCGACACGGTCGTCACGTTGGCGCCCGAGCCGATGAAGCCCGAGCCGCTGGCAATGCCGCCGGCCGAGGCGATCTGCGCGATCTGGCGGCTGTAGCCGGCCGTGTACACGTTGGCGGTGTTGTGGGCCGTGGTCATCAGCGCGGTGCGGGCGACCGCGAGGCCGCTCAGACCTGTGTAGAACATGCTTCCGGACATAAGGCTTTACCTGTCAAAGGGGTGTGGGGGAGCGGCATCACGCGATGCCTCCCCATGGTTATCGGCAGCGCGCGCCCGAAGTTGAGGGCGCGCGGTGTCATTGCGCCTGGCTCAGAACTCCGACCAGTCGCCCTTGGCGTCGCCGGCCATGGCGAGCTGCGGTGCGCCACTCGGTTCGCGGCGCGTGGGCAGCGCCTTGGCGCGCGGCTTGGGCGTCGGCTTCGGCGGCTTGGGAATCGGCGTGATGCGCGTGAAGCTGGCGCGGGTCGTTGCGACCGCGTTCGCGTCGAGCTTGAAGACGCTCACGGCCTGCACGAGGGCGCCGGCCTGCTCCTGCAGCGACTGCGCGGCGGCCGAGGCTTCCTCGACCAGCGCCGCGTTCTGCTGCGTCACCTGGTCCATCTGCGTGATCGCCTGGTTGATCTGCTCGATGCCGGAGGTCTGTTCCTGGCTCGCCGCAGTGATCTCGCCCATGATGTCGGTCACGCGCTTGACGCTGCCCACGATCTCTTCCATCGTGCGGCCGGCTTCTGCGACTTGCTTGCTGCCTTCCTCGACCTTTTCCACCGAGTCGCCGATGAGGGTCTTGATCTCCTTGGCGGCGGCTGCGGAGCGTTGCGCGAGGCTGCGGACTTCGGAAGCCACGACGGCAAAGCCTCGGCCTTGTTCACCCGCACGAGCCGCTTCAACAGCGGCGTTCAGCGCCAGGATGTTGGTCTGGAATGCGATGCCATCGATCACGCCGATGATGTCCACGATCTTCTTGGACGACGCGTTGATCGAGCCCATCGTGTCCACCACCTGCGACACGACCGCCCCACCCTTCACCGCGACTTCCGAAGCGGAGACGGCCAGCTGGTTCGCCTGCCGCGCGTTGTCCGCGTTCTGCTTGACCGTCGAGGTCAGCTCTTCCATCGATGCCGCCGTCTGCTCCAGCGAGCTGGCTTGCTCTTCCGTGCGCGACGACAGGTCCTGGTTGCCCGAAGCGATCTGCCCCGAGGCCGTGGCGATCGTCTCCGTGCCCGTTCGCACTTCACCCACCACCTTGGCGAGATTCGCGTTCATGTCCTTCAGCGCCTGCATCAGCTGGCCCGTCTCGTCGCGGCTGTCCACGCGGATGTTCGCGCTCAGGTCGCCGGCCGCAACGGTCTCGGCCACGCCCACGGCCTTGGCCAGCGGGCGCACGATGCTGCGCGAGATGAAGAAGGCGAACAGGCCGCCCAGCAGCACCGTGAGCGCCGTCAGCAGCAAACGCAGGTTGAAGCTCTTCGCATTTGCCGCGTCGATGGCGTGGCTCATGTCGTCGATGGCGCGGCGTTCGATGGCCAGCAGCTCGAGCACGCGGTTTTCATAGGCCTTGGCGGCCGGCTGAAACGACAGCTGGTAGGCGCGCACGGTCTCGACCGTGTTGCCGCTGGCCTTGGCGCGGGTCACCTCGTCCTTGGCGGCCTGGTACTTGGCGCGCAGCTCGACGATGGACTTGTAGGTCGCCTTCTCCTCGTCGGTGACCAGCAGCGCCTCGACCTTGGCCATGGTCTCGCTGCCCTTCTTCACGCTCTCGGAGATCACGTCGGCGAACAGCATCGGCAGCGCCTCGTCGGTGGTGCGCGCGATCATCGAGGTGCGCGCGATGGCCGAGTAGGTCAGCACGTACCAGTCGGAAATGAGCCGCTCCTTGGCCAGCGGGCTCTGCATCATGATGCGCGTGGCTTCGGCGTTCTTGTGCGCCGACATCAGCCCCACCGCGCTGGAAATGAGCGTCAGCCCCAGCACGATGGCGAAGGCGAGGGTCAGGCGGGTGCCGATGCGAAGGTTCGAAAAGAATGTCATGGGGTGGTCCTCAAACGGTGGCGGCGGCTTCGATGAGGCCCATTTCTTCGCTGGACATCAGCC
Organism: Variovorax sp. GW821-FHT06D12; assembly: GCF_059419205.1. NCBI lineage: Bacteria > Pseudomonadati > Pseudomonadota > Betaproteobacteria > Burkholderiales > Comamonadaceae > Variovorax > Variovorax sp. GW821-FHT06D12. The sequence continues at coordinate 244,469 of NZ_JBWKRI010000003.1, read as the reverse complement.
GGTCGATGTCCACCAGGATCAGCATGCGTTCGTCCAGCGTGCCCAGGCCGATCAGGTAGTCGGTGTCGAGCACCGAGCCCATCTCGGGCGCCGGCTTGATCTGCTCGGCCGTGAGCGTGATCACGTCGGACACGCTGTCCACCACCATGCCCACCACGCGGCCCGAGATGTTCAGCACGATCACCACCGTGAACTGGTCGTAGGTGGGTGCGCCCAGCTCGAACTTGATGCGCATGTCGATGATCGGCACGATGATGCCGCGCAGGTTGACCACGCCCTTGATGTAGTCCGGCGCGTTCGCGATGCGCGTCACGGCGTCGTAGCCGCGCAGCTCCTGCACCTTCTGGATGTCGATGCCATATTCCTCGTCGCCGAGCTTGAAGGTCACGACCTCCAGGCGGTTGGCCACGGTGGACGCGGACGGCGCCGCGCCATTCGATCGCGGTGATGTGTCTCTGGTGTTGTTCAACATGTGTTCTTCTCCTCGTTCAATACGCATCCCGGGCGCCGGCACCCTCGCCCGCCCCGGTCCTGAATACCCCTGCGGCCCTGACCAGGCCCTCCGCCTGTTCCTGCAGCGACTGCGCCGTGGCCGACGCTTCCTCGACCAGCGCGGCGTTCTGCTGCGTCACCTGGTCCATCTGCGCGATGGCCTGGTTGATCTGCTCGATGCCGGAGGTCTGCTCCTGGCTCGCGGTCGTGATCTCGCCCATGATGTCGGTCACGCGCTTCACGCTGCCGACGATCTCCTGCATGGTCCGGCCGGCCTCGGCGACCTGTTTACTGCCTTCTTCGACCTTCTCCACCGAGTCGCCGATGAGCGTCTTGATTTCTTTCGCGGCGGCGGCCGAGCGCTGCGCGAGGCTGCGCACTTCCGACGCGACCACGGCGAAGCCCTTGCCCTGCTCGCCCGCGCGCGCGGCTTCCACGGCCGCGTTCAGCGCCAGGATGTTGGTCTGGAACGCGATGCCGTCGATCACGCCGATGATGTCGACGATCTTTTTCGACGAGGCGTTGATCGAGCCCATCGTGTCCACGACCTGCGACACCACGGCACCGCCCTTCACCGCCACTTCGGACGCGGACACGGCCAGCTGGTTCGCCTGCAGCGCGTTGTCCGCGTTCTGCTTCACGGTCGAGGTCAGCTCTTCCATCGATGCCGCCGTCTGCTCCAGCGAGCTGGCCTGCTGCTCGGTGCGCGAGGACAGGTCTTCGTTGCCCGAGGCGATCTGGCTCGACGCTGACATCACGCCCGCGACGTTCGCGCCCACGTCCGCGACGATCGCGAAGAGGTTGGCGCTCATCTGGTTCAGCGCGCGCAGCAGCCCCGCGATCTCGTCGCCAGGCCGCACCGTGAAGCGCACGAGGTCGCCACCGGCGATGGTGCGTGCGACCTCGATGGCTTCGTCGAGCGGACGGAACACCGTGCGCCCGAGGAACGCCCCCAGGCCCAGCCACGCCAGCGCGGCGCCGAGGCTGCCCGCTGCCACGGCGGTGGGCAGCCAGCTGTGCGCGCCGGACGCAGCGGCCAGACGGGACGCTTCCATCCAGCCCATCGCGCCCAGGCCCGCTGACAGCGCCGCCGCCGCGACGGTCACGCCGAACACGCGGCGCCGCACCGGGATGCGGCGCAGCCGCGCCAGCGGACGCGTCCAGCCGCTGCGCACCACCTCGCCCTGCAGCAGCTCGAGGCCCTTGGCCTCGCCCTCGCGCATGCGGCGGTAGAGCGCATCGGCGGCCGCCACATCGTCGCGCGCGGGACGGCTGCGCACGGACATGTAGCCCTCCACGCGGCCCTGGTGGCGGATCGGCGTGACGTTGGCGAGCACCCAGTAGAAGTCGCCGTTCTTGCGCCGGTTCTTGATCAGCCCGGTCCAGGGCAGGCCCTGGTCGAGCGTGCGCCACAGGTCGGCGAAGGCCTCGGGCGGCACGTCGGGGTGGCGCACGATGTTGTGCGCCTTGCCCAGCAGTTCGCCGGCCGTGAAGCCGCTGGCCGCGACGAAGGCCGGGTTGACGTAGGTGATGCGGCCCTTGAGGTCGGTGCGGGACACCAGGGCCTCTTCCTTCGAGAGTTCGTATTCGATGTCGGTGACGGGCAGGTTGACACGCATGGCCGGTGCGTCGCCTTCAAGCCAGGGCCAGCGCGTTGCTGTGGGCGCTGCTTCCGCCGAGGCGGAACACGCCGACGACCTGCGACAGGCTGCCCGCCTGCTCCTGCAGCGACTGCGCGGCGGCCGAGGCTTCTTCGACCAGCGCCGCGTTCTGCTGCGTCACCTGGTCCATCTGCGTGATCGCCTGGTTGATCTGCTCGATGCCCGAGGTCTGTTCCTGGCTCGCAGCGGTGATCTCGCCCATGATGTCGGTCACGCGCTTGACGCTGCCCACGATCTCTTCCATCGTGCGGCCGGCTTCGGCGACTTGCTTGCTGCCCTCTTCGACCTTCTCCACGGAGTCGCCAATCAGGGTCTTGATTTCCTTGGCAGCGGCGGCCGAGCGTTGGGCGAGGCTGCGGACTTCGGAAGCCACGACGGCAAAGCCTCGGCCTTGTTCACCCGCACGAGCAGCTTCAACCGCCGCGTTCAGTGCCAGGATGTTGGTCTGGAATGCAATGCCATCGATCACGCCGATGATGTCGACGATCTTCTTGGAAGATGCATTGATCGAGCCCATCGTGTCTACGACCTGCGACACGACAGCGCCACCCTTCACTGCGACTTCCGAAGCGGAGACGGCCAGCTGATTCGCCTGCCGCGCGTTGTCCGCGTTCTGCTTCACCGTCGAGGTCAGCTCTTCCATCGACGCCGCCGTCTGCTCCAGCGAACTCGCCTGCTCTTCCGTGCGCGACGACAAATCCTGGTTGCCCGAAGCGATCTGCCCCGAGGCCGTGGCAATGGTCTCCGTGCCCGTTCGCACTTCGCCCACCACCTTCGCGAGATTCGCGTTCATGTCCTTCAGCGCCTGCATCAGCTGGCCCGCTTCGTCGCGGCTGTCCACGCGGATGTTCGCGCTCAGGTCGCCGGCGGCCACGGTCTCGGCCACTTCGAGCGCATGGCCCAGCGGGCGCACGATGCCCAGCGTGAGACGCCAGGCGAACAGCGCGCCCACCGCCAGCGCGATGGCCGACAGCACGAGCAGCGTGGTGCGGCCCTCGGTGTGGTCGGCCGCGATGCCCTTGGCGGCGGCGTCGATCTTCTCGCGCTGGTGGTTGGCCAGGTTTTCGACGGCGCCGGCGTAGACGGCGAGCGCCGCGCTGAACTTGGTGTCGACCAGCGCATTGGCTTCGTCGACTTTCTTCTCGTCCTTGAGCTTGTTGAGCGTGCCCACGGTCTCGAGCACGACGACGCGCGCCGCGACCACCGCGGCATAGAGCGCCTTTTCTTCCGGCGTGGCGAGCATGGCTTCCAGCTGCTTCTGCGCCGGCGTGATGCGCGCCGAACCCGCCGCCTGGAGCTTGGCGAAATAGGCCGCCACCTCGGGGTCGGTGGTCTTGACCATCGCGTAGTTGGCCACCGTGTTCGACTTGAGCAAGCTGAGCCATTCCGCCGCCAGCCGTTCCTTGACCAGCGCGCCCTGCACCATCTCGTCGGTGGCCTGCCCCACGTTCGTGAGGCGCAGCACGCCGGTGCCCGCAATGAATGCCATCAGCAGCAGCAGCACCGCGAAGCCGAGCCCCAGGCGGGTGCCGATTTTCAGATCCTTCAAACTCATTGCGCTTCTCTTCCTTCAATAACGGGGGACGGTGGCCGCATCGCGCGGCGGGCCACCGGCATGACATGACGGCATGGCGGGGCAGCGGCCTGCGCCACCCCGTCTCCCTGTTATCGGCAGCGCGCCGCCAGACTTGAGTCTTTTTTCTAAAGAAAGGCGCGGATCGGGGCGCGGGCGCATGCGTTCTCTGTCAGGCGTCGGTGGCGTTGACGTGCTGGAACACCCGGTCCAGCCGCTCGGCGACCTTGGCGTCGTGGTGGCTTGCACGGGCCCGTGCGTGCGCCGCGAAGCCCGCGAGACCCAGGCCCGTCAGGCAGGCGGCGCCGGCCAACGCCCACACGGCATGGAGCGCCCAGGCGCAGCCGGTGCCGACATGGAAGCCGAGGAAGAGCGCCACGGCCAGCAGCAGGAGCAATGCGGCGAAGCCCACGCCGACGCGGCGCAGGGCTTTCGGATGGAAATGCGTGGACACGGGGTGTTCAGGCCGCAACGGCTTCGTCGGCGTCGAGCTTGAAGGTGCTCACGGCCTCCACCAGGGCGCCGGCCTGCTCCTGCAGCGACTGCGCCGCGGCCGAGGCTTCCTCGACCAGCGCCGCGTTCTGCTGCGTGACTTGGTCCATCTGCGAGATCGCCTGGTTGATCTGCTCGATGCCCGAGGTCTGCTCCTGGCTCGCGGCGGTGATCTCGCCCATGATGTCGGTCACGCGCTTGACGCTGCCCACGATCTCTTCCATCGTGCGGCCGGCTTCTGCGACTTGTTTGCTGCCTTCTTCGACCTTTTCCACCGAGTCGCCGATGAGGGTCTTGATTTCCTTGGCTGCTGCGGCGGAGCGTTGGGCGAGGCTGCGGACTTCAGAAGCCACGACTGCGAAGCCGCGACCTTGCTCACCAGCGCGTGCGGCTTCAACCGCTGCATTCAGCGCCAGGATGTTGGTCTGGAATGCGATGCCATCGATCACGCCGATGATGTCCACGATCTTCCTGGACGAGGCGTTGATCGAGCCCATCGTGTCCACGACCTGCGACACCACGGCGCCGCCCTTCACAGCGACTTCCGAAGCAGAGACGGCCAGTTGGTTCGCCTGCCGCGCGTTGTCCGCGTTCTGCTTCACCGTCGAGGTCAGTTCCTCCATCGACGCCGCCGTCTGCTCCAGCGAACTCGCCTGCTCTTCCGTGCGCGACGACAGATCCTGGTTGCCCGCCGCGATCTGCCGCGACGCCACCGCGATCGAATCGGTCGAGGCCTTGATGCGCGTCACGAGGTCGGTGAGCGTGTCTTCCATCTCGCCCATGCCGCGCAGCAGCCGGCCGAAGTCGCCGCCGCGTTCGGTCTCGAACTCCTGGCTCAGGTCGCCGGAGGCCACGGTCTCGGCGATCAGCAGCGCCTCGGCGACCGGATCGGCAATGCTGCGCGTGAGCATCCATGCGAGCACCGCGCCCAGCGCGAGCGCGGCCACGGCCAGCGCGACGATGTAGAGGAGGCCCGCGCGGTACTGCGCGTCGATGGCGGCGGCGGTGCTGTCGATGTGCTTCTGCTGGTGCGCCACCATGGCGCGGATGCCCGCGTCGTAGCCGTCGAGCATCGGCAGCAGCTGCGTGTCGGTGCGCGTCGCGGCCTCGTCCTTGCGGCCTTCGGTCTTGAGCTGGAGGATCTGCTGGCGCAGCGCGATGTACTCGCCGCGCCGCTTCTGGATGTCGGCGCTCAACGCCAGCTCTTCCGGCGACACGAGCAGCGCCTCGAGCGCCTTCTGCGTCTCGGAGATCGTGGCGCTGGTGGCCGCGATCTGCTTTTGCAGGTAGGCCTGCACCTGCGCGTCGTCGCTCTTGAGCAGCGAGAAGGTGCGCACGCTGTTGGTGGCCGTGCCCAACTGCCAGGCCGTGGCCAGGCGCTCCTTCGACAGGGTGCGCGACGCCATGTCCTGCGTGGCCTCGCCCACGCCCTGCAGCCGCAGCACGCCGATGCCCGCCACGGCCACCAGCAGCGCCAGCACCAGCGCAAAGCCGGCGCCCAGCCGCATTCCGATCGTCCAGTTCTTTATCGTCATTCGCTTGTCTCCTCTCGGGGCCTCTCGTGTCGTTGTTCTCGGGTCCGGGCAGTCAGGCTGTGCGAAGGGCTCAGCCGAACTTCTGCATGATGCGAACCAGCTTCTCGCCGTACTTCGGGTCGGTGGCATAGCCCGCGCGCTGCAGGCCGTGCGCGGCCTCGGCCGGGTCGGCAGTCGCCAGCACGTTGGCGTAGCGCGGGTTGCGCGTGATGAAGCGCGCGTAGTCGGTGAAGGCCTCCTCGTACGAGGCGTAGGCGCGGAACTTCGCGCGCACCTTCTGCGGCTCGCCGTCGATGTATTCGGTGGTGGTGGTCTCGACCGTGGCGCCCTTCCAGCCCTTGTCGGCCTTGATGCCGAAGAGGTTGAAGCTTTGCGTGCCGTCGTCGGCGCGGATCTCGCGCTTGCCCCAGCCCGATTCGAGCGCGGCCTGCGCCAGGATCAGCGGCGCGGGCACGCCGCTGGCGGCGCTGGCCGCCTGTGCCGAAGCGCCCATGCGGTCCACGAACGCATCGACCTGGCCTTGCAGCGAGGCGTTCGCCGCCGGTGCGGGTCCGTTCTTCATTTGATAGACGCCAAGGTCGGCCGCGGTCGACACGCGCGCGCCGGGCGACGAGCCGATGGGAATGCCCGCGCGCGGGCCGTACGGCAGGCCGGGGGGCGGCTCCAGCGACATCGGCCGCGTGCCTGTGCCCTCGTCGGCTTCGGGCGCCGCCGAAGGCATCTGCCGCCGCAGCTGCGCCAGCATCGCCTCGGCCAACCCCACGCCGCGCCCCGAGAGGTTCTGCGTGAGCTGCTGGTCGAACATCGACAAATAGACCTTCTGGTCCTGGCTGTCGAGCAGGCCGCTCGAAGGCGTCGCCTCGCGCATGCTCTTGAGCACCATGTTCATGAACAAGGCCTCGAACTGGCGCGAGACCTGCTGCAGGCCTTCTTCGGGCGAGGTGCGCACGGTGCGCCGCAGCGCATCGACGCCCTGCACGTCGAGCGCAAAACGCTGGTCGAGCGCGCCGCTGCGGCTGGCCGCGTCGGCGCCGGTCCATGCTGTGTTGGCGGAGATGGTCATGCCTGCGGCCTCAGATGATCTCGAGCTCGGCGCTCAAGGCGCCGGCCGACTTCATGGCCTGCAGGATCGACACCAGGTCCTGCGGGTTGGCGCCCAGGCTGTTCAGCCCCTTGACCACATCAGCCAGCGAGGCGCCGCCGCGCACCATCTGGATCGCGCCGCCGCCCTGGTTGACGGAAATCTGCGAGGTCTGCGCCACCACCGTGCTGCCGCCCGAGAACGCGCCCGGTTGGCTGATCACCGGCTCGGTGTTGATCACCACCGACAGGTTGCCGTGCGCGATGGCGCAGTCTTTCACGCGCACCGCCTGGTTCATCACGACCGAGCCCGTGCGCGCATTCACCACCACCCGCGCGCCCGCCTGCGTGGGCGTGACCTCGAGCTCCTGCAGCTGCGCGAGAAAACCCACGCGGCGCTGCGGCTCGGGCGCCTGCACGCGGATCACGCGCGCGTCCATGGCTTCGGCAGTGCCGGCGCCGAACTGGCGGTTGATGGCGTCCGTGGCGCGCTGCGCGGTGCCGAAGTCGGAGCGGTTCAGCTCGAGGGTGAACGAGCCTTCCGCGCCCACCGGCGCCTCGACCGTGCGCTCCACCAGCGCGCCGGCGGGAATGCGCCCCGAGCTCAGCTGGTTGACCTGCACCTTGCTGCCGTTGGCCGCGGCGCCCGCGCCGCCCACCACCATGTTGCCCTGCGCCACCGCGTAGGTCGCGCCGTCCACGCCCTTGAGCGGCGTCATCAGCAGCGTGCCGCCGCGCAGGCTCTTGGCATTGCCCATCGACGACACCGTGACGTCGATGTTCTGGCCCGGCCGCGCGAACGACGGCAGCGTGGCCGTCACCATCACGGCCGCCACGTTCTTCAGCTGCATGTTCACGCCCTGCGGGATCGTGATGCCCAGCTGCTGGAGCATGTTGTTCAGGCTCTGGGTGGTGAACGGCGTCTGCATCGTCTGGTCGCCCGTGCCGTCCAGGCCGACCATGAGGCCGTAGCCGATGAGCGGGTTGTCGCGCACGCCCTGGATGCTGGCGAGTTCCTTGAGCCGTTCCGCATGCGCGGGCGCGATGAACAGGAGCGCGCACAGCGCCGCGATGCGCCAGCGATTCGAAGTAGGTGAAGCCTGGAGGTGTGTCATCAGAACGGCATCACGTTCAGGAAAATTCTTTGCATCCAGCCCATGTGCTGGGCTTCGTCGATGTAGCCCTTGGCCGAGTACTCGATGCGCGCATCGGCCACCAGCGTCGAGGGCACGGTGTTGTTGCCCGACACGGTGCGCGGGTTCACCACGCCCGAGAAGCGGATGTACTCGGTGCCCTGGTTGATGCCCATCTGCTTCTCTCCGCTCACGAGCAGGTTGCCGTTGGCCATGACGTCGGTCACGGTGACGGTGATCACGCCGTTGAAGGTGTTGTTGGCGTTGGCGCCGCCCTTGGCGTTGAGCGTGTTGGTGCCCGACAGCTTGGTCTCCTGCCCGTCGAGCAGGCCGCCGATGAGCTTGGGAATGGCCGCGAACACACTGGTCGTGTTGCCCGTGCGGCTGGCGTTGGCGCCCGAGTTCTTGGTCGCATTGACCTTCTCGCTGATGAGGATGGTGAGGATGTCGCCGACGTTGCGCGGACGGCGGTCTTCGAACAGCGCGTTGGCGCCGGGGCCGTCCTGGAAGATCGCACCGGGAGCGCGCCGCGCCTGCACCGCCGCGTACTGGTCGGCGCGCGCCGTCATCGGCTGGTGCACCAGCGGCTCGCGCGGCACCTGCGCGCAGCCGGCGGCCAGCGCGGTGGCGAGCAGCAGCGCCGCCGCCCGGCGAAGAAGACGCACCCCCGCCCGCATCACAACTGGGCCAGGCGCTGCAGCATCTGGTCCGAGGTCTGGACCGCCTTGCTGTTGATCTCGTACGAGCGCTGCGTGGCGATCATGTTGACCAGTTCTTCCACCACGTTGACGTTGGAGGCCTCCACATAGCCCTGGCTCAGCGTGCCCGCGCCGTCCACGCCGGGGTTCACCTGGTTGGGCGCGCCCGAGGCGTCGGTCTCGGCGTACAGGTTCTCGCCCTGGCTCTGCAGGCCCGTCGGGTTGACGAAGGTCGCGAGCTGCAGCTGGCCGACCTGCACGGTGTTGGTGCCGCCCGCCTGCACCACCGACACGATGCCGTCGCGGCCCACGGTGATGCTGGTGGCGTTGGCCGGGATGGTGATGGCCGGCTGCACCGGGAAACCGCTGGCGGTGACCAGCTGGCCGTCGCGGTCGGTCTGGAACGAGCCGTCGCGCGTGTACGAGGTGGTGCCATCGGGCATCAGCACCTGGAAGAAGCCGCTGCCGCTGATGGCCACGTCGGTCGGCTTGTCGGTCTTGGTGAGGTTGCCCTGCGAGTGGATGCGCTCGGTGGCGACCACGTGCACGCCGGTGCCCACCTGCAGGCCCGAGGGCAGGCGCGTCTGGTCGGAGCTCTGGCCGCCGACCTGGCGCAGGTTCTGGTAGACCAGGTCTTCGAACACGGCGCGGCTGCGCTTGAAGCCGGTGGTGCCGACGTTGGCCAGGTTGTTGGAGACCACGTCGAGCTGCGTCTGCTGCGCGTCCAGGCCGGTCTTGGCGATGTAGAGGGAGCGGATCATTGAAAGGAGTTCCTGGAAGAGAGTCAGCCGTAGGCCAGCAGCTTGTTGGCGGTCTGCGCGTTGATGTCGGCGGTCTGCAGCGACTTCATCTGCATCTCGAAGCTGCGCGCGTTGGCGATCATGGCCACCATGGCATCGACCGGCTGCACGTTGCTGCCCTCGATGGCGCCGGAGATGAGCGTGACGGCCTCGTCGGCCTCGGCCGGCGGCAGGTCGGCGCGCATGCGGAACAGGCCGTCGTCGCCGCGCACGAGGTCGGTCACGGGCGGGTTGACCAGCTTGAGCCGGCCCACCTCGGCGATGCCAGTGAGCGTGGTCGAGGCCGCGTCGCGCGAGCCCACGAGGCCGTTCGAGGCAATGCTCACGGCCGAACCCGGCGGCACGGTGAGTGCGCCGTTGTCGCCCACCACGGGGCGACCGCCCATCGTCGTGAGCTGGCCGTCGGCGCCGATCTGCAGGTTGCCGACGCGCGTGTAGGCCTCGCTGCCGTCGGCCGCCTGCACCACCAGCCAGCCTTCACCGCCCACGGCCACGTCGAGCGCGCGGCCGGTCTGCGTGAGCGGGCCGTGCGTGAAGTCGGCGCCGGGCGTGGTGGCGGCCACGAAGGCGCGCGTGGGCGCCTCCTCGCCGACCACGGGCACGGCGCGGAAGGTCGCGATCTGCGCGCGGAAACCCGGCGTCGAGACATTCGCCATGTTGTTGGCGACCACGGCCTGCTGCTCCATGGCCTGCTTGGCGCCGCTCATGGCGACATACAGCATTCGATCCACGAAGTGCTCCCGATCAGCGGATGTTCATGAGCGTCTGCATGACCTGGTCCTGCGTCTTCACGGTCTGCGCATTGGCCTGGTAGTTGCGCTGCGCGACGATGAGGTTCACCAGCTCGGAGGTCAGGTCGACGTTGGACGACTCCAGCGCGCCCGAGGCCAGCGAGCCGGCCTTGGTGCCTTCGCCCGGCGTGCCGGTGAGCGCGTTGCCCGAGGCCTGCGTCTCGGCCCACACGTTGTTGCCCTTGGGCTCCAGGCCGTTCGGGTTGGCGAACGACGACAGCACGACCTGGCCCAGCAGGCGCGTCTGCTCGTTGGAGAACTTGCCGGTGATGGTGCCGTCGGGGTTGATCGAGAACGCGGTGAGCTCGCCCGACTTGTAGCCGTCCTGGCCCAGCTTGCTCATGCCGTTGGCGCTGCCGAACTGCGTGGTGCCCGTGAGGTCGACCGACGCGGTGAGCGGCGAGGCGCCGTTGGTGAAGGTGAGCGGTCCGATGTTGAACGCGCCCGAGGCCGGTGCGGTCATGACGCCCTTGGCGTCGAACGTGACGTTGGACAGCGCGGCGCCGCCGTTCAGCGGCGCGCCGTCGGAGGTGCCGTACACGTTCCAGGTGTTGGCCGCGGTCTTCACGAAGTACACGGCCACGTCGTGCGGGTTGCCCAGCGAGTCGTAGATGGGGCCGATGGCGTTCGGGTAGTTGTAGGTGGCCGCGTCGGTGGGGTTGAACGGCGTCTTGGCGGGCACCGTGCTGCGCGCGTCGAGGTTGAACTGCGCGTCGATGTTGGCCGTGGGCTTGGGCGGCATCATGCCGCCCTGCACCTGGATCGGGCCCGGCGTGCCGCCGCTGATGCCGCCGCTGGCGTTGGCGCCGTAGCCGGTGAGCTGCAGGCCCTGCGCGTTGACGATGTAGCCGTCCTTGTCGCGCGTGAACTGGCCGTTGCGCGAGTAGAAGACCTCGCCGCTGGGGCTCGCCAGGCGAAAGAAGCCGTCGCCGTTGAGGATGGCCACGTCCAGCGGGCGCGTGCTCGACTGCGTCACGCCCTGCGTGAAGTTCTGCGTCACGCCCGACACCGAGGCGCCCAGGCCCACGCGCGAGCCGGCGTACACGTCCTGGAAGGTGGCGGCGGCCGACTTGTAGCCCACCGTGCCCGAGTTGGCGATGTTGTTGCCGATGACGTCGAGGTTGGCCGCGGCCACGCCGAGTCCGCTGATGCCTTGGGAGAAACTCATGAGGGGGTCCTTGTTCGGTGCGAGGAAGAAGAGTGCGAAGGGCGCGGCCCGCACGGGCCACGCCGAAGACGAAGACGAAAGCTCAGAGGAACAGGCGCACGTCGCCCAGCCCGATGCTGGCGCCCGAGGCCAGTTCCAGCGTGACGCCGCCGGCGCCCTGCTTCACGGCGGCCACCTGCGAGAAGGTGAGCGCGGTGGCCTTCACGGTGGTGCCGTTGTTGCTGGCATCGACCGTGAAGCGGTAGGCGCCCGGTGGCACCGCCACGCCCAGGTCGTCCTTGCCGTCCCAGGTGACGGCGTTGACGCCTTCCTTCATGGCGCCCGCGTCGAGCGTGCGGATCACCTTGCCGGTGCTGTCGACGATCTTGATCTCGACGTCGGCGGCGGTGCCCGGCAGCTGCACGGCGAAGGCCTGCGTGGCGGGGTCCTTGCCGTCTTCGGGCTTCTTGGTGGTGAGCACGTCGCCGGGCGACAGCACGTTGTAGCCGATGAGCGAAGTGGCCTGCAGCAGCTGGTTGGCACCGGTCTGGTTGACCAGGCCCGAGAGCGTGGCGTTGAGCTTCTCGATGCCGCTCACGGTGCTCATCTGCGCGAGCTGCGAGGTCAGCTCGGCGTTCTGCATCGGGTTGAGCGGGTCCTGGTTGTTCAGCTGCGTGACGAGCAGCTTGAGAAAGCGCTGCTCGCTGTCGGCGCCGGACACGTTGTTGTTGCTGTTCGCCGCCGTGGGCGCGTTCAGCCCGCTGATGGACGAGGTGTCGGAAAGGGCCATGGGGTCGGTGTTCTTCCTGCGGGAGGCGCGTGTGCGTGCGTGGGTTACTGGCCGATGGTCAGCGTCTTGACCATCAGCGTCTTGGCGGTGTTGAGCACCTCGACGTTGGCCTGGTAGCTGCGCGAGGCCGAGATCATGTTGGTCATCTCCTCGACCACGTTGACGTTGGGCATCGCCACGTAGCCTTCGGCGTTGGCATGCGGGCTCTTGGGGTCGAACACCAGCTTCGCGGGCGACGGGTCTTCGATGACACCGGCCACCTTGACGCCGCCGATGTCGCGCCGGCCCGAGGCCGCCACCTCGAACACCACCTGCTTGGCGCGGTAGGGCTGGCCGTCGGGGCCGGCCACGCTCTCGGCGTTGGCGAGGTTGCTCGCGGTCACGTTCATGCGCTGCGATTGCGCGGTCATGGCGGAGCCCGCCACGTCGAAGATGTTCATGGCTGTACCGCCGACAGGAGCGACTTGATCTTGGCGTTGATGAGGGTCAGGTTCGACTCGTAGCGCAGCGCGTTGTCGGCGAAGGCCACGCGCTCGACGTCCATCTCGACCGTGTTGCCGTCGAGGCTGGACTGGTGCGGCACGCGGTACAGCAGGTCGTCGCCGGCCGTGGCCTGCGCCTGGCCCGCGAGGTGGCGCGACGAGGTGGTGGCCATCGACACCGACGATGCGGCGCGGCCGCGCTCGACGGCGTCGCTCAGGCGCGCGCCGAAGTCGAAGTCGCGCGCCTTGTAGTTCGGCGTGTCGGCATGGGCGATGTTGGCCGCGAGCACCTCCTGGCGCTGGGCCCGGAGATGGAGCGCTTCGCGGTGGAAGCGAAACGCCGCATCCAGCTTGTCGATCATCTTTGTTCCATCTGTTGAGGCGTCGCCAGTGCACGGGGCGCAGCGACCGATGGAAAGCAAGTCTATGCATGCGGCGCGTTGGCAATCGCCCGAACAAAGGGGGGTTTCGCCTGCTGCTCGCACCTTCGCCGGCGGGGCGAATTCATAAGAATCCAGGGGCGCCGGTTGCGGCTTATCTGCACCGGCGCCCTCATTTTTCTGGCCCTCTTCTTTCGCCTTCGATGACCCTCTCGCCGCTTCGCCAACGCCTGCTGCGCACCGCCTGCGCGGTGGGGCTGTCGTGCGCGATGTCGACCGGCGCGATGGCAAGCGACGTGGCCGCGAAGGCGGTCGAGACCTACCTCCAGGTGCAAAGCGCCGGCCTGCCGGGCAAGGTGACGGTCAGCCTCGAAGGACGCGGCACCGAGGCCCTGCCTGCGTGCGAAGCGCCCGAGGTGTTCCTGCCGCCGGGCGTCACGCCGTGGGGCCGTATCTCGGTGGGCGTGCGTTGCCATGCCGAGCGGCCGTGGACACGCTTCGTGCAGGCACGTGTCGCGGTGGAAGGCCGCTACCTGGTGGCGGCGCGCGCCATCGACGCGGGCCGGACGCTGGGCGCCGGCGACGTGGTCGAGCGCACCGGCGACCTCACGCGGCTGCCGCGCTCGGTGGTCACCAGCGCGGCCGAACTGGTCGGGGTGGTGAGCGCCAACCGCGTCGCGCCCGGCGCTCCGATCCGCAAGGAGCTGCTGCGCGGCGTCGCCGTGATCCAGCAGGGCCAGGCCGTGAAGGTGGTGGCGCAGGGGCCGGGCTTTGTCGTCAGCACCGAGGCCAAGGCCCTGAGCGGCGCCGCGGTGGGCGCGGTGGTGCAGGCCAGGACGCTGGACGGCCGGGTGATTCGCGGCGTGGCCGACGAGGAAGGACAGGTCCGGCTGGTGCAGTAGCAGCCGCCGCGTTTGCGCAGGCTTCACTTCATGCACGCCCTTCCTAAAGTTCTTGCACCGGCTGCCGATATACGGGTCAGCCCCTGAGGAATCACCTTGAAAATCGATCCCACCGCCCCTTCGGCCACGCCCCTGCACCGCACGCCCGCACCCGGCGCGCCGGCTCCGTCGACGCCCGCCGAGGCCGTGCAGCGCCCGAAGGAAGCGGCGCCCGTTTCCGCCCTCGTCCATGCGATGCCCGCCGCCGTGGGGGGCAGCGATTTCGACGCCGCGCGCGTGGCCGCGATCCGCGAGGACATCCGCGCCGGCCGCTACGAGATCCGCCCCGAGCGCATCGCCGACGGCCTGCTGGCCAGCGTGCGCGAGCTGCTCGCACCGAAGGGCCAGGCATGAGCACCTTGCTGGCGCACCTGCGCGCGGAAGCGGGCTGCATCGGGGAGTTTCTCGTGGTGCTGGACGAAGAGGCGCAGGCCATGTCGGACAGCGTCTTCGACGCACTGAACGGCATCGCCGGCCGCAAGACCGCGCTGCTGGACCGCATGGCCGAACTCGACCGGCAGCGCGAATCGCTGCAGGCGGCGCGGGGCTTCGGGCCCGGTCGTGCGGGCGCGGATGCCGCCGCTGCAGCAGGCGGTGAACCCACGCACCAGGCCTGGCGCGAACTGCTCGCGCTCGCCGAAGACGCGCGCAACCGCAACCTGCACAACGGCACGCTGGTGTACGCGCACCTGGACTTCACGCAGCAGGCGCTGCACTTCCTGCAGGCCCGCGCCCAACCCTTCTACGGCCCCGACGGCGTGCGCAAGACGCAGGCCGGCGCGGGCACCCGGCTGGCCGCCGGCTGAACAGCAGCCGTGAACGCGTTCGCACGTTTCGCCCCCCGACGCACCGCGATCCTGTGGGTGCTGATGCTGTGGCTCGCGTGCGCCGGCGCCCATGCCTTCGAACTGGCGCCCGCCGTGCGCCCGGACGACGCCATCAACCTGGGCCAGCTGCACCCGGTGCGCGCGGCCGTCGGCGAGACGGCGCGCATCGCCTACTCGGGCGCGGCCATGGCCATCGCGATGTCGGCCGCCTACGTGCCGACGTACCGGCCGGGCGAACAGTCCCTCGGCCTGGCCTTCGGCACCTACCAGGGCTACACGGCCGCGGCGCTGGGCTTCAAGCGCACGTCGGGCGACGGCGACATGGCCTGGGGCATGGGCGTGTCCAGCACGGGCCGGGAGTGGGGCTTCAACGCGGGCATCGGCTGGAAGCTGCCGCGCAGCACCAGCGCCGCCCGCCCCTGACCCTCATGCCATCGCCCCGGGACGCCCTTCACCACCTTCGCATGGATGCCACCGACATGAAGACCTCTCCTTCCACGCCAACGCCCCGCTACGAGAAGGTCGCACGCCGGGGAGTCCGCGCGTGATGGCCGCGCAGCAGGGCGCGCGCCGCATCGCAATGGTGGGCTGCGACGAGGCGCAGCAGGCCGGCTGGGGCAACCGCCTGCGCCTGATGGGCTGCGAGCCCGTGTGCTTCGACGACAGCACGGACTTCCTGCTGGCGATCACCCAGGGCCTGCAGTTCGGCTTGCTGCTGGTGGTGCTGAAGGACGAAGGCGCCTGGCCGATCCTCACGGCGATGTGCCGCGCGCTGCGCATTCCCATCTTCCTGGTGGCGCGCGCCTCGCAGCGCGACCTGCTGGTCGACGTGCTGTCGGCCGCGGGCGGCGAGACGCAGGGCACCAGCATCGACTTCGCGGTGCTGCCCGTCGACGAGTTCGAGGTGGAGTTGCGCGTGCGCGAATCGCTGCGGCGCAACCGCACGCTGCTGCAGCCGCACGCCACGGCCGCGTGCTTCGGCGACTACCAGTTCCTGGGCGAGCGCCGCGTGGTGGTGTGCCACGGCACCGAGGTGCGCCTGAAGCCGCGCGAGTTCGAACTGGCGCTGCTGCTGTTTCGCAACGCCGGCCGGCTGCTGGAGCGCGACTGGCTGCTGGCCTCGCTGTGGGTGGATGCGCGCATCGAACGCACGAGCCGCACGCTGGACTGCTGCGTGGCCAGCATCCGCCGCAAGCTGTCGCTGCACAAGGGCGGCGAGTTCGTGCTGGTCTCGGTGTATGGGCGCGGCTACGAGCTGCGGCACATGGCGCCGGCCGCGCGGCGCGCGTCGGACGTCGACGAGGCGCCGCTGATCGACACCGCGGACTTCCCGGACACCTCGAACGAGCCCGTGTGGCTCGGCGAGAGCGCGCGGGCCTGAACATGCGCCCGCGCGACGAAAAAACCGTGACGACCTCCGGCCTCGAGGAACCACCCCGAAGGGCGGGTGCCGAAGCGTCCTCTACCAACGCCAGAAGACCGTCGCCGCCAGTATCCGCGCCTTACCTGAAGACAGGCTGAAGCCCCGCACAAAACCCTTCTGCTTCCGCACTCAGCCGCCAGTCAGTGAACGCACGTTCAATGGCAGGCCACATCGTGAGGGGGAGATTCATTGCAGGACACCATGAGACTACTCGCAGAGGCATCGCTGATTCTTGCCCTGGCCATCGTCCTCGGCGGGTTGGTGCTCGGGCTGCTGGCGGGCCCGCAGGATTCCGACGACTAGTGGGGTGTCCGGGGTCGTGAAGGGTTAGCAGGTCGGTTCGCCCTGAGATAGATCCGCACGTCCGTGCAGATCGACATGCGCCATGTGTGTCGAGGTACCTCTTCTGCCGCACGGCGGAAGTGCATGACTCCGGCCGATTGCGCCGTCGCACGCAAGCCAAATCGCCTCAAAAAGCGCATCATCGTCACTGACGAACCCATGGTGTGGACTGTTCGCGAGGCAGAGCATGACTTGGTTCAAGAAGCTTGTCTGGATCGGCGCGGGACTCGCCGTGGGAGGCGGGTTTGCCCTGTTCGTGCTGGACGAATTGAAGACGTCCCGGCTGCAATCGGCCCTGTGGCGCGACTTGGCCGAGGGCGCCCGCTTCAGCGTCGAAGACGGTGCCAGCGACGCCATCCGCTTTCCCCGGACCGGGCCCTACGACGAGCGGCTGGGCTACCACCAGCTGCCGGGCTACATCGAGCGCCTGGCGCCGCAGGGCTATGTCGTCACCCGCCAGGCCCG
Source organism: Variovorax sp. GW821-FHT06D12 (assembly GCF_059419205.1). Lineage (NCBI taxonomy): Bacteria > Pseudomonadati > Pseudomonadota > Betaproteobacteria > Burkholderiales > Comamonadaceae > Variovorax > Variovorax sp. GW821-FHT06D12. The sequence goes on along the minus strand of NZ_JBWKRI010000003.1, from coordinate 227,417 downwards.
CATGTCGCCGCGGCTGCTCGAGCTGCAGGACTACGGGCTCTTCGCGCCCTACCGCGAGAAAAACCAGGCCGGCCTGACCGTGCGCGACTGCCGGGACACGGCGCTGCTGCACACCCGCGTGCCCCAGCGCGCCTACGAGCGCTTCGAGGAGGTGCCGCCGCTGCTGGTGAGCGCCCTGCTGTTCGTCGAGGACCGCCACCTGCTGGACGCGCAGCCGCTGCAGCGCAACCCCGCGATCGATCCGGAACGCTTCGCCAAGGCGGCGCTCGAGCAGGCGCTGCGCGCGGTCGGCCTGGGCCAGACGGCGACGGGCGGCAGCACGCTGGCCACCCAGCTCGAGAAGTACCGCCATTCGCCGCAGGGCCGCACCGGGTCGGTCGGCGACAAGCTGCGCCAGATGGCGTCAGCCTCGCTGCGCGCCTACCAGGACGGCGACGACACGCAGGCGCGGCGCCGCCAGATCGTCGTCGACTACCTCGACACCGTGCCGCTGGCCGCGCGCCCGGGCATGGGCGAGGTGCACGGGCTGGGCGACGGCCTGTGGGCCTGGTACGGGCGCGACTTCGGTGAAATCAACCGCCTGCTCGCCGACCAGGCGGAAGAGGCGGCAGCGCCCACGGACGAGGCGCTGCGGCAGCAGGCGGAGGCCTTCAAGCAGGCGCTGTCGCTGATGATCGCGCAGCGCCGCCCGTCGCAGCACCTGCTCGGCGACGGCGCCAGCCTGGCGCGGCTGACCGACAGCTACCTGCGGCTGATGGCCGAGGCCGGCCTGATCTCGCCCACGCTGCGCGACGCGGCGCTGCCGCTGTCCTTGCACCTGCAGCCACCGCTGCCGCCGACGCCCCGGCCCGACTTCGTGCAGCGCAAGGCCGCGACCGCGCTGCGCACCCACATCGCCACGCTGCTCGACGTGCCGCGGGCCTACGACCTGGAGCGCCTCGACCTCGAGGCCGAAACCAGCCTGGACGGCGAAGCGCAAGCGCTGGTGGCGCGCGTGCTGGCCGGGCTGCGCACGCCCGCCGCGACGAAGGCCGCGGGGCTAGTCGGCTCCCACATGCTCGACCCGGGCGCCGACCCCAGCCCGCTGATCTACAGCTTCACGCTGTTCGAGCGCAGCGCCGGGAGCAACCTGCTGCGCATCCAGGCCGACAACATCGACCAGCCGTTCGACGTGAACCAGGGCGCGCGGCTGGACCTGGGCTCGACCGCCAAGCTGCGCACCCTGGTGAGCTACCTGGAGCTCGTGGCCGAGCTGCACGCGGGCTGGGTCGACCTGAGCCCGGCCCAGCTGTCGGCGCTGGCGCCGAACCCGCGCGACCCGCTGGGCACGTGGGCGCGGCAGTACCTCCTGCGCACCAAGGATCGGCGTCTTGCGCCGATGCTGGAGGCGGCGATGGAGCGCAAGTACTCGGCGAACCCGGGCGAGGCCTTCTTCACCGGCGGCGGCCTGCACCAGTTCGAGAACTTCGAGCGCTCACGCAACAGCAGTTCGATGACGGTGCGCGAAGGCTTCAAGCATTCGGTCAACCTGGTGTTCATCCGCCTGATGCGCGATCTGGTGCGCCACCGCATGTTCGGCGGTGCGTCGGGCGCCGAGCGCCTGCTGAAGGACCCTGCCGACCCGGGCCGGCGCGAGTTGCTCGCACGCTTTGCCGACCGCGAAGGCTCGGCCTTCCTCACCCGCTTCCATCGCAAGTACCAGCACCTGCCGGCCGCGGACGCCGAAGCGCTGCTGCTGCGCGGCCTGAGGCCATCAGCACCGCGCCTGGCGAGCGTGCTCTTCACGATCGAGCCCGAGGCCGACGACGCACGGCTCGACGCGCTCCTGGTGCAGCGGCTGGGCCGCGGCGCCGACTCGCCGCGCGCATTGGGGGCGCTGCGCCGCACCTACGCCGGCCTGTCGCTGGCCGATCGCGGCTACGTCGCGCGCGTGCATCCGCTGGAACTCTGGCTGGTCGGTTACCTGCGGCGCCACCCCGGCGCCTCGCTGACCGAGGTGCTGGACGCGAGCACGCGCGAACGCCAGGAGGTCTACGCCTGGCTCTTCAAGACACGCCACAAGAGCGCGCAGGACAGGCGCCTGCGCGAGCTGATCGAGCTCGACGCCTTTGCACAGATCCATCGCTCATGGCAGCGCGTGGGTTACCCCTTCGCATCGCTGACGCCGTCCTACGCGAGCGCGATCGGCGCGTCGGGCGACCGGCCGGCCGCCCTGGCGGAGCTGATGGGCATCCTCGCGAACGACGGCGTGCGGCTGCCCACGCAACGGGTCGGCGCCTTGCACTTCGCGCGCGACACGCCCTACGAGACGCGGCTGGAGCCGCGCCATGCGAGCGCGCAGCAGGTGCTGCCCGCCGAGGTGGCTGCCACGGTGCGCCGTGCCTTGGTCGAGGTGGTGAACGACGGCACCGCACGGCGGCTGAAAGGCGCGCTGGTGGACGAGAGCGGCCGCGCCCTCGAGATCGGCGGCAAGACCGGCACCGGCGACCATCGCTACGGACACACCGGCCGCGGCGGACGGGTGCTCTCGGAGCGCAAGATCAGCCGCTCGGCCACCTTCGTGTTCGTGATCGGCGACCGCTACTTCGGCACCATCCTGGCGTATGTGCGCGAACCCCATGCCGCTCGCTATCGGTTCACGAGCGCGCTGCCGACCCAGCTACTGAAGTCGCTGGGGCCGCAGTTGCTGCCGGTGCTGCAGCGCAGGGGGTGCGGGGGGCCGCAGCGGGCGCCATGAGGCGCATGGGCGGCCCAAAGACAAAGCCCCTGTAGCAGGGCTGCTACAGGGGCTTGAATCTGGAGGAGAGGGAGGGATTCGAACCCTCGGTACTATCGCTAGTACGCCTGATTTCGAGTCAGGTACATTCGACCACTCTGCCACCTCTCCGGTGCTGTCGAGCCTCAGATTATAGCCAGAAAAATCTGACTTTTGACGCCCTGCGCTTCAACCGCGCAAAACTTCGAGGCCGCCGAGGTACGGACGCAACGCCGCCGGCACATTGATCGAGCCGTCTTCGTTCTGGTGGTTCTCAAGCACAGCGACCAGCGCACGGCCCACGGCCAGGCCGGAGCCGTTGAGGGTGTGCACCAGCTCGTTCTTGCCCTGGGCGTTCTTGAAACGGGCCTGCAGGCGGCGCGCCTGGAAGGCTTCGCAGTTCGACACCGAGCTGATCTCGCGGTACGTGTTCTGCGCGGGCAGCCACACCTCGAGGTCGTAGGTCTTGGTGGAACCGAAACCCATGTCGCCGGTGCACAGCAGCACCACGCGGTACGGCAGCTCCAGCGCCTGCAGCACGGCTTCGGCGTGACCGGTCATCTGCTCCAGCGCGTCGTAGCTCTTCTCGGGGTGCACGATCTGCACCATCTCGACCTTGTCGAACTGGTGCTGGCGGATCATGCCGCGCGTGTCACGCCCGGCGCTGCCGGCTTCGGAACGGAAGCACGGCGTGTGGGCCGTGAGCTTGATGGGCAGTTGCGCCTCGGGCACGACCTCGTCGCGCACGAAGTTGGTCAGCGGCACTTCGCTGGTCGGGATGAGGTACAGCGCCGAATGGTCGGGCGCGGGCTCGCCGTCCTGGCCGCCCTTCTTCGCGGCGAACAGGTCGCCTTCGAACTTGGGCAGCTGGCCGGTGCCGCTGAGCGTGGCGGCGTTGACCACGTAGGGCACGTAGCACTCGGTGTAGCCGTGCTGTTCGGTCTGCAGGTCGACCATGAACTGGGCCAGCGCGCGGTGCAGGCGGGCGATCGGGCCCTTCATGACGGTGAAGCGCGAGCCCGAGAGCTTGGCGCCCATCTCGAAATCGAGCCCCAGCGGCGCGCCGAGGTCGACGTGGTCCTTGGGCGCGAAGGCCAGCGGCGTGGCGTTGGCGCCGGCGCCGCCCTGGGGCGCCCAGCGGCGCATCTCGACGTTGCCGGCTTCGTCTTCACCGAGCGGCACGCTGGCGTGCGGCAGGTTGGGCACGGCCAGCAGCAGCGCGTGCAGTTCGGGCTGGATTTCCTCGAGGCGCTTGGACTGCGATTCCTGCTCGGCCTTGAGCGCGTTGACCTCGGCCATGAGCGCGTCGACCGACTCGCCCTTGGCCTTGAGCGGGCCGATCTGCTTGTTCAGCGTGTTGCGGCGCGCCTGGATTTCCTCGGTGCGGGTCTGCAGCGTCTTGCGCTCGGCCTCGAGCGCGGTGAACGCCGAGACGTCGAGGTAGGGCTGGTTCTTCTTGCGTTTTTCGAGGCCGGCCACAGCGGAGGCCAGGTCTTTACGGAGCAGGGTGATGTCGAGCATGGGGAGATTTTAGGTGGGCGCCCGGCCCGCGCCCGCCCTCCCCGCTCGCACGCCTGCGGCGACTCAGGCGACCGTGGCCGGATCGACGTTCGCCCCGCAGATGATCAGGCACACCTTCTCGCCCTCGCGCGGCACGTAGGCGCCGGTCTGCAGCGCCGCCAGCGGCAGCGCGGCGGCCGGTTCCACGGCGAGCTTCAGCTCCTTCCACAGCCACTGCTGGGCGGCGCGGATGGCGTCGTCGGACAGCAGCAGCGCGTCGCGCACCTGCTGCTGGGTGATCTCCCAGGCGATGGCGCCGATGCGGCGCGCGCCGAGCGAATCGGCCGCGATGCCGCCGACGTCCACGTCGACCGGCTCGCCGGCCTCGCGGGCGCGGAACAGCGTCGGGGCCTTTTCGGGCTCGAGCGCCACCACGCGGGCGCGCTGCTCGAACCAGCCGGCCAGGCCGCCGATCAGGCCGCCGCCGCCCACGCTCACGAGCACGGCGTCGGGCAGGCCGCCCTGCGCCTCGATCTCGCGGCCGAGCGTGCCGGCGCCGGCCACCACTTCGGGCTGGTCGTAGGCGTGCGTGAGCAAGGCGCCCGTTTCCTTCTGGCGCGCCAGGCAGGCGGCCAGCGCGTCGGGGTACAGCTCGCCGACCACGACCACTTCGGCGCCCAGCGCCCGCAGGCGCGCGCGCTTGGCTTCGGGCGACACGCCCGGCAGGAACACCTGGCAGGGCACGCCCAGCGCCTTGGCGGCGGCCGCCGTGGCAATGCCGGCGTTGCCGCCCGAGGCCACGATCACGCCCGCGGCGGGGATGTCGTTGGCCAGCAGGCGGTTCATCATGCCGCGGGCCTTGAAGCTGCCGCTGACCTGCATGTGCTCCAGCTTGAGCCAGACTTCGGCGCCGGGCGCGGCCACGCCCAGGGCGGCGGCCGGCAGCTTCCACAGCGGCGTTTCACGCAGGAAATGGCCGGCGCGTTCGCCCAGCCTGCGGGAGGCGCTCTCGATGTCGGGGCGCCAATCGGTGTTTTTCATGATGTTCAGGAGATGTGCCCAGGGGGCGGGATGTCGTCGAGCTTGAGGCCCTTGGGAAGCGGGAACTTGATGGTTTCCTCGATGCCGTCCATCTTGCGCACCGACACGGCACCGAAGGCGCGCACGCGCTCGATCACCTCGTGCACCAGCACCTCGGGCGCCGAGGCGCCGGCGGTGAGGCCGATGCGCGACTTGCCCTCGAACCATTCGGGCTTGAGCTCGTCGGCCGAATCGACCATGTAGCTCTCGGTACCCAGGCGCTGCGCCAGCTCGCGCAGGCGGTTGCTGTTGGAGCTGGTGGGGCTGCCGACCACGATCACGAGGTCGACCTGTGGGCTCATGATCTTCACCGCGTCCTGGCGATTCTGGGTGGCGTAGCAGATGTCTTGCTGCTTGGGCTCGCGCACGTTGGGGAAGCGCGCGCGCACGGCGGCGGCGATCTCCGCGGCGTCGTCCACGCTGAGCGTGGTCTGCGTGACCACGGCGAGCTTCTCGGTCTGCAGCGGCGAGGCGTTGGCCACGTCGGCCACGTCCTCCACGAGGTGGATGCCGCTCGACAGCTGCCCCATCGTGCCCTCGACCTCGGGGTGCCCCTTGTGGCCGATCATGATGAATTCGTAGCCCTCTTTGGCGAGCTTGGCCACCTCGACGTGCACCTTGGTCACCAGCGGGCAGGTGGCGTCGAAGATCGAGAAGCCACGGTCGCGCGCCTCCTGCTCCACGGCCTTGCTCACGCCGTGTGCGCTGAACACCAGCGTGGAGCCGGGCGGCACGTCGGAGAGCTCCTCGATGAAGATCGCGCCCTTGGCCTTGAGCTCGTTCACCACGTAGGTGTTGTGCACGATCTCGTGGCGCACGTAGATCGGCGCGCCGAACTTGGCGATGGCGCGCTCGACGATCTCGATGGCGCGGTCCACGCCGGCGCAGAAACCGCGCGGCTCGGCCAGGAGGACTTCCTCGATGTTCGGGTTCATAGCACGCCGATCAGCTTCACTTCGAAGGTGACCGGTTGCCCCGCGAGCGGGTGGTTGAAGTCGAAGCGCACGCCGGTCTCGTTCGACTCGACGACCGCGCCCGCGTAGCTGCCCGAGCCGTCGGGCGTGGGGAACTGCACCACATCGCCGACGGCGTACTGCTCGTCGGGGTCGCCCATCTGGGCCAGCAGCTTGCGCGCCACCCATTGCTGCATGTCGGGGTTGCGTTCGCCGAAGGCCTCGCCGGCGGGCAGCTCGAAGGTGGCGTGCGCGCCCTCTTCCATGCCCATCAGGCGCTGCTCCATGGCCGGCGAGAGCTCGCCGGTGCCCAGCGACAGCGTGGCGGGCTTGTCGGCGAAGGTGTTGATGATGTCGCCCGCCGGACCGGCCAGCCGGTAGTGCAGGGTCAGGAAGGAGCCGGAAGTCACAACTTGGGACATGGGTGCAGCGAAGGTGGGCAAAGACGAGGGAGGTGTCCCGATAAACTGGCCCTCATTTTAAGGATCGGGGCAACACCTCGCCCCGGCCCAGGTTTCAGCAGGGTTTCATGGCATTCAAGGATCTCCCTCTCGACGCCCGGCCGCGCGAAAAGCTCATCGCGCGGGGCGCCGCCGCGCTGGCCGACGCCGAGCTGCTGGCGCTGCTGCTGCGCACCGGCGTGGCCGGCAAGAACGTGCTCCAGCTGGCCCAGCAACTGCTCGAGCGCTTCGGCGGGCTGTCGGGGCTGCTGCACACGGCGCCCGATGACCTCAAGGCGGTCAAGGGCATGGGCGGCAGCGCCAAGCGCTCCGAACTCACGGCGGTGCTCGAACTGGCGCGCCGCGCCATGGGCGAGCGCCTGAAGGAGCGCACGGTGTTCGACTCGCCCGAGGCGGTCAAGCAGTACCTGCAGATGCACATCGGCTCGCGCCCGCACGAGGTGTTCGCGGTGCTCTTCCTCGACGTGCAGCACCGCCTGCTCACGCTCGAGGAGCTGTTTCGCGGCACGCTCACGCAGACCAGCGTCTACCCGCGCGAGGTCGTCACCCGCGCCCTGCACCACCAGGCCGCGGCCGTGGTGCTGGCCCACAACCACCCCAGCGGCAGCATCGAGCCCTCGCGCGCCGACGAATCGCTCACGCAAACCTTGCGCGCCGCGCTGGCGCTGGTCGACGTGCGCGTGCTCGACCACGTCATCGTGAGCCCGGGCCAGAGCTTCTCGATGGCGGAACGGGGGCTGCTCTGATGGCTTCTTCCCGTCCCCCGGCCCTGAAGAACCTGGCCGACCTCAAGCAGGTGCAGCGCGTGCTCGCCGAAACCCGCGAGCGCGAGGCCGCGGAGGCTGCCGCGCGCGCCGCGGCCGAGCGCAAGCGCGCCGCCGAGAAAGACCTGTTCACGCGCGCCATCGGCGCCACCGAGCCGCTGCGCCGCAAGGCCGCCGTGGCGCTCGCGCCCGAGCCGCCCGCGCCCATTCCGTTTCAGCACCAGCTCGACGAGCAGCGCGTGCTGCGCGAGTCGCTGTCCGACGAGTTCGACGTGACCACGCTGCTCGACGTCGACGACGCCATGAGCTTTCGCCGCCCCGGCATCGGCACCGACATCACGGCGCGGCTGCGCAAGGGCGACTGGGCGATCCAGGGGCAGGTCGACCTGCACGGCCTGCGCAGCGACGAGGCGCGCGAGGCGCTCGGCGGCTTCATCCGCAACGCCCACAAGCAGGGGCTGCGCTGCGTGCGCGTGGTGCACGGCAAGGGCCTGGGCTCGCCCGGCAAGCAGCCGGTGCTCAAGACCAAGACGCAGCGCTGGCTGATCCAGAAGAACGAGGTGATCGCCTTCGTGCAGGCCAAGCCGGCCGAAGGCGGGGCCGGGGCGCTGGTGGTGCTGCTGGCGCCCGTGCGGCGCTGACACGGCGCCGCACGGGCCCTGCCCTTACTTGCTCAGATCGACCTTGTAGACCGAGCGGCCCTTGCCACTTTCATCGTCCGCCTTCAGCAGCGAGATGTTCGTCAACCCCGCGTCCGTGGCCGCGCTCAATTGCCCCTGGCCCGACGTGATCGTCACGTTGCCCGCGGTCGTCACCTTGGTGAAGCGCCAGCTGCGCGCCGCGCCGTCGGCCGCGCGCGTGATCGTCTTCTTCGCCTTGATGTACGCGATCAGCACGTCGCGGTTCGCATCGGGCGAGGCGTAGATCGTCGCGCGCCCGTCCAGCGCCGGAATGAAGCTCGCACCGCTGGTCGCGCGGTAGTTGTTCGTGGCAATCACGAACTCCTTCGCCGGGTCGATGGGCGCGCCCAGGTACATGAGGTTCTTGATGCGGCTGCCCACGGCCTGCGTCACGTCGATCTCGTACTGCATGTCGGGCGTGGTGAACATGTCGAAGTTGTAGCCCGGGAAGGTGCTGATCAGCGGCTGGTCGGTCGTGAGCGCCGGGTCGATCCTGTTGAAGCGCTTGGCCGCGGCTTCGAGCCAGCCCTTGATCTCGGCACCCGTCACCTTCACCGCGTACACCGTGTTCGGGTACAGGTACAGGTCGGCCGCGCTGAAGATCGCCAGGTTGCCCACGGCCACGTCGGTGTAGTCGCGCCCGCCTTCGAAGCCCGACTTGAAGGGTGCGCTCACCGACAGCACCGGCAGGCCCGCGTACTGCGGCAGGCTGGCCTGGATGTAGGTCTTCACATAGTCGGCCTGGGCCTGGTTCACGATCTGGATCGCGCCCGGGTCGCCCACGTCGGCGAAGAAGGTGTTCATGCGGAAGTCGGTGCTACCGATCGGCGTCTTCACGTAGTCGATCGCGGCCTGGTGCTGGGTGTCGACCAGCGGCGCCACGCTCGGGTCGGCATCGACGTACACGGCCTTGCCCGCGCCGTCCTTGCCGGTTTGCGTGGAGCGTGCCTCGACCAGCGTCTTGGTCTTGTCCACGCCCCAGGCCTTGCCGTCCCACACGAGCTCTAGCTTCACGAGGCCCAGCGCCTTGCCCCACGAACTGGGCATCACGGCCGGCACGCCGTTGACGGTGCCGGCGGCGTTGTCCACGCCGGGCTGCGTGTAGCCGGGCTTGGCGCCGCGGTCGGGGAACAGGCCGTGCTGGTGGCCCATCATGAGCACGTCGATGCCGGGCACCTTCGACAGGTACAGGCCCGGGCTTTCCATCGTCGGCGAATACGGCGAGGCATCGAGGCCGCCGTGCTGCAGCGCGACCACGATGTCGGCGCCCTTCTCGCGCAGCTCGGGCACGTAGCGCTTGGCCGCCTCGACCGCGCCTTCGGTGCGCAGCTTGCCTTCAAGGAAGCGCTTGTCCCAGTTCATGATGCCGGGCGTGGTGAAGCCGATCACGCCGACCTTCACCGGCACCGTCACGCTCTTGCCGTCCGGCGCGGTGGCCGTGAACTGCTTGGTGACGATGGTGTAGGGCGCCACGAGCGGCTTGCCGCTCTTGAGGCTGTGCACGTTGGCCACCACCATCGGAAAGCTCGGGCCCGCGCACTTCTTGCTGCCGTCCACGCCCTCGACATCGAGGCCGCCGCCGAGCACCTGGTTGAGGAAGTCCAGGCCGTAGTTGAACTCGTGGTTGCCCAGTGTGCCGGCGTCGTAGCCGGTGGCGTTCATCACCTTGTACATCGACAGCGGCTGCGTGCACGGGATGCGGCTGACCAGCGCTTCGTAGTCGGCCAGCGCGGTGCCCTGGATGGTGTCGCCGTTGTCGAACAGCATCGTGTTCGCGAACTCCTTGCGCGCGGCGTTGATGAGCGTGGCGGTGCGCTCGTAGCCGTACGACTTGTCTTCGGCGAGCTTGAAGTAGTCGTAGCTGCGCACGTTGAAGTGCAGGTCGGTCGTTTCGAGCAGCGCGACCGTGGTGCGCGTGCCGGCGGCCACGGGCGCCGGGGCCGGCGCGGGTGCAGGAGGCGGAACGATCGGGGGGAACGTGGTGCCGCCTCCGTTGCCACCGCCACAGGCGGTGAGCACGGCGGCCAGGACGGCGGCACAGGTGGACATGGGGGCGAGGCGCGCCAGCGACGCGGCCACTGCGTTGTTCATCGAGAGGTCTCCCTGCGGATATGAGGAAGGCCAGTCTCCGAAAGCCGGGTGACAGACCGGTGAATCCGGGCCTGCCGTGCAGCGCCGTTGCGACAGCAGTTACGCCAGATGATTCTTTAGTGGTACCGCCGCGTCCGCCACCGCCTCGGGCGCGGGGCTGCGGCCCGCTTCGAGCAGCTTGCGGCTCATCATGTGATCGACCGGCGCGTTCACCGATTCGACGCACACGAGCTGGCCGTCGACGTAGTGGAACAGCGAGAACGCCTCGGGCTTCGGCCCCGCGCGGCGCACGCTCACCAGGCCCGGCGTGCCTTCGGCCGGCATGAGGCCCGCCATCTGCAGGCGCAGACCGCCCTGGTCGGACCAGAACCACGCCACCGCGTCGTGATCGCGTGCGGCGCCGGTCAGCGTGGCCACGGCCGTGCGCGCCTGGTCGTTCGCGTTCTGCACCGATTCGAGCCGCAGCGCGCGGCCCGCGCGGCGGTCGGGGAAGCGCGTGCAGTCGCCCACCGCGAGCACGTCGGCCGCGCTGGTCTGCATGTGGCCGTCGACCACGATGCCGTCGGCGCACTCGAGGCCCGCGGCCTGCGCGAGCGCGGTCTCGGGCACGGCGCCGATGCCCAGCAGCAGCAGGTCGTTCGGCTGCTTCACGCCGTTGACCTCGACCGACACGAGCCGGTCGCCCACGACCTCGAAGGCGCCGGTCTGCGCACCCAGCACGATGTCGATGCCGGCCGCGCGGTGCGTGGCGAGCACATGCGCCGACAGCTCGGGCGACACGGCGCGGCCCAAGAGGCGCGGCGCGCATTCGATCACCTGTACGCGCTTGCCCAGCGCCTGCGCGGTGGCTGCCACTTCGAGGCCGATGAAGCCGCCGCCCAGCACCGTGACCTGCTGCGCATCCGCCAGCCGTGTGCGCAGGCGCTGCGCCTCGTCGGCGGCGCGCAGGCTCGCCACGTTTTCGAGGCCGGCCTGCAGGCCAGGCATCTGGCGTGCGCGCGTGCCGGTGGCCAGCACCAGGCGCTCCCACGGCAGCACCGCGCCCGAGCGCAGCGTGACGGTGTGCGCCTCGCGGTCGATGGCCACGGCGGCGTCGCCCAGGTGCAGCGTGATGCCCGCTTCGCGGTACCAGTCGGCAGCCTTGTGCGGCTGCGTGGTTTCGTCGGCGCTCTTGAGGAAGGCCTTCGACAGCGGCGGGCGGTGATACGGCTCGCAGGCCTCTTCGCAGACCAGGTGCACGCGCGCGCCCTGCCCGGCTTCCGCCAGGCCCGCGCAGAGCTGGGCCGCGGCGTGGCCGCCGCCGATGATGACGATGGAATTCATGGAGAACAGTCTTTCGGGAATCGTTGTCGGGTCACTCACCGCGGTTGCGCATCCAATCCGCGGTCTTGAAGAAGGAGTCGCGCAAGCGTGCGCGCAGGTCTTCAGGCACACCGGTCTCGCCCATCGCCTGGTCCATGCAGGCCAGCCACTGGTCGCGTTCCTTGATGCCGATGGTGTGGCCGCCGATGGCCTGCGGCAGGTGCCGCGCGCGCAGCATGGGGTGGCCGAAGCGGTCGGTGTAATGGGCGGGCCCGCCGAGCCAGCCACAGAGGAACCAGAACAAGCGCTGGCGCGCGTTGTCCAGGTCGGTGCCGTGCACGGCGCGCAGTTGCGCGTAGGCCGGCTCGAGGTCCATCAGGTCGTAGAAGCGCTCGACCAGCGCCTCCACCTTCGGCTCGCCGCCGATCCACTCGAAGGGCGTGCCGGCGGGCGGTTTGTCTTGAATCTGCATGGGCGGGAGTATCCCCTCGGGGCGCTCTAGAGTTGGATCAGATCGGGAATGCCCACATCGGTGCTCACGTCGGCCGTGTAGTCCACGCCGTCGACGGCGAAGCCGAACAGGCGCAGGAACTCGGTCTTGTAGCCCGCGAAATCGGTCAACTCATCGAGGTTGGCGTCGGTGACCTGCGGCCAGAGTTCCTGCACGCGCGCCTGCACCTGCGGTGCCAGTTCCTTGTAGTCGGCCCGCAGGCGGCCTTCGTCGTCCAGGTGCGGCGTGGCGCCGTACAGGCTGTCGGCGTACAGGCCGTGCACCTGCTCGATGCAGCCCTCGTGCGTGCCTTCGGCCTTCATCACCTTGAACAGCAGCGACAGGTACAGCGGCATCATCGGAATGGCCGAGCTGGCCTGCGTGACCACCGCCTTCAGCACCGACACGCGCGCGTCGCCGCCCTTGGCCGCCAGCTGCGCGCGGATGTCCAGCACCTTCTCGTCCAGATCCTTCTTGGCGGCGCCGATGGAGCCGTTCCAGTAGATGTCGTGCGTGATCTGCTCGCCCAGGTAGGTGAAGGCCGTGGTCTTGGCGCCGTCGGCCAGCACGCCGGCCTGCTGCAGCGCGTCGATCCACATCTGCCAGTCTTCGCCGCCCATGACGGCGACGGTGTTGTCGATCTCTTCCTGCGTGGCGGGCTCGAGCACCGATTCCTTCACGGTCCCGCTGTCGGTGTCCAGGCCGCGCAGCGTCACGGCCTTGCCGATGGGCTTGAGCACGGAGTTGAAGACCTGGCCCGTCTTGGGGTGCGTGCGGCGCGGCGCGGCCAGGCTGTAGACCACGAGGTCGACCTGGCCGAGGTCGGCGCGGATGGTCTCGATGGCCTGTTGCTTCACCGCGTCGGAAAAGCCGTCGCCGTTGATCGTCTTCGCGTAGCGCCCCTCGGCCGTGGCGGCGCGGTGGAAGGCGGCGGTGTTGTACCAGCCGGGCGAGCCGGGCTTGGTCGCGCTGCCCGCGCGTTCGAAGCACACGCCCAGCGTGTCGGCGCCGCAGCCGAAGGCCGCGGTGATGCGCGCGGCCAGGCCGTAGCCGGTGGACGCGCCGATCACCAGCACGCGCTTGGCGCCGCCCGCGATGGGGGGCCTGGCTTTGACGTAGTCGATCTGTTGCCGGACATTGGCTTCGCAGCCCACGGGGTGGGTGGTGACGCAGATGAAGCCGCGCACGCGGGGTTGGATGATCATGAAAAGCTCGCTCGGTAAGACATTCGGGGGACGGCGGCGGGGCACGTCGCGGCGTCGCGAATTTAACCCAGCCGGCAACAGGCCGATTCATCAGCCCCATATGCATATGTCGATTGACGATTTAATAATCTTGGGTTTTATTGATATGGTTCCGGCCTGAATTTCACTCTGGAGAGAGGACGATCCCCACCATGCGCCACACCCTGCTTGCCGCGGCCCTTGCCGCTTCCGCCCTGCTGACCGGCGTTGCCGCCCATGCGGACCAGCTCGCCGACATCAAGAAGAAGGGCGAACTCGTGGTCGGAGTGCTCGGCACCGACGAGCCCGCCACCTTCATCGATCCGAAGACGCGCCAGATCGTCGGCTACGAGGTCGACCTGGTGAACGCCATCGCCAAGAAGATCGGCGTGAAGCCGGTGCTCAAGCAGATCGCCGTGGCCGCGCGCATTCCCGAGCTGCAGCAGGGCCACGTGGACCTGGTGGCCGCCGGCCTCACGCACAACAAGGAGCGCGAGGCGCAGATCGACTTCTCGCTCACCACCTTCGTCACCGGCCAGAAGGCCATCGTGAAGAAGACCAGCGGCATCACCGACGTACCGCAGCTCGGCGGCAAGAAGGTGCTGACCATCCGCGGCGGCACGCAGGAACCCAACATCCGCAAGGCCGTGCCCACCGCCGAGGTCGTGACCTTCGACACCAGCCAGCAGGCCTTCCAGGCGCTGCAGCAGGGCAAGGGCGTGGGCTACGTGGACGACGAGGCCGCGCTGCTGCGCAGCTACGCCAAGCTGGGCCCGCAGAAGGCGCAGTACGTGGTGCTCAAGCAGAACCTGAGCACCGAGTCGCTGGCCATCGGCATCAAGAAGGGCGAGAGCGGCCTGAAGACGGTGGTGGACGACACGCTGCGTGAACTCGAGAAGTCGGGCGAAGCGCAGAAGATCTTCCTCAAGTGGTACGGCCCGAGCACGGCATCAGGCTTCCAGACGCGCGACTTCAAGCTCGAGACCGACAAGATCGACTGAGCCCCCACGCTCGGCACACCAGGGGCGGGCCGCCATGCGACCCGCCCTTCGCTTTTGAGCGGCACGGCCCGCATGCGTACCATGTGCGCCCCGGCGCCTTTCGCCGTGCCCCCCGTTTCCCATGCCCCTGTTCGACTATTCGTTGCTGCTGACCGGCCAGTACCACGACATGCTGGTCGCGGGCCTGTGGCTGTCGCTGCAGCTGCTCGCGGTCTCGCTCGTCTTCGCGCTGCCGCTGGCGCTGGTGGTGGCGCTGCTGCGGCTCTCGCCGCTGGCGCCGCTGCGCTGGCTCGGCTTTGCGTACGTGGAATCGATCCGCAACATCCCGCTGCTGGCCCACATGCTGTTCTGGTATTTCGGCGCGCCCGAGCTGCTGCCCGAGGGCCTCAAGACCTGGCTCTATGAAGGCCACATCGAGGCCTACAGCGCGATCGTGGCGCTGTCGCTGTACACGGCCGCCTTCATGGCCGAGGACATCCGCAGCGGCATCCGCTCGATCCCGGCCGTGCAGTTCGAGGCTGGCCGCGCGCTGGGCTTCAGCTTCCTGGCCACCATGCGCCGCGTGGTGCTGCCGCAGGCGCTGCGCGTGACCGTGCCGCCGCTCATCTCGCAGACGCTGAGCCTGTGGAAGAACACATCGATCGCCACCGTGATCGGCGTGGCCGAGCTGATGTACCAGGCCGGGCAGGTCGAGAGCGCGACCTTCCGCAGCTTCGAGTCGTTCGCGTTCGCGAGCGCGGCGTACCTGACGGTGTCGCTGGCCATCACCGGGCTCGCCACCTGGTACCACCACCGCTTCCCGGTGCGGACGATCTGAAGGCGGTGCGCTGATGCTCGAAATCATCAACGACTACTGGGTCTACTTTCTCATTGGGCAGTATCCCAACGGCCCGCTCGGCGGCCTGGTGCTCACGCTGCTGCTGGCCTCGTGCGGGCTGGTGCTCGCGCTGCCGCTGGGCATCGTGCTCGGCCTGGCGCGCGTGAGCCCCTGGCGCTGCGTGCGCTGGCCCGTCACGGCGCTGGTGTTCGTGGTGCGCGGCCTGCCGCTGTTGATGGTGATCTTCTGGGCCTACTTCTTCCTGCCCAGCGTCACGGGCGTGAAGACCGACCAGTTCACCACCATGCTGATCGCGCTGGTGATCTTCGATGCCGCCTACCTCGCCGAGATCGTGCGCGCCGGCATCCAGGGCCTGCCGCGCGGGCAGATGGAAACCGCGCGCGCGCTCGGCCTGAGCTACTTCGGCGCGATGCGCCTCGTGGTGCTGCCGCAGGCGCTGCGCAGCATGCTGCCCTCGCTGGTGAACCAGTTCGTCTCGACCATCAAGGAGACCTCGCTGGGCTACATCATCGGGCTGGCCGAGGTGTCGTTCATCGCCACGCAGATCAACACGCAGGTGTTCACCAAGCCGGCGCAGATCTACCTGATCCTGGGCCTGACCTACTTCATCCTGTGCTTCGGCCTCTCGCGCTTCGCCTACTGGCTGGAGCGCCGGCTCGCGCGCCGCGGCCTTCCCGCCGCCACCCTCAAGGTGCCCGCATGATCGAACTCCAACAAGTCAACAAGTGGTACGGCAGCTACCACGCGCTGGTCGACGTGACCGAGACCATCCACAAGGGCGAGGTGGTCGTGGTGTGCGGGCCCTCGGGCTCGGGCAAGTCGACGCTGATCCGCACCTTCAACCGGCTGGAGCCGATCCAGTCGGGCCGCATCACGCTCGACGGGCAGGACATCCACGCGCCGGGCCTGGACGTGAACGCGTTCCGCTCGCGCATCGGCTTCGTCTTTCAGCAGTTCAACCTGTTCCCGCACCTGAGCGTGCTGCAGAACTGCACCATGGCGCCGATGCAGTTGCACGGCCTGTCGCGCAAGGAGGCCGACGAACGCGCGATGGCGCTGCTGGAGCGCGTGGGCCTCGCGAACAAGGCCAACGCGTGGCCCGGCGAGCTGTCGGGCGGCCAGCAGCAGCGCGTGGCCATTGCGCGCGCGCTCGCCATGAAGCCGCCGCTGATGCTGTTCGACGAGCCCACCAGCGCACTCGACCCCGAGATGGTCGGCGAGGTGCTGCTGGTGATGCGCGACCTCACGCGCGACGGCATGACCATGGTGTGCGTCACGCACGAGATGGGCTTCGCGCGCGAGGTGGCCGACCGCGTGCTCTTCATGGACCAGGGCCAGGTGCTCGAACGCGCCACGCCCGACGATTTCTTCAACCGCCCGCAGCACCCGCGTGCGCAGCAGTTCCTGTCCGACATCCGTTCGCCTTTTTCGAGAGACGCATGACCGACTCCTCCCTCCCCCTCATCGACGTCGCGCCGCTCGTGGCCGGCGCGCCCGAACGCGAACGCGTGGCGGCGCAGATCGGCGACGCCTGCCGCGCGCACGGTTTCTTCTACGTCACAGGCCACGGTGTCGACGCCGCATTGATCCAGCGGCTCGAAGACCTGAGCCACCGGTTCTTCGACCTGCCCGAAGAAACCAAGATGCAATGGCGCATGGCCCTGGGCGGCCGTGCCTGGCGCGGCTTCTTCCCGCGCGGCGGCGAGCTGACCTCGGGCCGGCCCGACTGGAAGGAAGGCCTGTACCTGGGCACCGAGCTGCCCGCCGACCACCCGCTGGTGCAGGCGAAGACGCCGGTGCATGGGCCGAACCTCTTTCCCGACGTGCCGGACTTTCGCGAGACCATCCTCGCGTACATGGACGCCGTCACGCAGCTGGGCCACCGGCTCATGGAAGGCATCGCGCTGAGCCTCGGCCTGCCCGCGGACTATTTTGCAGAGCGCTACACGGGCGACCCGCTGATCCTGTTCCGCCTCTTCAACTACCCGACGCAGGCCGTGCCCGAGGGCTTGGACGTGCAATGGGGCGTGGGCGAGCACACCGACTACGGCCTGCTCACGATCCTGCACCAGGACACCGTGGGCGGCCTCGCGGTGCACACGCCGGGCGGCTGGATCGATGCGCCGCCGGTGCCCGGCGCCTTCGTCTGCAACATCGGCGACATGCTCGACCGCATGACCGGCGGGCTCTACAAGTCGACCCCGCACCGCGTGAAGCGCAACACCTCGGGCCGCGACCGGCTGTCGTTCCCGCTGTTCTTCGACCCGAACTTCGAGGCCCGCGTGCAGCGCATCGAAGGCCTGGCCGGTGCCGACGCGCTGGACGACAGCGCCGAGCGCTGGGACCGCGCCAACGTGCACGCCTTCAGCGGCCGCTACGGCGACTACCTGCTGGCCAAGGTGTCGAAGGTGTTCCCGCAGCTGCGGGACGAAGTGCTCTGAACTGAACTGAACACGGGCCCTGACTTCGTCAGGGAAACCAGCGCGGCACGTGCGGCATCGCGTCGTGCAGCGAATCGAGCACCTGGAAGGCCTGCGCGACGATCGCCTCGGGCGGGTGCTTGAGGTCGGGCACCACCACCACGCGCATCCCGGCGGCCAGCGCGGCCTTGGCGCCGTTCTCGCTGTCCTCGAAGGCGACGCATTCCGCAGGGTCCACGCCCAGGCGCTCGGCCGCGAGGCGGTACAGCGCCGGGTCGGGCTTGGCGCGCGCCACTTCGTCGCCGCCCGCGAAGGCCTCGAAATGGTGGAGCACGTCGAGGCTGCCCAGGCAGGCCGCGATCTGGCCGCGCGTGGACGACGAGGCCACCGCGCAGCGCGTGCCGCGCCCGCGCAAGGCGGCGAGCAGCTCGGCCGCGCCGGGCTTGATGGGAAAGAGCGGCCGGGCGTCGCCGTCGGCGCGTTCCAACTGCAGCGCGGCGGTCACCTGCGTCGCCGCGTGCTGGTAGGCGGCGGGGCCGCCGAGCAGCGCCGCAAGGATCTGCTTCGACTCGCTCATCGCCAGCCCCACGCATTGCAGGTACTGGGCGTGCGAAAGCTCGACATCGAGCGTGCGGGCCGCGGCGATCCAGGCGGCCATGATGGGGCGCTCCGAATCGATCAGCAGCCCATCCATGTCAAAAATGGCGGCGGTGAACATCGAGGCGAATCCTAAGCGAGCGACGCGGTGGCCATGAAAAAAGGGGCCATCGGCCCCTTCGTTCGAGAAACGCTGCCGGTCAGTCCCGCGCCAGCGCCCGGTTCAGCCCCAGCGCCGCCAGCGTGCCGAGCGCGCCCGACAGCAGGTAGATGCTCACGAAGGCCAGGCCGAAGTGCGCCGACAGGCCCAGGGCGACCAGCGGGGCAAAGGCCGCGCCGATCAGCCAGGCCAGGTCGGCCGTGAGGGCCGCGCCCACGTAGCGGTACTTGGGCGCGAAGTTGGAGGTCACGGCGCCGGCCGCCTGGCCGTACGACAGGCCCAACAGCGCAAAGCCCAGCACGATGAAGATGTCCTGGCCGATGCGCCCGCCGTCGAGCAGCGTGGGCGCGAAGCCGCTGAACACGGCGATCATGGCGGCCAGGCCGCCGAGCGTGAAGCGACGGCCGATGCGGTCGGCGATCAGGCCCGAGGCCACGATGCCGATGGCGCCGAACACCGCGCCGACCATCTGCACGATCAGGAACTCGGTGATCGACTGGTCGGAGTACAGCGAAATCCACGACAGCGGGAACACCGTGATCAGGTGGAACAGCGCGTAGCTGGCCAGCGCGGCGAACGCGCCGATCAGCAGGTTGGCGCCCTGCGAACGGGTCAACTCGACCACGCTGGTGGGCTGCAGCTCGCGCTCTTCGAGCAGGCGCGCGTACTCGTCGGTGGCCACCAGGCGCAGGCGCGCGAACAGCGCCACGACGTTGATGGCGAAGGCCACGTAGAAGGTGTAGCGCCAGCCCCAGTCGAGGAAGTCGGCCAGCGGCAGGCTGGAATACAGGTACGCGAACAGCGCGCTGGCCAGGAAGAAGCCCAGCGGTGCGCCCAGCTGGCCCAGCATGGCGTACCAGCCGCGCTTGTTGGGCGGTGCGTTCAGCGCCAGCAGCGACGGCAGGCCGTCCCACGAGCCGCCCAGCGCCAGGCCCTGGGCAAAGCGGAAGATCGACAGCAGCACGATGGCCGTGAAACCGATGCTCGCGTAGCCCGGCAGGAAGGCGATGCCGGCGGTGGAGGTGCCCAGCAGGAACAGCGCGATGGTCAGCTTGGTCTCGCGCCCGAAGCGCCGCTGGATCGCCATCGAGATCACGGTGCCGAAGGGGCGCGCGATGAAGGCGAACGAGAAGATCACGAAGGCCCAGAGCACGCCTTCCAGGCGCTGCTCGAACGGAAAGAACACCGCCGGGAACACCAGCACCGAGGCGATGCCGTAGACGAAGAAGTCGAAATACTCGGAGGCGCGGCCGATGACCACGCCGACCGCGATCTCGCCCGGGGCGATGTGCGAATGGTCGGCGTCTGCGGCGCGGGCGCCGCCTTCGGTCGGGTGCGACACAGGCTGGGCGCCTGGTGGACTGATGCTGGACGTCGTCATCTTGCTAGCTGGCTGGCTGTAATTCGGGTGTCATGCCGGGGCACGACACAGGGGAAATTCTGGACACCCTGTAGCGTCTCACCGAATTGCGTTTACCGCCATAGGACAAAACGTCCAATAGGCGGAATCCCTTGGGCGGCGTAGATTGCAGGGTCATTTTTGCGCGGCCTTCGCACTTTCCTCTCCCGGCATGCACATCCTCAAGACCCTTCGCCGAGCACTTCTGCTGCTTTCCGCCATTTTCCTGGCGGGCTGCAACACGGTGCTGTTGAACCCCTCCGGCGACATCGCCAACCAGCAGGGACGCCTGATCGTCGTCTCCACGGTGCTGATGCTGATCATCATCATTCCGGTGATCGCCCTGACCATCTTCTTTGCCTGGCGCTATCGCCAGTCGAACAAGGAGGCCACCTACAGCCCCGACTGGGACCACTCCACGCAGCTCGAGCTGGCGATCTGGGCCGCGCCGCTCTTGATCATCATCGCGCTGGGCGCGATCACCTGGATCAGCACCCACACGCTGGACCCGTACCGCCCGCTGAGCCGCCTGGACGCGCAGCGCCCGATTCCCGCCGAAACCAAGCCGCTGGTGGTCGAGGTGGTGGCGCTGGACTGGAAGTGGCTCTTCATCTACCCCGAGCAGGGCATCGCCACGGTGAACGAGCTGGCCGCCCCGGTGGACCGCCCGATCAGCTTCAAGATCACGGCCTCGTCGGTCATGAACTCCTTCTTCATCCCCGCGCTGGCCGGCCAGATCTATGCCATGCCGGGCATGGAGACCAAGCTGCACGCGGTGATCAACAAGCCGGGCGAGTTCGACGGTTTCTCCGCCAACTACAGCGGCGCGGGCTTCTCGGGCATGCGCTTCAAGTTCCACGGCCTGAGCCATGACGGCTTCGACCAGTGGGTGGCCAAGGTCAAGACCGGCAAAGAGGGCGAACTGACCCGCGAGCAATACAAGAAGCTCGAAGTGCCGAGCGAGCGCGAGCCCGTGCGCCACTACGCCGCGGTCGACCCGGCCCTGTACGACGCCATCCTGAACCTGTGCGTCGACCGCAACAAGATGTGCATGAAGGAAATGATGGCCATCGACGCCGACGGCGGCCTGGGCAAGCCCGGCGCCTTCAACGTCGCCACCAAGCAGGCCTGGCAGGCCGACTCCCTCGACACGCCCAAGCGCAAGTACGTCACCGCGATGTGCACCACCGAAGACTAAGATGTTGCAGAACCTAGACCTGACGAAGCTCGTCTTCGGCCGCCTCTCCTGGGAGGCGATTCCCCTTCACGAGCCCATCCTGCTCGTGACCTTCGCGGCCGTGATCCTGGGCGGCCTGGCGCTGCTGGGCGCCGTGACCTACTTCAAGCTGTGGGGCACCTTGTGGAATGACTGGATCACCAGCATCGACCACAAGAAGATCGGCATCATGTACATCATCCTGGGCCTGGTGATGCTGCTGCGCGGCTTCGCCGACGCACTGATGATGCGGGCCCAGCAGGCCGTCGCCTTCGGCGACAACGCGGGCTTCTTGCCGCCGCACCACTACGACCAGATCTTCACCGCCCACGGCGTGATCATGATCTTCTTCGTGGCGATGCCGCTGGTCACGGGCCTCATGAACTTCGTGGTGCCGCTGCAGATCGGCGCGCGCGACGTGGCCTTCCCGTTCCTGAACAACTTCAGCTTCTGGATGACCACCTTCGGCGCCGGCCTCGTGATGGCCTCGCTGTTCGTGGGCGAGTTCGCCAAGACCGGCTGGCTGGCGTACCCGCCGCTGTCGGGCATCCTGTTCAGTCCTGACGTGGGGGTCGATTACTACATCTGGTCCTTGCAGATCGCGGGGGTGGGCACATTGCTCTCGGGCGTGAACCTGCTGGCCACCATCGTGAAGATGCGCGCGCCCGGCATGACCATGATGAAGATGCCCGTCTTCACCTGGACCGCCCTGTGCACCAACGTGCTGATCGTGGCCGCCTTCCCGGTGCTCACGGCCGTGCTGGCCCTGCTGTCGCTGGACCGTTATGTCGGCACCAACTTCTTCACGAACGACATGGGCGGCAACGCCATGATGTACGTGAACCTGATCTGGATCTGGGGCCACCCCGAGGTGTACATCCTGATCCTGCCGGCCTTCGGCATCTTCTCGGAAGTGGTCTCCACCTTCTCGGGCAAGCGCCTGTTCGGCTACGCCTCGATGGTGTACGCCACGGTCGTGATCACGATCCTGTCGTACCTCGTGTGGCTGCACCACTTCTTCACCATGGGCTCCGGCGCCAGCGTGAACTCGTTCTTCGGCATCACGACGATGATCATCTCGATCCCCACAGGGGCGAAGATCTTCAACTGGCTCTTCACCATGTACCGCGGCCGCATCCGTTTCGAGCTGCCCATGATGTGGACCATCGGCTTCATGATCACCTTCGTGATCGGCGGCATGACCGGCGTGCTGCTGGCCGTGCCCCCGGCCGACTTCGTGCTGCACAACAGCCTGTTCCTGATTGCCCACTTCCACAACGTGATCATCGGCGGCGTGCTGTTCGGCATGCTGGCGGGCATCACCTACTGGTTCCCGAAGGCCTTCGGCTACAAGCTGGATCCGTTCTGGGGCAAGTGCTCGTTCTGGTTCTGGATCGTCGGCTTCTGGATGGCCTTCATGCCGCTGTACATCCTGGGCCTGATGGGCGTCACGCGCCGCATGAGCCACTTCCAGGACATGTCGCTGCAGATCTGGTTCCAGGTCGCCGCCTTCGGCGCCGTGCTGATCGCGCTGGGCATCGCCTCGTTCCTGATCCAGCTGGTGGTGAGCTTCATTCGCCGCGAGTCGCTGCGCGACACCACGGGCGACCCGTGGAACGGCCGCACGCTGGAGTGGTCGACCTCGTCGCCGCCGCCGGCCTACAACTTCGCGTTCACGCCGCGCGTGCATGACAACGACGCCTGGACCGACATGAAGGCCCGCGGCTACCAGCGTCCGCTGGACGGCTTCAGCCCCGTGCACATGCCCAAGAACACGGCCGCCGGCTTCGTCATCGCGGCGCTGAGCGCGGTGTGCGGCTTTGCCCTGATCTGGCAGATGTGGCTTGTGGCCGGCATCGGCTTCGTGGCCATGATGGTCGCGATCATCGCCCACACCTTCAACTACAAGCGCGACTACTACATCCCCGCGGAAGAAGTCGTTCGCACCGAAGAAGCACGCACGCGCCTGCTGGCCACCGCCCATGTCTGATACCACCGCCCACCCCTCCCGGAACGCGAACGCACCGGCGTTCGACCTGTTCCACGTCCGCAACGAGGACCACCACCCCGAGAACGGCACGCTGCTGGGCTTCTGGCTCTACCTGATGAGCGACTGCCTCATCTTCGCCTGCCTGTTCGCGGTGTACGGCGTGCTGGGCCGCAGCTACGCGGCCGGCCCCTCGGGCGCCGACCTGTTCGACCTGCCGCTGGTGGCGATGAACACCTCGCTGCTGCTGCTGTCGTCGATCACCTACGGCTTCGCGATGCTCGAGATGCAGCGCAAGCGCATGGGCGGCGTGCTGCTGTGGCTGGGCATCACGGGCCTCCTGGGCCTGGGCTTCATCGGCCTGGAGCTGTACGAGTTCGCGCACCTGCTGCACGAAGGCGCCGGCCCGCAGCGCAGCGCGTTCCTGTCGTCGTTCTTCGCGCTGGTGGGCACGCACGGCCTGCACGTGAGCTTCGGCATCATCTGGCTCGTCGTGCTGATGGTCCAGCTGCCCAAGCACGGCTTCACCGCCGCCAACCGCCGCCGCCTGATGTGCCTGTCGATGTTCTGGCACTTCCTGGACGTCGTGTGGATCGGCGTCTTCACCTTTGTCTACCTCATGGGATCGATGGCATGAGCGCCCCCGCACACACCGCCACCGCCGCGCACGGCCACGGCGCACACGACAGCCACGGTCACGGCGACCACCACGACGACGGCCCGGTCAGCCACAGCACCTTCAAGGGCTACATGACCGGCTTCGTGCTGGCCGTGATCCTGACCGCGATCCCGTTCTGGCTCGTGATGGGCAAGGTGATCGCCAACCCGAGCACCACCGCCCTCGTCATCCTCGGCTTCGCCGTGGTGCAGATCGTGGTCCACATGGTGTACTTCCTGCACATGGACGCCAAGTCCGAAGGCGGCTGGAACATGCTGGCGCTGATCTTCACGCTGGTGCTCGTGGTCATCACGCTGGCCGGTTCGCTGTGGGTCATGTATCACATGAACACCAACATGATGCCGGCCATGGTCCACGACATGAAGAACATGCCCTGATGGCCCCGGCCGCCCGCCCGCGCTCCGTTGTCACGCGTGCGGCGCTGGCGGTCTGCGCCCTCCTGGCCTTTGCCGGCTTTCTTGCGCTCGGCACCTGGCAGGTCGAGCGCAGGGCCTGGAAGCTCGATCTCATCGCCCGCGTCGACCAGCGCGTGCACGCCCCGGCCGCCGACGCGCCGGCGCGACCCGAATGGCCCACGGTCAACGCGGCCAACGACGAATACCGGCACGTGCGCCTTCGCGGCACGTTCCTCCATGACAAGGAAGCGCTGGTGCAGGCCAGCACCCGGCTCGGGGCCGGCTTCTGGGTGCTGACCCCGCTGCGCAGCGCCGACGGCAGCGTCGTGCTCGTCAACCGCGGCTTCGTGCCGCCTGAAGCGCGTGAACGCGCGGCGCGCACCGCGCCCGAGCCCCAGGGCGACACCACCGTGGCCGGCCTGCTGCGCCTGACCGAACCCAAGGGCGGCTTCCTGCGCACGAACGACCCCGCGGCCGACCGTTGGTTCTCGCGCGACGTGCAGGCCATTGCCGCCGCGCGCGGCCTGGCCGACGTGGCGCCCTACTTCGTCGATGCCGAGGCCGGGCCCGCGCCCGCACAGGCCACGCCCACGTGGCCGGCGGGCGGCCTGACGGTCATCGCCTTCCCCAACAGCCACCTCGTCTACGCCCTCACCTGGTACGGGCTGGCGCTGATGGTGCTCGGCGCCTACGGGTTCGTGTGGCGCGACGACCGGCGCCGACGGGCATCGCAAGACGGTAGCGGCGAAAATGCACCGCATGCCGACGCCGCACGCCCCGACCCCGCCGATGCCCGCCGCGACTGACAAGCTCGTCGCGGTGGCCGGCGAGCTGCACGCCCCGCGCGCGGGCGTCGCGAGCCTGGACAACGCCATCGGCCACCAGAACATGCAGCAGCTGATCCAGCTGCGCTGGTTCGCCGTGGTCGGGCAGGTGGCCACCATCCTCGTGGTGCACTACGGCTTCGGCATCCGCCTGCCGCTGAACCACATGCTGCAGGTGCTCACCTGCCTCGCGCTGTTCAACATGGTGAGCCTGCTGCGCCTGCGCATCCATGGCCGCGTGACCAACGAAGAGCTGTTCGTCGCGCTGCTGGTCGACGTGGCCACGCTCACGGCCCAGCTGTACCTCAGCGGCGGCGCCACCAACCCCTTCGTCTTTCTGTACCTGCTGCAGGTGATCCTGGGCGCGGTGCTGCTCAAGGCCTGGTCGACCTGGACCATCGTGGTCATCACCGGCCTGTGCTTCGCGGGCCTGGCGCTGTTCTCGCGCCCGCTGCCGCTGCCGCTGGACCACGACCGCGGCCTGTGGAGCCCCTACGTGCAGGGCATGCTGGTGTGCTTTGCGCTCAATGCCGCGCTGCTGGTGGTCTTCATCACGCGCATCAGCCGCAACCTGCGCGTGCGCGACGCGCGGCTGGCCGACCTGCGCCAGCGCGCCTCCGAAGAAGAACACATCGTGCGCATGGGCCTGCTGGCCTCGGGCGCGGCGCACGAGCTGGGCACGCCGCTGGCCACGCTGGCCGTGATCCTGGGCGACTGGCGCCGGCTGCCGCACTTCAGCTCCGACCCCGAGCTGCTGCAGGAAGTGGCCGAGATGGAAGTGCAGATCCAGCGCTGCAAGAGCATCGTGAGCGGCATCCTGCTGTCGGCCGGCGAGACGCGCGGCGAGTCGTCCGAGGAAACCACCGTGCGCACCTTCCTGGACGACCTGGTAGAAGAATGGCGCACCACGCGCCCGGTCGAGGAGTTCGACTACGAGAACCTGTTCGGGCAGGACCTGCCCATGGTGTCCGACTCGGCCATCAAGCAGATGGTGTGCAACGTGCTCGACAACGCGCTCGAGGCCTCGCCGCACTGGCTGCGCCTGGAAGCCACGCACGACGCCGACGCGCTCACCATCACCGTCACCGACGCGGGCCCCGGCTTCATGCCGGCCATCCTCGCGGAGTTCGGCAAGCCCTACCAGTCGAGCAAGGGCCGGCCCGGCGGCGGGCTCGGCCTGTTCCTGGTCGTGAACGTGGCGCGCACCCTGGGCGGACGCGTCGCCGTGCGCAACCGCCCCGAGGGCGGCGCCATCGTGATCATCACGCTGCCGCTGGCGGCCATCGTGCTCGAAGAGGACGAAGACGACACCGCCACCGCCCTCGCGGACACCGCCGCCCCCAAGGCCCCCACCAGCCCATGACGCCCACCCCCGACACCGCCGAAGTCCGCCAGCTGCTCATCGTCGAGGACGACGAGGCCTTCGCGCGCACGCTCGCCCGCTCCTTCGAGCGGCGCGGCTACGTGGTGCTGCATGCGCGCAACCTCGAGGAGGTGGAAGCGCTGCTCGAGGAAGGCGACGGCCCCTCGCCCGGCTACGCCGTGGTCGACCTGAAGCTCAACGGCGAGGCCTCGGGCCTGGCCTGCGTGCAGATGCTGCACCGGCACGACGCCGAAATGCTGATCGTGGTGCTCACCGGCTTCGCGAGCATCGCCACCGCCGTCGAGGCTATCAAGCTCGGCGCCTGCCACTACCTGGCCAAGCCCTCGAACACCGACGACATCGAGGCCGCCTTCGGCCGCGCCGCCGGCACCACCGAGGTCGAACTGACCAACCGCTCCACCTCGATCAAGACGCTGGAGTGGGAGCGCATCCACGAAATGCTGGCCGAGACCGGCTTCAACATCTCGGAAACCGCGCGCCGGCTTGGCATGCATCGGCGCACATTGGCACGCAAACTCGGCAAACAGCAGGTCAAGTAACATGATCTGCCGGTTTCGCGATTTTTGCGGAACCAACACCGATCCCGGAGGCTCTGTTCCTGATGACGAATAGCCCGCCGCTGCAGCTGCAGCCCGCCCGTTCCACCACCGCGAAGAAAACCGCCGCGCGCGACCAGACCGCGATGGAAGAGCTCTTCAACGCCCTGAGCCACGGCCTGGGCCTGCTGCTGGCGATCGCCTCGCTGCCGATCCTGGTCTACAGCGCCGCCCAGAAGGGCCAGGCCGCGGCCGTGGTGGGCGCCTCGCTCTTCGCGGGCACGGCCATCGTGCTGTACCTGATCTCCACGCTGTACCACGCGCTGCCGATCGGCCGCGCCAAGGCCTGGTTCAACCGGCTCGACCACGCGGCCATCTACCTGTTCATTGCGGGCAGCTACATGCCCTTCCTGTTCGGCGTGCTGCGCGGGCCCTGGGGCTGGACGCTGTTCGGCGCCATCACCGCCGCCGCCGTGCTGGGCGTGGGCGCCAAGCTGTTCAACCGCCTGCAGCACCCGCTGTGGTCGACCGGCCTGTACGTGGCGATGGGCTGGATGGCGCTGATGGCAGCGGTGCCGCTGTACGAGCGCATGTCATCGGCGGGGCTGGCCTGGCTCGTGGCCGGCGGGCTGTTCTACACGGCCGGGGCCGTGGTGTTCCTGTTCGACAACAAGGTGCGCTACGCGCATTCGGTGTGGCACCTCTTCGTGCTGGCCGGCAGCACCTGCCACTTCTTCGCCGTGCTGTGGCACGCGCACGGCTGACCGATCCTTCGTGAAACACCGTGGAACCGGCTTTGCCGGGCCGCCGGTGTTGCCCCCGGCGAGGGGGTTGGCGAAGCGACACGAAGTGCGCGAAGCCTGGGGGAGTGATTAGTAATGGGGCGGGAGCTCGTCGCGCAGGTTGCGTGCGCCCCCATCCTGCCCTGCGTTCTGGCTTTGCAGCCTGAGTTGCGCGACCTGCAGGATCAGGCTGTCGATCTGCTGCTGTTGCCGGTAGATCGTCATGTTCAGCTGCTCGAGCAGGTCTTCGGCGTAGCTCGACTTGATCTCGAGGTCGTTCAGGCGCTCTGTCACGTCGTTCGATGAATGTTCCATGCCGCTATTGGACAGGAAGATCCACCGCTTCTTGTTGACAGCGCCCCGCTCAGCGCCGGACCTTCGCCTCGAGCAGGTCGCCCATGCCGATGCGCCGGGCGAAGTCGATGCGCACGCGCTCCGACACCTCGAAGACCTCGGCCGCGCCGTCGCCCACGAAGTCGATCAGCGAACGCATCGGCCGCGTGCCCGCCGGCAGGCCCACGATGCGCACGATGTCGTCGGCCACGGCCTGCGGATCGGCATGCTCGGGCGTGAGGGCGGACAGGCGCTCGCCGATGCGGTCCATCACGCCGTCATAGCGGCTGTAGGCGGCGGCAATGGCCGCGTCGGAGGGCTTGCCCGCGCTCGGAAAGTGATCGGTGCCCCGGGTGAACGCGCCCGGCACGACGATCGAGGTCTCGATGCCGAAGCGCGCGATCTCGTAGGCCAGCGTCACCGCCAGCGAATCCATGGCCGCCTTGGCCGCGCCGTACGGGCCCAT
Source organism: Variovorax sp. GW821-FHT06D12 (assembly GCF_059419205.1). Taxonomy (NCBI): domain Bacteria; kingdom Pseudomonadati; phylum Pseudomonadota; class Betaproteobacteria; order Burkholderiales; family Comamonadaceae; genus Variovorax; species Variovorax sp. GW821-FHT06D12. The sequence goes on along the minus strand of NZ_JBWKRI010000003.1, from coordinate 199,101 downwards.
GAACGGCGGAAAGCCGCCCTTGGTGGTCGTGCTGCTGATCCACAGCATCAGCCCCGACTCCTGCTGGCGCAGGTATGGCAGCACCGCGCGGTTCACGCGCTGGGCGCCGAGCACGTTGGTGTCGAACACCTGGGTGATGTCTTCCGGCGTGAAGGCCTCGGTCGGCCCGACCACGAGATGGCCCGCGTTCTGCATCACCACATCGAGGCGGCCCTGCGCCTGGACGATGGTCGCCGCGGCGGCATCGGCGGAGGCCTGCGACAGCACATCGAGTTCGATCGGATGCAGCTGAAGCCCCTGGGCCGTGGCCAGGGCACGCAGCTCGGCCGCGCGCGCCTTGTTCCGGCCCGCGATGTCACGCATGGAGGCATAGACGATGTGGCCCGCTTCGGCGAGCGCCTGCGCGCTGAGCTTGCCGATGCCGGAGCCGGCGCCAGTGACGAGGATGACGGATTGCATGATGGAACGCCTTGAATGAAGGTGAGAGGGAAGAAAGGAAAGTCCGGTGGTCAGCGCACGCGGCGCTGCAGCAGGTGGGCCACCCACGCCGCCATCGACCCGAGTGCCGCCGCGCCGGCCAGCGTGGCGAACAGCGACAGCGAAGGGGGCTGGTGGACCGCGAAGAACGCGATCAGCCCGAGGAAGTAGCACAGCAGGTTGTTCAGTCGCGGCACGCTGCGCATCGACACCACGAGGAGCGCCACGAACAGCACCACCACCGGCAGCGCCGCGGCGCCCGCGATCGGGGCCAGCGCGGCGATGGCGAGCGCCGCGCCCTTGCCGATCAGCAGGCCCAGGCTCACGCAGACGAGGTTGAACACGCCGTCGCGTGCGGTGGCGCCGCGGGTGTAGAACGCCACCCAGCCGACGAACATCGCCCACACGGGCAGTTCGAGCACGAGCGCCATCGCCGAGGCGGCGGCGGCCACCACCGCAGCGGCGGCCGTGAACGCCGTGTACGCGAGGCTGAAGAAGCGCGGGGTGGCCGCGCGGGGTGAAGGCGGATGCATGGTGCGTGCTCCGTGGATGTCGTGAGAGGCCACCGCTCAGGCCACGCCGCCGTTGGCCCGCAGCACCTGTCCGTTGACCCACCCCGCGTCCGGCCCCGCCAGGAACGACACCACCGAGGCGATGTCTTCCGGCTGGCCCAGGCGCTGCAGCGGTGGCATCTGGGCGAAGGCCTGGATCTGCTCGTCGGTCTTGCCGTCCAGGAACAGCGAGGTCGCGACCGGGCCCGGCGCCACGGCGTTCACCGTGATGCGTCGGCCGCGCAGTTCCTTGGCGAAGACGTGCGTGAAGGCCTCGACCGCCGCCTTGGTGGCGTTGTAGATCGCGTAGCCCGGCATGTGCAGCGCGAGCGTGGTGCTCGAGAAGTTGACGATGCGCCCGCCCTCGGCGAGCCGGGTCGCCGCCTCGCGCAGGGTGTTGAAGGTGCCGCGCACGTTGATGTCGAAGGTGTGGTCGTAGAGCGCGTCGCTGTGTGCGGCCAGCGGCGCGGTCTGGAGCACGCCGGCGTTGTTGACCAGCACGTCGACAGGGCCGAGCTGCGCTTCGACGGTGTCGAACATGACGCGCACCGCGTCGGCGTTCGCCACGTCGGCCTGCACCGCGAGGGCGCGGGCGCCGGTGGCCTTCAGTTCAGAGACCAGCGCTTCGGCCGGCACGGCGCCCGCGGCGTAGTTGACGGCGACGGCGAAACCGTCGGCAGCGAGCCGGCGGGCGATGGCGGCGCCGATGCCGCGCGAGGCGCCGGTGACGAGGGCGACGCGGGTGGGCAGCGAAGCAGAAGTGGCGATGGTGTTCATGGCGCGATTCCTTGGGGGTGGTGAGTGGACGAAACGGATGGTCGGCCATTCCACCCAAAAGATAATCAGCACCCATTCGACAATAAAATTCCATTTACTTAAACAATAGGCACGAAGGGCGACCCCATGGACCGCTTCCAGGAAATGCAGGCCTTCGTGCGCATCGCCGAGCGCCAGAGCTTCACGCAGGCCTCGGACGACCTGCAGATTCCGCGCGCCACCCTCACCACGCTGATCCAGCGGCTCGAATCGCGCCTGGGCGCCCGGCTGCTCGAGCGCACCACGCGCACCGTGCGCCTCACGCAGGACGGCGAGGCCCACTACCAGCGCTGCGTGCGACTGCTGGCGGACGTGGAAGAGGCCGAGGGCGCCTTCACCCACGCGGCGCCGCAGGGCCTGCTGCGCGTGAACCTGCAGGGCACGCTGGCGCGGCACTTCGTGGTGCCGGCGCTGCCCGCCTTCCTCGCCCGCCATCCGGGCCTGCAGCTGCACATCGGCGAGGACGACCGGCTGGTCGACCTGGTGCGCGAAGGCGTCGACTGCGTGCTGCGCGCCGGCCCGCTGCAGGACTCGTCACTGGTCGCGCAGCGCGTGGCGCTGCTGCCGCAGGTGACGGTGGCGAGCCCCGGCTACCTCGCGGCGCACGGCGAGCCCGCCGACCTGGCCGCGCTGGCTTCGCACCGCGCGGTGCACTACGTGTCGAGCAGCACGGGCAAGCCGCTGCCGCTCGAGTTCACGGTCGACGGTCAGGTGCGCCCCGTGCAGCTGGCCGCCACCGTGTCAGTCACAGGCGCCGACCTGTACACGGGCGCCGCCGTCGTGGGCCTCGGGCTGGTGCAGGTGCCGCGCTACCGCGTGGCGGCCGAGCTGGCGGACGGGCGCCTGCAGGCGGTGCTGCCGGGCTTTGCGCCGCCGCCGATGCCGGTGTCGGTGCTGTATCCGCAGAACCGGCAGCTGTCGTCGCGGGTGCGGGTGTTCACGCAGTGGCTGCGCGGTCTCTTCGCAGAAGACACCGCGCAGGGCTGAGCACCGCGCCCGACATGCTTCAGGAAACCGGGCACTCCAACGTCGCCTCCGGGTGATGTGACGGCGCATCGCCGCGCAGGAATGCAAACACCACCACCGCCGTCAGCACCGTCACCCCAGCCAGCACGCACAGCAGCGTCGCGAACGCGGCGCCATACGCATGCAGCAGCGCCGCGCGATCCATGCCCGGCAGCAAAGCCAGCGCCTGCGCCATGTCGCCCGTCGCCACGCGCTGCGCCGCCTGCGACACCGCCACGGACGAAGGCGACGACGACGCCTTCAGCTGCAGCGCCACCAGCGCCGTGAGCCCCGCCGCCACCAGCGCCAGCGCAATGCCCTCCCCCGCGACGCGCACCGTGTTGAAGATGCCCGACGCCATACCCGCCCGCTCGCGCGGCACCACGCTCACGGCCAGGCCGTCCATCAGCCCCCACGGCAGGCCGATGCCCGCACCGATCAGCAGCAGCGGGCCCACGAGGCCGTGCAAGGGCGTGCCCGGCGCGCAGCGGGCGAGCCACACGAGCCCCGCCGCGCACACCAACAGTCCCACCGCCGAAATCACGCCCGCCGAGAAGCGGTGCGCGAGCCACGCGGCCAGCGTCGGCACCACGAGGATCGGCCCCGACAGCGCGAACATGAAGCCGCCCGCCTCCAGCGCGCTGCGCCCTTCGAGCCCGATGAAGCGGATCGGCAGCAGCACCAGCAGCACGACAAAGCCGTAGGCCGGCGCCGCGGCCAGCAGCTGCACGCCGACGAAGCGCGGAAAGCGGAACAGCGACAGGTCGAGCATCGGATGCGCCACGCGCCGCTCGATGGCGATGAAGGCCGCGCCCATGGCCAGCGCGCCGGCCAGCGCCGCGAGCACCCACGGGCTGCCCCAGCCGCTGTCGGGCGCCTGCAGCACGCCCAGCGTCAGCAGGCTCAGCGCGGCCGTGAAGCTCAGCGTGCCCGGCACGTCCAGCCCCATCGCCTGCGGGTTGCGCGACTCGCGCATGCGCGGCGCGGCCAGGCCCAGCGCGACGAGGCTCACGGCGCCGGGGCTCAGCATCACGGCATGCCAGCCGACGGTGTCGGCCAGCCAGCCCGAGAGGATCGATCCGCACGACAGCCCCACGCCGAACGAGGTGCCGATGAGGCTGAACGCCCGCAGCCGCGCCGGCCCGTCGAACAGCTGCGCCAGCGCGGCCGTGCCGGCTGCGAAAGCGGCTGCCGAGCCCAGCCCCTGCACGGCGCGCGCGAGGTCGAAGGCGACGATGCCCGGCGCCAGCGTCAGCAGCGCACTGCTTAGCGCCACCACCGCCAGGCCCAGAAGGAAGACGCGCTTGCGCCCGTACGCATCGGCCAGCGCGCCGGCCGCCATCAGCGTGGCACCGAAGCTCAGCATGAAGGCGTTGGTGACCCAGTTGAGTTGCACCGGCGTGCCGCCCAGCGCGTCGCGGATCGCGGGCAGCACCACGGCCGGGCCGGTGAAGCTCAGCGGCATGCCGAGCGCGGCCAGGCAGACGGCGGCGAGCAGCCAGGCCTTGTTGGAATCGGAGGAGGACATCGGGAGGGCTTTCACGCGGGAGAAGGAAAAGGAAGGAAATGCGTGAAGCGAAGATAAAAAGGATTCAATGAAACGAAAATAGGCCCTCAGCTCCTCACACTGCCAACCCCAGGTTGCCAATCAAGCCCATGGACAGCTTCAGCGGACTCGAATCCTTCGTGCGGGCGGCCGACCTGCAGAGCTTTGCGCGGGCGGGTCGCGACCTGGGCATCTCGGCCTCGGCCGTGGGCAAGAACGTCGCGCGGCTCGAGGCGCAGATGGGCGTGCGGCTGTTCCACCGCACCACGCGGCAGGTGCGGCTCACGGCCGAGGGCGCGATGTTCCACGAGCGCTGCCGCCGCATCCTCGACGAGCTCGGCGATGCGCGCGCCATGCTGCAGGACGCCGTCGCCACACCGCGCGGCCGCCTGCGCGTGAGCCTGCCGACCATCGGCTACCGCTTTCTGCTGCCGATCCTGCCGGCGTTCAAGGCGCGCTTTCCCGAGATCGAGCTCGACCTCGACTTCAACGACCGGCTGGTCGACGTGGTGGCCGAGGGCGTCGACGTGGCGATCCGCAGCGGCGAGCTGGTCGACTCACAGCTCGTGGCGCGCCGGCTCGGCCCGTTCAGCTTCGTGCTCGCGGCCTCGCCGGCCTACCTGGCGCAGCACGGCGTGCCGCAGGTGCCGGCCGACCTCGCCCGCCACAGCTGCCTGCGCTACAAGTTCGTGACCGGCGGAAAGATCGAAGACTGGGACCTGCCCGGCCTGCCGCCCCAACTGCCGCCGGGCCTGGTCTGCAACAACATGGAAGCCATGCTGGGCGCCGCCGTCGCGGGCCTGGGCATTGCGTACATGCCCGACTTCCTGGCGCGCGACGCGCTGCGCCGTGGCGAGCTGCAGCGCGTGCTGGCCGCGCACCTCGTGCGGCAGGGGCAGTTCTCGGCGCTGTGGCCGTCGAGCCGGCAGCTGTCGCCGAAGGTGCGGGCGTTTGTCGACTTCGCGAGTGAACACATGTTCAGGGACGATGGCTCGGAAACATCGAAAGACTGAATTCAGACCATAATCGGTCCGATCGACAACCACAGGTGAACCCCATGAACTTCTCCACGCAGGTCAAACCCATCAGCTATCTCAAGAGCCATGCCGCGGACATCGTGAAGACCCTCTCGGACACCCGCGAGCCTCTGGTCATCACACAGAACGGCGAAGCCAAGCTCGTGGTGATGGATGTCCGCTCCTTCGAAGAGCAGGAAGCGACCCTCGCGCTGCTGAAAGTGCTGGCACTCGGCAACCGCGAAATCGAACAGGGCCAGTTCCGGTCCGCGGACGATGTGTTCGCCGACCTGGACCAAGAAGACGCCCCATGAAGGTGGTGTTCCTGCGGTCCGCCGAAGCCGACCTGAAGGACCTGAGGCGCTACCTGCTCAAGAACTTCGGCGCGGACACCTGGGCGGCGAGCTACGCAAAGATCAAGCAATCCGTCGCGATGATCGCGGCCCATCCCCAGGCAGGCCGGATTCCCGAGGAACTGGAAGACCTGAACGCGGCCCAGTACCGGCAGGTCATCTCGGGCATGAACCGCATCATCTACGAGGTGCGACTGGACACCGCCTACATCCACGTCGTCTGCGACACGCGCAGGGACCTGAAGGGCGTGCTCATGCGGCGCCTCGTTGGCGCCGTGTGAGCCCGATGCAGCACGCGGCCTGAGACGCCCGGCGTACGCCTACGCCGCCGCTTCCACCAGCTGACGCTCCGCCTGTTCGCCGACAGTCACGGCGGGTGCCTCGACAGGCGCCACGGGCTTCGCCTGACTCAGCGCCAGCGCCACCTGCAACGGATACAGCGTGCGCACATCGCCCTCGGCCTTGTTGCTCACCGTCGTGCCGGCGGCCTCGCTCATGCGGGCCGTGCGCACCGCGTCGAGCCGGTGGGTCGGCACCATGAACGGCGAGTGCGTCGTGTAGAGGATCTGGTTGGCGAAGTCGTGCTCTAGGTGCGCCAGCAGATCGGCCTGCGAATGCGCGTGCAGGTGCAGGCCGGGCTCGTCCAGCAGCAGGATCGCATCGGCCGCGCCCTTCGTGTCCGCGAAGAACGCGACGTAGAACGAGAAGAACCACTGGAAGCCGCGGCTGCGTTCGTCGAGGTTCACTTCCACCTCGTAGGCGGCGTTGGGGTCGGACACCAGCGTCTCCAGGTGCTGCCCGTCGAGGTTGAAGCGGACCTTGAGTTCACGGTCCTTCCACACGCGGCGGATTTCCGACGTGACGACCGAGCCCGCCCGGTTCACCAACTGATTGCGCGTCGCCAGGTCGTTCTTCGCCAGCAGGTCCTGCAGCTGCTGCGGATCGAGCCCCGCCACCTGGCACAGCTTCTCGAAATTGCGCTCGCCCGCCGTGCGCTCGCCCCAGCCCTTGCGCGTGAGGTACTCGGCGATGTTCTGGCGGCCGGGCAGCGAGGCGTAGTCCTCGACGTAGATGAAGCGCGGCAGTTTCTCCAGCACCCAGGCGCGGGCGCGGGCCAGCGCGGGCTGGTCGTTGTCGATCGTGCGTGCCAGCTCCTCGAGCTCGGTCAGCATCTGCGCCTGCTTGTCGGCGATCTCGGCGCCGGCCGTGGCCAGCGCCTGGCGCAGCGCCTGCAGCGCCAGCAGCGCGCCAGCCGACCACTTGACGAAGTCGGGGCTCGGGATCATGGCGGCGTCGAAGGCGTCGGCCTCCTGTTCGAGCGGCGCCTTCAACTCGTCGGCGACCTTCTCGGCCGCGGCCTTCACGGCGGGCACGATCTTGCGCACCTTGGCCTTGATGTCGCTCACGTCGATCGACAGCGGGCCCAGACCCTCGAAGCCGGTCGTGCGCGTGGCGCCGTAGCCGCGACCGGCCGTGACCTGGCGCACGCCGGCCGCGCGCGGCAGGATGGCGGCGAGTGCCAGCTGTTCGGAGGCGTCGAGGTCCCAGCGCGTGTGCACCACCGGGGTGTCGTCGGTGCATTCGTCCAGGCGGCGGTGCCGCGGAAAGTCCTTGATGGGGCTGAGTGCCGTGAGCCCGTCGGTCGGGTTCAGGCTGTGCAACGCGCGCAGCAGGTTCGACTTGCCGCTGTCATTTCGGCCGAGGATCGCTGTGATCTGGGAGGAATCGATGGAGCCGCTGTCGTGGATCGAGCGATAGTTGGTGATCTGGAATGACGCCAAGCGCATGCAGGAATTTCTCTTCTGAATTGAATACGGGGCCGGGGAATGTATTGCATCCCCGGCCCCGTCCTGCCGATCGCGGAAGAAAAAAACTGTACGGGGCTGCGCAGCCCTACTCGGCCGCGCGGCGCAGCGTGTCGACCACCGGCCGGCGCAGCACATCGCGCAGGCCCCACCACCCCGCCGCCAGCGCCAGCACCGCGCCGGCCAGCGCGCCCGCCACCGGCACGAGCGGCGAGGCGGTCCAGGTGAACTCGAACACGTAGCGCGCCAGCCCCCAGCCGATCACCGAGGCCACGATGCTCGCCAGGAAGCCCGCGAGCAGGCCGACGCCCACCAGCTCGGCGCGCTGCACCTGCCGCAGCAGGCTGGCGCGCGCGCCCACGGCGCGCATCACGGCGAACTCGCGCGCACGTTCCTCGCGCGTGGCGGTGACGGCGGCGAACAGCACCACGAGCCCGGCCGCCAGCGTGAAGCCGAACAGGAACTCGACCGCGCGCACCACCTGGTCGAGCACGCGCTGCACCTGGTTGATGGTGGCGCTCATGTCGACGTTGGTCACGTTGGGAAAGCTGCGCACCAGCGCGTTGTCGAAGCCGCGCGTCTCGGGCGCGCGGAAGGCGCCCATGTAGGTCACGGGCACGTCGGCCAGCGAGGCCACGGTGTACATCACGAAGAAGTTGGCGTGCAGCGAGCCCCAGTCGACCTTGCGCAGCGAGGTGATGCGCGCGTCGTTCTGCATGCCGCCGATGTCGAAGCGCAGGGTGTCGCCCAGCTTCAGGCCGAGCGTCTCGGCCAGGCCTTCTTCCACGCTCACCTCGTTCTTCGCCTCGGGCGTCCAGGCGCCGGCGGTGACGCTGTTGTGCGCGGGCGCCTCGGTGCTGTTGCTCAGGTTGAACTCGCGGTCCACCAGGCGCTTGGCGCGGTCCTCGGTGTAGTCGTCGGGCGTCACGGGCTTGTCGTTGATCGCCACCAGCCGGCCGCGGATCATCGGGTACCAGTCGAACTTGGCGACGCCCGCGTCGCGCAGCGTCTTCTGGAACGCCTCGCTCTGCTCGGGCATCACGTTGATGACGAAGCGGTTGGGCGCATCGGGCGGCGTGGCCTTGCGCCAGCTCGCCACGAGGTCGGTGCGCAGCAGCACCAGCAGCACCAGCGCCAGCAGGCCCACGGCGAGCGCGCTGACCTGCACCACGGCGTAGGCCGGGCGCGCCGAGATCTGCCGCGTGGCCAGCACCAGCCAGCGCGGCGCGGTGGTCTCGCTGACGCTGCGGCGCAGCACCTTCACGGCGAGCCAGCTCAGCAGCGCGAACACGGCCACGGCACCGGCAAAGCCGCCGACCGCAATGAGGCCCAGCTTGAGGTCACTGCTGGCCGCCATCAGCAGCGCCGCGAAGCCCGCCACGCCGATGCCGAGCACGGCGAGCGACGCGGGCTTGAGCCCGCCCACGTCGCGGCGGATCACGCGCAGCGGCGGCACGCGCGCCAGCTGCAGCACCGGCGGCAGGCCGAAGGCGAACAGCAGCGTGAGCCCCATGCCCAGGCCGAAGGCCACGGGCCACAGCGTGGCGGCGGGCAAGGCGGTCTCGACCAGCCCGGCCAGCAGCAGCACGAACACATAGTGGACGGCGAAGCCGATGGCCACGCCGATCGCGCTGGCCACGGTGCCGATCACGGCGAACTCGAAGGCGTAGGCCGCGGCGATGGTGCGCTGGCTCTGGCCCAGCACGCGCAGCATGGCGCAGTCGTCCAGGTGGCTGGCCGCGAAGCCGCGCGCCGCCAGCGCCACGGCTACGGCCGACAGCAGCGCGGCGAGCAGCGCGACCAGGCTCAGGAATTTCTCGGCGCGGTCCAGCGTCTGGCGCATCTCGGGCCGGCCGCCCTCGAAGGAATCGAGCCGCACGCCGCGCAGCTCGCCCTTCTTGATGGTGGCGTCGGCCCATTCGGTGAAACGTTTCACGGCGGCGTCGTCGCCCGCCACGGCGTAGCGGTAGCCCACGCGGCTGGCCGGCTGCACGAGGCCGGTGCGCGCCACGTCGGCCTGGTTGAGCATCACGCGCGGCGAAAAGCTCATGAAGCCCGCGCCCCGGTCGGGCTCGAGCGTGATCACGCGGCCCACGCGCAGGCCGGTGTCGCCCAGCAGCAGCGTGTCGCCGACCTTCAGGCCCAGCGAGTCGAGCAGCGAGGCATCGACCCAGACCTCGCCCGACGCCGGCACGTCGCGCGTCACGGTGCCCGCGCCCTCGGCCGTGGTGGCCGTCTGCAGGTTGCCGCGCAGCGGGTAGCCCGGCGTCACGGCCTTCAGGGCCACGAGCTTGCTGGCGCCGCCCTGCGCCTCTTCGGCCCGCGCCATGGTGGGAAAGCCGAAGGTGCCGGTGCCCGCGAGGCCCAGCGACTTCGCCTGTGCAATGAAAGTTTCGGGCGTCGGGTTGTCGCTCACGACCACCGCGTCACCGCCCAGCAGTTGGCGCGCGTCGCGCTGCAGCCCGCCCTGCAATCGGTCGGCGAAGAAGCCGACCGCCGTGAGCGCGGCCACGGCCAGCACCACGGCCACGATCAAGAGGCGCAGCTCGCCGGCGCGCAGGTCGCGCCAGAACGTGCGCCAGCCAAGGCGAAGGGAAGCGTTCATGGCGCGAACGATAGCCGACGCCTACCGGCACCGGCGGACTCAAGGGTTATTGAATGAAGGGGCCGCCAGGTGTTGCCCGCTGCGCGGACCTGTCGCACGATGCGAAAAAACGAAGGAGCGCGTGTCGATGACGACCCCACCCGCCCGGCGGCGCCCCGGCTCAGGGCAGCACGACGAGACCCGGCGCGCCAGCTTCCACGCGGCCGATGACCGCCGCCTGCCCGAAGCCTTCGTTGCGGAAGATCTCCAGCACCGCCTCGACCGCCTCGGGCGCGCAGCTCACGAGCAGGCCGCCCGAGGTCTGCGGGTCGGTCATGAGCGCCTGCGCGGTGGCCGGCAGGCCCTCGTGCAGTTGCACATCAGCGCCGTAACCCGCCCAGTTGCGGCCCGACGCGCCGGTGACCAGCCCGCCGCCGGCCATGGCGATCACGTTGTCGAGCAGCGGCACGCGCGACCACTCGACCACCGCCGCGAGCCCCGCGCCGCGCGCGAGTTCGAGCGCGTGGCCGGCCAGGCCGAAGCCGGTGACGTCGGTCAGCGCATGCACGCCGTCGAGCGCCGACAGCGCGATGCCGGGCGTGTTGAGCTTGGTCGTGTTCTCGATCAGCTGGCGGTAGCCGGCCTCGGACAGCTGCTGCTTCTTGAGCGCCGCCGACAGCACGCCCACGCCCAGCGGCTTGCCCAGCACCAGCACGTCGCCCGCCTGCGCGTCGGCATTGCGCCGCACGCGCTTGGGGTGCACCAGCCCCATCGCGACCAGCCCGTAGATCGGCTCGACCGAATCGATGGTGTGGCCGCCCGCAATGGGAATGCCGGCCGCGCGGCACACGTCCTGCCCGCCGCGCACGATCTCGGCGATGACTTCCACCGGCAGCTGGTTGATCGGCATGGCGACCAGCGCCAGCGCCATGATCGGGCGCCCGCCCATCGCGTAGACGTCGCTGATCGCGTTGGTCGCGGCGATGCGGCCGAACTCGTAGGGGTCGTCCACGATGGGCATGAAGAAATCGGTGGTGGCGATCAGCGCCTGCTCGTCGTTGAGCCGGTAGACTGCCGCGTCGTCGGCGGTCTCGATGCCGACCATGAGCTCGGGCGGAATCAGCCCGCCCGCATGGTTCTTGAGGATCTGCGACAGCACGCCCGGCGCGATCTTGCAGCCGCAGCCGCCCCCATGCGAGAAGCTGGTGAGCCGCAGCGGCGCCAACGGATTCAGGAGCTTGGAAGGTGCGGCTTCGATCATGGCAGCGGGTCGGTCGAATGGAACAAGCCGCGATTATCGAAGCCCGCACCGCCGTCTGCCCGAGTGCCCCGACACACCCTTTTCTTTTTCCACTGAACGCGTCATCACACCATGCAAACGAAACAAACCGTGTCCCGGCTCGCGCTCGCGCTGGCCCTGTCCCTCACCGCCGTGGGCGCCTTCGCCCAGGGCGTGCTGCGCGTGTCGGCCATTCCCGACGAGGCGCCCACCGAGCTGCAGCGCAAGTTCACGCCGCTGGGCGACTACCTGAAGAAGGAAACCGGCATGGACGTGCAGTTCACGCCCGTGACCGACTACGCCGCCGTGGTCGAAGGCCTGGCGACGAACAAGATCGACCTGGCCTGGCTGGGCGGCTTCACCTTCGTGCAGGCGCGCATCCGCACCAACGGCGGCGCGGTGCCGATCGTGCAGCGCGCGGAAGACGAGGTGTTCACCAGCAAGTTCATCGTGCCGATCGACAGCCCCGCCAAGACGCTGGCCGACCTGAAGGGCAAGACCTTCGCCTTCGGCGCGCCCTCATCCACCTCGGGCAGCCTGATGCCGCGCTACTTCCTGCTGCAGGCCGGCATCAACCCCGAGAAGGACTTCAAGACCGTCGCGTTCTCGGGCGCGCACGACGCCACCGTGGCCTTCGTGGCCGCCTCGCGCGCCGAAGCGGGCGTGCTCAACGCCTCGGTGTGGGACAAGCTGGTGGAGGCCAAGAACCCCAACGCCGCCAAGGTGCGCGTGCTGGCCACCACGCCGACCTACTACGACTACAACTGGACCGTGCGCCCGGGCCTGGACGCCGCCGTGACGAAGAAGCTGACCGACGCCTTCCTGAAGCTGGACCCGGCCAACCCGGCGCACAAGGAGATCATGGCGCTGCAGCGCGCGAGCAAGTTCATTCCCACCAAGTCGTCGAACTACGACGGCATCGAGACGGCGGGCAAGTCGGCCGGCCTCATCAAGTGAGCGGAATGCGCGGATGAGTTTTTCGCTCGACAGCGCGGGCGTGGTGCACCCCAACGGCCAGCGCGCGCTGGCCGGCGTGACGCTGGCCGCGCGCGACGGCGAGCGCATCGCGGTCATCGGGCCCTCGGGCGCGGGCAAGACCACGCTGCTGCGCGTGCTCGGCGCCGCGCTGCGGCCCGGCGAAGGCCAGGTGCAGGCGCTGGGCCAGCGCCCGTGGCAGTTGTCGGCGCGTGCGCTCAAGCAGCTGCGCGCGCGCATCGGCACCGTGCACCAGGCCCCGCCGATCGCGCCGCGCCTGCGCGTGGTCACGGCCGTGCTCGCGGGCCGGCTCGGCCAGTGGTCGACGGCACGCGCGCTGGGTTCGCTCTTCTACCCGTCCGACATCGCGGGCGCGCACGCGGCGCTGGCCCGGCTCGCGCTCGAAGACCGGCTGTTCGACCGCTGCGACCGCCTCTCGGGCGGCCAGCTGCAGCGCGTGGGCATCGCGCGCGTGCTGTACCAGCGCCCCGCGCTGCTGCTGGCGGACGAGCCGGTGTCGGCGCTCGACCCCACGCTGGCGCACGCGGCCGTGGGCCAGCTGGTGGCGCAGAGCGAATCGACCGGCGCCACGCTGGTCGCGTCGCTGCACGCGGTCGATCTGGCACTGCGCTGGTTTCCGCGCATCGTGGGCATGCGCGACGGGCAGGTCGCCTTCGACCTGCCGGCCGCCGAGGTGACGCCGGCGCTGCTCGAGGCGCTCTATGCGAGCGAAGGCGGCGTGGCGACGCAAGGGCCGCTGCCGGTCGCGCCGGTGGCCGGCACCGCCGAGCCAACCTTCCACCGGCCGGACTGCCCGTGACGGCGACACTCGCCCGCCCCGCCCTGCGCGATCCGCACGCGGGCCGCCGCCTGGCCGGCTGGCTCGCGGCACTGGCCGTTGCGTGGCCAATGCTCGCGCTCTCCGAATTCAAGCCCTGGGCGCTGTTCGGCAGCGGCAACCTCGCCGTCATCGGCGGTTTTCTTGCGGGCTTTTTTCCACCCGACAGCTCGCCCGCCTTTCTCGCGCTGCTCGCCAAGGCCACGCTCGAGACCCTGGCCATGGCCACGGCCGGCACGGCCATGGCGCTGCTGATCGGCGCGCCGCTGGGCTTCGTGACCACGCGCGCGCTCTCCATCTCGCGCATCGGCCCCGGCCCCGGTCGCGTGCAGGCCGGCATCGTCCGCCAAGCAGCGCGCTGGCTGCTGATGGTGTTGCGCGCCATTCCCGAGATCGTGTGGGCGCTGCTGTTCGTGCGCGCGCTCGGGCTCGGCCCTGCGGCCGGCGTGCTGGCGCTGGCCATCACCTACGGCGGCATGCTGGGCAAGGTCTACGCCGAGATCCTCGAATCGACCGACACGCGCCCCGCGCGCGCCCTGCTCGAAAGCGGCAGCGGCCGGCTCGCGGCGCTGTGCTACGGCCTGCTGCCGCACACGGCGCAGGAGCTGGCCTCGTACACCGTGTACCGCTGGGAATGCGCCGTGCGCGCCTCGGTGGTGATGGGCTTCGTGGGTGCGGGCGGCCTCGGGCAGCTCATGGACCAGTCGATGAAGATGCTCAACGGCGGCGAGGCCAGCAGCATCCTGCTGGTGTTCCTCGCGCTCGTGCTGCTGGCGGACATGCTGAGCAACGCGCTGCGAAAGCTCCTGGCATGACGACGCTGCCGCCACGCCCTCCTTTGTGCCTGCGCTGCTGGCTCGCCGTGGGACTGATCGCCGCGGCCGTGGTCGCGAGCTTCGTCTACCTAGGCATCGACTACGGCGCGCTGGGCTCGGCCGAATCGCTCCAGCTCATGGGCAAGTTCATCGCCGAGTTCTTCCCGCCCGACGTGTCGCCCGAATTTCTGGCCAAGGTCGGCCACGGCGCGCTGCAGACGCTGGCCGTGTCGGCGCTGGGCACCGTGCTGGCCGCCATGGCGGGCGCCGTGCTCGCGCTGCCGGCGTCGGGGCGCATCGGCGGGCCGCTGCGCCATGGCGCGCGCTTCGTGCTCAACTTCCTGCGCAGCGTGCCCGAGCTGGTGTGGGCCGCGCTGATGGTGCTGGCCGCCGGCATCGGGCCGTTCGCGGGCGCGCTGGCGCTGTCGCTGCACACGACCGGCGTGCTCGGGCGCCTCTTCGCCGAAGCACTGGAGAACGCGCCGCGCGAGCCCGAGCAGGCACTGGCGCTCTCGGGCGCCGGCCCGGTCGCCGCCTTCAGCTACGCCGGCCTGCCGATCGTGCTGCCGCAGTGGGTGGCCTACACGCTCTACCGCTGGGAAATGAACATCCGCATGGCGGCCGTGCTGGGCTTCGTGGGCGGCGGCGGGCTGGGCCAGCTGCTGTACTTCCACCTGTCGATCTTCCAGCAGCAGCAGGCGATGACGGTGCTGATCGCCATGTTCGTGCTGGTCACCTTTGTCGACTTGGCGAGTGCTCGCTTGCGAAAAGGCCTAGGTCCCGCCTACGCCTGAGTGGCCGACAATGGCGGCATGAGGTCCCTTCAGCCATGAGTCATCGCCAGCCCGTTCGGGTGGCGGACCGCCACGCCTTCGATTCGATCATCGACGCCCGCTCGCCCGCCGAGTTCGCGCTCGACCACATCCCCGGCGCCATCAACTGCCCCGTGCTCAACGACGAGGAGCGCCACATCGTCGGCACGGTCTACGTGCAGACCGGCGCCTTCGAGGCGCGCCGCATCGGCGGCGCGATGGTCGCGGCCAACATCGCGACGCACCTGCGCGACACGCTGGCCGACCGGCCCGAGAAGTGGAAGCCGCTGGTCTACTGCTGGCGCGGCGGCATGCGCAGCGGCTCGATGGTCACCTGGCTGCGGCTCGTGGGCTGGGACGCGCAGCAGCTCGCGGGCGGCTACAAGAGCTTTCGCCGGCACGTGATCTCGCAGCTCGACGCGCTGACGCCGCAGCTCGACCTGCGCGTGGTCTGCGGCGCCACCGGCAGCGCCAAGACGCGCGTGCTGCACGCGCTGGCCGAACGCGGCGCGCAGGTGCTCGACCTCGAAGACTTCGCCAACCACAAGGGCTCGCTGCTCGGCGCGCTGCCGGGCGTGCCGCAGCCCTCGCAAAAGCAGTTCGAGACGCGCATCGCGACCGTGCTCGAAGCCATCGACCTCTCGCGCCCGCTGTATGTCGAGGGCGAGAGCGTGCGCATCGGGCGGCTGTCGCTGCCGCTGTCGCTCGTGGCGCAGATGCGCGCCGCGCCGTGCATCGAGGTGGAGGCCACGCTCGAGGCGCGGCTGGCCTACCTGCTGCGCGACTACGCCTACCTGGGCGACGACCGCGCGGCGCTCGCCGAGAAGATGGGCGTGCTCAAGGAACTGCAGGGCAAGGAAACGGTGACGCGCTGGCAGCAGTGGGCCCACGAGGCCGACCTGCCGCACCTGTTCGCCGAGCTGATGTCGTTGCACTACGACCCGCACTACCAGAAGTCGCAGGAGACGCACTTTCGCGCGTGGACGAAGCGCCAGCGCGTGGGGTCGACCGACCTCTCGGATCAGGGCATCGAGGCCGTGGCCGACGCGGTGCTGGCGCTCGGCGACCCGAGCCCGTCGGCGTAAAGCACGCCGCGCGGCGCGCGGCACAGCCCCCAGAACCGCAGGCCGCTGAGCTCGGCCATGCGCACGCCCATCGCGGTCGGCGCCGAGATGGTCGCCATCGCCGCGATGCCCAGGCGCGCGCACTTGCGCACCAGCTCGTGGCTGCCGCGGCTGGACATCAGCACGAAGCCTGGCTCCTGCAGCCGATTCGCACGCGCCAGCGCGCCGAGCAGCTTGTCGAGCGCGTTGTGGCGGCCCACGTCTTCCATCAGGTCGGTGAGTTCGCCGTCCACCGTGGCCCAGGCTGCCGCGTGGATCGCGCCGGCTTCGGCGTTGAGCACCTGGCGCGGCGGCATGGCGGCGAAGGCGCGCAGCACGGTGGCGAGGTCGATGCGTTCGATCCAGTCGCGCGGCGGCACGCGCTGCGGCGACAGGTCGAGCCCCGCGAAGCTTTCGACGCCGCACACGCCGCAGCCGGTGCGGCCCGCGAGGCTGCGGCGCCGGTCCTTCAGGCGTTCGAAGCTGCGCGTGGACACTTCGAGCTGCACCTCGATGCCCGGCATGCCTTCGGGCAGGCCCGCATCGAGGGCCTCGACCGTTCGCACGTCGATGCCGCGGCAATCGGCAGCGCTGTCGAGGATGCCTTCGCTGAGCGCAAAGCCCAGCGCGAAGGCTTCGAGGTCTTGTGGCGTGGCCATCATCACCGCGTGCGAGACGCCGTTGAACACCAGCGCCACCGGCACCTCGGCGGCCAGCGTGTCGTCGCGCACCACGCCTTCGGGCGCGAGGCCGCGCTCGCCGAAGACGTGCACGGCATGCCGCGCGAGGGGCGGCAGGGCGTCGGGTTCGGGGGTGTCTGTCATGGCCGCGGCCATTGTCCGCTCAGTCGGAGTGTTCGTCAGCCGGCAGGCTGTCGACCACCGCGCGCCCGGCGTCGGTGAGGTGCGCGACCCAGCGATCGTCCAGCTGCACCACGCGCACCCAGCCCGGTCCGGGCACGCCTCCCAGCGCGGCATCGCCCATCAGCGTGAGCTGGCGCATGACCACGCTCGCGCCCTGCCCCAGCCGCTTGCCCAGGCGCGGCAGCGACATGCCGCCCTCGCCCGGGGCTTCAGCGAGCGCGCGCAGGATCGCGATGGAAAAGGCGTCGGCGTCGAATGCTTCGCTGCTCATGCCGCCACGGCGTCGGCCTCCGCCGCGACCGGCGCCACATGCAGCGACAGCACCACGGGGATCGACTTGGAGGTCGGCGTGCCCGCGTTCTCGGCCACCGACGACAGCGGCACCAGCGGGTTCGTCTCGGGATAGTAGGCCGCGAGGTTGCCGCGCGGGATGTCGTAGGCCACCAGCTTGAAGCGGTCGGCACGCCGCTCCTGCCCGTCGCTCCACACGGTCTGGATGTCGACCCAGTCGCCGTCCTTCATGCCGAGCTGGCGGATGTCGTCGGCGTGGATGAACACCACGCGGCGCTGGCCGAACACGCCGCGGTAGCGGTCGTCCATGCCGTAGATGGTGGTGTTGTACTGGTCGTGCGAGCGCGTGGTGAGCAGCGTGAACACCAGCGTGTCGCGCTGCGACGCGAAGCGCGCGCGGGCCCGGTGCGCGTGCGTGTCCAGCGGCACGGCGTGCGTGAAGAACACGGCCTTCTTCGACGCGGTGGCCCACACGCGCTCGCTCGCCGTGTTGCGCAGGCGGAAGCCACCCGGATGCGCCACGCGCGCGTTGAAGTCTTTGAAGTCGTCGAACACGGCTTCGATCTTGTCGCGGATGCGGGCGTAGTCTTCCACCAGCCAAAGCCACGGCGTCTTGCTGCGCGCGCCGATGGTGGCCGCGGCCAGGCGCGCCACGATAGCGGGCTCGGACAGCAGGTGCTCCGACGCCGGCGGGTTGATGCCCATCGAGATGTGGACCATGCTCATAGAGTCTTCGACCGTCACGCCCTGCGGACCGTTGGCCTGCATGTCGATCTCGGTGCGGCCCAGGCACGGCAGGATGAGCGCCTCGCGCCCGTGGATGATGTGGCTGCGGTTGAGCTTGGTCGTCACGTGCACCGTGAGGTCGCACTGCTGCAGCGCCTTCCAGGTCTGGTAGGTGTCGGGCGTGGCCGCCGCGAAGTTGCCGCCCAGCGCGAAGAACACCTTGCCCTTGCCGTCGAGCATGAGCTGGATCGCCTCGACCGTGTCCACGCCGTTCTGGCGCGGCGGCTCGAAGCCGAACACCTGCTGCAGCCGGTCGAGCAGCGCGGCCGGCGGCTTTTCCCAGATGCCCATGGTGCGGTCGCCCTGCACGTTGCTGTGGCCGCGCACCGGGCAGGCGCCCGCGCCTTCGCGGCCCATGTGGCCGCACAGCATGAGCCAGTTGCCGATCATCTGGATCGTGGCCACCGAATGCTGGTGCTGCGTGATGCCCATGCCCCAGCAGGCGATGACGCGCTTCGCGCCCAGGTACACGTCGGCCGCCGCGCGGATCTGCGCTTCGCTCAGGCCCGACTCCTGCGCCAGCAGCGGCCACGATTCGGCGCGCAGGTCGTCGGCCAGCGCCTCGAAACCCAGGGTGTGCTCGGCGATGAATGCGTGGTCGAGCACCGAAGGCTCGCCGCGCGCCACCGCCGCGTCTTCGCGCTCGATGACGTGCTTCATCATCCCCTTCACCGCCGCGAAGTCGCCGCCCACGCGCAGCTGGAAGTAGTGCGTGCTGATCGGCGTGGAGCCCAGCGTGGCCATCTCGAGCTTGTCCTGCGGATCGGCGAAGCGCTCCAGCCCGCGCTCGCGCAGCGGGTTGAAGCTCACGATGCGCGCGCCGCGCTTGGAGGCCGCGCGCAGCTCGCCGAGCATGCGCGGGTGGTTGGTGCCCGGGTTCTGGCCGAAGATGAAGATCGCGTCGGCCTTCTCGAAGTCTTCCAGCGTGACCGTGCCCTTGCCCACGCCCAGCTGCGGTCGCATGCCGCTGCCGCTGGGCTCGTGGCACATGTTCGAGCAGTCGGGGAAGTTGTTGGTGCCGTACTCGCGCACGAACAGCTGGTACAGGAAGGCCGCCTCGTTGCTCGCGCGGCCCGAGGTGTAGAAGATGGCCTGGTTCGGGTCGGGCAGCGCGTTCAGGTGCTGCGCGATGCGCGCGAAGGCGTCGTCCCAGTCGATGGGCACGTACTTGTCGCTGGCCGCGTCGTAGGCCATGGGGTGCGTGAGCCGGCCCTGGTCTTCGAGCCAGAAGTCGCTCTGCTGCGCCAGCTCGGCCACCGTGTGCTTCGCGAACAGCTCCGGGCCCGCGCGCCGCGCGGTGGCCTCGGCGGCCACGGCCTTCACGCCGTTCTCGCAGAACTCGAAGGTCGAGGCATGGTTGCGGTCGGGCCAGGCGCAGCCGGGGCAGTCGAAACCGTCGGGCTGGTTGGCCGAGAGCAGCGTCTTCGCGCCCTTGACCGGAATGTCCTGCCGCAGCAGCGCATTCGTCACGCTGCGCAACGCGCCCCAGCCACCGGCGGGGCCCTTGTAAAACTCGATCTTCTGCTCGCTCATGGCGGCAGTGTTGGCCTGTGGGGGCGTGGCGTCAAATTGAATCGCGACATGCGGCGATTCAAAATGGAAATGACGAAGGCTCAGGCCTCGCGCGCGCCACCCATCAGCAAACCCCGCAGCTTGCTGCGCAGTGGCGTCTCCTCGACCTCCTGCACCCCCGCAATCTCGCGCAGCGCAAAGTCGCGGCTCTCGGCGTTGTGCAGGTCGATCTCCCGCACCACCTGCCCGTCCTTGTAGACAAAGGCCACGTCGGCCAGCGCGAGCACGTCCTCGATGTCGTGCGTGATCATCAAAACCGGGATGCCCCATTGCTTGCGCACCTGCGCCAGCTCGTTGCGCAGCTCGGCGCGCAGCATGGGGTTGAGCGCGGCAAAGGGTTCGTCGAGCAGCAGCACCTGCGGCTCGCAGGCCAGTGCGCGCGCCAGGGCCACGCGCTGCTGCTGGCCGCCCGAGAGTTTCTGCGGCCGGCTGTCGGCCAGCGCGGCGAGGCCGAAGCTGGCCAGCAGCGCCTGCACGCGCTCGGCGTCGCGGGCCGGCAGCGTGCGGCGGTGCCACGCGGTGAGCCCGAAGGCCACGTTCTCGCGCACCGTGAGGTGCGGGAACAGCGCGTAGTTCTGGAACAGGTAGCCGATGCGGCGCGCCGGCGCGGGCACGTCGATGCGCTGCGCCGCGTCGTACAGCGTGCGGCCATCGAGCCGCACATGGCCCGCCGACGGATGCAGCAGGCCAGCGATGGCCTGCAGGGTCAGCGACTTGCCGGCCCCCGAGGGGCCATACAGCGCAGCAAAGGGAACGTCGGTCTGGAAGCGCACAGCGAGGTCGAAGCGCCGGGCCCCGTCCTTCACCGTGAGCTGCAGATCGACATCGATCATGGCTTGCCGAAACCGTAGCGCGTGAGCACCTCTTGCGCGGCCGGTGTCGCGAGGAAGGCGATGAAGTCGCCGGCCAGCGCCTTCTGCTTGCTCTCGGCCACCACGGCGATGGGGTACGTCACGGGCGTGTGGCCGGTGGGCGTGAAGGCGACCTTGACCTTGTCGCCGGCCACGGCCGCGTCGGTGCGGTACACGAAGCCCGCCTCGACCTCGCCACGGCTCACGTAGTCGAGCACCTGGCGCACGCTGTCGGCCTGCACGAACTTGGGTTCGAGCGCGGTCCAGAGCTTGGCGTTGTCCAGCACCTGCTTGGTGTAGCGGCCGACCGGCACGGTGGCGGTCTTGCCGACGGCGATCTTCTTCACGTTCGCACCGCTCAGGTCCTGCAGCGACTTCAGGCCGACGGCGCCCTGCGCAGGCTCGACCAGCACGAGGCTGTTGGTGACGAAGTCCTTGCGGGTGGCGGTGTCGATGAGCTTCTGGTCGTTGCCGCGGTTCATCGTCTCCTGGTCGGCGCTGGCGAACACGTCGACCGGCGCGCCCTGCCCGATCTGCTGCAGCAGCACGCCCGAGGCCGCGAAGTTGAAGCGCACGGTGCTGCCCGCCTTGGCGGCTTCGAACTTGGGACCGATTTCCTTGAACGCATCGGTCAGGCTCGCGGCGGCGGACACGGTGATCTGCTGCGCGGCGGCCGCAAGCGGCAGGGCCAGGGCAAGCACGACGGACAAAAGACGCAACGGACGCATGGGCACAGTCTCCTGGAAAAAGGGGGGATCAACGAAGCGAAAAGAAGCGGTTCGACACCACCAGCACGGCAATCGACAGCACCGACGTGACGACCACCAGCAGCAGCGCCAGGTCGTCGTGGCCGGCCTGCACGGCGTCGTAGATGGCCATCGACAGGGTCTGGGTCTGCTTGGGAATGGAGCCGGCCACCATCAGCGAGGCGCCGAACTCGCCCATGGCGCGCGCGAACGCGAGCAGCGTGCCGGCCAGGATGCCGGGCCAGGCCAGCGGCAGCGTGACGCGCAGGAACACCGAGAACGGCGACTGGCGCAAGGTGCTCGCGGCGGCTTCGAGCGAGCGGTCGACGTTCGAGAACGCGGCGCTGGCCGACTTGAGCACCAGCGGCAGCGCGACCACGGCCGACGCCACCACGGCGCCGTGCCAGCTGAAGATGATGGTGTAGTCGAAGTGCTCGCGCAGCCAGGCGCCGAGCGGGCTGCGGCGCCCCGCCGCGACCAGGATGGCGTAGCCGATCACCGTGGGCGGCAGCACCAGCGGCAGCATGAACACGGCCTCGAGCACGCCCGAGCCGACGAACTGCTTGCGCGCGAACACCCAGCCCAGCGCCACGCCCGCGACCAGCGCCAGCAAGGTCGCGACCGCCGCGACCTGCAGCGACAGGACCAGCGGCGACCAGTCGGTGGTGGCGATCAGCGAAGAGGTGGTCGTCGTGTTCATTGAGATACGGCGTAATTGTTACATGAGCGGCCTTCTGGTTCCCACGGGGATGCACGGATGCGCCGGTCTTCATATACTGGCGAATACAGCGTTGGAGACTTTGTCCATCCGCCCCATGCGCCTTTCCCCTCATGACACCGTTGTCCGCTCGACCTCCGGCAGGCCCGAGCTTCGCCATGTGACGCAGGTGCACGAATGGCGCATCGAGCGCACGCTGGACGCCGGCGGCTTCGTGCTGTCGATCATTGCGCCGGGCGGCGAGAGCCAGTCGTTCCTGGTGGCGCCGGGCGACGCGCAGGACATCGGCGAGGTGCTGCGCCGCAGCGCCGCATGGACCGACCGGCGCGAGCAATGACCACCATGTGGCGCCACATGACGGGTGCGGAACGCATCCTCGAAGTCCTGCTGACGCGGCGCTCGGTGTCGCCGCGGCGGCTGCAATCGCCCGGCCCGAACCCCGACGAACTCGACGCCATCCTTCAGGCCGGCCTGCGCGCGCCCGACCACGGCGGGCTGCATCCGTGGCGCGTGATCGAGTTCCGCCCGCAGAACCGCGAGGCGCTGGCCTGGTGCTTCGAACAGGAAAAGCTGCGCCGCGATCCGCTCGCCAGCCCGACCGACCTGCGGCGCGCCCGCGAGCACGCCACGCGCCCGCCGCTGCTGCTGGGCTTCGTGGTGTCGCCACGCGAGCGCAGCAAGATCCCCGCGCGCGAGCAGTGGCTGGGCGCCGGCGCGGCGCTGGGCAACCTGCTGGCTGCCGCGCACCAACTGGGCTACGGCGCCATCGTGCTCAGCGGCGAGCGCTGCTTCGACGAGACGCTGGTGCGCCAGGTCGGCGTGCAGCCGGGCGAGTACCTGGCGGGGTTCATCAGCATGGGCACGATCCGCGAGGCGCCGCCGCAGGCGCGCGAGACGCTGTCGCAGGACGTGTGGTCGTGCTGGCAGGGCGACCTGCTGCCGGGCGCGGCCGGCGAGGCGTCAGCCGACGGCGATCAGTCCATCCGGCCGTCGGAGCGCGTGCGCGGCAGCTGATCGAGCCGCGCGCCGAACCAGCCCACGCGCTCGGTCTCGCGCACGTCGAAGCGCGGCACGTAGGGCTTGATGTCGAGCACGGGCGTGCCGTCGATCATGTCGTTGCCGCTGAAATGCAGCGTCGTGCCCTCCACCGCCGTGAGCCGCACGATCGACAGGCCCAGCCGGTTGGGCCGCGCGGGCGCGCGCGTGGCGAACACGCCGTGCGTGGCGTCGTCGAGAAAGGGCACCACCTCGAGCCGCTCGTGCGCGCAGCGGTGCAGGTGCGTCACGAGGATCAGGTAGTCGAAGCCTTCGATGTCGCGCAGCCCCGGCGCGAACTCGGTGAACACCTCCAGGCGCCCCACTTCGTCGGGTGCGCCGGCTGTCTGGATGGGCATGCCCGAGGTTTCGGTGAAGCGGCTGCGCACGATGCCGACCGGGCGGCAGACGACGGGATCGATGTCGGCGGCGTTCATGGGGCCAGCAGGCGCGTGAGCGCGCGAACGTCCGCCGCCGTCGCGAGGCGCGCAGCGTTCTCGATGGCGCGGTAGCGCTTCACGATGTCCTCGCCCACGGGCGTGAGCGCCGTGCCGCCGCCGCGCGAACCGCCGGCGGCGGTGTTCACGGCCGGCGAGGCCAGCGTCTGGTTCATCTCGTCGATCAGCATCCACGCGCGGCGGTACGACATGCCGAGCAGGCGGGCCGCCGCCGAGATCGAACCGGTCTCGGCCACGGCTTCGAGCACGGCGATCTTGCCGGGGCCGATGGCGATGGTGTCGTCCCGGTAGATGCGCAGGCGGAACTGGGCTTTGGATTTCATGATGGCGCGAAGGGTAAACCATCCAGGTGCCGTCGGCACCCGTGGGCCGGGCTACGCGGCGTCGAGCGCGCCGCTGTGCTGGCGCGCCTGCGCCTGCCATTCGGGCGTCTGCAAGAAGGCCAGCGCCGCATCGAGCGCCCGCGCGGGCCGCACGCCCTCCTGCGTCATGAAGCCGATGGGCGTGCGCACCTCGGGCGCCACCAGCGGCAGCGCCTCCAGTTCGCGGTGGCTGCGCACGGCCGCCACCATGGCGCCGGGCAGCACGCTGCTGACGGTGCCCGCGCTCACGGCCAGCGCGAGCGTGAGCACCGAGTTGGTCTCGATGGCGGGCGCCACCGCGGCCACGCCAGCCTCGCGCAGCGCTTGGTCGATGATGGCGCGGTTGTGCATGTCGGGCGTGAGCAGGCACAGCGGCAGCTTGCCGGCCTCGGCCCAGGCGATGGGGCGGCCGATGCGCAGCCGGTCGGCGGAGGGCTTCTTCGCGCGCCGCAGCAGGAAGTAGTGTTCGATGCTCTGCGGCCAGGCCTTGAGCTTGACGCCCGGCAGGTGCATGCGCTCGGTGTAGCCCAGGGCGAGGTCGACCGAGAGATTCTCCAGGCCCGTTTCCAGCTCCTGCGAGCTCATGGAGAGCACGGCCGGCACGATGCCCGGATGGCGCTGCTGCAGCATGGCGGCAAAGCGCGACAGCATCGGGATCGCGGTGGGCACGGCGGCCATGCGCAGCCGCCCGCGCGGGTCGCCGGCCTCGCTGCGCAGCTCCTGCAGCAGCACCTCGTTGTCGCGCAGCATGCGCTGCGCCGTGGCCAGCACGCGCTCACCTTCGTGCGTGAGGCCCACGTACACGCGGGAGCGCTTGACGATGACAACGCCGAACTCGCCTTCCAGCGCGCGCAGCGCGTTGGACAGGGCCGGCTGCGTGATGTGGCAGGCCTGCGCGGCGCGGCCGAAATGCTTGTGCTCGCTGAGTGCGACGAGGTAGCGCATCGAGGCGAGCAGGTTCATTGCGTGCGTCCTTTTTCTTCTTGGGGCTCTCGTTCGGGGCGCCTGCACAGGCCCTCGCCCTGCCCCGCCTCGGCCTCAGGTGTTCTTGCTGATCGAGATCGTCGGGAACTTCGCCGAGAAGTCCTTCGCCTTCTCCGCGATCCCCACCGCCACGCTGCGCGCCACGGCCTTGTAGAGCCCGGCCACCTCGCCGTCGGGATCGGACACCACCGTGGGCGCCCCGCTGTCCGCCTGCAGCCGGATGTTGATGTCCAGCGGCAGCGCGCCCAGGTAGGCCATCTGGTACTCGGCCGCCATTTTCTTGCCGCCGTCGGCGCCGAAGATGTGCTCGGCATGGCCGCAGTTGGAGCAGATGTGCACCGCCATGTTCTCCACGATGCCCAGGATCGGCACGCCGACCTTCTCGAACATCTGGATGCCCTTGCGCGCGTCGAGCAGCGCAATGTCCTGCGGCGTGGTGACGATCACCGCGCCGGTCATCGGCACGCGCTGGCTCAGCGTGAGCTGGATGTCGCCGGTGCCCGGCGGCATGTCGACGATCAGGTAGTCGAGGTCTTTCCAGTTGGTCTGGCGCAGCAGCTGCTCGAGCGCCTGCGTGGCCATGGGGCCGCGCCAGATCATGGCCTGGTCGGCGTCGACCAGGAAGCCGATCGACATCACCTGCACGCCGTGGCGCTCCTTGGGCTCCATATTCTTGCCGTCGATGCTCTCGGGGCGTCCGTCCAGGCCCATCATCATGGGCTGGCTCGGGCCGTAGATGTCGGCGTCGAGCAGGCCCACGCTGGCGCCCTCGGCGGCCAGCGCCAGCGCCAGGTTGGCGGCCGTGGTGCTCTTGCCCACGCCGCCCTTGCCCGAGGCCACCGCCACGATGTTGCGCACGTTGGGCATCAGCTGCACGCCGCGCTGCACCGCATGGCTGATGACCTTGGTGACGATGTTGACCGACACGTTCTCCACGCCCGGCACGGCCTTGGCCGCGGCCACCAGCGACTTGCGGATGGCCGCGTGCTGGCTCTTGGCGGGGTAGCCGAGTTCGAGGTCGAACGAGACATCGCCCTCGGCGATCTGCAGGTTTTTGAGCGAGCGGGTCGCTGCGAATTCTTTGCCGGTGTTAGGGTCCGTGACGCTCTTGAGTGCGTCCATGAGCCCGTCGGGGGTGAGTGCCATTGATCAAACTCCTGAATGGCGGGTAGTCTATTCCGCCCGCCAAGCCCGTACCGGGACGCGCTCATTTCCCGTCCGAAAAACGCCGAAGAAGAAAAGACACCGACGCAATGCCCGAGACAAGCCCCGCCACCGGCCTGCTGCTGACAGGCGGCGGCGCCCGCGCCGCCTACCAGGTCGGCGTGCTCGAAGCCATCGCCGAGATCCGGCGCGACGCCGTGGCGGCGGGTGCGGCCATCGGCGGCGGCAACCCGTTCCAGATCATCACAGGCACCTCGGCCGGCGCCATCAACGCCGCGGCGCTGGCCTGCGGCGCCGACGACTTCGACCGCGTGGTCGCGCACATCGCGCAGGTCTGGGGCGAGTTCCGCGCCGAGCAGATCTACCGCGCCGACTCGCTCTCGGTGCTCGGCAGCGGCGCGCGCTGGCGCATGCTGCTCGGGCTGGGGCGCTTTGCGGCCAACTGGATGCGCATCAAGCCCAAGTCGCTGCTGGACAACTCCCCGCTGGCCGGCCTGCTGCAACGCCTGGTACCGCTGGACCGCCTGCCGCAGCTCATGCAGCAGGGCCACGTGCAGGCGCTGGCGGTCACGGCGTCGAGCTACAGCTCGGGCGAGCACGTGACCTTCTTCGAGGCGGCCGTGCCGATGGAGCCCTGGGTGCGCTCGCAGCGCCTGTCGGTGCGCGACCGCATCACGCACGCGCACCTGATGGCCTCGTCGGCCATTCCCTTCGTGTTCCCGGCCACGGCGCTGCCCATGCCGCCCGGCCACACCGAGTACTTCGGCGACGGCTCGATGCGCCAGTCGGCGCCCATCGCGGCGGCGATCCACCTGGGCGCGCAGCGCATCGTGGTGATCGGCGCGGGCCGCATGCACGAGCCGCGCGACGAGGATGCGCCCAACACCCACAGCGGCTACCCGACCATGGCGCAGATCGCCGGCCATGCGCTGTCGAGCATCTTTCTGGATGCGCTGGCGGTTGACATCGAGCGCCTGCGCCGCATCAACCACACGCTGGGCCTCATTCCCGAAGAGGCACGCGCGGCGAGCACGCTGCGCCCGCTCGACCTGCTGGTGATCTCGCCGTCGGAGCGCATCGACATGATCGCGGCGCGCCACGTCGACGCGCTGCCGGGCGCCGTGCGGCACCTGCTGGGCGGCTCGAAGGTCGCCGCCGACGTGAAGGGCGGCGCGCTCGCGAGCTACCTGCTGTTCGAGTCGGCCTACACGCGCGAGCTCATGGCGCTGGGGCGCGCGGACGCGATGCGCCAGCGCGACGAGGTGCTGCGGTTCTTCGGGTGGGTGCCGAAGTGACAGCGCACGCGGCCGGCTGAGCCCCCTGTCCCTCAGTCCGCCTCGTCCAGCAGCCCCAGCACCACGTCCAGCAGCACGTTCGCGCCCTGCGCCAGGTCGGCGCTCGCCGTGTGCTCCTTCGGGTTGTGGCTGATGCCGCGCACGCTCGGCACGAAGACCATGGCGGCGGGCGCGATGCGCGCCATCATCTGTGCGTCGTGGCCCGCGCCCGAGGTCATGCGGCGGTGGCTCAGGCCGCGGGCGTGCGCGCTGGCCTCGACGAGGCGCACCAGCCGTTCATCGAACTGCACCGGCTCGAAGCGCGCCAGCGTGCGGGCTTCGATGGTCACGCCTTCGGTAGTTTCGAGTTGCCGCAGGTAGTCGGCCAACTCTCCTTCGGCGTCCTTCAGCGTCGCCTCGTCGGTGTTGCGCAGGTCGACCGTGAGCGTGGCACGCGCCGCGATCACGTTGATGAGGTTGGGGTGCAGGTCGATCGCGCCGACGGTCGCGACCTGGCTGCCGCCGTAGCGGCGCGCCAGCTCGCGCACGAACACCGCGATGGCGGCGGCGCAGTAGCCGGCGTCGTGGCGCAGGTGCATGGGCGTGGTGCCCGCGTGGTTCGACTGGCCGGTGACGACGATCTCCTGCCACGAGATGCCCTGCAGGTCGGCCACCGCGCCGATGGTGACGCCCCCTGCCTCCAGCACCGGGCCCTGCTCGATGTGCAGTTCGACGAACGCATGCGGCACCAGCACGCCGCAGGCCATGTCGCCCGCGTAGCCGATGCGCGCGAGTTCGTCGCCCAGCCGCGCGCCGTCGGTGGCGACGGTGTCGAGCGCCGCCTCGAGCGCCAGGCCGCCCGCATGCACCAGCGAACCCATCATGTCGGGCATGAAGCGCACGCCCTCCTCGTTGGTGAAAGCCGCGACCACGAAGGGGCGCAGCGTCTGGCGCTGGCGTTCGTTGAGCCAGCGCACCACCTCCAGGCCCGCCAGCACGCCGTAGTTGCCGTCGTAGCGCCCGCCCGTGGCGACGGTGTCGATGTGGGAGCCGGTCATCACGGGTCGGGCATCGGGCAGCTGGCCGGGGCGGATGCCGAAGATGTTGCCGATGCGGTCGATGCGCACGGTGAGGCCCAGGTCGCGCATCCATTGCACGAGCCGGTCGCGGCCCGCGCGGTCGGCGTCGGTGAGCGCGATGCGGCAGACGCCGCCTTGCGCCGTCGCGCCGATGGCGGCGTGCGCGTCGATGCGCGCCATCAGCGCCGCCTCGGCGATGCCTTCGCGTTGCAGCCATTGCGTCTGCGCTGCCACGACTTTTTCGCCCGTGCGGCCGGTCAGCGTGCGGTACACGCCGGGCGCGGTCGCGCCTTCGGTGCTGAACAGCAGCACGCGCGAGCTGGCGTCGAGGCCGGCGGCACGCGCCAGTTCAGGGTCGGCCGCGAGCACCTGCAGCGCGGCCAGGCCGGCCGCGCCGGATTCGCCGACCAGCACCGGCACGTCGCCCGCCTCGCCGGTGGCGAAGGTGCGCATGGCGTGCTCGGCGTCGGCATCGGTGACGGTCATGAAGAGGTCGACCGAGGGCTGCAGGAAGCGCCACGCGAGCGGCGAGGTCTCGCCGCAGGCCAGCCCCGCCATCACCGAATCGACGCTGCCGGTGGCGCGGTCGGGCCGGCCGCTGCGCGCGCTCTGCAGCAGGCAGTCGGCCTGCTCGGGCTCGACGACGATCAAGGTCGGCCGCGCGGCGCCGTAGCGCTCCCAGAAATGGCTCGCCACGCCGGCCGCGAGCCCGCCGACGCCGCCCTGCACGATGACGTGGGTGAAGGGGCACGGCGCACCGGGCGCGGTGTTCTCGAGCAGCTCGTCGACGAGGATGCCGTAGCCCTGCATCACGTCGCGCGGAATCTCTTCGTAGCCTTCGTAGGAGGTGTCGGAGACCACCTCCCAGCCGTTCACCCTGGCCAGGCGCGCGGCCTCCTCGACCGAGGCGTCGTAGTTGCCCGCGATACGCACGATCTCGGCGCCGAGCGCGGCGATGGGCGCCTCGCGCTCCTCGCTGACCTGCGCGTGCAGCACGATCACGCAGCGGCAGCCCATGCTCTGCGCCGCCGCGGCCAATGCGCGGCCGTGGTTGCCGTCGGTCGCGCTGATGACGACGAAGTCGCGCAGCGCCTCGGCGTGCCGGCCCGCGAACAGGTCGGCCGGTGTCCAGCCCCGCTCGGGCCAGCGGCGCAGCACGAGCCGCAGCAAGGCCACGGGCGCGCCCAGCACCTTGAAGCTGCCGAGCGCGGAGCGGCGCGATTCGTCCTTCACGACGACCTGCGCGATGCCCAGTTGCGCCGCGAGCCGGGGCAGCGGCCACGCCGGCGTCGGCTGCGGCGAGAGCCGGTCCCAGGTGGACAGCCACTGGCGGCTCTCGCGGCCGCGTGCGATGTTCATGACGGCCTGCAGGGCCGCGTCGTAGCCGCGCCGTTGCGCGTGAGGGTTGGCGAAGAGCATGGGAAGAAAACCGGAAAAGAAGAATGGATCAGGCGGCGGTGCGCACGGGAAGCCGCTGGCGCACGATCTGCGCGAAGTAGCGCGCGCCCGTGGTCAGCACCGCGTCGTTGAAGTCGTAGCGGCCGTTGTGCAGCGGCGTGCCGCCGGGCTCGCCCTCGGCGCCGTTGCCCAGGAAGACGAAGGCGCCCGGCACGGCGCGCAGGAAGGCGCCGAAGTCTTCCGAGATCATCATCGGCGCGACGTTGGCGTCGACCTTCCCGGCGCCCACCACGGCCGTCGCGGCGGCCACCGCGGTCGGCACGCATTCGGCCCAGTTCACGGTGGGCGCGAACTCGTGCGTGTAGCTGAACGTGCACTCCGCGCCGTGCATGCGGCAGATGCCTTCGCTGATCTCGCGCATGCGCGTCTCGAGCATGCGCTGCACGGTCGGGTCGTAGCTGCGCGTGTCGCCCTTGATGACCACGTTCGACGGAATCGCGTTGCGGATGCCGTCGGTGATGAACTCGGTGCACGACACCACGGCCTGCGCGCCGGGGTCGAGCGTGCGCGACACGATGGTCTGCAGCGCCAGCACGATCTGCGCGCCGATCACGATCGGGTCGATGCCCATGTGCGGCCGCGCGGCATGCGTGCCCCGGCCGTGGATGTGGATGACGAAGTTGTCCTCGCTCGCCATCAGGCCGCCCGCGCGCGTGGCGAAGGTGCCGGCGGGCAGGCCGGGCATGTTGTGCAGGCCGTAGATCTCGTCGACCGGAAAGCGTTCGAACAGGCCGTCGTCCATCATGGCGCGGGCGCCGCGGCCGTGCTCTTCGGCGGGCTGGAAGATGAAGCGCACGGTGCCGTCGAAATCGCGCCGCTCGCGCAGCAGCTGCGCGGCGCCGAGCACCATCGCCATGTGGCCGTCGTGGCCGCAGGCGTGCATGCGCCCGGGCGTGCCGGAGGCGTAGGGCCGCTCGGTCGCCAGTTCGGTGATGGCCAGCGCGTCCATCTCGGCGCGCAGGCCGATCACGCCGGTTCCGCTGCCGACCGTGAGGCTGGCGACCAGCCCGGTGCCGCCGATGCCGGTGTGCACCTCGAGCCCCAGCGCCCGCAGCGCGTTGGCAATGAAGGCCGAGGTCTTCGCCTCCTCGAAGCCGGTCTCGGGCATCGCATGCAGCTGGTGCCGCCAGCCGGCCAGCTGGTCGCGCAGGGGTGCGTCTGGAAACTTCATGGCGAGATGCTATTGACAACGCAGCGGGACAGGTGCGCAAAATGAGCCACTACCACGCAACGTTTTTGCGCGAAGCCTGCCCTTTCTTCTCATGACACCCCTCGACGCCCTCGACCTGCGCCTGCTCGAACTGATCCAGGCCGACAGCCGCCTCTCACAGGGCGAACTGGGCGAGCGCATCCACCTGTCGACGGCGGCGGTGAACCGACGGCTCAAGCGCCTGCGCGACGAGGGCGTGATCCAGCGCCACGGCGCCGTGCTGTCGCCCGCCGCGCTCGGGCACCCGCTCACCATCGTGGTCGAAGTCGAGGCCGAAAGCGAGCAGATCGAACGGCTCGACGCCATGAAGCAAAGCTTTCGCGACTGCCCGCAGGTGCAGCAGTGCTACTACGTGACGGGCGAGTGGGACTTCATCCTCGTGTGCGTGGTGCGCGACATGGCGCAGTACACGGCGCTCACCCGCCAGCTGTTTTTCCAGAGCAACAACGTCAAGCGCTTTCGCACGCTGGTGACGATGGACCCGGTGAAGGTGAGCCTGGATGTGCCGGTGTCGGCAGAGCGCTGAGCGCGCGGGCTCAGGCGGCGCGCAGCGTCACGAGCCCAGGCCGAACAGCGCCAGCAGGCCCAGGACGAACCAGCCGGCCTTCTTGGCGCTGTCGGCGCTTTCCTTCGAGATCGGCCACAGCCTGGCGCGGCGCCAGGCCAGGAAGTTGTTGGCCACCGCCAGGCCCACGCCAAGCAAGAGCAGCGGCGCCATGTCCCATGCGGCTGCGGCGATGCCCGACAGCACGATGATCAGCAGGCCCGCCACCCCGATCCCGCTCGAGGTGCTGGCCAGCACATGCGAGAGCTTGCCGCAGCGCCCGCACGCCGCAGGCGTTTCGCGGCTGGACCAGCGCTTGGCCATGGCGGCGATGCCCGGCTGGCGGCAATGGGGACAGGCGTAGGTCATGCGGCTCCCGCGAACGACGTGGAAGCCGACGATAGCCGATGGGCTCAACGCGCCGGCACCATCGACCGCAGCATCAGCAGCACCGCGCCGACGATCGGCGCCAGCGCCAGCAGCCGCCCGGGTTCGAAGGCCAGCCCTGCGACCGCGCCGAGCAGGCAGCCGGCCTTGATCCACATCGGCACCGCGCGCCAGCCGCGCCGGTGGGTCACGGCGAGCGCGACCAGCGCGACCCAGCCGATCGCGCCGCCGACGACCGACAGCGTCCAGCTCAGCAGGTAGAACGCCGAGTCGGCGTCGCGGAACGCGAGGGCCGTGCCCAGGCCGCGCCAGGTGTGCCACCAGCCGTCGAACAGCAGGAAGCCGGTGGCCGAGGCGGCCCACCAGAAGAAGGCGTAGAGGCTGGCGATGCCAGCGAGTGCTGCCAGCCCGCCCAGCAGGCGCCGGGTGATGTCGTCGAAGGGCGCGGGGTCGCGCCAGGCGGCTGTTTGTCCGTGGTCCATGGTCGGAGCTCCATTGGGTTCGCAATGGGTCCGACGGTAGGCGGCGAATGTGCGGCCTGGATGAAGCCTTTGTGAAGCGGGAGGATCAGGCCTCGGGTACGTCCGGCGCGTCAGGAGAAATGCCCAGTTCCGAGCACACGCGCCCCAGCAGCGCCTTCAGCGATGCCACCTCGGTCTCCAGCCGCGCCACGTTGGCCTTGAGCGCCGCAACCTCGCCAAGCGAATCGCCGTTCGTGGCGAAGGCACCGTCGCCCGATGTCCCCGGCCCCGCCACCTCTTCCGCCGGTGGCCCGCTCAGCAGGTGCGCCCAGCGGCTTTCGCGCGCGCCCGGCAGGCGCGCCAGCTTCACCACCAGCGCGCCGGCCGGCCGTTCGGCGAGTTCGTTGAGAAAGCCCTCGACCGACGAGATGTCGGCGAAGTTGTGCATGCGGTCGCAGGCGATGCGCAGTTCGCCGGCGGTCTGCGGGCCGCGCAGCATCAGCACGGTGAGCAGGATGACCGACTGCGACGGAATGCGCAGCACGCGGTCGATGTTGTGCTCGTAGCGGAAGGCGCGCCCGCCGCTGGTCTCGGCCACGAGGCTGTAGCCCTTCAGGCTGTCGATGGCGGCCTGCACCTGCGACTCGCTGAGTTCGAGCACCGGGTTGCGGCTGGTCTTCTGGTTGCAGCCCGACACCAGCGAGTTGAGCGTGAGCGGGTAGCTGTCGGGCACGGTGCGCTGCTTTTCGGCCAGCACACCGAGCACGCGGGTTTCAAGGAGGGACAGGACGGGCAGCGGTGTGGACATGGCTCTGGGAGAAAGGGCAGAAGTGAAAAGGCAACCGGGCCTCAGGGCGCCACCACGGCCAGCATCGGCCCGAGATCGCGCACGAAGTCGTTGCGCTGCAGTGTCTTCGAATAGATCGCCGACACGGTGCCGTCGAGGTACAGCGCGTCGCGGCAATGCAGCACATCGCGCAAGTACAGCGCGAAGTCGTAGAAATTCACCGGCGTCTCGGCGAGGACGAAGACCGCGGTGGTGCCCGACACGCACACGCCGTTGCGGGTCTTGCGCGAATCCGAATTCGGAATGAGTGCCGGGTGCACCGCGCCGTGGCGCAGCAGCAGCGGGCCCGACTGGGTCGCCAGCTGCACGCCGCCTTTCGCGGCGATCGCCGGGTACTCCGACGCCTCGACGATGCGCGGCCCCTCGGCCGTCACCAGGAACACGCCGTTGGGCTTGCGAAAGAAATTGCCGACGCCGTCGGCCAGGTTCAAAGGTGCTTCCTCGCGGCCTTCGCGCACCAGCAGGCCGACGGGGGCGAAGTCGGCGTGGTACATGCCGGCGTTCGCCGCGAACAGCAATTGCTTGTTGCGCGCCTTCAGCCAGGCCTCGAGCCGGTCGAAGCGCTTGAAGGCGGCACCGGTGTCGTCGTTCAGGAACAGCGCGAGTTTTTCGGTGCGCAGGTCGACCTTGACGACGGTGTAGCGCGGCGGCGCGTCCACGGCGCCGGCGGCGGACCACGCCAGGCCGGCGAGCAGGAAGACCAGCGCAGGCAGCAGCAGTTTTTTCATGCGACCTGCACTGTCTGCTTTTCTCAGCCGCCGTGGATGCGCGCGACCAGCGCCTTCGTGAAGGCCGCCGTGCCGGCGCTGCCGCCGAGGTCGCCGGTGCGCACGTTGTCCAGGTTGAGCGTCTGGTCGATGGCGGTGCGCAGGCGCGTGGCCAGTTCGGGCCGCTTGACGTGGTCGAGCATGAGCGCGGCCGCCAGCAGCAGCGCGGTCGGGTTGGCGATGCCCTTGCCGGCGATGTCGGGCGCCGAGCCGTGCACGGCCTCGAAGATCGCGGCGTTGGTGCCGATGTTGGCGCCGGGCGCCATGCCCAGGCCGCCGACCAGGCCGGCCACGAGGTCCGAGAGGATGTCGCCGAACAGGTTGGTGGTCACCAGCATGTCGAACTGCCAGGGGTTGAGCACCAGCTTCATCGCACAGGCGTCGATGATCACGGTGTCGAGCTCGAACTGGCCCTTGTACTTCTCTTCGTACAGGTCCAGGCCAGTCTCCAGGAAGATGCCGGTGAGCGCCTTCATGATGTTGGCCTTGTGCACCAGCGTGACCTTCTTGCGGCCGGTGGCCACGGCGGTGTCGAACGCGTATTCGAGGATGCGGCGGCTGCCCTTGCGGGTGTTGACGCCGGTGGCCATGGCCACGGCGTGCGGGTCGCCGTCGATGGGCACGTAGTGCTCGTGGCCGATGTACAGGCCCTCGAGGTTCTCGCGCACCACGGTCAGGTCGATGTTGTCGTAGCGCCCGCCCGGGATGATGGTGCGCGCGGGGCGCAGGTTGGCGTACAGCTGGAACTCCTCGCGCAGGCGCACGTTCGACGAGCGGTAGCCCCCGCCCGAGGGGGTTTCGAGCGGGCCCTTGAGCGCCAGGCGGGTGCTGCGGATGCTGTCCAGCGTGGCCTTGGGCAGCGGGTCGCCCGAGGCCTTGACGCCGCCCAGGCCGGCGATCTGGGTGTCCCACACGAAAGGCGCCTTCAGCGCGTCGAGCGCCGCCAGGGTCGCGTCGACGATCTCGGGGCCGATGCCGTCGCCGGGGATGAGGGTTGCGGGGATCGAGGTGGTCATCGGCGGCGGCTCACTTTCAGTAAAGAGGCTGCGAGCATACGTCGCACGGGCGACACCCCCGCGGCCTTCGGGGTCACTCCGGGAACCCCGCCAGCGGGGTGAGCAGCCCCATGGCGGCGGCCGCGGGACGGGCCGCCTAAAATGCCCGGTTCCCGGACGCGGCCCCTGGCCGCCTCCACGGGCCCCGCGCCCCTTCCGTTCGTCACTCCCGAAAGCGCCCTCCCCGATGTCCGCCCCGCGCAAGCTCTTCGTCACCACCGCCCTGCCGTATGCCAACGGCAAGTTCCACATCGGCCACATGATGGAATACATCCAGGCCGACATCTGGGTGCGGAACCAGCGAATGAATGGCGCCGACGTCAACTTCGTGTGCGCCGACGACGCGCACGGCGCGGCCATCACCATCGCGGCCGACAAGGCCGGCGTGACGCCGCAGGCCTTCGTGGCCGAGATCGCCGCGGGCCGCAAGCCCTACCTCGACGGCTACCACATCGCCTTCGACAACTGGCACTCGACCGACGCGCCCGAGAACCACCAGCTGGCGCAGGACATCTACCGCGACCTGCGCGCCAACGGCCTCATCGAGACCAAGAGCGTCGAGCAGTTCTACGACCCGGCCAAGGGCATGTTCCTGGCCGACCGCTTCATCAAGGGCGAGTGCCCCAACTGCCATTCGAAGGACCAGTACGGCGACAACTGCGAGGTGTGCGGCGCCGTGTACGCACCCACCGAGCTGATCAACCCGTACTCGGCGCTGTCGGGCGCCAAGCCCGAGCTGCGCAGCTCGGAGCACTTCTTCTTCAAGCTGTCGGACCCGCGCTGCGAGGCCTACCTGAAGGAATGGACCGCCGCCCCCGGCCACGTGCAGCCCGAGGTGCAGAACAAGATCCGCGAGTGGCTCTACAAGGACGACGAAGGCAAGGGCGGCCTGGGCGACTGGGACATCAGCCGCGACGCGCCCTACTTCGGCATCGAGATCCCCGATGCGCCGGGCAAGTACTTCTACGTGTGGCTCGACGCGCCCGTGGGCTACCTGGCCTCGCTGAAGAACCTGCTGGACAAGCGCTGCATCGAACTGGGCGGCGACGGCATCTCGTACACCGAGTACATGGCCGACCCCGAGCTGGAGCAGGTGCACTTCATCGGCAAGGACATCATCACCTTCCACACGCTGTTCTGGCCCGCGATGCTGCATTTCAGCGGCCGCAAGGCGCCCAACGCCGTGTACGTGCACGGCCACCTGACGGTGAGCGGCGAGAAGATGAGCAAGAGCCGCGGCACCGGCATCGACCCGCTCAAGTACCTGTCGATCGGGCTCGACCCCGAATGGCTGCGCTACTACATCGCCGCCAAGCTCAACGGCCGCAACGAGGACATTGACTTCAACCCCGACGACTTCGTGGCGCGCGTCAACAGCGACCTCGTGGGCAAGTACATCAACATCGCCAGCCGCGCGGCCGGCTTCATCGGCAAGCGCTTCGGCGGCCAGCTGGGCGCGGTGTCGGCCGACGGCGAAACGCTGCTGTCCACGCTGCGTGCCGCCGCCACGCAGGTGCAGTCGCTGTACGACGGTCGCGACTACGCCCGCGCGCTGCGCGAGGTGATGGCGCTGGCCGACAAGGTGAACGAGTACGTTGACCAGAACAAGCCCTGGGAACTGGCCAAGAAGGAAGGCGCCGAGGCGCGCCTGCACGACGTGTGCACGGTGTGCATCGAGGCCTTCCGCCTGCTCACGCTGTACCTGAAGCCGGTGCTGCCGGCGCTGGCCGTGAACGTCGAGGCCTTCCTGAAGATCGCGCCGCTGACCTGGGCCGACGCCGCGCAGGCGCTGCCGGCCGGCCACGCCATCGGCGACTACAAGCACCTGATGCAGCGCGCCGACCCCAAGCAGGTCGACAAGCTGTTCGACGTGCCCGAAGCCGCGGCTGCCGCACCCGTCGCCACCGAAGCGCAGGAACTGCCCGGCGGCGAAGCCATCGCGCCGACCATCACCATCGACGACTTCGCGAAGATCGACCTGCGCATCGCGAAGATCGTGGCCTGCGAGAAGGTCGAGGGCTCGACCAAGCTGCTGCGCCTGACGCTCGACGCGGGCGAAGGCAAGACGCGCAACGTGTTCAGCGGCATCGCCTCGGCCTACCAACCGGAGCAGCTCGTGGGCAAGCTCACGGTGCTGGTCGCCAACCTCGCGCCGCGCAAGATGAAGTTCGGCGTCAGCGAAGGCATGGTGCTGGCCGCGAGCCACGGCGACGAAAAGGCCCACCCGGGCATCCACGTGCTCGAGCCCTGGGCGGGCGCGACGCCGGGCATGCGCGTGCGCTGACCCGACCACGCAAAGAAGAACTAGCCGAACTTGTTGTTCAACACGAGGTCGGCGAACACCTTGCCGCCCACCGAGATGTGGTCGCGCATCGCCTCCGCGGCGTTGTCCGCGTGGCCTTTGAGAATCCACTCGACCACCCGTTCGTGCTCCCGCTGTGAAGCGGCGAGCCGGCCGGGCTTCTCGAACATCCGCCCACGGTAGGCCGAGATGCGCAGCCGCACGGTCTGCGCCTGCTCCACGATGAAGGGGTTGCCGCTGGCGCGGTAGATCACGTCGTGCAGCACGGCGTTGGCCTGCTGGTAGGCCTCGGCGTCGTCCGCCTGCGCCTGCGCGGCGGTGCCGGCCAGTGCGCGCAGCAACTCCTCGCGCAGCGCCGGGCCGATGCGCAGCGCGGCCAGGCGCGCCAGCACGCCTTCGAGCTCGCCGAGCGCTTCCATCATCGCCACCAGTTCGTTCGCCCGCAGCTGGCGCACGTAGATGCCGGTGCGCGGAACGATGTCGACCAGCCCGCGCGCACTGAGCAGCAGCAGCGCCTCGCGCACCGGCGTGCGCGAGGTGTTGAAGCTCAGGGCCAGGGCCTTTTCGTCGATGGCCATGCCGGGCGACAGCACGCCGCCCAGGATGTCTTGTTCGAGCCGGGCGCGGATGCGGTCCTGCAGGCTGTGGGTGTCGAGGGTTTTCGCGGGTTGCATGGCGATCTGGATATTAGCTAACCTTACAGATATATCAATTCATCTGTTTGGTACATCAATGTCTCCCACCCTCGCGATCGACGGCCACGTGGCCTACCTGACGCTGCACCGTCCCCAGGCCGCCAACAAGCTCACGCCGGACGATCTTCCCGTGCTGATCCAGCATGTGGACACAGTGAACCGCACGCCCGAGGTGCTGGTGCTCGTCCTGCGCGCCGAGGGCAAGTACTTCTGCAGCGGGTTTGATATATCAGAGGTGGCCACCCAGAGCCAGACCGAGGGCCGCAGCTTCGGCGAGATGGTCGATGTGTTCGAAAACTGCCGCGCCGTCACCATCGCGGCGGTGCATGGCGGCGTCTACGGCGGCGCGACAGACCTCGTGCTGGCCTGCGACTTCCGCGTGGGCGCCCGCAGCGCCGAGATGTTCATGCCGGCCGCGCGGCTCGGCCTGCACTACTACCAGAGCGGCATGGAACGCTACGTGTCGCGGCTGGGGCTGGACACGGCCAAGCGCCTCTTCCTCACCGCCGAGAAGCTCGACGGCGCCGCCATGCGCGACTGCGGCTTTCTCACGCAGCTGGTCAACGACGCCGCCGCGCTCGACGCCGAGGTGCAGCGCCTGCGCACCGTGCTCGCCGGCATGGCGCCGCTGGCGCTGCTGGGCATGAAGAAGCACCTGAACCAGATCGCGCGCGGCACCGCCGACGCGGCCGCGATCTCGCGCGAGGTGCAGCGCACCGTCGCCTCCGAAGACCTCGCCGAGGGCGGCCGGGCCTGGCGCGAGAAGCGCACGCCGGTGTTCCAGGGCCGCTGAGCGCGCCCGCCCTTCCCTACACAAGACCCAGGAGACAAACCCATGAAGCAAGAACTGCGAGCCCTCTCGTTCGCCGCCGCCGCGCTGCTGGCCTCGGCCGGCGCACTGGCCGACACCTACCCCTCGCGCCCGATCACGTTGCTGGTGGGCTTCCCCGCCGGCGGCGGCGCCGACACGGTGGCACGCATCGTCGGCGACAAGCTGGGCAAGCTGCTCGGCCAGCCGATCGTCATCGACAACAAGCCGGGCGCCGGCACCACCATCGCGTCGGACCAGGTCGCGCGCGCCGCGCCCGACGGCTACACGCTGCTGCTGGGCAGCGCCAACCTCTACGGCAGCGACAAGCTGCTCTACAAGAGCGTGAAGTACGACGGCGCCAGGAGCTTCGTGCCGATCTCGCGCTGGAGTTCCGCGCCGATGCTGCTCGCGGTGAACAAGGACGTGAGCGCCAAGACCGTGCAGGCGCTGATCGCCGAGGCACGGCAGAACCCCGGCAAGCTGGCGTACTCGTCGTCGGGCGCCGGCGTGGTGACGCACCTGGCGGGCCTCTCGTTCGAGAAGGCGGCCGGCGTGCAGATGCTGCACGTGCCGTACAAGGGCGGCGCGCCGTCGATCCAGGCCGTGGCCGCGGGCGACGTGCAGCTCACCTTCGGCACGCCGCCCTCGGTGCTGCCGATGGCGCAGGGCCAGAAGCTGCGCGTGCTGGCCGTCACCTCGGGCCAGCGCTCGCCGCTCTTTCCCGACGTGCCCAGCGTGGCCGAGGCCGGCGTGAAAGGCTACGACTACACCTTCTGGTTCGGCCTCTTCGGCCCGGCCGGCCTGCCGCCGGAGGTGGCTCAGAAGCTGTTCGACGCCAGCGTGGCGGCGCTGAACGACCCCGAGGTCAAGGCGCGGATGGAGAAGTCGGGCAACGAGTCGGCGCCGTCGAAGTCGCTCGCCGAATTCCGTGCCTGGGCCTTGGCCGAAGGCGCGAAGTCGAAGGAACTCACCGAGCGCTCGGGCGCGAGCGTCGAATGACCGCGCACGCACCCAAGGCAGGCCCGCTGCAGGGCTTCACCGTCATCGACCTCACGCGCGTGCTCGCGGGCCCGTACTGCACGCTGCTGCTCGCCGACCTGGGCGCGCGCGTCATCAAGGTGGAGCAACCCGGCCTGGGCGACGACGCGCGGCAGATCGGCCCCTTCGTCGAGGGCGACTCGGCTTACTTCATGTCGGTCAATCGCAACAAGGAGTCGATCGCGCTCGACCTGAAGGCGCCGGCCGACCGCGCGGTCTTCGAGCAGCTGCTGGCCACGGCCGACGTGCTGGTCGAGAACTTCCGGCCCGGCACGATGGAAAAGCTGGGCTACGACTGGCCGACGCTGCACGCGCGTTTTCCGAAACTGGTGTTCACCTCGGTCTCGGGTTTCGGCCAGACCGGGCCCTACAGCAGGCGCCCCGCCTACGACATGGTGGTGCAGGCGATGGGCGGCATCATGAGCCTCACCGGCCACCCGGGCGCGCCGCCGACGCGCGTGGGCGTGTCGATCGGCGACCTCGGCGCCGGGCTGTACGCGGCCGTCGGCACGCAGGCCGCGCTGCTGCAGCGCGGACGCACCGGGCTGGGGGACCGGGTCGACGTGGCCATGCTCGACTGCCAGGTCGCGCTGCTCGAGAACGCGATCTCGCGCATGGAGGCCGAGGGCCGCGCGCCGGGGCCGATCGGCTCGCGGCATCCGTCGATCACGCCCTTCGACGTGTTCCGCGCGGCCGACGGCTGGTTCGTGATCGCGGCAGGCAACGACACGCTGTTCCAGCGCCTGTGCACTGCCCTCGAGCTGCCCGCGCTCGCCGGGGACGCGCGCTTTGCCACCAACCCGGCGCGCTGCCAGCACCACGAGGCGCTCAAGCAACTGCTCGAAGAGCGCCTGTCGACCGCGCCCTGCGCGCACTGGCAGGCGCTGCTGATGCAGCACAACATCCCCACCGGCGAGTACAACGACGTGGCCGCAGTGGTGAACGACCCGCAGGTGCAGGCGCGCGAGATGCTGGTGCAGGTGCGCACGCAGGGCGGTCAGCCGCTCACGGTGGCGGGCAACCCGGTGCACGTCGGCGGGCTGCGCACGCAGGTGCGGCGGCAACCGCCACGGCTGGACCAGGACCGCGAGGCGATCCTGGCGTCGCTCGCCCGATCCAGCGCTGCGGGTGCAGAATCCGCCCATGCAACGCAGTGACCGCCTCCGCCCCCTCGTCCTTTCCGCGCTCGGCCTCGCGAGTGCGCTGCTGCTGAGCGGCTGCGCGGTGGTCAGCGTCGCGAGCACGGCCGTGAGCGTGGGCGCCGGCGCAGTCGGCCTCGCGGCCGATGCCGCCATCGGCACCGCGCGCATCACCGGCAAGGCCGTGGGCGCGGCGGCCGACGCGGTGATTCCCGACAGCAAGGACTGAGGGCCGTTCAGCGCGGCAAGCCCAGCGCCGCGAGGTGCGCGGGCGTGTGCTGTGCCTTTTCCTTGCGCACGAAGGCCGAACGCAGCGCCGCGTGCGGCTCGGCGGGATCGAAGAAATTGCGCCGCATGTGCGCCAGCTCCTCGTCGCGATACGCCTGCAGCGGCTTGACCGCCTCGTCGCGCACACGCGCCGCCTGCTTGTCCGCCAGGCGCGCGGCCAGGTCCGGCGATGCCGCCAGTTGCGCGGCCAGCCGGCCGACCTCGTCACCCAGCTCTTCCGGCGCGGCCTGCAGCACGCGCTGCGCCAGGCCCAGCGCCACCGCGCGCTTGGCGCTCACGGGCAGCGCCGATTGCGTGAGCCGCGCGGCCTCGTCGGCGCCCACGCGGCGCGGCAGGCTGTAGGTCCAGTACTCGGAGCCATGCAGGCCCATGAGTTTGTAGTGCGGGTTGAGCACTACGCCGTCGCGGCACCACACCTCGTCGGCCGCGAGCGCGAGCATCACGCCGCCGGCCGCGGCATTGCCGCCCAGCGCGGCCACGGTGAGGCGGTCGGTGGTGGTGAGCACGGCCTCGACCAGGTCGTTCATCGCGTGGATGTTGGCCCACGACTCCTCGGCCGGATCGGCCGCCGCCTCGATCACGTTCAGGTGGATGCCGTTGGAGAAGAAGTCGCGCAGCCCGCCGAGCACCAGCACCGACGTTGGGCGGGTGCTGGCGAAGCGGTAAGCCGCCAGCAGACGCCGGCATTGCGCGGTGCTCATGGCCCCGCCCGCGAACGAGAAGTTCAGCACGCCGACAGCGCCGTGCTCGCTGTAACGCATGTCGGTCCAGGTGCGGCGGCCAGCGGGCAACTCGAGCGGCGCGGCCACCTCGGGCAGGCCGGCGGGCAGCCGCGCGCCCAGCGCCTCGACGGCCGGCAGCTTGTAGCTCGGCAAACCGGAACCCGGCTCGCGCCAGGGCCGCAGCTGGGTGAGCCAGACCGCGCCGTCGACGGTGGCGCGGCAGACGGCGCCGGCGCGGGTGGCGATCAGTTCGCCGGGCGTGCCGCGCAGTTCGTCCTCGGCATGGCCGCCGTGCAGGTACCACGGCGCACCCAGCAGCTCGTCGAGCACGCCGGGCTGCGAATCGGCTGCGCGCAGCTGCCGCAGCACCGATTCGGTGGTCTGCGTGGCCCAGTCGATGCGGCGCTCGGCCTGCTTCATGAAGGGCCGCCAGCCGGCGGCGAGGTCGGCCGCCTTCTGCCGCTTCGGCTTGTAGGTGCCCGAGGCGAAGCGCTCGACGGCCAGCAGCACGGCGTCGACGGCGGCATCGGCCACCTCGCCGCGGTACAGGTCGCTCTTGCCGGCCTGCGGCGGCACCTTCAGCGGCGACCAGGCCCAGACATCGCCCGCGTCCATCTCGGCCACGGCTTCGAGCACGGTGACGCCCCAGCTGTCGACGCCGCCCTGCAGCGTCCGGTCGAGCGAGGACGGGCCCCGGTCGCCGGGCGGGCCCGGGTGCACGATGAGGCAGATGTGGGCGCGCCAGACGTCCTCGGGGATCGCCGTGGTCAGCATCGGCGCGATGACGAGCGCCGGCGCGTGCTGGCGCACCGCTTCACGCAGCGCCTCGTCGTCGCCGAGCGCCAGCACGATGCCTGCGGTGTGGCCCCGGTCCTGGAGCTCGGCCAGCACGCGCTGCGTGAGGCTGTTGAACGCACTCGCGACGAGCAGGATGTGCATGGGCGACCTCATTGACGTTTGTTTCTAAACGTCAAAAATGTATCTTTCAGCCTCGCCGCCGATAAGCTGACTGAAAGTACTCACCGCCGGGAAATCGCGGGGCCGCCGCGACGGCCGGGCCACAATGACCGCACATGTCGTCGCCGCTGAACCTCACCCGCTTTCGCCCCCGCCTGCTGGACACGATGGCCGGCTACGACCGGGGGCGGTTCCTGGGGGACCTCGGCGCGGGCGCCACGGTGGGCATCGTGGCGCTGCCGCTGGCCATGGCCTTTGCCATCGCCTCGGGGCTCAAGCCCGAGGCCGGCATCTGGACGGCGATCATCGCGGGCTTCCTGATCTCGCTGCTGGGCGGCTCGGCCGTGCAGATCGGCGGCCCGGCGGGCGCCTTCATCGTGATCGTCTACGGCATCGTCGAGCGCTACGGCGTGGCCAACCTGCTGATCGCCACCGCCTGCGCGGGCGTGCTGCTGTTCATGGCGGGGCTGTTCGGGCTCGGGCGGCTGGTGCGCTTCGTGCCGCTGTCGATCGTGGTGGGCTTCACCAACGGCATCGCGGTGCTGATCCTGCTGTCGCAGCTGAAAGACCTCCTGGGCCTCACGGTGGAGCGCATGCCGGCCGACGTGTTCTCGCAGCTGCACGCGATGGCGCTGCGGCTGGACACCTTCAACCCGCACGCCTTCGCGCTCGGGCTGGCCTGCGTGCTCGGGCTGTTGGCGTGGTCGCGGCTGTTTCGCGGCGACTCGGCGCTGGCGCGTGCGGTGCAGCGCGTGGGCGGACGCTGGGTGCAGACGCGCCCGGTGCAGATCGTCGGGCGCATCCCGGGGCCGATCGTCGCGCTGGTGTCGCTCACGCTGGTGTCGTGGGGCTTCGCGCTGCCGGTGGAGACCATCGGCACGCGCTTCGGCGGCATTCCCGAGGGCGTGCCGGCCTTCGCGCTGCCCGATTTCTCGTGGGAGACCGTCAAGCAGCTGGTGACGCCGACGCTGACCATCGCGCTGCTCGGCGCCATCGAGTCGCTGCTGTGCGCGCGCGTGGCCGACCAGGTCAGCGGCCAGCCGCGCCACGACCCCAACCAGGAGCTGATGGCGCAGGGCATCGCCAACCTGGTCACGCCCTTCTTCGGCGGCATGCCGGCCACAGGCACCATCGCGCGCACCGTGACCAACATCCGCTCCGGCGGCAGCTCGCCCATTGCGGGCATCGTGCATGCGGTCACGCTGCTGGTCGTGGTGCTGCTGGCAGCGCCGCTGGCGCGCCATGTGCCGCTCGCGGTGCTGGCGGGCATCCTGGTGTTCGTGGGGCTGAACATGGGCGAATGGCGCGAGTTCACACCCGGCCAGCTGCGCCACTTCAGCCGCCACTACCGCCTGCTGATGCTCGGCACCTTCTTCCTCACGGTGGTGTTCGACCTCACGGTGGCGGTGCAGGTGGGCA
Organism: Variovorax sp. GW821-FHT06D12; assembly: GCF_059419205.1. NCBI lineage: Bacteria > Pseudomonadati > Pseudomonadota > Betaproteobacteria > Burkholderiales > Comamonadaceae > Variovorax > Variovorax sp. GW821-FHT06D12. The sequence continues at coordinate 154,843 of NZ_JBWKRI010000003.1, read as the reverse complement.
TCGTGCTGGCGTGCGCGCTCTTCATCCGGCGCATGAGCGGGCTGTTCAGCGTCGAGCTGGTGACGCTGCAGCCGCCGGTGCTCACCTACCGGCTGTACGGCGCGATGTTCTTCGGCGCAGCGGCCAAGCTCGACGAAGCAGTGAACGCCGCGGAGCGCGCGCCGCGCGGCATGACGCTGGTGCTGGACGCCACGCACCTGATCTACATCGACGCCACCGGCGTCGATGCGCTGCGGCAGCTGCACCGGGCGGTGCTGGCGCGCGACGGGCTGCTGCGCATCGAGTCGCTGCAGCCGCAGCCGCTCGAGGTGCTGGAGCGCTCGGGCTTTGCCGAGGAATTGACGACGGGCCAGCCCGGCGCGTCGCACGGCGCCTGATCGCCGCGTTACGGCGCCTCGGTGCCCCGATCAGGCGACGACCCGCTGCGCACCACGCGCTGGTCGTCGTTCAGCGTGGCGGTGAAGACCATCGACGAATTCGGTGGTTGCACCCAGCGCCATTCCCATTCGGTTTCGCGCTTGAGCGCATAGGGCGTGACCTTGGCCGGCTTGCCCAGCAGCTTGCGCAGGTCTTCCATCATCATGCCGGGCTGCACCTTGGCGAAGTTCTCGGGCGTGAGCACCTGGCGCAGCGCGCTCATCTTGCCGTCGGCGCCGATGGTGATCATGTAGTTCTTCTGGCCCTGCGGCTGGCGGTTGAACTCCAGCACGCGGCCGTTGGGCACGTCCCAGACGTTCTCGGGTTCGCCGAAACGCGCACGCACGTCGGCCTCGGTCGAGACGCCTTCTTCGAGTTCGCTGATGCGCTGCGGATCGCAGCCCGCGAGCCCGATCAGCGCCGCCAGCAGTCCTGCCACGAGGCCGATCCGGCCCTTCTGAAATCGTTGCATGCCGTCCCCGGTAAAATTCGAGCGATAAAGGTCCAGTCTATGTCCATCTTCCGCCGCCCCCACTACACCTCCGAGATCACGAACTTCATCGAGGAGATGAAGCAAAAGAAGCCGACGCTCGAGGCCGAACAGCGCGCCGGCCGCGCCCTGCTGTGGGACAAGCACCTCGACCGCAGCCTGCTCGAGGAGTACAGCGAAGCGCGCGTGCCGATGCAGCCGTACGTCTACCAGACCCAACCCAAGTGAATGGTGCCCACCCGGCATCCCGCCGCCCAGCCTGCGCGCACAGCTATTAAGTTGATAGCAACCTCCTCATGAGCGCAGACGAGGACAACGGCACGATCGTGGCCAGCATGCCCGAGGTCGTCGACCAGGTCGCCCTGGCCCGGCTCTACGGCGAGCCGCTGTTCGCGATGCCGAAGGACCTGTACATCCCGCCCGAGGCGCTGCAGGTTTTCCTGGAGGCCTTCGAGGGCCCGCTGGACCTGTTGCTGTACCTGATCCGCAAGCAGAACTTCAACATCCTCGACATCCCGATGGCGGGCCTGACGCGGCAGTACCTGAGCTACGTCGACGAGATCCGCCAGACCAACCTCGAGCTCGCGGCCGAGTACCTGCTGATGGCCGCGATGCTGATCGAGATCAAGTCGCGCATGCTGCTGCCGCCCAAGAAGGTGGCCGACGGCGAAGAGGCCGAAGACCCGCGCGCCGAGCTGGTTCGACGGCTCATGGAGTACGAGCAGACCAAGCTGCAGGCCGCCGCCATCAGCGCGCTGCCGACCTACGGGCGCGATTTCTGGAAGGCCCAGGTCTATATCGAGCAGTCGATCAAGCCGCGCTTTCCCGACGTCGACGTGGTCGAGCTGCGCGACGCCTGGGCCGACATCATGAAGCGCGCCAAGCTCGTGCAGCACCACAAGATCTCGCGCGAAGAACTCAACGTGCGCGAGCACATGAGCATCGTGCTGCGCCACCTGCAGGGCCAGCGTTTCGTCGAGTTCGAGAAGCTCTTCGACGTCTCGCGCGGCGTGCCGGTGCTCATCGTCACCTTCATCGCGATGCTCGAGCTCGCGAAAGAAACGCTGATCGACATCACGCAGGCCGAGGCCTTCGCCCCCATCTACGTCCGACTGGCCTACTCGCCGGCCTGACCCAACCGGTTCCCACGCCTGTGACTTCCGCCGTTCGCGACTTCGACGTCCTCATTGTCGGCAGCGGCCTCGCAGGCCTCTCCGCCGCGCTGCACCTGGCCCCCACGCACCGCGTGGCCGTGCTCACCAAGCGCGCGCTGAACGACGGCTCCAGCGCCTGGGCTCAGGGCGGCATCGCGGCCGTGCTGGCGGCGGGCGACAGCTTCGACGCCCACGTGGAAGACACGCTGGTCGCCGGCGCCGGCCTGTGCGACCCCGAGGCCACGCGCTTCGTGGTCGAGGGCGCGCCGCAGGCCATCGGCTGGCTGCGCGAACTGGGCGTGCCCTTTTCGGAAGAAGGCGGCGACCTGCACCTGACGCGCGAAGGCGGCCACAGCCAGCGCCGCATCGTGCACGTGACCGACGCCACCGGCGCGGCCGTGCAGCAGGTGCTGATCGAGCGCGTGCGCCGCACGCCCAACATCACGCTGTTCGAGCACCACACGCTGGTCGACCTGGTCACCGGCACCAAGCTCGGGCTGGCCGATCCGTCCTGCCAGGGCCTGTACGCGCTGGACGACGAGACCGACGAGGTGCTGGCCTTCCGCGCGCCGCACACCATCCTGGCGACCGGCGGCGCGGGCAAGGTGTACCTGTACACCACCAACCCCGACACCGCCACCGGCGACGGCATTGCCGCCGCCTGGCGCGCGGGCTGCCGGGTGTCGAACCTGGAGTTCATCCAGTTCCACCCGACCTGCCTGTACCACCCGCACGCCAAGTCGTTCCTGATCAGCGAGGCGGTGCGCGGCGAAGGCGGCCTGCTCAAGTTGCCCGACGGCACGCGCTTCATGCCGAAGCACGACGAGCGCGCCGAACTCGCGCCGCGCGACGTGGTGGCCCGCGCCATCGACTTCGAGATGAAGAAGCACGGCCTGGACTGCGTGTACCTCGACATCTCGCACCAACCGCCCGCGTTCCTGAAGGAACACTTCCCCAACATCCTGGCGCGCTGCCTGGAGCTGGGCATCGACATCACGCGCGAGCCGATTCCCGTGGTGCCCGCCGCGCACTACACCTGCGGCGGCGTGCTCAGCGACCTAGCCGGTCGCACCGACATCCCGGGCCTGTATGCCATCGGCGAAACCGCCTGCACCGGCCTGCACGGCGCCAACCGGCTGGCCAGCAACTCGCTGGTCGAGTGCATGGTGTTCGCGCGCGCCGCGGCCAACGCCATTGCGCAAGCGCCGTCGCGCGAACGCGCCGCGCTGCCCGCCTGGGACGAAAGCCGCGTCACCGACGCCGACGAAGCCGTGGTCATCTCCCACAACTGGGACGAGCTGCGCCGCTTCATGTGGGACTACGTCGGCATCGTGCGCACCAACAAGCGCCTGGAGCGTGCGAGCCATCGCATCGCGCTGCTGCAGGCCGAGATCCAGGAGTTCTACGCGAACTTCCACGTCACGCGCGACCTGCTCGAGCTGCGCAACCTGGTGCAGGTGGCCGAGCTGATCGTGCGTTCCGCGCAGGCCCGCCACGAGAGCCGTGGCCTGCATTTCAGTCGCGATTACCCTTCGCTGGCCGAGCCCACCGCACCCACCGTGCTGGTGCCGCCGGTCGACTGAGCCCACCCTTCGTCACCTTTCGATCACCCTCAGGATGCCCGGCCACCGACGCCCGCAGGGAGAAAGCCAACCATGTCGAACACCCCTACCCCCCCCACCCCACCGTCCGAAGCCCCGCCCGCCTCGCCCTACGGCACGCTGCCGCCCGCCTCGCCCCTGGCGCAGCGCAAGCCCGTGAGCCTGCCGCGGCTGGCCGACATGCATGCGCGCGGCGAGAAGATCGCCATGCTCACCGCCTACGACGCCACCTTTGCGGCCATGGCCGACGCGGCCGGCATCGATTGCCTGCTGGTCGGCGACTCGCTGGGCATGGTCTGCCAGGGCCTGAACAGCACCGTGGGCGTGAGCCTGGAAGCCATGCGCTATCACACCGACAGCGTCTCGCGCGGCCTGCGCCGCGTGCAGGGCACGACCTGGCTCATCGCCGACCTGCCCTTCGGCAGTTATCAAGAATCGCGCGAGCAGGCTCTTCGTAGCGCCACCGTGCTGATGCAGGCCGGCGCGCACATGGTCAAGCTCGAAGGCGGCGGCTGGACCACCGAGACCGTGCGCTTCCTGGTCGAGCGCGGCATTCCCGTGTGCGCCCACCTGGGCCTGACGCCGCAGACCGTGCACGCGCTCGGCGGCTACCGCGTGCAGGGCAAGGGCGACACCGCCGGCGCGCTGCTCAAGCAGCAGGCCCACGCGCTGCAGGACGCGGGCGCCGCCATGCTGGTGCTCGAGATGGTGCCGGCCGCGCTGGCCGCCGAACTCACCACGGAGCTGAAACACTGCGCCACCATCGGCATCGGCGCCGGCAAGGCCACCGCGGGCCAGGTGCTCGTGCTGCACGACATGCTGGGCATCAACCTCGGGAAGATGCCGAAGTTCGTGCGCAACTTCATGGCCGATGCGCCGGGCGTGCTGCCCGCGCTGCAGGCCTACGTGCAGGCCGTGAAGAACGGCAGCTTCCCCGACGACCGGCTCCACGCCTGGTAAGCACAGAAGGACACCGACCATGTACATCGCCAAGACCATCGACGAACTGCGCCAGCACCTGTCTTCCAGCCAGCGCCCCGCCTTCGTGCCCACCATGGGCAACCTGCACGAGGGCCACCTCGCGCTCGTGCGCCAGGCCAAGCCGCTGGGCGACGCCACCGTGGCGAGCATCTTCGTGAACCGCCTGCAGTTCCTGCCGCACGAAGACTTCGACACCTACCCGCGCACCTGGGACAGCGACTGCGAGAAGCTGCGCGCCGCCGGCTGCGACGTGCTGTTCGCGCCCGACGAGAAGGCGCTCTACCCCGAGCCCCAGACCTGCAAGGTGCACCCCGACCCGGCGCTGGCCGACCTGCTCGAAGGGCACTTTCGCCCGGGCTTCTTCATCGGCGTGTGCACGGTGGTGATGAAGCTGTTCCAGTGCGTGCAGCCGCGCGTGGCCGTGTTCGGCAAGAAGGACTACCAGCAGCTCATGATGATCCGCCACATGGTGCGGCAGTTCGCGCTGCCCATCGAGATCGTCGGCGGCGAGACCTTCCGCGCCGACGACGGCCTGGCGCTCTCCTCGCGCAACGGCTACCTGAGCGCCACCGAGCGCGCCGAGGCCGTGCAGCTGTCGCAGGCGCTGCGGGCCATGGCCGAGGCCGTGCGCGCCGGCGAGCGCGACGTGGCCGCCCTCGAGGCGCGTGCCATGCAGTCGCTCGCGCAGCGCGGCTGGCAGCCCGACTACGTGGTGCTGCGCCGCCGCGCCGACCTGCAGGCGCCGCAACCCGGCGATGCGCTCGTGGCCCTGGCCGCCGCGCGGCTGGGCAGCACGCGGCTCATCGACAACCTCGAAATCGACACGCCGCTCGCCACATGACCTACAGCGTCAAGGAAATCTTCTACACGCTGCAGGGCGAAGGCGGCCAGGCCGGCATGCCGGCCGTGTTCTGCCGCTTCGCCGGCTGCAACCTCTGGACCGGCCGCGAGGAAGACCGCGACACGGCCGTCTGCCGTTTCTGCGACACCGACTTCGTCGGCACCGACGGCACGCTGGGCGGCAAGTTCAAGAGCGCCGACCAGCTCGCCGACACCATCGCTGCGCAATGGCCCGCCGGCGACACCGCGCACCGGCTGGTCGTGCTCACGGGCGGCGAGCCGCTGCTGCAGGTCGATGCGGCGCTGGTCGACGCGCTGCACACGCGGCACTTCCGCATCGCGGTCGAGAGCAATGGCACGGTCGTCGCGCCCGCCGGCATCGACTGGCTGTGCATCAGCCCCAAGGCTGGCGCGCCGTGGGTGCAGCAGCGCGGCCAGGAGCTGAAGCTGGTGTGGCCGCAAGCCGGCATTGACCTCGATGCGATGGCACGCACCGGCGAATTCACGCACCGCTTCCTGCAGCCGATGGACGGGCCCGACCGGCTCGCCAACACCGAGCTGTGCATCGCCGAATGCATGAAGCAGCCGGTGTGGCGCCTGAGCGTGCAGACCCACAAGATCACGGGCATCCGCTGACGCAGCGGCCCCTTTTTAGTTTCGAGTTTCTTTTTTGACGATGCGCTTCACCATCAGCCAACGCTTCTTCTTCGACGCCGCCCACACGCTCAAACGCGAGATCGAGGTCGAAGGCAGCCGCCGTATTCACGGCCACACGTATCACGCGGAGGTGTGGCTGGCGGGCGAGCGCGACCCGGTGACGGGCATGGTGATCGACCTGGGCCTGCTGCGCCGCCGGCTCGAGGACGTGCGCGAGCAGCTCGACCACCACCTGCTGGACGACGTGCCGGGGCTGCATCCGCCGACGCTGGAAAACCTGTGCGTGTTCATCGCCGACGCGCTGCCCGACCTGCGGCCGTCGCTGGCGCGCGTGCGCGTGTGGCGCGAGGCGCTCGGCGACAGCTGTACGGTGGAGTTCTAGCCGCTGTCGGTCAGGCCGCGCCGATGCCGGCCACCAGGCTGCCCGGCGTCTGGCCGTTCTTCAGTCCGGCGGTGAACGCCAGCATGCGATCGATCGGCACGCGCGCGCGCACGCCCAGTGCCGGATCGACGTGGATCTCACCCGCGCCGGTTTCCAGCGCATTCGCCAGTTCGACCAGCCCGTTCATCGCCATCCACGGGCAGTGCGCGCAGCTCTTGCAGGTGCCGCCGTTGCCCGCCGTGGGCGCTTCGATGAAGGTCTTGCCGGGGTTCAGCGTGCGCAGCTTGTGCAGCATGCCGGTGTCGGTCGCGACGATGAACTCGGTCGCGTCGAAGCGCTGCGCCGCGTTCAGGATCGCCGAGGTGGACCCCACCGCATGCGCCAGCGCGATCACATCCGAGGGCGACTCGGGGTGCACCAGCACCTTGGCCTTCGGGTGTTCTTTCATGAGCAGCTCGAGTTCGAGCGCCTTGAATTCGTCGTGCACGATGCACGCGCCGTTCCAGCTGACCATGTCGGCGCCGGTCTGGCGGCGGATGTAGTCGCCCAGGTGGCGGTCTGGGCCCCAGAGGATCTTCTGGCCGGCCGCATGCAATGCGTTCACCACGTCGAGCGCGCAGCTGGAAGTGACGAGCCAGTCGGCACGCGCCTTCACGGCCGCGCTGGTGTTGGCGTAGACCACCACGGTGCGGTCGGGATGCTCGTCGCAGAAGGCGCTGAAGGCGTCGACCGGGCAGCCCAGGTCGAGCGAGCAGTTGGCGTCCAGGTCGGGCATCAGCACGCGCTTTTCGGGCGAGAGGATCTTCGAGGTCTCGCCCATGAAGCGCACGCCCGACACCACCAGCGTGGTGGCGGCGTGGTCGCGGCCGAAGCGCGCCATCTCGAGCGAATCGCTCACGATGCCGCCGGTCTCCTCGGCCAGGTCCTGCAGGTCGGGGTGCACGTAGAAGTGCGACACCATCACCGCGTTGCGCTCGCGCAGCAGGCGGCGGATGCGGTCCTTCAGCGCGACGCGTTCATCGGGCGAAGGCTCGGGGGGCACGCGGGCCCAGGCGTGGCGCGTGTCGCAGACCGCGCCTTGCGCGGGCTGTTCGTAGTCGACATCGATGACGGAAGCGGTCGTCATGGCGGTTCAGTGGTTCAGGAAGCGCATCGAGTAGTCGATGGCCTTCACGTCCTTGGTCAACGCGCCGATCGAGATCCGGTCGACACCGGTCTCGGCCAGGGCGCGCAGGCCGTCGAGCGTGACGCCGCCCGAAATCTCGAGCACGGCCTTGCGATCGTCGCCCACGGCGTCGTTCAGGCGCACGGCCTCGCGCAGCGTGGGCAGGTCCATGTTGTCGAGCAGCACCATGCGGGCGCCGGCGTCCAGCGCTTCCTGCAGCTGGGCCAGGGTCTCGACCTCGACCTCGACAAAGGCGGCCTGCGCGGCCACGGGCGCCACCGCGCGCAGGGCGGCGGCCACGCCACCGGCCGCGGCGATGTGGTTTTCCTTGATGAGCACCGCGTCGTACAGGCCGATGCGGTGGTTCAGCCCGCCGCCCGTGCGCACCGCGTACTTCTGCGCCAGGCGCAGGCCCGGCAGGGTCTTGCGGGTGTCGACGATGCGGGCACGGGTGCCCTTCACGGCGTCGGCATACAGCGCGGTCTTGGTGGCGACGGCGCTCAGCAGCTGCAGGAAGTTGAGCGCGGTGCGCTCGGCCGTCAGCAGCGCGCGGGCGCCGCCTTCGATTTCGAGCACGGGCTGGTCGGCGGCGCAGCGCTGGCCCTCGCCGCACAGCCAGGTGATGCGCGCCTGTGGATCGAGCCGCCGCACGGTGGCCTCGACCCAGGGCGCGCCGCACACCACGGCGGTTTCGCGTGCGAGCACGCGGGCATGGGCGGTGCGGGAGGCGTCGACCAGCGAGGCGGTCAGGTCGCCGTCGGCGACGTCTTCCTGCAGGGCGCGGGCGACGTCGGACTCGGCCAGCGCGGCGACGGCCGACGCCGAGAAATCAAAGCGAGGGCTCATGTCTCTGGAATCTCTAATTTTTCAGGAGGAGTGGCGGGGAGCCGAACCGGCTTGCACCGATTCCGGCACCGGGTCGCGCCCGGTCAGCGCCGCGACGGCGTCGCGCGGGCTCACCTGGCCGTCGAGCAGCGCGACCACGCCTTCGGCGATGGGCATCTCGATGCCCAGGCCGCGCGCGCGCTGCACCACGGTGCGGGCGCAGTACACGCCCTCGGCCACGTGGCCCAGCGAATCGACGGCCTGCGCGAGCGTGCGGCCCTGGGCCAGCAGCAGCCCGACCTTGCGGTTGCGCGACAGGTCGCCGGTGGCGGTCAGCACGAGGTCGCCCAGGCCCGACAGGCCCATGAAGGTGTCGGCGCGGGCGCCGAGCGCCAAGCCGAAACGGGTCATTTCGGCCAGGCCGCGGGTGATCAGCGCCGCGCGGGCGTTGAGCCCGAGCGCGAGGCCGTCGCACAGCCCGGTGGCGATGGCGAGCACGTTCTTGACGGCGCCGCCGACTTCGACGCCGACGATGTCGTCGTTGGCGTACACGCGCAGGGCCGGGCCATGGAAGGCGTCGACCAGCGCATCGCGCACGCCGGCGTGCGGGCTGGCGGCCACCAGCGCGGTCGGGCGCCCTTCGGCGACCTCCTGCGCAAAGCTGGGGCCGCTGAGCACGCCTGCCTTCAATTCAGGGGCGACCTGGACCCAGATCTCATGGGCGAGCAGGCCGTAGGCGGTGGGAGAGGCATCGAGCGCGGGCTCGACACCCTTGCACAGCCACGCCACCTGGGCGCTGGTGCCGCGCAGGGCGATCAGCTGTTCGCGCAGGGCGGCCATGGGCGTGGCCACGATGACGAGGTCGGCCCCGGCCTGCGCCTGGGCGATGTCGCCCGCGCGCACGGCCAGCGAGGCCGGCAGGGCCAGCCCGGGAAGGTAGCGGGTGTTTTCACGCGCGGCCGACATGGCGTCGGCCTGGGCGGCGTCGCGCGCCCAGAGGGTGACCTCGTGGCGGGCCGCCGCGTTGACTGCGACGGCCGTGCCCCAGGCACCGGCGCCATGAACGCAGATCTTCATCGTGCGCTGGCGGCGTCGTGCGGCCGGTTTACTGGGCCAGGGTGGGGGCAGCCTGGCCGGCGGCCTGGGCTTGCTGCTGCTCGTACATGGCCTGGAAGTTGATTTCGGCCAGGTGCACGGGCGGGAAGCCGCCGCGCTGGATCACGTCGGCGACGTTGCCGCGCAGGTACGGGTAGACGATCTGCGGGCAGGCGATGCCCAGGATCGGGCCCATCTGGTCTTCCGGCAGGTTGCGGATCTCGAAGATGCCGGCTTGCTTGGCTTCGACCAGGAACACGGTGCGGTCTTCGATCTTGGTCTGCACGGTGGCCGACACGGTGATCTCGAAGATGCCGTCGGCCACGGGCTGGGCGTCCACGCCGAGCTGGATGTCGACGGTGGGCTGCGTCTGCTCCAGCAGGATCGCGGGCGAGTTGGGTTGTTCGAGCGACAGGTCCTTGAGGTAGACGCGCTGGATCTGGAACACGGGATCTTGGGCTTGCTGGTCGGCCATGGCTGAACTTTCGAGGATCAAAACAATGCCCGCCGGGGAGAGGGTCCCGCAGCGGGCTGCAGATGAGGGAACAAACGATTATCGCCCGACGGCCCGCGCACTTTCGTGACGCCCGGCCGCGCGGGGCTTCAGGCGCCTTGCAGCAACGGAACGAGTCCGCCGCGGCTGTCCAGGGCCATGAGGTCGTCGCAGCCGCCCACGTGGGTGTCGCCGATGAAGATCTGCGGCACCGTGCGGCGCTGGGTGATCTCCATCATGGTGGTGCGGGCTTGCGGGTCGGTGTCGATGCGGATCTCTTCGATCTGCTCGACGCCCTTGGCCTTGAGGATCTGCTTTGCACGCGTGCAGTACGGGCAGACGGCGGTGGTGTACATCTTGACGGCTTGCATGCGCTCTACCTTGGGAACAATCAGGCTTTTTCAACCGGCAGGTTAGCCTCTTTCCAGGCCTTGAGCCCGCCGGCCACCGCTTGGGCCTGCTCGTAGCCGAGCTTCTTGGCCGTGGCCACGGCGCGCTGGGCGCGGGCGCCGGTGGCGCACACCAGCAGCAGCGGCACGTTCTTGTTCTTGACCGTGCTGGCCAGCTTCTCGTCCAGCAGGTTCAGGGGCACGTTCTTGGCGCCGATCATGTGGCCGGTCGCGAATTCTTCGGGTTCGCGCACGTCGACCAGCACCGCGCGTTCGCGGTTGATGAGCTGCACGGCGCCCTGGGCCGTGAGCGTGCCGCCGCCCGCACCCCGGAGCATCGGCCAGGCCAGCATGCCGCCCGAGGTGAGCGCCATCAGGATCAGCATCCAGTTCGCGGTGACGAATTCGATCAATTTCACGGGGGTTCCTTGGATGGCAAACCCGGGATTTTAGAATGCTGGTTTTCCCACGCGCTGCCAAAGGCCTCCGACATGCACAAACTGGTACTGATCCGCCACGGCGAATCGACCTGGAACCTCGAAAACCGCTTCACCGGCTGGACCGACGTCGACCTGACCGAAACCGGCGTCGAGCAGGCCAAGCAGGCCGGCCGGCTGCTCAAGGCCGAGGGCTACGACTTCGACGTGGCCTACACCAGCGTGCTCAAGCGCGCCACCCGCACCCTCTGGCACACGCTCGACGAACTCGACCGCACCTGGCTGCCCGTGGTGCACTCCTGGCGCCTCAACGAACGCCACTACGGCGGCCTGCAGGGCCTGAACAAGGCCGAAACGGCCAAGAAGTACGGCGACGAGCAGGTGCTGGTCTGGCGCCGCAGCTACAGCACCCCGCCGCCGCCGCTGGAAGCCGACGATCCGCGCAGCGAGCGCTCCGACGTGCGCTACGCCAAGCTGTCGCCCGAACAGATCCCGCTGACCGAATGCCTGAAGGACACGGTGGCGCGCGTGCTGCCGTTCTGGAACGAATCGATGGCCCCGGCCATCCGCACTGGCCGCCGCCTGGTCGTGGCCGCGCACGGCAACTCGATCCGCGCACTGGTGAAGTACTTGGACGGCATCTCGGACGACGCCATCGTCGGCCTGAACATCCCGAACGGCATCCCGCTCGTGTACGAGCTGGACGACGACCTCAAGCCCCTGCGCCACTACTACCTGGGCGATGCCGCGGCCGCCGAAAAGGCCGCCGCCGCGGTGGCTTCGCAGGGCAAGGGCTGAAGACGTAAGCAAAAGAAGAAAACCCCGCCTGCCGGTTCCTCCGTGGAACCCCGGCAGGCAATTTGCTTCCAAGCTGTGTATATTGGTTCGACAGCCGTCGACATACAGGACATTTCACTCATGATGGGCCAGAAACTGAAGATCACCGGCTGGGTCGCCGCCGGCGCCGTTGCTGGCGTCCTGACCACCGTCTCGCTGCAGACGGTCGCGCGGGGTTCGCTCGCGCCGCTTCCGCTCGAGGAATTGCAGCAGCTCGCGGCCGTCTTCGGGATGGTCAAGAGCGACTATGTCGAGGCGGTCGACGAGAAGAAACTCATCTCGGACGCCATCTCGGGCATGGTCGCCGGGCTCGATCCGCACTCGCAGTACTTCGACAAGAAGTCCTTCAAGGAATTCCGCGAGGGCACCACGGGCCGCTTCGTCGGCGTGGGCATCGAGATCTCGCAGGAAGACGGCCTCATCAAGGTCGTCTCCCCCATCGAAGGCTCGCCGGCCTTCCGCGCCGGCTTGAAGCCGAACGACCTGATCACCAAGATCGACGACACGGCCGTGCGCGGCCTGTCGCTGAACGAAGCCGTCAAGCGCATGCGCGGCGAGGCCAACACCAAGGTGCTGCTGACCATCTTCCGCAAGGACGAGAGCCGCACCTTCCCGGTCACGATCACGCGTGAGGAAATCCGTACCCAGTCGGTGCGCGGCAAGATGATCGAGCCGGGCTACGGCTGGATCCGCCTGTCGCAGTTCCAGGAGCGCACGGTCGACGACTTCGTCAAGAAGATCGAGGAGCTCTACAAGGAAGACCCGAACCTCAAGGGCCTGGTGCTCGACCTGCGCAACGACCCAGGCGGCCTGCTCGACGCGGCCGTGGCGGTGTCGGCGGCCTTCCTGCCCGAGAACGTCACGGTGGTCACCACCGACGGCCAGCTGGCCGAAAGCAAGTCGATCTACAAGGCGGCGCCCGAGTACTACCAGCGCCGCTCGGGCAGCGACCCGCTGCGCAACCTGCCGGCAGCGCTCAAGAATGTGCCGCTGGTGGTGCTGGTGAACGAAGGCTCGGCCTCGGCCAGCGAGATCGTGGCCGGCGCGCTGCAGGACCACAAGCGCGCCACCATCATGGGCAGCCAGACCTTCGGCAAGGGCTCGGTGCAGACCGTGCGCCCGCTCGGCCCGGACACCGGCCTGAAGATCACCACCGCGCGCTACTACACGCCCAGCGGCACCTCGATCCAGGCCAAGGGCATCGTGCCCAACGTGCTGGTCGACGAAAGCGCCGAGGGCAGCCCCTTCGCCGCCCTGCGCATGCGCGAGGCCGACCTCGAGAAGCACCTGGCCAGCGGCCAGGGCCCCGAGGTCAAAGACCCGGAGCGTGAAAAGGCCCGCGACGAAGCCCGCAAGCGCCTCGAGGAAGAAGCCAAGAAGCCGCCGCAGGACCGCAAGGTGCCCGAGTTCGGCACCGACAAGGACTTCCCGCTGGTGCAGGCGCTCAACCGCCTGAAGGGCCAGCCGGTGCTCGTCAGCAAGACGCAGGTCATCGTCGACAACAAGGACGAGAAGAAGGAAAACTGATCCCGGCGAGCGGGCCGCACGCACCCGTGCGGTTCGCGCTACCGGCGTTTTCCCCTCCCCCGCACAGGCCCAGGCAGGCGCGCATGGACGATCACGACCTGCTGCGCTATTCGCGGCACATCCTCCTCGAAGAATTCGGCATCGACGGCCAGGCGCGCGTCAGTGCCGGGCGGGTGCTCGTCATCGGCGCCGGCGGGCTGGGCTCGCCGGTGGCGCTGTACCTCGCGGCAGCGGGGGTCGGCCACATCGTGCTGGTCGACGACGACGAGGTCGATCTCACCAATCTCCAGCGGCAGGTCGCTCACACGCATGCGCGAGTGGGCCAACCCAAGGTCGCATCGGCCGCGCAGGCCATGCGCGACATCAACCCCGGCATCGCCATCGAGACCCACGCCGTGCGCGCCGACGAGGCGCTGCTGTCGCGGCTCGTGGCTGAGGCCGACGTGGTGGTCGATTGCTGCGACAACTTCGCCACCCGGCAGGCCGTGAACCGCGCCTGCGTGGCGCATGCCAAACCGCTGGTGGCGGGCGCGGCGATCCGCTTCGACGGCCAGCTGAGCGTCTACGACACGCGCGACGCGGCCTGCCCCTGCTACGCCTGCCTGTTCCCACCCGAGGCCAGCTTCGAGGAAACGCGCTGCGCGGTGCTCGGCGTGTTCGGCCCGGTGGTCGGCACCATCGGCACGCTGCAGGCCAGCGAGGCGCTCAAGCTGCTGGCCGGCATCGGCCCGTCGCTGGCGGGCAAGCTGCTGATGTTCGACGGGCGCAGCACCGGCTTCGACACGCTGCGCGTCTCGCGCGACCCGCACTGCAGCGTCTGCGCGCAGCGGCCCCAGGCCGGCGCCTGAGCGCCCGCCTGCCCTCTTCTTTCTTTCGTTAAGGCTGGCGAGCCCCCTTGGCCCGCGCCGCACCGCGCGCGGCGGCCCCGGCCGTGGGCCGGTTCGCCAGCGCCAGCACGCCCGTGCAGTCGGCGTTCTCGCCGGGGCCGGTCTCGATGGTCGCGGCCAGCGCCAGCAGCGGGTTGATGGCGCCCAGCGCCAGCGCCGCCAGGCCGCGGCCGGCCAGCGGCCCGATCTCGACGCCGCCCTTGGGCGCGCCGAAGGTGCCGCTCACGACCAGTGGCGTGCGCAGCGACAGGAAGCTCGCGCTCTTGGGCTCGGGCCGGATCACGAAGTCCAGCGTCTCGGTCGCGAGGTTGGCCTGGCCGGTGGCGGTGAAGACGGCGTTGGTGGTGTCCAGCACCAGCGTGCGCCCGTTCATCACGCCCTTGTTCACGTCGAAGGCCAGCGCCGCGCAGCGCAGCTCGACGTCGCGGTCGCCGCGCAGCAGAAACTTCAGGATGTCGCCGCCCACCAGCGTCGCGAACACGGGCATCAGGTTGCCGAACTGGCCGCGGCCCGACAGCACCGCCATGTCGCCCGACGCGCCGCCGAGCCAGCTGGCCACCGAATTGCCGGCGCCCGACAGGTTGATGCGCCCGTCGAGCCGGCCGACGCTGTTGCCCGAGTTCTCCAGCTTGGGAATGAGCCGCGCCAGCCGCAGGCCGCGCACGTCGAGCGAGGCGCGGATGTCGGCCGGCGTCTTGGTGGCGTCGATGCGGATCGCGCCCACGAGCTTGCCGTTGGCCACGCCCAGGTCGAGCGGGTCGAGCGACAGCACGCCGTCGGTCAGCCGGATCTTGACGCTGCCGCGGTCCAGCGGCACCTCGCGCACGTTGCGGATGCGCTCGGCCGTGTAGGCGACGTCGGCGTTCATGGCGTGCAGCCGCCCGAAGTCGAACGGCGTGGTCGGCAGCACCTTGCCGCCGGGCGGGCGCTTGGGCTGGGCCGAGGCGACCGGCGCCACGCCTTCCACCGCGTTGGCGGAGCGCGCCGTGGGCGGCAGGCCGATCAGCGGGCCGAGGTCGTCCATGTCCATGACGCGCGAGCGCAGCGTGCCCGACAGGCGCGGCACCTTGCCGGCCTGGTCGAACGCCATGTCGCCGCCGATGTCCGACAGGCCCAGGCGGCCGTTGAGCCCCGCCGCCTCCCAGAGCTTGCCGCGCTTGCGCAGCCCGCCGCTCAGCGCATAGGGCGGGGTCTGCGGCAGCACGATGCCCAGCAGCGGGTACAGCGCGCTCAGCGTCTGGCCCTTGATCTGGAAGGTGGCGTCGATGCCGTCGAAGCCCGCGAGCTGGGCCACCGTGCCATTGGCCTTGAGCCGGGTCTGGCCGGCGGCGGCGTTGATCTCGAGCGGGAACGGCGGCGCGCCCGCGGCGTTGATCTGCAGCACGTTGCCGGTGCGCCCGTCGGCCGTGAGCGGCTGGCCCTTGTAGCGACCCTTGATGCGGTAGTGCAGCGGCAGCTCGCCGCGGTTGCTGTCGTAGTCCAGGTCGGCATGCACGTCGACGCCAAGGTGCGCGGCCAGGAAGTCGACGGCGCCCTTGTCGACCTGGATCAGGCCGATGGTGGGCACGGTGCCGGTGTCGGAGGTGTCCTTGCCGAAGGCCCAGGTGCGGCGTCCATCGGATTCCATCTGCAGGCCGACGGTGGGCGCGGTCAGCGCCAGGCTCGGAATGACCACCCGCTTGTCGATCAGCGGCCACAGGCGGATCTCGAAGCTCGCGCGCTCGGCCTTCACCAGGTAAGGGTCGCGCGCCCAGTCGGGGTTGGCGAACTCGATGCCGTCGAAGTGGATGGTGGCGGCCTTCCAGCCCAGGTCCACGTCGAGCCGGCGGGTGATCTCGAACTTGCGCCCGGTCTTCTCGCTCACGAAGCGGTTGAGCGGCTCGCGCAGCGTGTCCCACGGAAAGAAGGCCACGAGGAGCGCGAACGCGGTCAGCAGGACGGCGACCAGCAGCACGAAGGCCGCCAGCAGCTTCTGCCAGCGCGGCCGGGTGCGAAGGGATTGGGTTGCCATGGTCGATTCTTACCCGGATGCGCACCCGAACCGGGTCGGCGGCGGGCCGCAGACCCCGTGCGGCTTGGCCTACGGGCGGGCGCGAGGCGGCGTGGAGACAGCCGCCTGCACATGCGTCAGAACCCGCCTACAACGCGCGGCCCTTGAACCCTGCATGATCCGCTGCGGGAAAGCCTCAATGTCCATGGGCAGGCTCTCTCCTCCGCAGGGCGCTTGGACACGAGCACCTGCCCACCTCAGAGGAAGCGCGGTTCGGCATGGATTCCAGATTGCAGACCTACGTTGTCGAAGACAACCCCACGATCCGTGAAAACCTCATCGGCACTCTGGAAGAGCTCACCTGCACCACGGTCGTGGGCTTTGCGGAAACCGAGCAGCACGCGCGCGACTGGCTGCACGACCATGCCGACGAGTGGCACCTGGCCATCGTCGATCTCTTTCTCAAGCAGGGAAGCGGCCTGGGCATCCTTCAGGCCTGCCAGTCGCGCAAGCCCGGCCAGAAGGTGGTGGTGCTCAGCAACTATGCGACGCCCGACATCCGGCGCCGCTGCGCCGAGTTCGGGGTCGACGCGGTGTTCGACAAGTCGAACGAGATCGACGCACTGGTCGACTTCTGCATCCGCCAGGCCGCCGCGCTGCGGTCCGCACCCGGCGATGCCTAGGCGCAGCTCAATCGATGAGCTTGTTCTTCAGCGCGTAGTAGGTCAGGTCGCTGTTGGAGGACAGGTTCATCTTCTCCATCAGCCGCGTGCGGTAGGTGCTCACCGTCTTCACCGACAGCGACAGCGTCTTGGCGATGTCGCCGGCGGTCTCGCCCTTGGCCAGCTTCAGGAAGACCTGGAACTCGCGCTCCGAGAGCTGCTCGTGCGGCGCGGCGTCGTCCTTGCGGTCGAGCTGGCGGGCCAGCAGTTCGGCCACAGCGGGCGTGATGTAGCGCCGGCCCAGCGAGATGGTGCGAATGGCGTTCACGATCTCGATCGGATCGCACTCCTTGTTGAGGTAGCCGCTGGCGCCCTGACGGATCAGGTTCATCGCGTAGTGCTCCTCGGGGTAGCCGCTGAGGATCAGGATGCCCACGTCCGGCGCCTTGGCGCGGATCATGGCGAGTGCATCGATACCACTTTGTCCCGGCATGGAGAGATCCATCACCAGCACGTCCAGTTCGGTGGTGCGTACCAGCTCGATGGCTTCACGGCCGCTCGCTGCCTCGCCCGCCACGCGCAGGTCCACGTGCTCGGAGAAGAACTGCCGGAGGCCCGATCGCACGATGGCGTGGTCGTCCACAATTCCAATTTTGATCATCTGTTACTTTCGTCGTTGTGCCGCAGCTTTGGAAGCCGCAGCATGCCGGTCCCTGATTGTTATCAATTATTCACGAAGTTGCATTGAATGCGACCCTAAGGGTGTCATGCACTGGTTAGCCCCCCAAAAAATGGCCGTGAGCCTGTTGCTCGCGGCGCTGGCCGCGCTGGCCCTCGTGGGCATCAACGAGGCAGGATACCGGCAATCGAGCCGCGCCCTGGCGGACATCGACGAGGCGCAGCAGATCCGCGGCACGCTCAACCAGATCCTGCAGAACATGCTGGACGCCGAAACCGGCCAGCGCGGCTTCCTGCTCACGGGCGAAGCCGCCTACCGCCAGCCCTACGACATCGCGGTCAAGCAGGTGGACGGCAACCTGGCCACGCTGCGCCAGCTGTACGCCGAACGCCCGGCCGAGCGCACCCAGCTGTCCGAGCTGTCCAAGCACGTGCTGCGCAAGATCGCCGAGATGGACATGAGCGTGCGGCTGCGCCACGAGGGCAACGAGGACGCCTGGAAGTTCGTCATGACCACCGACGTCGGCCGCGAGGAGATGGAAGCCATCCGCGCCACGGCCAACGAGCTGGTGAAGACCAGCAACGCGACGCTGCAGGCTGGCCAGCTGCAGGTGATGAAGTCGCTGCAGCTGGCGCGCGTCGGCACCGGCATCGTGGCGCTCGCGGCGCTGATCGCCTTCTTCCTGTACCTGCGCCAGACGCACGCGCTGCGCTCCGTGGGCGAGCGCCAGCAGGAAGCGCTGCAACGCGAACGCAACGCCCTCGAAGACGAGGTGCGCGAGCGCACCGCCTCGCTGGCCGAACTCGCCACCCACCTGCAGGACGTGCGCGAGACCGAGCGCGGCTACCTGGCGCGCGAGCTGCACGACGAGCTGGGCTCGCTGCTCACGGCCGCCAAGCTCGACGTGGCGCGGCTGAAGTCGCGCCTGGCCGACTCGCCCGACGCGATCCAGCGGCTGCAGCATCTGACCGAGCTGCTCAACAGCGGCATCGCACTGAAGCGCCGCATCATCGAGGACCTGCGGCCTTCGTCGCTCTCCAACCTCGGGCTGGTCGCCTCGCTGGAAATCCTGGGGCGCGAGTTCGGGGAGCGCTCGGGGCTGGAGATCGAGATGGCGCTGGAGCCCGTGAGCATGGACGAATCGCGCCAGCTCACGATCTACCGCATGGTGCAGGAGAGCCTGACCAACATCGGCAAGTACGCCGAGGCAAGCGAAGCCACCATCGTGCTGAAGAACTACGCCAACCACGTGATCGTGGAAGTGGCCGACAACGGCAAGGGCTTCGACGCGCAGCGCATGCGCCCGTCGACGCACGGCCTGGCGGGCATGCGCCACCGGGTCGAGGCGGCGCGCGGCAAGCTCACCATCACCTCGGCGCCCGGCCAGGGCACGCGGCTCACCGCGATGCTGCCGGTGGTGAAGCCGACACCGCAGGCCGGCACGCCGGCGAGCCCCGACACCCCCGCGTCGCGCGGTGCCTGACGCAGGCGCTGGCATTTCTTCACGCCCCGGGGCCTGCGGCGACTCGGTCGCCTCCTACGCACCCCCGCCCCGGTCGCTGACAGGGCCGATGCGGCCCTGCCCTTAAGGTGGGTCCTGTGTCATCCGGCACCGGGCCGCGTCTTCAGCGATGCGCCCGGATGCATGGTTTCAAACCACAAAGAGGGAAGCCTCGAAGGAGTTCCGCATGCTGCACTACGCCGTGGTATTTCTGGTCATCGCACTCATCGCTGCCGTGTTCGGCTTCGGTGGCATTGCCGCCAGCGCGGTGGGGATCGCCAAGGTCCTTTTCATCATCTTTGCCGTGCTCGCCATCGCCAGCTTCCTGGCCGGCTTGCTACGACGCAAGTAGCGTAGTTACGATCCACAGGCTCCCGCATTTCATCTTCCCGGAAAGGACTCTCCCATGAACACGACCAAGACCCCTTCGCAACTCGCCGACGACGTGCGCCAGACCGCCCAGGAAGCGGCCGAAACCACCCGCGCCTACGCTCAGAACGCGGTGAATGCGGCGGGCGAAAAGGTCCGCGAACTGCGCCGCGACGCCGAACCGGGTGTCGAGCAGTTGGCCGCACGCGTGCAGCAAGCCGTGCAGCGCGGCCTCGACGCCGCTTCGACCACCAGCGCCCGCGCGCACCGCCGCATCGAACAGGCCGCCGACGTGACCGGCCGCTACATCTCCGACCAGCCCGTGCGCTCGGTGCTGCTGGCCGCCGCTGCCGGCGCCGCCATCACGGCACTGATCGTGCTGGCCAGCCGCCGCAACCGCGACGACTACTGATCCGTTGCATCGCCACTGACCGACCGCCCCCGCCCGACCACCCTCGCACATGCTTCATCCGATCTTCTCGACGGTGCTCGGGCACCCGGAGCTCATTGCCGATCACATCGCCAACTACGCAGCCCTTGTCCGGCAGGAGAGTGCCGTGGCGGGACGCGGCCTGGTTGCCCGACTGGTCGCGAGCGTCCTGGCCGTGGCCACCGCCGTGCTCGCCCTCGGGCTGATCGGCGTGGCCGTGCTGCTCGGCGTGCTGCACGGCAGCTTCCACTGGGTGCTGGTGGCCGTGCCTGCCGTGGCGGTGGTGATCGCGGCGATCTGCACCTGGATCGCCACCCGCCCGAGTCCGAACTACGGCTTCGACGATCTGCGTGCCCAGCTGGCCGCGGACCTCGACGCGCTGCATGCCGCCGGAGCCCGCCATGAGCAGCCCTGATCCCCGCCGCCCTGCCGCACCGCAACTCACGCCGCAACAGCGGCTGGCCCTGTCGCGCCGCGCGCTCGTGCGGCAACTGAACGGCGGCGAGCCGGATGCACCGGCGCCCCATCGCGCCTTGGCCGCCGGTGACGCCGACGACGATCTCGAATACGCACACACCGACGCCGGCGATGCGCCACCCGCCTCGCCGGGGCGCCGCCACAACGTCTGGAGCGCGATGGCGCGCGGCGTGGTGCAGCGCTGGTGGCGCCGCCATCCCGCGCACGCGGCCGGCCAACTGGCCCGCCCCCTGCTCGAACACTACGCCCGCACCGAGCCCGTCAAGCTCATGGCCGCCGCGGCCGCCACGGGCTCGCTGCTGGTGCTCGTGCGGCCCTGGCGGCTGCTCTCGGCCACGGCCGTGATCGCGGCGGTGCTCAAGACCTCCGACGTGGCCGACCTGGTCAACACGCTGCTGCAGAAGCCTGCGCGGCCGCCTCGGCAAGACCCGCCCTGACGTCACGCCAACGCGTGGCATGCAGACAAGAAAAAGCCCGGTCGAACCGGGCTTTTTGCTGGGCGCGGCGCAAGGGCCGGTCAGCCCTTCACTTCGAGCTGGTTGTTCACCGACTTCACGCCCTGCACGGCCTTGGCGATCTCCTCGGCGCGCGACTTGGCGGCGGCCGTCGGGGCCGGGCCCTTGAGGCTCACGGCGCCGCCCTTGGTGTCGACGTCGATCTTGATCGCGCTCAGGTCCGGGTCCTTGGCCAGGCCGGCCGAGACCGAGGCGGTGATCGCGGCATCGTCGACCGTGGCGGTCACGGCGGCGGTGGCGTCCTTGGCGGCTTCCTTCACATCGGCCGTGGCGCCGGCCATGCCGGTCTTGGCGTCGGCCGCGGCCTGTTCGGTCTTGGCCTTGGCATCGGAGGCCGCCTGCTCGGTCTTGGCGACGGCGCTGTCGAGCTTCTCGCCGGCCGTCTGGTTGCCCGGCTTGTCGCAGGCGGCCAGGGTCAGCGCGGCGCCGGCTGCGAGCACGGCGAGCCAGGTGCGCGAGGTGGCAAAGGGAGCGAGGGAACGGTTCGACGTTGTCATGGGAAATCCTCCTGCGGTCGGAATGGGTACATGGACCGGCTTGGTCCACGCCAGTCAATCTAGTCCCCGCCGCCCGCGCCCGGGTGTCGCCGCAGGCCCGAAGCGCTGTAGGACAAGCAAGCGACGGCAGGCGGCTCAGGCGCTGACGATCCAGCCTTCGAGCGGGTCCATGGACAACGGCAATCCGTAGCCAGGCCCCGGGCTGCCGGCGCGCTGCCGGGCCCAGGCGGCCTGCAGCAGGCACAGCACGGCGTCGAGCTCGTCGCCCTTGGCGTCGGCGCGCAGCCCGTCGCGCGGCGCGGCCGTGAGTTGGAGGCGCAGGCCGAGCCGCGTGCGCCCGGATTCCAGCGCGGCCAGCAGGTCGGCGCGCGCGGCTTCGCGTTCGGGCGACTGGCGCGCGAGGTCGTCGCTCTTGTAGCTGCGCCGGCCGATCAGCTCGCGGGCCAGCAGGCCGGGATACGCCTCCAGCGCGATGCGCTCCTTGTGCGCGCCCGTGTGCAGGCCCGGCAAGGTGGCGCCGACGGCGAGCAGGCGCGGCACGCCAGCATGCAGCATGTAGGCGACGGGCGGGTTCACCCACTTCATCGACGGGCTCGAGCCGGCCGGCGCGTCGGTCGCACGGTGCGCGAACTTGCCGCCGACCGGACGCGCCGCGCAGAAGGCGGCGAAGGTGTCGCGGATCTCGGCGCGGCTCAGGCCGGCGTAGTGGGCGATCAGCGCGTCCCACGCGGTCGGCCACTGCAGGTGCTCGACCAGTTCGCGCGGCAGGCCGAAGGGAAAGTCGAACCCGCCGACCCAGGCGGGCGTGCTGCTGTCGAGCCACTGGCCCCAGGCGTCGAGCGTGGCGAAGCGGTGCAGACCGGTCAGCGCGACGACGTCCGGGCCGGCCATCTCGCCGACGGCCACGACGATGGGCTTGCGGGCGGTCGGTGCGCTCGAGAAATCGCAGCCGAAGAGCATCGCCCGCCTTCGGTCAACCCAGTGCGAGCGCGATCACGCCGGCCGCGATGAACAGCGCGCCCAGCAGCCGCAGCATGCGGTCGCCTTCGCGCAGCAGGTGCCCGCCGATCAGCGCGGCGAACAGCATCGACACCTCGCGCGCCGGCGCGACGTGCGAGATGGGCGCCTGCTGCACCGCGTACAGCACCAGCACGTACGAGACGGGGCTGATCGCCGCCACCAGCAGCGCGTACTTCCACTGCTCACGCCACATGCGCGCGGTGGTCGCGCGGTCCTGCAGCGCGGCGGGCAGCAGCAGCACGAGGCGCACGAAGTTGCTCATGTAGTCGAGCAGGATCGGCGACATCGCGAGGAACTTGACGGCGTAGCTGTCGGTGACCGTGTAGGCCGCGATGAAGGCGCCGGTCAGCACGCCGTAGCGCATGCCCTTGTGCACGCGCTCGCGCTGCACCGGGTCGTGCTTCTTGTGAAAGAGGCGCGGGCCGCCGGCCACCAGGAACACGCCGAGCACCACGCCGAAGATGCCGGCCACGCCGACGAGGCTGATCTTCTCGCCCAGGAACAGGATCGCCACCAGCGACGACAGCAGCGGCCCCGAGCCGCGCGCCAGCGGGTAGACCACCGTGAGATCGGACTTGCGGTAGCCGCGCAGCAGCACGACGTAATAGAAGACGTGCAGCACGCCGCTCAGCACGATGAAGGCCCACTCCTTCGTGCCCCAGGTCGGCACGACGCTCCAGCCGAGGGTGATGCCCACGGGCGCCCACACCACGGCCATGAACACGCCGCTCTGGAACGCGAAGCGCGAATCGCCGTTCGCCTTCTTGGCGGCGATGTTCCAGCTGGCATGGATGACCCCGGCCAGCAGGATCAGTGCGAAAGCGGAAAGGGGCACCCCGGTCGAACCGGGATCAGTGGCGGCCGACGATGGCCGCGGTGGCCATCAGTTCTTCGAGCAGCGCGAGCGAGACCTTGCCCGAGACCTTGTACGGGTCGAGCTCGGGCTTCTCGGAGTACTTCAGCAGCGTCGAGGCGTTGAGCTTGGAGAGGTTGACCTGCCCCATCGTCCAGCCGCCGAAGCGGCGCTCGGAGATTTCTTCATAGTGCAGCAGCACCACGTCCTTGTGGCGCGGATCGCGCTGGATGTGGCCGTAGAGATCACTGATGGCGTCGCGCCCGCCCTCGATCGCCTGCAGGAAGGTGCCGGCGCCGTAGCAGAGGATGCCCGTGATGCCGCAGGCCGGGTTGTGCGTGCGCGATTTCGCGAGGATCGCCTCGATGGCCTCGGGGCTGGTATCGACGGCGCGACTGGCATAGAGAAGTCGGACCAGCATGGCTCAGCTCTTTCGTGGCAGGAGGGAGAGGAATTCGCGACGCAGGCTCGGGTCTTTCAGGAACACGCCGCGCATGACGGAGTTGATCATCTTGCTGTCCATTTCCTTCACGCCGCGCCAGGCCATGCAGAAGTGCTCGGCCTCCATGACCAGCGCCAGGCCGTCGGGCTGCGTCTTTTCCTGGATCAGGTCGGCCAGTTGCACCACGGCTTCTTCCTGGATCTGCGGACGGCCCATGACCCATTCGGCCAGGCGCGCGTACTTCGACAGGCCGATCACGTTCGTGTGCTCGTTGGGCATCACGCCGATCCACAGCTTGCCGATGATCGGGCAGAAGTGGTGCGAGCAAGCGCTGCGCACGGTGATCGGGCCGACGATCATCAGCTCGTTCAGGTGCTCGGCATTGGGAAACTCGGTGAGCGGAGGTGCCGGCACATAGCGGCCGCGGAACACCTCGTTGAGGTACATCTTGGCCACGCGGCGCGCGGTGTTGTCGGTGTTGTGATCGTTCTCGACGTCGATGACCAGGCTCTCGAGCACGCCCTTCATCTTGACCTCGACCTCGTCGAGCAGCGACTCCAGCTCGCCTGGCTGGATGAACTCGGCGATGTTGTCGTTGGCGTTGAAACGCTTGCGCGCTGCATTCAGTCGCTCGCGGATCTTGACGGAGACGGGGGTGCCCTCGTCATCGTCTTTTCGATCGGGAAGCGGTTCGACGTCGGTTTTCCTCAGCATGGCGGGGATCGTACCAGTGAATGGCCCCAGGGGATTCGGGCTGCAACGCCCGCCCCTTCTCGGAGCAATGCTATCAATTAGGTAGCGCGAAGTCGGCTACCAGCGGAAGGTGGTCGGACATGCGGGCCCAGATCGGGCCGCGCGGCACGTTGCAGGCCAGCGGTTCGAGCTGGCGACCATAGACGAAATCGAGTTGCGTCACGGGCAGGCGCGACGGGTATGTGAGCGTGCGCGGGCCGCGCAGGTCGCTGGTGTCACGCAGGCCCATGGCGTTCATGGCGTAGCGCATGCGCGCGCCCCAGTCGTTGAAGTCGCCGGCCACCACCACGGCCTCGTCGGCCGGCACCTCGCGTTCGATGAACTCGCGCAGCCGGGCCACCTGCCGCACGCGGCTGCCCTTGATGAGCCCCAGGTGCACCACGATCGCGTGCACCCGGCGCCCTTCGACGTCGATCACGGCATGCAGCAGGCCGCGCTGCTCGAAGCGGTGGTCGGAGATGTCCTGGTGGCCGGTGCGAATCACCGGCCAGCGCGTGAGCAACGCGTTGCCGTGCTCGCCGTGGCGCGTGACGGCGTTGGTCTCGTAGACGGCCGTGTAGCCCTCGGGCGCCAGAAAGTCGGCCTGCGGCAGCTCGGGCCAGCGCGGAAAGCGTGCAGCGGCCTGGCGGTTCATCTTGCGCACTTCCTGCAGGCAGACGATGTCGGCATCGAGCTGCTCGATGGCATGGCCCAGGTTGTGGATTTCGAGCCGACGCGCCGGCCCGATCCCCTGCACACCCTTGTGGATGTTGTAGGTCGCGACCCGGAGGTTCTGCGTTGCTGCTGCTGCGGCGGCCGGTGGGTTCATCGCGCAAATTCTGGCAGCAACAGAATGGCTTCGGCGTTCGACGGGGAAAAGCAGGCGTCGGCCGCCTCGTGGTACGGCAGCCATTGCCAGTCGGTGTGCTCGCGCGGGTCGAGCACGGGCGTCAGGCGTTCGGGCACGCACAGGCCGAACAGGTGCTCGGTGTTGTGGGTGATGCCGGGTTCGTAGCGCGCGCGCCAACCCGGGTAGATCTCGTAGACGTTGCGCAGCTGCCAGTTGACCAGTTGCGACGCCAGCGGCGTGCCCTCGCCGCACTGGATGCCGGTTTCCTCGGCGACCTCGCGGGCGGCCGTGAGCGCGAGCGGCTCGTCGAGGGCGTCCTTGCTGCCGGTGACCGACTGCCAGAAGTCGGACTCGGCATCCGCACGCCGGATGAGCAGCACATCGAGTGCCGGCGTGTGGATCACGACCAGCACCGACTCCGGGATCTTCCAGGGCCGGGTGCCGGTCGTCATGGCTGCATCAGGCCGCCTGCGGCGTGTTGCGCAGTTTGATGTGCAGTTCGCGCAGCTGCTTCTCGTCGACCGGGCTCGGCGCCTGCGTCAGCAGGTCTTGCGCGCGCTGGGTCTTGGGGAAGGCGATCACATCGCGGATCGACTCGGCGCCGGTCATGAGCATGACGAGGCGGTCCAGGCCGATGGCGATGCCACCGTGCGGCGGCGCGCCGTACTGCAGCGCGTCCAGCAGGAAGCCGAACTTGAGCTGCGCGTCCTCGGCGCTGATCTTGAGCGCGCGGAACACCTTGCTCTGCACTTCCTCGCGGTGGATACGCACCGAACCGCCGCCCATCTCGATGCCGTTGAGCACCATGTCGTAGGCCTTGGCGATGCACTTCTCGGGCGCGGTGTCCATGAGGTCTTCGTGGCCGTCCTTCGGTGCGGTGAACGGGTGGTGCACGGCGCTCCAGCGCTGGCCTTCCTCGTCGAACTCGAACATCGGGAAGTCGACCACCCACAGCGGTGCCCAGCGGTCGTCGAACAGGCCCGCCTTCTTGCCGAAGGCGCTGTGGCCGATCTTCACGCGCAGCGCGCCGATGGCGTCGTTGACGACCTTTTCCTTGTCGGCGCCGAAGAACAGGATGTCGCCGTTGCGCGCACCGGTGCGGGCGATGATCTCGGCCAGCGTGGCGTCGTCCAGGTTCTTGACGATCGGGCTTTGCAGGCCGTCGCGGCCGGCGGCTGCGTCGTTGACCTTGATGTAGGCCAGGCCCTTGGCGCCGTAGATCTTCACGAACTCCTGGTAGGCGTCGATCTCGCCGCGCGACAGGCCGCCCTCGGCACCGCCGCCGGGCACGCGCAGTGCGACGACGCGGCCGCCGGCCATGGTGGCGGCGTTGGAGAACACCTTGAACTCGACGCGCTTCATCAGCTCGGTGAGTTCGGTGAACTCGAGCTTCACGCGCAGATCGGGCTTGTCCGAGCCGTACTTGAACATCGCGTCGGCGTAGCTCATGGTCGGAAACACCGGCAGGTCGATGTCCGCGGCGTTGCGGAACACATTGCGGATCATGCCTTCGAACATCTCGCGGATTTCCTCTTCGGCGAGGAACGAGGTCTCGATGTCGATCTGCGTGAATTCAGGCTGGCGGTCGGCGCGCAGGTCCTCGTCGCGGAAGCACTTCACGATCTGGTAGTAGCGGTCGTAGCCGGCCACCATCAGCAGCTGCTTGAACAGCTGGGGCGACTGCGGCAGCGCGAAGAAGCTGCCGTCGTGCACGCGGCTGGGCACGAGGTAGTCGCGCGCGCCTTCGGGCGTGGACTTGCCCAGCATCGGCGTCTCGATGTCGATGAAGCCGTTGGCATCGAGGAACTTGCGCGTTTCCATCGTCACCTTGTAGCGCAGCATCATGTTGCGCTGCATGGCCGGGCGGCGCAGGTCGAGCACGCGGTGCGTGAGGCGGGTGGTTTCCGACAGGTTGTCGTCGTCCAGCAGGAACGGGGGCGTGACCGACGGGTTCAGCACCTTCAGTTCGTGGCACAGCACTTCGATCTTGCCGCTCTTGAGGCTGTCGTTGGTCGTGCCTTCGGGACGCGAACGCACCAGGCCGGTGATCTGCACGCAGAACTCGTTGCGCAGGTTCTCGGCCACGGCGAAGGTCGAGGCGCGGTCGGGGTCGCACACCACCTGCACATAGCCTTCGCGGTCGCGCACGTCGATGAAGATCACGCCGCCGTGGTCGCGGCGACGGTTGACCCACCCGCACAGGGTGACGGTCTGGCCCAACAGGGCTTCGGTCACAAGACCGCAATAGTGAGTACGCATGGCCATAGAGATGACTTCCGGCGCCGTCGTGGCGCGTTCGTTTTTATGAGTTGGATGGCTTGATCGCCACCGAGGAGGGGCCGCCTGGAACGACCACGCCCATCGAGACGATGTACTTGAGCGCTTCGTCCACGCTCATCTTCAGTTCGACGCAGTCACTGCGCTTGAGCATGACGAAGTAGCCGCCCGTGGGGTTGGGCGTGGTCGGCACGTAGACGCTGAGGAATTCCTCGCTGCCCAGGTACTCGGCCACCTCGTTGCCCGGCGCGCCGGTCACGAAGGCAATGGTCCACACGCTCTCGCGCGGCCACTGGATCAGCACTGCCGTGCGGAATGCGTTGCCGTTCTCGGAGAACAGCGTGTCCGACACCTGCTTGACGCTCGAGTAGATCGAGCGCACGACCGGAATGCGGCGCACCACGGCGTCGCCCCAGCCGAGCAGGCGCTTGCCGACGAAGTTGCTCGCAATGGCACCGACCACCAGCAGGATGGCCAGCGTGAGCAGCACACCGAGCCCGCGGATGTTGTTGTCGTAGAGCCAGCGCTGCCATGCGCCCGGCAGCACCCACAGCGTCTGGTCGAGCGTGTCGATGATCCACTTCAGCACCGCCAGGGTGATGAACAGCGGAACGATCACCAGCAAGCCGGAGAACAACCATTTGCGCAGGGCGGACATGGGAGAGGGTTCCGTCAGTCGCCGCTCTTGGCGGCAGCCGTTGCAGCGGGGGCCGACGCGGGAGCGGGCGCCGGTGCGGGGCTGGAGGCGGGGGACGAAGAAGAAGCGTCGGCCGACTTGGCACCGTCGCCGGACGCAGCGGGCGCGGTGGCGGCCTCGGACTTCTTGCCGCCGCCCTCGCGGAAGTCGGTCACGTACCAGCCCGAGCCCTTGAGCTGGAAGCCGGCGGCCGTGACCTGCTTTTCAAATGCGCTCGCACCGCATTCCGGGCACACCGAGAGCGGCGTGTCCGACATCTTCTGCAGAACGTCCTTGGCAAAGCCGCAGGAACTGCACTTGTAGGCGTAAATGGGCATGGGAAATCGGGGTGGGAATGAGCGACGCAGCTGCCGCTCGCAAAGCCCTCGATTATAGGGGCGCCCCCGCCCGCAGGGGGCCGTGGGGGCGCGGCCCGGCCCGCCGTCAGGCCGGCTCGGTCGCCAGAAGGCGGTGCGGCGTGTGAGTGTTCGCTATCCATTGCGGCAGCAGCGAGCCGATGACCATGCCCCCGAACGAGGACAGCACGCCCGCCAGCTGGGCCGGGAAGGCGGTACCCCAGGGCATCGCCATGAACAGCAGCCAGACGCCGATGCCCCCCACGATCGAGGCGATGGCGCCCTGGGTGGTGGCGCGGCGCCAGTAAAGGCCGCACACCAGCGGCACGAAGGCCCCGACCAGCGGCACCTGGTAGGCGCCCGACACCAGTTCGTAGATCGGCGTGCCCTGCATGCGGATCGCGTAGGCCAGCACGGCGGCGCTGAACAGCAGCACCGTGATGCGCATGGTCATCAGGTTCTCGCGGTCGGTGCCGGCCGGACGGAACTGGCGCCAGATGTTCTCGGTGAAGGTGACGCTGGGCGCCAGCAGGGTGGCCGAGGCGGTCGACTTGATGGCCGACAGCAGCGCGCCGAAGAACAGCACCTGCATCACGAAGGGCATCTTCTGCAGCACCAGCGTGGGCAGCACCTTCTGCGGATCCTCCTTCAGCAGCACGGCGACCTCCTCCGGCATGATGAGCAGCGCGCTGGCCACCAGGAACATCGGCACGAGGGCGAACAGGATGTAGGCCACGCCGCCGATCACCGGCCCGCGGGTCGCGGCCTTGACGCTGTTGGCCGACATCACGCGCTGGAACACGTCCTGCTGCGGAATGGAGCCCAGCATCATCGTGATGGCCGCGGCAAAGAAGAACACCATGTCGTGCCAGTTGGGCTCGGGCCAGAACTTGAAGAGGTCCTTGCTGACCGCGAAAGCCACCACCTTGTCGGCGCCGCCGGCCATGTCGCCCGCGAACATCGCGATCACCGCAAGGCCGACGACCAGGATGATCATCTGGATGAAGTCGGTCACGGCCACCGACCACATGCCGCCGAACAGCGTGTAGGCCAGGATCGAGACCACGCCGATCACCATGCCCAGCGGGATGCTGATGGCGCCGGCCGACAGCACGTTGAACACCAGCCCCAGCGCCGTGACCTGCGCCGACACCCAGCCCAGGTAGCTCAGCATGATGATCAGCGAACAGGCCACTTCCACGCTGCGGCCGTAGCGCTCGCGGTAGTAGTCGCTGATGGTCAAGAGCGTCATGCGGTACAGCTTGCCCGCGAAGAACAGGCCCACCAGGATCAGGCAGGTGCCCGCGCCGAACGGGTCTTCGACCACGCCGCTCAGGCCGCCCTCGATGAACTTGGCCGGGATGCCGAGCACCGTCTCGGACCCGAACCAGGTCGCGAAGGTGGTCGTGATGATCATGAACAGCGGCAGGTGCCGCCCCGCGATCGCGAAGTCGGTGGTGTTCTTCACCCGTTTGGCCGCATACAGGCCGATGGCGATGGTGACCAGCAGATAGACGATGACCAGCGTCAACAACACGGCGAAACTCCTCCAGCCTCTAGAACAAACGCACGCGCACCAGCACTTGCATGGCGAGCAACCCCAGGACGAATCCGATGCCGCCATAGAGGATGGCCTGCAGCAGCCGGTTGGTGCGCTTCTGCGCGGCTAGCAGCTCCTGCAACTCGCGGCGGTGATCGGGCGGCCGATTTTCCAGGAAATCGTGCAGCAAACGCGGCAATTGCGGCAGCAATTTCGCGTAGCGCGGCGCCTCGGCGCGCAGCTGCTGGAACAGCTTCTTCGGCCCGATCTGGTCGATCATCCACTTCTCGAGGAAGGGCTTGGCCGTGGCCCAGAGGTCGAGCTCGGGGTCGATGCTGCGGCCCAGGCCCTCGATGTTCAGCAGGGTCTTCTGCAGCAACACCAGCTGCGGCTGGATCTCGACGTGGAAGCGGCGCGAGGTCTGGAACAGGCGCATCAGCACCATGCCCAGCGAGATTTCCTTCAGCGGCCGGTCGAAGTAGGGCTCGCACACGGTGCGGATCGCCGCCTCGAGTTCGTCGATGCGCGTGCCCTGGGGCACCCAGCCGCTTTCCAGGTGCAGCTCGGCCACGCGCTTGTAGTCGCGCCGGAAGAAGGCCGCGAAGTTCTGCGCGAGGTACTCCTTGTCGGACTCGGTGAGCGTGCCAATGATGCCGAAGTCGAGCGAGATGTAGCGCCCGAAGGTCTCGGGCGCCAGGCTCACCTGGATGTTGCCCGGGTGCATGTCGGCGTGAAAGAAGCCGTCGCGAAACACCTGCGTGAAGAAGATCGTCACGCCGTCGCGCGCGAGCTTGGGAATGTCGACGCCGGCGGCGCGCAGCTTGTCGAGTTGGGCAATGGGCACGCCGTTCATGCGCTCCATCACGATGACTTCGGGGTGGCAGAAGTCCCAGAACATCTCGGGGATCAGCACCAGGTCGAGCGAGGCCATGTTGCGGCGCAGCTGCGCGGCGTTGGCGGCCTCGCGCACGAGGTCGAGCTCGTCGTGCAGGTACTTGTCGAACTCGCCGACCACCTCGCGCGGCTTCAGGCGCTTGCCGTCGGGCGAGAGCTTCTCGATCCAGCCGGCCATCATGGCCATCAGGGCCAGGTCCTTCTCGATCACGCCGCGCATGTTGGGGCGCAGCACCTTCACCGCCACGTCGCGGATCTCGCCCTGGTTGGTGCGGATGGTCGCGAAGTGCACCTGCGCGATCGAGGCGCTGGCGATGGGTGTTTCGTCGAACTGCACGAACACGTCGCTCACCGGGCGGCGGAAGGCGCGCTCGATGGTCGCGACCGCCACCGCCGAGGGGAACGGCGGCACGCGGTCCTGCAGGAAGGCCAGCTCGTCGGCGATGTCGGGCGGCAGCAGGTCGCGCCGCGTGGACAGCACCTGGCCGAACTTCACGAAGATGGGGCCCAGCCGCTCCAGCGCCTCGCGCAAGCGCTGGCCGCGCGGCGCGTCGAGGTTGCGTCCGATGGAGACGATGCGCGCCACCACGCGCAGCCAGGGCTTCTGGAAGCTCGTGAGCACGAGCTCGTCCAGGCCATAGCGCAGTGCGACCCAGACGATGAACAGGCCGCGATAGAAGCGACTCATTCGGCGTGGCCCGCCGCACCGCCGGCACGGGCCGAGCGGTCGCCGACGAACTGGCGCAGCGCGCCGACCACGCGCCGCACGCCGTTGCCCAGCGTGTGCGCGGGCACGTCGCCGATCACGCGGGCCAGGTCGTCCTCGACGTCCCAGCGCACGTGGTCGACCAGCCAGTTGACCTCGGCCGCGAGTTGCACGTCGCCAACGATCTGCACGGAGGGCTTGTCGCCGCGCAGCGTGGCGCGGGCGATGTCGAGGGGGGAGTCATCGATCACGGTGAGCGTGAGTTCGGGCGTGGAGCCGGCAGGTGCCAAGTCGAGCAGGCCGGCCGGCGTGGCCACCAGTTCCATCGTCACGAAGCGCCACTGGAAGCGCACCACCCGGCCCTGCTGGCGCAGCAGCCGCTGCTGCGCTTCAGGCTCCTGCTGCAGCACGTGGTTCAGGAACAGGACCGCGCGGTGCTGGATCTCGTGGACGGCCCAGGCCGGCGGTTGCAGGCGTTCGCCGATGCGGTTGAACAGGTCGCCGAGCAAAGAAAAAGGGGACGATGGTGTAGCCATGGTCCCCATTATCCCGTCAGTGCTACGGCCGGTTGACGGCCGCGGCTCAGGTTTTTGTCATTGCAGCGCTTGCACGCCTGCGACGAGCCAGCCGGCGCTGCCGGTCTTGGTCATGTTCCAGACTTCGCGGAATGGGGCGGGACCCACCGAGGCGTCTTCGCGGATCATGCCGGAGAACTCCACGCTCGCCATGTAGGCGTCGGGCAGCTCTTCGATGCCCAGCAGCTTGGCGTCGAGCATCACGACTTCGGTCTTGTTGAGCGCACCGCCCGTGTGGCTGGCGCGGTCGGCCAGCTGCGTGCGGATCTCTTCGACCATGCTGTCGGTCATCATGGAACGCAGCATCGACACGTCGGCGCGGTCCCAGGCGTCTTGCAGGGTCACGAAGTTGCGCTTGGCAGCGGTCAGGAAACCGTCGGCATCGAAGCCCGCGGGGATGCCCCAGGACTGCGAACCGGCCAGTGCCGAACCGATCATGCTGCCGCCGGCTGCGGCACCCGCGGCCGAGAGGCTGCTGCCGTGCGATGCCGGTGCGGCATCGAACGCGGTGGCGTTGCGCTCCCACGGCCGTGCCGAGGCGTCGTTGCCGACGTTGGCCGGGCTGTACTGGGCCGGTGCGCGCGCATCGGCGGGGCTGCCAGCGCCCTGGAAGGCGAAAGCGCCCTGCCGGTT
Source organism: Variovorax sp. GW821-FHT06D12 (assembly GCF_059419205.1). Classification (NCBI taxonomy): domain Bacteria; kingdom Pseudomonadati; phylum Pseudomonadota; class Betaproteobacteria; order Burkholderiales; family Comamonadaceae; genus Variovorax; species Variovorax sp. GW821-FHT06D12. The sequence continues at coordinate 121,992 of NZ_JBWKRI010000003.1, read as the reverse complement.
GGCGTTGCCCGACGACGCGGCCGAGCGCGCCTTGAAGATGCGCCACACCGCGAGCGCGGCAAAGGCCAGCAGCGCGATCAGCAGGATGTTGGCGAAGCCGGCACCCAGGCCCAGCGAGTTCGCGAGCCATGCCAGGCCCAGGCCGGCGGCGAGGCCGCCGAGCATTGCGCCCCACGGACGCTTCGGTGCAGCGGCGGCGGGCGTTGCGGGCTTGGGCGCCGCATTGGTCGCGTTCTGCTGCGCGGGGGCCGCGGGCTGCGTGGCCTGGCGCTGCGTCACGTTGGACGACTGGCGACCGACGGACTTGCCGCCACCCATGCGAGCAGCTTCCGCCTGAACGCTCACCAGCACCAGTGCTGCTGCCAAGAACAAAGAACCCAAACTCTTCATGCCGTCTCCTCTTGAGCGAAAAATTCGCGTCGTCATCGTGATCAACACTTGATTCCAACATGGAGGGCAGCAATTCCCCCCGTCATGTTGTGATAGTCCACATGTCCGAAACCGCCCTCTTTCATGAGGGTCTTGAGCTCCTCTTGCGAGGGATGCATCCGGATCGATTCGGCCAGGTAGCGGTAGCTCGCGTCGTCGCCGGCCACGAGCTTGCCCAGGCGCGGCAGCACGTTGAACGAATACCAGTCGTAGGCCTTCGTGAGCGGCTTCGCAACCTTCGAGAACTCGAGCACCAGCAGCTTGCCGCGCGGCTTGAGCACGCGGTTCATCTCCTTGAGGGCGACGTCCTTGTGCGTCATGTTGCGCAGACCGAAGGCCACGGTGACCACGTCGAAGTGGTCGTCGGGAAAGGGCAGCTTCTCGGCGTCGCAGACCGTGGTGGGCAGCACCACGCCGGCGTCGAGCAGGCGGTTGCGGCCGGTGCGCAGCATGGCTTCGTTGATGTCGGTGTGGACCACCTGGCCCGTGGCGCCGACCTTCTTGGAGAAGGCGAGCGCGAGGTCGCCGGTGCCGCCCGCGATGTCGAGCACGCGCGAGCCTTCGCCCACGTTCGCGACCATCACGGTGTAGGCCTTCCAGGCCCGGTGCAGTCCGGCCGACATCAGGTCGTTCATGATGTCGTAGCGCGAGGCCACCGAGTCGAAGACGCCGCGAACGCGTTGCGCCTTCTCGCTTTCGTCGACTTTCTCGAAGCCGAAGTGGGTTGTACTCATGCGCTGGATGTTAGGCCGGAAGGCATTCCTTCAAGGCGACGACCCCGCGGGCACGGCGGACATTTGTTGCTTTTTCCTCCAACGGAGGGCCGCCGCAACGCGCGTCTTTGCTATGTGTAAGGCTATCTTTTCAATAGCAACAGGGTATGTTTACCCTCGGTCTCGCGCTCAGTGACTGCTGCAGGCGCTGCCGCCCTTGTCGGCCATCGGCGCATCGCGGTCCACGCCGGCCGCGGCCAGGCGCCGCTCGTAGTCGGCCCACAGCTCAGCCTGCCGGGAGCCCAGGTCGTACAGCAGGCTCCAGGTGTAGATGCCGGAGTTGTGGCCATCGCTGAAGGCCGGCTGCACCGCGTAGTTGCCCACCGGCTCGAGCCCGACCAGATCGACGTCGCGCTTGCCGGTCTGCAGCACTTCCTGCCCCGGGCCGTGGCCCTGCACCTCGGCCGACGGCGAGTAGATGCGCATCAGCTCGAAGGGGATGCGGAAGGTGGCGCCGTCCGAGAAGCCGACTTCGAGCACGCGCGACTGGCCATGCACGGTGATCGATTGGGGCGTCGGCGCGCCGGCTTGCAAACCTGCCATGGGGAATCCGTTCGGAAGAAGAGAAAAAGAGAAAAGGGAGAGGACTCGCGCAGTATGCCGCGCGCTCCGCTGCGGCGTGCGGGCGGCCTGCGCTTAGCATTGCCGCATGCCGTCACGCACACGCTTTCCCCTCCTCCTGTCACGCTCGAACCGGGCCGCCCTCGTTCTCTGCACCGCGCTCGCGGGCGCCGCCCTCGCCCCGCCCGCCCATGCCTTCTGGAGCCTGATCGGTAAGGCAGCAGGCAAGGCCGCGACCGCCGGCAAGGCGGCCGGCAAGGCGGCCGGCGTGGCGGGCAAGGGCGCGGCGGTCGGCGCCGGTGCGGTGGCGGCCGAGGGCGCAACCGGCGTGGCCGCGAAGGGCGCGATGGCGCTGGGCGACGACGCAGCACATGCCGCCCAAGCGGGCTCGCGCGGCTTCGGCGGCGCGCATGAACTGAGCACCGTGAACGCCGCGCTGCCACCCGAGGTCGCGGCCTACCTTGCCAAGCCGGCGAAGGAGCTCACGCCCAAGGACACGTCGTTCATGATGGACAGCTACCGGCAGATGGTCGAGCGCGCTGGCAAGAACGGCGACTTCACCGCCGTCGAGCGCATGCCGACCTCTGCGGGCACGGCACGCACGCTGCCAGCCGAACCCGTCAAGGCCGCAGCAACACCACAGCCAGCAACCACCACCGCGTCGTCTGGCAGCTCGGGCGCACTGCCCTTCCACGCGGTGCGCCTGCTGGCCCACGCCGCACATGCGGGCAACAAGAGCGCGCAGGCAGAGCTCGATCGCGTGTGCAGGGATGGCAGCGTGGCCTCGAAGCGCTTCTCGAAGGAAACGCGCGCCACGCCGGAATTCAAACAGGCCTGCGCGGACCGCAAGGCAGGCAGCGCGACGCGCACCGCCGCGGCCAACTAAGAAAAAGCGAAGGCCTCAGGCCAGCGTCGCGAGCCGGCGGACCATGTCCGCCTCCGCCTGCGGCAGCAACGCCTGCACGGCGGCCAGCCGCTCGGCTGGCGCGGTCCGTTGCACGGCAGCCCAGACCGAACCGGGGAAATGGCTGTCCCAGTCGAAGCGCGCGATCACGTGCCAATGCAGGTGCGCCACCATGTTGCCGAGCGCGGCGATGTTGAGCTTGGTGGGCGCCAGCGCGTCGCGCAGGCACTGCTCCACGCGCACCACGGCTTCCATGCACAGCACGCGGTCGGCCGCGTCGAGGTCGGAGAACTCCGCCGCATGGTCTTGCCACACCACGCGGTAGAAGGCCGGAAAGCCTTCTTCCTGCGCATGGATGACGCGCAGCTTCGCGCCTTCGAACACGACACGCCCGCCGGGCGCGTCGCACAGCGGGCAACCCGCCACCGCCGTCATACGAGCACCCGCTCGATGCCGCCCTGGTTGGCGGCCGCCACGTAGTTCGGCATCCAGTCGTCGCCGAGCAGCTTGTTGGCCATCTCGACCACGATGTAGTCGGCTTCGAGCAGGCCGTTGTTCAGGTCGTTGCCGTAGCGCGAGAGGCCTTGCAGGCAGCTCGGGCAGCTGGTGAGGATCTTCACGTTGTCGGTCGCGCCGACCTTGCCGGCGTCGCGCAGCGCGGCTTCGCCCTTCTTCAGCTCTTCTTCCTTGCGGAAGCGGATCTGCGTCGAGATGTCGGGCCGCGACACGCCCAGCGTGCCCGACTCGCCGCAGCAGCGGTCGTTCTTGAGCACGTTGTCGCCGACCAGCGCCTTCACGGTCTTCATCGGGTCCTGCTGCTTCATCGGCGAATGGCAGGGGTCGTGGTACAGGTAGCCGCCACCGCCCGCATCGGCCAGGGTGATGCCTTTTTCGAGCAGGTACTCGTGGATGTCGATGATCCGGCAACCCGGGAAGATCTTGTCGAACTGGTAGCCCTGCAGCTGGTCGTAGCAGGTGCCGCAGCTCACCACCACCGTCTTGATGTCGAGGTAGTTGAGCGTGTTGGCGACGCGGTGGAAGAGCACGCGGTTGTCCGTGATCATCTTCTCGGCCTTGTCGAACTGGCCGCTGCCGCGTTGCGGATAGCCGCAGCACAGGTAGCCCGGTGGCAGCACCGTCTGCACGCCCGCATGCCAGAGCATCGCCTGCGTGGCCAGGCCGACCTGCGAGAACAGCCGCTCCGAGCCACACCCCGGGAAGTAGAAGACCGCCTCGGTTTCCGAGGTGGTCGTCTTCGGGTTGCGGATGATCGGCACGTAGTCCGCATCTTCGATGTCGAGCAACGCGCGTGCCGTCTTCTTCGGCAGGTTGCCCGGCATCTTCTTGTTGATGAAGTGGATCACCTGCTCCTTGATGGGTGCGGGCCCCAGCGTGGCCGGCGGCGCGCCGGTCTGCTTCTTCGCGAGGCGGCTCAGCAGGTCGTTGGCCAGGCGCTGCGCCTTGAAGCCCACGCCCACCATGCCCGCGCGCACCGCCTTGATGGTCTGCGGGTTGGTCGCGTTCAGGAAGAACATCGCGGCCGCGTTGCCGGGACGGAAGCTCTTCTGGCCCATCTTGCGCAGCAGGTTGCGCATGTTCATCGACACGTCGCCGAAGTCGATCTTCACCGGGCACGGCGTGAGGCACTTGTGGCACACGGTGCAGTGGTCGGCCACGTCCTCGAACTCTTCCCAGTGCTTGATGCTGATGCCGCGCCGGGTCTGCTCCTCGTAGAGGAAGGCTTCCACCAGCAGCGAGGTCGCGAGGATCTTGTTGCGCGGGCTGTACAGCAGGTTGGCGCGCGGCACGTGCGTGGCGCACACCGGCTTGCACTTGCCGCAGCGCAGGCAGTCTTTCACGCTGTCGGCGATGGCGCCGATATCGCTCTGCTGCATGATCAGCGACTCATGCCCCATGAGGCCGAAGCTCGGCGTGTAGGCGTTGGTCAGGTCGGCGTGCAGGGTCTGCGCCTGCCCCGCGGGCGCGCGCAGCAGCTTGCCCTTGTTGAAGCGGCCTTCGGGGTCGACCCGGGCCTTGTACTCGGTGAACGGACGCAGCTCTTCGTCGGTGAGGAACTCGAGCTTGGTGATGCCGATGCCGTGCTCGCCCGAGATCACGCCGTCCAGGCTGCGTGCCAGCGCCATGATGCGCACCACCGCGGCATGCGCGGTCTGCAGCATCTCGTAGTTGTCGCTGTTGACGGGCAGGTTGGTGTGCACGTTGCCGTCGCCCGCGTGCATGTGCAGCGCGACCCACACGCGGCCCTTGAGCACCTGCTTGTGGATGGCGGTGCACTCGGTCAGGATCGGCCCGAACTCGGCGCCCGAAAAAATCTCCTGCAGCGGCTGGCGCAGCTGGGTCTTCCAGCTCGCGCGCAACGTGTGGTCCTGCAGTTGCGGGAACAGCGAGTCGACGTTCTGCAGCCAGCCGGCCCACAGCGCGCGCACCTCGTGCACCAGCGCCACGGCCTGCGCCACGCGGTCTTCCAGCAGCTCGGCCGCCGGAATCTCGTGCGCGTCGTCGGTCTTGCCCAGCGGCAGGTTGCCGCGCGTGAGAAAGGCTTCGAGCGCGTCGGTGAGCGCCAGCTTGTTCTGCAGCGACAGCTCGATGTTGATGCGCTCGATGCCGTCGCTGTACTCGGCCATGCGCGGCAGCGGGATCACCACGTCTTCGTTGATCTTGAAGGCGTTGGTGTGCTTGCTGATGGCGGCCGTGCGCTTGCGGTCGAGCCAGAATTTCTTGCGCGCCTCGGGGCTGATGGCAATGAAGCCTTCGCCGCTGCGCGAGTTCGCGATGCGCACCACTTCCGAGGTGACGCGCGCCACCGCGTCGGCGTCGTCGCCGGCGATGTCGCCGAACAGCACCATCTTGGGCAGGCCGCCGTGCTTCTTCGACTTGGTGGCGTAGCCCACGGCCTTCAGGTAGCGGTCGTCCAGGTGTTCGAGGCCGGCCAGCAGCACGCCCGAGCGCTTCTGCTCGGCGAACATGAAGTCCTTGATCTCGACGATGCTGGGCACCGCGTCCTTGGCGTTGCCGAAGAACTCGAGGCACACGGTGCGCGTGTGCGCCGGCATCTTGTGCACCACCCAGCGGCAGCTGGTGATGAGGCCGTCGCAGCCCTCTTTCTGGATGCCCGGCAGGCCCGAGAGGAACTTGTCGGTCACATCCTTGCCCAGGCCTTCCTTGCGGAAGGTCTTGCCGGGAATGTCCAGGCGCTCGGTGCGCAGTTTCGTCTTGCCGTCGGCGGCGTAGTACTGCAGCTCGAACACGGCGCTCTCGGCGTCGTGGATCTTGCCCAGGTTGTGGCCGATGCGGGTCACTTCGAGCCATTCGGCCTGCGGCGTGACCATGCGCCACGAGGCGAGGTTGTCCAGCGCCGTGCCCCAGAGCACGGCCTTCTTGCCGCCGGCGTTCATGGCGACGTTGCCGCCGACGCACGAAGCCTCGGCCGAGGTCGGGTCGACCGCGAACACGAAGCCCGCGCGCTCGGCCGCGTCGGCCACGCGCTGCGTGACCACGCCAGCCTCGGTCCAGATGGTGGGCACGGGCGCGGCCAGGCCGGGCAGCGCGACGTGCTCGACCTCGGTCATGGCCTCGAGCTTCTCGGTGTTGATGACCACGCTCTTCCAGGTCAGCGGGATCGCGCCGCCGGTGTAGCCGGTGCCGCCCCCGCGCGGAATGATGGTCAGGCCCAGCTCGATGCAGCCCTTGACCAAGAGGGCCATCTCGGCCTCGGTGTCGGGGCACAGCACGACGAAGGGGTACTCGACGCGCCAGTCGGTGGCGTCGGTCACGTGCGACACGCGCGAGAGGCCGTCGAACTTGATGTTGTCCTTGGCCGTGAGCCGGCCCAGCACGCGGGTGGCCTTGCGGCGCAGCGCGGCAACGTCGCGGAAGGTGTCGTCGAAGGCGGCGACGGCCTGGCTGACGAGCCCGGTGAGCTCGCCCACCAGCTGGTCGCGCGGCAGGTCGCTGTCGGGGGTGCGGCGCTTCTGCACCTCGCCCAGGCGGTGGCGCAGGGCGTCGACCAGCTGGCCGCGGCGGCGCGGGTTGTCGAGCAGGTCGTCGACGAGGTAGGGGTTGCGCTGCACCACCCAGATGTCGCCCAGCACCTCGTAGAGCATGCGCGCCGATCGGCCGGTGCGGCGCTCGGCGCGCAGGGTCTGCAGCAGGTCCCAGCCGCGTTCGCCCAGGAGGCGAATCACGATCTCCCGGTCGGAGAAGCTGGTGTAGTTGTAGGGGATCTCGCGCAGTCGTACAGGCTCTGCGGCCTGTGACAACAGCGTATTCAACGCGGTCGGAGCATTCATCGGGTGGGGCCCTTGGCCAGGCGCTGCGCGCCCAAGTAGCCGGGGGGTCGATTTTAGGGCAGGCCCCGGGGGCTTTGCCGTGCCCGGCCGCTATTCCCTATCGCGGGGCCCGCAGGGGCCCCGGCGGGCTCAGAACAGGACGCGGCTGCGGATCGTTCCGCCCACCTTCGCCAGCTTTTCCAGCGCCAGGTCGGACGAGGCGGCGTCGATGTCCATCACGACGTAGCCGATCTTCTCGTTGGTCTGCAGGAACTGGGACGAGATGTTGATGTTGTTGTCCGAGAAGATCTTGTTGATCTCGGACAGCACGCCCGGCACGTTGCGGTGGATGTGCAGCAGGCGGTGCTTGCCGGGGTGTGCCGGCAGCGCCACCTCGGGGAAGTTGACCGACGAGGTCGAGGTGCCGTTGTCGCTGTACTTGACCAGCTTCTCGGCCACTTCGAGCCCGATGTTGGCCTGCGCCTCCATGGTCGAGCCGCCGATGTGCGGCGTGAGGATCACGTTGTCCAGCCCGCGCAGCGGCGACTGGAACTCGTCCTTGTTGGTGCGCGGCTCGACCGGGAATACGTCGATGGCGGCGCCCAGCAGCTTCTTGCTCTTGAGGGCCTCGGCCAGCGGTTCGATCTCGACCACGGTGCCGCGCGAGGCGTTCAGCAAAATGGCGCCCGGCTTCATGGCGGCGATCTCGGCCGCGCCGATCATCCATTGCGTGGCCTGGGTCTCGGGCACGTGCAGGGTCACGATGTCGCTCTGGCCCAGCAGCTGGTGCAGCTCGCGCACCTGGCGCGCGTTGCCCAGCGGCAGCTTGGTGACCACGTCGTAGAAGGCCACGTGCATGCCCAGCGCCTCGGCCAGCACCGACAGCTGCGCGCCGATGGAGCCGTAGCCCACGATGCCCAGCGTCTTGCCGCGGATCTCGAAGGCGTTCTCGGCCGACTTGAGCCAGCCGCCGCGGTGCGCCACGGCGCTTTTCTCGGGCACGCCGCGCAGCAGCAGGATGGCTTCGGCCAGCACCAGCTCGGCCACCGAGCGGGTGTTGGAATACGGCGCGTTGAACACGGCCACGCCGTGCTCGCGGGCGGCCTCGAGGTCGACCTGGTTGGTGCCGATGCAGAAGCACCCGGCGGCCACCAGCTTGTGCGCGGCGGCGAACACCTCGGCCGTCAGCTGGGTGCGCGAGCGGATGCCCACGAAGTGCACGTCGGCGATCTTGGCCTTGAGTTCGGCGTCGGGCAACGCACCCGGCAGCGACTCGATGTTGGTGTAGCCGGCGGCGCGCAGCACCTCCACGGCCGAGGGGTGGATGCCTTCGAGCAAAAGGAACTTGATCCTGCTTTTGTCGAGGGAGGTTTTGCTGCTCATGACGTACTCAAGGAAGCCCCGGCCATGGCGACAAGCTAGGCCAAAAAAGGGAGGGCGATGCTAGCATGGTGCAGCGCAGCATGAGGCCCGCAACCCGCGCCGGGCTTGACGCCAAAGGGGTTTCCCCGATTGGAGGAACCCTTCGGTCCGTGCCCCAATGTGACGCGGCTGTGTCACGCACATGCCCTAGCATTCGCGCTTTCCATTTTTTCCCTTCAGGAGTCTTCATGCGATTCAAGACGCTCGCGTTGGCATCGGCGCTGGCCGCCACGCTGTTCAATGCAGCCCAGGCCCAGACCGAGATCCAGTGGTGGCATTCCATGACCGCCGTCAACAACGAGTGGGTCAACGACCTGGCCAAGCAGTTCAACGAGAGCCAGAAGGAATACAAGATCGTCCCGACCTTCAAGGGCACCTACGACGAATCCATGACGGCCTCCATCGCGGCCTTCCGCTCGGGCAACGCGCCGCACATCCTGCAGGTGTTCGAAGTGGGCACCGCCACCATGATGGCCAGCAAGGGCGCCGTCATTCCGGTCGGCCAGGTCATGAAGGACGCGGGCGAGAAGTTCGACCCGGCCGCCTACATCCCCGCCGTGGCCGGTTACTACACCGCCCCCAACGGCCAGATGCTGAGCTTCCCGTTCAACAGCTCCACCACCATCTTCTATTTCAACAAGGACGCCTTCAAGGCCGCCGGCCTGCCCACCGACAAGGCGCCCGCCACCTGGCCCGAAGTGGTGGCCGCCGCCGCCAAGCTCAAGGCCAGCGGCCACAAGTGCCCGTTCACCACGGCCTGGCAGAACTGGACGCAGGTCGAGAGCTTCTCGGCCTGGCACAACGTCGAGTTCGCCAGCAAGGCCAACGGCCTGCAGGGCCTGGACGCGCGCCTGAAGGTGAATTCGCCCCTGCACCAGCGCCACATCGAGAACCTGGCCAGCATGTCCAAGCAGGGCCTGTTCATCTACAAGGGCCGTGGCAACGTGCCCGAGGCCTCGTTCGTGTCGGGCGAGTGCGCCATGATCAACACGTCGTCGGGCTTCTACGGCAACGTGGCCAAGAACGCCAAGTTCGCCTACGGCCTGGCCCCCCTGCCCTACTACCCGGACGTGCCGGGCGCACCGCAGAACACCGTGATCGGCGGCGCCAGCCTGTGGGTCATGTCGGGCAAGAAGGCCGCCGAGTACAAGGGCGTGGCCAAGTTCTTCAGCTTCATCTCGACGCCTGAAGTGCAGTCCGCCAGCCACAAGCGCACCGGCTACCTGCCGGTGACCACCGCCTCGTACAAGCTCACCGAAGAATCGGGCTTCTACAAGCAGAACCCCGGCACCGACGTGGCCGTGACGCAGATGATCCGCAAGGTCACCGACAAGAGCCGCGGCATCCGCCTGGGCAACTACGTGCAGATCCGTGCCATCGAGGACGAAGAGCTCGAACAGGTCTGGGGCGGCAAGAAGACGGCCAAGGAAGCCCTCGATTCGATCGTGACCCGCGGCAACGAACAGCTCGAACGCTTCCAAAAGGCGAACAAAAGCTAACGATTGAAGATCCGGGCTCCGTGTCCGGCTAATATCGCCCGCCCCCGCACGCCCTTCTTCCAGGGTGCGCCGGGCGGGATTTTTTATGTAGGGGCTTCATGGAAAAACGCGTTTTCTTTCGCTCGGGCTGGTTGCCCTGGCTGCTGCTGACACCGCAGATGGCGGTGATCCTCGTGTTTTTCTTCTGGCCGGCCGGCCAGGCGCTGTTGCAGTCGCTGCAGCAGCAGGACGCGTTCGGCACGTCGGTCGAGTTCGTCGGGTTCGACAACTTCCGCCACCTGTTCGACGACCCGGCCTATGCCGAGTCGTTCAAGACCACCGCGCTGTTCTCGGTGCTGGTGGCCGGCATCGGCATCAGCCTGTCGCTGATGCTGGCCGTGTTCGCCGACCGCATCGTGCGCGGCGGCATGTTCTACAAGACCATGCTGATCCTGCCGTACGCCGTGGCGCCCGCCGTGGCGGCCGTGCTGTGGGTCTTCATGTTCTCGCCCTCGCTGGGCGTGGTGGCCTATGCCCTGGGCAAGATCGGCATCAACTGGAACCACCTGCTCGACTCGGGCCACGCCATGACGCTGATCGTGATGGCCTCGGTGTGGAAGCAGATCTCGTACAACTTCCTGTTCTTCCTGGCCGGGCTGCAGTCGATCCCGAAGTCGCTGATCGAGGCCGCGGCCATCGACGGCGCGCGCCCGTGGCGCCGCTTCTGGACCGTGCAGTTCCCGCTGCTGTCGCCCACCACCTTCTTCCTGCTGGTGATCAACGTGGTCTACGCCTTCTTCGACACCTTCGCGATCGTCGATGCGGCCACGCAGGGCGGCCCGGGCAAGGACACGACCATCCTGGTCTACAAGGTCTACCACGACGGCTTCAAGGGCCTGGACCTGGGCGGCTCGGCCGCGCAGTCGGTGGTGCTGATGGTGATCGTGGTGGCGCTGACCGTCATCCAGTTCCGCTACGTCGAGAAGAAAGTGCAGTACTGATGAAGCAACAAGAAAAAATCGAATTCGGCGGAGCGCAGCATGGTTGAGAAACGCGGCACGCAGGGCATCCTGGCCCACGTCATCATGATCCTGGGCGTGTTCATCGTCGCCTTCCCGCTCTACCTGGCGTTCGTGGCGTCCACGCACACGGCCCAGGAGATCGTGCAGGCGCCGATGCCCCTGACACCCGGCTCGAACATCGTCGACAGCTACAAGGGCGCGCTGTTCGGGCGCGAGAGCAGCGCGGGCTCCAACGCCCCGGTGGCGCACATGATGTGGGTGAGCTTCGTGACGGCCATGGTCATCGCCATCGGCAAGATCACCATCTCGCTGCTGTCGGCCTTCGCCATCGTGTACTTCCGCTTCCCGTTCAAGAAGATCTGCTTCTGGGCCATCTTCGTGACGCTGATGCTGCCGGTGGAGGTGCGCATCCTGCCCACCTACAAGGTGCTGTCCGACCTGAACATGCTGAACACCTACGCGGGCCTGACGGTGCCGCTGATCGCGTCGGCCACGGCGACCTTCCTGTTCCGCCAGTTCTTCCTCACGGTGCCCGACGAGCTCACCGAAGCGTCGCGCATGGATGGCGCGAGCCCCATGCGCTTTTTCTTCGACGTGCTGCTGCCGCTGTCCAAGACCTCGATCGCGGCGCTGTTCGTGATCCAGTTCATCTACGGCTGGAACCAGTACCTGTGGCCGCTGCTGGCGACCACGAGCGAAGACATGTACCCCGTGGTGGTCGGCATCAAGCGGATGATTGCCGGCGGCGACGGACAGAACGAATGGAACGTCGTGATGGCCACCGCCATCCTGGCGATGCTGCCGCCCGCGCTGGTGGTGATCCTGATGCAAAAGTGGTTCGTCAAGGGCCTTGTTGATACCGAGAAATAGGCTCGCCCCCAGGCTTCGCGCACTTCGTGTCGCTTCGCCAACCCCCTACCGGGGGCACCACCAGCGGCCCGGCAAAGCCGGTTCCGCGGTGGTTCTGGAAATAACAGTGCCTCGAGATAGAGGTCGAAATCGAGAAGAACATGGCTGCACTTTCCCTACGCAACGTCATCAAGCGCTACGGCCACGGGCCGAAAGCCAATCAGGTCATCCACGGCGTGAGCGCCGAGATCGCCGACCACGAATTCATCGTCATCGTCGGCCCTTCGGGCTGCGGCAAGTCGACGCTGCTGCGCATGGTCGCGGGCCTGGAGGAAATCTCGGCCGGCGAAATCTGCATCGGCGGCAAGGTCGTGAACCAGCTCGAGCCCTCCGAGCGCGACATCGCCATGGTGTTCCAGAACTACGCGCTGTACCCGCACATGAGCGTGTTCGCGAACATGGCCTACGGCCTGAAGATCGCCAAGGTGCCGACGGCCGAGATCAAGGTGCGCGTCGACAAGGCCGCCAAGATCCTCGAGCTGGGCCACCTGCTCGAGCGCAAGCCGCGCGAACTCTCGGGCGGCCAGCGCCAGCGCGTGGCCATGGGCCGCGCCATCGTGCGCCAGCCGCAGGTGTTCCTGTTCGACGAACCGCTGTCGAATCTGGACGCCAAGCTGCGCGCCCAGACCCGCCTCGAGATCCAGAAGCTGCACCGCGAGCTCGGCATCACCTCGCTGTTCGTCACGCACGACCAGGTCGAGGCCATGACGCTGGCGCAGCGCATCATCGTGATGAACGGCGGCGTGATGGACCAGTTCGCCACGCCCGAAGAGGTGTACTCCCGGCCCGCCACCACCTTCGTGGCGAGCTTCATCGGCTCGCCGCCGATGAACCTGCTCAAGCACGCACCGGGCGTGCGTCCGGGCCAGATCCTGGGCATCCGCCCCGAGCACATGAAGCTCGACGAAAGCGGCTGGACGGTGCAGGTCGAGCAGGTCGAACTGCTGGGCGCCGAGCGCCTGGTGTACGGCCGCATCGGCGAAGAACAGATCATCATGCGCACCGACGAAGGCGACCACCCGCCGGTGGCCGGCGACACGGTGAAGATCGCGGCGCGCGAAGACAAGCTGCACTGGTTCGACGCCGGCTCCGGCAAGCGCGCCGACTGAGCGATGGCCGAACGCAGCCCCTGGCCCTACCCCCGCTGGGTCGCGCACCGCGGCGCCGGCAAGCTGGCGCCCGAGAACACGCTCGCGGCCTTCCGCTTCGGCACCTCGCACGGCTACCGCATGTTCGAGTGCGACGCCAAGCTCAGCGCCGACGGCGTGGTGTTCCTGATGCACGACGCCACGCTGGAGCGCACCACCAACGGCCACGGCATCGGCGGTCAGCAGGCGTGGAGCGCGCTGTCGCAGCTCGACGCCGGCGGCTGGCATTCGCGCGCCTTCGCGGGCGAGCCGCTGCCCACGCTGGAGAACCTGGCGCGCTACTGCCGTGCCAACGAGCTGCTGCTGAACATCGAGATCAAGCCCACGCCCGGCACCGAACGCGAGACCGGCGAGGTGGTGGCACGCGAAGCCGCGCGCCTGTGGCAGGGTGCGGCCGTGCCGCCGCTGCTCACTTCGTTCCAGGTCGATGCGTTGAAGGGCGCACAGGCCGTGCAGCCCGAGCTGCCGCGCGGCCTGCTGCTCGACACGCTCTGGAACGGCTGGCTCGACACCGCGCTGGGCCTCGGCTGCCAGGCCATCGTCTGCAACCACGCGCTGTGGGACGCCGCCACCGTGGCGCAGGTGCATGGCGCGGGCCTGCGTTCGCTGAGCTACACGGTGAACGACGACTGGGCCGCGCAGCGGCTCATCGACCTGGGCACCGACGGCATCATCACCGACCGGGTGGACCTGTTCAGTCCCGCGGGCTGACGCTGCATTTCTTACCCGTTCTTACGTCATGGCGGCTTCTATGATGCGGCCATGAATCGGACCTCTCGCCTGGCGGGCCTGTGCCTTCCCGCCCTCCTGGCTCTGTGGGCCCTGCTGACGTGCGGCGGCGCCTTCGCGCAGCCGGACGCCAGCATGAACGCAGGCAACGGCAACCCCAACAACAGCGCCAACACCGCGGCGGCCGCCGCCCCGCCCCCCACCATCGCCGAACTGCGCGCGCAGTTCGCCCGCATCGCGCCTTCGGGCAAGGGCAACGCCAGTGTCGTTCCGGGCGCCGAAGACGACGCACGCAAGCAGCTCGCGCAGATCAACGAGATCGGCGTGCAGGCCGACAAGTTCGTCGCCGCCCGCGCCAGCGAGCTGGCCGACCTGAACGCGCGCCTCGGCGAACTCGGCAACCCGCCCGCCGCCGGCGCCACCGAAGACCCCAACATCACGCGCCAGCGCGCGCAGCTGACCAAGGAACGCAACGCGCTCGATGCGGACATCCGCCTGGCCAAGCTGCTGGCGATCGACGTGCGCCAGCGCGGCACCGACGTGGTGTCGCAGCGGCGCCAGCAGTTCGAGGCCGAGCTCACCAGCCGCGCCGCCTCGCCGCTCAGCGGCGAGTTCTGGGACGACCTGCGCGAGGCTTGGCCCGACGACTTCGAACGGCTGCAGGCGATCGGGGCGGCGCTCGGCGACGGCTTCGACCAGGCGCTGCAGCCCGAAAGCCGCACGCCGGTGATCGCCTCGTTCATCGGCGCGCTGCTGCTCGCCTGGCTCGGCGTCTGGGCCGCCGAGCGCGGGCTGGCGCGCCTGGCCACGCGCGTGCTGCCGGCCGGGCGGCTGCGCCGCTCGCTGCTGGTGATCGCCATCGTCGCCACGCACGTGCTGCTGGTCGCCGTGGCCGCGCACGGCGTCGTCGAAGTGCTCAAGGCCCACGCGATGTGGGATGCGCAGGCGCGCAAGGCGCTGCAATCGGCGGCGCAGACGCTGACCTTCATGGCCTTCATCATCGGCCTGGGGCGCGGGCTGCTGGCCACGGGGCGGCCGTCGTGGCGCCTGCCGGCCATTCCCGACCTCACGGCGCAGCGCCTGTCGGCGCTGCCGTGGCTGGTGGCACTGGTGGCCGCGCTGGCATGGACGCCGGCCGAGATCAACGCGCTCATCGACGCCAGCTTTGCCGCCGTGGTGACCACGCACGTGGCGACGGCGCTGCTGCTCACCGCGCTGGTGGGCACCGTCGTGTACCGCCTGAAGGCGCTGCGCGCCGACGCGCCCGACGCCGGCCTGCCGGAACGGCCGATGTGGGTCGGGGTGCTGGTGGCGCTGATCGTCGTGCTGGTGATCGCGATCTGGGTGCTGGTGGCCTTCGGCTACGTGGCGCTGGCAAGCTTCCTGGCCTCGCAGCTCACCTGGAGCGGCATCGTCGCGGCGGCTTTCTATGTGCTGTTCAAGTTCGCCGACGACCTGTTCATGGCCGTGGTGTCCTCGCGCAGCGCCTCCGGCCAGCGGCTGCAGAAGAGCTTCGGCCTGGCGCCGCAGACGCTCGACCAGGCGGCCACGGTGCTCTCGGGCCTGAGCCGCGTGGCGCTGTTCTTCTACATGCTGGTGGCGCTGGCCGCGCCGCTGGGCACGGGCCCGGGCGAGGTGTTCCAGCGCGGCGGCAAGCTCGGCACCGGCGTGAAGGTGGGCGAGTTCCAGCTGGTGCCGGGCGCGATCCTCAGCGCGGTGGCGGTGGCGGTGATCGGCTTCATCGTGCTGCGGGTGTTCAAGCGCTGGTTGTCGCGCAGCTACCTGCCGAGCACGCAGTTCGAGCCGGGCATGCAGAGCTCGATCACCACGCTGCTGGGCTACGTGGGCGGCATCCTGGTGGTGGCGTTCTCGCTGTCGGCGCTGGGCATCGGCATCGAGCGCATCGCGTGGGTGGCGAGCGCGCTGTCGGTGGGCATCGGCTTCGGCCTGCAGGCCATCGTGCAGAACTTCATCTCGGGGCTGATCCTGCTGGCCGAGCAGCCGGTGAAGGTCGGCGACTGGGTGGTGCTGGGCACCACCGAAGGCGACGTGCGGCGCATCAACGTGCGCGCCACCGAGATCCAGCTGGGCGACCGCTCGACGCTGATCGTGCCGAACTCGGAGTTCATCACCAAGACCGTGCGCAACATGACGCTGGCCAACGCCGAGGGCCGCGTGCTGATCCGCCTGCCCATGCCGCTGACCACCGACGCGCAGCGCGTGCGCGAGCTGATCCTCGAGGCCTGCCGCGCGCACGAGGGCGTGCTGGAAACGCCGGCGCCCTCGCTCACGCTCGAAGGCATCGAGAACGGGCTGCTGATCTTCCAGGCCATCGCCTACGTGCCGAGCCCCCGGCTGGCGGGCGGCGTGCGCAGCGACCTGCTGTTCACGATCCTCGATGCGCTCAAGCAGGCCGACCTGCCGCTGGCCACGCCCACGACGCTGGTGATGGCGGCGCCCGCGCCGGTGCTGCCCGCCGAGCCGTCGCCGGCGCCCGCCACGCCGGCGTCTCCGCTGCCGGGCACCACCAGCACCTGACGCCGCTGCCGCCCTATTCGAGCGGCAGCGCCCCGGTGCACTTGATCTCGTTCAGGCACACGCTGGAGCGCACCGCCGACACGCCCGGCATGTGCATCAGCGTGTGCATGAGGAACTGCGACAGCGCCTCCAGGTCGCGCGCGACCACCTTGAGCACGTAGTCGAAGTCGCCGGTCACCGAGTAGCACTCCAGGATCTGGCGCATGTCGGCGATCAGGTCCTGGAACTTGGGCAGCTCGTCGACGTGGCCGCGCGCCATCGTGACGTGGATGAAGGCGATCACGCCCAGCCCGATGTGCCGTGCGTTGAGCCGCGCGGCGTAGCCGCTGATCAGCCCCAGTTCCTCGAGCCGCCGGTGGCGCCGCAGGCACTGCGCGGGCGACAACTGGGCCACCTCGGCCAGGTCCAGGTTGGACGCGCGGCCGTGCGCCTGGAGGTGGTCCAGAATCCGCCGATCGGTCCGGTCGAGTTCGATGATCTGCAATTTCGTCTCCCCATACGCATTAATTATGCAATTATGTTTCCTAAAGCGGGGAAAGCCCGAGGCATTCATGCACCTTAATTGTGCAAAGTACGATCTAGACTTCGACGCGCCCGGACGGCGTTGCGCCACGCCGGGCCGCTGAATTGCGCGCCCTGGTGCTTTGCCGGTGCCTTGCCGGCGGCTTCGAACGCACCCACACCCCTTTCCCCACCCGGAGACCCTTACGTGAAAAACGCTTTGCTTCGCACCCCCTTCAGCGCCGTGGCCCTGGCCCTCGGCGTGCTCGCCGCCGCACCGGCCCTGGCCGCCGACAAGTCGGTCGCCGTGACCGCCATCGTCGAGCACCCGGCGCTGGACGCCGTGCGCGACGGCGTGAAGGAAGAGCTGAAGGCCGCCGGCTACGAAGCGGGCAAGAACCTCAAGTTCACCTACCAGAGCGCCCAGGGCAACGTGGGCACCGCCGCCCAGATCGCCCGCAAGTACGTGGGCGATGCGCCCGACGTGATCGTCGCCATCGCCACGCCGTCGGCGCAGGCGACCGTGGCCGCCACCAAGACCATTCCCGTCGTGTACTCGGCCATCACCGACCCGGTGGCCGCCAAGCTGGTGAAGAACTGGGAGCCCTCGGGCACCAACGTGACCGGCGTGTCCGACCTGTCGCCGCTCGAAAAGCACATCGACCTGATCAAGAAGGTCGTGCCGAACGCCAAGCGCGTCGGCGTGATCTACAGCCCGGGCGAAGCCAACTCGGTGGCCATCGTCGAATCGCTCAAGAAGGCCGCCTCGGCCGCCGGCATGACGGTGGTCGAAGCCGCCGCCGCGCGCACGGTCGACGTGCCCACCGCCGCCCAGAGCCTGGTCGGCAAGGCCGACGTGATCTACACGCCCACCGACAACAACGTGGTCTCGGCCTTCGAGGGCATCGTGAAGGTGGCCCAGCAAGCCAAGCTGCCCGTGGTGGCCGCCGACACCGCCACCGTCGAGCGCGGCGCCGTGGCCGCGCTGGGCCTGAACTACACCGACATCGGCCGCCAGACCGGCAAGATCGTGGTGCGCATCCTCAAGGGCGAGAAGCCCGGCACCATCGCCTCGCAGACCAGCACCAACTTCGAGCTGGTGGTGAACCCCGGCGCGGCCAAGCTGCAGGGCGTGACCCTGTCGGACGCGCTGCTGAAGTCGGCGAAGGTCGTCAGCACCAAGTAAACGCCGCCCCGGCGGGCCTTCTGCTCCCGGCGCAGGCCGGGCGCCGGGGCCCGCCGACTGCGCTCCCGCCGGAAGCCCCCATGTCCCTCATTGCTTCGCTGGGCGCCATCGAGATCGGTCTGATTTTCGGACTGGTCGCGCTGGGCGTCTTCATGTCGTTTCGCATCATCAACTTTCCCGACCTCACGGTGGACGGCAGCTTTCCGCTGGGCG
Organism: Variovorax sp. GW821-FHT06D12; assembly: GCF_059419205.1. Taxonomy (NCBI): domain Bacteria; kingdom Pseudomonadati; phylum Pseudomonadota; class Betaproteobacteria; order Burkholderiales; family Comamonadaceae; genus Variovorax; species Variovorax sp. GW821-FHT06D12. Next base: position 103,890 of record NZ_JBWKRI010000003.1, on the reverse strand, counting down.
CCGCCGTGGCCGCGACGCTCATCGTCGCAGGCTGGAACCCCGCCGCCGCCACGGCCGTGGCCTGCGTGGCCGGTGCCGCCTCGGGCTGGCTCACGGCCTGGCTCAACGTCAAGCTGAAGATCATGCAGCTGCTCGCGAGCATCCTGGTGATGATCGCGCTGTACTCCATCAACCTGCGCGTGATGGGCAAGCCCAACGTGGCGCTCATCACCGAACCTACCGTGTTCAGCATGGTCAGCTTCGGCGGCATGCCCGAGCAGTGGGCCAAGCCGCTGCTGCTGCTGATCTTCGTGATCGCCGCGAAGATCGTCGTCGACCTGTTCTTTGCCTCCGAAGCGGGCCTGGCGATGCGCGCCACCGGCGGCAACGCGCGCATGGCGCGGGCCCAGGGCATCTCGACCGACTTCCAGACCATGGCGGGCCTGGCGCTCTCCAACGCGCTGGTGGCGCTGGCCGGCGCGCTGTTCGCGCAGAGCCAGGGCACGGCCGACATCTCGATGGGCGTGGGCACGATCGTGATCGGCCTGGCCGCCGTGATCATCGGCGAGACCCTGCTGCCCGCGCGCAGCATGGTCATCACCACGCTGGCCTGCGTGCTGGGTGCGCTGCTGTACCGCTTCTTCATCGCGATGGCGCTGAACACCGACTTCATGGGCCTGCAGGCGCAGGACCTGAACCTGGTCACCGCCGTGCTGGTGGCGTTCGCGCTGCTGGTGCCCGCCTACAAGCGCAAGCTGGGCGGACTCTTCAAGGGGAAGAACTGATGCTGCGCGCCCAACAACTCGAAATCACCTTCAATCCGGGCACGCCGATCGAGAACCGCGTGCTGCGCGGTCTGAGCCTGGACATTCCGACCGGCCAGTTCGTCACCGTGATCGGCTCGAACGGCGCGGGCAAGTCGACCTTCCTCAACGCGATCAGCGGTGACCTCATGGTCGACAAGGGTCGCCTGGAGATCGACGGCAAGGACGTGACCCGCCTGAACGCCTGGCAACGCTCGGGCATGGTGGCCCGCGTGTTCCAGGACCCGATGGCCGGCACCTGCGAGGCGCTGACCATCGAGGAGAACATGGCGCTGGCGTGGAAGCGCGGCGAGCGGCGCGGCTTCGGCTTCTCGCTCAACCGCAACCTGCGCGAACTGTTCCGCGAGAAGCTGTCGATCCTGAAGCTGGGCCTGGAAAACCGCCTGGCCGACCGCATCGGCCTGCTCTCGGGCGGCCAGCGCCAGGCCGTGAGCCTGCTGATGGCGTCGCTGCGGCCCTCGCGCATCCTGCTGCTCGATGAGCACACGGCCGCGCTCGACCCGAAGACCGCCGCCTTCGTGCTGGAGCTCACCGCCAAGATCGTCGAAGGCAGCCAGCTCACCGCGATGATGGTCACGCACAGCATGCGCCAGGCGTTGGACTACGGCACGCGCACCGTGATGCTGCACGAGGGCCAGGTGATCCTCGACGTGGCCGGCGACCAGCGCGCGGGCCTGGACGTGCCCGACCTGCTGCGCATGTTCGAGCAGACGCGCGGCGAGAAGCTGGACGACGACAAGCTGCTGCTGGCCTGATGGACGCAGCGGCTCCTCTTCTCCTCGTGCGCGACATGCGCGCGGACGACCTCGACGCAGTGCTGGCGATCCAGCTCGCCTGCTACGGCGCGGGGTTCGTGGAGGACGGCGTGCTCATCGCGCGGCGGCTGGCGGCCTCGCCGCACACCGGCTGGGTGGCCGAGCACGGCGGCGCCGTGCGGGCCTACCTGGCGGCCTACCCCTCGCAGCGCGGCAAGCTCACGCCGCTGCACGGCGACTTCGAGGTGGCGCCCGACGCTGACGCGCTGTACCTGCACGACCTGGCCGTGCACCCCGAGGCCTCGGGGCTGGGCCTGGGGCCGCGCCTCGTGCGCCACGCCTGGGCCCACGCGCTGCGCGCGGGCTGGCGGCATTCGACGCTGGTGTCGGTGCAGGCGTCGGTCGGGTTCTGGGAGCGCCAGGGTTATGCGGCCACGGTACCGGCCGACGACGTACAGCAGGCCCGGCTGGCGACCTACCCCGGGGACTCGGTCTACATGGCCCGCCGGCTGGACTGAGCCCGGCTCAGCGGCCCCAGCCGCGCATCGCGAGCCACTGCACGGTGCCGCAGACCACCGCCAGCGCGGCATAGGTGGCCATCGAGCCGTCGCGGCCGGTGACGATCAGCCCGGCCAGCGAAGTCAGCAGGCCGGCCCCGAAGGTGATCGCCCATTGCTTCCACCAGTGCGGAATGCCGGTGCGCGGGCCGCCGAGAAAGCGCCCGACAGCCACGAGCACCAAGGCGACAAAGGCCGCAGGTGCCGCAAAATTAAGCAGGTGATTGACGAGGTCCAGCAGGTCCATGAGGGGCTGTGAGTGAGCGCAAGGCCATGTGGCGGCGCATATGGCTGTCATAGGGAAAGCCATTTGCCCCTCGGCAAACCTCGCCCGGCTGCTGATTTTATAATCATGGACATGTCAGTCTGGGCTCTCGGCTTGAACCACACGACCGCGCCGCTCGATCTGCGCGGTCGTTTCGCGTTCGCGCTCGACCAGATCGCCCCGACGCTGCACAGCCTGCGCAGCTCTTTCGCCGGCAACAGCAGCCACCCGCAGGTCGAGGCCGCAATCATCTCGACCTGCAACCGCACCGAGATCTATTGCGCCTCCGAGCACATCGCGCTCGACCACACCTTCGGCTGGCTGGCCCAGAGCGGCGGCGTGGCCCCCGCCCTGCTGCGCTCGCACGCCTACACCCTGCACGACGACGAAGCCGCGCGCCACGCCTTCCGCGTGGCCAGCGGGCTCGACTCCATGGTGCTGGGCGAGGCCCAGATCCTCGGCCAGATGAAGGACGCCGTGCGCGCGGCCGAAACCGCCGGCGCGCTCGGCAGCACGCTCAACCAGCTGTTCCAGCGCTCGTTCGCGGTCGCCAAGGAAGTGCGCACCGCCACCGAGATCGGCGCCCATTCGATCAGCATGGCCGCCGCCGCCGTGCGCCTGGCCGGCCAGCTGTTCGAAGACCTGCGCAAGACCCGCGTGCTGTTCGTCGGCGCGGGCGAAATGATCGACCTCGCGGCCACGCACTTCGCGGCCAAGGAACCCAAGGCCATCGCCATCGCCAACCGCACGCTGGAGCGCGGCGAAAAGCTGGCCTCGCGCTTCGGCGGCGAAGCCATGCGGCTGGCCGACCTGCCGGCACGGCTGGCCGAGTTCGACATCGTCATCAGCTGCACCGCCAGCACGCTGCCGATCATCGGCCTGGGCGCCGTGGAGCGCGCGCTCAAGGCGCGCAAGCACCGCCCGATGTTCATGGTCGACCTGGCCGTGCCGCGCGACATCGAGCCCGAGGTGAAGGCCCTCGAAGACATCTACCTGTACACCGTGGACGACCTCGCCCAGGTCGTGCAGCAGGGCCAGGCCAACCGCCAGGCCGCCGTGGCGCAGGCCGAAGTCATCATCGACGCCGGCGTGCAGAGCTTCATGCACTGGCTGGGCCAGCGCGGCACCGTGCCGCTGATCCAGCAGCTCAACGCGCAGGCCGACGAATGGCGTGCCGCCGAGATGGCCCGTGCGCGCAAGCTGCTCGCCAAGGGCGAATCGATCGATGCGGTGCTCGAAGCCATGTCGCGCGGCCTCACGCAGAAGATGATGCACGGCGCCATGGCCGAGCTGCACGCGGGCGATGCCGCCTCGCGCGAACAGACGGCGCAGACGCTGTCGCGCCTGTTCCTGCGCAAAGAGCGTTAGCGACGACGCGCGTCGATGGCCCGCCCGCCGCACGGGCCGCGGTCTTCGTTCATGCGCCCTGCCGCTGCACTGCGGCGTTCCCCTCCCCCTTTTTCGAGCCCCTTCCGTCGTGAAATCCTTTCTGCGCCACCAACTCGAACGCTACGCCCAACGCCTGGGCGAGCTCGACTTCCTGCTCTCGCGGGAAGACATCATGAGCGACATGGCGCAGTACCGCACCATCTCGCGCGAGCACGCCGAGGTCACGCAGATTGCCGGCCGCTACGAGCGCTTCAAGCAGCGCGAGGCCGACATCGCGGGCGCCCAGGAGATGCTCGACGACCCCGACATGGCCGAGATGGCCAGGGAAGAAATCGCCGGCGCCGAGGCCGAGCTGGTGCAGCTCGAAGACGAGCTGCAGCGCCTGCTGCTGCCCAAGGACCCCGACGACGCACGCAACGCCTTCATGGAAATCCGCGCCGGCACGGGCGGCGACGAATCGGCCCTCTTCGCGGGCGACCTGCTGCGCATGTACACGCGCTACTGCGAGCGCGCCGGCTGGCGCTGCGAAGTGGTGAGCGAAAGCGAGAGCGAACTCGGCGGCTACAAGGAAGTGGTGATCCGCATCGTGGGCGACGACGTCTTCGGCCACCTGCGCTTCGAATCGGGCGGCCACCGCGTGCAGCGCGTGCCCGCCACCGAGACGCAGGGCCGCATCCACACCAGCGCCTGCACGGTCGCCGTGCTGGCCGAGCCCGACGAGACCGTGGCGGTGCAGATCAACCCGGCCGACCTGCGCATCGACACCTACCGCGCCAGCGGCGCCGGCGGCCAGCACATCAACAAGACCGACTCGGCCGTGCGCATCACGCACATCCCGACCGGCATCGTGGCCGAGTGCCAGGACGACCGCAGCCAGCACCGCAACAAGGCGAAGGCGCTGCAGGTGCTGTCGGCACGCATCCAGGAAAAGGAACGCAGCGAGCGCGCCGCCAAGGACGCCGCCATGCGCAAGGGCCTGATCGGCAGCGGCGACCGCTCGGACCGCATCCGCACCTACAACTTCCCGCAGGGTCGGCTCACCGACCACCGCATCAACCTCACGCTCTACAAGCTGCTCGCCATCATGGAAGGCGACCTGGGCGACGTGCTCGAGGCGCTGCGCGCCGCGCGCGAGGCCGAGCAGCTGGCCGAGCTGGAATCGAGCCTGCCCGCGTGATGACCGAAGCCTCCGCACCATCCACCGTGGCGCAGGCACTGGCCGCGGCCGTGGCCCTGGGCATCGACCGCCTCGACGCCCAGCTGCTGCTGCTGCATGCGCTGGGCCGCCCCGTGAACGACCGCGCCTGGCTGCTCGCGCACGACACCGACCCGTTTCCCGGCGAGGCCTGGCCCGCGTTCGCACGCCAGCTGTCGCGCCGCACGGCGGGCGAGCCGGTCGCCTACCTGCTGGGCGAGAAGGAATTCCACGGCCTGCAGCTGCAGGTCGACGCCCGCGTGCTGGTGCCGCGCCCCGACACCGAAACGCTGGTCGAGTGGGCCCTCGCCTGCCTCGACGGCCGCCCCGCCCCGCGCGTGCTCGACCTCGGCACGGGCAGCGGCGCGATCGCGTTGGCGCTGCAGCATGCACGGCCCGACGCGCAGGTCGACGCGGTCGACGCCAGCGCCGATGCGCTCGCAGTGGCCCGGGCCAACGCGCAGCGCCTGGGCCTGCCGGTGCGCTTCACCGAATCGAGCTGGCTCGACGGCGCCGCCGACGGCTATGCGGTCATCGCCAGCAACCCGCCGTACATCGCCGCCGGCGATCCGCACCTGCCCGCGCTGCGCCACGAGCCCACCCGCGCGCTGGTCGCGGGCGCCGACGGCCTGGACGACATCCGCCAGATCGTGCGCGACGCGCCCGCCCACCTGGCCGACGGCGGCTGGCTGCTGCTGGAGCACGGCCACGACCAGGCCGAGGCCGTGCGCCAGTTGCTGGCCACCCGCGGCTTTGCCGAGGTGCAAAGCCGTGACGACCTCGCCGGCATCGCGCGCTGCTCCGGCGGCATCTGGCGCACGGTGAAATAATCCCCCCAGCCCACTTTTCTTCAGGAGTCCCCATGTCCGACGCTCAACAACGCATCGACGACCTCGTCAAGTCCAACGAACTCGTGCTCTTCATGAAGGGCAACGCCAGCTTCCCGATGTGCGGTTTCTCGGGCCGCGCCATCCAGATCCTCAAGGCCGTGGGCGTCGACACCAAGACGCTCAAGACCGTCAACGTGCTCGAAGACGACGGCATCCGCCAGGGCATCAAGGAATACAGCAACTGGCCCACCATTCCCCAGCTCTACGTGAAGGGCGAATTCGTGGGCGGCTCGGACATCATGATGGAGATGTACGAGTCGGGCGAGCTGCAGCAGGTGATCGGCGGCGGCGCATCCGCCTGAGCCTCCCGCTCTCCGTTTGACGGGCGCCGCGCCCCGCGCGCGCCCGGACCCGGTGCCAGTCATGGCACCATGGCGGTCTACGACGTGCCGCCATGACCCTCACCCAAAGCCTGCTCATCATCGCGCTGCTGATCGCGATGAGCGCCTTCTTCTCCCTCGCCGAAATCTGCCTGGCCGCCTCGCGCCGCCTGCGTCTGCGCCAGATGGCCGACGAGGGCGATCCGCGCGCGGAAAAGGTGCTGCGCGTGCAGGAGCAGCCGGGCCACTACTTCACGGTGGTGCAGATCGGCCTAAACGCGGTGGCGATCCTCGGCGGCGTGGTGGGCGAAGGCTCGCTGAGCCCGTATTTCGCCCGCTTCTTCGAGAACTGGCTCAGCGTGGAAGTGGCGGCCAACATCGCCTTCCTGTGCTCGTTCGTGATAGTGATCGCGGTGTTCCTGGTGTTCGCCGACCTGTTCCCCAAGCGCCTGGGCATGAGCGCGCCCGAACGGCTGGCGGTGCGCATCGTCGGGCCGATGCTGCTGCTGATCACCGCCTTCAAACCGCTGGTGTGGTTCTTCACGCGCGCGACCGACCTGTTGTTCAAGGTGCTCGGCATGCCGATGGCGCGCGACGACAAGATCACCTCGGCCGACATCCTCGCCATGACGGAAGCCGGTGCGCAGGCCGGCGTGCTGGCGGCGCGCGAGCAGCAGGTGATCGCCAACGTGTTCGAGCTGGACACGCGCCTCGTCAGCAGCGTGATGACGGCGCGCGAGAGCATCGCCTGGTTCCTGCACGATGACCCCGAGTCGGTGCTGCGCGCGCGCATCGTGGCCGAGCCCTATTCCGCCTACCCGGTGTGCGACGGCGACATCGACCACGTGCTGGGCTACGTGGATGCCAAGGACATGTTCCAGCGCGTGCTCAGCGGCCAGCCGCTGGCCTTCGACCAGGGCCTGACGCTGCACAAGGCGCTGGTGATTCCCGACCGCCTCTCGCTCACCGAGGTGCTCGAGCAGTTCCAGCAGGCGCACGAAGACTTCGCGATCATCGTCAACGAGTACAGCCTGGTGGTGGGCGTGATCACGCTCAACGACGTGATGAGCACGGTGATGGGCGACCTGGTGTCGACCTCGACGCCCGAAGAAGAGCAGATCGTGAAGCGCGACGAAAACTCGTGGCTGATCGACGGCATCACGCCCATCCAGGACGTGCAGCGCGCGCTGCACATCGACGAGTTGCCGCACGCCGAGGAATACGAGACGCTGGCGGGCTTCCTGATGGTGATGCTGCGCCGCGTGCCCAAGCGCACGGACAGCGTGACCTGGGGCGGCTACACCTTCGAGGTGATGGACGTCGACAGCTACCGCATCGACCAGGTGATGGTCACCAAGGGCTCGGCGACCGCCAAGGCGGTGGTCGCCGACTGAGCGACGACCTTCAGGCCGCCGAGCGGTCCCTGTCGACGTAAGCCCAGAGCCGCTGGTTCGCGAACACCGCGTTCGGGTACGGCGCGCGGCCCCGGCTGCCGTTGTAGCGACCCAGCGTCATGAACAGGTCGCCCTTCTCGCGGTCGAGGTAGTGGCGCAGGATCACGCAGCCGAAGCGCAGGTTGGTCTGCATGTGGAACAGCTTGGCCGAATCGCTGTCGCCGATCACGCGAGTCCAGAAGGGCATCACCTGCATGTAGCCGCGCGCGCCGGCGCTGGAGACCGCGAACTTGCGGAAGTTGCTTTCGACCTGGATCAGCCCCAGCACCAAGCTCACGTCGAGCCCCGAGCGCTTGGCCTCGTACCAGACGGTCTGCAGGAACTCGATGCGCGTGGCCGGGTCGGCGACCTTCTTGCGCAGGCGCTCGCTCATCTCGCCGAGCCACCGCAGGTACGCGAGGCGGGCCTCGGTGTCGGCGAACTGCGGCACCGGCGGCGCCTTGTTGTGGATGGCCGAGCTCAGCGCGGTGCGCACCGAGTCGATCAGTGGTTCTTCGATCTGCGCACCGGCCCAGGCCACCTGGGGCAGCGCCAGCGTCGTCAGGGCGCCTGCCGCAACGCTGCCCAGCAGGCAGCTGCGTCGCGAAAGGCCCCCCGCCACGCTCATGCCGCGAGCTTGCCGGCGATGAAGTCGGCGATGCCGGCCGCGGGCACCTTGGTGGCGGCGGTGTCGCGCCGGCCCTGGTACTCGAGCTGGCCTTCCTTGAGGCCGCGGTCGGAAATGACGACGCGGTGCGGCACGCCGATCAGTTCCCAGTCGGCGAACATCGCGCCCGGGCGCTCGCCGCGGTCGTCGAGCAGCACGTCGACGCCCTTGGCCAGCAGTTCTTCGTAGAGCGCTTCGGCCGCGACCTTGACCTCGGGGCTGCGGTCCATGCCGATCGGGCAGACCACGACCGTGAACGGTGCCAACGCGTCGGGCCAGATGATGCCGCGCTCGTCGTGGTTCTGTTCGATGGCGGCGGCCGGCAGGCGCGTGATGCCGATGCCGTAGCAGCCCATCTCGAGGAACTGCGGCTTGCCGCCTTCGTCGAGGTAGGTGGCGTTCATGTCCTTGCTGTACTTGGTTCCCAGCACGAAGACGTGGCCCACTTCGATGCCGCGCTCGATGGCCAGCACGCCCTTGCCGTCGGGCGAGGCGTCGCCGGCGACCACGTTGCGCAGGTCGGCGACCAGGTCGGGCTCGGGCAGGTCGCGGCCCCAGTTGACGCCGGTCATGTGGAAGTCGATCTCGTTGGCGCCGGTGATCCAGTCGGCGAGCACGGCGGCCTCGCGGTCGGCCACGAGCTTGACGGGCTTCTTCAGGTTCAGCGGGCCGAGGTAGCCCGGCTTGCAGCCGAAGTGCTCATCGATCTCGGCAGTGGTGGCAAAGCGGAAGCCCTTGTCCAGGCCGGGCAGCTTGCTGACCTTGATCTCGTTCATGTCGTGGTCGCCGCGCAGCAGCAGCAGCCAGATCTGCGCGCCTTGGATATTGCCGGCGTCGTCGAGGATGTCGGTGGCCAGCACCAGCGACTTGACCGTGGTGGCCAGCGGCACGCCGAGCAGTTCGGCCACGTCGGCGCAGGTGCTCTTGCCGGGCGTGGGCGTCTTCTCGAGCGCGTTGGCGGCGGCGGGACGCGGACCGGCTGGGGCCAGCGCCTCGGCCTTTTCCATGTTGGCGGCGTAGTTGCTGTCGGGGCAGTAGACGATCGCGTCTTCGCCGGTGGCAGCGATCACCTGGAACTCTTCGCTCAGGTCGCCGCCGATGGCGCCGCTGTCGGCCGCCACGGCGCGGTAGCGCAGGCCGAAACGGTCGAAGATGTTGCGGTAGGCCTGGGCCATCACCTGGTAGCTGGCCTTGGCCGCGTCGAGGTCGCGGTCGAAGCTGTAGGCGTCCTTCATGATGAACTCGCGCCCGCGCATCAGGCCGAAGCGCGGACGGCGCTCGTCACGGAACTTGGTCTGGATCTGGTAGAAATTCTTCGGCAGCTGCTTGTAGCTTCGGATTTCCTGGCGCGCGATGTCGGTCACCACCTCTTCGCTGGTGGGCTGGATCACGAAGTCGCGGTCGTGGCGGTCCTTGATGCGCAGCAGCTCGGGGCCCATCTTCTCGAAGCGGCCGGTCTCCTGCCAGAACTCGGCCGGCTGCACCACGGGCATCGTGAGCTCGACGGCGCCGGCGCGGTTCATTTCCTCGCGCACGATCGCCTCGACCTTGCGGATCACGCGCAGGCCCATGGGCATGTACGTGTAGATGCCCGTGCCGAGCTTCTTGATCATGCCGGCCCGCATCATGAGGCGGTGGCTCGCGACCTCGGCGTCAGCGGGCGCTTCCTTCAGGGTGGAGACAAAGAATCGGGAAGCTTTCATCGGGATCGCGCAGGTGGGTTCGAAGTGAGGAGGGAGACAGGCACCCCGGAGAGACCCTGAGAGCCCGGAACCGGTCGCTTGCCGAGTGCAACCCGGCATGCATAATCGACTCAGTTCAAAAATTGGGGTTTGATTATGCTCGACCGGGACGGCTTCAGGCCCAACGTCGGCATCATCCTGCTCAACCAGAGAAACCAGGTTTTCTGGGGCAAGCGCATACGCACGCATTCCTGGCAGTTTCCGCAAGGCGGCATCGACCGTGGCGAAAGTCCCGAGCAAGCCATGTTCCGGGAACTGCACGAGGAAGTCGGGCTCCACCCGGAGCATGTGCGCATCGTGGCCCGTACCCGCGACTGGTTGCGCTACGAGGTGCCGGATCGGTTCATCCGCCGTGACGCACGGGGCCACTACAAAGGCCAGAAGCAGATCTGGTATCTGCTGCAACTTGTCGGCCACGACTGGGATCTCAACCTGCGTGCCACCGACCATCCCGAATTCGACGCCTGGCGCTGGCATGACTACTGGGTCCCGCTCGACGTGGTCGTCGAGTTCAAGCGCGGCGTCTACGAGATGGCGCTTACCGAGCTTGCTCGCTACCTGCCCCGGCAGGATTTCCGCAACCGCTTCCTGCGCAGCAATGTGCGCGCCCGAGAATTCGAGCGCCACACGCTGGACCATGGAGCACCTGCGGGCCTCGACCTGCCGCCCGGCGGCAGCTTCGACCCGCATCCCGACATTCCTTCTGCGAGCGATGAACCTCCTCCCAAGAACAGCGCGCCTTCTTCTTTCCCGACGCCACGCTGAGCGTGCGCTCGTCATCGCCTGCGTCAGCCTGCTGGCCGCCTGCGCCTCCCGCGGCTACGACACCGACAACCCCGACTGGGCCCAGGCCGGCATGCCACCGGCGCCCAAGAGCACCGAGCAGGACAAGGAGTGGGAAGAAACCGCGGTGCCGCCGCCGCCCGCCTTCAGCGAAAGCCGTCTGCTGCCGATCGCGATGCCGCCCTACATGACGCTGAAGTTCAGCGTTGATCCGAACACCATCGCCATCACGAAGGACGGCATCGTGCGCTACGTGGTGGTGGCACAGAACCGGGCCGGCGGTGCCGTCAATGCGTTCTACGAAGGCGTGCGCTGCTCGACGGCGGAAATGAAGAGCTATGCCCGCTACAACAACGGCGCCTGGCAGGAAACGAAGTCGCCCGAGTGGAAGCGCGTGAGGGACATGAACTCCAGCTACGTGCCGGCGCTGGCGTCGCAGGGCCTGTGCCGCGGCAACGCGCCGCGCAGCTCGGTCAACGAGATGGTGCAGAACATCCGCAATCCGCTGCGCGAACTGCCCTGAAGAAGCAGCGGCGGGGCACGGCGCCCCGCCCTGAAGATCAACCGGGCATCAGCACCATGTTGTCGCGGTGCACCATCTCCGGCTCGGCCGCGTAGCCCAGCAACCGCTCGAACTCGGCCGAAGGCTTGCGGCACAGCAGCCGGGCCTCCACGCTCGAATAGTTGGCCAGCCCGCGGGCCAGCTCGACGCCGTCGACGTCGCGCACCGCGATCACGTCGCCGCGCGAGAACTCGCCCGACACACCCGTCATGCCTATCGGCAACAGGCTCTTGCCTTCGCCGCGCACCTTGGCGGCCGCACCGGCATCGACGATGACGGCACCACGCAACTGCAGGTGATCGGCCATCCAGCGCTTGCGCGCCTGGTGCTTGGCGGTCTGCGCCACCAACAGCGTGCCGATGGATTCGCCGCGCGTGAGCCGCAGCAGCGCGTCGGCTTCACGGCCCCAGGCGATGACCGTGGAAGCACCGGAGCCCGCCGCGCGCTTGGCCGCAAGGATCTTGGTGATCATGCCGCCGCGCCCGATGCTCGAACCCGCGCCGCCGGCCATGGCCTCGAGCGCCGGATCGCCTGCAGCTGCCTCGTGCACGAACTTGGCGTCGGGGTCCTTGCGCGGGTCGGCCGTGTACAGGCCTTTCTGGTCCGTCAGGATGATCAAGGCATCCGCTTCGACCAGGTTGGCGACCAGGGCGCCGAGCGTGTCGTTGTCGCCGAACTTGATCTCGTCGTTGACCACGGTGTCGTTCTCGTTGATCACCGGCACCACGCCCAAGCGCAGCAAAGTGACGAGGGTCGAACGTGCATTGAGGTAGCGCTCGCGGTCCGCAAGGTCGGCATGCGTGAGCAGCACCTGCGCGCTGCCGATCTGGTTCTCGCGCAGCTTGGTCTCGTACATCTGGGCCAGACCCATCTGCCCGACGGCCGCCGCCGCCTGAAGCTCGTGCACTTCGTGCGGACGGGTCTTCCAGCCCAGGCGCTTCATGCCCTCGGCGATCGCGCCGCTCGACACCATGACCACTTCGCGCCCGTCGCGCACCAGCTCGGCCAGTTGCCGGCACCACTCGCCGATGGCACCTTCGTCGAGGCCGCGCCCCTCGTTGGTCACGAGGCTGGAGCCCACCTTGACGACGATACGGCGGGCATCCCGCAAGGCAGTGGAACCGGAATTCGAGGTCATGAAGAAAGAAGGCGTGTTTCAGGAATGCAGCCTGCGCTGCTTGCTATCCATTTTGCAGCACCGAAGGTGCCGCGACGCCCTCAGTTTCCTTCGGGCGGCAGCGGAACGAAGCGCGGATCGACCACGACGGTTTCGTGCTCGGCCACCTGCTGCGCCTTGACCTGCTGGTACACGGCCTTGATCAGGTGCTCGCAGCCTTCGCGCGTGAGCGCCGATATCTCGAAGACCGGGCCCTTGAAGCGCAGGCGCTTGACGAAGTCCTTGACGCGCGCGGCGCGCTCGTCGTCCGGCACCATGTCCAGCTTGTTCAGCACCAGCCAGCGCGGCTTCTCGTGCAGCGCCGCGTCGTACTTCTTGAGCTCGGCCACGAGGGCCTTGGCCTGAGCGACCGGGTCGACGCTGTCGTCGAACGGTGCCATGTCGACCACGTGCAGCAGCAGGCGGGTGCGCTGCAGGTGGCGCAGGAACAGGTGACCAAGGCCGGCGCCTTCCGAGGCGCCTTCAATCAGACCGGGCAGGTCGGCCACCACGAAGCTCTGCTCGGGGCCGACGCGTACGACACCGAGGTTCGGGTGCAGCGTGGTGAAGGGGTAGTCGGCAATGCGCGGACGGGCGTTCGAAACGGCGCTGATCAGCGTCGACTTGCCGGCATTCGGCATGCCCAGCAGGCCCACGTCGGCCAGCACCTTGAGTTCGAGCTTGAGGCTCTTCTTCTCGCCGGGCCAGCCGGGCGTCTTCTGGCGCGGCGCGCGGTTGATCGCGCTCTTGAAGCGCATGTTGCCGAAGCCGCCATCGCCGCCCTTGGCGATGGTGATGACCTCGCCGTCCTTGAGCAGCTCGTACAACACCTCACCCGTTTCAGCGTCGGTGATGATCGTGCCGACGGGCATCTTGAGGACGATGTCGTCGCCGGCGGCGCCGAACATGTCGGAGCCCATGCCGTGCTCGCCGCGCTTGGCTTCGTGCCGGCGCGAGTAGCGGAAATCGACCAGGGTGTTGAGGTTCGAGTCGGCCACCGCGAACACGTGGCCGCCACGGCCGCCGTCGCCGCCGTTGGGGCCGCCGAACTCTTTGTACTTCTCATGACGGAACGACACGCAGCCGTTGCCGCCATCGCCCGCGGCGATGTCGATGAAGGCTTCGTCGACGAACTTCATGGGATGTCCAGTTTACAAATGAAGAAGCCCCGGCAATGCGGGGCCTCGGAAAGATCGAAGTGACTGCGGGGCTTAGGCCGCGGGCGTCACGTTGACCATGTGCTTGTTCAGCGCACCCTTGTGACCGAACGACACGTGGCCGTCGACCAGGGCGAAGAGCGTGTGGTCCTTGCCCACGCCGACGTTCACGCCGGGGTGGAACTGGGTGCCGCGCTGGCGCACGATGATCGAGCCTGCGCTGATCAGTTCGCCGCCGAAGGCCTTCACACCGAGCATCTTGGGCTTGGAATCGCGCCCGTTTCGCGTGGAGCCGCCGCCTTTTTTCTGTGCCATGGAATCTGCTCCTTAGCCGGCGATCGCGCCGATTTGCAGTTCGGTGAACTGCTGGCGATGGCCTTGACGTTTTTGATAGTGCTTGCGACGGCGCATCTTGAAGATGCGAACCTTGTCGTGCAGGCCGTGCGACAGCACCGTGACTGTCACCGTTGCGCCGGACACCAGGGGCGTGCCAACCTTGATTTCAGCGCCGTTTCCGACAGCCAGAACCTGGTCGATCACGATTTCCTGGCCTACGTCCGCAGCAATCTGTTCTACTTTAATTTTCTCGCCGGAAGCAACGCGATACTGCTTGCCGCCGGTTTTTATGACCGCGTACATGTAAACCTCTTAGAAATGAGTCTCCGCAGCGAATTCCGCAGAGCCCAAGATTATAGCGCGGCTTGCGATCGCTCACCACCCCGACTCTGAGACGCGCCTGGGATTCGTGCACGGCTCCCTATAATTCCCGCGTTCCGGCCCCAGGGCCGCCCTCATCCTCGCAGCGCCCCGCGCCTTCGCTTTGCCAGTTCCCGCCGCCGACACCTCCCCCACCGCCACCGTGCTGGACCTGATTGCCGGCGACATGGTCGAAGTCGACCGTGTGATCGCCCAACGCCTCAATACTGGCGTTCCGCTGGTCAGCCAGGTTTCGCAATACATCATCTCGGCCGGTGGCAAGCGGCTGCGGCCGGCGCTGCTGCTGCTCATGGCAGGCGCACTCGGCTACACCGGCGAACAGCGCTTCAACCTCGCGGCCGTGGTGGAGTTCATCCACACCGCCACGCTGTTGCATGACGACGTGGTCGACGAATCGACCCTGCGCCGGGGCCGCGCCACCGCCAACGAATCTTTCGGCAACCCCGCCAGCGTGCTGGTGGGCGACTTCCTGTATTCGCGTGCCTTCCAGATGATGTTGGATGCAAACAACATGCGCATCATGCAGATCCTGGCCGAAGCGACCAACGTGATCGCGGAAGGCGAAGTGCTGCAGTTGATGAACATGCACGACGCCTCGCTGGACGAAGCGGCGTACCTGCGCGTGATCCGCTCCAAGACCGCCAAGCTCTTCGAGGCGAGCACCCGCCTGGCGGCCGTGCTGGCCGGCACGACGCCCGAAGTCGAAGAAGCCTGCGCCACCTACGGACAGGCGCTGGGCACCGCCTTCCAGGTGATCGACGACGTGCTCGACTACGCAGGCGATGCCCAGGAAACCGGAAAGAACGTCGGCGACGACCTGCGCGAAGGCAAGACAACCTTGCCGTTGATCTTCGCCATGCAGCGCGGCACTCCTGAGCAAAGCTCACTGGTGCGCGCCGCCATCGAGGCTGGCGACACCGCCCAGTTGGGGAAAATTGTCGAGATCGTTCGCGAAACCGGCGCATTGGAAGCCTCGCGCGCGGCTGCCGCGGCAGAGGCCGAACGCGCAATTCATGCATTGCGCGACCTTCCGTCGAATTTGCACGCTTCAGGTTTGCTACAATTAGCGGCTCAGTTGCTTGAGCGACGTGCCTGAAACACCTCCACAGAGTTGGCATCTAGGACGAGTTCTTTTTCTTGCAACCAATCGGGGTGTAGCTTAGCCTGGTAGAGCGCTACGTTCGGGACGTAGAGGCCGGAGGTTCGAATCCTCTCACCCCGACCAGTTTTTCTCGACTGGTCCAGTTAATGTCAGCCCCTGTTGCTGTGTAACGATTTACAGCACAGGCGTGTTCAGCGATGATCGTGAAGCACTTTTTCACATCTTTTGCATTCGCTGAATGGCCGCTGCCGAAATTCCCGTTAAAGAAACTACGCAGATCGCCCTTCCCGGCTTGGCGCGCGCCCTCGTGTCGGCCGGCAAGCTCGCGGCGAAGACAGCCGAAGACATCTATCAGAAGTCGCTGAGCGGCCGCACCAGCTTCATCGCCGAACTGACCGGCACCGGCGCCGTCTCGGCGGCGGATCTCGCCCACACCCTCTCAAGCGCCTTCGGCGCCCCGCTACTCGACCTCGATGCCATCGATCACCAGCGCCTGCCCAAGGACCTGCTCGATCCGAAGCTCTGCCATGCCTACCGCATCGTCGTTCTCAGCAAGCGCAACAACCGCCTGATCGTCGCAACGGCCGACCCGTCGGACCAGCAGGCCGCGGAGAAAATCAAGTTCGCGTCGCAGATGGGCGTGGACTGGGTCATCGCGGAGTACGACAAGCTCTCGCGCATGATCGAAGCCGCCGCAGCCAGTGCTGCGGAAACGATCAACAGCATCGTCGGCACCGAGTTCGAGTTCGACGACGTCACGGCCGACACCTCGGGCGATGCCAACGAACAGGCCATCGCCGAGGTCGAAGACGCACCTGTGGTGCGCTTCCTGCATAAGATGCTGCTCGACGCCGTGAGCATGCGGGCCTCGGACATCCACTTCGAGCCCTACGAACATCATTACCGGGTGCGCTTTCGGGTCGACGGCGAACTGCGTGAAATCGCCAGCCCGCCCACGGTCATCAAGGACAAGCTGGCCTCGCGCATCAAGGTCATTTCGCGGCTCGACATCTCGGAAAAACGCGTGCCGCAAGACGGCCGCATGAAGCTCAAGATCGGCCCCGACCGCGTGATCGACTTCCGCGTGAGCACGCTGCCCACGCTGTTCGGCGAGAAGATCGTCGTGCGTATCCTGGATCCGAGCAGCGCGCGCATGGGCATCGACGCCCTGGGCTATGACGCCGACGAGAAAGAACGACTCCTCCACGCCATCGGCCGCCCCTATGGCATGGTGCTGGTGACCGGCCCCACGGGTTCGGGCAAGACCGTGTCGCTCTACACCTGCCTGAACCTGCTCAACCAGCCGGGCGTCAACATCGCGACGGCGGAAGACCCGTCGGAAATCAACCTGCCCGGCGTCAACCAGGTCAACGTCAACGAGAAGGCCGGCCTCACTTTCGCGGCCGCGCTGCGTGCCTTCCTGCGGCAGGATCCCGACATCATCATGGTCGGCGAAATCCGCGACCTCGAAACCGCCGACATCTCGATCAAGGCCGCGCAAACGGGCCACCTGGTGCTGTCGACGCTGCACACCAACGACGCCCCGACCACGCTCACGCGCATGCGCAACATGGGCATCGCGCCGTTCAATATCGCGTCGAGCGTTATCCTGATCACCGCGCAACGCCTCGCGCGCCGGCTGTGCATGCTGTGCCGCGCACCGATCGACATCCCGCGCGAAGCCCTGCTCGATGCCGGCTTCAAAGAGGAAGACATCAACGGCACCTGGAAGCCCTACCGCCCGGTCGGCTGCGCCGCCTGCAGCGGTGGCTACAAAGGCCGGGTCGGCATCTACCAGGTGATGCCGATTTCGGAGGCCATCCAGGAAATCATCCTGCGCGACGGCAGCGCGCTGGACATCGCGAACCAATCCGAAGCCGAAGGCGTGCGCTCGCTGCGCCAGTCCGGCCTTCGCAAAGTCATGCAGGGTCTCACTTCACTCGAAGAAGTCGTCGCCTGTACCAACCTATAACGAACACACTGAACACCGGAGATCGAATGGCAACAGTGGCATCCTCCCGCTCCCAGGTCACGCACAAGGAATTCGTCTTCGAATGGGAAGGCAAGGACCGCAACGGCAAGCTGGTGCGCGGCGAACTTCGCGCCGCCGGGGAGAACCAGGTGCAGGCGGCCTTGCGTCGCCAGGGCGTGCTGGCCTCCAAGATCAAGAAGCGCCGCATGCGCTCGGGCAAGAAAATCAAGCCCAAGGACATCGCGATCTTCACGCGCCAGCTCGCGACCATGATGAAGGCCGGCGTGCCGCTGCTGCAGTCCTTCGACATCGTCGGCCGCGGCAACGCGAACCCGAGCGTCGCCAAATTGCTGAACGATGTCCGCAGCGATGTCGAGACCGGCACCTCGCTGTCGGCCGCTTTTCGCAAGTTTCCGAAGTACTTCGACAACCTGTACTGCAACCTTGTGGAGGCCGGTGAGGCTGCCGGCATTCTGGAAGAATTGCTGGACCGTCTCGCGACCTACATGGAGAAGACCGAGGCGATCAAGTCGAAGATCAAGTCGGCATTGATGTACCCGACCTCGGTGGTCGTCGTCGCCTTCGTGGTGGTGGCCGTCATCATGATCTTCGTGATCCCCGCGTTCAAGGAGGTGTTCACCTCATTCGGCGCCGATTTGCCTGCGCCGACGTTGTTTGTCATGGCGATCAGCGAGTTTTTTGTTTCCTATTGGTGGCTGATCTTCAGCGTGCTCGGCGGCGGCATTTATTTCTTCCTTCAAGCTTGGAAACGCAACGAACGCGTCCAGAAGGTCATGGATCGCCTGCTGCTGCGCCTCCCGGTTTTCGGCACTCTGATCGAGAAATCCTGCATCGCCCGCTGGACCCGCACGCTCGCGACCATGTTCGCAGCCGGCGTACCGCTGGTGGAGGCGCTCGACTCCGTGGGCGGCGCGTCGGGCAACTCGGTGTACGGTGACGCCACCGCCAAGATCCAGCAGGAGGTCTCGACCGGTACCAGCCTCACGGCCGCCATGACCAACGTCAACCTGTTCCCTTCGATGGTGATCCAAATGACGGCCATCGGCGAGGAGTCGGGCTCGATCGATCACATGCTCAGCAAGGCCGCCGACTTCTACGAATCCGAAGTCGACGACATGGTGGCCGGCCTCTCCAGCCTGATGGAACCCATCATCATCGTGTTCCTGGGCGTCATCATCGGCGGCATCGTGGTGTCGATGTACCTGCCCATCTTCAAGCTCGGCCAGGTCGTCTGATGCTGGTGTCCCAAGGGTTCGACACCGCATTGGCCGGTGTGCTGGGGCTATTGATCGGCAGTTTCCTCAACGTGGTGATCTACCGCACCCCGGTCATGATGTACCGCGGCTGGCTGGGCGATGCGGTCGCCAATCTCATGTCGTCGAAGGACATGCCTTCGCTCTGGTCGCTGGTCTTCGGCCCGAAGGCCGTGCCACCCGCAGGCCTCGAGGCGGCCGCCGACAAGGCCGCCGAAGCGCTTGAGAAGCTCCCGCCTTTCGATCTCACGCGCCCCGCCTCGCGCTGCGGCACGTGCGGCCACAAGATCCGCTGGTACCAGAACATCCCCGTGCTCAGCTACCTCGTACTGCGTGGCCGGTGCGCCAGCTGCAAGACCTCGATCAGCCCCCGTTACCCCCTCGTCGAGTTGATCACGGGCGCGCTGTTCGCCCTGTGCGCACACCGCTTCGGCATCACCCCCACGGGCGCGCTCTGGGCGACCTTCGGCGCCCTGCTGATCTGCCAGTTCCTGATCGACTTCGACACCCAGTTCCTGCCCGACGCACTGAACTACCCGCTGCTCTGGCTCGGGCTGATCGGTGCCGCCATGGGCTGGACCGGCGTCAGCCTGAACACCGCGGTCTGGGGCACCGTGTTCGGCTACCTGAGCCTGTGGCTTGTGTACCATGCCTACCGCCTGGCCACAGGCAAGGAAGGCATGGGACATGGGGACTTCAAACTGCTCGCCGCTCTGGGCGCCTGGCTCGGCGCCGACTACCTCATTGCGATCATCCTCGTCTCGTCGGTGGTGGGCGCCGTGATCGGCATCACGCTGCGCTTCGCCGGCAAGCTGGCCCACAAGGACATTCCCATCGCCTTCGGCCCCTTCCTGGCCGGCGCCGGCCTGATCTGCCTCGTGGCCGGTCCCGCCGTCGTCAAGCAGTGGATTCCCTTCGCCTTCCCTTTCGGGGCCCTGGCCCTTTGAAAACGACAGCGGCATGGCGGTGAAGCGCATCGGCCTGACCGGCGGCATCGGCAGCGGCAAGAGCACGGTCGCGTCGCTGTTGGTGGCCGAAGGGGCGGTGCTGGTCGACACCGACGCCATCGCACGCAGCATCGCGCAGGCCGGCGGCATTGCGATGCCCGCCCTCGAGGCCGCGTTCGGCCCTTCCGTCATCGCCCCCGACGGCGGCCTCGACCGGGCCGCCATGCGCCAGCTGGTGTTCACCGACGCAGGCGCCAAGGCCCGCCTCGAAGCGATCCTGCATCCGCTGATCGGCACCGAGACGCAACGCAAGGCCGCCGCCGCCGGCGACGCCGTCGTCGTGTTCGACGTCCCGCTGCTGGTCGAATCCGGCCGCTGGCGGGCCCTCGTGGACCGCGTGCTGGTGGTCGATGCCCGCGAAGACACGCAGCTGCAGCGCGTGGTCGCACGCTCGGGATGGGAGCCCGAAGCCGTGCGCGCCGTGATCGCCCAGCAGGCGCCGCGCAAGGCACGCCGGGCCGCCGCCGACGCCGTGATTTACAACGAGTCACTGACGCTCGCGGAACTGGGCACCGAGGTGCGGGGTCTCTGGAAGCTGTGGGCTGCGGCCGCCACGCGATAATCCGAGACCAGCCGCCCCGGCGGCTCTATAACGATTACGACAAAAAGGCGCTCGCCACTGCAGTGCCCTCCCCGAGATGCTTTTCAACTCGTATCCCTTCATTTTTGTCTATTTCCCGCTGGTCCTGATCGGGTTCTTCCTGATCGGCAAGCGCAACGCCCGCGCCGCCGCCGGCTTCCTCGGACTGGCCTCGCTGTTCTTCTACGGCTGGTGGAGCGTGCAGGCCCTGCCGCTGCTGCTGGGTTCCATCTGCGTCAACTACTGGTTCGGCCTGCAGCTGACGCCCGCGCCGGGGCGCAACGAGCGCAAGCGCAAGACGCTGCTGATCGCCTCGCTGGTGATCAACCTGGGCGTGCTGGCCGTCTTCAAATACGCCAACTTCTTCCTGGAAAACGTCGATGCGGGGCTGGTCGCCGCGGGTCTCACGCCGATCGATCTGGTGCACATCGTGCTGCCGATCGGCATCTCGTTCTACACCTTCACGCAGATCGCCTTCCTGGTCGACTGCTGGCAGGGCAAGGTGCACGAACGCAGCTTCATCCACTACGTGCTGTTCGTCACCTACTTCCCGCACCTGATCGCGGGTCCGGTGTTGCACCACGCGCAGATGATGCCGCAGTTCGCGAACCCCGCGACCTACCGGATGGACCCGAACAAGGTCGCCATCGGCCTGACGATCTTCGTCTTCGGCCTCGCCAAGAAACTGCTGATCGCCGACCCCATGGGGCAGTACGCCGACCTGATGTTCAACGGCGTTCACAAGGGCATCGAGCCCACGCTGTACACCGCGTGGTTCGGCGCGCTGGCCTACACGCTGCAGATCTATTTCGACTTCTCGGGCTACTCGGACATGGCCGTGGGCCTCTCGATGTGCCTGGGCGTGCAGCTGCCGCTCAACTTCCGCTCGCCCTACAAGTCGACCAACATCATCGAGTTCTGGCGCCGCTGGCACATCTCGCTGTCGACCTTCCTGCGCGACTACCTCTACGTGCCGCTGGGCGGCAACCGCAAGGGCCCGGCGCGGCGCTACCTGAACCTGTTCCTCACGATGCTGCTGGGCGGCCTGTGGCACGGCGCGGCCTGGACCTTCGTGGTCTGGGGCGCGATGCACGGCGCGTTCCTGATGGTCAACCACCTCTGGAACGCCAAGGTCCGCCGCAACGCCACCCCGGGGCGCATCGCGCGCGTGCTGGGCTGGCTGCTGACCTTCCTGTGCGTGGTGGTGGCCTGGATCGTCTTCCGCGCCGACGGCATGAACACGGCCATGTCCATCTACAAGGGCATGCTGGGCCTGCACGGCGCACCGGTCTCGGCGTTCAGCGAGTTCGGCAAGGTGCCGTTCCGCAAGCCGGAGTTCTTCCAGCTCATGCTGGTGGCGATCGTCATCTGCCTGACGCTGCCGCCGACCATCACCCTGGAGCGCTGGATTCCCCACCCGAAGTCGATGGCCGGCCGCCCGGTGATGGCCCGCCTGTCGACCGTGGTGCTCGCCATCGGTACCTTCGCACTGTTCGCGTGGTGCGTTTCGAAGCTGGGCGGCTACAGCCCCTTCCTCTATTTCCAATTCTGATTCGACATGACGACGACCACGACGCCCGCGAAAGTCTGGCTGCGGTTCTTCCTCTTCGGCTATTTCGTCCTGATGGCCCTGTGGATCATTTCGCTCACCAGCCCGGTGCCCTACGGCGACCTCACGCGCATCGGGCGCCTGTCCGAACGCGAGTTCGGCTGGCGCGACCCGCCGCCCAAGGTCGACCCGGTCTACCTGGCCAGCACGCCCATCGAACAGGCGGACGTGATGGTCGTCGGTGACAGCTTCTCCATGACGCACCGCTGGCAGTCCGTGCTCGCCAAGGCCGGCTACCGGGTCTCGACCTCGTACTGGGGCCAGTACGGCGAATCGCTGTGCGGCGACTTCAGCCAGTGGGTCCACGACTCCGGCTTCAAGGGCAAGCTGGTCATCATCGAAAGCGTGGAGCGCCTGCTGGACATGCGCATGCGCTACAGCGAGCGCTGCAAGGACGGCAAGACCATCTTCCCCTACAGCGCCAAGGCCGAGCCCCTCATCGAGCCCGACGAGACCGTGCCGGCCTTCGCGCCCAACTGGGAAGTGCAGTACATGACCGGCGTCGTGACCTATTACCACACATGGAAGGCCAAGAACTCGCCGGTAGACACCTATTTCGATCGTGACACCTGGGTAAGGAAAGTCCCCGACGGTTGCAAATTCTTCTCGCATCGCCAGTGCGACCGGATGCCCTTCTTCCAGGAAGACGAGGACAATGGCCCGTTGACCTCCGACACGCTGGCGCGAATGAAGAACTTCACCGCTGCGCACAGCACCATCCCGCTCCTGTGGATGGTGGTGCCCAACAAGACCACGGTCTACCTCAAGCCCGATTTCTCGAAAGACTTCGAAAGCGGCTTCCGCGATGCGAAGCTGGGCCCCGACCTGTACGCCTTCACCCGCGAAAAGCACGCGCAGATCCGCGACTTCTACTTCTCGAACGACACGCACATGTCCATGCACGGACAGCTCGCACTCGGCGAGCGCATGCTGGCCGCGGTGCGCGAAGTGATGCCCACCCCCCCTTCCAAATCGCCCTGAAGTTATGATTCCGCGACAGGAAACCGACAAATACGCGTGATCCTCTACGAGTACCCCTTCAACGAGCGCATCCGCACGTACCTGAGGCTGGAGCATCTGTTCCGTCGCCTCGGGGAACTGGTGCCCTCGGAATCGCCGCTTTCGCACCACTACGCCCTGATCACGATCTTCGAGATCATGGACGTGGCGGCGCGCGCCGACCTCAAGGCCGACGTGCTGCGCGACCTCGACAAGCACAAGAACGTCTTCAACAGCTACCGGGGCAATCCGGCCATCGCCGAGACGGTGCTGAACCAGGTGGTCGACCAGCTCGAACGCAACTTCAGCGCACTCAACGGCGTGGCCGGCAAGGCGGGACAGGCACTCACCGAGAACGAGTGGCTCATGAGCATCCGCAGCCGCGCCGGCATTCCGGGCGGCACCTGCGAATTCGACCTGCCCGCCTACTACGCGTGGCAGCACCGCACGCCGGCCAGCCGCCGCGCCGACCTGGAACGCTGGTCGAACACGCTGTCACCGCTGGCCTCGTCGATCTACCTGCTGCTCAAGCTGCTGCGCGACGCCGACGTGCCCTACAAGGTGATCGCCACCCACGGGCAGTTCCAGCAGAACCTGCCTCAGGGACGCAGCTTCCAGCTGCTGCGGCTGCGCATCGATCCCAAGCTGGGCCTGGTCCCCGAAATCAGCGGCAACCGCCTCATGGTCTCGGTGCGGCTCATGCGGCACGAAGCCGACGACCGCCTGCACCCGAGCACGGAAGACACCCCCTTCGAACTGACCCTCTGCGCGTGAGGCCCGGTGTGAGCAAGAAGAAAGAAGACGAACGCATCGTCCGCTGCCCGACCTGCGGCGGCGACAGCGTCTACGCCGAGCGCAACCCGTTCCGGCCGTTCTGCAGCGCACGCTGCAAGGGCATCGACTTCGGCGCCTGGGCGACCGAGGAATTCAGGATGCCGGCGGAGACACCGCCCGACGAAGAGCCCTTCGGCGATCCCAAGCTGCAGCAATAGATCGCATGCACGCCGCCGCAGCCCACCAGCCAGGGCTGCAGGGTCGTCAGTTGGCTGCCGCGGGCTGCACGCCCTCTTCCAGGAACACCTTGTCCAGGTAGGTCGCGAACTGCCGCGTGAACGCGGGCCGCAGGTGGCCGTGGTCCTTGTAGGCCGGCGCACCGTCGGGCATCGTCCGCGGGCACTGGCCGTCCTTGCACAGGGCGCCCAGCACGTCGATCGCCTCCGCACCGCTGGCGGCCGCGATCTGCAGGAGCCGCTGGTTGAGCTTCACCTGGTCGGCGAGCACGGGTGCGGTCGGCGAATTGCCCACCACCGACAGCGTGCGCAGGCGGCTGCCCTCGATCATGCGGCGGGGTTCGAAGTCGTCGCCCAGCGCGTTGTCCAGCAGCAGATAGACCTTTTTCTTCTGCTTGACCAGCTCGGTCACCCACGCCTGCAGCGCCACCAGCGAGGGCTCGATGCCGGCGCGGTCGCCGCGGGTCAGGGAGAGCGACGTGCCGTTCGCGCGCAGCACGTAGTCCAGCGGGAACTCGCCCGTGAAGTAGCAGTTCCAGCAGCTGCCGATCAGCACGGTGTCGATCTGCGGGTCGCGTGCCATCGCCATCCACTGGTCGCGGGCCGGGCCGCAGCCGGGGTTCTGCTCGGCGAAGACGTTCGGAATGGCCGGGCACGCGCCGTAGGTGAAGAAGTACGTGGTCGCCATGCGCTCGGGCGCGAGGCGTGCCAGCTCCGCGGCGCGCGGGCCGTATTCGATGACGTGGCTGTCGCCGATCAGCAGCACCTTGCGGGCGCCGTTGCCGATGCGATTCACCGCGTAGGGTCCGAAGTTCTCCGAGGAAAAGCCGGCGTAGTAGTCGCCGTCCACCGTCGCATCGGTCACCTTCTGCAGCAGCTCGCTGTTGTGGCGGGCGGGCAAACCGTTGAGCACCGCCACGCCGGCCACGGCCACGAACGCACCGGTGCCCACGAGCGTGCGCAGCATGCCCGCACCCAGGCGGGCCCGCGTGAACCGCTCGATGAAGCGGTAGGTCAGCCAGGCCAGCAGCACGCTCGCGACCACCATCGTCACGCGCGTGCCCACCGACGGCTCCGCGCCCTTGACGATCCGCGCATACACCAGGAGCGGCCAGTGCCACAGGTACAGCGGATAGCTGATCAGGCCGATCCACACCATTGCGCGGTTCGACAGGAAGTACCTGTTCAGCACGCCCGTCGGGCCGGCGGCGATGCAGCTCACCGCGCCCAGCGTCGGAAGCAGCGCCCACCAGCCGGGGAAGGCCTTGTCGCTGCGGATCATCACGAGGCCCAGCACGATCAGGCCCACGCCCAGCACCGACTGCACATGGCTGCGCCAGACGCTCGGCGCCGACGGCTTCATCCGCATGCAGGCCAGGATGCCGCCCACCATGAGTTCCCAGAAACGCGACGCCGGCGAATAGAAGGCCGCCGTGCGGAACGGGTGGATCGTCGTCACGTTGATGAGGAACGACACCACCGCCAGCACCCACAGCACGCGCACGATCGGCCAGCGCCGGCGCCAGGCCAGCCCGAGCAGCAGCGGCCAGAAAATGTAGAACTGTTCTTCGATGCCCAGCGACCACAGGTGCAGCAGCGGCTTGGTCTCGGCGGCCGTGTCGAAGTAGCCGGCCTCGCTCCAGAAGACGAAGTTGGCCACGAAGCCCACGCCGCCCAGCGCCTGCTTGCCCAGCTCGACGAATTCCTTGTTGAGCAGCACGTACCAGCCGAAGGCGAGCACGCCCGCCAGCACCAGCATCAGCGCCGGGAAGATCCGGCGGATGCGCCGCGCATAGAAATCGCGGTAGCTGAAATCGCCGGCCGCGTGGCTCTGCATGATGATCGTCGTGATCAGGAAGCCCGAGATCACGAAGAAGATGTCGACGCCGATGAAGCCGCCCGGCAGCAGCTTCGGAAACGCGTGGAAGATGACGACCGAGGCCACGGCCACGGCGCGCAGGCCGTCGATGTCGGCACGGTACTTGGGATGCATATCTCTTACTTCTGGACCACGGTCGTGCCGTGCGTCGTCAGGCGACGGTCGACACCGCCTCGGCGGCCGACGCGGGCAGGCCGCGTTCCTCGACCAGCCACGCCAGCACCGGCAGTGCGCCCGGCAGCACCGGCGCCACGTCGAGCGGCAGTTGCTGCCAGGCCATGGCCTGGCTTTCGCGCATTTCGAACTCGCCGGTCCAGTCCGTCACCTTGCACCAGTGCAGGCGCACCAGCGCGTGCGGGTAGTCGTGCTCCGTGACCTTCCAGACCTCGGCGCCGCCGATGGTGATGCCCAGTTCTTCCTGCAGCTCGCGGCGCAGGGCTTCCTCGACCGTTTCACCGGCCTCGATCTTGCCGCCCGGGAACTCCCAGTAGCCTGCGTAGGCCTTGCCTTCGGGGCGCGTGGTGAGGAGCAGCGCCTCGTCGGCCAGGCGGATCAGCACGCCGACGGCCACTTCGGTGTGCTTGCGCGCCGATGTCACAGCCTCGCTCACGCGCCGGCCCGCCCTGCGTAGTCGCGCGCGAACTGGTAGGCCACGCGGCCGCTGCGCGAGCCGCGCTCCAGCGCCCACACGAGCGCCTCGGGCCGCGCCGCCGCGATGGCTGCGTCGTCGACGCCGAACGACGAGAGCCACTGGCCCACGATCGTCAGGTATTCGTTCTGGCTGAAGGGATAGAAGCTCACCCAGAGGCCGAAGCGCTCCGACAGCGAGATCTTCTCTTCGATCACCTCGCCCGGATGCACCTCGCCGTCGTCCGTGTGCTTGTACGTGAGGTTGTCCTTCATGTACTCGGGCAGCAGGTGACGCCGGTTGCTGGTCGCGTAGATCAGCACGTTGGGCGTCGAGGCGGCAATCGATCCGTCGAGGATCGACTTGAGCGCCTTGTAGCCCGGCTCGCCCTCATCGAAGCTGAGGTCGTCGCTGAAGACGATGAACTTCTCGGGGCGCTGCGACACCACCTCGACGATGTCGGGCAGGTCGGTGAGTTCGGCCTTGTCGACCTCGATCAGGCGCAGGCCCTGCGGCGCGTAGGCCTGCAGGCAGGCCCGGATCAGCGACGACTTGCCCGTGCCGCGCGCGCCCGTCAGCAGCACGTTGTTGGCCGGCTTGCCTTCGACGAACTGGCGCGTGTTGCGCTCGATCTTTTCCTTCTGGACGTCGATTTCCCTCAGCGAATCGAGCGCCATCGTGGCCACGTGCTTCACGGGCTCCAGCACGCCATGGCCGGAGCTGCGGCGGCGGTAGCGCCAGGCGATGGAGGCGCTCCAGTCGGTCGGCGCGGCCAGCGGCTGCGGCAGGATCGATTCGATGCGGCCGATGAGCTGTTCGGCGCGCTCGATGAGCTTCTGGAACTGCTCGTTCATGACCGGTAGTCGGCGTTGATGGTCACGTATTCGTGGCTGAAGTCGCAGGTCCACACGGTGTCGCTGGCGGTGCCGCGGCCCAGGCCGATGCGCACGGTGATCTCGCTCTGCTTCATCACGCGCTGGCCGTCTTCCTCGCGGTACGACGGGTTGCGCCCGCCCTTCACCGCCACGTGCACGTCGTCCAGGAACAGGTCGATGCCGGTCTGGTCGAGGTCGGCAATGCCGGCATAGCCGACGGCCGCCAGGATGCGGCCCAGGTTCGGGTCGCTGGCGAAGAAGGCGGTCTTGACCAGCGGCGAATGCGCCACGGCATAAGCCACCTGGCGGCACTCGGCCCCGTCCTTGCCGCCGTCGACCTGGATGGTGATGAACTTGGTCGCGCCTTCGCCGTCGCGCACGATGGCCTGCGCCAGCAGGCGGGCCACGTCGCGCATCGCGGCCACGAGCGCCTGGCCGTCGGCCGAGTCGAGCGAGGTGATGGTGGCGTGCGCGGCCTTCTGCGTGGCGATGACCACGAACGAGTCGTTGGTCGAGGTGTCGCCGTCGATGGTCACGCGGTTGAACGAGGCGTCGGCCAGCTGCGTGGCCAGCGGCTGGATCAGCGCCGGGTCGATCTTCGCGTCGGTCGCCATGAAGCCGAGCATGGTCGCCATGTTCGGGCGGATCATGCCGGCGCCCTTGCTGATGCCGGTGATGGTGACCGTGGCGCCGCCGATCTGCACCCGGCGGCTGAACGCCTTGGGGATCGTGTCGGTGGTCATGATGCCTTCGGCGGCACGGGCCCAGTTGTTTTCCGACGCGTCGGCCAGCGCGGCCGGCAGGCCGGCTTCGATGCGGTCCACGGGCAGCGGCTCCATGATCACGCCGGTCGAGAACGGCAGGATCTGCTCGGGAGCGAGCTCCAGGTGGCGCGCCAGCGCGATGCAGGTGGAGCGCGTGCGCATCAGGCCGTCTTCGCCGGTGCCGGCGTTGGCGTTGCCGGTGTTGATCACCATCGCGCGGATGCCGTAGTTGGCCTTCAGGTGATCGCGGCAGACCTGCACCGGGGCGGCGCAGAAGCGGTTCTGCGTGAACACGCCGCCGACCGCCGAGCCTTCGTCGATCAGCACGACGGTCAGGTCCTTGCGGTTGGCCTTGCGCACGCCGGCTTCGGCCACGCCGATGCGGACGCCGGGCACCGCGAACAAGGCGGCGGGATCGGGAGCGGACAGGTTCACGGGCATGGGATTTCTCTCAATGAAAGGTGCGGGACTTCAGCTCAGTTCAGCTTGCCGTGGCACGCCTTGTACTTCTTGCCGCTGCCGCAGGGGCAGGGGTCGTTGCGGCCGACACGCGCAAAGGCGGCGGCTTCGGCGCTCAGCGCGCCGGCGCCGACGGCCGCGAGGCGGCGCTGGTTCTCTTCGTCGACGCGCACCTCGACCTCGCCGGTCTCGGTGGGCGCGGTGTAGGTGATGTTCGAGACGTTCTCGCCGCGGCTTTCCATTTCCTCGGCCGCCTGCTCGAGCTGTTCGCCCGACTGCACGCGCACCGTCATGAGCTGGCGCGTGACTTCGTTCTTGACCGAGTCGAGCAGCTGTCCGAAGAGCTCGAAGGCCTCGCGCTTGTATTCCTGCTTGGGCTGCTTTTGCG
Source organism: Variovorax sp. GW821-FHT06D12 (assembly GCF_059419205.1). Lineage (NCBI taxonomy): Bacteria > Pseudomonadati > Pseudomonadota > Betaproteobacteria > Burkholderiales > Comamonadaceae > Variovorax > Variovorax sp. GW821-FHT06D12. Next base: position 74,953 of record NZ_JBWKRI010000003.1, on the reverse strand, counting down.
CATAGCCGCGCAGGTGGATGCCCTGGCGCAGGTAGTCGAGCGAGGCCAGGTGTTCGCGCCAGTGGGTGTCGATGCTCTGCAGCAGCACCATGCGTTCGAACTGGGTGAAGTTCTCCTGGCCGATCAGCGTGACCTTGGCGTCGAAGCTCTCGTTGGCGTAGGCCACGATCTTCTCGACCACTTCCTCGTCGGAGATGGCATCGGCGGCCTCGACCTGCTGCTTGAGCGGCATGTCGATGCCCCACTCGCTGAACAGGCTCTTCTCGAGGCTGTCGAGGTCCCACTGCTCTTCGACCGATTCGCGCGGCACGTACTGACGCGCGAGGTCGGTGAAGCAGCCTTCGCGCAACGCGGCGATCTGCGCCGTGAGGTCGGCCGCGTCGAGGATGTCGTTGCGCTGCTGGTAGATCACCTTGCGCTGGTCGTTCGACACGTCGTCGTACTCGAGCAGCTGCTTGCGGATGTCGAAGTTGCGCGCCTCGACCTTGCGCTGCGCGCTCTCGATGCTGCGCGTGACGATGCCGGCCTCGATGGCTTCGCCGTCGGGCATCTTCAGGCGGTCCATGATCGCCTTCACGCGGTCGCCCGCGAAGATGCGCATCAGCGGATCGTCCAGGCTCAGGTAGAAGCGCGAGGAACCCGGGTCGCCCTGGCGGCCCGAACGGCCGCGCAGCTGGTTGTCGATGCGGCGCGACTCGTGGCGTTCGGTGGCAATGATGCGCAGGCCGCCCAGCGACTTCACGAACTCGTGGTCCTTGGTCCACTCGGCGCGCACGTGGGCGATGTCGGCCTGCTTGGTGGCTTCGTCGCGGCCTTCGTCGGCCTCGATCGCCTCGATCATCTTCTCGATGTTGCCGCCCAGCACGATGTCGGTACCGCGGCCGGCCATGTTGGTCGCGATGGTGATCATCTTCGTGCGGCCGGCCTGCGCGACGATGTCGGCTTCGCGGGCGTGCTGCTTGGCGTTGAGCACCTGGTGCGGCAGGCCTGCCTTCTCGAGCAGGGCGTCGATGATTTCCGAGTTCTCGATGGACGAGGTGCCCACCAGCACCGGCTGGCCGCGCTCGTAGCACTCGCGGATGTCCTGGATGGCTGCTTCGTACTTCTCGCGCGTGGTCTTGTAGACGCGGTCGAGCTGGTCGTCGCGCTTGCTGATGCGGTTGGGCGGAATGATCGTGGTCTCGAGACCGTAGATTTCCTGGAACTCGTAGGCCTCGGTGTCGGCCGTGCCGGTCATGCCGGCCAGCTTGCCGTACAGGCGGAAGTAGTTCTGGAAGGTGATCGAGGCCAGCGTCTGGTTCTCGGCCTGGATCTCGACGCCTTCCTTGGCTTCCACGGCCTGGTGCAGGCCGTCGCTCCAGCGGCGACCGCTCATGAGGCGGCCGGTGAATTCGTCGACGATGACCACTTCGCCCTGCTGCACCACGTAGTGCTGGTCGCGGTGGTACAGGTGGCGGGCACGCAGCGCGGCATTCAGGTGATGCATCAGCGTGATGTTGGCCGGGTCGTACAGCGACGCGCCTTCGGGAATCAGCTTGAGCTCGCCCAGGATGCGCTCGGCGTTCTCGTGGCCATCTTCGGTCAGGAACACCTGGTGGGTTTTCTCGTCGACCGTGAAGTCGCCGGGCACCGTGACGCCCTCGCCCGTGCGCGGATCGGCTTCGCCTTCCTGCTTCTTGAGCAGCGGCACCACCTTGTTGATCGCCAGGTACAGGTCGGTGTGGTCTTCGGCCTGGCCGCTGATGATCAGCGGCGTGCGGGCCTCGTCGATCAGGATGGAGTCCACCTCGTCGACGATCGCGAAGTTCAGGCCGCGCTGCACCCGGTCACCGGGCTCGTAGACCATGTTGTCGCGCAGGTAGTCGAAGCCGTACTCGTTGTTCGTGCCGTACGTGATGTCGCTGCTGTAGGCGGCCTGCTTTTCCTCTCGCGGCATCTGCGGCAGGTTGATGCCGACCGACAGGCCCAGGAAGTTGTACAGGCGGCCCATCCAGGTCGCGTCGCGGTTGGCCAGGTAGTCGTTCACCGTGACCACGTGCACGCCCTTGCCGGACAGCGCATTCAGGTACACGGGCAGCGTGGCGGTCAGCGTCTTGCCTTCGCCGGTGCGCATTTCGGAGATCTTGCCGTTGTGCAGCGCCATGCCGCCGAGCAGCTGGACGTCGAAGTGGCGCATCTTCATGACGCGCTTGGAGCCTTCGCGCACGGTGGCGAAGGCTTCGGGCAACAGGTCGTCGAGCGACTCGCCCTTGGCGATACGGTCCTTGAATTCCTGCGTCTTGGCGCGCAGCGCGTCGTCGCTGAGCTTTTCGAATTCGGGTTCGAGCGCATTGATGCGCGTCACCGTCTTGCGATACTGCTTGAGGAGCCGGTCGTTGCGACTGCCGAAGATCTGGGTCAGGAAGTTGGTTGCCATGGGCGTGGAGAGGGGCGGGCACCTGACACGACAGGCACTGCGACCGGATTCCCTAAGATATGGTGAAAGCAGTTGGGCGCACCTTCTTCGAATGCAAGCTTCGCAAGTCTCGAAGTCGGATGGCCCCGTTCCGGAACAAACGCCGACGCACGCGTCGGCAAACCGGGCATTTTAGCTGTCTTGTTTCTAACCCCTGGATTACCCATGTATCGCCGACTGCCCCCCGCCATTTCACTGCACGATGCTGCGGCAGGCGCCCCCACCCTGGGGAGCCTGATGGCGCGCGCGCGGGACACGGCCGAGCGGCTGAAGGCCATCGAAGGGTTGATTCCACCAGCCATGCGCGCGGCCATCCAGCCCGGGCCAGCCGAGGGCGATGTGTGGTGCCTGCTGGTCAAGGGCAGCGCCGCGGCCGCCAAGCTGCGCCAGCTGTCGCCGATGCTGGTCACGCGGCTGAAGAACCGGGGCTGGGACGTCGCGACGATCCGCATCAAGGTGCACACGGGGCGCTGAGCCCCGGGATTGCACACCGCCTCAGGCGGTCACGGCGCGGTCGGGCCAGCTCGGGTCGCTCGACGCGTCGGAGGTCAGCACCATCACGACATGCGCATCGGCCGCGATGGTCTCGGCCTCGCGCAGCTGCCGCACGGCCCCCAGGCCCGCCGCTGCCGCCAGTTCGGCGCTCACGCCGGCCGCGGTGAGCAACCGCCGCGCCGCGCGGGCCTCGTCGTCGCCCACCACCACGGCACCGCCGCCGCTGGCCGTAGCGGCCTGCCATTGCAGATAAGTGACGGTCGCGCCCGCGCTCGACAGCTGCGCCGTGCGACCAGGGTAGCTGCCGTTGAGCGCCCCGCCGCCGAGCACGCGCGACAGCCGCGGGAAGGGCTCGACCAGCCACATCCGCGGCAGCCGCGCGATGCGCCCCGCCGCCAGCAACTCGCGAAAACCGGCGTAGATGCCCCAGGCCATGTCGCCGCGCCCGGTCGGCACCACGACGTGGTCGGGCAGGCCGCCGTCCTTCAGGCACTCTTCGGCGATGGCCTTGTAGCCCTCCACGCCCAAGGGTGCGCTGCCCAGCGCCGGCAGGCGGTAATTGGACAGCGCGAAATACCCGGGGTACTGCGAGCGCTCGCGCACGAAGCCCCAGCGGCCGGTGTTGTCGGCGAACACATAGCGCCGCGCGCCCAGCGCGTCGAGCTGGCGGGCGTAGGTGGCGGGCATCGCCTCGTAGGAGGCCACCTCGCAACCGAGCCCCGCGGCCCAGGCGTAGTGGGCCGCCGACACCGCCGTGTTGCCCGACGAGGCGAGCACCAGCGTGTGGGCCCCGGCGTCCAGCGCCTGCGCCACGCCCATCGCGGTCAGCCGGTCTTTCGGCGAACCGGTCGGGTTGCGCGATTCGTCCTTGATGCTCAGGCGCGCGATGTCGAACTGCCGCGCCAGCTCGGGCATGTCGTGCTGCGGCGTGTTGCCCTCGCCGAGCGAAAAGCCCTGCACGTACGGCATCGGCACAACGTCCGGGCCGCCGGGCCGGTAGCTCGCGCGCAGCCCGACGTGAAAGCCGGCCTGCCGGCAGGCCGGGCAGCCGTCGTTGGCGAGCGTGACCGGGTACAGCGCGTCGCAGCGCAGGCACTGCAGCCCCTGCAGGCGCGGATTGCGCTGCGGCGTGAACGAGCGGCCGAGCACCCCGGCCGGCCGCCCCGGCAGGAAGGTCTGCGCGGGGCTCTCCGGCGGCGCGGTGAACTTGAAGTCCAGGACGGGCGATGGGGTCACGGATCGTTGACTCGTTAATAAATGTGACCGAATCTTATTCAAAATCAACAAAATCCACGATACGGGAGTTCATCCCATTGCAGCGGATTTCAGTTTTCCTTCACTTATTTCCAGCTGAATTCGTGGTTCAGCCCGATCACCACGCCGCGCACGCCCTGCGGCCCGGTGCGCGAGGTGCTGATGTCGACGCTGATCAGCGGCGTCAGGCTGAAGCGGCCGCCCACGCGCGAGGTCCACAGGCCCCCTGCCCGGTGGCGCTCGGCGATCAGCGACACGGCGTCGTTCAGCGCCCACTCCACGGCCAGGCCGCCGCGCGGCGTGCGCACGCCGGTGCCCAGCGCCCAGTCGGCGCCCAGGTTGGCGTGGATCTGCAGGCTCTCGGTCGGCCGCCAGGTGAGCGGCACGACCAGCTGGCCGCCCCAGCGACCGCCGCGCCGCAGGTCGGCCACCGCGCCCATCGACACGGCGGCGCTGAAAGGCGCGTCGGCGGCCGCGCCGGCAAAGGTCCACTTGAGCTGCGGGCCGCCCGTGACCGAATGGACGCCCTGCGCCGACAGCCGGTCGAAATTCAGCCCCAGCTCGACCGGCCCGACCCGGCAGGCAGGCCCGACATGGAAACCCGTCGTGACCGGCTCGGCACCGCTGCGGCCCCACCAGGTTTCGTACTGGCACTGGCCGGGATCGAGCGTGCCGGCGTCGTCGACATCGAAGTGGCCGGCGGCCTGCGCGCCGAGGCCCGGCAACGCCGCGACTGCGGCAAGAAGCAGGCGTGCGGTGCGGTTGTTGTTGTTCTTCATCTCGTGCTTCCCTCAGAGAGCCCTGCCTCATTCTAGGAAGCCGGAAAGTCCGCGCCATGACGCGGCAATGCCATCCCCCGCCCTTCAGAGTTCGAACTGCGGCTGCAGCTCGCGGATGCGCTTGATCGCCACGCCGGCCGCTGCCGTGCGCGTCTCCACGCCCAGCTTCACGTACACGCGCTCCAGGTGTTTCTTGGCGGTGGCCGGGCTGCTGCCGAGGATCTCGCCGATGTCCTTGTTGGTCTTGCCCTTGACCACCCAGTACAGCACCTCGGCCTCGCGCGCCGTGAGCTTCAGGCTCAGGCTCATGGCCTCGATCACGGCGGTGTCGGACACCTCGCGCATGACGATCATCCATTCGTCGCCGGCGTCGTCCTCGCCGGTCTGGCGGTGCAGTCGCAGGCTCAGGCTGCGCGCGCCCTGCGCGATGACCAGGGCCGGCGGCTCGATGCCGCGCGCGCGGGCGTCGGGCGCGTGCTGGCGCAGCCAGCCGAGCACGGCCGGCGGCGTCTCGGGCGCCTGCGTTTCGCAGTAGCGCGCCAGCAGGTCGCGCGCCAGCGCCGTCTGCCAGATCAGCCGCCCCTCGGGCAGGCGCACCGTGATGCTCGCGTAGCCGAAGGCGTCGAGCGCATTGCGTGCCTGCCCGGCCTGGTGTGCCTCCTGCCGCGCGCGGCGGGCGCCCTGCAGGTGCACGTTCATGCGCGCCAGCACTTCCTTTGGCTTGATCGGCTTGGTGACGTAGTCGACCCCGCCCGCCTCGAGCGCGGCCACGAGGTGCTCGGTTTCAGTGAGGCCCGTCATGAACACGATGGGAATGTGCGCGGTGGCCGCATCGGCCTTGAGCCGGCGCGCCACCTCGAAGCCGTCGATGCCCGGCATCATGGCGTCGAGCAGCACGATGTCGGGCCGCGCCTGCGCGGCGCGCTGCAGCGCCTGCTCGCCGTTGGTGGCGATGAGCACGGTGTAGCCCGATTCGTCGAGCGCGTCGTGCAGCACGGCGAGGTTGTCGGGCACGTCGTCGACGATCAGCACCAGGTCGCCGTGGGCGCCCTGCTGCTCGCGCAGCGTGCGGGCGAGCGGTGAAGCGGGCAGGGTCGGTGGAGACAAGAAAGTCATGCGGCGCCCTCGGCGGCTTCGGCCAGCGCGCGGCCCATGGCTTCGAACTGGAACTGGCGGGCCAGCGCGCGCTGGGCCTCGGTCCACGCGGCGCACTCGGGCTGCGCGGCGTCGATGTCGTCGAGCTGGTTCATGATGCCGCGGAAGTAGCCCAGGCCCACCGCCTCGTCGAGCGCGCGCAGGCGCGCCAGCGACGGCGGCTGCATCGCGCGCGGCGCGGCCACGGCGGGCGCGGGCCGGTCGGCGGTGTCGGTCCACTGCAGGGCCAGCCGACGCTCCAGCCAGTCGAGCAGTTCGGTGTGGCGCACGGGCTTGACGAAGAAATCTTCGGGCGCAATGCCCACGTCGTTGTCCAGGCCCTTGTCGAAGGCGTTGGCCGAGACGATGGCCACCGACGCCTCGGCCAGCCCCAGCTTGCGCGCGCGGCGGATGGTCTCCCAGCCGTCGATGCCGGGCATCGCGAGGTCGACGAACATGGCGTCGGGCCGGTAGCCGGCGGCGATGAGGTCCAGCGCGTCGTGCCCGCTGGCCGCGCTGCGCAGCTCGAAGCCCAGCGGCGCGAGCACATGGCCCAGCAGCTCGCGGTCGGCCTCTTCGTTGTCGACCACCAGCAGGCGCCGCCGCGCGCCCTCGTAGCCGCGCCGCGCGCGCGGTGCCGGCGCGATGCGCGCACTGCCCGCCACCGCCTCGTGCACGCGCGGCAGGAACAGCCGCACGCAGAACAGCGAGCCCTCGCCCGGCGTGCTGCGCACCTTCATCTCGCCGCCCATCAGGTCGGTCAGCATCTTCGCGATGGTCAGGCCCAGGCCCGCGCCCGGTGCCGACGACACCGCCGCATGGCCGCGCGCAAAGGGCTCGAAGATGCGCTCGATGTCGGCCGCCGTCATGCCCGGCCCGGTGTCCTCGATCTCGATCGCGGCGAACTCGCGCGCGTAGGAAATACGCAAGGTCACCTGCCCCGCCGCCGTGAACTTGATCGCATTGCCCAGCAGGTTGATGAGGATCTGGCTCACGCGTTTTTCGTCGGCGCGCACCACGTCGGGCAGCGTGCCTGCCGCCTCGAAACGGAAGCGCAGGCCCTTCTCGGCCGCCTGCAGCTCGAACATGTCGGCCAGCTCGCGCATCGCATCGGCAAAACGCATCGGCCGCGCGTCCAGCGTGAGCTTGCCGGCTTCGATGTGGGCGATGGCCAGCGTGCCCTCGATGAGCGACAGCAGGTGCTCGCCGCCGCGCTTGATGACGGCCACCGCCTGCTGGCGGTGCGGCGGCACCGAGTGGTCTTCGCCCATGAGCTGCGCATAGCCCAGGATGCTGTTGAGCGGCGTGCGCAGCTCGTGGCTGATGGCGCTGATGTAACGGCTCTTGGCCTGGTTCGCGAGGTCCGCCGCGCGCCGCGCCTGGTCGGCCGCGAGCTTGGCGTGCTCGGCGATCTCGCGGGCTTCTTCGGCGCTCTGCTTGGCGTCCTGCAGTGCGCGGTCGGTCTCGCGGTGCAGGGCAATCTCACGCACCAGCAGGTGGGTCTGCCGGTTCGATTCTTCCTGCGCCACCTTGCGGCTCTGGTGCGCCAGCACCAGCCACCACGCGACGATGCCCGCGATGACCAGCAGCGCCATGTAGGCCTTGAGAAAACCCGAGCGCAGCGACGCCTGCTGCACGGCGACCAGCGCCCCGCCCACGTCGGCCTGCGCCGCCAGCGCGAGCGCGCCTTCGCTCAGGGCCCGCAGCTCCTGCTGGTAGAGCACGCCGAACACCACGGCCAGCAGCGGCACGATGACCAGCATCAGCAGCAGGAAGTGCCCGAGCCCCGTGTCGAGGTAACGCCAGCTGCGACGCGGCAGCAACCAGCGCAGCACCGCCGACCACTGCGCCGACAGGCTCGCGTGCGGCTTGCACAGGTCGCCGCAGCGCGCGTCGAGCGTGCAGCACAGCGAGCAGATCGCGCCCTGGTAGGCCGGGCAGTGCGCCATGTCGGGGCCTTCGTACTCGCGCTCGCAGATCACGCAGTGCTGCACCTTCAGGCGCTGGTAGCTGCCGCCCTCGTCCGGCGATGGCTCGACCCGCGCCCAGCGCACCTTGCGCCCGCCCGCGGCCGGCGCGAACAGCACCGAGCCGCCCGCGTCGGACGTGCGCGCGAGGTAGTACTTGCCGCCCGTGGCCCACGCCAGCAGCGGCGACGCGACCAGCGCCGTGCCCAGCGCGATCAGCGCCGAGAAGGCCTGCGCCAGCGGCCCGAACACGCCCAGGTGCGCCGTGATCGACAGCACCGACGCCAGCGCCATCGCGCCCACGCCCACCGGGTTGATGTCCCACAGGTGCGCGCGCTTGAACTCGATGCCGGGCGGCGACAGCCCCAGCGGCTTGTTGACGACCAGGTCGGCCACCACGGCCATCATCCAGGCGATGGCGATGTTGGCGAACAGGCCGAGCACGTCGCCCAGCGCCTCGAACACGTTCATCTCCATCAGCATGAAGGCGATGAGCGCGTTGAACACCACCCACACCACGCGCCCCGGGTGGCTGTGCGCCACGCGCGAGAAGAAATTGCTCCAGGCCAGCGAGCCCGCGTAGGCGTTCGTCACGTTGATCTTCAGCTGCGAGACCACCACGAACAGCGCCGTCGCCGCCACTGCCCAGCCGTAGTTCGGGAACACGTACTCGTAGGCCGCCAGGTACATCTGGTTCGGATCGACCGCACGCTCGACCGGCACCATGTGCGTGATCGCCAGGTAGGCCAGCGCGGCGCCGCCCAGCATCTTGACCACGCCCAGCACCACCCAGCCCGGCCCGCCCGCCAGCACCCCGGCCCACCAGCGGCGCGCCGTGGCCGTGGTGCGCGCCGGCATGAAGCGCAGGTAGTCGGCCTGCTCACCCATCTGCGTGATGAGCGCGATGCCGACCGTCAGCGCGGCACCGAACAGGTGCAGATTGAATCCTTGTGCGCCCGACCTCGCCCCGCCGTAGTGCGTGATGCCCGCGAACGCACCAGGATCGCGCACCAGCACGAAGACGAAGGGCACCACCAGCATCAGCAGCCACAGCGGCTGCGTCCACAGCTGCAGCCGGCTGATCACCGACACCCCGTGCGTGACCAGCGGAATAACTACCAGCGCGCACACCAGGTAGCCCCACACCGGCGGAATGCCCAGCGCCAGCTCGAGCGCATAGGCCATCACGGCCGCCTCGAGCGCAAAGAAGATGAAGGTGAAGCTCGCGTAGATCAGCGAGGTGAGCGTGGAGCCGATGTAGCCGAAGCCGGCGCCGCGCGTGAGCAGGTCCATGTCGACGCCGTAGCGCGCCGCGTACACGCTGATCGGCAGCCCCGCCAGGAAGATGATGAGCCCCGTGACCAGGATCGCCCAGAAGGCATTGGCGAATCCGTACTGCACCAGCAGCGTGGCGCCGACCGCCTCCAGCACCAGGAACGAGGCCGCCCCGAAGGCCGTGTTGGCCACCCGCCACTCGGACCATTTGCGAAAGCGCTGCGGCGTGTAGCGCAGCGCGTAGTCCTCCAGCGTTTCGCTCGCGACCCAGCTGTTGTAGTCGCGCCGCACCTTGACGATGCGCTGGGGGGCGTCGTCGGTCAGGAGAGGTGGGTCGGCGGAATTCACACCGTTTCGGTGCAGCTTCCGTGCCACCGGGTACGGCATTTGGCGAACAGGGCACGACTGTTGCAAAGAGACAGCCTTGCCCATAATCACCGACCGCCACCCGACCCCACCCCCGCCATGGAACTGACCCCGCGCGAAAAAGACAAGCTGCTGATCTTCACGGCGGCGCTGCTGGCCGAGCGCCGCAAGGCGCGGGGGCTCAAGCTCAACTACCCGGAAGCCGTCGCGCTGATCACCGCCGCCGTGATGGAAGGCGCCCGCGACGGCAAGAGCGTCGCCGAGCTGATGAGCGAGGGCCGCAGCGTGCTCACCCGCGCCGACGTGATGGACGGCATCGCCGAGATGATTCCCGACATCCAGGTCGAGGCCAGTTTTCCCGACGGCACCAAGCTCGTGACCGTTCACCAGCCGATCGTCTGAACCTCCGCCACAAGAAGAAAGACCTTTTCATGCGCTTCGCAAAGACTCCCGCCCTGCTCTCCGCCCTTCTTCTGCCGCTGGCCGCCAGCGCCCACACGGGCGTCGACGGCGGCGTGCACCACGGTTTCGTCACCGGCTTCATGCACCCGCTGACCGGCGCGGACCACCTCGCGGCGATGGTCGCGGTCGGCCTGTGGAGCGCGCTGGTCGCGCGCCGCGCCTGGCCCGACCTGCTGTGGGCGCCGCTGGCCTTCGCGGGCATGCTGCTCGCGGGCGCGCTGGCCGGGCTGGCCGGCGTGCAGCTGCCGGCCGTCGAACCGATGATCGCCGCGTCGCTGCTGGTGCTGGGCCTGCTGGTCGCCACGCGCGTGCACCTGCCGGCCGGCGTCGCCATGGCCGTGGTGGGCCTGTTCGCCGTCTTCCACGGCGTGGCGCACGGCCACGAACTGGCGGGCGAGCACGGCGCCGCCCTCACGCTGGCCGGCATGGTCAGCGCCACGCTGCTGCTGCACGCGGTGGGCATCGCGCTGGGCTGGGCGCTGCGCCACGCCAACGCCTGGCTGACGCGCGTGGCCGGCGCTGCCGTCGTCACCCTCGGCGCCACGCTGCTGGCCCAGGCGGTCTGAGGCGGCCATGACGCCCGGCGAACTCCTCACCGACGACGGCGAGCACACGCTCAACCCCGGCCGCCGCGCCCTCACGCTGGTGGTGCGCAACACGGCCGACCGGCCGATCCAGGTCGGCTCGCACTACCACTTCGCCGAGACCAACGGCGCCCTCGACTTCGACCGTGCCGCCGCGCGCGGCATGCGGCTGAACATCGCCTCGGGCGCCGCGGTGCGCTTCGAGCCGGGCCAGCAGCGCACGGTCGAACTGGTCGACTTCTCGGGCGATCGCATCGTCTACGGCTTTCGCGGCCTGGTTCAAGGAAAGCTCTAAAACATGGCCACCATCGGGCGACGCGCCTACGCAGAAATCTTCGGCCCCACCGTGGGCGACCGGGTCCGCCTTGCGGACACCGACCTGCTGATCGAAGTCGAAGCCGACTACACGCTGCGCGCCGGCGGCTACGGCGAAGAGGTGAAGTTCGGCGGCGGCAAGACGATCCGCGACGGCATGGCGCAGTCGCAGCGCACGCGCGCCCAAGGCGCCGTCGACACGGTGATGACCAACGCGTTGATCCTCGACCACTGGGGCATCGTGAAGGCCGACATCGGCCTGAAGGACGGCCGCATCGCCGCCATCGGCAAGGCCGGCAACCCCGACGTGCAGCCGGGCGTGGACATCGTCATCGGCCCGGGCACCGAGATCATCAGCTGCGAAGGCACCATCGTCACCGCGGGCGGCATCGACAGCCACATCCACTTCATCTGCCCGCAGCAGATCGAGGAGGCGCTGGCCTCGGGCGTGACGACCATGCTCGGCGGCGGCACCGGCCCGGCCACCGGCACCTTCGCGACCACAGCCACGCCCGGCCCGTGGCACATCGAACGCATGCTGCAGGCGGCCGATGCGTTCCCGATGAACCTGGGCTTCCTCGGCAAGGGCAACGCCAGCCTGCCCGATGCGCTGCACGAGCAGATCGAGGCCGGCGTCATGGGCCTGAAGCTGCACGAAGACTGGGGCACCACGCCGTCGGCCATCAGCAACTGCCTGGACGTGGCCGACGCCACCGACACGCAGGTGGCGATCCACAGCGACACGCTGAACGAATCGGGCTTCGTCGAGAACACCATCGCCGCCGTGGGCGGGCGCGCCATCTGCGCCTTCCACACCGAGGGGGCGGGCGGCGGCCATGCGCCCGACATCCTGCGCGTGGTGGGCGAGGCGAACTTCCTGCCCTCGTCGACCAACCCGACGATGCCCTACACCGTGAACACGCTCGACGAGCACGTCGACATGCTCATGGTGTGCCACCACCTGGACGCCGGCATCGCCGAAGACCTGGCCTTTGCCGAGTCGCGCATCCGCAAGGAAACCATCGCCGCCGAAGACGTGCTGCACGACCTGGGCGCGATCAGCATGTTCAGCTCCGACAGCCAGGCCATGGGCCGTGTCGGCGAGGTGGTCATCCGCACCTGGCAGACCGCGCACAAGATGAAGCAGCAGCGCGGCACGCTGCCCGAGGACAGCGAGCGCAACGACAACTTCCGCGCGCGGCGCTACGTGGCCAAGTACACGATCAACCCGGCCCTCGCGCACGGCATCGCGCACGAGGTGGGCTCCATCGAAGTCGGCAAGTGGGCCGACCTCGTGGTCTGGAAGCCGGCCTTCTTCGGTGTGAAGCCCTTCACCATCATCAAGGGCGGCACCATCGCGATGGCCGCGATGGGCGACCCCAGCGCATCGATCCCCACGCCGCAGCCGGTGCACTTCCGGCCGATGTTCGGCGCCTACGGCGGCTCGCTGGCCAAGAGCTCGCTGACCTTCGTCTCGCAGGCCGGGCTGGCCGCGGGCATCAAGGAGCGCTACGGCCTGAGCAAGCACCTGAGCGCAGTGAAGAACATCCGCAACGTGCGCAAGCAGGACCTGATCCACAACGGCTACACGCCGAAGATGGAGATCGACGCGCAGACCTATGCCGTGCGCGCCGACGGCCACCTGCTCACCTGCGAGCCGGCCAAGGTGCTGCCGATGGCGCAGCGCTACTTCCTGTTCTGAAGGAGGCCGCGACGCGGCCGTCCGACGGGTTCGCAATCAAGGTGAGCGCAAGGCGCGAAGCCGCAGACAGTGCTGACGCACGGCAAGGCGTCGCAACGCGGCGATCGCCTTGATTGCGAAGCCGTCTCAGACCGCCGGGTGCCGGCGGTGCCAGTCGGTCGCCCGCTGGAACGCCCAGCCCGCGCGCACCAGCAGGTCTTCGCCGAAGTGCGGCGCCACGAACTGGAAGGCCACCGGAACGCCCGCCTCGGTGGCGCCACCCGGCAAGGTGAGCGTGGGGCTGCCCGTGAGGTCGAACGGGCAGGTGTAGCGCAGCATGCCCGCGAGCAGCTCCGGGTCCACGCCGAGCTGGCCGGCGCGCTCGAGCGTCGGCGCCGCGAAGGGAATGGCCGGGATCAGCAGCAGGTCGACCTGTTCGAAGAACGTGCGCACGCGGCCCGTGAAATCGGCGCGGCGCAGCAGCAGCTTCTGGTAGTCGGTGGCGCTTTGCGACAGGCCCAGGTCGATCAGCCCCGAGAGGCCCGGGCCGTACTCATCGCGCCGCGACGGGTACGTGGCCTCGTGCGCCACGGCGGTCTCGACCGCGCACAGTGGCGACCAGTCGAGCACGGCCTGCGCCGTGTCGGGAAACACCACCTCGCGCACCGAGGCGCCCAGCGATTCGACCGTGCGGATCGCGGCGGCGAGCGTGGCGCGCGTGGGGGCGTCCACGCGGTCCAGCGTCCAGGCGGGGTCGATGCCGACGCGCAGGCCGGCCAGGCCGCGCGTCATCGTCGCCAGGTAGTCGGGCACCGGCAGCGTGCTGGCCGTGGGATCGCGCGGGTCGGCGCCCGCGATGGCCGCCAGCATCGCGCCCGCGTCGGCCGCGCTGCGCGTCATCGGGCCGATGTGGTCGAGCGAGGCAGCGAGTTCGAAGGCGCCGTGGCGGCTCACCCGCCCCCATGTCGGCTTCAGGCCCGTGATGCCGTTGGCCGCCGACGGAAAGCGGATCGATCCGCCCGTGTCGGTGCCCAGCGCGCCGAAGCACAGCCCCGCCGCCGTGGCCACGCCCGAGCCGCTGGACGACACGCCGGGCCACAGCGTGGCGTCCCACGGATTGACCGGCGAGGCGATCTGCGGATGGTGGTCGGCAAAGGCGCCTTCGGTCTGCTGCAGCTTGCCCAGGATCACCGCGCCGGCTTCGCGCAGGCGGTGCACCACGGTCGCATCCTCGGTCGGACGGAACGACTTGTGGATCGTCATGCCGTGCGCGCTCGGCACGCCCTCGGTCCACAGCAGGTCCTTCACGGCCAGCGGCACGCCGTGCAGCGGTCCGCGCGCGCGGCCGGCGGCGATTTCGGTGTCGGCGCGGCGCGCCTCGTCGAGCGCCTGCGCGTCCATGCGCCTCGCGTAACTGCGCAAGCGGCCGTCGACGGCTTCGATGCGCGCGAGCATGGCGCGCGTGACCTCTTCCGACGAGCGCTCGCGCGACTGGATCTGCCGGCCGACCTCCAGCAGTTCGAGATGATGCAATTCCTTGTCCGCCATGACTGACTCCCGCGTGTGTAGGGTTGAGAAAGAAGGTCCGAATCCAAGTGGCAGAACCTGCCACCCCGGGCGAACCTTATCGGCGCGCGGCGGCCCGCGCTGGTCTCTTCCGGACATGCACTTGTGCTGGGGCGGACACCCCGCGCGCGGCGCTCAGCGCGGCTTCAGCAGCGTGTGCGGCGCGCAGCCGTAGGCCTTGCGGAAGACCCGGCTGAAATGCGACAGGTCGGAAAACCCGTGCTGGAACGCGACGTCGGTCACGCTGTGCGCGCGCCCGCCCACCAGCGCCTCGCGGCTGGCCGCCAGGCGCGCCTGCCAGACCGCGCCCATCGCCGTCTCGCCCTGGCGCGCGAACGCCCGCGCCACCGTGCGCGCCGAGACGTGGTGCGCCTGCGCCATCGTGTCGAGCGAGAGCGCCGGGTCGTCCAGATGGCGCTCGATGTAGGCCGTCATGCGCGCATGCAAGCCGCGCTCGGCGCCGGCGTCGCCAGCCATGTCCTGCTGCAGTTCGAGCGTCACGGCCAGCAGGTCGATGAGCGCGCCGCCGAAGCGTTCGGCGGCGACGGAATGCGGCTGCGCGAAGGCGGGGTTCGCCGTCTCCCGCAGCATCGCGTGCAGCGGTGCCGCGCCGGGACGGTCCGCCGCGATGGTGCGGGCGGTGAAGTCCTCGGCCTTCGCGAAGCGCCGCAGCAGCAGCCGGCGCGGCATGCGCGCCAGGTAGACCGAGCGCGCGTCCAGCGTGCATTCGAACGGCCGGCCGGCGTCGTAGAGCAGCATGTCGCCGCTGCGCAGCCGCCCCTGCCGCCCGCCTTGCACCAAGGTGCCTTCGCCCTCCTGCACGAACGCCAGCCACAGGTCGTCCAGCGGATGCCGGCGCAGGTGGGGCGCGTCGCGCGACCAGTGATGCATCGGCGCCGACATGCGGTTGACGCTGACCGCGCCCACCTCACGCACGTCGAGCCGCCCTTCGAACGGCTCGGCCGTCATCGCACGGCTGGCCGCGGGAATGCAGTGGCGGCACACGACGTCGTGCCAGTAGTCGAAACGCAGCGGGGTGGCGACGTCGGTCGTCAGGTAGGCCAGGCTGTTCATGACGCGCATGCTGGGGCGGATGGGGCGCGCAGGCAAGCCCCCAGTCCACAAGGCCCGATATTTGCTAACGAAGGAAAGCCCGTTCCCGGCACGTTGGCCTCGCCGACGGGCTTGGGACATCACGCCGAACAGGGGCTGCAAGAGGCGCTACATTCATCGGCCTCATTCGACCCCGCAACCCGCCATGCTCACCGCCAACAAACTCATGCCCCAGGGCCGCGGTCTCGCGCCCGTGCTGCTCAAGCGTGCCGCCACCATCGAACTCGACTGGGACGTGCGCCAGAAAAGCCGTTTCGACGCCACCGACTCGCAGGGCCGGCAGATCGGCATCTTCCTGCCGCGCGGCACCGCGGTGCGCGGGGGCGACGTGCTGGTGGCGGAAGACGGCTCGCTGGTGCGCGTGATCGCGGCGCCGCAGCCGGTGCTGCGCATCACGCACTGCACCGCCCACGGCACGCCCTTCGACCTGACGCGCGCGGCCTACCACCTGGGCAACCGGCATGTGCCGATCGAGCTCAAGCCCGATCACCTGAAGATCGAACCCGATCACGTGCTGGCCGACATGCTGCGTTCGATGCACCTGATCGTCGTCGCCGTCGAGGAAGCCTTCGAGCCCGAAGGCGGCGCGTACGGCGCGCAAGGGCATTCGCATGGCGGCCACAGCCATGACCACAGTCACGACCACGGGCACTCGCACGGCAGCGGCCCGAAGCCCCTCGTGCTCGCCCCCGAACTGCTCGACGACGATCACGGCCACTCGCACTGAAATGAACGACGGCCTTCCCGTGCGCAGGACACTGGGTGCTTCCCGCAGCGAAATCAAGGAGGAGGCCGAAGGCCGGGGGACATTCGCGGAGGGAAGTACCCGGTGGCCTGCGCACGCGCCCTGAACCACTGCGCAAAAAAATGCCGACCCCGCACAGCCTCCTCCAGCTCATCTGGCTCGCCTCCCCCGCCCTGCCAGTGGGAGGCTTCTCGTATTCCGAAGGCGTCGAGGCCGCGGTCGAATGGGCCGGCATCAACTCCGAAGCCAGCGCCACCGAGTGGCTCTCCGACCAGCTGCACCTGAGCTTCGCACGCGGCGACCTCGCCCTGGCCGCCCAGGCGATCACTGCCTGGCGCGCGAACGACGTACAACGCATCCGCACCCTCAACGACTGGGTGCTGCACACCCGCGAATCCGCCGAGTTCTTCCTGCAGACCGAGCAGATGGGCCGCTCCTTCGTCGAGTGGCTGAAGCTGCACCATGCCGACACGGCCGAGGTCTTCGCCGGCCTGCCCGCGACCTACCCCGTGGCCTTCGCGTTCGCCGCCAGCCGCACCGAAGCCACCGTGCAGGACGGCTGCCTGGCCTTCGCCTTCGGCTGGGCCGAGAACATGGTGGCCGCCGCCGTCAAGGCCGTGCCGCTGGGCCAGAGCGCGGGCCAGCGCATCCTGTCGCGGCTGGCGAACGAAATCCCTGCGGCCGTTGACCGCGCAATGCAACTGAGCGACGACGAGCGCCAAGCCTTCGCGCCCCTGCTGGCGGTGTTGTCGGCTCGCCATGAAACACAATATTCCCGCCTCTTCCGAAGCTGACCGAACCGGACCTTTTCGCCCATGACCTCCGCCCTGCACCACATCCCGAACCGCACCAAGAAGCTCCCGCCGCTGCGCGTGGGCATCGGCGGCCCCGTCGGCTCGGGCAAGACCACCCTGCTCGAAATGCTCTGCAAGGCGATGCGCGACAAGTACGACCTGGTCGCCATCACCAACGACATCTACACCAAGGAAGACCAGCGCCTGCTCACCGTGGCCGGCGCGCTGCCGGCCGAGCGCATCATGGGCGTGGAAACCGGCGGCTGCCCGCACACCGCGATCCGCGAAGACGCCTCGATCAACCTCGAGGCCATCGACCGCATGCTCGAAGACTTTCCCAACGCCGACATCGTGTTCGTCGAATCGGGCGGCGACAACCTCGCGGCCACCTTCAGTCCCGAGCTGTCGGACCTCACCATCTACGTGATCGACGTGGCCGCCGGCGAGAAGATCCCGCGCAAGGGCGGCCCCGGCATCACCAAGAGCGACCTGTTCGTCATCAACAAGACCGACCTCGCGCCCTACGTGGGCGCGAACCTCGACGTGATGGAACAGGACACCCAGCGCATGCGCCGCCAGCGCCCCTACGTGATGACCAACCTCAAGACGCTCACGGGCGTCGCCGAGGTCGTAGCCTTCATCGAGGCGCGGGGCATGCTCACCGCCGCCTGATTCTTCCACCAGGGCGGCGGTGGGCGCTCAGTGCGCCACGGCCTCCGGCATCTGCCCGAACTTCCCGCTGCCGAAGTCCTTCATCGCCTGCACGATCTCGTCGCGCGTGTTCATCACGAACGGGCCGTGGCCGACGATGGGTTCGTCGATCGGTTCACCGCTCAGCAGCAGCACCACCGCGTCGTTGTTGGCGTCCAGCGTGAGCGCATCACCCGCGCGGTCGAGCAGCACCATCTGCGCGTCGCGCACGACCGTCTCGCCGTTCACCTGCACCGTGCCGCGCAGCACCACCACCGCGGCCGTGTGGCCTTCGGGCACAGGCAGCGTCACCTGCGCGCCCTGGTTCAGGCGCAGGTCCCACACGTCGATGGGCGTGAAGGTGCGCGCCGGCCCCTTGTGGCCGAGGTAGTCGCCCGCGATCACGCGCACGCTGCCCGCGCCTTCCGGCAGCGGCACCGACGGAATCTGCGCATCGACGATGGCCTGGTAGCCGGGCGTGGCCATCTTGTCCCGGGCGGGCAGGTTGACCCACAGCTGCACCATCTCGAGCTCGCCGCCGTCGCGCGTGAACGCTTCGGAATGGAACTCCTCATGCAGGATGCCCGCGCCGGCGGTCATCCATTGCACGTCGCCGGGGCCGATGGTGCCGCCCTGCCCGGTCGAGTCGCGGTGCGACACCTCGCCCTTGTAGACGATGGTCACGGTCTCGAAGCCGCGGTGCGGGTGCTGGCCCACGCCGCGCGGCTGAGCGGTCGGCGTGAACCGGGCCGGACCGGCGTAGTCAAGCAGCAAAAAGGGGCTGGCGTGGCGGCCCAGCGTGTCGTAGCTGAACAGCGAGCGCACGGGAAAACCGTCGCCCACCCAGTGCGGGCGCGGTGCGCTGTAGGTGCCGAGGATCTTCTTCATGGTCTGTGTTCCTTTCCATCTGGCGGCTCGCCCGGAACGGGAAAGCCATGGATCAAGGATGAGGCCGCAACGATGCTTTGAGTAGATGCCAGAATTCGCCCTCATCGTTCCATCTGGCGAACGATCAACGGCACGGAGGGCCCCCAGCCATGCGCGACCTGAACGATCTCTACTACTACGCCCAGGTGGTCGACCACGGCGGTTTTGCCCCCGCCGGCCGCGCGCTCAGCGTGCCCAAGTCGAGCCTGAGCCGGCGCATCGCGCTGCTCGAGGAGCGGCTGGGCGTGCGCCTGATCCAGCGCTCCACGCGCCGCTTCAGCGTCACCGACATCGGCCGCCAGTACTACGAGCACTGCGTGGCCATGCTGGTCGAGGCCGACGCCGCGCAGGAGGCCATCGACCGCCTGCAGGCCCAGCCGCAGGGGCTGGTGCGGCTGTCATGCCCGCCGGCGCTGGTGTACTACCAGGTGGCTGAAATGATCGCCCGCTTCATGACCGAGTGCCCGCGCGTGACCGTGCAGCTCGAGAGCACCAACCGCCGCGTCGACGTGATCCGCGAAGGCTTCGACCTCGCGCTGCGCGTGCGCTTTCCGCCGCTCGAGGACACCGACCTCGTGATGAAGGTGCTGGGCCACAGCACGCAGCGCCTGGTGGCCCACCCGCGCCTGCTCAAAGGCCTGACGGCGCCGGCCAGCCCCGCCGACATCGGCCTGCTGCCCAGCCTGGACCTCGGCCCGGCCCAGCCGCACCACACCTGGTCGCTCGAAGGCCCCGACGGCGCGAGCGCCGAGGTGCGCCACCAGCCCCGCCTAGTGACGGACGACATGGCCGCGCTGCGGCATGCCGCCCTGCAGGGCGTGGGCGTGGCCAAGATGCCGACGATGATGGTGCGCGACGACCTGCAGGCCGGCCGCCTCGTCGACGCGCTGCCGCAATGGGCGCCGCGCAGCGGCATCGTGCACGCGGTGTTCCCCTCGCGCCGCGGCCTGCTGCCGTCGGTGCGCAAGCTGGTGGACTTCCTGGCGGTGGAGTACGAGGCGCTCGAGGCCCTTGAACTTTCGGGCGTATCGGCCGCGCCGGCGCCGACGCGCACCTCAGTCGACTGATCCAGCGGTCACTGGCGCGTACAGCGGCAGGCGCAACGTCAGCCCGAGCACGCCGCCATCGTCCGGCGCGGAATAGATGCGCCCGCCGTGACGCCCCGCGATGCGCTCGCAGATGCGCGCGCTGGCCAGCGAGGCGGCGTCGAGTGCATCGAAGAAGCGCGCCAGCGGTGGGCGTTCGCTGTCGGCATCGAGGTCGCGCCAGTGAACGACGGCCTGCGTGCCTTCGATGCGCGCGCGCACCTGCAGCGTCGCGCCCGCGGCCATCACGCGCGCGGCATGCGCGGCCACCTTGGCCAGCAGCTCGCGCAGCTCCGACGGAATGCCGAAGACCGGCACCGCTTCCGCGGGCAGGTCCACAGCGAGGCGCAGCGCCATTGCGTCGCCAGGCTCGGCGCCGAGCAACGGCCGCAGGTCCTGCACGCGGCTGTCGGCCAGTTGCTGGCGCTGCTGCGTGCGGGCCTGCTGTGCGAGGCCACGGGCGTGCACGGCCGCGCGGGCGTTGGCGACGAACAGCGCGCCCATCAGCGCGAGCACGCCGGCCAGGCTGAAGCCGATGAGCGTGGCGATGACCAGGCCGAGTGAACTGCCGTACATGGTCGACAGTCCCTCAGCGCGTTTCGGGAAAAGCCGGCCGCGCGCAGCCGCTCGGGGCCTCGCAGCGTGGTGGAGGCGGCGGCCCTTCGCCGCGAAACCCCGGCGGTGGCCCAGGCGGATAAAGAGGCGGCGGCAGCACGATGCAGCCCGAGAGGCCGAGCGCTGCCAGCACGCCCGCGAGGTGGTGAATCCGGGTCATGTGAATCGATGCGTTGCTTGTTCGACGGCAGGGAGCGTTCGCATGCGCCGGCAGCGCCGACGCACGCGAAGGCAGGCCGATCAGAACGCGTGGCGAATGCCGAAGTCGTAGCCCGTCGACGAACGCGGCAGGCCCGTGTAGCCCACGCCGGTGCTGCCATAGCCCGTGGTGCTGGCGGCCGTGAGGCTGCCCGTGTAGTTCGCGTCGTTGCGGTTGCTCACGCGCGCCACGGTGGCGTACAGCGCGGTGCGCTTGGACAGGTTGTGCACGTAGCCGATCGCGAGCTTGTTCGCGCGCGGGTCGTCACCCGTGACGCCGACCGCGCCTTCGTTGTAGCGCACGGTCGAGTACGACGCGCGGACCAGGCCCGCGCCCACCGGCATGCTCGCGCCGATCAGGTAGCCGTTGTAGCTGTCGTGGCTGTTGCCGAGTGCCGCGAGGTCGAACTTGTTCTTCACGTTCGACAGCTCGCCGAACAGCTTGACCGGTCCGAAGTCGTACGACGCGCCGAGGTTGATGGTCTGCACCTTGCGCGTGAGCGTGGTGGTGTCGGCCGCGACGTTCTGGCCCACCGCCAGCGCGATGTCCAGCGGACCGTTCGCATAGCCGAAACGCCCGCCCACATAGCGCCCGGCGCTGCTGCTGGTGGCGGCCGCGGTGTCGGTCGCGCTGGTCTTCGTGTTCTCGTTCAGGCTGTACTGCAGCTGGCCGTAGAAGCCGCCGAGGTTCGGCGGCAGGAAGTAGCCGACCATGTTGCTGGCGCGCACGTAGTTCGTGTTGCCCAGCGCGGTGCTGCCGCTCACCGTGTTGATCACGCTGGAGCCCGAGCCGTTGGTGCCGAACGGGTCGAACACCGTGTCGTTCCAGAACGTGGCCGTGTAGTCGCGGCCCAGCCGCACTTCGCCGAAGCCGCCCGACAGGCTGACGGTGGACCGGCGGTTGAAGTTGGCGATGCCGGTGGCGCCGTCGTCGTTGCTGATCGGCGCCTCGAGCCAGAAGCTGGCGGCGAGCCCGCCGCCCAGGTCTTCCGTGCCGCGAAAGCCGATGCGGCTGGAGTTGTAGCCCGAGTTGGCCAGGCTCCATTGGCTCTGCTTGCTGGTGGTGCCCGTGACGGGGTTGCGCGAGGTGGCGCTCTGGTAGCTCACGCCGGCATCGACGACGCCGAACAGGGTGACCGACGATTGGGCAGAAGCCAGGCCGGTGACGGCCAGCGCGGCGAGTGCCGTGAGGGATTTCTTCATTCAGGTTTCTCCGGGGTTTTCAGCTGCTCTTCATCGAGCCGCTGACCGGATGGTCCTGTTCAAAATTGGAGGAATCTGGTGGACGCCAGCCCTCTCCTCGCGGGTGTTGTTTTGCGTTCACGCGCCGGCCGGTGCGTGAACGCCCTGCGCCGGACAGGCTACTCGGCCGTGCGCAGCGCAGGCGCCGGGGACGCCGCCGCGCGCCGCGCATAGCGCTGCGCCAGCACCGCGCACACCATCAGTTGCATCTGGTGGAACAGCATCAGCGGCAGCACGATCGCGCCGACGGCGTGCGAGGCGAACAGCACCTTCGCCATCGGAATCCCGCTCGCCAGGCTCTTCTTGGAGCCGCAGAAGACGATGGTGATCTCGTCCTCGATGTTGAAGCCGAAGCGCCGCGCCATGAAGGTCGTCAGGCCCAGCGCCAGCGCCAGCAGCACGCCGCACACCAGCAGCAGGCCCAGCAGCGCGCTCACGGGAATCTGCTTCCAGAGCCCTTCGATCACGGCCGCGCTGAAGGCCGTGTAGACCACCAGCAGGATCGAGCCCTGGTCCACGAACTTCAGCACCGCGGCGCGCTTCTGGATCCACTTGCCGATCAGCGGGCGCGACAGGTGGCCGATGACGAACGGCACCAGCAGCTGCAGCAGGATGCGCCCGATCGCGTCAAGCGACGACGACGACGCCACCGCGCCGCCCTCGGGCAGCACCACCAGGCTCACCAGCACCGGCGTGATGAACACGCCCAGCAAGGTCGAAGCCGAAGCGCTGCAGATGGCGGCCGGCATGTTGCCGCGCGCCATGGCCGTGAAGGCGATGGCCGACTGCACCGTGGCCGGCAGCACGCACAGGAACAGCACGCCCGTGTACAGCTGCGGCGTCACCAGCGGCCCCAGCACAGGCCGCAGCGCGAGCCCCAGCACCGGGAACAGGATGAAGGTGCAGGCGAACACCAGCAGGTGCAGCCGCCAATGCGTGATGCCCGCAAGGATCGCCTCGCGCGACAGCTTGGCGCCGTGCAGGAAGAACAGCAGCCCGATCGCGACCGTGGTCAGGCCCTCGAAGAAATGCGCCACGCGGCCGCTGGCGGGCAGCAGGCTGGCCAGGGTGACGACCGCGACGAGCGTGAGCGTGAAGTTGTCGGGGAGAAAGCGTGAACGTGCCATGCCCTGCATTGGACCTTCCGGCCATTCAAAAGAGAAATGGATTTATCGGATGGATATATGATTTGAGCGCATGAACGTCACGCTGCGCCAACTCCGCGTCTTTCGCTCGGTGGCCGAGGGCCGCAACTTCAGCCGCGCCGGCGACCAGGTCGGCCTGAGCCAGCCGGCAGTGAGCCGGTCGATCTCGGAACTCGAGGCCCAGCTCGGCCTCAAGCTGCTGGACCGCACCACGCGCGAGGTGGTGCTGACCGAAGCCGGCCACTCGTTCGCGGCCCGGCTCGACCGCGTGCTCGACGAACTCGACCAGACCCTGCAGGACGTGGCCGGCCTGGCCAGCGCGCGCGGCGGCAAGGTGCGCGTGGCCAGCAGCCCCACGCTCTCGGCCAACCTCATGCCCGACTGCATCGCGGCCTGCGCGGTGCAGGCGCCGGGCATCCAGTTTTTGCTGCTCGACCGCATCCAGCAGGACGTGCTGGACAGCGTGCGCAGCGGCGAGGTCGACTTCGGCGTGGTGATCGAGCCCTCCGAGGCCGACGACCTGCACTGCGAGTCGATCCTCAACGACCCCTTCATGGTGGTGACGCTGCCCGGCCACCGGCTGACGGAAAAGAAGGCCTCGGTGAACTGGTCGGCGCTCGACGGCCAGCCGCTGGTGCTGCTCGATCACGCCTCGGGCAGCCGGCGCCTCATCGACCAGGCGCTGGAGCGGCACGGCGCGCGCTGCGACGTGAAGCAGCAGCTGGGCCATGCGACCACCGTATTCCGCATGGTCGAGGCCGGTATCGGCATCAGCGTGATGCCGGGCCTGTCGCTGCCGCCCGAAGGGCTGGCGCGGCTGGTGGTGCGCCCGCTGGTGCCGAACGTGCAGCGCGCGATCATGCTGATCCGGCGCCGCAACCGCGAGCTGTCGCCGCTCGCGCAGCGGGTCTGGCGCATGGTGCGCGAGACGGCGGCGCTCAGTGAGGCGCCCGCGGCCCCGCAGACGAAGGCGCGCTGAAGAAGCGCTCCTGCCGCTGGCGCACGCAGAAGTCGATCAGCTCCTCCACCTCGGTGGCCTTGTCGAACACCGCGTCGGCGCCGAGCTGCGCGCACTTGCGGCGCGTCTCGGGCGTGGCGTGATTGCTCAGCACCACCATCTTCTGTTTCGGATCGCGGTTGCGGCAGGCCTCGAGCACGCTGAAGCCGGTGCCGTCGCCCAGGAACAGGTCGACGATGGCCAGGTCCCACAGCGCCGGGTTGCGCGTGAGCCAGCGCGTGCCCTCGGCCTCCGATTCGGCCTGACCGACCGGATCGATGCGCGCCATCTCGCGCAGCGTGCCCGCCAGGCTGGCGCGCTGGGCGGGGTTGTCTTCGACGATGAAGGCGCGGACGGTGGTCATGGCGGGCTCTGCAAAGGGACAAGTGCAGGCTACAAATTGCGCCCGCCACAAGTCGAAGGTGTGACACCCCACCGCGCGTAGGACATCACCCGCTGGCCCGTGCGCTGGTTCAGAGCGTGAGGATGGTGCAGCCCGTGGTCTTGCGCGCCTCGAGGTCGCGGTGCGCCTGCTGCACGTCGGCCAGGGCGTAGCGCTGGTCGATCGGGATCTTCACCGCGCCGCTTTGCACCACCGCGAACAGGTCGTCGGCCATGGCCTGCGTGCGCTCGCGCGTGGCGATGTGCGTGAACAGCGTCGGGCGCGTCACGTAGAGCGAGCCCTTCGAGGCCAGCAGGCCGAGGTTGACCGGCGGCACCGGGCCCGAGCCGTTGCCGAAGATCGCCAGCAGGCCGAAGGGGCGCAGGCTGTCGATGGAGCCTTCGAAGGTGTCCTTGCCCACCGAGTCGTACACCACCTTCACGCCCTGGCCGCCGGTGATCTCCTTCACACGCGCCGCGAAGTTCTCGGTGCTGTAGTTGATGGCGTGCGCCGCGCCGTGCGCCAGCGCGAGCTGGCACTTGGCGTCGCTGCCGGCCGTGCCGATGAGCTGCAGGCCGAGCGCCTTGGCCCACTGGCAGGCGATGAGGCCGACGCCGCCGGCCGCCGCATGGAACAGCACGAAGTCGCCGGGCTGCAGGCCTTCGGCGGGCAGCGTCTTCTTCAGCAGGTACTGCGCGGTGAGGCCCTTGAGCATCATGGCCGCGCCGGTCTCGAAGGAGATGTCGTCGGGCAGCTTGCACACGCACTTGGCGGGCATCACGCGCAGCTCGCAATACGCGCCGGGCGGCTGGCTCGCGTAGGCGGCGCGGTCGCCCACCTTCAGGTGCGTCACGCCCTCGCCCACCGCCTCGACGATGCCCGAGGCTTCCATGCCCAGTTGCAGCGGCATCTGGAACGGGTACAGGCCGGTGCGCTGGTAGGTGTCGATGAAGTTCAGGCCCACGGCCTTGTGGCGGATGCGGATCTCGCCGGGGCCGGGCTCGCCCACCTCGACCTCGACGACCTTCAGTTCCTCGGGACCGCCGTGGCGGTCGATACGGACGGCTTTGCTCAACATCGTTGCTGTCTCCACGCAGGGGAAAAAAGAATGGGACGGGCATCGTGCCACGTTTGGCCATTTCTCGACGGGCCACGGACACTGCGCGGGCCCGGTAGAGTCGGCGGCCATGTCGTCCGCATCGCACCACCGCCTCACGCCCCTCACCGCCCTTCTGCTCACCGTGCCGCCGCTGCTGTGGGCCGGCAATGCGGTGGTCGGCCGGCTGGTGCGCGCGCTGGTGTCGCCGCTGACGCTGAACTTCGTGCGCTGGGTGATCGCGTTCGTGCTGCTGCTGCCGCTGGCGGCCTGGGTGCTGCGCCGCGACAGCCCGCTGTGGGCGCACTGGCGGCGCTATGCGCTGCTGGGCCTGCTGGGCATCGGCCTGTACAACGCCTTCCAGTACCTGGCGCTGCAGACCTCCACGCCGATCAACGTCACGCTGGTGGGCTCCAGCCTGCCGCTGTGGATGCTGGCCGTGGGCACGCTGTGCTTCGGCGCGCGCGTCAGCCGGCGCGCGCTGGGCGGCGCGCTGGGCGGCGCGCTGCTGTCGATGCTGGGCGTGCTGCTGGTGCTGAGCCGCGGCGAGTGGCAGCAGCTGCTCGCGCTGCGGCTGGTGCCGGGCGACCTGTACATGATCGCGGGCACCATCGCCTGGGCCTTCTACAGCTGGCTGCTGGCGCGCACGCACGAGCCCGTCAATGTGCGCAGCGACTGGGCCGCCTTCCTGATGGCGCAGCTGGTGTTCGGTGTCGCGTGGTCAGGCGCGCTGGCCGCCGGCGAATGGACGCTGACCGACGCCCACATCGACCTGGGCTGGCCGCTCGTGAGCGCGATGCTGTTCATCGGCATCGGCCCGGCCGTGTTGGCCTACCGCTGCTGGGGCACCGGCGTGCAGCGCGCGGGGCCGCAGGCGGCGAGCATCTTCATGAACCTCACGCCGCTGTTCGCGGCCGTGCTGTCGGCGGCCTTCCTCGGCGAGGCGCCGTACTGGTACCACGGCGCCGCCTTCGTGCTGATCGTCGGCGGGATCGTGGTGTCGTCGCGGCGCTGAACGCGCGCCGCTGCGTCGGTCAGTAAGTGCCCGGGTAGGCGCCGCCGTCTGCCAGCACGTTCTGCCCGGTCATGTAGCCCGCCTGCATGCTGCACAGGAACGCGCAGATCGCACCGAACTCGGCCGGGTTGCCGAAGCGCTTGGCCGGAATATTCTTCTTGCGCGCTTCCCACACGGTGTCGAAATCCTGGCCCGACTTCTGAGCCGCGCCGGCCATCGTGCCCTTGAGGCGGTCGGTCTCGAAGGAGCCCGGCAGCAGGTTGTTGATGGTCACGCCCTGCGCCGCCACCGACGTGCGCGCCACGCCGGCCACGAAGCCCGTGAGGCCGCTGCGCGCGCCGTTCGACAGGCCCAGAATGTCGATCGGCGACTTCACCGAACTCGACGTGATGTTGACGATGCGACCGAAGCCGCGTTTCGCCATGCCATCCACCGTGGCCTTGATGAGCTCGATGGGCGTGAGCATGTTGGCGTCGACCGCCTTGATCCACGCCTCGCGGTCCCAGTTGCGGAAGTCGCCGGGCGGCGGGCCGCCGGCGTTGGTGACGACGATGTCGAAGTCGTGGCCCAGCGCGAACACGGCCGCGCGGCCGGCTTCGGTGGTGATGTCGGCCGCCACATGCTTGACGAACGGACCCGACGGGCCGGCCGCTGCCACCAGCTGCTTGGCCGCGGCATCGAGCGCCTCGGCGCCGCGCGCCACGATCACCACGTTGACGCCCTCGCGCACCAGCGCCTCGGCGCAGCCGTAGCCCAACCCCTTGCTCGCGCCGCACACCAGTGCGGTCCTGCCTGCAATGCCCAGATCCATGTGTTTGCTCCAGTCGATCGTTCGATCGATGCTGCAGGGGCTACCGCCCCTTGCGTGTGAAAACGAAGATGCCCGCGATGACGAGCACCGTGCCGGCCGCGATCCACGCGGTGAACGGCTCACCCAGTATGACCACCCCCATGAGGATGGTCGACAGGGGCCCGATCATGCCGGTTTGCGCCGCAATGGCGGGGCCGATGCGCTCGATGGCCATCATCACCATGAGGACAGGCACAGCCGTGCACAGCGTGGCGTTGAGCACCGACAGCCAGATCACCTCGGGCGCCACCGCCATCGCCGCGCTCATCGGCCGCGTGAGCACGAACTGCAGGATGCACAGCACGCAGGCCACGGTGGTCGCCAGCCCCACGAGCCGCAGCGAGCCCAGCCGCTTGACGAACTCGCCGCTGTACACAAGGTAGCCCGCGTAGCTCACCGCGCTCAGGAACACGAGGAACGCGCCCCATGCGGCCGCGCCGCCGCCCTTGCCGTCGCCGCCGGTCCACAGCTCGTGGCCGAACACCAGCAGCACGCCGGCATAGCTCACGACCATGCCGAACACCTGCGGGCGCGTCGGGCGGCGCCGGTACAGCAGCCAGCCGAAGAACAGCACCAGCGTGGGGTTGAGGTAAAGAATCAGCCGCTCGAAGCTGGCCGAGATGTAGGCCAGCCCCGCGAAGTCGAGAAAGCTCGCGAGGTAGTAGCCCGAGAAGCCGAGCCCGAGGATGCCGAGCCAGTCGCGCGTCGTGAGCGCAGGCTTGCCGCGCCCGGCCCACCACGCCATCAGCGCGAACAGCGGCAGCGCAAAGAGCATGCGCAGCATGATGAGCGTGATGGCGTCGACGCCGTAGCGGTACGCCAGCTTGACGATGATGGCCTTGCCGCTGAACGCGATGGCGCCCAGCGTGGCAAGGACGAGGCCGGTGGCGTAGCCCTTGCGGGCGGCCTCGTGTCCGTGCGGGGGAATGCCGACCGATGCGGCTGTCTTGTTCATCCCCCGATCATCCCTTGATCCTCAGTAGCCTGCAGCGAGGCCGTCGCGGCGCGGGTCACTCGCGGCGACGTAGCCTTCCACCGAAGGCTCGCCCGCGCGCCAGATGAACTGGCCGGCGCCGAAGTCCTGGTAGGAATCGTTGATCACCTCGAGGTGGTGGCCCAGGTCGCGCAGGCCCTGCAAGGTGTCGGCATTCATCGCGGCCTCGACGTTGATCTCGAGCCCCGCGTTGAAGCGCCAGCGCGGCGCGTCGCACGCGGCCTGGGGGTTCTGGCCGTAGTCGAGCATGCGCACCAGCGTCTGCATGTGGCCCTGCGGCTGCATGTTGCCGCCCATCACGCCGAAGCTCATCACCGGCTGGCCGTCCTTGGTGAGGAAGGCCGGGATGATGGTGTGGAACGGGCGCTTGCCCGGTGCCACCACGTTCGGGCTCTCGGCCTTGAGGCTGAAGCCGTGGCCGCGGTTCTGCAGGCTGATGCCGAATTCGGGCTCCACGCAACCCGAACCGAAGCCCATGTAGTTGCTCTGGATGAAGCTCACCATCATGCCGCTCTCGTCCGCGGCTGTGAGGTAGATGGTGCCGCCCTTGACGGGGTTGCCGGCCTTGAAGTCCTGCGCCTTGTTCACGTCGATGAGTCTCGCACGCGAAGCCAGGTACGCGTCATCGAGCATTTGCGCGGGGGTCACCGTCATCGACGATGGCTCCGACACGTAGCGGTACACGTCGGCGAAGGCCAGCTTCATGGCCTCGATCTGCAGGTGCTGCGACTGCACCGAGTCGACCGGCAGCGAGGCGATGTCGAACTTCTCGAGGATGCCCAGCGCGATCAGCGCCGCGATGCCCTGGCCATTCGGCGGGATCTCGTGCAGCGTGTGGCCGCGGTAGTCGCGCGAAATCGGCTTCACCCACTCGGGCTGGTAGGCCGCCATGTCGGCCACGGTGAGCGCGCCGCCCTGTTCCTGCGAGAACTTGGCGATGGCCTCGGCGATCTCGCCGTTGTAGTAGGCCTCGCCCTTGGTGCGGGCAATCGCCTTGAGCGCGCGCGCCGCCGCGGTGAAGCGGAACAGCTCGCCGACCTCGGGCGCGCGGCCCCAGGGCAGGAAGGCCTGCGCGAAGCCGGGCTGCGACTGAAGGATCGGCGTGGCCGCCGCCCACTTGCCCTGCACCACCGGCGGCACGAGGTAGCCGCGCTCGGCGATGTCGATGGCGGGCGCCATCAGGTCGGCGAAGGGCAGCTTGCCGAAGCGCTCGCTCATGGCGACCCAGCCGCGCACCGCGCCCGGCACCGTGACCGAGTCGATGCCGCGCATCGGCGGCGTGGCGGCGTCGGCGCCGTACTTGGCCTTGAAGTACTCGGGCGTCCATGCCTTCGGCGCGGGGCCCGAGGCGTTCAGGCCGTGCAGTTCCTTGCCGTCCCACAGGATGCAGAAGGCGTCGCTGCCCAGGCCGTTGCTCACCGGCTCGACCAGCGTCATCACGGCGGCCGTGGCAATGGCCGCATCGACCGCGTTGCCGCCCTGCTGCAGGATGCGCAGGCCGGCCTGCGCGGCCAGCGGGTGCGAGGTCGCGACCACGTTGCGTGCGAAGACCGGGAGGCGGGTCGAGAGGTAGGGATTGTTGAAGTCGAAGTTCATGTCGGCGTGCTCTCGTTAGTCGTTGGTGATCTTGCGATCGACGACGATCTTTTTCCACTTGGCGGCGTCAACGGCCACCATCTTTGCGAACTGCTCGGGCGTGCCCGCGTTCGCCGGCTCGATGCCCAGGCGCGCGAGCTTGTCCTTCAGCTC
Source organism: Variovorax sp. GW821-FHT06D12 (assembly GCF_059419205.1). NCBI lineage: Bacteria > Pseudomonadati > Pseudomonadota > Betaproteobacteria > Burkholderiales > Comamonadaceae > Variovorax > Variovorax sp. GW821-FHT06D12. The sequence continues at coordinate 44,983 of NZ_JBWKRI010000003.1, read as the reverse complement.
CGGATCGGCCAGCGCCTCGTTGGCGGCCTTGTTCACGCGCGCCACGATGTCGGCCGGCAGACCCTTCGGGCCGTAGAAGCCGAACCAGGTGGTCGACTCGAAGCCGGGCAGCGTGTCGGCGATGGGCGGCAACTCGGGCGCGAGCGGGCTGCGCTTGAGCGAGGTCACGCCCAGCGCGCGCAGGCGGCCGTCGCGCACGTGCGGCATGCCGGTGGGCAGCGAGTCGAACAGCACGTCGACCTTGCCGCTGATGAGGTCGGGCACCGCCAGCGCCGTGCCGCGGTAGGGGATGTGCGTGACGAACACGCCGGCCTGCGCCTTGAACAGCTCCGCCGTGAGCTGCACGATGGTGCCGTTGCCGCTCGATGCGTAGTTGAGCTTGCCGGGGTTCTTCTTGGCGTTGTCGATCCATTCGCGCACCGTCTTGGCGGGCGTGTTGACCGGCACCAGCATGATGCTCGGCGCATCGCCCACGTGGGCGATGGGCGTGAAGTCGCGCACCGTGTCGTAGGGCAGCTTGGGCGTGATGGCCGGACCGATGGCGTGCGTGCTCGTGGTCGCGAGCAGCAGCGTGTAGCCATCGGGCGGCGCCTTGGCCGCGAGGTCGGAGCCGATCGCACCGCCGGCGCCGGGCTTGTTGTCGACCACCAGCGTGGCGCCGAGCTTCTCGCCCATCTTCTGCCCCAGCGTGCGGGCAAACAGGTCGGTGGCGCCGGCCGCCGGGAACGGCACGATCAGGCGGATGGGCCGGTTCGGGTAGTTCTGGGCCAGTGCGGGCACCGCTGCCAGCACCAGCGCAGCCGCGGCAAGCGCGGCGCGGGTGGTTCGTTTCATGGAATTCATTGTGTCCGAGGTGGTGTGTCGGGAGCGCGCCTTGTCCGACGTGGCCGCAGGATTGGACACGCGGGGCATTGAAAAGGGAAATGGATTTATCGGATAGATATATGAATCTGGCGCATCAATGTTGCCACGGCCATTCCCTCGGCCATCACGCGGTGCGCGGCCTTGCGCCCGACCATCAGAAATAGCGATGGGGTCGCATCAGCAAACGGTATTTCCTCCCGGGCGCCCTGCCGTCCGATAGTCGCGCCAGTCCACTCGACACAGAAGTGGCGCACAGGAGACCTCCCCTTGAACTTTCCTTCCCTCGAGGGCGCCGATGCCGGCGCCCTCTGCTTCAGCTCGCGCGTTCTTCGCGTGAAGCAGCACCCGCTCGGCCTGGCCCTGCTGGCGCTGGCCGGCGCGGCCTCGGCGCAGTCCTCGGTGACGCTGTTCGGCGTCATGGATGCGGGCGTCAGCCATTTCGAGACCGTCAGCGAGTACCGCCCGGCGTTCGATCCGCGGCGCCCTGCCGCCGCCGTGCTCGCCGCGGCCGTGCCGCGGGTGACGCAGAGCCAGACCACGCTGTCGCGCGGCGGCTACCGCGGCAGCAGCCTGGGTTTTCGGGGCACGGAAGACCTGGGCGGCGGCCTGGCGGCGAGCTTCTGGCTGGAGTCGAACATCGCCAACGACGACGGCAAGACGGGCCTGGCCTCGTTCGCCAAGCGTTCGACGCTGAGCCTGTCGGGCGGCTTCGGCGAGCTGCGGCTGGGCCGCGACTACACGCCGATCTTTCGCAACGACTCGCTGGCCGACCCCTTCGCCGTGCAGGGCGCAGGCCTGTCGGTGATCGCGCGCGTCAACAGCGCCTCGTCCACGCTCCTGGGCGGCGCACCGGCCGGCGTGGCGGCCGGCGACAACTACGCGCGCGCCAGCAACAGCATCGGCTACTTCCTGCCGCCGGACCTCGGCGGCTTCCACGGGCAGCTCCAGTACGCCTTGCCCGAGAACGTCCGCTACAGCCCGGACGTGACGCCGACGAACGCGCGTGGGCGCTACCTGGGCGGGCGCTTCGGCTATGCCAAGGGGCCGCTCAACGTGGCGCTGGCGTTCGGTGAAGACAACAAGGACCGCCTGCCCTCGGGTTCGGCGGCCAAGCCGCCCGTCGACGCCGGCGGCGAGGACCGGCTGAAGACCCTCAGCCTGAGCGCCACCTACGACTTCGGCCCCGTCAAGCTGCTGGGCGAACTGTCGCAACTGCGGCACCGGCGCGCGCAGGCGCAGCCGTGGATGCAGGCTCGCACCGACAAATACAACGGCTACCTGGTGGGCGCCACGGTGCCCGTGGGCCCGGGACTCGTCCGCGCGTCGTTCGGTCGCGTCAGCTACAAGGCCGGCGCCACCGGCCTGCCGGGAGACACCGCACAAGGCGCCAGCGCCAGCCAATGGGCGCTGGGCTATGTGCACCACCTGTCCCGCCGCACGGCGCTGTACGCCACGTTCGCGCGCGTTCGCATCCGGGACGGCCAGAACGACAAGGCGATCGGCGCCGTGACGAGCGCCAGCGACGCGCCCTATCCGGGCTACCTGGCCGCCAGCGGCTGGCGCCCGCGCAGCGCCACGGGCTACGACTTCGGCATCCGCCACATCTTCTGATCTTCGTTTTCATGCGCCCCTGCATTCATTCCATGTTGACCCACACCGCCACCTTTGCCCTTCGTTCACTGGCCGTGGCCGCCTTCCTCGCCTTCGGCGCAGGCGCACAGGCCCAGCCCGCCGCATCGCCGCAGGCGTCGGCGATCCCGTCGCTCGTCGATGCGATGTACCCCCGGCTCGACGCCCTCTACAAGGACCTGCACGCCCACCCCGAGCTTGCTTTCAAGGAAACGCGCACCGCCGCCCTGCTCGCCGCCGAGATGCGCGCCATCGGCTTCGAGGTGACCGAGAAGGTCGGCGGCACCGGCGTCGTGGCGCTGTATCGCAACGGCCCCGGGCCGGTCGTGATGGTGCGCACCGACATGGACGGCCTCCCGATGGAAGAGAAGACCGGCCTGCCCTACGCCAGTCAGGCCCGCACCGACTGGGGCGGGCGCGACAGCTTCGTGGCCCACAGCTGCGGCCACGACATCCACATGGCCAGCTGGCTCGGCACCGCGCGCGCGCTGGTCGCGCTCAAGGACCAATGGAAAGGCACGCTGATGTTCATCGGCCAGCCCGCCGAAGAAACCGTCTCGGGCGCCAAGGCGATGCTCGCGGACGGCCTGTTCACGCGCTTTCCCAAGCCCGACGCCGCGTTCGCGCTGCACACGGCGCCGACGCCCCACGGCGCCATCGGCTACGGCATCGGCATCAGCAGTTCCAACTCCGACGCGCTGGAAATCGTCTTCAAGGGGCGCGGCGGCCACGGCTCGCGGCCGCACACCACCATCGACCCGATCGTGATCGCCGCGCGCTTCGTGACCGACGTGCAGGCCGTGGTGAGCCGCGAGAAAGACCCGGCCGAATTCGGTGTTGTGACCATCGGCGCCATCCAGGGCGGCACCGCCGGCAACATCATTCCCGACACGGTCACGCTGCGCGGCACCATCCGCTCGTACAAGCCACAGGTGCGCGAGCAGCTGCTGGCCGGCGTGCGCCGCATGGCCATGGCCGCCGCCGCGACGAGCGGCGCGCCCGAACCCGTGGTCAAGCTGGTGCCGGGCGGAGAAGCGCTGGTCAACGACGAAGCGGTCGTGACCCGCGCGGCCGCCGCGCTCAAGCAGGCGCTGGGCGCGGCGCAGGTCGTTCAATCCACAGTGCCCTCGACGGGCAGCGAAGACTTCTCGGCCTTCATCAACGCCGGCGTGCCGTCGATGTACTTCACGATCGGCGTGCTCGATGCGCGGGACATCGCGGCCTCCGCCCAACCCGGCGGCAAGCCGCTGGCCCGCAACCATTCGCCCTTCTTCGCACCGGTGCCCGAGCCGTCGATCAAGACCGGCGTGCACGCGATGACCGTGGCGGTGCTCAGCGCGCTGGGCAGATAGGGACGACGGCATCCCCCAAAGAAAAACGGCGCCCGAGGGCGCCGTTTGTGCGTTCAAAGAAAGCCCGTCGATCAGTCCTCGACGAAGGCCTCTTCGCGCTTCGATTTCACCGCGGGCAGCAGCACGATGATCAGCAGCAGCGCCGCGGCGATCAGCAGGCCGGCCGAGATCGGGCGCGTGACGAACACGCTCCAGTCGCCGCGCGACAGCAGCAGCGAACGGCGCAGGTTCTCTTCCATCATCGGGCCCAGGATGAAGCCCAGCAGCAAGGGTGCGGGTTCGCAACCGAGCTTGAAGAAGGCGTAGCCGATGAAGCCGAACACGCCCACCATCCAGATGTCCCAGGTGTTGTTGTTGGTCGAGTACACGCCGATCGCGCAGAACAGCACGATCGCCGGGAACAGGAACTTGTAGGGCACCGACAGCAGCTTGATCCACATGCCGATCAGCGGCAGGTTCAGGATCACCAGCATCGCATTGCCGAGCCACATCGAGGCGATCAGGCCCCAGAACAGCTCGGGGTTGCTGGTCATGACCTGCGGACCCGGCTGGATGTTGTGGATCGTCATCGCACCCACCATCAGCGCCATCACGGCGTTGGGCGGAATGCCCAGCGTCAAGAGCGGAATGAAGGAGGTCTGCGCGCCGGCGTTGTTGGCGGCTTCAGGCGCGGCCACGCCGCGGATGTTGCCCTTGCCGAAGGGCACTTCGCCCGGATGCAGCTTGGTCTTCTTCTCGATGGTGTAGGCCGCGAAAGCCGACAGCAGCGCACCGCCACCGGGCAGGATGCCCAGCGACGAACCCAGCGCGGTGCCGCGCAGCACGGCGGGCAGCATGCGCTTGAAGTCTTCCTTGGTCGGGAACAGGCCCGAGACCTTGGCGGTGAACACTTCGCGCTCTTCGTCCGGACGCGACAGGTTGGCGATGATTTCGCCGTAACCGAACACGCCCATGGCGATGGCCACGAAGCCGATGCCGTCGGTGAGTTCAGGCACGTCGAAGCTGAAGCGCGCGACACCCGAGTTCACGTCGGTGCCGACCAGGCCCAGCAGCAGGCCCAGCACGATCATCGCGATCGCCTTGAGCAGCGAACCCGATGCCAGCACCACGGCGCCGATCAGGCCCAGGATCATCAGCGAGAAGTATTCGGCCGGGCCGAACTTGAAGGCCAGCTCGGTCAGCGGCGGTGCGAAGGCGGCAAGAATGAGCGTGCCGACGCAACCCGCGAAGAACGAGCCCAGGCCGGCCGCGGCGAGCGCCGGACCTGCACGGCCCTTGCGCGCCATCTGGTAGCCGTCGATCACGGTCACCACCGACGACGATTCGCCCGGCAGGTTCACCAGAATCGCGGTGGTCGAGCCACCGTATTGCGCGCCGTAGTAGATACCAGCCAGCATGATCAGCGCCGACACGGGCGGCAGCGCGTACGTGGCGGGCAGCAGCATCGCGATGGTCGCGACCGGGCCGATGCCCGGCAGCACGCCGATCAGCGTGCCCAGAATACAGCCGACGAGGCAGTACAGCAGGTTCGTGAAGGTGAAGGCAACGCCAAAACCCAGCGAGAGGTGTTCAAACAGTTCCATGGTGTGAGCAGCTTTCTTCGTCTCAACCGGTGATGAAGGTCGGCCAGACCTGGATCTGCAGCTTGAGCGCCCAGATGAAGGCCACATAGCTGCCAACGGCCAGGATGGTGGCCAGGATCAGCACGGTCGGCAGCTTGAACTCGTGGCCGGCAAGGCTCGCGATGATCACGAGCGCGTAGATCGCGATGATCATGCCCATGGCCGGGATGCCGAAGCTCGGCAGGCCACCTAGCAGGATGCCGAAGGCCAGGTTGGCGCCCAGGATGTACACGACCTGCTTCCAGGCCCACTTGCCGATCTTTTCGCCATCGGTCGTTTCAACGGTGAGCCCGCTGAACATGATGCCCAGGCCGATCAGCGCCATCAGGATGCCCAGCATGAGCGGGAAGTAACCCGGACCCATGCGGGCGCCGCTGCCCACGCTGTAGGTGGTGGCGCCCCATGCGAACGCCACGCCCACGACGGTGAACATCAGTCCCGAGAAAAAGTCTTTCTGACTTTTGATTTTCACGAACAGTCTCCTCGAACAATTTCGATGCGGGATTGTCGAGTCAGCCTCCGGTCAGGCCGATGTGGATTCCACTAACCAAAGGACTAGGGATAACCCGAAATGACTCATGGGATCCCCTTCAAGAAACACCGCGGAACCGGCTTTGCCGGGCCGCTGGTGTTGCCCCCGGCGAGGGGGTTGGCGTAGCGACACGAAGTGCGCGAAGCCTGGGGGAGGACCTATTCCAGCGGAGGCGTGGCGCTGAGCACTTCCTCGATGGTCGTCACGCCCTCGGCCACGCGCAGCGCACCGGCCAGGCGCAGCGGCCGCATGCCGTCGATCACGGCCTGGCGCCGCAGGCCCGTGAGGTTGGGCTCCTTGGTGACCTGGTCCTTGAACGGCTCGGTCACGCTCAGCAGTTCGTACAGGCCCATGCGGCCCATGTAGCCGGTCATGCGGCAATCGACGCAGCCCACCGGCTTGTAGGCGCGCACGGGGCCGGTGATCTGCCACGGCTTGACGATGGCCTCGAGGCTCTCGCGCGTGACCGCATCGTCGGGCTGCTTGCAATGCGGGCACAGCGTGCGCACGAGGCGCTGCGCGAGCACGCCCAGCATCACGGCGGTGATGAGGTACGAGGGCACGCCCAGTTCCATCATCCGCGTGATGGCGCTGGGTGCGTCGTTGGTGTGCAGCGTGCTGAACACGAGGTGACCGGTGAGCGCGGCCTGCACCGCCATCTCGGCGGTGGCGAGGTCGCGGATTTCGCCGACCATGATGATGTCCGGGTCCTGCCGCATCAGCGCGCGCAGGCCCTCGGTGAAACCGAAGTCCAGCTGCGGCTGCACCTGGGTCTGGTTGAACGAGGGCTCGATCATTTCGATCGGGTCTTCGACCGTGCTCACGTTGACCTCTTCGGTCGCCACGCGCTTGAGCGTGGAGTACAGCGTGGTGGTCTTGCCCGAGCCCGTGGGCCCTGTCACCAGGATGATGCCGTTGGGCCGCGTGACCAGCTGCTCCCAGCGCTGCGCGTCGTGCTGCGCGAAGCCCAGCGCGTCGAGGTCCTTCACCGCGGTGTCGGGGTCGAAGATGCGCATCACCATCTTCTCGCCGAAGGCGGTCGGCAAGGTAGACAGACGCATTTCGATTTCGTCGCCGCGCATGTTGCGGGTCTTGATGCGGCCGTCGAGCGGACGGCGTTTTTCGACCACGTCCATGCGGCCCAGCAGCTTGATGCGCGCGACCATCGCGTTCATCACGCCCATGGGCATCTGGTAGGCGGGGTGCAGGATGCCGTCGATGCGAAAGCGGATCACGCCCTGCTCGCGGCGCGGCTCCAGGTGGATGTCGCTGGCGCGCTGGTCGAAGGCGTACTGCCACAGCCAGTCGACCACCTGCACCACGCTCTGGTCATTCGCGTCGAGCTGCTTGGTGCTCTTGCCCAGTTCGACCAGCTGCTCGAAGCTCGCGCCGCCGGTGTTGCCGCCGGCCTTCTGCGCGGCGCGCACCGACTTGGCCAACGCGAAGAATTCGGCCGTGTAGCGCTGGATGTCCGACGGGTTGGCCACCACGCGGCGCACGGTGCGCTTGGACTGGCGCTCGACCTCGGCGATCCAGTCGATGAGGAACGGTTCGGCCGTGGCCACCACCACCTCGTTCGGCAGCACCTGCACGGGCAGCACCTTGTGACGCTCGGCATACCCGGCGCTCATGGTGTCGGCCACCTTGCCCACGTCGACCTTGAGCGGATCGATGCGCAGGTAGGCCAGGCCGGCGCGGCCGGCGAGCCATTGCGTGAGGGCTTCGAGGTCGAGCGGCTTGCCGTCGGCCTCGCGCGTCATGGCCACGTTGGCCAGGCGCACCAGCGGCGCCTGCCGGCTCTCGGCCTGGGCGCAGCGCGCGATGGTGCGCTTGGCCTCCATCGGCGAGATCACGCCGTCGGTGGCGAGCCATTCGATCAGGCGACGCAGGTCGAGCGGACCTTCGTGGCGGGCAGCAGCGGAAGCGGCGGCGGGTACAGCGCTCATGAAGCGGGAATCAGGTGGTGAGGGAAAGCGTCATCGGCTTGAACACCCGCAGCCATTTCGGCGCGGGCAGGCCCCAGCGAGTCTGGATGGTTTGGGCGCGCTCGGCAAGCACCTCGCGCTTCGGGCGCGACGCCGTGCGCTGGGCCAGCACCACCGTGTTGCCTTCGCGCGTCGGCTTGAAGGCCCAGACCGCGTCGGTGCCGAAGGCGGCGGCGATTTTCTCGAGGCTGCGCTCGTAGCTCGACGAGCGGCCGAACAGGTTAACCGTCATGCAGCCGTCTTCGGTAAGCAGCGCGCGGCAGTCGGCATAGAAGGCTTCGCTGTCGAGCACCGGCGCGGCGGCCTCGTGGTCGTACAGGTCGACCTGCAGCGCGTCGACCGTGCCCTGCCATTCGGGCTTGCGGATCTCTTCGGCCGCATCGGCGATCACCACGCGCAGCTTCAGGTCGTCGGCCGGCAGCTTGAACCAGCCGCGGCAGGCCGACACCACCTGCGGATTCAGCTCGATCGCGGTGGTGCGCATGCGCAGCGTCTTGCGGCTGAACTTGGTGAGCGTGGCCGCGCCCAGCCCCAGCTGCATCGCGTGGCGGTTGCCCACGCCCTTGCTGTCGACGAACAGCAGCCAGGCCATCATGCGCTGCACGTACTCGAGCTCGATCTCGAAGGGGGCGTCGAGCTTCATCGAGCCCTGGACCCATTCGGTGCCCAGGTGCAGGTAGCGGATGTCGCCCCAGTCGGAAAAATTGACTTCGGGCAGGACGAGGGTTTTCTTGGAAGAAGCGGAAGAAGCCATCAGAGAAGGTGGTGGGCAACGAAGACCTCGCGCCAGGCCGCGAGCTTGCGCTCGAAGGACCACGACGCGTTGGCGGGGCTGGTGGAGGGCAGCGAATACACCGGCACCCCGAGGGTGCGCGTGTGGCGTGCGTGCTTGAAGCTCTCGCCGCCGTTGTGGGCGATGGCGGCGAGCTTCGGCAGTTGCAGGCCGGCGATGTCGTTCACGACCGGCGAGCGGATCGCGGTGTCGAGGCTGCCCTCGCGCTCGCAGGCGCCGTACACGTCCCACACGCCGAGGCCGCGATCGAGCAGCCAGTCGCAGCGCGCGCGGTAGCGGTCTGCGCCCGTCGGAAGCAGGGGGTCGGGCCAGAGGGCTTGCAAGATCTTCCAGAACTGATTTTGGGGATGCGCATAGTACTGCTGCCGCTCGAGCGACTTGACGCCCGGGAAGCTGCCGAGGATGAGCACACGTGTGTGGGGCGAGACGATGGGCGCAAGGCCGGTCAGCACCGCGGCGGCGCTGGCGGCGACGGTCGGGGACGGGACGGCGGTCGGTTTCATGGGCGGTATCTTGGCATTGCCGCGCGGCGTGCCTGAACGCCCATGAAAAAACCCGCCGAAGCGGGTTCTTTCGTCAAGCACGGGCCGAAGCCCGGTGCATGGAAGTTACGGCTTCTTGGCCGCTTCGTTCTCGGCCGTGCCCGGCACCTTCTCGCCGATCGCCTTGCCGGCGCTGCGCATGCCGTCGGCCGTCTTGTGGCCGGCCGTTTCCACGGCGTCGCCAGTCTTCACGGCGGCCTTCTTGGTGGCGGTGGTGGCCTTCTTGGTGGTGTTCTTGGTCGCGTTCCAGGCCTTCTTGGTGCCGCGCTCGGTGGCGTTGGCTGCCTTCTTGGTGCCGCTCTTGGTGGCATCCCAGGCCTTCTCGGCGCCGCTTTCGGTGGCGTTCACGGCCTTCTTGGTCGTGCTCTTGGTGGCGTCCCAGGCCTTTTCGGTGCCGCGTGCGGTCGCATCGACGGCGTCCTTGCCGGCTTCCTTCACCTTCTCGGTGGTCGTGGGCTCGGCCGCGGTGGTCTGCGCGATGGCCGACACACCGATGGAGGCCAGCGCCAGTGCGAGCGCGACGGGCAGGGTACGAACAAAAGATGTGGTCATGAAAGACTCCTTTTTTGAGTGAAGTGCGGAGTGACGACAGTGCCACTGGACAACCAACGTCACTTCGAACTTCAAGGATGACAGCAAAACCGGCCCGATGGCCTGCGCTGGCGCAACTCGGGAACTTGGCCTACGCGGCGGGCGGACGCCCCTCCGACACGTTCAGCAGACTTTGGAGCTTCGGCAGGGCGACGACCGCATTGCGCGTGGTGTTTTCGGCCAGCGACGCGATGTCGATGCCCCGCAGCTGCGCGACCACTTCGGCGATGCGCGGCAGCTCGCCGGGCTCGTTGCGGCCCTGCGCCTGGCCCGCGTCGCGCTGCGCCTGCGTGCGGTACAGCCAGTGCGGCTGGATGTCGGGCGCGTCGGTTTCCATCACCAGCGCGTCCATCGGCAGGGTGGCCGCGAGGCGGCGCAGCTGCAGCGCGCGCTCGAAGGTCACGGCACCGCCGAAGCCCAGCTTCAGGCCGATCTCGATGCAGGCCTGCGCCTGCTGCTCGCTGCCGTTGAATGCGTGGGCGATGCCGTGCCACGGCCGCCCGCCCGCGGTCTGGCGCAGATGCTTGAGCACCTTGTCGACCGAGCGCCGCACATGGATGAGCACCGGCAGCCCGTGCTTGCGCGCCAGTTGCAACTGAGTGTGAAAGAAGCGTTCCTGTCTATCGGCGTCCAGGCCTTCGACGAAGTAGTCGAGCCCGATCTCGCCGACCGCCACCAGGCGCGGGTCGTCGCGGCGCGCGTGCAGCTCGTCGTCGAGCGTCTGCAGGTCCGCATCGCTCGCCTGCCCCGTGCACAGCGGGTGGATGCCCAGCGCGTAGGCGTCGCCCTGCGCGTGCGCCAGCTCGCGCACGGTGGCGAAGTTGAAGGCCGCCACCGCCGGAATGACGCACAGCACCACGCCCTGCGCCGCCGCGCGGGCGCGGATGACGGGCATCTCGGCACCGAATTCGGGCGCATCAAGGTGACAGTGGGTATCGACAAACGCAGCCATCGCGCGATGATGCCCGAAGGGATGCACAGGCGCGGAAAGCGTGCTACTGTGAACTCCTTCACGCGTCCTTTTTTGCCGGAGGTGCTCCGATGCGCAGGCCCGCTTTCTACAGCCGCTCGCCCCGCACGCTGCCGCCGGCCGCAGCACCGGCGGCCGGGTCGCCGGCGGATGCTGCGGCTGTGGCCGAGGCCGACGCCGTGCAAGCCCCACCGCCTCGCGCACGCTGGCAGCCCGGGCGCCGCGCCTTCGCCCTGCTCACCGTCAGCTGCATCGCCATCGCCGCCGGCGGCGCCTTCTGGGCGCCGCGCCAGGGCGCCAAGGCGCTCACGCAGAAAGACATCGACGCCGCCGTGCTGCGCACGCTGCAGACCACCACCCTGCCCTCGCCCGCCGCCAAGGCCGCCGACATCGTGCGGCCCTCGGTGGTGCGCGTGGTCGGCTACGGCCCCGAGAAGGCCACGCCCGAAGCCAAGACCCAGAAGCGCGGCCGCAACATGGCCAAGGGCAAGCCACCCGAGGCGCCCGCCGACGGCGGCACGCCGGGCGAGGTCGAGCGCGGCGTGGGCACGGGCGTGGTGATCGTCGACAAGGGCGTGATCCTCACCAACCTGCACGTGGTCGCCGGCGCCGAGAAGATCAAGGTCACTTTCGCCGACGGGCTCGAAGCGGTGGCCGTCATCACCGGCGTGCAGCCCGAGAACGACCTCGCCGTGCTGCAGGCGCAGAAGATCCCGGACGACCTGATCCCCGCCGTGATGCGCTCCACCGCCGACCTGCGCTCCGGCGACCAGGTGGCGGCCGTTGGCTTTCCGTTCGGCATCGGGCCTTCGGTGTCGGCCGGTGTGGTGTCGGGCCTGAAGCGCTCCTTCCGTTCGCCCGAGGGCAAGCAGGAGCTGGGTAACCTGATCCAGTTCGACGCCGCCGCCAACCCCGGCAACTCGGGCGGCCCGCTCATCAACATGGACGGCGAGGTGCTGGGCATCGTCACCGCCATCCTCAACCCGACGCAGCAGCGCACCTTCATCGGCATCGGCTTCGCGGTGCCGATCGAGAACGCCGCCTCCGCGGCCGGCTCGCCGCCTTTCTGATTTCTTCGAAAGCCCTTCGCATGAGCACAGAAAACCCGACCTCGTCGACCTTTGCAACAGCCCCCGCCACCGCCGAGCTGATGGAGCAGATTCTCTACGAGGTGAAGCGCGTGGTCGTGGGGCAGGACCGCTTTCTCGAGCGCGTGATGGTCGCGATGCTCGCAGGCGGCCACCTGCTGGTCGAAGGCGTGCCGGGGCTGGCCAAGACGCTCACCATCAAGACGCTGGCCGACACCGTGCGCGGCCAGTTCAAGCGCATCCAGTTCACGCCCGACCTGGTGCCGGCCGACCTGGTGGGCACGCGCATCTACAACCAGAAGACGGGCGAGTTCAGCACCTCGCTGGGCCCGGTGTTCGCCAACCTGCTCCTGGCCGACGAAATCAACCGCGCGCCGGCCAAGGTGCAAAGCGCGCTGCTCGAGGTGATGCAGGAGCGCCAGGTCACCATCGCCGGCGAAACGCACAAGGTGCCGCGCCCCTTTCTCGTGATGGCGACGCAGAACCCGATCGAGACCGAAGGCACCTACCCGCTGCCCGAGGCGCAGGTCGATCGTTTCATGATGAAGGTGATGGTCGACTACCCGAGCGACGAGGAAGAGTTCGTGATCGTGCAGCGCGTGATCGGCCCGGTGGTCACGGCCACGCCGGTCGCCACCACCGAACAATTGGCCGAGCTGCAGGCCGAGGCGCGGCGCGTGTACGTCGACCCTTCGCTGATCCAGTACGCCGTCAAGCTCGTGTCGGCCACGCGCACGCCCGAGAAGCACGGCCTGAAGGACCTGCGCCGCTTCATCACCTTCGGCGCCAGCCCGCGCGCCAGCATCAGCCTCACCGAAGGCGCGCGCGCCCTGGCGCTGCTGCGCGGCCGCAGCTACGCGCTGCCCGAAGACATGAGCGCGCTGGTGCCCGACGTGCTGCGCCACCGCGTGACGCTCTCCTACGAAGGCCTGTCCGAAGGGCTCACACCCGACGGGCTGATCGAGAAGATCATGAAGGCCGTCCCCGCTCCTCCCAAGCCCCTGGAACATGAAAAGCTGGTGGCGTAAGGCCCCCGAGGCCGCGAACGACGACCGGCTCGCGATCGAAGCCGGCGGGGCCGAACGCGCGCTGCGCCGGCTCGAATGGACCGTGATCCGCCGCCTCGACGGCCTGCTGCAGGGCGACTACCGCACGCTCATGCGCGGCACCGGCCTCGACCTCGCCGACCTGCGCGAGTACCAGCACCACGACGACGTGCGCCACATCGACTGGAACGTCACCGCGCGGCTGCAGACGCCGCACGTGCGCGTGTTCACCGAAGACCGCGAGATGGCCGCATGGTTCGTGCTCGACCTGAGCCGCTCGGTCGATTTCGGCTCGGGCCTGAAGGCCAAGCGCGAGATCTCGGCCGGCTTCGTCGGCGTGCTCGCACGGCTGCTCACGCGGCACGGCAACCGGGTCGGCGCGCTGGTCTACGGCCGCGACCTCGAGGCCGTGATCCCGCCGCGCACCGGCCGCCGCCATGTGCTGCACCTGCTGCACGCGATGGAAAAGCGCGCGAACCAGGCCGAGGCCGCGCCCGCCCAGAAGGGCATGACGCGCCTGGCCGACCTGCTGACCTCCGCCGCCGCGCTCATGCCGCGCCGCTCCACCGTGTTCGTGGTGTCCGACTTTCTCAGCGAGCCCGGCTGGGAGCGCCCGCTGGGCCAGCTGGTGCAGCGGCACGAAGTGATTGCCGTGCGCCTGTTCGATCCGCTCGAGCTCGAGCTGCCCGACCTCGGCCTGGTGCCGCTGCGCGACGCCGAGACCGGCGAGCAGCTGTGGGTCGACACCCATGACGCGGGGTTCCGCAAACGCTTCGCGCGGCTGGCCGCCGAACGCGAGACCACCCTGCGCGAATCGCTGGCCCGGGCCGGCGTCGACGCCCTCGAACTCTCGACCAATGACGATCTGGTCGAAGCCATCGTGCGATTCGCGGACCTGCGCAAGCGCCGGGTCCGCGGCGTCGCAGCGGGTGGCGGGAAGGCGGTGGTGGCGGCATGACATTCCTCTGGCCTCAATTCCTCTGGCTGCTGGCGGCCTTGCCGCTGCTGGTGCTCCTGTATGTCTGGCTGATCCGCCGCAAGAAGAAGATGGCGGTGCGCTACGCCAGCCTGTCGATCGTGCGCGAGGCCATGGGCCCGGGCCAGAGCCTGCGGCGGCACATCCCGCCGCTGCTGTTCCTGGTGGCCATCACCGCGATGCTCGTGGCGGCGGCGCGGCCGATGGCGGTGGTGGTGCTGCCGTCGAACCAGCAGACCATCATCCTGGCAATGGACGTGTCGGGCAGCATGCGCGCGGCCGACGTGCAGCCCAACCGGCTGGTGGCGGCGCAGGAGGCGGCCAAGAGCTTCATCAAGGACCTGCCGCGCCACGTGAAGGTGGGCATCGTCGCCTTCGCGGGCAGCGCGCAGGTGGCGCAGCTGCCCACCACCAACCACGACGACCTCGTGACGGCCATCGACAGCTTCCAGCTGCAGCGCGCCACGGCCACGGGCAACGCCATCGTGGTGTCGCTGGCCACGCTGTTCCCCGACGCGGGCATCGACATCTCGCAGTTCAGCGCCCCCAGCCGCCAGCGCGGCATCCCGATCGACCAGAACGAGAAGCAGCTCAAGGAGTTCACGCCCGTGGCGCCCGGCTCGTTCACCTCGGCCGCGATCATCATGCTGACCGACGGCCAGCGCACCACCGGCGTCGACCCGCTGGACGCCGCCAAGGCCGCGGCCGACCGCGGCGTGCGCATCTACACGGTGGGCGTGGGCACGGTCGACGGCGAGACCATCGGCTTCGAAGGCTGGTCGATGCGCGTGCGCTTGGACGAAGAAACGCTCAAGGCCATCGCCAACAAGACCAGCGCCGAGTACTTCTACGCAGGCACCGCGAGCGACCTGAAGAAGGTCTACGAAACGCTGAGTTCCAAGCTCACCGTCGAGAAGAAGGAAACCGAGATCTCGGCGCTGTTCGCGCTGGGCGCGGCGGTGCTCACGCTGTTGTCGGCGGGGCTGTCGCTGCTCTGGTTCAACCGGATTCTTTAGCGCTGTTTTCTTCCTGTGCCACGGCGGGCGGCATCTTCACCGCCCCCACCCCGCCCAGGAACAGGTCGGCCACGATCGGCGCGATGGCCGCGTGGTCGAGCCGGCCGCCGGGCTTCATCCAGGTGAACATCCAGTTGATCATGCCGAACAGCAGCATGGTCAGCGGCTTGGCGAGCTCGTCGCTCGGCGCGCCGGGGCGCAGCGCCGACACCGCGCGCGCAAAGCCGGCGACCACGGCGCGCTCCTGGTCGAGCACGCGCTCGCGGTCTTCGTCCTCGAGAAAGCGCACGTCGTCGGTCAGCACGCGGTGCGCGTCCTGTGCGCCGGCGTACTCCTCGACGATGCGGTAGATGAAGCGGCGCAGGCGCTCCTCGTCGGTTGAAGGCTGGGCCTCTTCTTCGGCCACCAGCGCCGCCAGCTTCGAGACGTGCGTCTCGGCGATGCTGATGAGCAGGCTGCTCTTGTCCTTGTAGTAGTGGTAGAGCGTGGCCTTCGACAGGTTGCAGGCCTCGGCGACCTGGTTCATCGAGGTCGCGGGGTAGCCGCGGCGGGCGAACAGCTGAGCGGCCTGCGCGAGGATCAGTTCGCGCTGGTCGTCGTAGGTGGCGGATCTTCCACGCGGCATCGGGTCTTCTTCCTGGGTTGTCTGTCGGTTGCTGGCGTGCAGCAGGCTCGATCTTGCATGAAGCCGCAGGGCTATCCGCGGCGGGTGGCGATCAGGGATTTCACGTCGGTGGCGGGCAGGCGCGGCCGGTCTTTTTCCACCTCGGCGAGCGGCGCCACCTCGTGCAGGCTGGCCAGGCTGCGCACTGTCAGCGCCTGGTAGGTCTGCGTGCCTTCGAGCTTCCAGGCGATCTCTTCGTCGCTGAGCTCGCGCCGCACCTTGGCCGGGATGCCCGCCGCGAGCGAGCGCGCGGGCACCTTCATGCCGGCGGGCACGAAGGCGCAGGCCGCGACGATGGCTTTCTCGCCCACCTCGGCCTCGTCCATCACCACCGCGTTCATGCCCACCAGCGCATCGCGCCGCACGATGCAGCTGTGCAGGATCGCGCCGTGGCCGATGTGGCCGTTGACCTCCACCACCGTGTCGTTGTCGGGAAAGCCGTGGATGCAGCAGTGGTCCTGCACGTTGGAGCCCTCCTGCAACACGATGCGGCCGAAGTCGCCGCGCAGGCTGGCGCAGGGGCCGACATAACAGTTCGGGCCGACGATCACGTCGCCGATCAGCACGGCCGTGGGATGCACGTAGGCGCTCGGGTCGACGACAGGAATCACGCCGTCGATGGAATAGCTGGGCATTCGGTCTCCTTGTTTTTTCGCGGGTTGGGGAAGGTGTGAACAAACCCGGCATGCCCGCTCATCCCACCCAGGCGCGCCCCCTCTGCGTTGCAAATGCTCGCCATAGCCCGAGCTATGGCTGCGCTTTGCGCCTTGAGGGGGACGTGCCTGGACGCGCTGCTCGGTCACGCCGGATTCATTCACACCTTCCTAGGGTTTGCCCTGAATGCACCCCGCTTGTGCCGGAATCGAGGTCGATCCTAAAATCAACCGAACGGTCGGTCAATAGTGTTTACGCACCGAGCCGTCCCCACAAAGGATGAAAGAGACACGCATGACTGAGCCTTTGGTACTCATCAGCAACGCCGGCGCCGTCCGCACGCTGAGCCTGAACCGCCCCGCGGCGCTCAACAGCTTCACGACCGGGTTGCACGCCGAGCTGCTGGCCGCACTCGAAGCCGCGGCCGCCGACAGCAGCGTGCGCTGCGTGGTGCTCACCGGCGCCGGCCGCGCCTTCTGCGCGGGACAGGACCTGGCCGACCCGTCGGTCGCGCCCGACCCCACGCCGGGTGCCGCGCCCAAGGACCTGGGCCACGTCATCTCTACGTATTACGGCCCGCTGGTCGCGCGCCTGCGCTCGATGCCGGTGCCGGTGGTTGCCGCCGTCAACGGCGTGGCGGCCGGCGCGGGCGCCAACCTCGCGCTGTGCTGCGACCTCGTTGTGGCCGGCCGCTCGGCCAGCTTCATCCAGGCCTTCACCAAGATCGGCCTCGTGCCCGACACCGGCGGCACCTGGCTGCTGCCGCGCCTCGTGGGCCCGGCGCGCGCGCTAGGCATCGCGATGCTGGGCGACAAGCTGCCCGCCGAAGAAGCCGCGCGCATCGGCCTCATCTGGCAGTGCGTGGACGACGCGGCCCTGGCCGACACCGCCGCCGCGCTGGCGGCGCGCCTGGCCGGCATGCCCACGCGCGCACTCGTGGCCACCCGCGAAGCGATGGCCGCCGCGCAAAACCTCGACCTGGGCGCGGCACTTGCCGAAGAAGCGCGCATCCAACGCGAGATGGGCAATGCCGACGACTACCGCGAAGGTGTCGAGGCTTTCCGCGCCAAGCGCGCCCCGGTGTTCAAGGACCGCTGAGATGACCGACGCTTCCCGCACCCCGCAACAGACCGCCGAGTACGTGCGCGACGGCATGTTCGCGAACGACAACGCCAGCAAGGGCCTGGGCATGCGCATCGTGGAGGTCGGCCCCGGCCAGGCCACGCTCGAGATGCGCGTGCGCCCCGACATGCTCAACGGCCACGCCATCTGCCACGGCGGCTTCATGGCCACGCTGGCCGACTCCACCTTCGCCTTCGCCTGCAACTCGTACAACGAGCTGACCGTGGCCTCGGGCTTCGCTATCGACTTCCTCGCGCCGGCGCGCGAGGGCGACGTGCTCACCGCGCGCTGCTTCGAAGTCTCCAAGGCCGGGCGCACCGGCGTGTACGACACCGAAATCACCAACCAGCGCGGCGAGCGCATCGCGATGTTCCGCGGTCGCTCCTACACCGCCAAGGGCCGCCCGGCCGTCCCGGCCGCTTGAGGAGACACCCCACCATGACCGTGAAACGCCCCGCCCCCGGCGACCTCGACCCGATCGAAACCGCCAGCCGCGACGAGATCGCCGCCCTGCAGCTCACGCGCCTGCGCGCCACGCTGCGCAACGCCTACGACCACGTGCCGCACTACCGCCAGGCCTTCGATGCCAAGGGCGTGCACCCCGACGACCTGAAGTCGCTGGCCGACCTGTCGAAATTCCCGTTCACGGTGAAGACCGACCTGCGCGACAACTACCCCTTCGGCATGTTCGCCGTGCCGCGCACGCAGGTGGCGCGCATCCACGCATCGTCGGGCACCACCGGCAAGCCGACCGTGGTGGGCTACACGAAGAACGACATCGACACCTGGGCCGACCTGGTCGCGCGCTCGATCCGCGCGGCGGGCGGACGGCCCGGCGACATGATCCACGTGGCCTACGGCTACGGCCTCTTCACGGGCGGCCTGGGCGCGCACTACGGCGCCGAGCGCGCCGGCTGCACCGTCATCCCGATGTCGGGCGGCCAGACCGAGAAGCAGGTGCAGCTCATCCAGGACTTCAAGCCCGACATCATCATGGTCACGCCCAGCTACATGCAGGTGATCATCGAGCAGTTCGAGCGCCAGGGCCTCGACGCGAAAGACAGCTCGCTCAAGGTCGGCATCTTCGGCGCCGAGCCGTGGACCGAAGCCATGCGCCGCGACATCGAGACCCGCGCCGGCATCGATGCCGTCGACATCTACGGCCTGAGTGAAGTGATGGGCCCGGGCGTGGCCAGCGAATGCGTCGAGAGCAAGGACGGCCCGGTGATCTGGGAAGACCACTTCTACCCCGAGATCATCGACCCCGAAACGGGCGAGCTGAAGGCCGACGGCGAAGAAGGCGAACTCGTCTTCACCTCGCTGAGCAAGGAGGCCATGCCGATCGTGCGCTACCGCACGCGCGACCTCACGCGCCTGTTGCCGCCCACCTCGCGATCGTTCCGCCGCATGGGCAAGATCGTCGGGCGCAGCGACGACATGATGATCATCCGCGGCGTGAACGTCTTCCCCACGCAGGTGGAAGAGATCGTGCTCGCGCACAGCGCCCTCACCGGCCTGTACCAAGTGCGCGTGAGCCGCGAAGGCCTGCTCGACCAGGTCGAGGTGCACTGCGAACTCACGCCGCACGAAGCCGCCGCGGCCGACCGCAACGCGATTTCCGAATGGGTGCAGCACCGCGTGAAGACGCTCATCGGCATCTCCACCCGCGTGGTCGTGCACGGCCCCGACGAAATGGAACGCACGCAGACCGGCAAGGCCCGGCGCGTCGTCGACACGCGCCCGCGCTGAACCGCCCGCGCCCCCACACACCGCACCGAAAGGACACGCACATGTACACCCAGGCCATGGACACGATGGGCAAGGACGCAGGCGACGGCAAGCAGAAGGCCGTGCGCTCCGCCGACGAGCTGCGTCTCGAGGAACGCTTCGACGCGCGCATCGACGCGGGCGACTTCATCGAGGCGAAAGACTGGATGCCCGAGCACTACCGCAAGACGCTGGTGCGCCAGATCAGCCAGCACGCGCATTCGGAAATCGTCGGCATGCTGCCCGAGGGCAACTGGATCAGCCGCGCCCCCACGCTCAAGCGCAAGGCCATCCTGCTGGCCAAGGTGCAGGACGAAGGCGGCCACGGCCTGTACCTGTACGCCGCCGCCGAAACGCTGGGCACCTCGCGCGACCAGATGTTCGACGCGCTGCACACGGGCAAGGCCAAGTACAGCTCGATCTTCAACTACCCCACGCTCAGCTGGGCCGACATGGGCACCATCGGCTGGCTGGTCGACGGCGCGGCCATCATGAACCAGGTGCCGATCTGCCGCTGTTCGTACGCGCCGTATGCGCGCGCCATGATCCGCATCTGCCGCGAAGAGAGCTTTCACCAGCGCCAGGGCTACGAGTCGCTGCTGACCATGATGACCCACGGCACCGAGGCGCAAAAAGCCATGGTGCAGGACGCGGTCAACCGCTGGTGGTGGCCCTCGATCATGATGTTCGGACCGCCCGACGACCAGTCGCCCAACTCGGCGCAGTCGATGCGCTGGGGCATCAAGCGCTTCAGCAACGACGAGCTGCGCCAGAAGTTCATCGACGCCACCGTCGAGCAGGCCGCGATCCTCGGCGTGACGCTGCCCGACCCCGACCTCAAGTGGAACGAAGAACGCCAGTCGCACGACTTCGGCGTCATCGACTGGAGCGAATTCTGGCGCGTGATCGCCGGCGACGGCCCCTGCAACCGCGAACGCCTGCAGGCCCGCGTCGATGCCTGGGACGACGGCGCCTGGGTGCGCGAAGCCGCCCTGGCCCACGCCAACAAACAACCGATGAAGGAAGCAGCATGAGCACCGAAGTGAAACAAGAGTGGCCCCTGTGGGAAGTGTTCGTGCGCAGCAAGGCCGGCCTGGACCACAAGCACTGCGGCAGCCTGCACGCAGTCGATCCCAAGATGGCGATCCAGATGGCGCGCGACGTCTACACGCGCCGCCAGGAAGGCAGCAGCATCTGGGTGGTGCGCTCCGACCAGATCGTGGCCAGCGACCCGGGCGACAAGGACATGTTCTTCGACCCGGCCGAAGACAAGGTCTACCGCCACCCCACCTTCTACGCACTGCCCAAGTCCGTGGACCACATGTGAGCGAGCGGCACGCCATGCAAGCCTCGATCGAACTGAACCGCACGCCCGCCGTGCACTACCTGCTGCGCATCGGAGACACCTGCCTGGTGCTCGCGCAGCGCCTGGGCGAATGGTGCGGCCACGCACCGGTGCTCGAAGAAGACATCGCGATGGCCAACATCGCGCTCGACCTCGTCGGCCAGGCCCGCGCGGTGCTCACGCACGCCGGCCAGCTCGAAGGCGCTGATCGCGCGCACGACGAAGACCAGCTCGCCTACCTGCGCGACGAGCGCGACTACTTCAACCTCACGCTGGTCGAGCTGCCGCGCGGCGACTTCGCCTTTGCCGTGCTGCGCAACACCATGGTCGCCACGCTGCTCAAGCTGCTGTG
The DNA here is from genome assembly GCF_059419205.1 of Variovorax sp. GW821-FHT06D12. NCBI lineage: Bacteria > Pseudomonadati > Pseudomonadota > Betaproteobacteria > Burkholderiales > Comamonadaceae > Variovorax > Variovorax sp. GW821-FHT06D12. The sequence goes on along the minus strand of NZ_JBWKRI010000003.1, from coordinate 24,073 downwards.
GCAACGCCTGGCCGCGTCGAGCGACGCCGAGGTGGCCGCCATCGCCGGCAAGGCGCTGAAGGAAGCGCGCTACCACCAGCAACATTCGGCCGACTGGGTCGTGCGCCTGGGCGACGGCACCGACGAATCGCGCCGCCGCACCGAGAAGGCACTCAAGCAGCTGTGGCTCTACGTGCCCGAGCTGTTCGACAGCGACGACGTCGATGCGCAGGCCAGCGCCAGCGGCCTCGGCCCGGCCTGGAGCGAACTGCGCGAACCGTGGCTGGCCGAGATGCAGCAGGTGCTCGACGCCGCCGGCCTCGCCATGCCGAAGGAAGCCGCGTTCCGCAGCACCGGCAAGCACGGCGTGCACAGCGAGCACATGGGCTACATCCTGGCCGAGATGCAGCACCTGCAGCGCAGCTTCCCCGGAGGCGTGTGGTGACGAACGCACTGGCGTCGCGTGTCGATGCGGCGTGGGCCGTGCTGCACACCGTGCCCGACCCCGAGGTGCCGGCCGTGTCGGTCTGCGACCTGGGCATCGTGCGTGAGGTGATCGAGCACGACGACGGCCTGGAGATCGTGCTCACGCCGACCTACTCCGGCTGCCCCGCCACCGAAGCCATCGAGCACGACGTGCTGGCCGCCATCGAGAACGCAGGCCTGGGCCGTGCGCGCGCCACGCTGCGCCGCGCACCCGCCTGGACCAGCGACTGGATCAGCGACGCAGGCCGCGACAAGCTCAAGGCCTACGGCATCGCGCCGCCCGCGCACCTCACGCCCGAGCAGGCCTCCAACACCGCCGTGCCGATCAGGCTCTTCGGCCGCATGGCCGGCGAGCGCATCGCCTGCCCGCGCTGCGCCAGCGAGCGCACCGAGCGGCTGTCGGCTTTCGGCTCCACGGCGTGCAAGGCCCTGTACCGCTGCATGGCCTGCCGCGAACCTTTCGAACATTTCAAGCCTATCTGAGGCACGTCCACGATGAGCACCCTCTTCCACCCCCTGCGCGTGAAGGCCATCGAGCCCGACACGCACGAGGCCGTCATCGTCTCGTTCGAGGTGCCGGCCGACCTGCAGCAAGTCTTCGGCTTCACGCAGGGCCAGTACCTCACGCTGCGCCATGACATCGACGGCCAGGACCTGCGCCGCTCCTATTCGATCTGCGCCGGCCTCGACGACGGCGAGCTGCGCGTCGGCGTGCGCAAGGTGCGCGGCGGCGTGTTCTCCAACTGGATCAACGCCCACCTGCAGCCCGGCGACAGCCTGCAGGTGATGGCGCCGCAAGGCCGCTTCTTCGTTCCCATCGAGCCCGAGGCCGCACGCCACCACGTGGGCATTGCCGGCGGCAGCGGCATCACGCCGATCCTGTCGATCATGAAGACCGTGCTGGCGCGCGAGCCCAAGAGCCGCTTCACGCTGATCTACGGCAACCGCCAGCTGCAGTCCACGATGTTCAAGGAAGAGATCGAGGACCTGAAGAACCGCTACATGACGCGGCTCGTGCTGCAGCACGTGTTCTCCGACGAGCACACCGATTCGCCGCTGGGCTTCGGCGTGATGAACCGCGAGAAGATCGGTGAGTTCCTGGCCTCGGTGGTGCCCGCCGCGCAGATCGACCACGTGTACGTGTGCGGCCCGTTCCAGATGAACGACGAAGCCGAGGCCGCGCTGCTCGCCGCGGGCGTGCCCGAGGACCGCATCCACATCGAGCGCTTCGGCGTCGCGCTGCCCTCGACCAGCCAGGTCGGCGCGGTGGTGCACGAGGCGCAGCCGGGCGATGCCAAGCAGGCCCGCGTGACCATCGTGCGCGACGGCCTGCAGCGCGAGATCACCTACACCGAGGGCCAACCCAGCATCCTCGATGCGGCGTCGGCGGCCGGGCTCGAGGTGCCGTTCTCGTGCACCTCGGGCGTGTGCGGCACCTGCCGCGCGAAGTGCGTGGACGGGGAAGTCCGCATGGAAAGAAACTTCGCGCTCGACAAGAATGAGGTGGCCGCGGGATTCGTGCTGACCTGCCAGGCCCACCCCCTGACCGAACGCGTCACGCTGTCCTTCGACGAGCGTTGAACGCACGGCTTTTCCCTCGGCCTTTCCCCTTTCAACCCGGAGACAAACCAACCATGAAATTCTTCAAGCCCCTGCTGATCGCCGCCCTGTGCGCCACGGCCCTGTCGGCCTGGGCCGACGTCAACGTCGGCGTGACCATCTCGGCCACCGGGCCGGCGGCGTCGCTCGGCATTCCCGAGAAGAACACCATCGCGCTGATGCCCAAGACCATCGGCGGGCAGAAGATCAACTACATCGTGCTGGACGATGCCTCCGACACCACGGCCGCCGTGAACAACACGCGCAAGCTGATCGCCGAGAACAAGGTCGACGTGATCCTGGGCTCGACCACCACGCCGGCCTCGCTCGCGATGATCGACGTGGCCAGCGAGGCGCAGACGCCGATGATCTCGGTGGCCGCCTCGGCCCGCATCATCGAGCCGATGGACGCCAAGAAGAAGTGGGTCTTTAAGACGCCGCAGAACGACATCATGATGTCGCTGGCCATCGCCGAGCACATGGCCGCCAACGGCGTGAAGACGGTCGGTTTCATCGGCTTCTCCGACGCGTACGGCGAAGGCTGGTCGCAGGAGTTCGCCAAAGCCGCCGACCTGAAGAAGATCAAGATCGTCGCCAACGAACGCTATGCGCGCTCCGACACCTCGGTCACCGGCCAGGCGCTGAAACTCATGTCGGCCAAGCCCGACGCGGTGCTGGTCGCCGGCTCCGGCACGCCGGCCGCGCTGCCGCAGAAGACGCTCAAGGAGCGCGGCTACACCGGCAAGATGTACCAGACGCACGGCGTGGCCAACGCCGACTTCCTGCGCGTGGGCGGCAAGGACGTGGACGGCACTTTCCTGCCGGCCGGCCCGGTGCTCGTGGCCGACCAGCTGCCCGCCAGCAACCCGGTGAAGAAGTCTGCGCTCGCCTACGTCGCGGCCTATGAAGCCGCCTACGGCAAGGGCACGGTCTCGACCTTCGGCGCGCACGCCTGGGACGCGGGCCTCCTGATGAGTTCGGCCGTGCCGGTCGCGCTGAAGAAGGCCCAGCCGGGCACGCCGGAGTTCCGCGCCGCGCTGCGCGACGCGCTCGAGCAGACCAAGGACGTGTCGGGCGCGCACGGCGTGTTCAACATGACCGCGGCCGACCACCTGGGCCTGGACCAGCGCGCGCGCGTGATGGTGAAGATCGAAAACGGCGCCTGGAAATTCCAACCCTAAGCTCGCCCCCAGGCTCCGCGCACTTCGTGTCGCTTCTCCTACCCCCTACCGGGGGCAACACCAGAGGCCCGGCAAAGCCGGTTCCTCGGTGTTTCTGGAACAGGCCGCGATGGGTGTTTGTGGCAACGACCGCAATGACGGTCGCTCTTGATCTGATCTGACGCACGGGCCCCGCCCGAAGGTTTTCATATGGACTTGCAGATTGCCCTGTTGCTGGGGCAGGACGGCATCGTGAACGGCGCGGTCTACGGACTGATGGCGCTCGCGCTGGTGCTGGTGTTTTCGGTCACGCGCGTGATCTTCATTCCGCAGGGCGAGTTCGTCGCCTTCGGCGCGCTCTCGATGGCGGCGCTGCAGGGCGGGCGCACGCCGGCCACGCTGTGGCTGCTGGTGGCGCTGGGCGTCATGGCGCTGGCCGTGGAGGTGTGGCGCTGGAAGCGCGGCGCGACCATCGACTGGCGCTCGGCCTTCACCTGGTGCGTCGCCTTCCCGGCGATCGCCGCGGTGCTGGTGCTGGGCCTCAAACCCACGTCGATGACGATGCAGGCGGTCACCACGCTGGTGCTGATCGCGCCGCTGGGGCCGTTGCTCTATCGCCTGGCGTACCGCCCGTTGGCCGACGCCACGGTGCTGATGCTGCTGATCGTCTCGGTCGCGCTGCACGGCGTGCTGGTCGGCCTGGGCCTGTTCTTCTTCGGTGCCGAAGGTTCGCGCACCACGCCGTTCTCCGACGTGCGCTTCGACATCGGCGGCATCCCCGTGAGCGGCCAGTCGCTCGTGGTGGTGGGCGTCACGCTGCTGCTGGTGATCGCCATGTTCTGGTTCTTCGGCCGCTCCATGGTCGGCAAGGCGCTGCGCGCCACGGCCATCAACCGCGTGGGCGCGCGGCTCTCGGGCATTCCCACCGAGCTGTCGGGCGACCTGAGCTTTGCGCTCGCGGCACTCATCGGCGCGGTGTCGGGCCTGCTGATCGCACCGATCACCACGGTCTACTACGACACCGGTTTTCTCATCGGCCTGAAGGGCTTCGTGGCCGCCATCGTCGGCGGGCTCGCGAGCTACCCGCTGGCGCTCGCGGGCGCGCTGTTGGTCGGCCTGCTGGAGGCCTTCTCTTCGTTCTGGGCCAGCGCCTACAAGGAAGTGCTGGTGTTCACTTTGATCATTCCGGTGCTGTGGTGGCGTTCGCTGCGCAGCCATCATGTGGAGGACGAGGAATGAGCGCGCCGTCGACTTCATCTTCGCCCGCCACCGCCGTGCCCGCGGGCCATCCGCTGGTCACGCCGCGCACGCTCACGCTGGTGTGCATCGTGGCGCTCGCGCTGGCCTGGGGCTGGTTGCCCGACTTCACGGTCGCGGTGCTCAGCAACATCGGCCTGTACGCCCTGGTGGCCGCCGGGCTGGTCATGCTGACCGGCGTGGGCGGCATGACCTCCTTCGGCCAGGCCGCATTCGTCGGCATGGGCGCCTATGCCACGGCGTGGATCTGCACCTCGCCCACGGCCGCGGGCTGGCTCGGCGGTATCGCCGGTTCGGCGCTGGTGCCGTGGCTGGGCCTGCTGCTCGGGCTGGTGCTGACCTTCGCACTGGCCTGGGCGCTCGGCGCGGTCACGCTCAAGCTGTCGGGCCACTACCTGCCGCTGTGCACCATCGCCTGGGGCCTGAGCCTGTACTTCCTGCTCGGCAACATGGAGTTCCTGGGCGGCCAGACCGGCATCACGGGCGTGCCGCCGCTGGTGGTCGCAGGCATCTCGCTGGCCTCGCCGCGCGCACTCGGCGTGGTGATCTGGGCCGTGCTGCTGCTGGCGCTGTGGGCGCTGCACAACCTGCTCGACTCGCGCGAAGGCCGCGCCATCCGCGCGCTCAAGGGCGGCCGGCTCATGGCCGAGTCGATGGGCGTGGACACGGCGCGCCACCGCATCAAGCTGTTCGTGCTGGCCGCGCTGCTGGCGGCCGTGTCGGGCTGGCTCTACGCGCACATGCAGCGCTTCGTGAACCCGACGCCCTTCAACCTGAACATCGGCATCGAGATGCTGTTCATGGCGGTGGTTGGCGGCGCGGGCCACCTGTGGGGCGCGGTGCTCGGCGCCACGCTGATCACGCTGCTGAAGGAGAAGCTGCAGGACATCCTGCCCGCGCTGCTGGGCACCAGCGGCAACTTCGAGGTGGTGGTGTTCGGCCTCTTGATGCTGTTCGTGCTGCAGCGCTTTGCCGACGGCCTGTGGCCCACGCTGGCGCGGCTCGTGAGCCGCTGGGTGCGGCCGGTGGCCAAGGCGCCCGCAGCCGGTTCGGCCACGGCCCCGGCGGCGCAGCTCGCGCAGCGCGTGCTGCCGGCGGCAGGCACGATGCTCTTGCAGGCCGATGCGGTCAGCAAGCGCTTCGGCGGCCTCATCGCCAACAACGACATCTCGATGACGTTGAAGGCCGGCGAGATCCACGCGCTCATCGGACCGAACGGCGCGGGCAAGAGCACCTTCTTCAACATGATCTCGGGCGTGGACGACCCCAGCTCGGGCGAGGTGCGGCTCGAAGGCGATGCCATGTCGGGCCGCCCCTCGCGCGCCTTCGCGGCGCGCGGCCTGGGCCGCACCTTCCAGCACGTGCGCCTGCTGGGCCAGCGCAGCGTGGTCGAGAACGTGGCGCTCGGCGCCCACCTGCGCGCCAAACGCGGCTGGCTCGCCGCCATGCTGCGGCTGGACCGCGCCGAAGAGGCCGCGCTGATGGCCGAAGCCCGCAAGCAGATCGAGCGCTGCGGCCTCGGCGCGCATGCCGACACACCGGCCGCGTCGCTCTCGCTGGGGCAGCAGCGTGTGGTCGAGATCGCACGCGCGCTCGCCGGCCAGCCGTCGGTGCTGCTGCTGGACGAACCCGCCGCCGGCCTGCGCCACCTGGAAAAGCGCGCGTTGTCGGAGCTGCTGGGCCAGCTGCGCGCCGAAGGCCTGGGCATCCTCGTGGTGGAGCACGACATGGAGTTCGTGATGAACCTCGCCGACCGCATCACCGTGCTCGAGTTCGGCACCGTGATCGCCACCGGCACGCCAGCCGAAGTGCAGGCCAACCCGCGCGTGCTCGAGGCCTATCTGGGCGGCGCCGACGACGAACTGCTGGAAGACGCACGATGAGCCATCCGATCCTTCAACTGGAAGACTTCTGCGTCGCCTACCGCACCGTCGAGGCGGTGCACAGCGTGCGCCTGCACGTGAACGAAGGCGAGATCGTCACCGTGATCGGCCCCAACGGCGCCGGCAAGACCACGCTGCTGTGCGCGGCCATGGGCCTGCTGCAGTCGAGCGGCAAGCTGTCGCTGGACGGCGAGCGCATCGCGCGCCCCGGCGTCGAGACCATGGTGGCGCGCGGCGTGGCGCTGGTGCCCGAGCGGCGCGAGCTGTTCGGCGAGATGTCGGTCGAAGACAACCTGCTGCTCGGCGGCTTCTACCAGTGGCGCAAGGGCCAGCGCGACCAGCGCGCGCGCATGGACGAGATCTTCGAGATCTTTCCTCGCCTGAAGGAGCGCCGTCCGCAGATGGCGTCCACGCTCTCGGGCGGCGAGCGCCAGATGCTGGCCATCGGCCGCGCGCTCATGGCGCGCCCGCGCCTGCTGATGCTCGACGAGCCGTCGCTGGGCCTGGCCCCGCTGGTGGTGCGCGAGGTGCTGCGCGTGGTGTCGCAGCTGCGCAAGCACGGCGTCTCGGTGCTGCTGGTGGAACAGAACGCCCGCGCCGCGCTGCAGGTGGCCGACCGCGCCTACGTGCTCGAAATGGGCGCCGTGGCGCTCGAAGGCAACGCCGGCGATCTGCTGCACGACCAGCGAATCATCGATACCTACCTGGGCATCGGCAACAAGAAATGACCCCCGCGCAGCGCGCGCACCGCGCCGCTGCGCCTTCCCTCTTCAAAGGACACGCGCCATGACCACCCTTCAAAGCTACATCGCCGGCCGCTGGATCGGCCAGGAAGCCGCCCAATCGCTGCGCAGCGCCGTCAACGGCCAGGCCGTGGCGAGCACGCACGCCGAGGCCATCGACTTCGCCGAGGCGCTGGCGCACGCGCGCCGCGTCGGCATCCCCGCGCTCATGAAGCTCGACTTCCAGCAGCGCGCCGAGCGCCTGAAGGCGCTGGCCAAGTACCTGGCCGCGAACAAGGAAGCGCTGTATGCCGTGTCGGCCCACACGGGCGCCACGCGCGCCGACGGCTGGATCGACATCGAGGGCGGCGCCGGCACGCTGAGCGCCTACGCCAGCATTGGCACCAACGAGCTGCCCTCGGGCAACCTCGTGCACGAAGGCCCGGCCTTCCCGCTGGGCAAGAAGGGCGGCTTCGCGGGCACGCACATCCTGGTGCCGCGCGGCGGCGTGGCGGTGCACATCAACGCCTTCAACTTCCCGGTGTGGGGCCTGCTCGAGAAGTTCGCACCCAGCTTCCTGGCGGGCATGCCCTGCATCGGCAAGCCGGCCACGGCCACCAGCTACCTCACCGAGGCGCTGATGAAGCTCATCGTGCAGTCGGGCATCCTGCCCGAGGGCAGCCTGCAGCTCGTGATCGGCAGCACGGGCGACCTGCTCGACCGCCTCGAAGGGCCCGACGTGGTCACCTTCACCGGTTCGGCCGACACCGCTGCGAAGCTGCGCGTGAACGCGAACCTGGTGCGCCAGTCGATCCCGTTCAATGCCGAGGCCGACTCGCTCAACTGCGCGATCCTCGCGCCCGACGTGACGCCCGACGACGAGGAGTTCGATCTCTTCGTGAAGGAGGTGGCGCGCGAGATGACCATCAAGGCCGGCCAGAAGTGCACAGCCATCCGCCGCGCGATCGTGCCGCGCCAGCACCTCGATGCGGTGGCCGAGAAACTGCGCGCGCGCCTGGCCAAGACCGTCATCGGCGACCCCTCGCGCGAAGACGTGCGCATGGGCGCCCTCGCCTCGCGCGACCAGCAGGCCGACGTGGCCGAGCGCGTCGCCACGCTGCTGCAGGGCGCGGAGCTGGTGTACGGCGAGCGCGACGGCTTCGCGCCCGTGGGCGACGGCGTGGGCGAAGGCGCGTTCTTCGCGCCCACGCTGCTCCTGAGCCGCAAGCCGCTCGAACACGATGCGGCGCACGACGTCGAGGCCTTCGGCCCCGTCAGCATGCTCATGCCCTACGACGGCATCGACGAAGCGCTGGCGCTGGCCGCACGCGGCAAAGGCAGCCTCGTGGGCACGCTGGTCACGCGCGACCCGGCCATTGCGGCCAAGGCCATTCCGGTGGCTGCCGCCTGGCACGGCCGCCTGCTGGTGCTGGACCGCGAGGCCGCCGCCGAATCGACCGGCCACGGCTCGCCGCTGCCGGTGCTCAAGCACGGCGGCCCGGGCCGCGCGGGCGGCGGCGAAGAGCTCGGCGGCCTGCGCGCCGTGAAGCACTACCTGCAGCGCGCCGCGCTGCAGGGCTCGCCCACCATGCTCGCGGCCGTGACCGGCGAGCACGTGCGCGGCGCCGCGCTGCGCGAGAGCGAGGTGCATCCCTTCCGCCGCTACTTCGAAGAGCTGCGCATCGGCGACTCGCTGCTCACGCACCGCCGCACGGTGGGCGAGGCCGACATCGTCGCCTTCGGCGGCATCTCGGGCGACTACTTCTACATGCACTTCGACGAAGAAGCGGCCAAGGCCTCGCCCTTCGGCAAGCGCATTGCGCACGGCTACTTCGTGCTGTCGGCGGCCGCAGGCCTGTTCGTGTCGCCCTCGCCCGGCCCGGTGCTGGCCAACTACGGCCTGGACACGCTGCGCTTCGTCAAGCCCGTGGGCATCGGCGACACCATCCAGGCGCGCCTGACCTGCAAGCGCAAGATCGACCGCAACAAGAAGGACGCCGGCGGCCAGGGCCAGGGCGTGGTGGCCTGGGACGTCGAGGTGACCAACCAGCTCGGCGAGCTGGTCGCGAGCTACGATATCCTGACGCTCGTCTCCAAGAAACCAGAAACCACCTGATGTTCGATCTCACAGGAAAAGTCGCGCTCGTCACCGGCGGCAACGGCGGCATCGGTCTCGGCATGGCACAGGGCCTCGCCAAGGCCGGCGCCCGCGTCATCATTGCGGCGCGCAATGCGCAGAAGTCGGCCGCCGCGGTCGAATCGCTGAAGGCCCTGGGCAGCGACAGCTTCGCGCTCGCGCTCGACGTGACCGACGAAGCCTCGGTGCAGAAGGCCTTCGACGAGGTCGCCGCGCGCTGCGGCCGGCTCGACATCCTCGTGAACAACGCCGGCACCACGGTGCGCAAGCCCGTCGACCAGCTCGCGCTGGCCGAGTGGCACCAGGTGATGGACACCAACCTCACCAGCGCCTTCCTGTGCAGCCGCGCCGCGCACCCGCACCTCAAGAAGGCGGGCGGCGGCAAGATCATCAACATCGGCTCGATGATGTCGATCTTCGGCGCGCCCTACGCCCCAGCTTACGCCGCGAGCAAGGCCGGCATCGTGCAGCTCACCAAGTCGACCGCGCTCTCGTGGGCGGCCGACCAGATCCAGGTCAACGCCATCCTGCCGGGCTGGTTCGAGACCGAGCTGACCGACGGTGCGCGCACCCAGATCCCGGGCCTGTACGAGCGCGTGAAGGCGCGCGCCGCCGCCGGCCGCTGGGGCCAGCCGGGCGACATCGCGGGCACGGCCGTGTTCCTGGCCAGCGCCGCCTCCGACTACGTGACCGGCACCGCCATCCCGGTCGACGGCGGGTTTTCGATCTCCGGCTGAGTCTTGCGGGCCGTGTAAATTCGGCCGCCATGCTCCTCTGGTTCCAGCTCTTTCTTTTCGTCGCCGGCACGGCCGCGCTGCTGTACGTGTCGCGCGGGCCGCTGAGCCAGCCCGGCTCGCACGGCTTCTACCGCTTCTTCGCGTGGGAATGCATGCTGGTGCTGATCGTGCTGAACCTGCCGGTGTGGCATGTCGATCCGCTCTCGTTCACGCAGCTGCTCTCGTGCGTGCTGCTGGCGCTGTCGATCTGGCTGCCGATCCACGCGGTGCGGCTGCTCAAGGCGCAGGGCAAGCCGAGCGAGGCGCGCAACGACGACCCGGCCCTGTACGGTTTTGAAAAGACCTCGGCGCTGGTGACCACCGGCGCCTTCCGCTACATCCGCCACCCGATGTACACGGCGTTGATGCTGCTGGCCTGGGGCGCCTTCCTCAAGCAGTTCACTTGGCTCACGCTGGCGCTGGTGCTGATGGCCACGCTGTTCCTGTTCCTGACGGCGCTGCGCGACGAAAAGGAATGCCTCGCGCATTTCGGCGACGACTACCGCGCGTACATGCGCGGCACGCGGCGCTTCATTCCTTTCGTGCTGTAGCGCCGGGCGCTTCGGGTGCGCCCTCTTCTTTCCTCGCGCCCCACCAGGCCGCGAGCACCAGCCCGCCCTTGCGCACCAGCAGCACCGCCATGACCACCAGCACGGCCCGCGAGGCCACGTAGCCCGCGATACCGAGCACCGTGGACGGCAGCGGCTTGGACGCCCAGAAGATGACCCAGGTCGCTAGGCCGGCCATCGCCAGCCCGCCGACGATCAGCATCACGCCACCCACCATCCACGTGAGGATCGCGAGCCGCGCGGCCAGGCCGGTCAGGCGGTCGGCACCGGGCCAGTCGCGCCAGGTCCACAGCGCGGCCAGGCCCAGCGAGCCCATCATGGCCGCCAGCAGGCCCATGAGGCTGTAGCCGACGACGGTGATGATCTGGTTCAGGTCCGGCATGCAGGTTACGGTGCCACGCGCGGCAGCGTCTTTGCATCGACCGCCTCGCCGTCGACGATGAAGTGCCCGCCCGCCACATGGTGCAGCGTGCGCAGCTCGTCGTGGCCCTCGAAATGCCAGCGGCCTTCGGAGAACACGCGCGCATCGGCCTGCGCCGCGATCACCTCGCCCAGGAACAGGTCGTAGCGCTGCTGGATCGGCGGCTCGGGCAGCAGCCGGCATTCGAGCCAGGCCGCGCAGCCTTCGAGCAGCGGCACGCCGGTGGCCTCGCCCGCGAAGGTCGCGAGGCCGTAGGCGGCGAACTTGTCGCTGCCGTCGCGCTCGGCGATCTCGCGGCCCGAGCTGTTGCCCAGCGCCTCGGTCAGGTCGAGCTGCGCGCGCGTGGGCACCTGCAGCGCAAAGGTGCCCGCGCCTTCGAGCAGCACGCGCGTCCAGGTGCTCTTGTCGAGCACCACCGCCACCTTGGGCGGATCGAAGTCCAGCGGCATGGCCCAGGCCGCGGCCATGATGTTGCGCCGGCCGTCGTGCGCGGCGCTCACGAGGACGGTCGGGCCGTGGTTCAGGAGACGGTAGGCCTTGTTCAGCGGAACCGGCCGGCGGTGAGAGGCGTTCATGCGCGTGGGGCCCGCGAAAGCGAGCCCGGAGGATGGCGGCCCGCCAGCCTACCAGCAGGCGCCGGGCTGCTCAAATGCCCGGCGACCCGTCAGGCCGCGTAGGCGTCGCACAGCGCGAGGTACTCGTCGCCCGAAATCTCCAGCGCCGTCGCGCGGCGCAGCACGCGGGCCTTCGGCTTGGGCAGGTCGGTCTTGATCTGGATCTGCTTGCCGATGGGAATGCCCATGTAGTCCTGGTTGACCCAGGTGTTCTCGACGATGTTGTGCCACGGCAGCAGCAGGCCGTTCTCGAAGGTCAGGCCCTGGCGGCCGATGACGAAGGCGGGCGTTGCGATGTTGGCCAGCGTACGGATGCACTTGACGGCCAGCCAAGCGGCCAGCAGGCCGAAGCCCGCCGCGATGAGGATGCCGATGTTCTTGTCCTGCGCGCGGATGCACAGCACGGCGAGCACGACCGCGACCACCACCCAGAGCGTGGCACCGGCGATCAGCCGTGTGCGGGAGTAGAAGACGGGGCGGTCCTGGCGGGTTTTTTCCTGTTGGCTGGCGGAGCTGTAGATTTCCATTTTGGAGTCGCTGTACTTTGGAGATTGAAGAAAGAAAAAGAAGGGCTCAGGCTGACGGCAGACGCTGCATGAGGCACACCATCAGCACCGGTTCGTTGTCGATCTTCGAGCGATCGATCTTGCGGGTCTTGCCGTTGGCGACGATGAGCAGGTGCTCGTCGACGTCCATCGCTTCGGCATCCGACTGCGTGCGGATGGTGTCGATGCTCGACCACGCGATGAGCTGGCCCTTGTGCACCAGCCCTTCCGCATTCAGCGCCAGCGCGCCGAAGGGCACGGTGTCGCCCGCATGCAGGCGCCGCTCGACGTCGTGGCGCAGCACCTCGCCGACGGCCTCTTCCACTTCGGCGACGAGCGCGTACGGGTCGTCCCACAGGTCGAGCCGCAGGCGCAGCGTGCGGCCGTCGCGGGTGGTGAGCAGCAGGTGGTTGCGGTTGTGGCGATGGCGCAGCCGCGTCACGTCGGCGAAGGCGATGGTCTGCGTGCCCAGCTGCAGGCCGTGCGCGGTCAGCGTCAGCACCTGCGGGGTGCGCAGCCACGCGAAGAAGTCGCTGCCCTTCCAGCAGATCAGGTAGATCGCGGCCGGGATCGCCAGCACCAGCACGAAGAAGGCGCCCTTGTAGCGCACGAAGTCCGGCGTGATGAGGTACGGAAGGATGTAGATCTTGGCCGGCACCAGCACCATGGCGCAGAAGACATAGATCGCGGCCAGGCCGGCCAGCACACAGTAGAACGCGTAGCGCGGAAAGATGCGGTCGTGACGAAGGGGCATGTGAAGCAAGTACCCAATGCGTCGACAACGGGCGTGATGGCGTGGAGCTGAATTGCGCGCACGACCATACCAGCGGGAAGCGTCGCTCTCGAGGCTTCGCATGCGTTAACGCATCTTTTTTTTAAGCCGAGAACGCTTGCCGCGAAACCAGTTAACCGAGAAGATTTAAGTTTGATGCCTGCTTCGACACAAGCGCTGCTTAAGCATTCATGGCAACTCTGCAAGCAGCGCACCGTGTGCGATGCGCACGCGCGCGTCGTCAGCGCTGCAGCGTCGCCTGCCGCCTGAACTCGCTCGGGCTGCCGCCCGTGTGCGCGCGGAACACGCGGCTGAAGTGCGAGAGGTTGCCGAAGCCCGCGCCCAGTGCGATGTCGGTGATCGAGCGCGCGGCGTTCGCGGGATCGATCAGGTCGCGGATGCTGGCCGCCAGCCGCTGGTGCTGGATGTAGCCGGTGAGCGTGTCGTCGTCGCCCGCGAAGGCCTGGTGCAGCAGGCGCTTGCTGCAACGCAGGGCCAGTGCCATGCCGTCGATCGAGAGTGCCGGGTCGCGCAGGTTCTGCGCCACGTGGCGGTGGATGCGGTCTTTCAGCGCCTCGCGCTGGGTCTGGGCGGTGCTGCGGCCCGCCAGCTCCATGAGCGACAGGCGCACCAGCTGGATCAGCAGCTCGCCCGCGCCGCGCGCGGCGGCCTCGCTCATGTGGGGCAGCTCCAGGTAGGTGTTGCGCATGGTCTCCAGCGCCACGCGCGAGATGCCGCTGTCGCCGCCGATGCGCCGCGCCACGAGGTCGCCCAGCGGCAGCGCGGGCGAGGCGATCTGGTCTTTCGGCAGCATCACGATGAGGTGGTCGCTGCGCTCGGGATTGGCCACGGTGTAGTCGAGCGTGGTGTCGTACAGCGTCCAGCCGCCCGCGCGCACCGCCGCCGCGCGCCCGCGCTGCGTGACCTCCGCCGAGCCCTGCCAGGGCGCGACGATCTTCAGGTAGGGCGCATCGCTCAGGCGCGCCATCTGCGGGGTTCGCAAGACACGATGCCGGTTGGCCTCCAGCCGCGTGAGGATCACGTCGCCCGCATGCGAGGACGCGAGGTGGCCGTCGAAATCGCTGTCACCGTACAGGTCGGAGCCGAGGCCGCCGAAGTGGCGCCACACCCACTCGCACCACAGCGGCCCGCGTTCCTTCGGCGGGATGGCGTCGGTGGACAGGAGCAGGGACGCGGTCATGGGGCGAAAGCAGTGAAGACGAAAGATTGCAACACGGCGGCGGGATGCCGCGCATTGTGGAGTGCCCGCAAAGCCCTCGCCTTTGCGGGTTAACCACTAGGCGCCTGCACGCTGCGTCAAGTGCTTTGTGCGCGGCAGGCACAGCGGCAAAGGGCGTGCGTTTCTACGATCCCGGTCAGCGGGCGCATACCGACGCCCGGAAGGAGACCTCCATGCTTCACCCCACCCGCCGCCACTGGATCCAGGGCACGGCCACCGCGCTGGGCGCGGCCGCCGTCACGCCGCAGCTGTTCGCGCAGAGTGCGCCCGTTCGCATCGGCTACGCCATCGCCCGCACCGGCCCCTGGGCCGCGGGCGCGCAGGTGAGCCAGGAACCCAACTACCTGCTGTGGGCCGAGCAGGTCAACGCCGCGGGCGGCCTGTCGGTGAAGGGCACGAAGCGGCCGATCGAGCTCATCGGCTACGACGACCGCAGCGAGACCGAGACCTGCGTGCGCACCTTCGAGAAGCTCATGGGCAGCGACAAGGTCGACCTCGTGCTGCCGCCCTGGGGGTCGGGTGCCAACTTCGCGGTCGCACCGCTGGCCAACCGCTTCGGCTACCCGCTGCTGGCGCCCACCGCCCTGTCGCGCAAGCTCATCGACATGCGCCTGCCCTTCTTCTTCTCGCTGCTGCAGCAGCCCGACAAGATGATGGGCGCGCTGGTCGACATGCTGGTGGCGCAGAACGTGAAGACGATCACCATCGTCTACATGGACGACCTGTTCGGGCTGGAGAACTTCGCGGCGCTGAACAACGCGCTGAAGAAGACGCAGATCCAGGTGCTCGACCGCAAGAGCTACCCGCTGGGCGTGAAAGACCTTGCGCCGGTTCTGCGCACCATGAAGGACCTGAACCCCGACGCCTTCATCGGCATCACCTACCCGCCGGACACCATCCTGGCGAGCCGGCAGGCGCGCGAGGTGGGCTTCAACCCGAAGTACTTCTACGCCTCGGTGGGCACGGCCTTCCAGCTCTACAAGAACGTGATGGCCGCCAACACCGAGGGCGTGATCGGCATGGGCTCGTGGAACGGCAAGACCAGCCCCGAGGCCAAGGCCTACTTCGATGCGCACACGAAGAAGTTCGGCAAGGAGCCCGACCGCTGGGCCAGCGGCCACGCGTGGGCGGGCCTGCAGATCCTGCAGCAGGCGGTGGAGAAAGTGGGCCTGGACCGCAAGGCGCTGCGCGAGCAGATCGCGAAGAACGAGTTCAAGACCATCCTCGGGCCGATCCGCTTCGAAGGCAGCGAGAACGCGTCGATCCCCGGCACCGTGTCGCAGTGGCAGGGCGGCGACTTCGAAGTGGTGTGGCCCAAGGACCGCGCCACCGCGCAACTGATGCCCAAGCCGGCCTGGAAATAACAGCGTGTCGTTCTCTGGATGGGCCGAGCTCCTGGCCGGCGGATTGATCACGGGCGGCATCTACGCGCTGGTGGCCATCGGACTGAACCTGCAGTACGGGCTGATGCGCATCATGAACATCTCGCACGGCGAGTTCCTGATGCTCGGTGCCTTTCTCACCTGGTGGGCGCACACGGCGCTGGGCATCTCGCCGCTGGTGTTCATGCCGGTGGCCTTCGTGCTGCTGATGGCATTGGGCATGGCGGTGCACTGGCTGTGCTTCCGGCAGGTGGCGGCGCGCGCGCCGAACGTCGACGTGTTCGAGGCGCGCAGCCTGATGGTCGGCTTCGGCCTGATGTTCTTCGTGCAGAACACCGCCCTGCTCGTGTGGGGCGGCGACCTGCGCGGCTACGACTACCTGGCCGAGCCGGTACAGCTGGGCGAGATGCGCTTCACCGCCAACAAGCTGGTGCTGTTCGGCGTGGCGCTGGCGCTGAGCCTCGTGCTCATCGCGCTGCTCAAGCTCACGCTGCTGGGCAAGGCGGTGCGCGCGCTGATGCAGTCACCCACCGGCGCGCAGCTCGTGGGCATCAACACCAAGCGGCTGCACCCGCTGATGTTCGGCATCGGCCTGGGCCTGTCGGGCGTGGCGGGCGCGCTGCTGTCGATGACCTACGAGATCTCGCCCTCGATGGGCGAGCCCTACACCGTGACGGCGCTGATCGTCATCACCCTCGGCGGCTTCGGCAGCATCGCGGGCAGCCTCGTCGGCGGCCTGCTGCTGGGCGTGGTCGAAGCGCTGGGCATGCACTACACGAGCCCCTCGCTCAAGATGCTGCTGTCGTATGCCGTGTTCATCGGCGTGCTGATCTGGCGGCCCAACGGACTGTTCTCCAGAAGATGAATTCCCTCTTTCAAAACAAGCCCTGGTGGGTGCTTTGCATCGGCCTCGCGCTGGCGGCCGCCGTGCCGTGGGTCGCGAGCGAGTTCATCGCCTCGGTCGCGCTCGGCTGCCTGATGTACATCGCGCTGGCCACGAGCTGGTCGCTGTTCTGCGGTGCCACGCGCTACCTGTCGCTGGCCACCTCGGCCTTCTTCGGCCTGGGCGCGTATGCGAGCGCCACGCTGCTCGAGGTGCTGCCCTGGCCGCTGGTCATTGTGAGCGGCGCGGCCATCGCGAGCGCGGTGGCGGTGCTGATGGGCGCGGCCGTGCTGCACCTGCGCGGCACCTACTTCGCGGTGCTGACCTTCGGCATGACCGAGCTGATCCGCCATGCGGTCACCTTTGTCGAAAAGCAGGTCTCGGGCACGGTGGGACGCGTGCTGACGGTCGTGCCGTCGAACGAAACGGTGTACCTCACGGTGCTGGCCATCGCGGGAGTTGCGATTGCAACGGCCCTGCTGGTCAAGCGCAGCCGCTTCGGCCTCGCGCTGGCCGGCATCGGCGCCGACGAGCAACGCGCGCAGACGCTGGGCGTGGACACGCGCCGCGTGAAGATCGCCGGCTTTGCGCTCACCGCCGCCTTCGCCGGCGCGGTCGGCGCGGCGATGGCCGTGCGCTGGACCTACATCGAGCCGGCCGCCGTGTTCAGCCCCTTCATCGGCTTCCAGACCGTGCTGATCGCGATGATCGGCGGGGCCGCCAGCATCGGCGGGCCGGTGGCCGCGGCCATCGTGTTCAGCCTGCTCTCGGAGACGCTGCGGCTGCAGCTGCCCTACGGCTACATGATGGTGCTGGGGCTGCTGCTCATCCTGTGCGTGATGTACCTGCCCAACGGCCTCGCGTCGCTGTGGCAGCGCAAGGCGGCCGCGTTGCGGAGGCACGCACCATGAAGGCCACGCCACTTCTCGAAGCCCGCGACCTCACGGTGCGCTTCGGCGGACTCACCGCCGTCGATGCCGTGAGCGCCACGCTGCACGCGGGCGAGCTGGTCGGCATCATCGGCCCCAACGGCGCGGGCAAGACGACCTTCTTCAACGCGATCTCGGGCGTGGTCATGCCGACCTCGGGGCAGCTGCTGGTGGAAGGCGACGTCGACCTCACGCGGCGCGGCCCGCACCTGTACGCCGCCCACGGCATCGCGCGCACCTTCCAGACACCGCGCGTGATGGCCGACATGACGCTCGAGGACAACGTGCGCTTCGGCATGCAGTTCGCGGGGCGCCGCCGCGCGCCCATCGCAGGCCTGGGCAGCACCGGCGAGATCCTCGACATGCTGGGCCTGGGCGGCCTCGCCACGCAGATCGCGGCCGACGTCACGCCCTCGCAGCAGCGGCTGCTCGAGATCGGCATGGCGCTCGGCACCCGGCCGCGCGTGCTGCTGCTCGACGAAGTGGCGGCCGGCCTCACCGAGGCGGAGGTCGATGCCATGGCGCGGCGCATCCGCCGCCTGCGCGACGACCACGGCCTCGCCGTCGTGTGGATCGAGCACGCGGTGACCACGCTGCTGAAGTACGTCGAGCGCGTGCTGGTGCTGCACCAGGGCCGCAAGATCGCCGACGGCACGCCGGCCGAGGTCGTGCGCAATGCCGAGGTGATCGAGGCCTACCTGGGCGACGAGATGGAGGCCACGGCATGAGCGGCACATTCATGACCGTGCGCGGCCTCTCGGCCGGCTACCACGGCTTCCAGGTCATCCAGGGCCTGGACCTCGACGTGACGCCCGGCGTCACCGTCGTGCTCGGGCCCAACGGCGCGGGCAAGACCACGCTGCTCAAGGCGCTCGCGGGGCTGCTGCCGCGCACGGGCGACGCGGTGCTCGACGGTGCGGCCTTGCCGTCCGCCGATGCCACAGCCTGCGTGCGGCGTGGCCTCGCGCTGGTGGCAGAAGGTAGGCAGCTGTTCCCGCAGATGACCGTCACCGAGAACCTCGAGCTCGGCGGCTGGCTCATCCCCGCGCGGCTGCGCGCCGAGCGGCTCGCGCGCGCCTTCGATGACTTTCCGCGCCTGAAGGAACGCGCCACGCAGCTCGCCGGCACCATGAGCGGCGGCGAGCAGCAGATGGTCGCCGTGGCGCGCGCCCTGATGAGCGGGCCGCGCCTGCTGATGCTCGACGAGCCCTCGCTCGGCCTGGCGCCGCGCATGGTCGACGAGCTGCTCGCCATCGTGCGCCGCATCGCCGACCAGGGCGTGACCGTGCTCATGGTCGAGCAGAACGTGCGCAAGGCCTTGCAGGCCGCCGACCGCGGCTACGTGCTCGAACGCGGGCGCGTCGTCGCCTCGGGCGAAGCGCAGGCGCTGCTGCATTCCGACGCCGTGCGCCAGGCCTACCTGGGCGTGGCCTGAACACCCCTCTTCCTCTTTCTTTCTTGCAAAGGACACCCATGACCGACATCTCCATGCTCATCGACGGCGAACGCCGCGCGGCCACCGGCGGCGCCACCTTCGAGCGCCGCAACCCGCTGGACGGCGGCATCGCCACGCGCGCCCCCGCCGCCACGCCGGCCGACGCGGTCGCCGCTGTCGATGCCGCGCAGCGCGCCTTCGCCACCTGGTCGCAGACCGGCCCCAACGAGCGCCGCGCCCTGCTGCTCAAGGCCGCGCACGCGCTCGAAGCGCGCGCCGACGCCTTCGTGCAGGCCATGGCGCGCGAGACCGGCGCCTCGGCGCTGTGGGCCGGCTTCAACGTGCACCTGGCGGTCGGCATCCTCACCGAGGCCGCGTCGCTCACCACGCAGATCGCGGGCGAAGTCATTCCGTCCGACGTGCCCGGCAGCCTCGCCATGGGCGTGCGGCAGGCGGCAGGCGTGGTGCTGGGCATCGCGCCGTGGAACGCCCCCGTGATCCTGGCCACGCGCGCCATCGCCACGCCGCTGGCCTGCGGCAACACCGTCGTGCTCAAGGGCTCCGAGCTGTGCCCCGAGACGCATGCGCTCATCATCGAAGCGCTGGCCGAGGCCGGCCTGCCCAAGGGTACGGTCAACTTCGTCACCAACGCGCCCGCCGACGCGGGCGCCGTGGTCGAAGCCATGGTCGCGCACCCGGCGGTGCGGCGCGTCAACTTCACCGGCTCCACGCGCGTGGGCCGCCTCATCGCGCAGACCTGTGCCACCTACCTGAAACCCGCCGTGCTCGAACTCGGCGGCAAGGCGCCCTTCGTGGTGCTCGACGACGCCGACATCGACGCGGCCGTGGACGGCGCGATCTTCGGCGCCTTCGCCAACTCGGGCCAGATCTGCATGTCGACCGAACGCCTCGTGGTCGACAACGCCATCGCCGACGAATTCGTCTCGAAGTTCGCCGCCCGCGCACAGTCCTTGCCGCTCGGCGACCCGCGCGAAGGCCCCGTCGTGCTGGGCTCGGTCGTCGACATGAGCGCCGTGACGCGCTGCAACGCGCTGATCGACGACGCCCTCGCCAAGGGCGCGGTCCTCGTATGCGGCGGCAAGGCGCAGAACACGCTGATGCCCGCCACCGTGCTCGACCACGTCACGCCCGCGATGGCCATCTACCGCGAGGAATCGTTCGGGCCGGTGAAGGCGGTCGTGCGCGTGAACGGCGTGGAAGAGGCCGTGGCGGTGGCCAACGACAACGAGTTCGGCCTGTCGTCCGCCGTGTTCGGCCGCGATGTGGCGCGTGCGTGGAACGTGGCGCAGCGCATCGAGGCGGGGATCTGCCATGTCAACGGACCGACGGTGCATGACGAGGCGCAGATGCCGTTTGGGGGGGTGAAGTCGTCGGGGTACGGGCGGTTTGGGGGGCGGGCGGGCGTCGAGGCGTTCACGGAGCTGCGGTGGATTACGGTGCAGACGACGGCGCGGCACTATCCGTTCTGACAGGCGCAGCAACGTCTGTCAGAACCGAGAGGATGCCCCGCGGGAAGACTCAGATGTCTTTCTTCCCATCCAACCGCTTGCCCCACCACGGTCGATTGAACTGGCTGAAGGTGGTCGCATAGCGGAACTCCTGGCGCTCCGGCGGCGGCGTGTGATTGGGCGGCGGCAGCACCACGATCGCGCGCGCCGAGCCAGCGTCTTGCGTGCTCACGTACATCACGGGGTGGTTGCGCCGATGGGCCGCATAGCTGGCCATCAGCAAGGAGAAGCTGACAGTGTTGGCGCCCAGGTCTCCCAGCAGCGACACCATGTCCACGTTCTGTTCGACATCGTCGAAGTCATCGATATCGATCTTCAGGTCATGAAGGGCACGGGTGAGCAGAACCAGTCGTGCCGTCGCGTCCTTGGCGCCGCGTCCCGCGTCGCGCACCCAGGTCCCGATCTGCTTGGGTGCAATGCCTGCATTGGCAGCGGCTTGCTCAATCGCCGCGCGATAGGCCATGGATGCCTTGGTGTCGCCCTTGGCTTCAGGCTTCATGTCGTCGATCGACACTTGAGCGGGTGCATACCAGTTGACCAACGGCGTGCGACCAGTAGCGAAACCCGGATTGGCCAGCATCAGGAGGACCGCGGCTTCGTTGGGTTGCTCGTCCTTCGGCGCATTTGGCGCGTCGGCCGAAGCCATCCACATGCCCTTGCCAGGGACTTGGCGGATGTAGTCAAGAGAAGCCAGGAGGCCCGGCCAGCCATCGGCACTCGGAACCAGGGCAAGGTCAGGCTGAGACTCGCCTCCAAAGTACCCGTAGCCTGAGGTCCAGAAGTCGTTGACTTGCGCCGGCGTTGCGTAGCGCGGCTCAAAGCTCGAGACGATCTTCAGCCCGTTCATCTTGATCCCGTTCCAGAGGAAAAAGTGAAAACCGTCGTAGGTCGTTCGGTTGTAGTTGCTGACGGGAAGAGTGAACGCGGCGCAAGTTTCCCTGGTCAGGACATAGACGAAATGCGAGCGCTTTGTCGTGCCGCCGGTTCCGTCGACCGGGGCCCATACCTTCTTCGGGGGCACGCCCCGCGGTCCCGGATCAAGGAAGCCTGGCAGATTGAATGCCAGTGGATAGCCGCGTTGCGTCAGCGGCGAGATCAGGTTGGCTCCGATCAGTTGCGCCACAGGCTGAACGGCAACGGAGGCAGAAGGAAGCACGGATGCAGCGGCGACCGCCTCGCCCCCATTCTTGCGCCATCCCAGGGCGGAAAGTAGTCCCATCACGGCTCCCTTGGTCAGAAGTGTTCGACGTTGCTGCATGGAATGCCCTCAATACAGGAAGCCCAACGGAGGGCCTTCGCGTTCATCCTTGATTCCATCGGCGTAGGTTCGCATGTGCTCGATGTCGTAGTACTCATGAAGTGTTTTTTTGGATTTTTTCTTGTCTGGTTCGGTTGGGACTTCGTACTTTCCTTCTGCGTAGTACGAAAAGAAATTGTTGGGCTCCTGCTCCAACTTGTCCGGAATAAACCGCCAATGCGCAATCTTCCGGAACCTCACCCAATCCTCTCGACTCAGCCAGCAATTCCCCACCGCCACGTCATACGCAAGCACACACCGCGCATGCTCGGCATTGGTGAGGATGGTCGAGTGGTCCGTTGCGTTGGGGTTCTCGTTGATCATCCTCTGACGGTCTTTGTGTTCGTCTTCGTCTGTCTTGATATCGCCTTGCGCGCGGTGCATGCGAACGCGCGCATTGTGTTCATAGATCAGCTCGCCCTGACTTTGTGCATCGCCCTTGCCCTGCCCGCCATACAGCGTTCCAGTTTCGGGGTTCGCAGCATTCAGGGCATCGCGCGAACCGTCCTTGCCTTGGTCGAAGTCTCCGACGGTTCCGTAGCGAACGCTTTGCGGCATGACGGGCTTGCGCAAGTAAGGCGCAGAGACCGGCACGGCATAGCCCTTGTCCGGCATGGCGCTGGCACTGATGCCGCCCATGGCGCGGGTGATCACATAGAACAGCGGTGACGCCAGCCACGACACCATCCGACTGGGCAAGGTCTGCGAGGGATTGAAGTCCAGCGAGTACTTCACATGCTCGGGCTCCGGCACCCAGAACTTCTTGGGGTCGTGGTTGTCCTCGTGATACCGGTAGGTGCGCCCCCAGGCCTTGTCGCCGACCTGCAGCGGTTTGCCGTCGCGCCGGGCTTGAGCCCACACCCGCTGGAACATGGTGCCCGCCGGGCTCGGCTCCTTCGCACCTTCGGGCATGACTGTCGCGTCGACCTTCTTGAGGGTCGCCAGATCGAGGCCCTTCCAGCCGATGCCCTGAACCGGGCTTGCCGAGATGACCTGGTCGTGCGGGTTGCAATAGAGAAAGATCTTTCCTCGGTTGTCCCGGTCCTTGGACAGGTCTTCCGGCGGGTCGACCCAGAAGGCGCCCAGCTCCCACAGCGGCTTTCCGCTTTCCTTGTCCTTCAGGCCGAGCCAGGCATTGATCTCTTCGCGCTTTTGTTCCGCCGCGGCCCGGGCCTCGACCAACGCGATGAAATTCTTCAGTGTCGCGACGCGCGCCTCGGGCGTCACGGCGCCCTTCTTCCCGGCGTGGCTGCGTTGGCTCCGGTTCACGACCTTGTCCATGAAGTTGATCCCGGTCGAATAGGGCGGGTTGCACATGACATAGGTGTCGGCAATGGCCTTGCCACCCGATTCCTTGTCGTTGCTCCCCAGGAATGCAGCGCCCAGCGACACCATGTTGCCCTGGCTGTGGCAGACCACGGTGATCGGGCAATCCGGTTGTGCCTTGCGGATGGCCTTGATGAGTTCCTTCAACCGGTGCGCCGCATGTGCGAAGTAGGCACGCGGCGGCGACGCGTAGATCTCGCGCCCTTCGACAGGCAACATGTTGGTGTAGATCCACCAGAACGCTCGGTCGTTCAGCCCCAGCCCCCACATGTCGGCCAAGGTGGCCGTGCCGTTCTGAAACGGGCCACCGCCCCAGGCGTCGAACTCGTCGAGAAAGATGCGCTCCTGCCAATACTCGGCGTTGTCCTGTTCGTTGGTGCCGTCTTTCGCGGCAGCCTTGAAGCCCCAACGAAAACGGATCACCGGCGAACGCGCCTCGCTGCTTTCGTCGATGTACGACTTCGTGCTGAGACTCTGGTCCAGCCTGCCATCGGGTTGAACCTCGGGCTTGTATCGCACGGCCGCCAGCGTCGAGCCGGCAGCTGCGCCGTCGACCCAACCCAGGCGCTCCATCAGGCCCTGGCACAAACCCGCCTCGGTCTGCTCGTACCACTCGCCCGTGGAATTCACGCCGTGCACGAGGATGATCACGCCCGGAATCGGTGACTTGGCCAGCAACTCCTGTCGCGGGTCGAAGTTCTTTCCGGTCGACACGCGATCGTCGTTGGCGAGCACGTAGTTCTCTGCACTGACCGGCGCTCCCTGCGCAGGCGCTGCGTTTGTCGATTCGTCTGTCATGCGTGTCGTGTCCGGAGGAATTCGATCTTCATCGTCTCGAAGCCATCGAAATCGGTGATCGCTGTTTCGCCCTTGTCGTTGGAGATCCCTTCAATGACCTGGCCGTTGGCACGGGTGATGCGGTACCTTTGTTTCGGTATGGGATGACCATCGATCTCGCGCACGAGAACGAAAGAGCGATGGCTGCCGCCCGACTTTGGAAAGGCCGGCAGGTCGGCCCCCAGGCTCGTCGGCCCAGCCAACTTCCGCTGCACCGAGTGATAAGTGATCTTCCCCGGACACTCGAAGGTGATGTCCCCATCCTGCAGCGTGATCGACGCGCCCTGCGCCGTCG